>CAWAXL010000014.1:0-422944 GCA_963785995.1 uncultured Alphaproteobacteria bacterium
CAGTGCGCAGATAACGCACGGGTCTCGGGGCGGGTAACTGCCGTCCACGGATCGGTTATCGACGTAAGGTTTCCCGCAGGAATTTTACCAGAGGTCAATGAGGGCATTACCATCGAGCGCGACGAAGGCCGCCAGCTCATTGCAGAAGTGCATCAGCACCTTGATTTTGTAACCGTGCGTGCCGTGGCGCTCGAAAACACGGCGGGATTGAGCCGTGGCGCACGGGCGCACGCTACCGGTGCTCCCATTCGTGTGGCGGTTGGTAACGCTGTGCTTGGGCGGCTCGTCAACGCCACCGGCCAGCCCGCCGACCGCGGGCCGCCGCTTCCCGCCGACATTGAGCGCCGGCCCATTCACGCGCTAGCCCCTGCAATCGATCGCTTGAGCGCGGCGCTTGAGATTTTCCATACCGGCATCAAGGTGATTGACTTGCTTGCGCCGCTTGTAAAAGGCGGGAAGGCGGCGATGTTCGGTGGCGCCGGTGTCGGCAAGACTGTGCTCATCACGGAACTGATCCGCACGACCGTTGAACGGCATTCTGGTATTTCTGTCTTCGCTGGGATCGGTGAGCGTTCGCGCGAGGGGCACGAATTGCTGCTTGAGCTCAAACAGTCCGGTGTTCTGGCGCGCACAGCGCTTGTGTTCGGACAGATGAATGAACCGCCTGGCGCGCGCTGGCGTGCGGGGCTGACGGCGCTCACAATCGCCGAGCATTTTCGGGATTCTGCCCGCGAAAATGTCCTGCTGCTCATCGACAACGTCTACCGAATGGTTCAGGCCGGCAGCGAAGTCTCCGGATTGCTCGGCCGGTTGCCTTCGCGCGTTGGCTATCAGCCCACACTTGCGAGCGAAATCGCTGAACTGGAGGAGCGGATCGTCTCCATAGCCGGCGCTGCGATCACCTCGATTCAGGCGGTCTATGTGCCGGCCGACGATTTTACTGACCCAGCGGTGGCGGAGATTTTCAGCCATCTCGATTCTTCGGTCGTGTTGTCCCGCGATATGGCAAGCGAGGGAATGTATCCGGCGGTGGACCCACTCGCCTCGACGTCGAGCCTGCTCGATCCGCGCCTCGTCGGTGAGGTGCATTACAGGATCGCGCAAGATGTTCGCAAAACCATTGCCCACTATCGCGAGCTTCAGGAGATCATCGCGCTGCTCGGTATGGAAGAGCTGAGCACGGTGGACCGCACCGTTGTCAAACGGGCGCGACGCCTTATGCGCTTCCTCACTCAGCCCTTCATGGTTACCGTCGCATTCACCGGCAAGGTTGGCCGCGCGGTCGAGCTCGACGCCACGCTCGCCGGATGTCGCGCGATTCTGGAGGGCGAAGCCGATGACTGGGCCGAGAGTTCCCTTTACATGGTTGGCGACCTCGACGAAGCGCGGCGCACAGAGGCGCGACCGGCGATGGAGGTGCCATGAGGCTCGCCGTGACCACGCCGCTTTCCATCATCATTGAAGCCAACGATGTCGCACATCTTCGCGCTGAGGATGAGACCGGCGCCTTCGGCATCCTGCCGGGCCATGCCGACTTCCTGACGGCACTCTCCATATCCGTGGTAAGCTGGCGGGATAAGGTTGGCGCCGAGCATCACCTGGCCGTTCGTGGCGGCGTGCTTGAGGTGCGCGGCGGCGAGATCATCACGGTCGCGACGCGGGAGGCCGTCGCCAGTGACGATCTGCACCAGCTTGAAACTAAAGTGCTCGCCTCATTCCGCCGCAAAACGGAGGACGAGCGGGCGGCCCGCACCGATGCGCAACGACTTTATCTCGCGGCGATCCGGCAAATTTGCCGCTTTATCAAATCGGAACGCGCACCGGCGGTTCCCGGCAGACCCGGCTTCACACAAAGCGATGGTATTGAGCAGTGACGCAGGAGCCCGATAATCACGAGCCGCTCGATGAAGCTGTCAGGACGCGGCAGCAGCGGAGCGCGCGCTGGCAGCGTGAGGGCGAGCGCTCGCTCGGCCAGAACCTGGCGATGATCGGGGCTCTCGGCTGGACCATCGTGACGCCGACACTGCTCGGCATTTTTGCAGGTCGCTGGCTCGACCGGCACTTCGATATGGGAATTTTCTGGACCTTGGGCCTGCTTGTAGCCGGCCTTACACTCGGATGCGCGCTTGCCTGGAAGAGGATCTATAGCGAATGACCCATGAAACACCGATCGCGCTTTCTTCTCTCGCAATGGCGATGGCATTGATAGGCTTTGCGTTCGGCGTCGCTTATTTTGCGGCCTTACGTCGAACGGTGGCGCTGTTTGCAGCCGGGCGCGGCTGGTTCCTCCCCTTAGCGCTCACGCTGGGCCGTATTGGGGTGGCCATCATCATTCTTGGTCTTGCTGCGAAGCTCGGCGCAACCTCGCTGCTCGCGACGTTTATCGGTTTTCTCCTCGCACGCATGGTGGCGCTACGCACAGCAAAGAGTGCCGGATAATGCAGCCATCGCCGCTCATCAGCACTGTTGCCTTCCAACTTGGTCCGGTCCCAATCACCCGGCCTGTTGTGACGACCTGGGTCATCATGCTCGCACTCACCGCCGTCTGCTGGCTCGTGACGCGGCGGCTCGCGCTGCACTCCGATCGCCGCCAGATCGTGCTTGAGCTTCTCGTCACTGGCATCTCAGGACAGATTGAGGATGTCATCCGCAAAGACGCGCGGCCGTATCTTCCCTTGCTCGGCACGCTCTTTATTTTTTTGGTGACAGCTAATCTTTCCGGCGTGCTGCCCGGTGTCGAAGCTCCCACCAGCAAGCTTGAGACGCCAGCAGCTTTGGCGCTCATCGTATTTTTCTCCGTGCATTATTTTGGCGTGCGTGCAAGAGGCCTCGCCAGCTATCTCGCCAGCTTTGCCGAGCCCAAACTCATCATGCTGCCACTCAATATTATCTCCGAGGTGACACGGACCTTTTCCCTCATGGTGCGCCTGTTCGGCAATGTCATGAGCGGCGAATTCGTCATCGGGCTCGTGGTCGCCCTGGCAGGTCTCTTCGTTCCGATCCCGCTCATGATTCTCGAAATTCTGGTCGGCGTCGTGCAGGCCTACATCTTCGCCGTACTTGCAACTGTCTTCATCGGTGCCGCGGTTGGCGGCGTCGCAAAGGAATAGGGGAGGTATTATGGATCCAAAGGTCATCAGTATCATCGCCGCCGCCCTTGCCGTCTCGATCGGCTCGATCGGACCGGCGCTGGCCGAGGGCCGTTCCGTCGCCGCCGCGATGGATGCCATCGCAAGGCAGCCCGAGGCAGCCGGCACCATCTCGCGGACGCTTTTTGTCGGTCTGGCAATGATCGAGACGATGGCGATTTACTGCCTGGTCGTGGCTCTGCTGCTGCTTTTTGCCAACCCTTACGCGGGCTAACCATGCACTTCGACTGGTGGACACTGGCACTGCAAACAGTCAATTTCGCAGTCCTTGTCTGGCTGCTGCACCGTTTTCTCTACAAACCGGTACTGCGCATGATTGACGCACGCAGAGCCGAGATCCAACGGCAATACGATGATGCAAAGGCAACGGAAGGCAAAGCAAAGGTTGAACTTGCGGCGGTCGAGGCGGAACGCGCCGGGATAGCGGCTGAACGCGAGGAGGCGCTCAAGACCGTCACGGCGCAGGCGCAGAAAGCGGCGGAGGGCCGCCGCGCGCAGGCCGACCGTGACGCACAAGTGCTGCTCGACGGAGCGCGTAAGACGCTGGCCGGAGAACGTGAACGCGCGCTTGAGGAAGCGCGCCGGGTCGCTCTCGACCTTGGCGCTGAAATTGCGCGGCGCTTCCTCGCCGAAGTGCCGATGCAGCTTCGCGCCGAGGCGTGGATAGAACGGATCGATCAGCACCTGAAATCGCTTCCGAAGCTGGAACTCGATGCGCTCACCCGACAGTTTGCGGACGGCAGCTCTCTCATCGTCGTGACCGCGGTACCGTTTCCGCCGGCGATGCGCGAGATATGGCGCAACCGACTTCATCTTATATTCGGCGACGGTGTCACCATTGCATTCAACGTGAACCTGGAGCTTATCGACGGGGCAGAACTGCATTTCCCGACCGCTGTCCTACGCTTCTCCTGGCAGAGCGCCATGACCGTTGTGCGGTCGGAGGTCGGAGCTCATGCCAACGCTCACTGACGACCTTCACGATTGGCTCGATCGGAGCCGGCAACGTCTCGGCGCTCTGTCACTCGACCCACGGCTCGAACATATAGGCCGGGTGGTCGAGGTTGGCGACGGCGTGGCGATGGTGCAAGGCTTGCCAGAAACACGGCTCGACGAGTTGCTGATATTCGAAGGCGGCGTGCGTGGCCTTGCCGTTGATCTCGGCGAGGAAATGATCGGGTGCGTATTACTGGGCGATACCAGTGGAATTCCAGCGGGAAGTATTGTGCATGGTACTGGCGAAGTGGCGCGTGTTCCCGTCGGCGATGCGTTGCTGGGCCGCGTGGTTGATGCGCTGGGCGCTCCGCTCGACGGCGGCGAGCCGCTTGTTACGGAGCAATTTTCACCTGTCGAGCAGCCGGCGCCAGCGATCATCGATCGTGCGTTGGTGACGCGGCCGTTGGCGACCGGCCTCCTCGTGGTCGACGCCATGATTCCGCTAGGTAGGGGCCAGCGCGAGCTCATCATCGGTGACCGCGGGACAGGCAAGACCGCGATCGCCGTCGATACCATCATCAACCAGCGCGCCAGCGATGTGATCTGCGTTTACGCCGCAGTCGGCCAAAAGGCATCCTCTGTCGCGCGCGTGATCGAGGCCGTGCGCCACTATGGTGCGCCGGAGCGGTGCTTGTTCGTCATCGGCGAAGCTGATGCCGCGCCCGGCCTCCAATGGCTCACACCCTATGCCGCCTGCACGATGGCCGAGTATTTCATGGCGCGAGGCCGCGATGTCCTGCTCGTGATCGACGATCTTACCAAGCACGCAGCAGCCTATCGTCAGGTTTCGCTACTGCTGCGCCGGCCACCGGGACGCGAGGCTTACCCAGGTGACATTTTCTACATTCATTCGCGCTTGCTCGAACGCGCGGCGAAACTGGCACCCGAAGGTGGTGGCGGTTCGTTGACTGCACTGCCGATTGCTGAGACGCAAGCCGGCAACATCAGCGCATACATTCCGACCAACCTCATCTCAATCACAGATGGACAGATTTACCTTGATCCCCGCCTCTTTTACGAAGATCAGAAACCTGCTGTCGATGTCGGCAAGAGCGTGTCGCGTGTGGGCGGTAAGACGCAGGCGCCGGTTCTCAAATCTCTTTCGGAAAGCCTACGGCTCGAATATGCGCAGTTCCTGGAGCTGGAAGTCTTTACCCGCTTTGGCACCATGGTTGACGAGCGCACGCGTAAAGTCATCGAGCACGGCAGACGCATTCGCGCGGTGCTCAGCCAGCGCCAGTTTGCCCCGCTTGCGCTTGGCGAGGAGATTGCTCTGCTTTGTGCGTTGAGCGATGGTGTGCTCGACGGCGTGCCACTCGAGCGCGTGGGTTCCTTTCGATCGAGCCTCGCTCCATGGCTTGCCGAGCACTGCCCCGAAATCATGGCGCTCGATGATAAGGCAAAAGCCATCCCGGACGATGTTCGTAGTCGCCTCAAGATTTCGCTTTCGGTGCTGGCTCGCTCTATCGTGACGTCGAACAACGTACCGGGAGCTCCTCAGCCGTGAGCCGCCTTGCGGAAATCCAAGGCCACATTGCCAGCATGGACGAGTTACTCGACATTGTTGGCGCGATGCGTTCGCTTGCCGGCATGCGTGTGCAGGAGGCACAACGTGCGCTTCCGGGTGTCCGCCGTTACGCCGAATCGATGGCAGCGGCGATCGGAGCCGCTTTTCTTCTCATGCCACCGCCATCCGAGACTTTCTTGGCAAAGGGGCGCCGGGCCCTTGTTCTCTGTACGGCTGAGCACGGATTTGTCGGCGGCTTTAATGAGCGTCTTGTAGAAGCTGCGGAAGCGGCGCTCGAAGCGCACGACCTGCTTTTTGTTCTGGGCAGCCGCGGCGCCGCCCTTGCGCTTGGGCGCGGGCGGCAGGTAAGTTGGATGAGGCCGATGGCAACAAGGCTGGTCGGTGCGCCCGAGACAGTTAACCGTCTCACTACCGAGCTCTACAGCCTCATCGCTCGGGGCGAAATCTCCCGCATCGAAGTGATGTTCGACCGCTACCGTCAAGGCAGCGGGCCCAAAATTGAGCGGCTTTTGCTCTTGCCGCTCGATGTCAATTCGCTTGCCATCAAGCAACCACGTCTGGAGCCGCTTCATAATCTCGCGCCTCGGCCTTTGCTGGAAAAGCTTATCTCGGAATATGTGTTTGCTCTGCTGACCGAAGCAGCGGTCGAATCCATTTCGAGCGAAAACGCAGCGCGCTTCGCGGCCATGGAGTCCGCGCACAAGAACGTGACGAAGAAGCTCTCCCGGTTGCGTCAGTCAGCACAGGAGGCTCGACAAACCGAGATCACCGCCGAATTGCTCGATCTGGTCACCGGTGCTGAGGCGCTGGCGGGCGTGGTTGCACCCCGCGGCACCTTAGCACGTAGGTGACGTGAACGGCCGGCTTAGAAGAAGCTTGGGCCGGGCATGGCGTGGATCGACGCCATCCTTGAAGGTGACCGCAGCGTTCAATGCGCGACCCCCGCAATTTTTGAAACAAAAGCGGTTCGCGGCTCTTATTGAGGCATGGGGCTTGTCTGCCCTTGCCGGACCGCCGTGCGTTGTTTCTCGATGGCGTGCTGGGCGTGTGCGATGGCGATGGAAAACGCGGCCGAGTTCGGCGGTCCCTCTGGCTTGTCCCTTGACGAACCATGCAATAATCTTATTGAGTTCCTCCTCCAGGGCATTGAGTTCGGAAGTGGCTTGCGCAACAAGCGCCTTGTCGGCGAGCTCGATTAGGCGATCGATCTGCCGCAGATCGCTCTCGGATTTCTTGCGATTGAAGCGTCCGACGAGGAGCGCGATCGCGGAGCCAACCATGCTCAGGACCATGCCACCCAGATAGATATATTGCTGGAACTCATCGAAGAAGCTCTGCTCGCCACTATTGAGATAGGCCGCGACGCCCGGATGAACCGGCAAGACAGGGTTCTTGTCGTCGGGATCGGGCGCTTCGATCTGGCTAGCGAGCGGCGTTTTGGCCACCAACTGGGCTTTGGTCTTGAAGATGGATCGCGCGATGGCTCCCGCTATGGCGTCGAGCATCGTATTTGGCGCGACGAAGCGGTAAGTGATGGCTAGCGTCGTCACCGTATCGTCGGGGACGGGCGGCCGCCCCCGGAAGGCTCCGGCGGGCACGTCGATCGACTCCAGTCCGGGAAACCGCTTATTGATCGCGTCCGCCTCGTCGATGGCGAGGAGGGTCGGAGGGCCCTTGGTTGCAAGCTTGATGGCTCCGACAACGTCGACGGCCTCCCCTGGTCCCATTGGGCCGACGGCGAGAACCGCTGCCACCTGCTTGTCATGAACAGCCGCGCCGAGTTCGGCGAGCGGGACGAAAACCCGTTTCACCGAATTCGCCGGAATATTGTAGTAGCTCAAGATCGAGTCGAGCGTCTGCTCGTTGTATTTTTGCAAGGGTCCCTGCGGGATGCCGATGGTCTTTCCGGCGAGGCTCGGGATCTTGTCGATCGGAGATTTGGCCGGCACAACAAGAGCAACGACATCCCGGCGCAGAATGGCAATGGTCTGGCCGTTGCTGGGGATTACGCCGTCGCTCCGCACGATGCCAAGATCAGTCGTGTGATCCTCGATCGCCTTGGCGCTGGCCGCCAAATCGTTAACTTGGACGAGTTTAATGCGGACGCGCGGATGCGTTGCTTCGGTGACCGAAGCGAAGGCCGTGATGAATCGATAGGCCGCACTGCCAGGCGGCCCGGTCGTCACACGAAGATTCACGTGCGGCGACCAGAAGTAGACTGCGGCGATAAGCGCGGTCGCGATGGTCAAAAGACCGGCAGTCACAAGTATCGCAGGGCGCATTGGACGATTCCCATCGTTCTGGTTTCTCGCGCCGGGCGCTAAAGCATTTTTCATGTCAGGGCAAACTGGCTTCGCGTGCCGAGCGGCCTAAAGTCATCCCGCGATAGCCGAAGCCGCGGGTAAGCCGCCCGTGTTCAGAGCCCACGGGCCGCACAGCGGTCCGTCGAGATCGAGCCGCAAAAATCCAGTCGACAAAGCCCGTTAGCGCACGACGCGCCTGCGCACCACAACAGGTCTGCGGACTACGGCGCGTCTGCGCACGACAACAACCGTTTTCTCCACAATCGCCTCGGCACTTCCGCCCGAAGCCATTGCAAGCGCCCCCGGCGCGATCATCGGCCCGGCAGCAAACGCCTCCGAACTCGCGAGCGCGAGCCCCGCCACAAGACCTGCCGCCAACACCACCGTGTGTGTCGTTTTCATCATTCGTTTCTCCTCTTAGAAGGTTGTGCTTCGAAGGATGTCCGGATGATGAACGGTCCGTTCGGAAGGCTGAAACGTGTGCCTCACCTTCGTTTAGCACTACTTTGGCAGATTAGATTCGACGGCGTCGGCGAGGAGTTTCTCACAGTGGGGGCATCGCCTGGGTGGAGGCCGTGCGAAGAGGTCGAGGATAGCTTGCCTGATGGCCGGCATGCTCGGTTGTGGCGGCGGTCCCCCAACTCTTTTTTTTCCGTCCCGCTGCTTTGAGGCGGCGGGATTGGAGGAAGGCGTAGGCGATCATGGTCATCAAGGCGTGTCGGTGTAACCCGGTCCAGGATCTACCTTCGAAGTGGTCGAGGCCGAGCTCCTCCTTGAGCTGCTGATGCGCCTGCTCACAGACCCATCTGGCTTTGATCGTGGCGGCGAGCATCTTGAGGCTCGCATCGGCCGGTAAGTTCGACACATAGTATTTTTGCTCGCCAGTCGACCGGCGTTCGCCGACGAGCCAGACCTCGTCGCTCGGCATGCACTGCATACGATTATCGAGCATGCGGTGCTTATGGCCATCCGCAACGCGGACACGGAAAGCCGCGAAGAGACATGTCAGCCGACCTTTGGTGCCCCGCCGCCAGCTGACCCTTTGCCATTTCCCTCCGGCCAACAACGCTTCAGCAGAGACCGGGGGCTGATCAGGGATGTGGTATTTGCGGAGCTTTCCGGCCTTCGCGACGGGGAAGATCAGGGCAACGTCGGCGGGATAGACGTTCTGGCGTCGCGACAGACCCACCGCCCACAGCAGACCGCGTTCGCTCAAAGCCTGACGGAAAGGCCCGCTGGAGCCGTACCCTGAATCGGCAAGCACACAGCCGAAACGCGCACCGGAGGCGATGACGCGGTCGATCTCCTCGATCGCAATCTCCGGCTTTGTCAGAGCAGTCTGTCTATCCTTCGGCACACGGGCCCGGGGCGGGCAGGAATAGCCGCAGGCCCACCATCACCGGCACCTCGCGCGACGCCAACGTTACCGAGACCAGCGACTGACAGTTGGCAGTCTTTCCGAGCGACGAGGCATATTGTGGCGCGACGCCAACCGAGTGACGTCCCTTCTTGGGCAACGCCGTGTCATCGATGACAAGAAACCCCGCCTCATCGCCAACCAGGCCATCTGCCTCCTTCAGCAGGGCAGCCTCGAGTGGAGCACTGTCCCAAACTCCGGCAGCGACGAAATGATGAAGCCGATCGTAGCCGACCTCGCCAGCGCGCGCCGCCATCGGCTGAACGCTCTTGCGGTCTCCCGGACCAATCAGCCCGGCGGCGATATAGATACCATGAGGGCTTGCGGCGGAAATAGTAGCGTGTCTGCCGTCATAAAACCTTGGAGGATATTGACGATGACGCAGGCTCCTGGCGCACTTCCTACCCCTACCTTGCTTGATTACGAACGGACGCTCATTCTGGCAATTGAGCTGAGCAACACGAGTTGGGTGCTGGCTGCTCAGATACCTGGCCTGCCAGGCGTTAAAGCCAAACGCTCCATCCAGCCAATTCCTGAAGCGCTGATGGCTGCCATCGAAGTTTATCGCGTCCGGGCCGTGAAGGCTGGCCGGAATGTCGAGCGGGTGGTCGCGATCTACGAGGCGGGATGGTCAGGGTTTTGGCTGGCCCGATGGCTGGCGAAAAACGGCATCGAGACGCACGTCATTCAACCTTCCAGCGTCCCAAGGCGTTGTTCCGGAGGGCGCGGTCATGAAGCCCGCGACTTAATCGATCCCAAAGACTGAGCCCGAGAGCCGCACGACGGCCCGGGACACGGATCCAAGGGGGCGTCGCCGTTGTCCGGCCTGGTGCCTGCGCATCGTCTCAAAGAGTGGCGCCGCCCTCCTGGAGCTCTCCCGTCCCGAATGTGGGACCATGGTGGGGACATCAGTCCCGCCGGATGTGAGGTTTGCAGGGAAGACCTGTGTTGATGGGAGCTCCGCCTTGGTCGATCAAATCAACCGCGCCACAGTGGCAATATCCGAGGAGCCTCGAAATGAAATAGCTTGACGCAGGCGCCCTCATGTGAGGCCGGACACATCCGCGCCCTCGTCTTGTGCCGTAGCGCCGCGACAAACGGCGCAAGCCAGCGATCGAGATCGGCTTGCCAGTCAACGTCCATTGATCGGCCCTCCATAAGCCGACCTCTCATGAATCACGCAAACCCTCTCTTGGGAATCCCAAAAACTCGCTCGTCGCTAAAAATCTGCAAAAGTAGTGTTAGGCCCTCGAATTTGCCCCGACCGAGGCTTTTTTGGCAAGCGGGAAGGCTTAAATGGAACGTACCCTAATGTCCGGGTTGTTTCAGTCCCGTCACCGAGAACTGTGGGCCGAACTTCCGCAGAGGGGTGGAAAGCGGCTATTCGCTCAAGCGGCTTCGTCGGCCTCGTTATCGCGGTGGCGCCCGCTGCCGCGATCGGTGTCATCATACGCTTTGCGATTCGGGAATATCACTTGCGTCCGCTAGAGGTGGTGAATGAGCCCGCCCCGAGGGGCTTCCACCGCGCAAGAATTGGCTGAAGGTACTCTGGAAGTGATCGGAGTTTAGAACGAAGTCGCCTTCGTGCCCGCCGGTGGTCAAGCACAAAGAACACTGCAAAGGCCGCGAGCAACACACGGGTCAGCAATAGGATAAGCAGCGTCCTTTCCTCGAACCAAGCGACGACGGGAATTCCGAGGTGCAGCATGATTCCGGCCAGGCAAACACGTTGCATCGATATCAGCACACTTGCACGACTTCACGGGTCATGGCGCCCCCGGCAACGGAGACAATGTTTTTGCCGCTGGCAACAAAACGGGGCGAATTGCCGCGGCCATTACACGACTTACTGATGAGAGCGACAAATACGCAACATCCGGTGTTGCTTATGAGATCTTGTCACATTGTCGGCGAGCTAGCGGTTCGCTGGGGCGGGCGAAAGGGAACGTCAAGGGCAAAGTGGCCGGGCTCATCGGTTACGCCCGACGCAATTCCAGCATCGGCGCTAAAGCATTTTTCAGATCAGCGCAAACTTGCTTCGGGCCGAGTGCGCCGAGCGGCCAGAAGTCATTTCACGATAAGCTAAGCTGCTGGGGCATCGCTTAGAAGGCGTCGGTAACGCCGCGCATTTTCGGTGTCGGAAGGTGACTTGTTATGCCGCACAGTATACAATGCAGGCACAGCGCGGCGACGTTTCTCCGTGTGCCGCAGATGTGGGCGCCGGACATAGATGAATCCGGCGTCAAATCCAAAAAGGGAGAACGACCAATGCGACAGGTATTGCTTGCTACTGCAGCAGCCATAACGGCGTGCCTTATGTCCGGTGCGAACGCGCAAACGGAATTGAAGGCGTATGCAGACGCGGAGGGATATATCGATGTCCAGGCATTGACCTGTGCGCAACTCGCCGGCACGTTCCAGCAAGACGCGGACATGCTGACGACATGGTACAGCGGTTGGTACAATGGACTGGCGAAGAAGCATTACATCAACGTGTCGCGCTCCAAGGAAGCCGAGCACGAAACAATTGTGTATTGCAAGGCGCATCCCGACGTAAAGATCATCAAAGCGATCGGACTCGTCATCGACGAAATGAGAGCAAAACGCGGCATTGCGCTATCGAAATAACGAAGCGATTTTGCTGATGGCGCCATTGCGGGGGTGGCTTTGGGATATTAAGGTGGCGGCGAGGGGTTGAATGGACAGCGGCCATGGGGCAATTTGCCATTCAGTTCGGCGACCGCTTTCCGGGAGCAGCGCACTGACCATGGAGAAGCGATCACAGAGACTGCTTACACAGAATATCTGACACTCCCAGGCCATATTGCCTTCCAAGTCCGCTACCCCATCGTAGCTGATGTCGTTTCACTTCTGTCGGGCCGCCGGTCTGACGCACTCAAGCGTGCCGAGCTTGATCATTTCTGCACGTACACGCTCAAAGGCCCCGGATGTGTCACGCGAAAGGTCCGGTTGGTCTTGAGGCTCACTCTCTTGCTGCTGCCGTTGACGGTTCTCCTGCTTATCAGCGGCATCAAAAGCAATCTTTGTTGTTGGGGCTTCTTTGATTTCCTCAACGCTAAGGTATTGTCGATTTCGCGTGAGAAGTCCCCAAACCTCCTGTCCGCCGGCCGTGAGCCGAATGCCACCTGCTCGAACCAGGACCTTTCTTAATTCATCGTCGGTGAACCCGCTAAGATGATATTTCAAGACGCGAAAGGCGCGATAGGGCAACTTGCGGTCCATGAGCATCTCACGAGCTACGCCCTCAGCTGCGAACTCAAGTTTGGCGCATTTTTCTATTGGAGAGGATGGTTGCCACCAAAACAATGGTCAGGCCGATGTTTAAAGACAGCACACCGGCGATGATCGCTGCATTCATTTGAACCGAAAACCAGTTCATCTGATCGCTCCAAGTGTGCGTCGAAAGAGATTAGAAAAATAGGCGCGTGGTGGTTAAGACTTCCTTGCCAAATTGTGCAATGCCTCATCTCAATTCACCGCGCCCCCGGCGTCGGCCACTTCAGTGTCGCCGCCGGCTCACAACACGCAGCACCCAGTCATGCGTTCGCGCATGGGGCGGTGTTCATCCTCTTCGAAGGAGCGAACGATGAGGAGCGCGCACCAGTGGCGCCAGGTACGCCAGGTCATGTCGGCTGGCATGAATTGCACGCAGGCGATCTTGAAAGCGCCTTTGCCTTCTCTATTCCGGCCTTTTCGGCTGGACCAAAGGCGAGGCGATCAGTACGGGGCCGATGGGTGTCTACCAGAGCGCCCTGCGGCGGTATGATGACAGACCCCAGAAACACCTGCGCCATTTTGGCTATATTATTTCAATGTCGATGCGGTCGAGGCCGCGATGGCACGGGTGAAGGATGCCGACGGCCAGATCATCCACGGCCCCATGCAGGTTCCAGGCGGCAGCTGGATCGCCCATTGTCTCGACCCGCAGGGCGCCATCTTCGCGATGGTCGGTCCCAAGGGCTGACCGGCGTTGCGGCAGGGCCAAACCGTGTCGTGCGACTGCTCATGCGAAGCGCCATTTAATCTCGCCTTCGCGGCTTGCGTATTCCCGAGGGAAATCAGTCCGCTGCGGGCGCCTTCATCGTGCACCGTGATGCACGGCCGGGAAATTTGCATCATGCGGTCGAATGCGGTCGGACGGATGGGATTTCTAATGTGCCGATGGCTGATTGGCGCTATCAGCGGCCATGCCCGATGGCCGGATTTCTCCGGAGCGCAAAATAAATTGATGGCAGTCCTCGTCCTCTACACCCGTTTCAACACCCTCCCCTTCAGCGGTACGTCTGCTCTTGATCCAACTCAGAAGAACACTACCCGCACCCCCGCTTTGCGCCAGAGCTGACTGAGGGCTTCGGGCCACTGCAAAAATATGCTATGATCCCGGCCTTGTCGGGCCGGGCGCAGGTCTGGTCCGGGGTGCCTCTACGCGTCAGGAGCGTCCCATGGCCCCGCGTGCTTCCTGGAAGGGTTACCTCAAACTGTCTTTGGTTTCGTGTCCGATCGCCCTCTATCCGGCCGCGTCGAGCTCGGAGCGAATTTCGTTCAACCGGATCAACAACAAGACCGGAAACAGGCTGAAGCAGCAGCTCGTCGACGCCGAAACGGGCGAGACGGTCGAGAAGGAGGACATTGGTCGCGGCTACGAAATTGGCAAGGGTCAGTACCTCCAGATCGAGGACGAGGAGATCGAGAAGATACGGATCGAAAGCTCCCACACCATCGCGATCGACACTTTCGTCCCGAGATCCGAGATCGACGATCGCTACATCGACGACCCGTATTATATCGCGCCCACAGACAAGGTCGGACAAGAGGCATTCGCCGTCATCCGCGATGCGATCCGCGAGAAGGGCATGGTCGCCTTAGGCCGTGTGGTCCTATCGCGACGCGAGCATGTCATGATGCTGGAGGCGTTCGACAAGGGCCTGCTTGCGACAACGCTGCGCTACCCCTACGAGGTCCGCGACCAAGCCCCCTATTTCGAGGATATTGCAGACTTGAAGCTGCCGGCTGATATGAAGGAGCTGGCCGCCCATATCGTCGACAGCAAGACATCGCATTTTGATCCTTCGACATTCGTGGACCATTACGAGACAGCACTGGTCGAGCTGCTCCGAGCCAAGCAGGCTGGCCGCGTCATCGAGGCGCCGAAAGCGGAGCCGGCACCCCACCGCGTCATCAATCTCATGGATGCGCTACGGGCGAGTATCGGCGGCGAGACAAAGAAGAAGCCCGCCGCAGCAAGCACGAAAGCCCGAGCCGGTGCAGGCGGGACCGCTAAGAGGAAAACGGGACGCTGAAGCCAAAGTGCGAACCGGACGCATCGTCGCTCGAGGGCGGGGTCATCGCCTTCACGGGACGGCTTGCGTCAATGAAACGGGCGGACGCGTTCGCGCTCGTCATCCAGCATGGGGGAAAGCCCCGCCAGGGGATTACCAAAGATACCCGGCTCTTGATCGTCGGCGAACTCGGTTGGCCACTTCAGGATGACGGACGGCCCTCCAACAGCCTGTCCACAGCGAAGTCCTACGGCGATTCCGATCGTCAGCGAGCGCCGATTCCTGGAATGGGTCGGCAAATCCTCGTCGGAGGAGCAGGCCAAGACCTATACAGCCGCTGAGCTCGCGGCACTGAGCAAACTGTCGGCGGACGTTGTCGAGCAACTTTCGATGTTTGGCTTGATCGAGACGCGGGATGGTCTTTACGGCTTCCGCGATCTCGCCGCCGCCCGTCAGGTCGCGCAGCTGCTTGGCTCTGGGATTATGCTTTCGGTGATCACCCGGAGCCTGCGGGATATCCGGAAATGGCTCCCCGATGCGCGGCTTTCCAATTTGCGCCTGTTTCCGGAATCCTCGGATAAGATCCTGGTCGAGCAGGTCCAGGGCCGCACGGATTCAAAAGGGCAGTTCGTGCTCCCGGTCACCAAGCCGGACGTTACCGACGCCGACGGAGCTTTCGCGCAGGCGCAAGCCGCCGAGGAGGCCGGCGACCTCAGCGCGGCCGAAATCCTCTACCGGCGTGTCATGAAACTCGATCCGAACGATCCGGCGGCGGGGCTCAATCTCGGCAATCTGCTGCGGGTTCAGCAGCGCACGGTGGAGGCGGAAGCCGCCTATCGGTGGGCCGTGACGGCGGATCCAAACTTCGCTCCGGCTTGGCACAATCTGGCAGACTTGCTTGATGAAAGGGGGCGACTTTCCGAGGCGGTTGATTGCCAGAAGCGTGCGCTCGATGCCGATCCACGACTACGCCGATGCCATGTTCAACATGGCGTTGTTCCTTCAGCGCCTTGGCAAGCACGCAGAAGCAGCGATCTGGTGGAGACGATATCTCGAACACGACCGCACGTCGTCATGGGCCGAGCGCGCGAAACGTGCGTTGAAATATTGCGAAATGCAGATGGCAAGCATGGGATCGACGGCCGCCGAGCCGGCAGCAGCGGCCAAAGCAACGGGGCGATCTTGATCCCAGAAGTGGGGCGTACCATGCCTGAGAAAATGCGCGTCGAGGTCGCCCCAGATCAGGAAGTGACTGCACTCATCTACCCTGCAGCCAAGCCGGACCCGGCTGGTGTCACATTGATTCTTGCGCACGGAGCTGGCGCCGGTCAGACGAAGCGATTTCATGATGAGATTTGCCACGGAGCTCGCGGCGCGCGGAATTAACGCGGTCACGTTCAATTTTCTATACACCGAGCAAGGTCGACGCATTCCGGACACGAACAATAAGCTCGAAGCGTGTTTCCGGGCAGTGATCGAGACAGTTCGGCAGAAAAAGATCGACCGCGGTACGCTGGTGATTGGCGGCAAGTCGATGGGCGGACGAATTGCTTCGCAGATTGCTGCCGCCGGCTCCCCCGATGTGGAAGGCCTCGTTTTCCTCGGCTACCCGCTGCATCCTCCCGGCAAAGTGGACCAGCTTCGGGCGATGCATTTGTCGGACATCAAGGTTCCGATGTTGTTCGTTCAAGGTTCGCGTGACCCGTTCGGCACACCTGACGAGCTGCGGCCGATCATCAAGACGCTCAAAGCTCCTGCCGATCTTTACGTCGTGGAAGGTGGGGACCACTCCTTCAAGGTCTTGAAGCGCGCGAGGCATCACACAGGAAGACACCTACAAAGCGGTGCTCGACCGAATCGAATTGTGGCTGCGGCAGACCTTTCGCGACTTGATATTGGAGACCAGCCGTGCCGGTCGGCGAGACAAAAAGCGACACAAGTCCGGGCGGATAAGTCGCTCAAAGAATACGCCGGGAAGCGCGACTTCGCCCGAACGCCGGAGCCCGTAGGTTCGGGTGGCAGGCGGCGACGGCCGAGAATTCGTCGTGCAGAAGCACGCGGCGCGGCGGCTGCATTACGACCTGCGGCTCGAGATGGACGGAGTCTTGAAGAGCTGGGCGGTCACCAAAGGCCCGAGCCTCACGGTCGGCGAAAAGCGACTTGCGGTCCGCACCGAGGACCACCCGATCGAATACCTTAATTTCGAGGGCAATATCCCGAAGGGCGAATATGGCGCGGGCTCGATGATCGTCTGGGACCGCGGCCGATGGGCAGCCGGAGGGCGATCCGCAAAAGGGGCTCGCGAAAGGCCATCTGGCGTTTACGCTCGACGGCACACGGCTCAAGGGGCGTTGGCATCTGGTTCGGATCCGGCCGCGATCCGGAGAAAAGACCGAGCCGTGGCTGCTGATCAAGTCGGACGACGAGTTCGCCCGGCGACCGGGCGATCGGGAAATCACCGATGAGGAGACGACGTCGCAGCTCAGCGGCCGCACGAACGAAGAGCTCGCGGCCGCGGGCGAGGTGCGCAAGGATCACGCAGCCAGAGCTGCAGTCGCGAAAGCGCGAAAAATTGTCCTTCCGGACATTCGCAAACTTTCAGGCGCTCGAACGGGACTGCTGCCGGTTTTCCTCGAGCCGAGCCTGGCGTCTCTGTGCGAAAAGCCTCCGACCGGCCCGAAATGGATCCACGAGATCAAGTACGACGGCTACCGCATGCAGGCACGGATCGACGGGCGCACCATCCGTCTGCTGACGCGCAAGAAGCTCGACTGGACCGATCGCTTTCGCAGCATTGCCGACGCATTGAAGGCGCTCGGTCTCGGCTCGGCACTGATCGACGGGGAGATCGTTGTCGAGGACGCGAGCGGCATTTCGAGCTTCAATAACCTGCAGGCCGATCTGAAGGCCGGCCGCCTGGACCGGTTCCGCTACTTCGTCTTCGATATTCTCTACTGCGAAGGGTTCGATCTGACGAAAGCGGTTCTCAAGGACCGTAAAGAGTTGCTGCAGCAGCTCCTCGCCGGCCTGCCGGCCGGCTCGCCCATTCGCTTCAGCGAGCATCTCGACGTGGACGGGCCAACCATGCTGGACCATTCGTGCCGGCTCGGACTTGAAGGGATCATTTCCAAACGCGTGGACCTGCCGTATCGATCCGGCCGCGGCGACCATTGGCTCAAGAGCAAATGCGTCGAGCGACAGGAGTTCGTCATCCTGGGCTACGTCCCCTCGACGGTAAGCAGCCGGTCCGTCGGATCGCTGGCGCTCGGCTATCATGACAGCGGAAACCTTGTTTACGCCGGCCGGGTCGGGACAGGGTGGTCCAGTGACCAATCGAGGTCGCTGCGTGACGAACTCGAGAAAATCAGTTCGACAAAGCCGCAATTCGCAAAACCGCTTCCGGCCGGCGTCGAGAAAGGCGTCCGATGGGCCGAGCCGCGCCTCGTCTGCGAGATCGAATATCGCGGCTGGACACAGGACAGACTGCTCCGGGCCGCGGCGTTCAAGGGGCTTAGGGACGACAGGCCTGCCGAGGAAATCGTTCTGGAGGCACTGCAGAAGCGATCGAAACCCCGAGTTGCGCCAGCTCCGATCGGCATCCACCTGACCCATCCGGAAAGGATTCTTTGGGAAGAGGAGGGAATCACCAAACAGGGGCTGGCCGAATTCTACACCGACATCGCCGACTGGATTCTTCCCGCATATCGCTGGCCGTCCGTTGAGTTTGCTGCGATGCCCCTCGGGCACAGGAGCCAAGTGCTTTTTCGCCAAGCATCCGTGGCATGGGTTGGACGCCAGTGTCCGTCGCATCGATACCGGAGACAAAGAGCCGATGGTCGCGATCGATGAGCTGGCGGGACTGATGTGCCTCGTGCAGGCGGGCGTTGTCGAAATCCACCCTTGGGGATCGACCGTCGATCATCTGGAACAGCCGGATCGTCTGATTTTTGATCTTGACCCGGGCGAGAATGTCCCTTGGACGGCGGTCATCGAAGCGGCCCATGACGTGCGCGACAGGCTCGTCGCTCTCGGCTTGCAAAGCTTCGTCAAGACTTCAGGAGGGAAAGGGCTCCACGTCGTGGTCCCCATCGAACCGGCCGACTGGGACGAGGTCAAGACGTTCACCAAGACGGTTGCCACGAACGATGGCCAAGGAGAGACCCGACCGTTACGTCGCCACAATCGCGAAGCGCGCACGCAGCGATCGCATTTTTATCGATTATCTGCGGAACGACCGCGGTGCCACCGCGGTTGCAGCATATTCGACGCGGGCGTTGCCGCGGGCGTCGGTTTCGACACCCCTCGATTGGGACGAACTTTCACCCGGACTTCGTTCGGACCACTTCACAGTCGGGAACCTGCTGCATCGGCTTTCATCTCTCAAACAAGATCCTTGGCAAGGCATCTTCAAGATTCGTCAGCAACTACCGCAATTCCATCATATCGCGCCACGGTAGCGAGAATCTTCCTACCGGATGTCACCAGTAAGCAGACTAGCCAGAGGCGCTGTGGAAGGTCGCCAACGCGCCAACATGCGAAGGTCGGTGGGCTTCAATTCATGTCCGCTTGGGTGCGGACTGCGGAAGAGCGCATGTGCCCTTGAGGACACCAAACCCGCTCCCCTGGCTCCAGGCTGCTCGCGTCAGTGATCGACGGCGCCAGTCCGCCCTGCCAAACTGAACGAGGTGGAATGCCGCCCAAGGTACAATCCCCATTCTCGAGTGCCGCTTTGAAATCCGCGACCTTCTGCGGGTTGCTCTCGCGTGTCTTATAAACAGATAGGATTTGGCCTTGAGGGGATCCATTGAAGAAGGAAGCGGCGGAGGAACTCGGCAGCGGCTTTGATGGGTACCAAGATGCCGTTGACCGGGACGGAGAGTTTCGCTCGCGCAATGAGAGGAGTGGCAACCATGCGCACAGTTTATCCGCTCGCGGTATCCCTCGCGAGAGGGAGGCGCAAGCCATTAGTGCGCGAGCGTTCTCCAGATCATCGCGCTCATAACGGTCTGGCCAGGCCGGTCGGTTCCACGACCTTGCGGTAGAGATGCCAGGTTGAATGCGCGAGAACGGGCACCACGACCGCGAGACCGGCAAAGACCAACAGGAAACCGATGGCCAGGGACCCGGCGACTATCAATCCCCAAAGCGCCATGGTGAACGGATTCACCAGCACGGCCTTGATAGACGTTTGAATGGCGATTGGAACGTCGATTGTTGGCGCTACGACTGGGTGCTCGATTTCGACATCAATTGCTTCAGCATCGATTGGGCGGTCGAGAAGCATCGGGAAGGAGACGACGCTCAAGCTCAAGGCCAGCACGGCAAAGACAAAACCGATCGCGGTGCCAAATCCGATCAGCTTCCAGCCTTGCGGCGTGTCGAAGATAGTCGTGATGAATTGCGTGAAGGACTGAGGCGGCGCGGGTCCAAGGAGCGACACATAAAGAGCCTGGGCCGCGAACAGCCAGCAGGCGAAAATCACCAGCAATAAGAGGCCGAGCGACAGGATTGGGAATATCGAATGCGAGCGCACCACGGCGAATGCGTGTTTCCACGAGGTGTCGAGGCCAAGCTCCCGCGCTTGGCTTATCTCATACAAGCCAATTCCCGCAAAGGGGCCAATGAGAGCGAACCCCGACAGAAGCGGGAAGATCAACTGTGGAGACGCGCCGACAACAAGCCCGATCCCGACGAGAGGATAGATGAGACCCAAAAAAACGAGGTGCGAAGGTTTTGCCGAGAAATCGGCGAGACCTTTGGCCAAAGCATCCTTGAGGTCCGCTGGGCCGATCTTGCGCACACGATAGACCGGGGTCGAATCCGGACCGGTGATCACATCAAGCTGCGACATTGGCGTTCCTCCCGAACCGAGCAACAAGCGGTCACGAGGTCACGGCAAAGCTCTGCATGGCGGCCGGTCACGCGGAACCGTGAGCTGCATTTTTAGATACTATACGCTCTCGTGCGGAGGTTGTCGCCTTTGAGGTGGAGCGCACGCCAAGAGAACGTGAAGCGCCGAATATCCATCTAGGCTGTTATGATGGAAGCGACTTCACAAATTATTGCATTGTCCGTTCCGGATCGTCTCTGATCTCTTCGAAATCCTCAGCGGCCCCGCCCCAAATCACTAATTCCGGTGTGATGCGCACATCCAAACGGTCCGCCCTGGCGCGATTGCTCGTTAGGAGTCGATAGGAACACATCACCGTCCCCTGAGCATCTTTCGGAATTTTCCAATATCGCGCTGCCGAGGTGGACTTGAAGTGAACCCGTTGGCCAACTTTCATGGTCGCCTTCGTGGTTGGGAGAACTCGCCCACCTCCAATCGGAAGATGGTGAGCTAAGTATGTTGCAGCGCAACATTGCAGTCGCAAGGGAGTAAGGCAATGCGTCGCGCGGTCGCATAAGCTCCAAATCGGCCCTGTAGATGTCGCGCTAAGCTTCCGGATTTGGGTAGGGCAAAGGGCGTAGCCCCACCGTGCAACGCGGGCCTAAACTGCCGTTGCAGCGCAACATCAAATTGACCTGATTTTTGCACCGCACTATAGAGGGAACAAGGGAATCGAAAAATCGCACTCGCAGATTAAGCCGCGTCCAGTCAGAAAGAACCGTCCTTAATCAACGGAGATTAAATGGCCTACCTATTTGATGATTTCCAAAAATTCGGCAAAGACACCTCGAGGTGGCGACGACGTCATCTTCTTCCCTTGCCAAGAGCTGGCTGGCAATGAGGGAGTCGGATACGGAATGGCAAATTGGCGAGACGATGGCGGAAGTTCTTCGCGACCGACTTGTGGAGTTGGAAACCCTGGAAGCCACCGGCGCCGCGACCGAGGAGACCGTCGGCAGGCTTGCTTTTGTGCGCAAGCTGCTGATCCGGTTTGATGCGAGGGACAGAAGTACGGCCACCCGGCCAGCGTGAGCACGGGGCAAGGCGGCGGTGTCTGGACTCAGCAGGGCAGCAAAGCTGGTAGGCACCGGCGCGGTTGGAAGCCCTTCCAAGGCATCTCCGTCGCGCGACCGTGGGCGTAACGACAACTCTGGCACCTTCCTCACCTTCAGCGCGCAGCTCCAGATCGCCTTTGGCCGTACTCCAAACCATGATCCCTTCGCCCTTGTGTCCAGCTTCACCTTGAGCAGCACCGATGTGAGGCGCTTCCGTTACCGAGGCATTGAAGCTTATGTCTGATGACACCCACGATGACATGATTAATCTGGACGATCCCTCGGAGTATGAGGACCCAGTTTCTCAGCGAGCCATGGCCTTCTGCCACGTAGCCAAACTCGCGGACACCGTCCAAAATGAGGCGGTCAAGGAGCTGTGTTTGACGATGCTCCGGAAGCTCAACGCCAGTATAAGAACGCCCTCGACGGCGGACCTTCGGTCCATTGAAGGGGGGCACAAGTAGGTTTCTGGCGCGCCCTCGGGCTGACCGCCGCGACCGTGCCCCGCCGGTGAGCGGAATTGCCCGCCAGCATCCACGGATTCTTAACCGTGCGCAAATTGCAAAGCTTAGCTGTTCTTGACGCACGGGGCGTGCGCCACTAAGAACGCCCAACCAGATTCGACGACGGATTTAACCGGAGCGGCTACCAAGTCTGGGAGGAATAAAGGCGGATGCACTTGTTGCATCTGCCTTTTTTTATTTTGCGCCACCGAAAACTGGGTCCATTTAAAATTTCAGGTGCTTGCCCCAAACCGCATGAATATGGTGGAGTTCGTCAACCCAACATTTCAGAGGAACCCCGGTATCTCTGCCGAGGCTTTTTGCTAGCGAAAAATCCGGGACTTGGCTGCATACCCCGACCTTATGAACGACTATGACCGTCAGCATACCCCTTCCCGCTGCGTCTTCTTCGCTCGGTATCTGTCCAAGCAGAGGAAACCGATGGCCAGGGACCCGGCGACTATCAATCCCCAAAGCGCCATGGTGAACGGATCGAGGGTCAATTCTCCGCGCCCGTGCTGATCGTGTGGATCGGCTTTGTCTGGCGGTCGTTGAAGATTGCCGCCGAAAGGGGCCAATTCACTCCAGCGCCCGTATCGACGTTGCAGCGGTTGTCGCGCACGTCCGGCATCGTTTG
The DNA here is from genome assembly GCA_963785995.1 of uncultured Alphaproteobacteria bacterium. GTDB lineage: Bacteria > Pseudomonadota > Alphaproteobacteria > Rhizobiales > Beijerinckiaceae > Methylocapsa. The sequence continues at coordinate 22,779 of CAWAXL010000014.1, forward strand.
CTGCGGATCAAGATAGATCGTCGGCGTATGACCATGGACAATGTATTTCGGGAACGGTCCCTTGTGACGAAGGAAGCTGTCGCGGATCCAAAGTTCTGCAGTTGAGGGGCACCTGGGCGCGCCGCGGGAGTTGGCAGCTGTGGCGCAATAGGCTGATATGGGATCTTGTGAACTTCGTTGGAACATGCGGTTCGCCGCGGCTAATTCCGTGGTAGGCAAAAAGGATAGGGCTCCCAGGTCAATCGATTTCGGAATATGTCGCGCTCGCTCATTCCGGTGCTGACGCCGCATGGCTCGCTCCGCCTCGATCACGCCGAAGGCGAATTTTCGCTGGAAGACGGGCTCGCTGAACGGCTCGAGAAGTGCTTCACGCGAGGTTCCGGCCACGGCCTTTTACAACTCGGCGCTGGCGAGGCGGGAACGAGCCTGCCATCGTCTCTCGCATGGTGGCGTGATTTCGCCATACGCTTCGTCACTGATCTCTGCGCTCTAGGAGAAACGGCGGAGGAGGGCGAGCGACGTGACCTTCCCGCGCCGGCCGCGAGCGATCTCACCGCGCTGATTGACAAGGCGCCCCCGATGCAGGGCGGCGAATATCTGCAACGGGATGTTTTGATTGCGCTCTGGCAAGCCACGGAGCGCGCCCTGGAAATCGAACTCTCCGAGAGCAAACTCCCCCTCCAGGATTTCTTGAAAGCGCGCAACAGCCGCTGGCGTCTCGTTGGACGGGTGCATTTCAATCTCGCGGAAAATCGCCGGGACCAGGATTATCCTTTCGCCTTCATGGCGACCTATACATCTGGCCTGTCGGCCGATGGCGTCTTGCGACACCTGCCGCTCGGCCAGGCGCTCCGGGACTATGCCGGCGCCGGAGACAAAGCCAAGCTCTTGCAACTCTTGACCCCCGTTCAACACGGCGAGCGAGACCTGCGCCTGGCTGAAGAACATCGTCGACGTCGGCGAAATCTTTCATCCCCTGCGTTGGACGCCGCAGGACGCGGTGCGCTTCCTCCAGGATGTAGAGGCGATGGAGCGCGCCGGCCTCGTCATCCGCATGCCGGCCAATTGGCGCATGAACCGGCCGAGCCGCCCTTCCGTCGAGGCGACCGTTGGATCGACATCGCCCTCCGTTCTCGGCATGGACGCATTGTTGGATTTTCGTGTCGAAGTGAGTCTCGATGGCGAGATCCTCACTATCGAGGAAATCAATGAGCTCCTCGCCTCGACCCATGGTCTCGCGCTGTTACGTGGCAAGTGGGTCGAAGTCGATCCCACACGCCTACGAGCGACCCTCGACAAATTTCAGGCGATCGAGCGCCTATCGGAAAAGGAGGGCGTGCCCTTCGGGCAGGCCATGCGTCTGCTGGCAGGGGCCGAAATCGGCGCCGCCCCCAGCGCCCCGCCGACCGCGCAATGGGCACATGTCCAAGCCGGCCCTTGGCTCGCAGAGGCTCTCGAGGGATGCCGCAGTCCCGAAGGCTTGGCCAGAGTTGATCCGGGGAACGCCCTGCAGGCTACGCTTCGGCCCTATCAACAGACGGGCGTGCGTTGGCTTTATCTCTTGACCCAGCTCGGTCTCGGCGCGTGCCTCGCGGACGACATGGGGCTCGGCAAGACCATTCAGGTCCTGGCTCTGCTTCTGGTGCTCGGTCAGCGAACCAAAGGCGCAGCGAGAAAGACGCCGAGCCTCCTGGTCGCGCCGGCGTCGCTTCTCGCCAATTGGGCCCTGGAAGCGGCGCGGTTCACGCCCGGACTGAACATATTGGTCGCCCATCCTTCGTTCCTGCCGGCGGACGAACTGAGATCGATGAACGCGAACCGCCTTGCCGCGAGCGATCTCGTGGTAACGAGTTATGCGACGCTTCTGCGCCTCGGTTGGATCAGCGAGACGCACTGGCGCCTCGTCGTGCTGGACGAAGCACAGGTCGTCAAGAATCCCAACGCCAAGCAGACCAAAGCCGTCAAATCTTTGAAGGCCACGGGGCGCATCGTTCTCACCGGCACGCCGATCGAGAACAATCTGCGCGATCTGTGGTCGATCTTCGATTTCGTCAATCCGGGGTTGCTCGGATCGTCCAAGGCGTTCGCCAATTTCGTCAAGGCGCTGGCGTCGCAGCCGCATGTCTCCTACGCGCCGCTGCGTCGGCTCGTGCAGCCCTATATCCTGCGTCGCCTCAAGAGCGACAAGAGCATCATTGCCGATCTCCCGGACAAGACCGAGATCAAGGCCTTCTGCCATCTGACGCGCAAACAGGCGGCGCTCTATCAAGCCGCCGTGGCCGAATTGGAAGAAAGGCTGAAGCAGTCTGCCGACGGGATTGCGCGACGGGGACTGGTGCTGTCTTTCCTTATGCGCCTCAAGCAGATTTGCAATCACCCCACGCAATGGCTGGGCGACGGTGCCTATGACGAAGAAGACAGCGGCAAATTCGCCCGTCTTCGCGAAATCGCCGAGATCATCGCTAGTCGTCAGGAAAAATTACTGGTGTTCACCCAGTTCAAGGAGATCATTCCACCCGTAGAAAAGCTGCTGGGTGCGGCGTTCGGGCGTCCTGGTCTCGTTCTCCACGGCGAAACTCCGGTGGCCAAGCGCAAGGAGACTCGTGAAGAAATTCCAGGAAGACGAGCGCACGCCGTTCTTCGTGCTGTCGATCAAGGCGGGCGGCGCCGGGCTCAATCTCACGAGCGCTTCGCATGTCGTGCATTTCGATCGATGGTGGAATCCGGCGGTGGAGAACCAGGCAACCGATCGGGCCTATCGCATCGGGCAAAAGCGCAACGTTCTCGTGCACAAGTTCGTTTGTCGGGGCACGATCGAGGATCGAATCGACCAGTTGATCGAGTCGAAACGGCAGTTGGCGGAAGATTTCCTAGGCGCCGGCGGGGAAATCAATCTGACGGAAATGAACGACCGTGAATTGTTGTCGCTCGTCGCCCTCGATCTCGACGCCGCAATGAAGGAAGGCGCAACGTCATGAGCTACTATGGCTTTCGTCCCTATGTACCTGTCGCCAAACGTCGGCTTCTGGCGGCGCGCGAAATGGAGAAGCTGAAGAAGCAGGGCCGCGCCATCTCACCGGTGGTTATCGAGGGCTGCACGATCGCGCGCAATTTCTGGGGTAAGGCGTGGTGCGAGAATCTGGAGCGTTATTCCGATTACGCGAACCGTCTGCCGCGCGGCCGAACCTATGTGCGTAACGGTTCGGTCGTCGATCTGCAGATCGAGCGCGGCCAAGTCCGAGCGATGGTGAGCGGCTCCGATATCTATTCGGTGAAGATCGAGATTGGCACGGTCTCGCAGGCGTGCTGGAAAGCGATCTGCAAGGACTGCCTCGGTTCAGTCGGCTCGCTCGTCGAATTGCTTCAGGGAAAGCTGTCGAAGAATGTGATGGAGCGGGTGTGCCGAAAGGGAGACGGCCTGTTTCCGAGCCCCCGGGAAATCAAGATGACGTGCTCATGTCCGGACTGGGCAGGCATGTGCAAGCATGTGGCGGCGGTCCTATATGGCACGGGCGCAAGGCTGGATATTGCGCCAGATCTTCTGTTCACGTTACGCGACGTCGATCGCTCGGAACTGATCGTCAACGCCGGCGCCGATCTACCGATGACGCGAACGGCCGTCGCGACAGAACGCATTCTTGCAGAGGACGATGTCGCGGCCCTGTTCGGCATCGAAATGCCACCTGCGCCTTCGGCGCTTGGAGCCGAGGAAACGAAGAAGAACGTGCGATCCGTGAAAGCCGCGCCGAGTTCGACGAGCGACATCCTCCGGTATTCAGCCGGCGAAAGAATCTCTTGCGCGCGAGAAACGGCAAACAAAGAAAAAGAAGAAACTGGCGAAGAAGCGCTCAGCGAGGGCGCCGACCGATCCTTCCGCAATCGAACCGCGACAGGAGCGAACCGGCACCTCTGCGAAAAGCTCCGGGGCTCGAACGGCGCAGGAAAAGATCGACCCGCTCAATAAGACGGGCCGCGCACTCGCGAAGCCGTCGAAGAAAACAGTCTCTTCAGCCGAATTGTCCGATCCGCAAACGGAAACAAAATCGCGTCGCCAAAGCCGCACGAAGGCGGCAAGGTGGATAAATTCGCGAGCGCGAAAAAGGAGCTGATTGTGAAGATCGAGCTATTCGTCATTTGCCGGTACCGGCGCTGATCGTAAGTGCGGGCACGGCTCGCTTCTGGCAGCTATCGGGGCATTCCGGAAAATATATGCTCGTCGCGAGCCTTTCTCGGTTTGACCCGAAGCTGCCACTCACGCGAGTCCGGCGAACGGCCGCACAGGGTGGAAAGCCGTCATTCGCTCAGCTAAGGGGACGCTAAACGCAGGCAAGTTCATGAGGCCAGTGCGCCACAAGCGGGCGTTTGAGCACACCTGAAATGAATAGCCTTTGGCACCAGCCGTTGTTACATTCCGCCTTTGAATGCTTACCGCGCTGATGTTGCCAGCATAGAGCCATAACGGACAAATGAGACAAAGATCCAATTCAGAGTGGCTGACAGCGCTGCGGGAGGAGGGAAGAGGCCAGGAGGCGGCCCTGGCGGAGCTTAGATTGGAACTGCTCGGGGCAATCAGGGCTTACCTGACCAAACGCTACGCACAAGGATCCTTACGCTCCGAGGAAACGCAACACTTGGCCGAGGATTGTACGCAAGAAGCGATCCTTATCATTCAAGCGAAACTCGATGGCTTCCGTGGCGAAAGTCAGTTCATGACCTGGGCCTTTTCGATCGCCATCAGAGTAGCGCTCGGGGAGCTGCGCCGTCGCTGGTGGCGCCAGGCGACCATCGAAAAGGCTCAACTGGGGCATGCTTTGCCGGCCTGGCCTATCGAAGAGCCAGGACCGGAGCGCAGTCTTCAGCAGAGAGAAGCGTGGGCTCTACTGACGCAGCTCATCGACACCGCGCTCACGCCTCTGCAGCGGACCGTGCTCGTCGCCCACGCTTTTCAAGAAATGCCCTTGGACCTGGTTGCAGAGTGGTTGGGCACCAACCGGAATAGTCTTTACAAACTCATCCACGACGCGCGCAAGCGGCTCAAACAAGCCCTGCTCGCCCAAGGCCTTACGCACAAGGACCTCATCGCCGTGTTTGACGAGACGGTATCCGAGATCCCATCTTTCCTCGGAGGGTAAGACTCCTTCCGTTCAACGCATCTTATAATTGATTGCGCCGGCAACCGAGATGAAACAAAAAGACTTTACCCGCCTGATAGACACTATCTTCGCCGCGAAGAGCGGAGAGGAGATGTTGTGCTCCGAATATTTCGAAGAGCTTGCACGTTACGTGGACCTCGAGGTTGCAGGACAAAACGCCGCAGCTATGTTGCCCGAGGTGAAACATCATATGCATCAGTGCCCTGAGTGCGAAGAGGTCTACCTGGCCCTCCTCAAACTCGTGGGCAAAGAAAATTCTTCCGACCCTTCGAGGTAAGACCTCGATTCCTCATCGCATCTAAGACGCATCGGGACGAACTGGCTAGCCCGTGATCACGGTGATTGCGGGTTTGTCGTGCGGTTCTCAGCCCGAAGGAGAACGATGCGATGATAAGAACCCACGCGCAGCTGGGGCTTTTGCTTGCCTTCCTGCTGTCGCTCGTGGCCCTGGGCAGTTCGCCCGCGGCCAGCGCCGCGTCCGACGGTGACCGGCACCTGATAACTCTCAAAGCGAGCACGCTGCCTTCCGGCCAGATGGCCTATGAAATGGTCCGCCACAAGGTCAAGTCCCCCGACGGGCAAGAGCGCGATATCACCGGCCGCTACGCCACCGGCCCCACGATCCCAGGCCCGACCCTAGTCTTGAAGGAGGGCGACACCGCCGAGGTGACACTCGAGCATGGGATCGCCGACTCGCCCCAGCCGGTCAGCATCCATGTCCATGGGGTCCACTACAAGATCGACAGCGACGGGACGATGAAGATGATGAATGGGGTGGCCGACGAGGCCGCCTTTCCAGGCAAGCCGTACACCTACAAGTGGACGGCCGGGCCCGGCACCGCCGGCACCTGGATGTACCACGACCACACCTTCGGCAACCCCATGCTCGGGGCCGAGGACAAGGGTCTGTTCGGGACGCTCATCATCAACCCGGCGAGCGGCAAGGTCCCCGCCCTCATCGACGGCAAGGTGGTCGATGTCGACATCGCGGATATCAAGCGCGAGTTCATCCTCTGGATGCACGAGACCACCTTCTGGGGCCAGGAGCTTAACCACATCATCAAGGGGGACAAGGAAATCCCGCTCTGGACCAATCCTACGGTGGGGGCCAGGGTCGGCGAGAAGGTCCGGTTTCACGTCATTGGGATTGGCACCGCCTTCCATACCTTTCACCTGCATGCTCACCGCTGGATCGAAGCCGGCACGACTAGCGTGATCGACACGGTCAACATCGGCCCCATCAGCCGCGAGGCCTTCGTGGTGCAGGCAGGAGAGGGCGTCGGTTCGGGCGACTGGCACTACCACTGTCACGTCATCCAGCACATGCAGTCCGGGATGATGGGCATCTTCCGGGTCGTTGAATAAATCGCCGACGAAAACAAGGAAACAAAGCAATGAATCGCGAATGCTTATACACGATCGCCGTAGCCGTCACAGCGCTCGCGCTCCCTCCGCTCGCGGCGAGAGCCCTCGAAGCCCCCAAGCCGGACGTGAAACCAGAGGACGTCATCATCAGCCGCCCGGGGGTCTTGCCCGCGGCCGTGCTCGAGATGACTGATGAGCCGGGCCATTGGTTCAAGGATCCGAAATCCGGCACCTCCCTCGTCGTTATAAAGCCCGGCGAGGCGGTACTCATCAAAATGACCGAGACCAACACCGATCACACGATCACGAGCCTCGCGTGGCAGCCGGGAGCGGCGAAGTTCCCGATCGACCAGGAAAAACCCTCGAACGCAAGCATCACCCCGACCTTCGACAAGCCCGGGCTCTACGTCTTCACCTGCAAGGTCCACCCCTATATGTTCGGGGCGGTGATCGTCAAAGATCCTCAAACCGAGGGCCTCGACCTCGGCGCCGAGCTCCAGCTGATCACGGGGGCCAAGGTCCCGACTTCGAGCGACATCGCGAAGAAGCTGCTGCGCACCTTCTTCGTCACGACCACGCCGACACTCTGGCGCGACTACCGCAAGCCCAACTGGGAGGTCAAGCTGCCCGAACTGCCGATTAACCTTGGCGGCAAAGTGATCAAGCTGAGCGATCTAAACTTCTCGATGCCGAATACGCTCATGCAACCTCAGGTTCCGGGCATCGGCGAGGTCTGGGTCGACACCCAGTTCGAAGGGGTGAGCGGCAAGACCAAGTTCGGTACGGCCACGGAAATCGACGCCTCCAACTGGACCATCAAGCAGAAAGTGAAGGGCGTCGAAACCAACATGAATAATCCGCACAACATGTGGACCGACTTCGCCTACAAGTACATCTACCAGACCGAGTGGTTCGACAAGCGTTTGACCACCTTCGATCGCGCGAGCGGCAAGGTCTACAACACGCAGGTGGTCGGCCAGAACCCCTCCCACGCCATGTTCAATCCAGTGAATGGCATGCTATATGTCGCCATCAACGGTGAGGACCGGGTGCTCAAGCTCTCGCCCGGCGAGTATCCGACGGCGCTTGGGAACATCAACACAGGGCCCCACACCGGACCGCACGGCCACCACATCACCGATGATGGAAAATACATGATCACCCCGAACGCGCTGGCCTCGAGCGTCTCCATCGTGGATCTCGGCGACCGAACAGATGACCGAGATCCCGACTGGCGGCATCATCCCCATCGCAGCCTGGAGCGGCTTGAACCACAGAGCCTATATCGCCAATCTGCTTGGCACCCCGCCGACGATGTTGTCCTCGCTTACGGTCATCGACATCGACGCCAAGAAGAAGGTCAAGGATATCAATATCGCCGAAGACTACGACGCTATCAACGGCGAGCATAAAGGCGAAGCCTACGGGCTTGGGCCAATCCAGACCCCGGTAAGCCCCGACGGCAAGTATGTGGTCACCGCGAACTTCCTGAGCTCGTCCATTACAATCCTCGACACCAAGACTGATAAAGTCGTGAAGAGCCTGCCCTGCGAGCCCGGCTGCCATGGGGTCAACTTCGGGCTCAAGAAAGGCGGCGGCTATTACGCCTATGTGGCGAGCAAGTTCGCGAACGACCTCCTCGTGGTCGACATGGACAAGCTCGACATCGTGGGCCGTATCCTCCTCGTCGATCCAAGAGACGGACAGATTACGGCCAACTATGGCATGGGCGGCCAGGGCGTCCTGCCGTTGCCTCTCGCCGACCCTGGCATGCTTGCCCCCACCCTTAAACTCGCGGGCACGGGCAAGCTCATTCCCGAGGTCGAGGGCTGGCTCAAGCTCGTGACTAAAGAGCAACGCGGCGACTGAACTTTATCACAGACCAATCTCAGAGCTCCGTAGGGGCTCTGTTTTGTTGGCCCACAGGCAAAGCGCAGAATCCAACCCTGCTTGTAATTCCGCGAGTTCGGTGGAAATCCCGCGGCGCTCATCGAAACGAGTTGCCAGTGCTTTCATGTCCGCTTAGGGTCGAAATCAGCTATTCGGCGCTCGTCGGCGAATGACCGCTTTTCGCGCATCCCTGAAGTTCTGTCCTTCGCATTTGACGGCCGCCTGCGATTCCAAAGCGGACTCTGGCAAGCTGTCTAATGACGTGTTTATAGGTCCGAAAACTCTAGCTCGCAGTAATGGCCTCTTCCTCGACGGGCTCAATCAGGCTCGGATCATCGTCTCCCCGGCCCGACACATTGACACGTTTCGAAACCGGCCACATGGGCAGACAATCATTTGGCGTAGGCCGCAGAACCTCGACGCCAGCCTTTCCAGTTAGCCAGGCGTCTTGATCCCGCCCCGCGTAAAATCATTGGCCTCGGTCACAATCAAGGTGCAGCTCGAAACCGCCTCGCTGGTCTCCGGGTCCCGCCACTCATCGCAGAGGCCCGCAATCGAAAGCACCCCGCCGTCTGCGGCGCTGATGAAATAGGGCTGCTTACCGCCCTCAGCCGGCCGCCACTCGTAATAGCCGGACGCCGGCACGATGCAGCGGGCGCGTTTGAAGGCCGAGCGGAACATCGGTTTCTCGGCGACCGTTTCTGCTCGCGCGTTGAAGGTCGAGGGCACTTCCTTGGCCGTCTTTTTCCACCAGCTCGGAATGAGACCCCAGCGCATCGGGACAAGTTCCGCCCCCGTCGCGGCCAATCTCACGACGTCAATTGTCGTCGTCGGCGCGACGTTGTAGCGAGGCCGCAAGTTGCGCCCCGGTACGGTCAGCCGGTAAAGCTCGGCCAACTCTCGCCAAGTGTAGCTCTGAGTGAAGCGTCCGCACATGGTTTGACCCAATCACTTATGCAGAGGGTCGTAAGTAGCAAATTTTGCCCACATAAGTCGCAAATATACTAGAATCACTCCCGTCGAATGTGACGAAGTGGCAGGTTATTGATCGCGGTGACGAGCTCTTGAAACTGGTAGGGGGATAGTCCGTGAACATATTCCTCTATTTCAGCGAGTGCCTGACCTTCTGCCCTTTCAAGTACGAATGATCGATCGGATTGTTCGACATCCGGCTGGGGCAACTCCGCGTGTGACGTCGCAACCTTCGGCTCATACCAGCTACGCTGCCTCCCATTCACGCTACGCTCGGATCGCTTTGTCCAGGATTTGATCGGCCGGCAAGAGCATCTCCGACTTACCCTCGGGCGTCAGGTGCCAGCGACCGCCAGCGTCGTTTGACAAGCGAGTGTATGGGTAAATGTATGGCTTCGCGTTCGCGTAATCTTGCTTCGCCGGAGTTCAGGGCATGTCGTATTAATTCACGTATCCGTATGAAAGAATGGGGATAAGATGACGCCGGCGTTCGCTGGCGTTCGAGCCAGGTTGCGTAAATCCGCCATTTCTGTATGGGTAAAAATATGGGTAATTTTGTTAAGAGATGACGAGTGGCCAAGGGCAATCGGCTCACTGCTCTCCGGGTCGGCAAAGAAAAGAAGCCCGGCCTCTATTCCGATGGGCTCGGTCTTTATCTGCAGGTCCGCGCCGGCGGTGCGAAGAGCTTGATTTTTCGCTATCGAACCAACGGCAAGCTACGCGACATGGGCCTCGGCTCTGTGACCGCTTCCCTCTCTCAAGCACGCGAGAAGGCCGCTGCTTGCCGAAGCCTCCGTGCGAATGGCATCGACCCCATAGATGCCAAGCGCGAGGAAAGTGCCAAGTCCCGCGCCGAAACTAGCCGGGCAATGACCTTCGAACAGTGCGCCGCAGCCTATATCGAAGCGCATCGAACTGGATGGAAAAATGCCAAGCATGCGGCGCAATGGACGGCAACCCTTGCGACTTATGCCTACCCAATTTTTGGAACGCAGCCGGTGGCCACCATCGATACCTCCATGGTCTTGAAGGTTCTCGAACCGATATGGAACACAAAGACTGAGACCGCCTCGCGCCTTTGCGGGCGGATCGAAAGTGTCCTTGATTGGGCGCGCGTGCGCGAATTCCGCCATGGTGAAAACCCGGCGCGTTGGCGCGGGCATCTCGATCATCTCCTTCCCAAACGGAGCAAGGTCGCAGCGGTTAAGCATCATGCCGCATTGCCCTATGACGAAGTGCCGGCGTTCATGGCATCATTGCACGCCGAAGTCGGTGTCGCGGCCCGCGCCCTCGAATTCTGCATTCTTACCGCATCACGAACGGGGGAAGTGCTCGGCGCGCGCTGGACCGAGATCGACAAGAAAGGGAAAGTCTGGACCGTTCCGCCGGAGCGCATGAAGGCGCGGCGGGAACACCGGGTGCCTTTGTCGGATCGAGCCATGATGATTTTGCATCAAATGCAAGAACTTCCGAGGGACGAGTTTGTCTTTCCCGGCGGTAAGGAAAAGCGTCCTCTAAGCGGTATGGCTTTTCTTATGCTTCTGCGTCGCATGGAACGCGACGACCTCACCGCCCACGGCTTTCGATCGAGCTTTCGTGACTGGGCCGCTGAGCGGACCTCGTTTCCACGCGAAGTCGCCGAAATGCGCTGGGTGAGATTAGCGGTGGGGTCGCCGTCCTCTGGTCGCGCGGCGCAGAGGGCCTGGTTCCGCGTTTCGCCCATCGCCGAGTGATCTTGTTTTTCTGCCCGACTCGGGCTTCATCTTGGAACCAAATCTCTATCGGTTTGCCGCCAGCCTGTTGTGCTGCGGCTTCCTCCACGATGGCGGGGAAGCTTTTTTAAAAACTGCAGCCGCTTCCTCGTCTTGCGCATGATGGCGCGGCCTTGCCGAGAGCTTACGAAAGCCCATGTTGCGCAGTTCGCGACTGAGCGTCTGCTTTGAAATAGAGATCCGGAACTCTTCGAAGAGCCAATGTGCCAGATCAATCAGCCGCCAGCGCACGACGCCATGGACGGCTGGCATCGGGCCGTCCTCGACGACCTGCCGCAGCGCCTGGCGCTGATGGTCGTTGAGAAGGCTGGGAGCGCCCGGCGCCTTGCCGTTCACAAGGCCATCGGGACCCTCGGCGTTGAACCACAGCACCCAGTCACGCACGATCTGCAACCCGACGCCGCCAATCCGCGCCGCGTCCGACCGTGTGCCGCCGTCATAGATCTCCGCCAGTGCCAGAAGACGCCGGATCTGATGGGGATCGCGTGATCCCCGCGCCAGCTTGCGCAATAAAGGCGCATTAAAATCAGGGCGAAGCGGGATAGGAGCGGCCATGGCAAACCTCGGAAAGCTGTTTGCCACGTTGAATCAGACCTACGCCGATTCGGGAATCGCCCATGTGAGTCAAATTGTCAGAGACTTGGTATTACGTGTCAACTGGGCCATTCTGGTGTCCTGCCTGAATAGGTGATCACCAACAACATGTCTTCAATTTGTTCGTCCTTGAATCGGCTTTTCATTTCCTCAGTATCCGGCAGCGCAAGCTCCCACTCCCCGATCGGAGTTTTGCCGATCATTGCGGTCCAACTTCCAGCGTTGCCGCGACGCGTGCTGATGATGCCATCAATGGAAGTGGCGCTCCCCCCGACAGTCCCGGGCTCTTCCTGCGCGGTATAGCGTAAATGGCTCACCGGCACTTCAACCGACGAGCCATTTGCGCGCTCGAAGTACAAGAGCACAGGCGGCGCCATCAGGTGATAGGAAGCCCAACATCCTTGTCATCATGGGCGACGACGTCGGCTGGTTCAACATCGGCGCCTATCATCGGGGCATCATGTCCGGCAAGACGCCGAACCTCGACAAGCTTGCTGAAGAAGGCATGATGTTCACCGATTATTACGCCGAGGCGAGCTGCACGGCGGGCCGAGCGAATTTCATCACCGGTGAGCTACCGATCCGCTCGGGCATGACCACCGTCGGCCAGGCGGGCGCCGATATCGGCCTTCCGGACGAGGCCGTCACCCTCGCCACCGTGCTGAAGGCGCAAGGCTATGCGACCGGCCAGTTCGGCAAGAACCATCTCGGCGACCTCAACAAATTCCTGCCGACCGTGCATGGTTTTGACGAGTTCTTCGGCTATCTCTACCACCTCGACGCGATGTCAGACCCATATTGGTACGATTATCCGCAGGATTGGATCGACAAGACCGGGCCGCGCAATCTGGTGCATAGCTATGCGACCGATGTGGACGATCCGACCGAGCAGCTGCGCTGGGGCAGGGTCGGCAAGCAAAAAATCATCGATGAAGGGCCGCTGGCACCGTTTCCGAATATGAGGGACATGCAGGGCTGGCAGGAAGGCCGCAAAGCGAAGTATGACATGGAGACCTTCGACGATGTCCTCGTCAAGTCTTCGAGCGCCTTCATGGACAAGGCGAAAAAGGCGGGTAAGCCTTTCTTCATCTGGCACAATACGACGCGGATGCATGTCTTCACCTATATCCCGCCGAAATATCAGGCGATGATGAATGCGAAGGATAATTACGGCCTCGAAGAGGCCGGCATGGCGCAGATGGACGACAGCGTCGGCCAATTGCTGAAGCATGTTGAGGACATCGGTGAGGCCGACAACACGATCGTCATTTTCACCACCGACAATGGGGCGGAAGTGTTCACCTGGCCGGATGGCGGCATGACTCCGTTCAAGGCGACGAAGGGCACCATTTATGAAGGCGGCTTTCGGGTTCCGGCGATTATTCGCTGGCCGGGCAAGGTCAAGCCAAGGTCTGTCGAAAACGGAATCTTCTCCGGCCTCGATTGGTTACCGACGCTTGCCGCCGCCGCCGGCGATCCCGACGTCAAAGATAAGCTTTTGAAGGGCGTGGAGTTAGAGGGCAGGACATACAAGAACCATCTCGACGGCTACAATCAATTGGATGTTCTCTTGGGCAAGGGGCCATCCTCCCGTCACGAACTCTTTTACTTCGGCGGCCCACATCTTGGCGCGCTGCGGCTTGATGACTTCAAATTCCAATTCTTCCAGCAGCCTCAGGGCTGGCCAGGGGAGAAGGTCGCGACCGACATGCCGACCATTATCAATATCCGTCAGGACCCCTTCGAGCGGACGCCATCGATCCGCAGCGAAAACATGAACAATCTCGGAGGCGGCTACATGAACGATTTCATGGCGCGCGAGTTCTGGCGCTTCGTTCTCGTGCAGAAAACGGTGGGGGAGCTCGCGCAGACGGCGATTGAGTTTCCGCCGATGCAAGCGCCGGCGAGCTTCAACATCCAAGCCATTAAGGAAAAGGTCGAGGAAGCCATTAAGGCCCACGAAGGGCAATAGGGCCACCAAGAAGGGCGGGCGTCCCGGGACGCCCGACCTGTCGTTTGGTCCGAGCCGAACGTCCGCTTCGAGCAATTCGGCCTGCGGAACACGGCTGAGGATCGCTTTCATAGTGCTGACGAAACTGGAGGACATGGGCCAATTCGATAACACCATTGTCGTTTTCACCACCGACAATGGCGCGGAGGCGATCACTTTCCCGGACGGCGGAGTCACCCCGTTCAAGGGTCAGAAAGGCGAGGCCTGGGAAGGCGGCTACCGGGCGCCCCAGGTTGTTCGCTGGCCAGGCCACGTCAAGCCTGGCACGGTCAAGAACCAGTTGTTCGCAGCTCTCGACTGGCTGCCGACGTTTGTCGACATCGCCGGCGGTCCCAAGGGCGACGATCTGAAAAAGGAAATCGAGGCCGGCAAATACCCCGGCATCGTCAAGACGACGCTCGACGGTTTTGACCAGCGCGACCTGCTTGCCGGCAAGGGCCCTGACAAGCGCCGTGAGTTTTTCTACTGGACCGACGACGGCAATTTCGCCGGTCTGCGTTACGATCAATATAAGGCGGTGTTCATGGAACAGCCGGCGCACGGCTTGGAGGTCTGGATGCAGCCGTTGGTGCCTCTGCGCGCCCCAAAGCTGTTTAAACTGCGTTCCGACCCGTTCGAGCGTGCCGAACACGAGGCGGGTGATTACGACAAATGGTTCATCGAGCATTTGTTCGTCTTGGTTCCGGCTCAGGCGATCGTGGCGCAGCACCTGGCAGCTTTCCAAGAGTTCCCGCCGCGGCAGAAGCCGGGAAGCTTCTCGATCGACCGAGCCATGGACTTGCTGATGAACCAAAAGAGCAGAGATTAGCCAGGAGACCGAACATGAAACTGATACTTCCTTCCGGTCTCAGCCGCCGCACCCTGCTTTCGACTTTGGCCGCGCTTGTTGTGGCGTTGCCTTCACTGCTCCTCTTCACCGCCGCGCAAGCGCAGACCGACCCCCTGCCTTCCTGGAACGATGGTCCGGCCAAGCAGGCGATTATCGAGCTCGTCAAGGCGACCACCGATAGGGCGAGCTCCAAATTCGTGCCGCCGGAGGGACGCATCGCCACGTTCGACCAGGATGGCACCATGTGGGTCTCGCATCCCATGTACACCCAGGTGATGTATTGCCTCGAGCGGGTCCCGGCGGTGGTGGCAAAGAAGCCCGAGCTGAAAAACGTCGAGCCGTTCAAAACGGTCCTATCGGGCAACCGAGAGGCGATGGCGAAGCTCTCGATGAAGGACCTGGAGAAGATCCTTGTCGCAACGCTAACAGGCATGACGGTGGACGAGTTCAAAGCCGAGGTCACCAAGTGGATCGCCACCGCCAAGCATCCGCGATGGGACCGCCTCTACACCGAGCTGACGTACCAACCGATGCTCGAAGTGATGCGGTATTTGCGCGCGAACGGTTTCAAGACCTTCATCGTCACCGGCGGTGGCCAGGATTTTGTGCGCGTCTACTCAGAGCGAGTCTATAGCATCCCGCCCGAGCAAGTAGTAGGCACCATGGGCGGGACAAAATACGGCTATGATAAGAGCGGCAAACCAATCTTGACCAAAGAACCTCGGCTCCTGCTGAACGACAACAATGCGGGCAAGCCCGAAGGCATTCACATGATGATCGGTCGCCGCCCGATCATCGCGTTCGGCAACTCGACCGGCAACTCGACCGGCGACCGGCAAATGCTGGAATACACTAAGGGAGGCGACGACCCCCGGCTTGCGCTGCTCGTGCTACATGACGATGCTCAACGCGAGTACGCCTACGGACCGGCCCAAGGACTTCCAAGCACGAAGGTCGGTATGTTCACCCAGGCGCTCTATGACGAGGCGAAGAAGGACGGCTGGCTAATCATCAGCATGAAGAACGACTGGAAACGGATTTTCGCGTTCGAATAGTGCGCGCGGAAATAACCCCGAGCGCTTAGCGAATCACAGAGCGCACGTCTCAAAGGCAGAGGGCCATCGCCAGGCGCCCGCGACTGGAGGTCATGCCGCGGTCTGTGTCAAATCAGCCACGACATGGAAAAAAATCAGTGAGCTGGTTGCCCAATGTTCACCCGAGCTTTCTAATGGTGCTCATTAGCCATACACGCCGCCGCCCGGGGTCTATTTCTCCGATACGTTTTATCTGTACCAAGGCAGTGCAAATCCTACCGTCAATTTTCCGTTAGGCAGAAATACCGTCGCGGGCGTTAGTTATAATTTTCTGTTCGATATCACCCAGGTCGCATGGGTTACGGACGTCAAGATTCTTGGCGGGTCACTCGGGTTCGCGGCACTTCTTCCTTTTGGCGGGGAGCGCACTGCGGCAAGTCTTTCCTTCACGGGCCCATTCGCCGTAAATCGGCAATTCGGCCGGACCGCTTCCATCGACGCTTTGGGCGACAGCGCCTTTTCCGCCTTCGTTGGTTGGGAGGCGGGCGAGCATCACTGGAACGCGACACTTACTGGTTTCGTCCCGACGGGGTACTATTCCTCCACCGCGATTGCCTTCACGGGCTTGCACCGGCCCGGCCTCGATCTCAAGGCGGGCTATACGTACCTCAGTCTCCAGACCGGCATCGAGGCCTCCGCCGCGCTCGGGGTGACCATCAACGCAATCAACACCGCTACGGACTATCAGAGTGGCGCCGAGCTTCATTTCGAGGGGGCGCTCAGTGAGCACTTCCCGAATGGCTCGCGGCTGGCGTCGGCGGCTACTATTACCAGCAAGTGACGGCGGATGGCGGCTCAGGGGACAGGCTTGGCGCATTCAGAGGGCGCGTGGCGGCCATTGGGCCATTGGTCTCCTATACGTTCAAGGCTGGGGCGCAGGAACTGACTCTCAGCGGCCGGTGGTTTCATGAGTTCGACGTCACGCACCGGGTCCAAGGAAACTCAGTATTCGCGTCCATCAGTTTTTCGCTTTAGGCTGGCGCCCCGCCAAGACCGCCGCACGATCGAGTTCGCTAGGCCGCGAGCGCCTGTGGCGCTCCACGCACGACGAAAGAGCCCATCACTGTGCGCATGCGCCGCTTGAACTTTATTCCGGGGCTGGCACTCATCGCCATCATCATGGCGTCGGCCGCCATTTTGTCAGCATACCGAGCGAATGCGGAAGAGCAGACGCAAGCGCCGGCCGGATTCGTCGGCGCCAAGGTTTGCACGGGCTGCCACGCAGCGCAGACTCAGGCCTGGGCGTCATCGCACCATGCCAAGGCCATGCAGGAAGCGACGTCTGCTACGGTTCTCGGCGATTTCGCCAACGCAACGCTGACCCATCACGGCGTCACAACCACCTTTTCCCGCGCGGGCGACAAGTTCATGGTGCGGACCGAGGGCCCGGACGGCGCGCCGCACGATTATGAAATCGCCTACACGTTCGGCGTCTATCCGCTGCAGCAATATCTGATCGCCTTTCCGGACGGCCGATATCAGGCGCTCGGCATCGCCTGGGACAGCCGTCCTAAGGACCAGGGCGGGCAGCGCTGGTTCCTCCTTTACCCCGACCAGAACCTGCGAGCCGGCGACCGCCTGCATTGGACCGGGCGCGACCAGACCTGGAACTATCAATGCGCGAGCTGCCACTCCACCGATCTGAAAAAGAACTACGACCTCGCCGCCAACAGCTATGCGACCACCTGGACCGACCTCAACGTCTCCTGCGAGGCTTGCCACGGCCCGGGCTCCCGCCACGTCGCCTGGGCCGAGGCTCGAGCAGCCGAAGGCTGGACCATCGCGGCCAGAGCCAAATCGTCAGGCGGAGACCGGCCGAATGGGGCTCACGACCTGGCTCGCGCCCGCCAACCACGACGCAGTGGCGAATGAACCCCGAGACCGGGCATCGCCCAGCGCACCGAGCCGTTGGACGCGCAGGAGCTCGATGTTTGCGCGGGATGCCATTCGCGCCGCAAGGTGATCGCCAAAGGATCCGCCGGCAGGCGCGGCTTTTCTCGATTCCTATCTTGCCCGCGCTGCTCGAGCCCGGCCTCTATCATGCCGATGGGCAGATCGACGGCGAAGTGTTCGAGTATGGCTCGTTCGTCCAGAGCCGCATGTATCATGCCGGCGTCACCTGCTCCGATTGCCACGAGCCGCACAGTCTGGCGCTCCGCGACGCAAGGCAACGGGCTCTGCGCGCAATGCCACCTGCCGGCGAAATTCGATGTCGCGGAACATCATCATCACCAGCACAGGCAGCGCCGGTGCGCAATGCGTCAACTGCCATATGCCCGCGAAGACCTACATGGTCGTCGATGACCGGCGCGATCACAGCTTCCGCGTTCCCCGCCCCGATCTGTCGGTGTCGATCGGCGCGCCCAATGCCTGCACGCATGCCATGCCGACAAGACCGCCGACTGGGCGGCGCACACGGTCGCCGAATGGTTTCCGAACGGGCGGCAGACCCAGACCGCACTACGGCACCGCGCTGAACGCCGGCCGGACCGGCGCCGCCGATGCGGAGCGCCAGCTCGATGCAGCTGATTGCCGATCAAGACCAGCCAGCCATCGCCAGGGCCAGCGCCTTGGCGCTGCTCTGCCGCGCTATGCCTCACCCGCATCCGAGGCCGCGATCAAGGCGGCAATCGCCGACCCGAGCCCGCTCGTTCGCGCCGCTGTGCCGCGCGCGCTTCCGGCAGCGCCCACGCCTGCCATGGTTCAAGCGGTCGCTCCTCTGCTCAGCGATCCGGTCCGCGCGGTTCGCATCGAAACGGCGCGGGCACTTGCCGGCGTCGGACCAGCGGTCGATGACGCCGGAGCAGCAGACCGCTTTCGCGGCCGCCTATCTCGAATTGTTCGATGCCGAGATGATCGATGCCGATCGGCCGGAGGCGCATCTTGAATCTCGGCCTGTTGGAGACAAGGCTCGGTCACCCTGCAGAGGCCGAGAAGCAATATCAGACGGCATTGCGCCTCGATCCAAGCTTTACGCCCGCGCTCGTCAATCTCGCCGATCTCGACCGAATGCGCGGGCATGAACCAGGAAGGCGTCGAGCTTTTGCGCAAGGCCATGTCGATTGACCCGAACAATGCGGATATACGGCACTCGCTTGGCCTGCGCTCGTGCGTCAGCACAATTACGCCGAGGCGTGTCCCGGAATTGCGGCAAGCCAGCGAGCTTGCGCCCGACAATGCGCGCTACGCCTATGTCTACGCGATCGCGCTGAATTCCACAGGCGCGCACGGTGAGGCGATGGAGCTGCTCGAGCTGACGCACAAACGCCATCCGACGGATCGAGACATGCTCCTCGCTCTCGTCTCGATTGCGCGAGAGACCGGCGATTTCGCGACGGCGCTTTCGCACGCGCGCGAACTTGCTCGTCTTCTATCCGACCGACATGCAGCTTCGCATGCTGGTCCTCGACCTCGAAAAACGCCAAGCGCATTGAGGGGGAAGTGGAAGAAAACCTGGATGTCAACGGTGCGCCGCGTGCCATCTGTTCTCGTGCGATCATGTGCACCCAATTCTGATTTGCCTACTTTCGCCGTTCGCGCCTCCTCGGGTCTTGCCAGCGTCAACCAACGCGAAGACCTGTGCAGCTTTGGCGCGAGCTGTGGGGATGCCGCCGCGATATTTGCCTTCCGCCTTTGCCTTGGCGATGCCTTCCAACTGAACCCCCCTTAGGGTAACAAATTAGTATACAAATCAGTATACAATACCCTTGCAACGCTCTGGTTTCCCTCGTAAAATTCCTCTCGAATCGGGGCATGAATCCCGTCGTCCGCACCAACAGCCTGATCGCCCCCGTTCAGTTCCCGTCACTCTTATTGAAGGACGACAACCTTGGTGCCGACCTTGACCCGATCGGAAAGATCGACGACGTCGCGATTGGTCATCCGAATGCAGCCGGACGACACGGCGGCCCCGATCGTATCGGGCTCATTCGACCCATGGATGCGATACATGCTGGAGCCGAGGTAGAGCGCGCGCGCGCCAAGGGGGTTGTTTATGCCGCCAGGCATATGGCGCGGCAGGTCGGGGCGGCGCTTGATCATTTGCGACGGCGGGGTCCAATCCGGCCATTCGCGTTTCATCGTCACGGTCTTCACGCCGGACCAGGTGAAGCCTTGCCGGCCGACGCCAACGCCATATTGGATCGCTTCCCCATGCCCGAGGACATAATAGAGCCGGCGCTCGCTGGTCGAGATCACGACCGTCCCCGGCTTATAGCCGCGGTCCCAGGCGACGATCCGGCGCGGAATCGCCTGCTCACTGAATATATTGAGAAAATCAGCCAGCGGACCGCGTTCAAGGGGATTGAAGCCAGCCAGCTGCACTCCGGCCAGCGGATTTTTGAAAGCGAAGGCCGACGTTCCGCTCAATGGAATGAGGAAAAGCGCGAGGAAGAGCCTGGGAAGGGCGGTTATCCGGACCATTGGTGTCCCTGAGTCCTTTCGGTGATAAAAGCTGAATAAAACGAGGCGCTATTCCTTTTAAGTTTTGAGGCCAAAGTTGGGCCGCGCAGCGGCGATTGATCGCGCGCCAATGAATCGGCGGCACGTTGCGCGCGATGGCTGACGAATTGCGCCTCACTGCTGCAAAAAGGTCTCACCACCAGGGACCTTCGGGGCGGTGGAACTCGGCCGTAGATGTGGAGTTTATTAGGCCAACGGCAAAGCTGGGCGGCGAGGCGCCTTGTTGATGCGATCTCGCACCTGCCGTCTTAATCTCTGCCAAAGACTTCAATCAAACAGGCCTGGACCGAAGCGCGCTCAGCCCGGGCATGTGGTTCGAGGTCCACCCAGAAGAGACAAATGCCGTGGACTACCGCAAAACAATGCTCATCAAGCCCGGCAAAAAGCTCCGTCTTGAAGACCAAGATCCGAGCTTCAAGGGTCGCCACGAAACGTCCGAAGCGGCGGCACAGGATTTGGACCACTACTGCAAGAAGCTCGGCCATATGCAAAGTCTCTTGTATGCCGGAAAGAAATACTCGCTCTTGATTGTCATCCAGGCGATGGACGCCGGAGGCAAGGACGGCACGATCGATCATGTGTTCGCGGCCTTCAATCCGCTCGGTGCATCGGTGACAAATTTCAAGCAGCCGACCCCGATCGAACTTACGCATGACTTCCTTTGGCGCGTCCATCCCCACGCGCCGGAAAAGGGATGGGTCTCCATTTTCAACCGCTCTCATTACGAGGATGTCCTGGCTGCCAGGGTCCACAAATTCGTGGACAAGCAGACCTGCAGCGAGCGCTACGAGCAGATCCGTGCCTTCGAACGAGGCCTCGCGGACAGCGGAACGACGATCTTGAAGTTTTTCTTGCATATCGGCAAAGAGGAACAGCTCGCGCGCTTCGAGCAGCGGCTCGACGATCCCACGCGGAATTGGAAAATCAGCGAATCGGACTATTCCGAGCGCGCGCTATGGGATAAGTATATGAAGGCGTTCGAGGATGCCCTTCCGTCAACCAGCACGCCGGAAGCGCCTTGGTATGTGATCCCCGGCAACCATAAATGGTTTCGCAATTTGGCGGTGTCGCAAATCGTTGCCGATACGATGGAAGAGCTTCGCATGTCCTTTCCAAAACCCTCCGTTGATCTTGCCGATATCCGCCGCAAGTACCACGCGGCCGTGATCGAGGAAAATGATGCCGACGGTGGCAAGGCGGACCGCCAAGATAAATCTGTCAAAAAAGGCGGCTAGTCTGGCAGGCCCTTCCATCGGAAATGGATCAGCGATCGGCGCGGGGCAACAAAGAAGCCGGATAGTACAAGACCCATGCGGCAGAGAAAATTTGAGCGCCGCCCGACATCACCGAATGGATCGCACTCCAGGCCCAGATTTGCGGGCCGGGCTTTTGAGAGGGTTGCTTTTGCATGACCAAGTCGGACACCGAGGGCCCACATGCAATCAACCATAAGACTCACAAGCTAGCGCAGCGTCCTCCCTTCGAACGGATCGCTCTGATCCTGCAAGGCGGCGGCGCCCTCGGTGCCTATCAGGCCGGCGTCTATCAGGCGCTGGCGGAGGCAAATCTGCACCCCGATTGGGTCGCCGGTATTTCGATCGGCGCGGTCAATTCCGCCTTGGTTGCCGGCAATCCTCCCGAAAGGAGGGTGGAGCGCCTACGGGAGTTCTGGGAAACCGTCAGCACGTCTCCTTTTGGCATTCCTTATTTCTCGGACGTCCGGATCAAGGATGAGTTTACGCGCCGAATTGTCAATCAGCTGCGCTCGTTCAATATAATGATCGGAGGCGTGCCGGGATTCTTCGAACCGCGCATGCCGCCGCCCCTGCCCCTCACGTCCGGCGCCCCCGACGATCTCAGCTATTATGATACCGCGCCTTTGAAAGCGACGCTTGAGCGCCTTGTGGACTTCGACCTGATCAACAAGGGAGTCACCCGCTTCAGTGTCGGCGCGGTGAATGTGCGCACCGGAAATTTCGTCTATTTCGACAACAACA
This sequence comes from uncultured Alphaproteobacteria bacterium, assembly GCA_963785995.1. Lineage (GTDB taxonomy): Bacteria > Pseudomonadota > Alphaproteobacteria > Rhizobiales > Beijerinckiaceae > Methylocapsa. The sequence continues at coordinate 44,917 of CAWAXL010000014.1, forward strand.
CGCATGTGATCGGCCCCGAGCATGTCATGGCGAGCGGCTCCTTGCCGCCGGGCCTGCCGGCTACGGAAATCCAAGGTGAGCAATATTGGGACGGCGGACTTGTTTCGAACACGCCGCTGCAATGGGTCCTTGCCGACAGGCCGCGCCTTCACACGCTCGCCTTTCAAGTCGATCTCTGGAGCGCGCGCGGCCAATTGCCTCGAAATCTGATCGAGGCCGAATTGCGCCTCAAGGAAATCCGATATTCGAGCCGCACGCGGGCGGCGACCGACCAATTCAAGAGAGAGCAGCTCATGCGCCGGGCGGTCCATCATTTGCTTGAACGGCTTCCCGACGATTTACGCCAACTGCCGCAGGCCAATCTCCTCGCCGGCGAAGCGGACGAGAAGGCCTACAACATCATCAATCTCATCTATCACGCCCAAAACTACGAAGGGACCTCCAAAGACTACGAGTTTTCGCGGCGGACGATGGAGGAGCATTGGCTGGCGGGCTACAATGATGCGGTGCGCACCCTGCGTCACCCGGAGGTCTTGCAGCGGCCCGACAATAGCGAAGGCGTTTTCACTTTTGACCTCGCGCGAGACGGACGGGAATAGTCCGCGCGCAGGACCCACCAAAATAGCTGATCAGGAGACCTAAATGAAGCTCGCGGATGTCGCCAAAAAAGCCTTCGCTATGCCTTTGACCGACCCCGCCTACCCACGCGGTCCGTATAAATTTTACAACCGCGAATTCGTGGTGATCAGCTACCGGACGGATCCAGAGGTCTTGCGCGCCGTGGTGCCCGAACCTCTGGAGGTCGTCGGCGATATCGTCAACTATGAATTCATCCGCATGCCGGATTCGACCGGCTTTGGCGACTACACCGAGACGGGGCAGGTCATTCCGGTGCGGTTTCGCGCCGCCGACGGCTCGGTGCAAGAAGGCGGCTATGTGCACGCCATGTATCTCGACGATAATTCTCCGATCGCCGGCGGGCGGGAAATCTGGGGCTTTCCCAAAAAGCTCGCCAGCCCGGAAATCCGCCACGAGAGCGAGACTTTGGTCTGCACCCTGCACTATGGTTCGGTGCTCTGCGTTTCCGCCACCATGGGCTACAAACATCAGGAACTCGACCCGGCGCCCTTGCTGAAAAGCCTCGCAAAGCCAAACTTCATGATCAAGATCATCCCGCATGTGGATTGCACGCCGCGGATCTGCGAACTCGTGCGCTATTATTGCGAGGATGTGACGCTGAAAGGTGCTTGGTCGGGTCCCGCCGCCATTCAACTTTTCGAACATGCCATGTGCGACGTCGCCCGGCTGCCCGTGCACGAGGTGGTCTCGGCCAGTCATTTCGTCACCGACCTGACGCTGGGGCTCGGCGAGGTGGTGTACGACTATTTGGCCTGAGTACGTAACGAGTTGGATTTGGAGCGGAGCGTCCGATGCGTTTGAAGGATAAGGTCGCCGTCATTACCGGCGCTGCCAGCGGAATAGGCAAGGAGATTGCGATCATTTTCGCACGCGAGGGTGCCAAGGTCGTCATCGCCGATCTTGACCAAAAGGCCGCCGACGCCACCGCCGCCGAAATCGACCCCTCCGGTACGCGGGCGATGGGCGTCGCCATGGATGTCGCCAACGAAGAGCAAGTGAACCTTGGGATCGACAAAGCCTTCGAGCGATTTGGCGCGCTCGATATCCTCATCAGCAATGCCGGGATTCAAATCGTTTCGCCCCTCGTCGATTTCGACTTCGCCAAATGGAAAAAGCTGCTTGCGATTCATCTTGACGGCGCGTTTTTAACGACTCGCGCAGCGCTGCGGCATATGTACAAGCAAAACAGCGGCAGCATCATCTACATGGGCTCGGTACACTCGAAGGAAGCCTCCGTATTGAAGGCGCCTTATGTCACCGCCAAGCACGGCCTGATCGGCCTTGCAAAAGTCGTTGCCAAGGAAGGCGCGGCGCATGGCGTTCGCGCCAATGTGATCTGTCCCGGTTTCGTTCGCACGCCGCTCATGGACAAGCAGATCCCCGAGCAGGCCAAAGAACTCGGAATTACGGAGCAGGAGGTCATCAAGAATGTGATGCTGAAGGAAGCCGTGGACGGCGAGTTCACCACGGTCGAGGACGTCGCCGAGGTCGCCTTGTTTTTCGCTTCGTTCAAATCCAATGCGCTGACCGGCCAATCCCTGATTGTCAGCCATGGTTGGTTCATGGAATAAGCGATGGGCCAGTGCCTTTATTTGCTCCGTTGACAGTCGTTTCGCGATCTTGAATGAGAGGGCGTGGCGGCCCATCTTCGGGGCATCTGGGTATCGACGCTCGCCCACGCCCGCGAATTTTTAGTCCCACCGAAGAGGGTTTGCCATGACCTGCAAATTGGCCGCTGCATTGATCCTTGCCGGGATTTTCGGTTTTCCTGTCGCTTCTGCCCATGCCGGGCCGTGCACCGCGGAGATTGAAAAGTTCGAGAAGTCCATCCAGGAGGCTGGACCGGGCGCAGGACCGAGCGCGCCCCAATCGATCGGAGCGCAACTCAGCCATCAGCCGACGGCAGAATCGGTAAAGCAGGCCGAACAGCGGGCCCGCGCAGGATTTGCGGCGATCTTGGCGCGGGCCAAGAAGTTTGATGCGGAAGGCAAGCGGGCCCAATGCACCGAAACCCTGACCGACGCAAAGCTCATCTATTTCGAATGAGCCAGAGCGCATATCGCGTTTCCATCCGGGAGCCGGATCATCCCGGCAATTCGCTCGGGCCGTCGGCACGCCTGAGTTGGCCCCGGCGGCCTTCTCCCTTTACCCCTGCTTCACCGCAATCACCTCCATGCAGACCCGGTAGCGTTCGCTGACATTATACTCGACCGGCGCAAATCCATGTTCTCGCAAGAGGGCATAAAGACGCTTGCGGGAAAAATTGTGATAATGCTCGATCTCGCCCCAATAGGGATTGACCTTGTTGGCGTGCAGCAGCTTCCAAACCATGTTTTCCATGTTCGGCATCGAGAGGAAAAGCACGCCGCCGGGACGAAGCAGCCTGTGGGCGGCGGCAAGCCCGGCCTTTGGGAACGGCAGATGTTCCAGCACATCGGCCATGCTGATGACGCTATATCGCCCATCATCGCCGAGGTCCTCGATGGACAGGCAATGTGCCTCGTAGCCGAGAACATTGAGCGAGCGGACATTGTCCTTACGAAGATCAAGCCCGACTGGCAAAAATCCCCATTCCTCCGCTGTAAAGAGCAGCGAGCCATTGCCGAAACCGACATCGAGCCAGCGCCCCTCCGGCGCCCGGCGCGCGACCCGCTCGACAATTTTTGCCGAGACCGGGCGCTGGCGTTCCATGTCGTAACGGACGGTCTGATTGGGGTGGGTTTTGGCGAACACGATCGACGCGGCATCCGCGTCAAAATAGCCTTCGGTGAAAACATGGCCACAGGCGCGGCATTCGTGCCAGTTCATGACCGGCGGAAGGGATGGGTGATAGATAGGATGTTTCGAGCAATCGGCCCCGAGCACCGCCGGAAATTCATGGCTTCCGCACAGCGGACAAGCGCGATAGGCGACCCTTTCGACTGTCGGCGCGGCGTTGGCATGCCGCTCGCCTTCGAGCGAAGATGTAATGGCAAAGCCTTGCGGCTCGTGACCATTCGCCCAATTTTCCCACATTTGGGTGAGCGCGGATTCATAATGGCGGGTATAGCGCTCGATATCGAACAAGGGCGTGCTCAGCCGGTTCCCGAGCAGCCTGTGCCGCAGGCCTTGCAGCATGGATGGTTCGCGGGCAAGCCGCAACGCCTGCGATTCATAGTCGGCAGGCGAAGAAGTTACGAGTTCGGGCAGGCCGATCGCCTGCAACAGGCTGCCCGCGACGCGGCCAGCAAATCGGTCCCCGGCGCAGGTCAGAACCGGTAGCCCCGCCCATAAGGCATCGCTCGCCGTCGTATGCGCATTGTAAGGCAAGGTGTCGAGAAACAGATCCGCGAGCCGATGTCGGGCGAGATGTTCAGGCGACGAGCATTTTGGTGCGAAAACGAGGCGCTCCGGCGCGACGCCGCGCTTGACGGCCTCCTTGCGGAGATTGTCCTTGACGAGCGCGTTGGCGTCCAGCAGCCAAAGCACGCTGCCCGGTATCGCCGTCAAAAGACGCATCCAAATATCGAAAAACGCAGGCGTAATTTTATAGCTATTGTTGAACGAACAGAAAACAAACCCCTGTTCGGGCAGACCGCATTCGGCGCGGGTGGGCGTGATCTCTCCGATCAGCCGGCGGCTGTCGTTCGGTTGATAGCAATGCGGCAAATGGACGATTTTCTCGCGATATAAGTGCTGCTGATCCATCGGCAGCACAAAGGGATCGGCGATGACATAATCTATAAAGTCGGCGCCCAAGGTTCCGGGAAAACCGACGAAGCTTGCCTGAACCGGAGCCGGTCGTCTGGCGGAAATCCCAGTGCGCGCGCCTTTGGTGTAGCCTTTCAGCTCGATCAGAACATCGATCCTGTCGGAATGGATGCGGCGAGCGGCTTCGTCGTCGGTCATCCCGCGAAGATCAATGAAAGCGTCGAATGCATCGTGCAAACGCGCGCCGAGTTCGCTCCGATCGTCCGGCCCATGCGAATAAGCGACGATTTCGAAATTCGACTTGTCGTGACGCTCGAACAGTTCCGCCATCAGATGCGCGGTCGCGTGACGGCAAAAATCGGCCGACAGATAGCCTATTTTGAGCTTCCGGCCAGCCGCGAAATCTTCCCGCCGATGCTCGAATACCTCGACACCCGCCGTGAAATGTGCCGCAAAGGCTTCCGAGACATGCAATTGTTCGGATCCGCTTACCGCCATGCTGAGGACCGGGAACGGATGCACGGGCTGCCGTTGCGGCGCTGCGGCCATGAGGACGCGAAGCTCGGTTTCTTCGGCCTCGATTTGATCCCAGTCGCAAATCAGACGCCGCTTGTGATGCAGCCAAACGCGAGTCGCAAGAAATTTCGGATTGAGCGCTATCGCGGTGCGATAGAAGTCGAGGGCCTCCGGAAGACGGTCGAGGCTTTCGAGCGCCGCGCCCATATTGGCATGCGCGTCCGCCAGATCTGGGCGCTGCGCGACGGCTTCGCGATAGGCGGCGACCGCCTCCTCGAACGCTTCCTGGCCCTGCAAAATATTCCCTAGATTGGTATAGACCTCGGCAAAATTCGGCCGAAGCTCGAGCGCCCGTCGATAGGCGCGCACGGCCTCCCCTGGTTGGCTCAGCTCCCTCAAAATATTGCCGAGACTGAAATAGGGTTCGGCAGAATCGGGCCGGCGGGCGATGATATCCTCGCAGACCGCAAGCGCTTCCTCACACTTGCCGAGTTTGCGCAGCACATTGGCGCAATTGGTGTGGGCCTCGACGAAACCATGGTTGAGGCTGGCCGCTTTTTGGTAGGCCGCGAGCGCGGCATCGAGAAGGCCCTGGTCTTCAAGGGCGTTGCCGAGATTGGAATGGGCCTGCGCAAATTCCGGCGCCAAAGCGATCGCTTGCTGCGTCACGGCGAGGGCTGCCTCGGTATTGCCGAGAGCGCGATGGACCGCCCCAAGATTGGATAGAGCTTCAATATAATCCGGTTTGATCGCGATTGCCTGCTCTATAAGCTTTACCGCGGCCGCATGGTCGCCTTGCCGGTGGGCAATCAGGCCCAAATGATGCAGGCAAATAAAATGATCGGGCTCATGGCTGAGGATGGTCGTATAGCTCGTCTCCGCCTCGGCATAGCGGCCGGCGCGGAAATATTCGAGCGCGTTTGCGAGCAGATCCGCGTCCGCCCATTGGAGTGCAGCGTGCTCGGCCGCGGGATCCGTAGCTTCGAGCCGGTTCCCACTCGTCAAAACAGTCATAAAAATCTCTTCCGTGGAGATAATGGCATGTCCCCAGAGTAGAGGCGCGCCCTTGCGCCAAGCCGACCGTCTGGCGCCTGCAAATCTCCGCAACGCTTGCAGTCCGATAAACGACGCTCATGCATTGCCCCGGCGGCAGCCTCGGTGCTATAGCCTCCCCTTGCTTCAGCCAAACCCAGGGAGACGTCATGTCCGTCGATCAGGCGACCGTGCGGCGTATCGCGCATCTGGCGCGGATCAAGGTCAGCGAGGACGACGTGCCGCATCTGCAAAGCGAGCTCAACGCCATTCTCGCCTTCGTCGAGGAACTGGCGGGCGCCGATGTCGAGGGCGTCGAACCGATGACATCTGTGATGCCGATGCCAATGAAGAAACGGACCGATGCCGTGACCGACGGCGCCATCGCGGACAAGATTATCGCCAACGCGCCGGTCTCGGACGATCATTTCTTCGTCGTGCCCAAAGTGGTGGAATGAGAGCGGACATGGCTTTGACCGACCCCACCGAGCTGACGCTCGCCGAGGCGCGCGACGCTTTGAGAGAGAAAAAAATCTCGGCTGTCGAACTCGCGAAGGCCCATATCGCCGAAATCGAGAAAGCCCGCCCGCTGAATGCGTTCATCGTCGAGACGCCGGAAAAAGCGCTCGCCATGGCGAAGATGGCGGATGCTCGGCTCGCGAAACACGAAGCCGGACCACTGGAAGGAATTCCACTCGGCATCAAGGATCTCTATTGCACCGAAGGCGTGCAGACGACGGCGGGCAGCCATATTCTCGAAGGCTTCGTGCCGCATTATGAATTGACCGTCACCGCCAATCTCTGGCGCGACGGCGCGGTGATGCTCGGAAAACTCAATCTCGACGAATTCGCCATGGGGTCGTCGAACGAGACATCTTATTACGGCCCGGTGATTTCGCCCTGGCGGCGAAAAGGTCCCAATGGAGCCTCGAACACCGCGCTGGTTCCGGGCGGCTCATCCGGCGGCTCGGCGGCGGCGGTTGCCGCGCGGCTCTGTTTCGGCGCGACGGCCACGGACACCGGCGGGTCCATCCGCCAGCCCGCGGCATTTACCGGAACGGTCGGCATCAAGCCGACCTATGGGCGCTGCTCGCGCTGGGGCATTGTCGCCTTTGCCTCCTCGCTCGATCAGGCCGGTCCGATCGCCCGGACGGTGCGCGATTCCGCAATTATGCTGCGCTCGATGGCGGGCCATGATCCCAAGGATACGACATCGGTCGATATTCCAGTGCCGGATTTCGAGGCCGCCGTGGGACGCGGCGTCAAGGGCCTGACGATCGGCATTCCGAAGGAATATCGCCGCGAGGGCATGCCGGGCGAAATCGAGACGCTGTGGGCGCAGGGAATCGAATGGATGAAAGCGGCGGGCGCCTCGATTGTCGAGATCTCGCTTCCCCATACGCGTTTTGCCTTGCCTGCATATTACATAGTGGCGCCGGCAGAGGCGTCCTCGAACCTCGCGCGCTACGATGGTGTCCGCTACGGTCTGCGCGTCCCGGGCAAGGACATCGCCGATATGTATGAAAAGACCCGGGCGGCGGGTTTCGGCAAGGAAGTCCGCCGGCGCATCATGATCGGCACTTATGTTCTCTCCGCCGGCTATTATGATGCTTATTATGTAAGGGCGCAGAAGATCAGAACCTTGATCAAGCGCGATTTCGAGACCGCCTTCGCCGATGGCATCGACGCAATCTTGACCCCCGCGACCCCGTCCGCTGCCTTTGGACTGGGCGAGAAAGGGTCCGTCGATCCGGTCGAGATGTATCTGAATGATATTTTTACCGTCACCGTGAACATGGCGGGGCTGCCTGCCATCGCGGTTCCGGCGGGACTATCGGCCGAGGGCCTGCCCTTGGGGCTTCAGCTGATCGGCCGCGCTTTTGACGAAGAAACATTGTTTGCGGCCGCGCAAACCATCGAGGACTCGGCACCCAAATTGGATCTGCCGCCGAAATGGTGGGCGTAATCACACCCCACCCGTCGGCTTCGCCGCCACCCTCCCCGTATCAGGGAGGGATTGCCTATATGGATGAGTGATGGCCAATGAGATTGCTCGGCGGTTACGCAAGACGATGACGCCGCAAGAGGTAAAGCTTTGGGTTCATCTGCGGGCTTTAAAGGATCAGGGTCTGCACTTTCGTCGGCAAGTACCGCGCGAGGGCTTCATCGTTGACTTCGCCTGTCTGAAGTCGAGGCTGGTTATCGAAATAGATGGCGCTCAGCATGGCGAGGACGGCCATCTTCATCGGGATACCGAACGGGATGCGAAACTAGCAGCTGCCGGCTTCAAAGTGCTCCGGTTCTGGAATAATGAAGTGAATGAAAATCTGAATGGTGTCGTTGAAACGATCTATCACGAGGCCCAGGCGCGGCGCGGGGTCGAACAATCCCTCCCCTGAAAGGGGAGGGTGTCAGCGAAGCCCGGCTTCGCTGACGGGTGGGGAAGGACGATCATGAACACATATGCAAAACCCTCCAAGCTCATCAAGGGCGCGACAGGCGACTTTGAAGTCGTGATCGGAATGGAGATCCACGCCCAGGTGACCTCGCATTCGAAACTTTTCTCCGGCGCCTCGACCGAGTTCGGCCAGGAACCGAACACCAATGTCTCGCTTGTCGACGCCGCCATGCCCGGCATGCTTCCGGTCATCAACGAAGAATGCGTCGCGCAGGCGGTGCGCACGGGGCTTGGTCTCAAGGCAAAAATCAACCTCCGCTCGGTTTTCGACCGCAAGAATTATTTCTACCCCGACCTGCCCCAGGGCTATCAGATTTCGCAATATAAGAGCCCGATCGTCGGCGAGGGCGTCGTCACGGTCGATGTCTCGCCGACGGAGCAAATCGAGGTCGGGATCGAGCGGCTGCATCTCGAACAGGATGCCGGCAAATCTCTGCACGACCAGTCGGCGACGGATTCTTCGTCGATCTCAACCGGTCCGGGGTCGCGCTGATGGAAATCGTCTCCAAGCCGGACATGCGTTCGGCAGAGGAAGCCCGCGCTTACGTCACCAAGCTGCGCACGATTTTGCGCTATCTGGGGACCTGTGACGGCAATATGGAGCAAGGATCCCTGCGCGCGGACGTTAATGTGTCGGTCCGACGCCCCGGCGAGCCACTCGGTACGCGGTGCGAAATCAAAAACGTCAATTCGATCCGCTTCATTGGGCAGGCGATCGAAGTCGAGGCCCGCCGTCAGATCGGCATCATCGAGGATGGTGGAGCGATCGAGCAGGAAACCCGGCTGTTCGATCCCGGTCGCGGCGAGACACGTTCCATGCGCTCCAAGGAGGAGGCGCACGACTACCGTTATTTCCCCGACCCGGATCTTCTGCCGCTCGAGTTCGACCAGGCCTTCGTCGATGCTTTGGCCGGCTATCTGCCAGAGCTTCCCGACGCCAAGAAGGCGCGTTTCGTCGAAGACTACGGCCTGTCCCCCTATGACGCCGGTGTCCTCGTCGCCGACAAGGACACCGCCGATTATTTTGAAGCCGCGGCCAAGTACGACGGCAAAAAGCGCGACGCCAAGCTTGTCGCCAATTGGATCAATGGCGACGTCGCTGCGTTTGCCAATTCCCAGGGGCTGTCGATTTCGCAGACACATATCCGGCCAAGCCAGATCGCTTCGATTGTCGACCTCATCGGCGACGGTACAATCTCCGGGAAGATCGCCAAGGATTTGCTGGCGATCATCATCACCGACGAAAAGGATGGCGATCCGCGCGCCATCGTCGCCGCACGCGGCATGACGCAGGTCACAGACCAGGGAGCCATCGCCGCGGCCGTCGATGCGATCATCGCAGCCAATCCCGACAAGGTCGCGCAAGCACAGGCCAAGCCATCAATGCTCGGCTGGTTTGTTGGTCAGGTCATGAAAGAAACCGGCGGCAAGGCCAATCCGCAAACCGTCAATGAGCTGCTGAAAGCGAAGCTCGGCATCTAAAAATGCCGCGCGAATCACTCAAGTGATTTGGGTGATTCGCGCAGTCTGCGTCGATTGAAGCGACGGCAGTGCCATTGCGAAGCACTTTTTTTTTCATCCCACGAAATTTTTTTTTGCGGCCTTCGACGCTTTGGAAAGGTGTCGTGTGATTCCTTTCTCGAACTTGAACGGCGACTCAAAACAGCGCTTCGGAAGCGCTGTTTTCGACAGATAAAAAACCCTGTGAGTGAAGGCCCTGACGTTGCAATGGCTGTTGCGCATCACATCGAGGCGCGACATGCGCCGACACGTGACGAATAGAATAGAGCCTTTAAATATCAACGGTTTTTAAATCTAAGAAAACGATTGACGAGAGTCAGCGTGCTTCGTTTCAACGGCGATCGACGCTGATTGCGAATATCGTTGCAAGCATCTTGCGCGGCCTCTCACGCTCAATCATCAAGCCTCACTAATAGAGGCTTGAAGTGTTCTGAAAGAGCGCAGGTGAAAGCATTTTCGGATGCGTTGCCGACGCTCTATTGGCGGCCATTTGCGTTGCTTGCCAAGCAACACCTCTTGCACGACTGATGAACAACGCTACGCTGTGTAAGCCTCTAGTCGGCATTTTGAATCAGTCGACTAAAACAGCAGAGGGAACTTTGAACATGGTGAAGGCAACCACCAAAAAGCCAGTGAAGAAATCCGCGGCGAAAAAGTCGGCCGCGAAAAAGGGCGCCGTCAAAAAGGGCAGCGTTAAGAAGACCGCGCGCAAGGCCGTGAAGAAGGCCGTAAAGAAGGCGACGAAGAAGACGGCTACCAAGAAATACGCCGCCAAAAAGTCAGTCGCCAAAAAGGCCACCAAGAAGTCTCCGGCCAAAAAGGCTCCGGCCAAGAAAGCCGCTGCTAAGAAAGCACGCCGGCCAGTCGTCCGCAAACCCCCGCCGCCGCCTTCGGGCTCGCCGGAGACGGTTTAACGACTGCACAGTTGGAATGGAGACAGCCGGCCGCGACTCTCGCACGCAATGCATGGGGCGAGAGAGTTTTTCCGCGTCGCCGGTTGTTTCCCTCTGACCTTTGATGTCGGTTTTCGCGCGGGCCAGACTTCCGCGACGGCAAGTCGATTGGATTTGGGCGTCCCACGAGCTTTGGCCGAGGGCGTGTCGGCACGCATGGACCGGGCGCGAAGACAAGGATCTTTGCGGCGGCGTGGCTTGCCGCACCGATACCACCCGGACCGGGCTTTATCTCGTCAGGCAAGCTAGCGCGAAATCCAGCCAGGTCTTATCGACGGCGGTTCCGGCGCGCTTCATGTTTTGCCATTCCAGGCCGCATGCATGCATCCGAGCCCGCGATGCGGGCGGAAGCTTTCGCGGCTGCAGCAATCCTTCCGTTGGGGTCGGTTGAGGCGGAGCGACGGCCGGTGGCGCCAGCAGGGATGGTGCCAACACCGGACTTACCGCTGCGGGCTGAACGGGCCGCGTCGGCGGCAGGGGGACCGTGTGGGACGGCTTCGACTTGGCTGGCTGGACTTCCGCGTGCGCCAAACCCAACGGCGGTTGAAGGGGGCTCAAAGCGAAGCATGCGAGGGCGCCTGTGATCGCCAGGATCCGTCCCGCGCATCTGGTTGAACCGCCCCTTTCCTGAATCATAGACCCACTCAAATTATCTTGCTGCCGCCTTGGCGCAGCAGTCGCGTTCTTCCCACGCGGTCGGCGCCAGCAAGGAGCAACACGATATCCGTGCGTCCGGCAGCAGGCAGCAGGCCCATGTCGCGAACAAGCATCACGGCTGAACCGATAATGGCTTCGGAACCGCCTGAGCCTTGGTGAAAGTGTCGGTCTTGCAAAGGAATTTTAAAACGCAGCCTCTGATTTCCGCAGTATCGCCACCTGTCATGACTTTAAAATCGACATCATATGTTTTGCCGTCCTCGGGATTATAGGCCTGACCCTGCCAATGGTCTCCGTCCGATTTCAGATCAATCAATATTTGAATGCCGATCACCGGACGAGCGCGTTTGCTCTCATCCTCATTCGCAATATCGGTTTTGGGTGTCCCGTCGGGCTTATTGGGTTCCTTCAGCCAAACCAAAGTGCCGCAAAAAAGCTTGGCGCAGGGCACAATCTTGATAATCGAGCCATTGTTTTTGGTCCACCAGAGGCCGGAGGGGTCTGCGGGCGCGGCCCGCGCCGGAGCTAAAGGCCCGACGGCAAGCACAAGCAAGAGCCCGAGCGCGCATGCGGCCGACCGAAGTCGGAGAAACAGTCGAAGAGGCCAAACGAAACAATGACGAGCCTGCTGCATCGAACCTACTCCCAGCCTGATTTCAGTTTCAAACTCTCGCGCGCGGGTTCGAGAAGCGGTCATGCCAACCCCTCGCCAGCCCAGATTGTGATCGTAAATACGTCGGCTGGCGGAGACGGAGGGATTCGAACCCTCGATAGGGCTTTACAACCCTATAACGGTTTAGCAAACCGCCGCCTTCAGCCGCTCGGCCACGTCTCCTTACACACGGAAATCGGCGCATTTGGATGCTGTTCCGGATGCTCGTGCACATATGCCCGAGGCCCATCATCCTGGCAAGGCCTTCACGTCGCCCGCGCAGGAGGGCAAGCCTCGCCCATCAGCTTCATCCCATCTCCACTGTGCAAAGCATAGCAACAGCATTCCAATGTTTCTCTTAATATAGCCTTCAACCATAAATGCTTTGTAGCAGCAGCTACCGGCAATAGATAAAGTGATAGCGTAAGCTATACGCCACATTATTGACCGCAATATTTTCCTTATTTCTTCGCCAGTCCAATCATGGCAGAAATACGGCTTTATGACCGGTTTGATCTGGCTTTTCGTTAACCGGCGTCCCGACGAGCCTGCCCAATGAGGTCGCCCCTCATCACACTCGAGTAATCCCGGCGACTTCGCGTTCCACAGCTTTTAAAAATGTTGCGGTAAAACCACACCCGCCCACGAAATCACGCGTTCCACTAAACTTCGTTTTACTTGGGCAGCATTGTAGCTAAGCTGCCCTTGCGGCCAAGGGAACTGCCTCGAATTCGGGCGGCCATTGGCTGCGGCCAGTGCCTTGATATATACTGAGAAAAGTCCGGAGTTCTATCAAAGTGAAACGTTTTCAGAATTTGATGAGACAGGACGCTCATACAAGGCAATTTCCGCTTGAGCGGGAAACGGACGGTTTTGCCGCCAAAACTTTTGGGAGCCGCCGCAAGCTTCGAATGGGCTTTGCGAAGTTTTTCACAGCTGTTCTTCTTGGTTCAGCCGCGGCCTTGACGGGCGTGGCAGGGGTGTCGGGGGCCAAGGCCGCCGATCTTCCGGCGCGCGCCGCCGCGCCAATCGAATATGTTCGCATCTGCGATGCTTACGGCGCCGGCTTCTTCTATATCCCGGGCACCGAGACCTGTTTGCGGGTCGGCGGCCTGGTGTTGGCCGAAGGGCGCACCTTCGATCCGAGCTACAGCATCGGCGGCACCGGTTTCTACGGCAATGGCATTCCGGCCTTCCATACCGCACTCGCTCCCGTGGGCGTAGGTGCCGGTGTGGGCTTCCTTCCGGGCGTCACCCAATATTCCAACAATCGCTCGCGCGATGCGACGAGCTTCAACGCCTTGGGCCGGGTCGAACTCGATGCCCGGACGGCCTCCCCCTGGGGCACCTTGCGGGCCTTCGCGCGGGTCGATGCCTATTATGGCTCCGGCGCCAATTCCGCCACCGGCAGCCTTGCGGCCTTGAGCAACACCTGGAACACCACCGCCGGCACCAGCTCGCAGCGCGAGACGACGATCATCAACAAGGCCTTCATTCAATTCGCCGGGTTGACCGCGGGCCGTGCCCAATCGATGTTCGATTTCTACGCCGATGCCTATAACTGGGTGAATGTGCGCGGCTCCAACGCCACCGTCGCCCTGTTCTCCTACACCGCGACCTTCGGCAGTGGGTTTTCCTCGACGATCTCCTTCGAAGACCAGCCGTCCCGCCGCGCCGCGATCGGCAGCACCATCGCCAGCGCCACGGCGACCGCCGCCGGCGCGCCCATCCCGATCAATGTCGGGGGCATCACCGGAACCTCGTTCCAAGGCCAGCCCGCCGGCGCCCGGGTCCCCGATATCGTCGGCAACCTCCGCCTCGACCAGCCCTGGGGCGCGGTGCAATTGTCGGCCGCGGCGCATCAGGTCCGGGCCAGCCTGTTCGGCTCCACCGCGCTCGGCACACCGCCGGCCACCGGCGCCGGGCTCACCCCCGCCTATGCCTTCCCGGCCCTGGTCAGCAATTCCTATGGCTTCGCGATCCAGGGCGGCATTCAGCTGAACGCCGATTATCTCTCGCCGGGCGACAAGCTGTGGCTCCAGGCGGCGTATGAAAAAGGCGCCTTTGGCTATATCGCCGGCAACAACCTCGGCTACAACTATGGCGCGGTCAACCAGAACCGCTATGCCGGCTCCGGCTTCACGGCATCGGATTACAGCACCGGCTGGAACAGCCAGCCCAACTCGGATTGCGTGTTCACCGGCAGCGGCTCCTGCGAGCAGCAATGGGGCTGGGACATCACCGGCGCCTACAAGCACTATTGGATCCCGACCCTCAGCTCCGGAATCTATGGCTCCTATATGGAAGTCCATTATTCGGCGAATGCCCTCTCCGGCTTCGGCGGCGGCGTCGGCATCTCCAACATCAAGGAAGGCCGGGTCGGCACCAACCTCATCTGGACGCCGCTCAAGGGCTTCGATATCGGCGCTGAATTCATGTATGTGCATCTAAATCAGACGCGGCCGGTCGGTCTCGCTCCGGATGCGCTGCTCACTGCCACGGGCCTGCCGGCCTTCAGGCCAAACCAAAGCCAATACGAAGGCCGCGTCCGGGTCCAGCGCGCTTTCTGACAACCAGTTCTCACTGGTTGTTCTCACCGATCATCAGCAAGTTCAGATGGCCCAAGGCCCGGCACCGACCCGCCCGGCCTTTGGGTCAGGCTTTATTGCTCGCCGAGACTACCGCCCGCTTCAGCCAGCGCGGCGCCGACTTCCAGTCCCAGCTCATCCATCGTGGTCTCTTCTTCCATATGGATCGCTTCGCCTTTGGCCTGGCGTTCGGCTTCGGTGGCAGAGCGCGCGACATTGACGCTGATCACGGCCTCGACTTCGGGGTGCAAATGCACCGGGACCTCATGCAATCCAAGCGACTTGATGGGCGCTTTCAAAACGATTTGGGTGCGGTTCACGCTGAAGCCGCCCGCCGTGATCGCGTCGGCAACGTCGCGCGGGGAAACCGAGCCGTAGAGATGGCCCGTCTCGCCGGCTTGGCGAATGATGATGAAGGCTTGGCCATTCAGTTTTTCGGCGATGGCGGTAGCTTCATTCTTTGATTCGAGATTGCGGGTTTCGAGTTGCGCCCGCTGACTTTCGAAGCGGGATTTATTGGCCTCCGTGGCACGCAAGGCTTTGCCGCCGGGCAGCAGGAAATTGCGCGCGTATCCGTCCTTCACGCGCACGGTGTCGCCCATCTGACCCAGTTTGGCGACGCGTTCGAGCAAGATCACTTCCATAATATGGTCCTTTAAGTTGCATCAGGTTTTGGATGAGGCAGCCTTGTCCTTGCGGTCGCGCAAGGAGAAAGCTGCCTCGAGAATGCCGAGCGCGATCAAGCCAAATACAAAGACAAGCCACGTCACGGGGACTGCAAGGCCAAGATAGATTGCAAGCAGCAACAGAATGCGGAAACTGAGCCCGCGCGTCAGGTAGTGCGCCACAGCGAGCCCTTCCAAGGCGAAGGCCACACCGACGGTAACCGCGACAACCCCAATGATGAGGCCGGGAAGCTTGCCGAGGTAAGGTCCGGCCAGGGCGGCGGCGCCGAAGACCAGCAGATAGATTCGCGGCATGGCCAATTCGCGCGGAATGTCCGGCCATGGACGCGGCAGCAGGCCCGAGAGCTGGACCACGCGTCCCGCCAGCCAAAGATTCAACATCAGCATGAGAAGGCTGGAAGCCGCCACGGCCGGCGCTGCCGCCAAAACCATGAAACGCGCCAAGACCTGCGCATTGACGCCTTTTGGCAATTGTGTGTTCGGGCCCACCAGGCCTTCGACGAAGGGCGCCACATTGCCGACCAATCGCTCCAGCGCAATGTCGAACCCGCCATAGAGGGAGGACGACATAAATTGCGAGGGCAACCCCGATCGTCGCGCAGATCGAGACGGCGTAAGAGAGAATTCGCTCAAGAGGGCAATATTCGCGCGCAAAAAAACTGCCGACCCGGGTCGTTACGACCCAATTGGTTGCTCCCTTGCTTCGGCTCAAAACCGCGAGAAGACTGAGCCACAAGGCGGGCAAGCCCAGATCGAACGCGAAGACCAGCCCTTGCAGCGCCGCCTCATCGACATTCACGCTGTGCTGGTGCGCATAAGCGATCGCGGAGACGACCAGCGCGGCCAGACGCAGCCGCTCCGGCCCCGACAAACCCTCCAAAGCCAAGCATGGCGATCATGATGGGAAGCGGGGCTAGCGTGGCGAGAACCCACGCGAAAAAAGTCGCCCGACCGGCTAGACTAAATAAGACGGCGGCGGCAATTCCCGCGCCAATCGCAATGGCGGCGGGTGGACCAAGTTTCAGCAAACGCTTTTTTTTCATTAGGACCTGCTGTCCCGCCGAATTGGCGGTTAGGAGCCGGCGAGAACTTCAATTCCGTCCGTCCCAGCAACACCGCACGGTCTCGCCGAACGGCCGGTTGATCTATCTTGTTCTTAGCGACTTCATATTAGAGCAATTCGACACGGCAGGAAATCTCCCGAGGGAGACCTCCCCGCCGGTGCGAACTGCTGTCTGTTGGTTACCGGATCACGTAAGGCAAGAGCCCCAGGAACCGCGCGCGTTTTACCGCCTTTGCGAGTTCGCGCTGCTTCTTTGGCCGAAACAGCCGTGATCCGCGAAGGGACGATCTTGCCCCGCTCGGAAATGTAGCGGGACAGAAGGCGCGTGTCCTTATAATCGATCTTGGGCGCGTTCGGGCCGGAAAACGGGCAGGTCTTGCGGCGGCGGAAGAACGGTCTGCGGGGTGCGGCGGCAGTTGTCATCAGAAGCTTGCCTCCTCGCCAGCAGCTGCATCGTCGCGCGGACGTCTCGGGCCTCGATCGCCGCGATCCGGGCGCGGGCCGCGGCAGCGATCCCCGCGGTCTGAGCGGTCGCCGCGATCATCGTCGTCGCGTTTGCGCATCATCACCGACGGACCTTGTTCCAAGGCCTCGACCCGGATGGTCATGAAGCGAACGATGTCCTCGTTGATGCCCATCTGTCGCTCCATTTCGGTGAGCGCAGCGGGAGGCGCATCGATATTCAGAAGCGAGAAATGCGCCTTCCGGTTTTTCTTGATCCGGTAGGCGAGCGATTTCACGCCCCAATATTCGACCTTTTCGATCTTGCCGCCGAAGGATTCGATGATCGTCTTTGAATTGTTCCGTCAGCGCTTCCACCTGTTGGGCGGAAATGTCCTGACGCGCCATATAGATATGCTCATAAAGAGCCATGGGGCTGCCTTTCCTTTTCACATGGCGACGCTCGGCGCGGAGCCCTTCGAGCCCAGGAAAGGCTCGATTGGACAAACGAAGGCGGAGACACCGGGAAAGCGGATCCAAGGACCCTGCCCGCCAAAGCGGGTTCCCGTTCAGCCTCCGGCCGAAGTCGCGAAGGCGTTTTATACAAGGATTTGCCTTGGAAGCAAGGCGCGTCGCAAGGGGGAGGCGGGCCATTTGTCCTGGCGGCACGAGAACCGAGACCCATTCACAAGCGCCAGCCCTGTCAGGCGGGCTGACCGGCCACCTTACACATAAGGAGCCCCATTGGCCGTTGGCGCGAATACGCCAGGATTTCAATCCTGCCTTAGCCACGACAGTCCGGCCGTTCTTGGCCATGAAGACGAGATGCTTGAAAACCAAGGGGCGTCAACCATGCGAATGGCTTTTCGGGGTCGCAGACGGCGCGATATTCATCGGAATCAGGATCTTCCATCAGGAGCGTTCCGACCCGATCGGGCCGCAAACGCGAGCTTAAAGTGCGGTCGCTCTTCCAGAGGCATTCGTAATCGCGGCACACATTGGGTCTTGTCTCATAGACGCCGCAACCGCCGGACGGATTGGCAGTGCTCGCATAATTTGCCGGGCGGCTTTGCAAATTCGACGATTTCGAGAACCTTGCAACACAAACTGCATTCGGCACAAGCTTTACCGGGAATTTCAGGCATGGGACATCTGCCTTCGCATTTTGCCCGTGATTCGAATTGGAAGATTTTGATCAGGCAGGCTGCGGGCGCAAGGGCATTCACGGCCCGCCGAGGTGTTATGCGCGCCTAAAGAGGCGCCTAAAAGCGGAAACGCCGCCACGGTCAAGAACCGCGACGGCGTTCCACGGCTACCAAGGCGCTTTTGATCAAACCTCGCGGTCTAATCTCAGGCCGGCAGCTTTACTCAGTATTTCGCGACGACCGGAGCGGCGGCTCCCCAGCCAAATTTGTAGGTCAGGCCGACACGCGCGGTCTGCATGGTCTCTCTTGTGCTGTGGTTAGGAATAGCGAAAGGCAAGAGAGGGGTCGGGAACCCGGCGTCGTTGAAGCCCCGGCGACCAAAATCGTAATAGCGATATTCGACCCGCGCGGTCCAATTGCCAGCGAAGTTATATTCGATACCGCCGCCGACATCGTAGCCATAGCGGTTCATGGCGAAGAAGCGGGAGATCGGGAAGCCGGCCAGTTGGACGGAGTTGCGGATGTCGCCATAAGCGAAGCCGCCGATTGCATAGAGGAGAATGTGGTCGAAGGCGATGCCGACGCGGGCGTCCGCTGATCCGAACTGGCGGACCGACGTGGTCAGATAATCAAGCGGGAACGAACTGCGGTGTGCCGTGATGCCGGCGAAGTTATATTCGCCCTGGACGCCGACAACGAGCGGCCCCATCAGCTGATAGTTGAAGCCGACGTGCAGACCCCCGAAAACACCGGCGCCATTGTAGCTTTGGGAAAAGGGAGGAAGGTTAAACCTCGTCTGATTCCATCCCCCGCCGACTTGCGCGCCGAGCTCAAAACCAGTCCAGGTAAAGACCGGCGGCGGGGCAGGCATGGGAGCCAAGGGAAGATCCGCTGCAAAGGCCGATGCCCCGGTCAAAAGTAAACCGGCGGCACCGCCGGCCAGACACCGCAAGAAGTCTCGCTTCATGGAATCACTCCCCTCTTTCATTTGACTTGTCGTCATTGTCAGCAACGACTCTTACCACTCGAAGAAAACCTAACAAGCGTGCCAGCGCCACAACGGCCTCTGAAACGCGCAAACGTGCTGCAATTTCGCGGCGTGTTGCATTTTTGTTGCGGGTCGGAGTTCCGGCCCGATTCTTTTGCTTTGAGCGGTAGTTTGCAGCCTCTCAAACCAGTCCGCTGACAAGGAAGGGGTTTTTCGACCGGGCCACTTGACTTGCGCCGGTCGCAATGCGAGTCGCTGCGCTCGCAACGAACGCGGCAAAAAATCAATACGGGATGGAATGTCCAAGGCTTTCGTTTTTCCCGGACAGGGGTCTCAGGTCGTGGGCATGGGAAAAGCCCTCGCGGAAGCATTTCCGCAGGCCCGCGCTGTCCTCGCCGAAGTCGACGACGTGTTGGGGCAGAAGCTTTCCGCGTTGATGTTCGAGGGTCCGCAAGACGAACTCACCCTGACCGCGAATGCTCAACCTGCCTTGCTGGCCGCAGAGTCTGGCCGCCGTCCGGGTTCTTGAAACGGAGGCCGGCCTCGATCTCGCCCGGGATGCGAGCTTTGTGGCGGGTCATTCACTTGGCGAATATTCGGCCCTCGCCGCGGCCGGCTCTTTGAGCGTCGGGCAAGCGGCAAAACTGCTGCGCGTGCGCGGCCTTGCCATGCAGGATGCCGTGCCGCCCGGCGAGGGTGCAATGGCAGCGGTGCTTGGGCTCGAATATGATGCGGTTTTACCCATCGCCAAGCAAGCAGCTCAGGAAACCGGCAACGGTGCCGTCTGCGACGTCGCCAACGACAATGGCGGCGGTCAAGTGGTCGTGTCGGGATCCAATGCCGCCGTGCAGCGGGCAATGGAGCTCGCCAAGCAAAAAGGTGCGCGGCGTTCAATTCTTCTGCCCGTCTCCGCCCCCTTTCATTGCGCATTGATGCAACCGGCAGCCGAGGCGATGGCCGAAGCGCTGGCCTTGGCCGTCATCAAGCCGCCTTGCGTTCCCCTCGTCTCGAACGTCATGGCCGCGCCAGTCATCGATCCCGACGAGATCCGCAGGTTGCTCGTGGCGCAAGTCACCGGCCGAGTGCGCTGGCGGGAAAGCATGGTTTTTATGGCAAACCAGGGGATTACGCTGTTTGTCGAGTGCGGCGCCGGGAAGGTCCTCTCGGGACTCGTCAAGCAAATCGCCGAGGCGGCGAGCGGGATTTCGGTAGGAATCCCAGCCGATATCGATATCTATAAGGCTCAGGCTTGAGCCCTGCGTTTTATACGCCGTCATCGGGAGCTGCTTTTAGATGTTCGATCTTACCGGAAAAACAGCCCTCGTAACGGGCGCGAGCGGCGGTCTTGGCAAATCGATCGCCCGCGCCTTACACGAACGCGGCGCCATCGTCGGGCTTTCGGGGACGCGACGCGACGCGCTCGATGCCCTTGCCGCCGAAATCGAAACTGACGTCCATGTTTTTCCTTGCGACCTTGCCCATAAGGCTGCGACGGAAGCGCTTGTGCCCGCCGCCGAAGCTGCAATGGGAAGCATCGATATTCTCGTCAACAATGCCGGAGTGACCAGGGATAATCTCTTCATGCGAATGAAGGACGAGGAATGGGACACGGTCCTCAACCTCAATCTGACCGCGGCTTTTCGGCTTTCCCGGGCCTGTCTCAAGGGCATGTTGCGCAAGCGGCACGGACGCATTATCGGGATCAGCTCGGTCGTCGGCGTCACCGGCAATGCGGGACAGGGCAATTACGCAGCCGCGAAGGCGGGAATGATTGGCATGTACAAGAGCTTGGCCGCCGAAGTGGCAAGCCGCAACGTGACCGTCAATTGCATTGCGCCCGGCTTCATCGAAAGCCCGATGACCGATGCCCTGAATGAAAAACAGAAAGAGGCAATTCTCGCGACCATCCCGATGGGACGGCTGGGAAGCGGTGCCGACGTCGCCGCGGCGGTCGTTTATCTGGCCAGCACGGAAGCCTCCTATGTCACCGGTCAGACACTCCATGTAAATGGAGGAATGGCAATGATTTGAATGTGGTACTGCCCTGATTGCGGGGGCCGCGCCGGCTCTCGCCAACCGCATTGAAGTATGTTACCAACCACGCTTAAGCGACTGGGACGGCAATTCGCGGGGAAGATTAAGGCAAAGTCGAACTTTGCCCTGGGGGGATCATGGTCAAGGGTGCGGCAAATTTCTTTGCCCAATCTTTTCCTATATCCGACCTGCACCGCGTTAACGCTGGCCCGTGGCGCCAAATCGTTAGGACGAGGATCAGAAAACCATGAGCGATGTCGCCGAGCGCGTAAAAAAGATTGTAATTGAGCACCTCGGTGTCGATGCCGACAAAGTGGTCGACAACGCAAATTTCATGGAAGACCTTGGCGCCAATTCTCTCGATACGGTCGAACTCGTCATGGCTTTCGAAGAGGAATTCAGCGTCGAGATCCCAGACGATGCCGCAGAAACGATCGTGACTGTGGGCGACGCCATCAAGTTCCTTGAAAAGGCGTCCGCCGCTTGAGTTTTTGACGTTGGGCCGACCAAAGGCAGCGTATCCGGATGGATTCTCCATCGAAGGAAGACGCTGCCTTTAGGGGCTGCGGCGATGGTTGAAAGGGACCGGGGACCGTTTAACCCGAGGATATGGTGGCAAGGTCGTAGAGATGCGGAGGGTGGTTGTTACGGGACTTGGCATGATCTCGCCGCTTGCTTGCGGGGTCGAGCCAAGCTGGAGTCGCCTGTTGGACGGGAAAAGCGGTGCCCGCCGCATCGAAGAATTCGACGTCTCGGATCTGGCCTGCAAAATAGCGATGCCGATTCCCCGTGGCGACGGCAGCGACGGCAGCTTCAATCCCGACCAATGGATGGAGCCCAAGGAACAACGCAAGGTCGACGATTTCATCCTTTATGCCGTCGCCGCCGCAACGCAGGCGCTCGAGGATGCCGGCTGGGCTCCCAAAACCTATGAAGAGCAAGTCAAGACCGGCGTTCTCATCGGAGCGGGAATCGGAGGCCTGGGCGGCATTGCGGAAACCGCGATCGTCCTGAAGGAAAAAGGCCCCCGGCGCGTTTCGCCGTTTTTTATTCCCGGTCGCCTGATCAACCTCGCAGGCGGCTATGTCTCAATTCAGCATGGGCTGCGGGGTCCCAATCATTCGGTCGTAACAGCCTGCGCGACGGGCACCCATGCAATCGGCGATGCGGCCCGGCTGGTCGCCTTGGAAGACGCGGACGTCATGGTGGCGGGCGGCGCCAAATCGGCAATCAATCGCATCGGCATCGCCGGATTTGCAGCCTGTCGGGCTTTGTCGACCAATTTCAACGACGAGCCGACGCGAGCCTCGCGGCCTTACGACCGGGACCGCGACGGGTTTGTCATGGGCGAAGGCGCCGGCTGCGTCGTTCTCGAAGAATACGAACACGCCAAGGCGCGGGGCGCCAAGATTTACGCCGAGATCGTCGGCTACGGCATGTCGGGCGACGCCTACCACATTACCGCGCCGGAAGAGAGCGGCGACGGGGCTTATCGGGCCATGACAGCCGCCATCAAGCGCGCCGGAATCGGCCCGAGCGATATCGATTATATCAATGCGCATGGAACCTCGACGCCGCTTGGCGATGAAATCGAGATTCGCGCGGTTGAGCGGGTGATCGGCAATCGCGAACACTCGCTTTCCATGTCGTCGACGAAATCAGCCATCGGACATCTTCTCGGCGCGGCCGGCGCCGTGGAAGCGATTTTTTCGATCATGGCGATCCGTGACCAGACCGTACCGCCGACGCTCAATCTGGATCACGTATCCGTGGAAACCACCATAGATCTCGTGCCGCATAGGCCGCGCAAACGCGAGGTCGAATTCGTCCTATCGAACTCCTTCGGTTTCGGTGGCACCAACGCCTGCTTGATCTTCAAACATCCGGACTGACCGTCCGATCGGGCGCTCACGAAGGGAAGGCACGGGTGACCCCGCCCCGAACCCGAATTCGCCATATTTTTCAGGCCGGATAGATGGACTTGGCCTCGAGGGGTGAGCGAACTCTCCTTTGCCCGGAAAAATACGCTATATTCGAAGCTTAGAGCGCTTTCGTTCTGGAAACTGCTCTCAACGTGAAACTTGCGAGCTGGCTTGATGGGCGACATGCCTTCAAAACCGAATGAAGACGATGCGGCCGAGGGCCTGGATCAAAACCGCTCCGCGCCGACCCGTCGTGGCGGCCGGTTTGCCGGCCAAAGAGTAACTCCGCAAAGTCCCAAAGAGGCGTTGCAGCCCGACGCCGCGCCGCCGCCGCCACCCATTCCGCCGAGCCGCAGACGCCCGACGCTCTCAGCCCTCAGCGGATTTCTGTCGTTCCTGCTGATCCTGGCGGTTGCCGGAGTCTTCGGCATCGTCTGGAGCCAGCAGCGCATGCGAGCGCCGGGCCCGCTCACTACCAACAAGGTTCTGTATATCGCGCCCGGCACCGAGGTTCCCGATATTATCGCCGAGCTAGATCGTGAAGGCGTCATCGACAATGCTTTTGCGCTCAATCTCGCGCTGCTGCTCGAAGGCAACCGGTCCAAGGTCAAGGCCGGCGAATATATGTTCAAACAGAATGCCAGTTTGCGCGACGTGATCGATACGCTGGTCAATGGCAAGCAGGTTCTGCACGCGATCACTATTCCCGAAGGGTTGACGAGCGAACAGATCGTCGAGCGGCTCCGCGAGAGCGATGTCCTACAGGGCGATCTTGCGGATTTGCCGAAGGAAGGCAGCCTGCTGCCGGAAACTTATAAGGTTGCGCGCGGGACCCTGCGCGCCGACCTTGTGAAGAAGATGCAGGACGATCAAAAGCGGGTTGTCGATCAGATTTGGTCGCGCCGAACCAATGGCCTGCCCCTGCGCTCCCCTTATGAGTTGGTAACTCTGGCCTCGATCGTCGAAAAGGAAACCGGCAAGGCGGACGAGCGGCCGCGGGTCGCCAGCGTGTTCATGAACCGTCTGCAGAAAAGAATGCGCCTGCAGTCGGACCCGACGATCGTCTATGGATTAGTTGGCGGCAAAGGCAGCCTCGGCAGGGGGCTTTCCCGCGCGGAAGTCGACAAAGCCACGCCTTACAATACTTATACGAACGAGGGCTTGCCGCCAGGACCCATCGCCAATCCCGGCCGCGCGGCGCTCGAGGCGGTTGCCAACCCCTCCCGCACCCAGGACCTTTATTTTGTCGCCGATGGCACGGGCGGGCATATCTTCTCCGAAACGCTCGATCAGCATAGCCGCAATGTTCAGCGCTGGCGGCAGATCGAAAAAGATACCAAAGAGAAACAGGAGCAGGAGCAAGCCGCGCCGGAAGTCGACACGAGAATTCCGCAAGGGGGGCCGCCGGCCCCTCCACCAAGCGGTGAACGAAAGAGCGAGCTTGGAACCGGCTCCATCTATGGATCGCTCCCCTCCTCATTCGGGACCACGACCGCCAACCTACCCCCGACGATGTTGCCCTATGCCTCCGCAGTGACGGCGATCAACGAAGTGATGCCGACATCCAAGAATGCGCAAGCCAATAAGGCTCGGGGCAAAACCGCCCAAAAGGTCAGCGCCTTCACCTGGGGACCGGGGCTCGATGAACTCGGGATCACAGTTCAGGCGCCCAAGCCCACCTCCGCCGCAGCGGTGCTCGACGGTCCGGTCGGCCAGTCGGATGCGGAGGACGGTCCCGTCGGCCGCGACATGACCTTCCCGGTATCGACCGACCGCCTAGCCGAGCAAAAGGGCCGCGCCGCCGGCCTCTCGCAAAACAGCGGTGATTTGGCGGACCGGTCCGACGAGGCTGGAACAAGCCCGGCGCCACAGCCGCAAAATGCCGAAGCCGCCGTGCATCGGGCCCGCGCCTTCGACGCATCCGAAGGCACCCCTCTCGATCCGCTGCGCAACAAGACCTATGATTTGAATTACCCCAAGACGGTCCCGGCGATACGCTAGAGCGGGATGAGGAAAAGTGGAAACCGGTTTTCCGCCCGCATCCCGCTCTAAGCTTTTGGAATCGATCACGTTCATGATTTTGGATTGAGTCAATCCAAAATCATCGTGATCTAAGGGAACGGCGCGCGCGGCTTCACGCCGCAAGCGCTGCTTCGGGAGTCTTGGCGGCAAGCCCGAGGCTCGCGGCAATGGCTGGATGGGTGATCTGACCGCGATGCAGGTTGAGGCCGTGGCGAAGCCCCGGATCGGCGGCGATTGCGGCGAGCCCTCCAGCCGCAAGGGCAAGCCCATAGGGCAAGGTGGCATTGTTGAGCGCGTGGCTCGACGTGTACGGCACCGCGCCGGGCATGTTCGCGACGCAATAATGGACCACGCCATTCTTGATGAAAGTCGGATCGGTATGGGTCGTTGCGTGCGAGCTTTCGAAACAGCCGCCCTGATCGATCGCCACATCGACGAGCACGGCGCCGCGCTTCATGCCTTTCAGCATCGGCTCGGTCACGAGCTTCGGCGCCGTGGCCCCCGGGATTAGAGCCGCGCCGATCACCGCATCGGCGGAAAAAACCGCATCGTCGATCGCCGCCGCCGAGGCAAACCGTGTCTTCGCCCGTCCTTGAAATAATTCATCGAGTTCGCGCAAGCGCGCCAGCGAACGATCGAGGATTGTCACATCCGCGCCAAGACCTGCGGCCATCCGTGCCGCCTGGGTTCCGACGACGCCACCACCCAGGACCACAACCCGGGCCGGTTCGACGCCGGGAACCCCACCGAGTAGAATGCCGCGGCCGCCGTTCTGGCGGCGAAGGGCCATGGTCGCCGCCTCGATGGCGAGCCGGCCGGCCACCTCGCTCATCGGCGCCAGCAAGGGGAGCCCCCGCCCGTCCGGCCCGGTCACGGTTTCATAGGCGACAGCGGTGCAGCCGGATGCCAGCAATCCACGAGTCAGCGCCAAATCCGGCGCAAGATGCAGAAATGCGAATAGGATTTGATTTTCGTGCAGCTTCGACCATTCACTCGGCTGCGGTTCCTTAACCTTCACAATCATTTCGGAGTTCGCATAGATTTCATCGGCCGTAGCGACAATTCGGGCGCCGACCGCCAAATAGGCTTCGTCCGAGGCATCGATCCCGGCGCCCGCCTCTGTTTCAACGCTCACTTCGTGCCCCGCCGCGACGAATTCGCGGACCGCGTCGGGGATCAATCCGACACGATATTCATGATCCTTGATCTCTTTGGGAACTCCGATCCGCATTCACCGACCTCCAACCTAGTGCCGGGCCTGCCCGATCAGCTTAAATGTGGTAGGTTGATTCTGGAAAACAATCCGGCGATTTGAATGGCCACGTTGACACAAGAGGCGCGGTCGATCGCCGCGGCGGCTGGCAACAAAGGGCAACGCGCGTAGCTTGCGCAGCCGGATATCAAAAAGCATGCAGCGTTAGCGAGCGTATTCGTATCGTAATAGTCACGCTCCCGTCATTTATTGTGACGAAGGTCCAACGATCTTTGGCTTTAGGAGGTCATATTGACGTCGCAGGTAAAGGGACAAAAGCTGGCTGCGGTAAAGCGCCCGACGATGTCAAGAAGCGGGATGAAGGCCAATTCGGCAGCCGTGAACAAGGCTCCGCGGCCGGCCGCTGCGCTGGAGCAAGCGAGCGAGCCGCGCACCGAGATTGTCGATCTGGCCGATCAGGCTGGCTCGGCGCCGGTCGAAGCCACGCCCGAGATTGCGATCGAGAATTTCGACAATCGGGAAAAGGGGCTCACGCGCTCGATTGAACTCATGCAATCGCCGCATCGCTTCATCAATCGCGAATTGTCCTGGCTCGAATTCAACCGGAGGGTGTTGCAGGAAGCTTCGAACCGCAACCACCCCTTGCTCGAGCAACTCGAGATTCCTTTCGATTTCGGCCAATAATCTCGATGAGTTTTTTATGGTGCGCGTCGCGGGCCTTCGCGGCCAATTGCGCGCCGATATCGCGACTCCGTCCGAGGACGGGATGTCTCCGCCGGAACAACTTATCAAGATTCGCGAGCGCGTGAGCCTCCTTGCGGCGGAACAACAGCGCCGCTGGCGCGAGTTGCGCAGGGAGCTCGAGAGCACCGGAATCATGATCGTTGACCCGCCCGATCTCACCAAACCTGAGGTTGACTGGCTGCGGCAGCATTTCATAACTCATGTGTTTCCGGTGCTGACCCCGCTAGCGGTGGATCCGGCGCATCCGTTCCCGTTCATTCCCAATTTTGGCTTCACCATCGCCCTCGAACTCCTCGGACCTGGCGATCAAAAAAATCTCAAGGCCTTGATTCGCCTGCCCGCGAAGATTGAGCGTTTCATCCGTCTGCCGGACGAACTGGCTGAAAAGGGCCAGCGCTTTGTTGCGCTCGAGACCGCGATCGGCATGTTCACCCGAACTTTGTTCCCCGGCTATCAAGTGCGCGGCCACGGTCTGTTCCGGGTCATCCGTGACAGCGACCTCGAAGTTGAGGAAGAGGCCGAGGACCTCGTTCGCCTCTTTGAAAGCGCATTGAAACGCCGCCGTCGGGGCTCAGTCATCGAGACTCGAATTCGATAGCCTGATGCCGGAAGAGCTTCGCGCCTTCGTGGCCGAAGAACTCGATGTGGTCGGCGAGGAAATTTTTGTCCTGGACGGAATGCTGGCTCTGAACGAACTTTCCGAACTTGTCAGTCTCGACCGTCCGGACCTCAAGTTCAAACCCTATAATCCGCGCTATCCTGAACGCGTCCGCGACAATGGCGGGGATTGTTTTCTGGCGATCCGGCAAAAGGATCTCGTCGTCCATCACCCTTATGAAATCCTTCGACGTGGTGGTCCAGTTCCTCAATCAAGCGGCGGCCGACCCCAATGTGGTCGCCATCAAGCAAACGCTTTATCGCACCTCCTCGGATAGCCCGATCGTGCGCGCCCTCATCGAGGCGGCGGAAGCCGGCAAATCGGTGACGGCTCTCGTCGAACTTAAAGCGCGGTTTGACGAGGCCGCCAACATCCGCTGGGCCCGCGACCTCGAACGCGCCGGCGCACAGGTCGTGTTCGGCTTCATCGAATTGAAGACCCATGCCAAACTCTCGATGGTGGTCCGGCGCGAAAGCGGCTCCTTGATCACCTATTGCCATATCGGCACTGGCAACTACCATCCGGTGACGGCGAAGATCTACACCGACATCTCCTTCTTCACCGCCGATCCGGTGATCGGACGGGATATCTCGCGTATCTTCAATTACATCACCGGCTATGCCGAACCGGCCGGTCTTGAACGCATGTCGGTCTCGCCGATTTCGCTCAAAAAGCGTCTCCTTGAGCATATCGCGCAGGAAATCGCCTTTGTGAAAGCCGGAAAGCCCGGTTCGATCTGGGGGAAGTGCAACGCCCTCGTCGATCCTGAGATTATCGACGCGCTCTATAAGGCGAGCCAGGCCGGGGTGAGCATCGAGCTGATCGTGCGCGGGATTTGCTGTCTCAGACCCGGCGTCGAAGGCCTGTCCGAAAACATTCGCGTCAAATCCATCATCGGTCGTTTTCTCGAACATGCGCGGGTTTATTGCTTCGGTGGCGGCCACGAGTTGCCGCATCCGAAGGCGCATGTGTATATTTCCTCAGCCGATCTGATGCCGCGCAATCTGGACCGGCGCGTCGAAGCTTTGCTGCCGATCCTCAATCCGACCGTGCATGAACAGATTCTCGATCAGATCATGGTTGCCAATCTGATCGACAATCAGCAGAGCTACATGGTCTTGCCGGATGGTTCGAGCGCGCGCATAAAGGCACCCCAAAATGAAGAGCCTTTTAACGCGCATTCCTATTTCATGACGAACCCTAGTCTGTCTGGCCGGGGCAAATCCCTCAAGAACTCGAGCCCCAAAACCCTCCTCAAGCGACTGGAAAGTCGTTAAGGCCTCCATGTTCGACACCTACCACGAGGGTGCTGCCGCCTTGCAGGCCAAGCAGCCGATTGCAATTGTCGACGTCGGCTCGAACTCGGTACGCCTCGTCGTCTACGAAGTCTTTGAGCCGTTCTCCACGGCCGATTTTCAACGAGAAATCGTTTTGCGCCCTAGGCCACGGCGTGGCAACGACCGGCTACCTCCCAAAGGCCGGCATGGAAAAGGCCCTCGGCGCGCTGCGCCGCTTCCGAACCCTTGCCAACATCATGGGTGTCGGCGAGCTGCATGTGCTGGCGACGGCAGCGGCCCGGGATGCCTTGAACGGGCCTGAGTTTGTGGCTGCGGCCGTGCAAGCGATCGGGGCGCCGGTCTCGCTTCTGTCCGGTGACCGCGAAGCGCAGCTTTCCGCCTATGGCGTTATTTCCGGCATCAACAGGCCCGATGGCGTCGTCGGGGATCTCGGCGGCGGCTCGCTCGAATTGATCGACGTCAAAGGCTCGCATGCCGGCAAGGGCGTGACACTGCCGCTGGGCGGCCTCACTTTGATGGATGCCTCAGGCCGTTCGCCGCGAGCGGCCGTCAAGATCGTTCGCGAAAGCCTGGCAAATTCACGAATTGCCGACCGGCTCGCTGGACGCGTTTTTTATGCGGTCGGGGGCACCTGGCGGGCCTTAGCCAAGCTGCATATGAGCCAGCGCAATTATCCGCTGAACGTCATCCACAACTATATTATCCCGTCCCAGGACGCCGCCGATTTTGCCGGCCTCGTCGAACGGGTGAATACCGAAACGCTGATTTCGATCGACGCGGTCAGCGAGGCGCGGCGCCCGCTTCTCGCCTATGGCGCGGTCGTGCTTGACGAGATCATCCGCCGCGCGCAGCCGATCGAGATCGTGATTTCCACGACCGGCGTGCGGGAGGGGTTCCTCTACGAAATGCTCAACATCGAGCAACGCCGTCAAGATCCGCTTCTCTTCGCGGCGGCCGAGCTCAACCAATTGCTGTCCCGGGCGCCGGGCCATGCCCAGGATCTTTGCGATTGGACCGACAAGTTCATGAAGTCCACCCACCTTGAGGAAACGCCGGAAGAACGCAGGCTGCGCCACGCCGCCTGCTTGCTGACCGATGTGAACTGGCGCGCCCATCCGGACCACCGGCATCAGGAAAGCGTGAACATCGTTGAAAACGCCGCCTTTGTCGGCGTCGATCATCCGGGCCGTTCATTTCTCGCGCTTGCGGCTTCCTATCGTTACCTCGGCCTCGATGCCGACGTCAGCCCGCAAATTCGCGCTCTGGTCTCGTCGCGGATGCTCGATAAGGCGCGGATTCTCGCCGCGGCAACTCGCGCCGCGTACGTCATCTCCGGAGCAATGCCGGGTGTGCTGCCGTCAACGCCCCTGGTCTGCGTCAAAAACAAATTGATCTTGAGCTTGCCACAGAAATTCTCCGATCTCGCCAGCGACCGACTGCAGAATCGTTTGAAACAATTGGGGCGGTTGATCGGCCGCGAGCCGGTCATCACAGCGGTCGGCTAGAGCGGGATGAGGAAAAGAGGAACCCGGAGCGGCCCATGCTCACGCTTCGCCGTCTTGCGGCGCGTCGGCTTCCCGCCATTCGAGAGGTACCACCCGGCCCTGCTCGACGGTGAGCGCCAAGCGCCCATGCTTCAGTTCGAGCGCTTTGGCCCCGAAGAGTTCGCGCCGCCAGCCCGTCAACGCCGGGACCTTGGCACGGTCGTCGGCGGCAATCGCTTCGAGATCGTCGACCGTGGCGATCATCTTCGCGGCGACCCCATGACTTTCGCTGACGTGGCGCAGGAGCACGCGCAAGAGTTCGACCGTCGCCGCATGGCCACCATTCCGGCGTTCGCGTTCGAGCTTCGGCAGGGTTTTGGGATCGCGTCCCAAGCCCCGTTCGACCGCGGCCAGAATATCGAGGCCCGCGCGGGAGCGTTCCATCCCGCGCGGAAAGGCCCGAAGATTGCCCAGGCTCTCGGCCGTTTTCGGCGCGGCAAGGACAAGTTCGATCAACACATCATCCTTGAGCACCCGCGAGCGAGGCACGTCCCGGGTCTGCGCCTCGGCCTCGCGCCATCCGGCGACTTCCATGAGGACGGCAAGATCGCGTGGCTTGCGAACCCGATTTCGAAACCGCTCCCAGGCATTCTCGGGGTGCTGTTCATAGGTCGATGGCGAGGTCAAAAGCGTCATCTCGTCGTCCAGCCAGCTCAGCCGCCCGCTTTCTTCCAGCTTGACCCGCAGATAGCTATAGATGTCGCGAAGATAAGTGACGTCGGCAATGGCATATTCGGCCTGGGCCGGCAAAAGCGGACGCCGGGACCAATCGGTGAACCGCGATGATTTGTCGAGCGTCACTTTCGTGATGGTCTGGACGAGATCGCCATAGGAGACCTGATCGCCAAAGCCGCAGACCATTGCGGCGACCTGGGTGTCGAACAAAGGCGCCGGGATCAGCCGCGCGAGATTCCAGATAATTTCGAGATCTTGCCGCGCCGCATGAAAAACCTTGGTGAGCCGCTGATCAGCCATGAGTTCGAAAAAGGGCGAAAGATCGAGCCCTTCCGCCATTGCATCGACCGCCACGGCTTCTTCAGCGGAGGCAATCTGCACGACACAAAGCCTGGGCCAGAACGTGGTTTCCCGTAAAAACTCGGTATCAACCGTGACAAAGGGATGCGTTGCAAGGCGGCGGCAAACGGCGGCTAATTCTTGTGTCGTAGCGATCAGGGTCATATTTGCTCAATAATCCAAAGACAGACCGACGGCTATAGTCTGCATTCAAGCGGCGCGCCGAAACCGACCGAGCCTTGACAGATGCGCCCACCCATGCCGTTCTCCGCCCGCTTGGCGCAAACCGCAAGGTCTTGCCCAAGCCTTTCCTCTTACACACGACGAGAAAATGCACCGCTACCGTTCTCATAGCTGCGGCGATCTGCGCGAGGCGCAGGCCGGCGAAATGATCCGTCTTTCCGGCTGGTGCCACCGCATTCGCGATCATGGCGGCGTGCTTTTCATCGATTTGCGCGATCATTACGGCATCACCCAATGCGTGGCCGACCCGGATTCACCGGCATTCGCTCAAGCCGAGAAGCTTCGCTCGGAATGGGTCGTCCGCATCGATGGCGAGGTGCGCCGGCGCCCGGTCGGCACGGAAAATCCCGAAATGCCGACGGGCCTCATCGAAATCTATGTGACCGAAATTGAAGTTTTGGGAGCCGCCGCTGAATTGCCTCTGCCGGTTTTCGGAGAGCATCCCTATCCGGAGGACATGCGGCTTCGCTACCGGTTTCTCGATTTGCGGCGGGAGAAGCTCCATAAGAATATCATGCTGCGGGGGCAGATCATCGATTCTCTGCGGGCGCGCATGAAGGCGGAAGGGTTCTTCGAGTTTCAGACCCCAATCCTCACCGCGTCGAGCCCGGAGGGCGCCCGCGATTTTCTGGTGCCGTCCAGGCTGCATCCCGGCAAATTCTACGCCCTGCCGCAGGCGCCGCAGCAATTCAAGCAGCTGATCATGGTGGCGGGCTTCGACCGCTATTTCCAGATTGCACCCTGTTTCCGCGACGAGGACGCGCGCGCCGACCGCAGCCCGGGGGAATTCTATCAGCTCGACATCGAGATGAGTTTTGTCACCCAGGAGGATGTCTTCGCGGCGGTCGAGCCGGTGTTGCGCGGCGTCTTCGAGGACTTCGGCAATGGCCGCCCCGTGACGCAAAAATTCCCGATGATTCCCTATGCGGAGGCCATGCTGAAATATGGTTCCGACAAGCCGGACCTACGCAATCCCCTGCAGATCGTCGATGTAACGGAGGAGTTTGCCCGCGATGAGGTGAACTTCAACGCCTTCAAGAATGTCATCAAGGCGGGCGGCGTCGTCCGTGCAATTCCAGCGCCAGGAGCAAGCGCCCAGCCCCGTTCCTTCTTCGACAAGCTCAACGATTGGGCGAAGGGCGAAGGCGCGGCGGGGCTCGGCTATGTGATCTTCGAGGGTGCAGAGGGCGGACTAACCGGCAAAGGCCCGATCGCCAAATTCCTGCCTGCGGACGTCCAGGCGCGGATCGCGGAGAAGGCCGGGCTGAAATCCGGCGATGCGGTCTTTTTTGCCTGCGACCAGGCGGAAAAAGCGGCCAAACTGGCCGGCGCCGCGCGGCTCAGGATCGGCCATGAACTCGGGCTCTCAAAAACGGACGTCTTCGAGTTCTGCTGGATCGTCGATTTCCCAATGTATGAATGGAACGAGGACGAAAAGAAAATCGACTTTTCGCACAATCCTTTTTCCATGCCGAATTATCCCGCGGACGATTTTGTTGCGCTCGACCCGGCCGACGAGAAGGCCATTCTCGGCATAAAGGCCTTCCAATATGACATCGTCTGCAATGGAATCGAATTATCATCCGGCGCCATCAGAAACCATCGCCCGGACATCATGAAGAAGGCGTTCGCCCTCGCGGGTTACGGCGAGGATGTTCTCTTGGAAAAATTCGGCGGGATGTACCGCGCTTTCCAATATGGGGCGCCGCCCCACGGTGGCATCGCGCCCGGCATCGACCGGATCGTCATGCTGCTGGCTGGGGAAGAAAACTTGCGCGAAATCGTGTTGTTCCCGATGAACCAGCGCGCCGAGGATCTCCTCATGGGCGCGCCGTCCACGGTCACCCCAAAGCAATTGCGGGAGTTGCACATCAGGCTCAATCTGCCGGATGCCAAGACCTGAAGACCGGAGCCCTCGATGCATGTTGTGATGCTGCTTTATCCGCGCATGACCCAGCTCGATCTCACAGGGCCTTTCGAAGTGCTGTCGCGCTTCAAGGAATTGACCCTGCATCTCGTGTGGAAAAATACCGATCCGATCGTCGATTCGGGCGGCCTGCGGCTCCTGCCGACGACAAATTTTTCAGACTGCCCGCAGGCTGACCTTCTGTTCGTCCCCGGCGGCCCCGGCCAAATCTCGCTCATGGAAGACGGGGAGGTTCTGGACTTTCTACGGCAGCAGGCCCGGCAAGCAAGCTATGTGACGTCAGTTTGCACCGGCTCACTTGTGCTGGCTGCGGCCGGCCTGCTCACCGGCTATCGGGCAGCCTGCCACTGGTTGTCGCTTGAACAGCTGGCTTATTTCGGCGCCGTGCCGGTCGCCGAGCGCGTCGTGATCGACAGCAATCGGATCACCGGCGCGGGCGTTTCATCCGGAATTGATTTCGCCCTGGTTTTGGCCGCCAAGCTCTTTGGCGAGGATCGCGCCAAATGTGTGCAGCTCGCGATGGAATACGACCCGAAGCCGCCGTTTGCCAGCGGCTCCGCTGTAACGGCCGAGCCCGAGACCGTAAAAACGGTGCGGGCAGAGAATGCTGAATTTCAAGAGCAGCGCGTAATTGTGGCGCGCCGCGTGGCGGAGGCCCTGCAAAAGATCTGACGCCAGCTCGCCATCGAGCGGAACGGGCCCGAAAAGTCAGGAAACTTTTCGGGACCAATCGATCTACTGCGGACGAACGGCATTACCTTCGGGACGCCGCTTGGATGCCGGCCTTGCGCCCGCTGCAACAAAACGGGTCGGCCCTTTCGACTTCGCCGCCGGCCCGCGCGGAGCTTGCCGCGACAAGAATTGCGGCAAGCCTGCTCCGTCGGGGCTCGCACCGTTGGAACCGGGCGCTGCCCTGCGGTTTTCCCACCGCCGTTTTGCACCCGCCGGAGGCGCGGACTTGGCGCGCCGAGGCAAATGCGTCTCCTCGGTGCGCACGAATTCCGTCGGCACGGCGCCACGCCGGTCGATGGTCGGCAATTGCAGGCGGGTCAGCTTTTCAATATTGCGCAAGAGCTGGCGCTCGGCGCCATCGCAAAGCGAGATTGCAATGCCATCGGCTCCGGCCCGCGCGGTGCGGCCGATCCGATGCACATAAGCCTCCGCCACTTCAGGAAGCTCGAAGTTCACGACATGCGTCACTCCGTCGATGTCGATGCCGCGGGCTGCAATATCGGTTGCCACCAAGGCCCGGACCCGCCCGCTCCGAAAGGCTTCGAGCGAACGCTCCCGCTGGCTTTGGCTCTTGTTTCCGTGGATGGCACAAGCTGCAATTCCGCTGGAATCGAGATGCTGGGTGACCTTGTCGGCGCCGCGTTTCGTCCGGGTGAAGACGATCGTGCGCGACATTTGCGCATCGGCGAAAAGTTCGACAAGCAGATCGCGCTTGCGGTTGGTGTCGATGAGCAGAACCTGGTGGTTGATGCGGTCCGCGGTTTTCGCAACCGGCGTGACCGACACCTCGATCGGATCGACCAGAAGGTCCCCCGCGAGCGCGGCGATCTCGTTCGGCATCGTCGCCGAGAAGAACAGGTTCTGACGATTTTTTGGCAGGGTGCCGATGATCCGGCGAATTGCTTTGACAAACCCGAGGTCGAGCATGCGGTCCGCTTCGTCGAGGACGAAGAATTCCGTCTGAGAAAGACGCGCCGCGCGGGAATTCGAGGTGATCCTCAAGCCGGCCGGGGGTTGCAACCAGAATGTCGAGGCCGCGCGCGAGCGCCTTGATCTGCGCGCCATGCGGCACGCCGCCGAAGACGACGCCGACCGTGAGCGAGAGGCCCGCGCCCAGGCTGCGGAAGCTGTCGGCGATTTGGCTCGCCAGTTCCCGCGTGGGGCTGAGGACCAGGACGCGGCAGCCATGCCGCGGCGCCGGCGCCGGATGCGTCGCAAGATGATGAAGAATTGGAAGAGCGAAGGCAGCGGTCTTGCCGGTGCCGGTCTGGGCTATGCCGATGAGGTCGCGACCCGCCATGATTGGTGGGATGGCTTGGGCCTGAATTGGGGTCGGTTGAGAGTAACCTTGTTTGGTCAGGGCATGCAAAAGCGGCGCGGCAAGGCCGAGTCGGGAAAAATCGTTCAATTTTGAGTTTTTCGGTAAGCCGCATTTTTGGCCGGAAGAACCGGCACGGCGGCCAAAGAGAATATAAATGTGACGCCCTGCGTGGCCTGGGCTGTCGAGCGGAGTCAGACTAGCGCGCTCGGAAGGAGAACAAAATGTTCTTCACGCGGCCGGAAGCGCCAATATCCACAATGAAGCGGATGCCCCCTACATCGTGGCTTTGCGGCCGAAAGTCAAACGAAAAGCTCAGCCATGCGTTTTTCGGGCGCGTCATCGCACAAATCCGCGCCTTATTGCCGCGAAGGACCCGAGCGGCAAATTTTAGCGTTGCCGTTCATGGCAAGTTCAGGCGGCTGGAGCCATCTAAGCTTGACTAGCGCCAAGTCCCAAGCTGGGAAGACAGCTCGGCGCTGCCACGGCATGGAGAAATGAAATGACTAAAAGGTTGAGGAAAGCCGCAATCGGCGCCGTCGCTGCCCTGAGTTTGGGACTCGGCATGACCACGGTCGCGACACCCTCGGTCGCCCAAGGTTGGCACGGCCGGGGCGGTCACGGCTGGCACGGCCGAGGCGGCTACGGTGGCTGGCACGGCGGCTATTGGCGGGGCGGCCGCGGGTACGGCGGTGGCTGGGGCGCACCGGTCGCAGCAGGAGTTCTCGGTGGCTTGGCTCTCGGCGCGCTGGCCGGTTCGGCCTATTCCTACGGTCCTGGCTATTATGGCGGGTGTTACATGCAGAATCGGCCCATCTATGACGGCTGGGGCAATTTCGTGGGTTATCAGCCGGTTCAAATCTGCAACTAGGCCGCCGCTTCGCCTTGGTTAACGGATTCCTCCATTAACCCTTCCAATTGAAAAGTCCCGCCTTGGGGCGGGGCTTAATTTTTTTTCAATTTTTTTCCCTCCCAGCGAAACCTTTTCGGTGAGCCGGCGTTTAAGCTTGTGTATTGCCGCACAGCAACGGTCGGCATTTTTTAAGAGGTTGCTCTTGCTGGCGCCGGACGCGGCAGCGAGAGGGAGTTGAAATCATGATCAGTTCGCACCAAGCTCTCGGAAGACAGGCTTTCAAATATGCCATGGCTGGGATCGCCGTGTCCTGTCTTGGTGCAGCCGTGTTCGCCGCGCCCATGACCATTACCCCCAAAACCAAAGTTTTCTCGCAGTCGCAGGAAGCCAAGACGGCTTTTGAGCCTCTTGGCAAGGGACCGGCCTTTCAGCTTGGTCGCGCCGCCGCCGGCGAAGACGAAGATTGCGTCCGGGTCACCCGCATGGTGGGGCCGGATGGCCGGGTCTATGTCACCCGCGGCCTGATCTGCCAGGAATAGGTGCCGGGAGAAGAGGCGCGGGGGCTTTATAACACCAGCCTCGCGCCTATATCGCTGAGGCATGGATGTTTCCGACGTTTTAAGTTTGACGCCCGCGGGACTTTATTGCTCCCCGGGCGATTTTCATATCGATCCGCTGCAGCCGGTTCCCCGAGCGCTCATCACCCATGCCCATTCCGACCACGCCCGGCCCGGCCACGGCCGAGTTTTGGCGACGCGCGAAACCCTGGCCATCATGGCGATCCGGTGCGGTCGAGACTTCGC
Source organism: uncultured Alphaproteobacteria bacterium (assembly GCA_963785995.1). Taxonomy (GTDB): domain Bacteria; phylum Pseudomonadota; class Alphaproteobacteria; order Rhizobiales; family Beijerinckiaceae; genus Methylocapsa. Next base: position 82,271 of record CAWAXL010000014.1, read on the forward strand.
GGGTTCGACTCAAGCGATCGGACTCGGCGAAAAGCTGCAACTTGGTCCTGCCGAGGTAAGCTTTCATCCGGCCGGTCATGTCCTCGGATCGGCGCAAATCCGCATTCAGTATCGGGGCCGCACGGTCGTCGTCTCCGGAGATTACAAGCGGGAGCCCGACCCGACCTGCGCCGGCTTCGAGCCTCTCGCTTGTGATGTCTTCGTCACGGAGGCCACGTTCGGCCTGCCGGTTTTTCGGCATTCCCCCGCAAGCATTCAAATCGACAAGCTGCTCGCGTCTCGGGCGCTGTTTCCCGGAAGAACCCATCTTGTCGGCGCCTATGCGCTCGGCAAGGCCCAGCGCGTCATGGCGCTCATCCGCGCGGCCGGCTACGACCGGCCGATCTATCTTCATGGCGCGATCGAGAAGCTGACCGAATTTTACGCTGGCGAAGGCATGGATTTCGGCGACATCCGCAAGGTTGGGGCGGTGGACCGGGCCAGTCTCGGCGGCGAAATCGTCATCTGTCCGCCAGGCGCCCTGCATGATCCCTGGTCGGCGAGATTTCCCGACCCCGTCGCAGCCTTTGCCTCAGGCTGGATGCGGGTACGCGCAAGGGCGAGACAACGGGGGGTCGAACTTCCGCTTGTGATTTCCGACCACGCCGATTGGGACGGTCTCACCGCGACAATCCGGCAAACGGGCTGCGGCGAAGTACTGGTGACCCACGGCGAGGCCGATGCCTTGGTCCATTGGGCCACAACCCAGGGAATTTCAGCCAAGCCTTTGCATTTATTGGGCTATGGCGACGAGGAAGAGAGTGCCGGGGAAGGGACGGCCGCGCCTTGAACCGCTTCGCTGAACTCATCGACCGGCTCGGGTTCGAGCCCTCGCGCAATAATAAATTGCGTCTCATGACGGACTTCTTCCGAACGGTTCCCGATCCCGAACGCGGCTATGCGCTAGCGGCATTGACCGCCGCGCTGTCTTTTCCGCACGCCAAGCCAGGCCTTATCCGGGCTTTGATCGCCGAGAGGTTCGACCCTTTCCTCTTCGAGCTTTCCTATGATTTTGTCGGCGATTTATCTGAAACGGTTGCACTGCTGTGGCCAGCGCCGGCCAGCACCGCAACGGGAAATCGCGCGCCGCTTCTTTTGTCCGACGTGATCGAAGGGCTCTTATCGACCGGCAAGCTCGATCTGCCGCGAAAGCTTGCGGGATGGCTCGACGCGCTGGATGAGACAGGGCGCTGGGCCCTGCTTAAACTTGTGACGGGTTCGCTCCGGATCGGCGTTTCCGCGCGGCTTGCCAAAACGGCCCTCGCCGATCAAGGGGGCGTAACCGCCAATGAAATCGAAGAGATCTGGCATGGGATGGCGCCGCCCTATCTCGACCTTTTTGCCTGGATCGAGGGACGCGAAGCCAAGCCCAGCACGACCAACCCGGCGCCCTTTTGTCCGCCCATGCTCGCCCATCCGGTCGAGGCCAAGGATTTTGATGAACTCGTCGCCGGCGAATTCTGTGCCGAATGGAAATGGGACGGCATTCGAGTCGAGGCGGTCGGCGGACTGGCCCCTAGCGGCCAACGGATAATTCGGCTTTTTTCGCGAACCGGCGAAGAGATTTCGGCGGCTTTTCCCGATCTTATGGAGGCGTTGGAGCAAATTCCCTCTCCCTCTTTCGCGCTGGACGGCGAATTGCTGATCCTGCGCGGCGGGCGAGTAGAAACCTTTGGGGTCCTCCAGCAAAGGCTCAATCGAAAGACGGTCTCGGCAAAGCTTCGCGCCGATTATCCGGCTCACATCCGCGCCTATGATCTGCTGCGGAGCGAGGCCGGAGATTTGCGCCCCCTGCCCTTTGGGGAGCGACGCCGCAATCTCGAAGCCTTTGTCGCGGCGGCGGCCTGCTCGCGCCTCGATCTGTCACCCCTCGTTCCGTTTTCGTCCTGGGCCGACCTAGGACGTGCGAGGCACGATCCGCCCGCTTTCGGCGCCACGCTCGATTTTGAAGCGATCGAAGGGGTGATGCTGAAGCGCGCCGATTCGATCTATGTGCCCGGACGCCCCAAAGGACTTTGGTACAAATGGAAACGGGATCCGTTCACCGTCGATGCCGTGCTCATGTATGCGCAACGCGGCCACGGCAAGCGCTCGTCTCTCTATTCGGATTACACATTCGGAGTTTGGCGGGGTGACAATGAAGGCCGCGCCCTGGTCCCAGTAGGAAAGGCCTATTTTGGCTTTACCGACGCCGAACTGCGGCTGCTCGACCGCTATATAAGGGAAAACACGATCAATCGTTTTGGGCCGGTGCGTGAAGTCGTCCATGGCGAGGCCCAGGGTCTCGTCCTGGAAATCGCCTTCGAGGGGCTGAACCGCTCAAGCCGCCACAAATCCGGCGTCGCCATGCGGTTCCCGCGGATCGCCCGTATCCGTTGGGACAAGCCGGCGGCCGAAGCCGACCGGATTGAAACGCTCGAAGCTTTGTTATCCTCATTGTGACGCGTCAGCTTTTGACGGCGCAGAAGACCGCAAAGTGCCACGCCTTGAAGGTGCAATCGACGTCGGCAAAACCCGCGTCCCGCAACCAGGCCAATTGATCCTCGAGGGTGGCGCATCGATCGTGGCGCATCCTCTCTTCCGCAGCGGCGAGATCGCTCTCACGCGCGCCAAGCTTCAGGGCCTGTTCGCGCCAAATCCTGTGGTCGCGGTTCTGGCGCGTTTGTGCAGGGGCGCGAACCTGATCGGCATTGATGAACCAGCCGCCTGGCTGCAAGACAGCGTAGACTCGGCCAAACAATTCACGTTTTACGGCATCTTCCAAATGATGGATGGCGAGCGCCGAAACAACCACGTCCCACGGGCCGCCGAGCTCGGCTTGCGTCATATCCGCCTCGACGAAAGTGACCAAGCCATCACCGGCAAAGCGGCCGCGCGCCTGGTTCAGCATCGCCTGCGAGCCATCGAGAAGTTGCAATGAAATGCTCGGCCATTTCTGCCGAATTGTCGCCGAGACCAGACCGGTTCCTGCCCCGAGATCGAGGATGCGGGTCTTATCAGCAACTCCCTTTTGCGCGATCAACTCGCCAATGTTTCCGTAAAACGAATCAAAACACGGGATCAGAGCGCGCCGCACCGGATCATAGGCGGCGGCATCCTTGGTGAAGGCGGCAATCGCGGCGTTTTTTCCCTCTGCTCTCAAATTTGGCATGTGACGCCCAAACTCCGCCTTATTTCAGCCGCGCATTTTTCCTGTTATACGGAGCTTAAGGTTATTTGATGTGGCGAACTCCAGGTTATTTCGACCGAGCCAAAGCAGAGCGGTCACGCTACGGGCGAAACCAAACGCGAACGGAGAGCGATAGACACAGCAATTGTTCAGGTAACGGGTGCGTTTTAGGTTCCCTGCGCGTATAGAGAAGCAAGGGATAGTAGTTAATTTTGCCCCTGAAGCCTGCTGAATGCACCCTTTTGCCGTTGCGGCCACGGATTCTAATAGACCGCGCTGCAACAAAACGGCCAATTCGGGGCGAAACCTTTCGCTAATGCGTCGCTAAAGGTTAGACCACCCCGTGGAAAAGAATTCGAGCGATCGAATTCGCAATTAGGACGATTCATGCCGACGATTGCCTTGGTTGACGACGATCGCAATATCCTCACCTCCGTGGCAATTGCCCTCGAGGGAGAAGGCTACCGCGTCCAAACCTATACCGACGGGTCGACCGCGCTCGACGACATGAAAACCAATCCGCCGGATCTTGCCATTATTGACATCAAGATGCCCCGCATGGACGGGATGGAATTGCTGCGCCGCCTGCGCCAAAAATCCGATGTGCCGGTGATATTCCTAACCTCGAAAGACGAGGAAATCGATGAATTGTTCGGCCTCAAGATGGGGGCCGACGATTTCATCCGGAAGCCGTTCTCGCAGCGGCTTCTCGTCGAGCGCGTCAAGGCTATTTTGCGCCGCGCCAATCCCAAGGAACCAGGGGCCCAGAAGGAAACCGAAGCGAAGATTCTCGAGCGCGGCCAGCTGAAGATGGACCCCGAGCGCCATGCCTGCACCTGGAAGAATGATACGGTCACTCTGACGGTCACCGAATTTCTCATTCTTCAGGCGCTGGCTACGAGACCGGGCGTCGTCAAAAGCCGCAATGCCTTGATGGACGCGGCTTACGACGATCAGGTCTATGTCGACGACCGCACCATCGACAGCCACATCAAGCGGCTGCGGAAGAAATTCAAGGTGGTGGACGACGAATTCGAAATGATCGAAACGCTCTATGGCGTGGGCTATCGTTTCAAGGAGTGATCGGGTCAAACCGAGCGGTCCGGCTAAGCCATCGCTTGTGCCCAAAAGCGGATTTTTTGAGTTTTTTTTGCGCTGCTGCTAAGACAGCGGCCTGAGCAATCCGCGCCGGCAGCCGTGTGGATTGGCTAATTCATCGGCGCAGCCTACGGCCGATTCATGCCGGGAAAGAGTCCGGTCACCTTTTCGGGACTTGCCCATGGGACTTTCTGCTTTGCGGGTTGGAATAACCGGTCAATGAGCTTTGAAGCGCGCGAGGGGCTGGGCTTCGAACGGGCGTTTGAGGCCGCGCGGCGGGTTAAGCGTATCCGGCGGAGTCTTGTGGTACGCATGCGGGCTTTCGCGCGCGCCGCCGGTGCACGATTTGCTTCTCCGCTGACACGCCGCATCGTCGTCTTGAACCTCGGTGGCCTCGTCGCTCTGCTGATCGGCTTTCTGTATTTCAACCAGTTTCGCGAAGGGCTGATCGACGCGCGGGTTCAAAGCCTGCAGATCCAGGGGGAGATCATTGCCGCGGCGGTCGCCGCTTCCGCCACGGTGGAAACCGATTCGATTGCCATCGATCCAGAAAAGCTGCTGCAGCTCTCCCCGGGAGAAAGCTACGCACTCGCTGACGAGACGGTTCCGTCCCTGGAGTTTTCCATCAATCCTGAGCGCGTCGGTCCGGTTCTACATCGGCTTGCCTCGCCGACCCGGACGCGGGCGCGCATCTATGATCGCGACGGCTACCTGCTGCTTGATTCGCGCTCGTTGACCAGCCGCGCGAACATCATGCGGTTCGACCTGCCGCCGCCGGCACGGGAAGATTCCAAGAACCCGTTGGAAGGCATCGGCAATTGGTTCAAACGGCTGTTTGGCCGCTCCGACCTTCCGCTTTATGAGGACATTGGCGTCAGCAACGGCAAGAATTATCCGGAAGTGGCGCGCGCCCTGAGCGGCGGCGCACACTCGGTGGTTCGGGTCAACGCCAAGGGCGAGACGATTGTGTCCGTCGCCGTGCCCATCCAACGTTTCCGGGCCGTACGCGGCGCCCTGCTCCTATCGACCCAAGGCGACGACATCGACAAGATTATCGGGTCCGAGCGAGGGGCGATCGTCCGAATCTTTCTGGTCTCTTCGGCGATCATGTTCCTTCTATCCATGTTTATCGCCGGAACCATAGCGGAGCCGATCCGGCGCTTGGCGGAAGCAGCGGAAAGAGTCCGGAGAGGGACGAAGTCACGCCGGGAAATTCCCGATTTCACGGGGCGTTCGGATGAAATCGGGCATCTTTCCGGCGCCTTGCGGGATATGACCAAGGCGCTCTACGATCGCATCGAGGCGATCGAAAGCTTCGCTGCCGATGTGGCGCATGAACTGAAAAACCCGCTGACCTCTTTGCGCAGCGCGGTTGAAACCCTGCCGATCGCCCGCGCGCCGGAATCGCGGCGCGCGCTGCTGGCGATCATCGAGCATGACGTGCGCCGGCTTGATCGGTTGATCAGCGATATTTCCGACGCGTCGCGACTCGATGCCGAATTGGCGCGTGCCGACGTTGACCTTGTGGATCTTACCCGGCTGCTTGAAGCGGTCGTCGCCGTGGCCAATCTGGTCACCGACACCGGCGCCGTGCGCGTCAGCCTGACCATCGCCCGGGAAGCCTTCAACGACCCCCGCAGGTTGAGCTATATGGTTCTCGGTCATGATTCCCGTCTCGGCCAAGTCTTCAATAATCTGATCGACAATGCGCGATCGTTTTCAGCGCCCGGCGGAAGCGTCCGCCTGCTTCTGCGGCTCGCCAGAGCCCATTCGGCCCAGGGCCATATCACCGACGGTTTTGAAATTGTCATTGACGATGACGGTCCGGGCATTCCGGCCGACGCCTATGAGCGCATTTTCGAGCGGTTTTATACCGACCGCCCCGAGCAAGGTTTTGGCCAGAACTCGGGGTTGGGGCTTTCCATCTCCCGTCAGATTATCGAGGCTCATGGCGGCTATATTTCGGCGCTCAACCGAGTTGGCCCCCCCGATAAGGATGGGGTGACCCCGGTGCTCGGCGCCCGGTTCCTGGTGTTTTTACCTAGAGCACAATAACATCTTGTCCGATTTAATCGTTGAAGAGACTGAAAACCCCCAGCAATCCTCGGTCCATGCGACGGCAGTTGTCCTGGGAGAGGCCGGTGTGTTGATTTGGGGCAGTTCGGGTTCAGGCAAGAGCCGGCTGGCTTTCGCCCTGATCGAAGCCGCCGAGCACGCCGCCCTGTTCGCCCGCCTCATCGGCGATGACAGGATTGGCGTTGAACTGAAAGCCGGGCGCCTCATCGCCCGCGGGCACCCGTTGATCCTTGGGAAAATCGAGTCCCGCGGCCAAGGTATCCTCGAGGTGCCGTTTCTGCCTGCCGCTGTGCTTCGGCTTGTGGTTGATCTTACCGGCGCGGAGCTCGCAATCCCGCGGTATCCCGAACCGGACCAGGTCACCGTCGCCGGTGCAAACTTGCCTCGTCTGACCCTGCGGCAAGACGCCGCAGCTTCGGACCTCGCGCGGGCTGTGCTGGCGAGTCTACGCCAGCGCCACCAGCTGACGTTGCTTTCAAGGTTCCGTTGAATACAAACAGGACTTTCCGCTTATGGATAGGCATTTCGGGATCGGCATCCGTCCAAATCAAACTGACATAAATCTGTCCCATCGGAACCAATGGCATGTCATTTCGCTTGCCAATTCCATTGCGCCGCACAAGATGGCGCCGCGAACTTGTCTTGATCGGCGATCGTTCCGATCAGGTCATGCGTGAAGGTGCGTTTGTGGAGTTGGATTTTTATCATTTTTGGAACAACCTTCGCGAATGTGGGGCGAGTAGCTATCTTCTATCCTTGGTATTAAACGGTTAACCCACGTGAGCTGCCGGGCTCTGTCACGGCGCCTCTCACCTTTGGTCTACGCATGGTCCCTGCCTTGACGAACACCACTCACGTCCGTGCCGCTCAGGCACGAGGTTCCTGAACGAACAGGTACGTTTGATGATTGGCATCGTCCTCGTGACCCACGGCCACCTGGCATCGGAATTTCGTGCCGCGTTGGAACATGTGGTCGGTCCGCAAAAACAGATCGAATCGATTGCGATTGGTCCGGACGACGATATCGAACAGCGGCGCCAGGATATCGTTTCCGCCGTCGCCAAGGTCGACAGCGGCAATGGCGTGGTCGTGCTCACCGATATGTTCGGCGGGACGCCTTCCAATCTGGCGATTTCGATTATGAACGATGCCCATATCGAGGTTATCGCGGGCGTCAATTTGCCGATGCTGATTAAGCTTGGCCTCGTTGCGGGACAGCACCAACCTGGAACAGGCCGTGATCCAGGCCCAGGACGCGGGCCGCAAGTATATTTATGTCGCAAGCCGGGTCTTGGGCGGAAAATGAGCTCGGAAAACGCAAAGCCGGCCGACATCGGCGATTGCCCGGAATTCGAAGCGCCGGAGGACGTGCTGGTGCGCACGCTCGAAATCGTCAATCGCAAGGGGCTGCATGCGCGCGCGACCGCAAAACTCGTGCAATGTATCGACGGGTTCGATGTCGCCGTCACGGTCAGCCGCTGCGGCGAGACCGTCGGCGGGACTTCGATCATGGGCATTTTGACCCTCGGCGCAGGTCCGGGAATGACGAAGTGACCCTTCACCGCCACCGGGGCTCAGGCAACACAGGCTCGCGAGGCGATCGCAGCGCTGGTCGCCGATCGCTTCGGCGAGGATGAGTGGCCGGCTAAGGACGACCGCCCTCAGCCTTCGCGATAGTCGCGCGCCTCCTGGATGAGGCCGGCGGTCGACGCGTCAAGCGCGTCCGTCGAGCGGCTCCGATCGGCGACGATCGGCGACAGCTTATTGGCGAGTTCCTTGCCGAGTTCGACACCCCATTGATCGAAGGAATTGATGTTCCAGATCACGCCTTGGACGAAAACCTTGTGCTCATAGAGGGCAATCAATTGGCCGAGCACGCGCGGCGACAGTTTGCTTGTAGAGGAAAGTGCTCGAAGGCCGGTTGCCTTCGAAGACCTTATGCGGCGCGAGCGCCTCGATCGCCTCGGGCTCAGCTCTTGCGCCGTCAAGGGGTCTCGACTTCCTCGCAGCGGCAATCCCTGCATCAAGGCTTGGCTCTGGGCGAGGCAATTGGCGAAACAGCAAATGGTGATGCGCGGTATCGGCGTCGCAAAGGCCGTGCCGCGACGAGGAAATCGATCGGCACGATTTCGGTGCCCTGATGCAAGCATCTGGAAGAAGGCGTGCTGGCCGTTCGTTCCCGGTTCTCCGAAAATGACCGGCGCGGTTTCAGCTGACGCACGCGCACGCCGTCGAGGTCCACCGATTTGCCGTTCGATTCCATTTCGAGCTGCTGCAGATAGGCCGGAAATCGCGCCATGCGCTCGTCATAGGGGATGACGGCATGGGCCGCAAAGCCCCAAATGTCGCGGTACCAGATGCCGAGAAGCGCCATCAGGACAGGAATATTGCGTTCGAGCGGCGCCTCCACGAAATGGGCTGTCGATGTCTTGGCCGCCGCGCAGGAATTCCTCGAATTTCTCCTTGCCGATGCCGATCGCCAGCAAAAGCCCAATCGACGACCAGATCGAATAGCGGCCGCCGACCCAATCCCAAAAGCCGAACACGCGATCGCTTCTGATGCCGAAGGCGGCGATTTTATCGAGCTGGGTGGACACCGCGCAAAAATGATCGGCGACCGCCGCCTCGCCGAGCGTTCGCCGCGACGGCCTTGCGCGCCGAGGCGGCGTTGGTCATCGTCTCGATCGTCGTGAAGGTTTTCGAGCAAACGATGAAAAGCGTCGTTTCGAGCGGCACCCGCTTCAGCGTGTCGCCGAGATCGGCGCCATCGACATTGGACACGGTGTGCAAGGCTCAGATGGCCCGCGACGAAGGGCGAGAGCACGCGCGCGGCCATGGCGGGACCGAGATCCGAGCCGCCGATGCCGATGTTCACAATGTCGGTAAATCGCGCGCCATTCGCAGACTTGACGTCGCCGTTGCGGACCGCCTCCGCGAAGGCTTCCATCTTGGCCCGCTCGGCCAGAACCTCCGGCATGACATCCTGACCTTCGGCGAACATGGGCTTTCCCGAAAGATTGCGCAAAGCCATGTGCAGCGCAGGACGATGCTCCGTCGCGTTGACCGGCTCGCCGGCAAAGAGCGCCGCCCGCCGCGCTTCGACACCGGCGGCGCGTGCGAGATCGACCGAGCAGCCGGAGCGTCGTTCCTCGTCGGCCCGATGTTTCGAGAAGTCGAACAGAAGATCGTCGAGTTCGACGTGAAAGCGCTCAAACCGTTGTGGATCGTCGGCGAAACAGATCGACGATCGTTCGCGCGCCTATCGACGGCTCTGTGCGCCTCGAGCGCGGCCAGAGCCTTGCAACTTCGCGATGCCGCCATGCGTCACCTCCAAAGCCGTTCCGATGCAGGCAAGCCGACCGAGATCGACCGTCAACAATGTAAGGCTGGGGCAGGTCCTTCGGCGGACAAAAAGTCACTCCAAGTTTTCCGGCTCGATCGGGGCCCGGGGCAATTTAGAGAACCAGGGACCGTTATTCACGGCCCATGGCTTTCGTTTCATTTGCAGTTTGCCCTGACGCTTAGATTGCGCAGCAGTCAGGACATTGCGTCATGGATTGTAAGCGCGCTCGCCGTGATCGGTAATGTCGAGACCTTCGAGTTCGGCCTGTTTCGTCACCCTGAGGCCAATGATCAGGTCGACGAACTTGTAAAGAATGGCCGACCCTATACCGGACCAGAGAAGAGTGAACAGCACGGTCTTCACTTGGATCAGCACTTGCGCTTTCATGTCGTACTCGCCAGGCGAGGCAAAGCCGGGCTTCAGCGCATAGTCGGTGAGACCGACGCCGCCGAGGTAGGGCGCGACCAGAATGCCGGTGCCGATCGCCCCGATGATGCCGCCGATGCAATGGACGCCGAAGACATCGAGGGAATCGTCATAGCCTAATTTGCGCCTTCACATACGAGACAATGAAGAAGCAGACCGCACCGGCGACGAAACCGAGCACGATCGATCCCATCGGGCCGGCATAGCCTGAGGCCGGCGTCACCGCGACGAGGCCCGCGACCGCGCCCGAGATCATGCCGAGCAGCGAAGGCTTGCCCTTGAGTCGCCCATTCCATGAACATCCAGCCGAGCGTTGCCGCCGCGGTCGCCACCATGGTGTTCACGAAAGCGAGCGACGTCACACCTGTCGCCTCGAGGTTCGAACCGGCGTTGAAGCCGAACCAGCCGACCCACAGAAGCGAGGCGCCGATCATCGACATGGTGACCGAATGCGGCGGCTCGATATCGCGCGGATAGCCGATCCGCTTGCCAAGCATCAAGCAGCCAACAAAACCAGCGATGCCCGCATTGATATGGACGACGGTGCCGCCGGCGAAATCGAGCGCGCCCATTTTGAAGAAGTTTCCGGCATTGGCGAGAACCGCATCGAGATTTGCCTGCGCGGCGGCCTTGGCGGCATCGTCGGGAGCGTCGGCAAGGGCCTTGGCGGCATCGCCGATCGCGTCCGGACCCGCCCAGTACCAAACACTGTGCGCGATCGGAAAATAGATGAAGGTCACCCAAAGCAGGATAAAGACGAAGACGGCCGAGAATTTCATGCGTTCGGCGAAGGAGCCGATGATCAAGGCGCGGGGTGATGCATGGCGAAGGTCATCTGAAACACCATATAGGCATATTCAGGAATGACCACGCCATTGGAAAAGGTCGCGCACGGTCGAATCCGGGGTCACGCCTTTGAGAAAGGCCCGGTCGAATCCGCCGATCGAGATTGTTCCATTGGAAGCCTTCGAGAAAGCCGAGCCAGGGATGCTCGCCTCCGGCGAAGGGAATCAACGTCGTGGCTGCCTTCGGTAAAGGCGAGCGAATAGCCGTAAAAGCACCCAAACGAATCGCAACCATCGCCACAATCGCGAAGACCTGCGAAAGTATGGACGCCATGTTTTTCGTGCGGACCAAGCCGCCGTAGAAAAGCGCGAGGCCGGAATCGACATCATCAGGACGAGCGCCGACGAGATCAGCATCCAGGCGGTGTCGCCTTTATTGGGCACCGGGGCGCATCCGCGAAGGCCAGCCCAGCCGCTCCCATGGCCAGCAACAGCCCTAAACCGATCGCTCGTGGGAGCGATCCTCGGAAGCGAAACGAAGATTCATATTCAACTCCTGCGAAACTTCAAATGGGGAGGAAGGGCGTTAGATGGCTTCTTGATCGCGTTCGCCGGTCCGGATCCGGACCGCTTGATCGAGCGCGGTCACGAAAATCTTGCCGTCGCCAATCTCGCCGGTCCGAGCCGCCGTCGTGATGGCATCGATGGTCTGGCTGACGAGATCGCTCGGTACGGCGACCTCAATCTTCAACTTCGGAAGAAAGCTGACCGCATATTCCGCCCCACGGTAGATTTCCGTATGGCCCTTTTGGCGGCCGTAACCCTTGACCTCGGTCACGGTCATGCCGTGCGCGCCAAGCGCCGTCAGCGCGTCGCGGACCTCGTCCAGCTTGAACGGCTTAATGATCGCAGTAACTATTTTCATGTTGCTTTTCCTGCTTGCCTCTACCTTGGGAACTTCGGAAACTGCGTGGCAAATTGCTCGTGGACGCAGGGCCGGGCGCGGGATCGCGGCCATGCTTGAGTTGCTGATAGCAAGCCATGGGCCAGTTACGCCCGCAGCGCGAGAGATTACGACAGCTACGGCTCAATTTGGCCGGAAATGCCGAGCGCGCCCCTCTAATCCGGTCAAATAATCAGGCGGTTAACGCAGGCTCCCAACATTGCGAACGCAACCCACTCGAGATCAACATCGGGATCACCTGAAGGAATGCAGACCCTGAGGTCTTCCGAACAGCTCGAAAACTGCGAGCAACTCGGCGTAGAGCTCATCTATCTCGGAAATTCGCGACTGCGGCCCGCTCAAAACAAAGCGCCTCACGCTTCGGGCTTCGGACGCATCAACCCTTCCTGCGCGACGGAGGCGACAAGCCGGCCGTCATGGGAGAAGAGAAGCCCGCGGGCGAACCCCCGGGCGCCGCCGGAATTCGGACTGTCTTGCGCATAGAGCAGCCACTCATCGGCGCGAAAGGGCCGATGGAACCACAAGGCATGATCAAGGCTGGCGATCTGGAGGCCGCGTATCGAAGACGGAATGGCCATGCGCGCCGAGCGCGACGTCGAGGAGCGTCATGTCCGAGAGATAAGCGAGCACGGCGCGATGGATGGCGGGATCATCGGGCAGCGGCCCGCTCGCCCGCAGCCAGACGTGTTGTTCGAGGGCGCCAGCCTGGTGCCTGACATAGCGGGCAGAGATCGACCGGACGCAGTTCGATCGGGCGGTCCTGCGCGAACCAGCGGCGAATGGCCTCCGGCATGGAGGCCCCAAAACGCCGCAGCATTTCGGCTTCGCTTGGCAGGCTTTCCGGCAAAGGAACCTTGGGCATTGAAAACGCATGTTCGAGGCCCGGCTCCTCGATCTGAAACGATGCCGAGAGCGAGAAAATCGCGCGCCCATGTTGGATCGCATTGCAGCGCCGCGTGGTGAAGCTCTTGCCGTCCCGAATCCGGTCGACTTCATAGACGATCGGCACCGCCGGATCGCCCGGCAAAAGAAAATAGCCATGCAAGGAATGCGGCGCGCGGCCTTCGACGGTGCGGGCCGATGCGACGAGGGCTTGCGCGACCACGAGGCCGCCGAACACGCGCTGCCAGCCGACCTGCGGGCTGCGCCCGCGAAAAATATTTTCCTCGATCCGTTCGAGATCGAGGATGGCCAAAAGTTCTTCTACGGCGTTGGACATGGCAGGATCAACTTCCTTTCCCGCAGTGGGATGTTTGCGCCCGCGTCAATTCTGAAAAAGCTTTCTTGGGACGGATCACCATACCCCAGGAAGCAGCCGATACCGGACCCGGCGCGCGTAATCCACATAGCCGTCCAGCGAGCGCCGCAATTCGCGATCTTCAAGCGCCGTCCGCACAATTACGGCAATGGCAATCAAGGACGCGAAGGCGAGGCCCGCCCAAGAGCCGAGCATCAGCGCGGTCATCGGCAAAAAGAGCAGGACACCCGCATAGAGAGGGTGCCGGACGATGCCGTAAGGACCCGTGCTGACGACCTTGTGGCCGCGCTCATCCTGGATTCTTACGACATTGGCCAGGAACGTATTGGCCCTGAAGGCCAGCTGGTAGATCCACATCGAGGCGATGACGCCCGCGGCGCCAAGCCATTGCAGCCAGAGAGGCATGACAAACCAACGAAACCGGACGGCGTCCAATCCCATCAAGATCAGCCACGCCGCGAAAAGCAAGACGACGCCCACCAGGATTATTTTGTCCCATAGCGGCTGGCCGTGCTGGAACAAGGGTTTCATCCGCTCGGCGAGCAAGGCCGGGTCATCGCGCGCAATCAGGCCGGTGATCATCGCGGACCAACCGAAGAACATGATGAGGAAGATCCAAGCGGCTGGCCAGAAAAGCGTGCCGGCGGCGCCAAACAACAGAACCACGAAAACCAAGAACTCGCCCGCAAGGAAGGTGCAAATCCTGGCCATCGCGGGAAAGTCCTCATTATAGAACCGGCCGGTTCCGAAACGTCTATTCGAACCCGGTCGAAACATCCTGCACGGGCTGTTTCGAATCCATCGTGATGATTTTGGTTTTACCCTTTGCGCCGGCGATCGCGGCCGGAAGATCGACGCTGCGAATCGATTGATCCTTGTAGGTCCTGAAATAATATTTCAAGTTTTTGAGATCGGCGACGCTCGTCCAATATGTGTACTCGGCATCGACCTTGCCGTCCTGGGTTCCCCGCACGGCGCCGACCGGAATATCGAAGGCGTTCAGAATATGGAAGACTTGGAGCACCGTCTCGGGGGCCGTTTGCGAAGGCAGCGCCGCCTGCGAAAAGGCGACCGCCCGGACCATCCGCGAGGGCGGCGTGAAGTCTCCCGGAAGCCCGTGCATGCCGCTCCCCTGACCGAGCTGAGCGAGCTTGAGGCTGGAGAGATCCACCGGCGGCACATTGGTCGCGGACAGATTGATGTAATTGCGCAAATTGGTCATGTGCCAATCGAAGGTCGGCGCGTTGGTCAGGACGCCAAGCGGGTTGTCATAAATCTTGAGCGTCCGTTGGACCGGCTCGATGACGACGGATTTGCCGCTGCGATCATGAACGACGAAATGAACCGGCGGCGCCTGCTTGATCGCCTCCAGAATCGTGGGGACCAAAACCACCTTGTCGAAATTGGCCTTGACCTCGTCCACATTGGCGAAGTTGCCGAGAAGCCAATTGCCATATTCATACGGCGCCATGGCTCGGGCCGCATTTTCGGCGCTCGGATCGGCATAGGCTGCATAATCCGGGAAATAAAAAAGGCCCACATAGAGGCCTTGGTCGTTAATGCCATCGACAATGTCCGGCAGGCCCACCGCATTGGCGCCGAGCATGCCGTATTTGGTCGTATAGCTCAGTCCAGTTCCGCCTCCCGGCGTCGACCCCGTGAATTTGGTGCCTTTCGGAATGACCACGACATTCGACTGGAGGTCGAAGCCGAATTCCAAAGTGCGGCCGGGGACCACCGCGCCATCCTCGGCGGTGAGACGCAGTCCGGTACAGGCTTGCGCCGGTTGAGCGAGAAAAAGCGCAGCGAATACAGCACTTATAAATCTGCGGGCCATGACGTCCCCGGAAATGGAATGAGCGTAGGTCATCATCGATCGCCACCCGGCGGCCGGCGACCGATGCGATAAGTCTCCGGTCGGCTACCCCTTCGCGGGGGCAAGCCTTAATCGAGCGGGCGCGCCTCGTCCGGAAGCATGATCGGAATGCCGTCGCGAATCGGATAGGCAAGCTTCGCGGCGCGCGAAATCAATTCCTGATTGAGAGCGTCATATTCAAGGGTGGTTTTGGTCCGCGGGCAGACCAGGATTTCCAGCAGCCTCGGATCGATGCGTGAAGCCTCCGGAGCCGTCTTGCCGCTTGAACCATGATCCTTGTCGGACATCCCGTTTTCCTCCAGCTTTTCCACTCGCGAGCTTTGGGGGCCCGCGCCACGCGTTTAGCATGGGGGCGCGACTGCACCTCCTAAGCGGATAGCCGCTAGGGTGACCTGCGTCTAGTGCAAAGGCGTCGAGGCGCTTTTCCCGCGGGCCAATTCGATCTCGGTGATCGCAACGAGGACGTCGGCCCGGCCTTTCAGGTCGCGCGCTTCCAGAAGCGCCTGTTTTTCCTTCGGGCTGCACGGGCTCATCATGGACAGCGCATTGACCAGCGCTTCGTTGGGCGCCTCGTTGATGCTGTTCCAGTCGATCTGGAGGTTGTTCGTATCGGCAAAGTCGCGCAACGTGCGCAAGACTCCTTCACGATCGACCTCTTCCTCGCCGGCGCGGGGACTGAAATCGACGGCAAACGGCCCAAAGTCGGCCCGGCATTGCCGATAGGGGGTGACGGTCGCGATTTCCTCGACAATCCTGAACCGGGCAATTCCGGTCAGGGTAACGAGGTAACGCCCGTCGCCGGTTTCGGCCAATTGGGTGATACGCCCCGCGCATCCGACCGAAAAAAGCGCCGGCGTCGCACTGGCCGCCCCGGCCTCAGGGTCGGGTTGGATCATCCCCACAAGTCGCGAGGCTTTCATGGCGTCGTCGACCATGGCGATATAGCGCCGCTCGAAGATATTGAGCGGCAGCTCACCCCGCGGGAGCAAAAGAGCGCCCGCAAGGGGGAAAATGGGGAATACGGCTGGCAGCTCCCCCGGATCGCGATAGGCGCGGTTCATGCTCATGTCTGGTCCTCACCTTTCGCCGGGCTCCGCTCCTTGGGAACAAGGATTTCGCTGAGGACGCTTAATATAACCCCGATGGCGACCTCGCGCCATTCCATCGAAAAATTTGCCTTCCGCCAAGCTTTTGGGCGATTGCCTATTAATTAGGCAATCGGCTATTTTTGATCAAGCTGCGGTCCAAGCTACGCTTTTCCAACGTCACGTTGAGCTTTAGCTGCGCCATGCTCAATCGGTGATCTGTCTCAGCCAGCCAACGGGACGTCCGCCGACCGGCACCGGTTTGCCTCAGGAAAACAGTAGAGCCGAAAGTTTTCGCCGGGCACCGATCGTCGCCGGATCGATCGGCCCCCATGCGTCGAAGAATTGCAGCAATTGCTTGCGGGCGCCGTCGTCCTGCCAAGTCCGATCGCGCCGGATGATTTCGGTCAGCGCTTCGGCTGCTTCCTCGCGCCGGTTCTGGGCATTGAGAAGAAGAGCCAGATCGAACCGCGCCTGATGATCGGCCGGGTTGGCCGCGAGCTTTCCAAGGAGATCCGCGGAATCACCGAGGGAAGCCGCCTGTTCGGCCAGATCGATCGCGGTTTTGGCAGCAAGGATCGCGGTGTCGCTTTCGCCCCCGGCGGGGACCGAGGCCAACAATCGCTTGGCGCTGTCGATATCGCCCGATGCGACGAGGATTTTCGTCAATCCGGCTATGGCGGCGAGTTCTACCGGATCTTTGGCAAGAATGGCCGCATAAATCTCGGCTGCCGCCTCAAGTTCGCCCGCCCCCATCAACTCCGCCGCTTCCGCGAGGCGGCCGGCGCCGTCGTCGAGAGGCCCGACCAACCGCTCGATGAAGCCTTTGACCTGGGCTTCCGGCAAGGCGCCCATGAAACCATCGACCGGCGCCGAGCGCTGGAAGGCGATCACGGCGGGAATCGACCGAACCCCAAGCCGTCCGGGGATTTCCGGATGCTCGTCAATATTCATCTTGACGAGCTTTACTTTGCCGCCCGCGGCCCTGACTATTTTTTCAAGAACCGGGGCGAGCTGCTTACAGGGCTCGCACCAAGGCGCCCAAAAATCGACGATCACCGGCTGGCGGGCGGATTCGGCAATCACATCGGCTCCGAAGCTCGCGGTCGAGCCGTCCTTCACGAGGGCATCGGCGGTCTCCGCGCCGGGCGGCTTGGCGGTTTGGCCCGCTTGGCCGGCGACTTGATCTTTCCCTTGGCCGCGCCCCAGACCGAAAATCCCCGCCATGCTCAAGCTCTCCTGCGCTATTTTTTGCGCGTGCGAATCTCCTGCCAAAATGCGTCTTCAACCGCGAAACCGCAACTGTCCGTTATTGTCGCGTCTCACGGGATCGGCCTGCCGAGGGGACAGGCCGGCAGAAGGCTGGGCGGGCGCTTGCGCAACGGTGCCCCTTGCCTTATATGTGTGATTGTTCATACTTCTCATGACGGTTGTTCGATAGAAGCGATCGCTTTATTGAGAGTGGGCCCTCCGGGACCCGCTCTTTTTTATTGCCATATTGGGCGCTGTCAGGGTCGAAGCGTGGTTCCCAGTTAGTTGTATGCCGGAGTGAACCGGCGATGGACCGGCTCAATTTGGATCACGACCACACCGCGATCAATACGGAGGCGCAAAGCCTCCTCGACGAGCCTCGTTTGATGCGACGAAACCGGGGTCGCTGCGCGGGTGGCGCATCTTGCGCAGCCGGTGCTCGCCGGCCTCGGTTACCGGCTTGTCCGGGTCAAGCTTTCGGCGCAAGCGGGAATGACTGGTGCAGATCATGGCGGAACGGCCGGACGGGTCGATGAATATCGACGACTGCGAGATCGTGAGCGCGGCTCTCTCGCCGGTCCTCGACGTCGAGGATCCGGTGAAAAGTCGCCTATCGCCTCGAGATTTCGTCGCCGGGTATCGACCGGCCGCTGGTCCGCGTCTCGGATTTCCGCCGCGCCTGGCGCAGGAGGCGCGGATCGAGATGAAGACCGGCGATCGAGGGACGCAAACGCTTCCGTGGCCTGATCGGCGACGTCGAGGGCGAAGGACGAAACGCGCGTGGTGACGATTCGATCGCAGCGACGCCAAGCCCGGCGAGACGGCCGAAGCCGTGCTCCCGCTTCACGACATCGCCGAGGCGAGGCTGGTTTTGACCGAGGCCCTCATCCGCCAATCGCTGCGGGCCGCGAAAGCGTCGCTCGACCCGGATGCCGAGGCCGAGAAGACGCCGAGCAGGCGGAACGCGAGCCGGATGAAGACGCGCCTCCGGACCGCGTCGCGGACCCGGCCGTTTCGCCGGGCGCCGGGCCCAAGGCCAAACCCGTGCTTCCGGCCGGGGTAAGATCCGCGTTCAAGCCAACCAAAACAAGCAGCCGAACGCCAAGCCAACGAACCAAAAACAAACCAGGCCGCGGAGCGGCCGCAATCGGCACGCACGGGTCAGACCTGGCCGTGCCCGAAACAGGAGACAGAGATGGCAGTCAGCGCCAATAGGCTCGAACTCTTGCAGATCGCCGATGCCGTCGCGCGGGAAAAATCGATCGACCGGCAGATCGTCCTCGCCTCGATGGAAGACGCCATCCAGAAAGCCGCGCGGTCTCGCTACGGTCAAGAAACCGAGGTCCGCGCCGAGATCAATCCGAAAACCGGAGAAATCCGGTTTTCCCGGCTGCTTCTCGTCGTCGATCAGATCGAGAATGACGCCACGCAGATCACGGTCACCGAGGCGCGCAAGAAAAACCCCGCGGCACAGGTCGGCGACTGGATCGCCGAAACCTTGCCGCCCTTCGATTTCGGCCGGATCGCCGCGCAATCGGCGAAGCAGGTCATCGTTCAGAAGGTCCGCGAAGCCGAGCGTGACCGGCAATATCAGGAATACAAGGACCGGATCGGCGATATCGTCAACGGCGTCGTGAAACGGGTCGAATATGGCAATGTGATCATCGATCTCGGGCGCGGTGAGGCGACCATCCGGCGCGACGAAATGATCCCGCGCGAGGTTTTCCGGCCCGGCGACCGCGCCCGAGCCTATGTCTACGACGTCCGGCGCGAACAGCGCGGCCCGCAGATTTTTCTGTCGCGCACGCATCCGCAATTCATGGCCAAGCTGTTCCGTCAGGAAGTGCCGGAAATCTATGACGGCGTCATCGAGGTGAAATCGGTCGCGCGCGATCCCGGCTCGCGCGCCAAGATCGCGGTGATTTCGCGCGATACGTCGATCGACCCGGTCGGCGCTTGCGTCGGCATGCGCGGCTCGCGCGTGCAGGCGGTCGTCAATGAATTGCAGGGCGAGAAGATCGACATCATCCCCTGGTCGCCGGATGCCGCGACCTTCATCGTCAACGCACTGCAGCCGGCCGAAGTCGTCAAGGTCGTGCTCGACGAGGATTCCGCGCGGATTGAAGTCGTCGTGCCCGATGACCAGCTGTCTCTGGCGATCGGACGCCGCGGCCAGAACGTCCGGCTGGCCTCGCAGCTCACCGGCTGGGATATCGATATTTTGACGGAAGCGGAGGAATCGGAACGCCGGCAGAAGGAATTCGTCGAGCGCACCAATATTTTCATGAATGCGCTGAACGTCGACGAAGTCGTCGGCCAGCTGCTGGCGTCGGAAGGGTTCCGGTCGGTCGAGGAATTGGCCTTCGTGGAGCCGACCGAGGTGGCCACGATCGAGGGGTTCGATCAGGATACGGCCGCTGAAATTCAGTCGCGCGCGCATGACTATCTCGCCAAAATCGAGGCGGAGCAGGACGCGCGGCGATTGGAACTTGGCGTCTCCGACGAACTTAAAGAGGTCGCCGGCGTCACGACGGCCATGCTCGTCAAATTCGGCGAAAACGATATCAAGACCGTCGAGGACCTCGCCGGCTGCGCGACCGACGATCTTGTTGGCTGGAGCGAACGCAAGGAAGGCGAGACGACCAAGCACGCCGGGATTCTGGACGGTTTCGAGATCTCGCGCGAGGAGGCGGAAACGCTGATCATGACCGCGCGGGTCAAGGCGGGATGGATCGAAGCATCCCGAACCGGCAGCCGAGACGCCGGAAGAGACCGGCGCTAGATCGTCCAGCGAAAACGAATGCTGAAGATCATGGAGAGACCTGCCTTTGCTGAGCTTTGGCCGAGGAGAAATGCCTTGACAGCCGGACTGACGACAGCGGAAGCGTCGCCCGAGCGAACCTGCATCGTCACGCGGGCGAAGGGCGACGCCGGAGGACATGATTCGTTTCGTGATCGGGACCGGACGCGATCGTGGTGCCCGACATTCGCCCGCAAATTGCCCGGACGGGGCGTCTGGGTGACGGCCCGTGCCGATCGCGTCGCGGAAGCGGTCAAGCGACAGGCTTTTTCGCGCGGTTTCAAGACCAAGGCCGTGGCTTCGGAAAGCTTTGGCGGCGGAGATCGAGGCTCTGTTGACAAAGGATTGTCTGCAGGCCTTGTCGATGGCCAACAAAGCCGGCCACGTCGTCACGGGCTTTTCCAAGGTCGAAGAGGCGATTGCCACAGCGAGCCATTGCGGGCTTGTTCATGCGGCCGATTGCGGCGCCGATGGCGATCCGCAAGCTCGGGCAAAGCCTACGCCGGCGCTATGGTGATGAGCCAGCCGTTCCACGCGTTGATCTGTTTCCGTCCAGCCAATTGGATTTGGCATTGGGACGGGCAAATGTGATACATGCAGCTCTGATCGAAGGAACGGCGAGCGCGGGTTTTTTGGAACGCTGCCGGAAGCTGGCACTTTATGGATCCGGATCGTCTCAGGCGGCGTCCCCGAAACAGTCGTCCGGAATTAGAAGAATTCGAATTGACATGGACTGGCGAGCCGGGCTTCGCATGCCCGGCACAATGAAACCGAATGGGCACGGGCCCGGGAATGTAAGACTAATGAATGACACCAAGAACCCTGGTGACTCGACGCTGAGCGTCGCTCCGACCAAGACGCTGACCTTGAAGCGTCCGGTCGAGGCGGGTATTGTGCGCCAGAGCTTTTCGCATGGCCGCTCGAAAGCGGTCGTGGTCGAGAAAGGTGAAGCGTCGGGCCATGGCGCCGGGCGAAGTCACATGCCCCCGCGCGAAGCCACTTTGCCACCACCGCCGCCACCCGCCGCGGCTCCCGTTGCCACCCCACCCCGGCCACGCCAGCCCGCAGCTCCAGCCCGCCCGTCGGCGCCGCACAGATCGTCGTCCGGCGTCATTTTGCGCTCGCTGACGGAGGAGGAACGGGAAGCCCGCTCCCGCGCCCTTTCCGGCGCGCGCGAACGTGAAGTGGAAGACCGCAAGCGTGCCGAGATCGACGCCAAAATCCGTGAGGAGCGCGAGGCGCGCGAACGCGAGGAGCGAGCCGCGGCCGAAGCCCGTAAGCTCGAGGAAGAGGCGCGCCGCGCGCATGAGGCGGAGACCAAGCGCCGCTCGGAGAGCGAAGCCAAGCGGCGGCTTGCCGGTGGTGAGCCAGCTCCAGCGCCCCCACCCTCGACCGTCCGCAAGACGCCAGCTGCTGTTTCCTCCCTCGCGCCGACCGGCCTGACGCCCGTGGCACGGCCCGCTGCTGCGGAGGAAGAGGAAGCCCCGCACGTCATTCGCCGTCCCGGCATGCCGATCAAGGTTGTCGTCCCCCGCCCGGTCCAGGGAGCCGAACAAAAAAGCCGGGGCCGTCTCACCGTTGCCAATGTCACCGGGGAAGAGGACGAGCGCACAAGATCCGTTGCCGCCTTCCGCCGCCGTACGCAACGGCTCAAGGGTCATGTCAACGAGGTCAAGGAAAAACTCACCCGCGAAGTGATCCTGCCCGAGACGATCACGATCCAGGAACTCGCCGACCGCATGTCGGAGCGAGGCGTCGATGTGATCAAGCTTCTGATGAAGCAAGGCCAGATGGCGAAAATCACCGATGTGATCGACGCCGACACGGCACAGCTCGTCGCCGAGGAACTTGGTCACACCGTGAAGCGGGTCGCCGAAGCCGATGTCGAGGAAGGGCTCTTCGATACGCCGGACACCGACGAACATCTCGTGCCTCGGCCACCAGTGGTGACGATCATGGGCCATGTCGATCACGGCAAGACCTCGCTGCTCGACGCGATCCGCCACGCCAATGTCGTCTCCGGCGAGGCCGGCGGCATCACCCAGCATATCGGCGCCTATCAGATCGTCGCGCCGAACGGATCGCCGGTAACGTTTATCGATACGCCCGGTCACGCGGCCTTCACGGCGATGCGGGCGCGCGGCGCCAAGGTGACGGACATTGTCGTGCTGGTCGTCGCCGCAGACGATGGCGTCATGCCGCAGACGGCCGAAGCGATCGCGCATGCGCGTGCCGCCAAGGTTCCGATGATCGTGGCGATCAACAAGATCGACAAGCCCGACGCCAAGCCCGAGCGCGTGCGCAGCGAATTGCTGCAGTATGAGGTGCAGGTCGAAATGCCTCGGCGGCGATACCCTCGAGGTCGAAGTTTCGGCCACCAAGAAACTCAATCTCGACAAGCTGCTCGATCTCATCGCCTTGCAGGCTGAATTGCTCGACCTCCAAGCCGACCCCACAAGGCCCGCCGAAGGCACGGTCATCGAAGCGCGTCTCGACAAGGGACGGGGGCCGGTCGCAACCGTGCTGGTGCAGCGCGGCACGCTCAGGGTCGGCGATATCATCGTCGGCGGCTCGCAGTGGGGCCGCGTGCGCGCGCTGCTCGGAGACAAGGGCGAGGTTCGCGGAGACGCCGGCCCATCGACTCCCGTCGAGGTGCTCGGACTTTTCCGGTTCGCCGGAAGCCGGCGATCGCGTCGCAGTGGTTGAAACCGAGGCGAGAGCGCGCGAAATCACCGAATATCGCGACCGCCAGAAGCGCGAGAAGGCCGCCGCGCGAGGCAATTTGGCGCGCGGTTCCCTCGTCGGACATGATGAGCCAATTGAAGACGGCGGGCCGCAAGGAATTCCCGCTCGTCATCAAAGGCGACGTTCAGGGCTCGGTCGAAGCGATCGTCGCCACTCTCGAAAAGCTCAACACCGAGGAAGTGGCGGCACGCGTTATCCATGCAGGCGTCGGCGGCATTACCGAGTCGGATATCACCTTGGCTGAAGCCTCGGGTGCGGCGGTGATCGGCTTCAATGTGCGCGCGCATAAGGAAGCCCGCACGCTCGCCGATCAGATCGGGCATCGAAATCCGCTACTACAACATCATCTATAATCTCGTCGATGATGTGAAGGCGGCGATGTCCGGTCTCCTCGCGCCGACATTGCGCGAGGAGATGCTTGGCAATGCCGAGATCCTGGAAGTCTTCACGATTTCGAAGGTCGGCAAGGTCGCCGGTTGCCGCGTCACCGATGGAACCGTTCAGCGCGGCGCCAATGTCCGGCTCATCCGCGACAATGTCGTCGTGCATGAAGGCAAGCTCTCGACGCTCAAGCGATTCAAGGACGAGGTCAAGGAAGTGCAAGCTGGTCAGGAATGCGGCATGGCTTTCGAAAATTACCAGGATATGCGCGACAGGCGATGTCATCGAGTGCTACACCGTACAGGAGATCAAACGCTCGCTGTGAAGCGGGCGTTTGAACAGATCAGGTCTAGCCTTCAGCTGAGCTTTTGATCCGACACAGTTCGCAATCAGATCCAGAGAGAAGCAGCGATCTTGACCATCGATCGAGGGTGGCGTTTCGGCTTGAACCAACCGAGGATTGAGCGCCAGAGGCGCTGGAGTTCCCGATGTCCAGACTTCATCATCAGCAGGGCGCCGAGCCTTCGCAGCGGATGCTGCGCGTCGGCGAACTGATCCGCCATACCATGTCCGATCTTCTCGATCCGTTCGGCGATCAGCGATCCCGGTCCTCGAAGGCCAGGTCGTGACGATTCCGGATGTGCGGATGAGTCCCGATTTGAAGCTCGCCACGATCTATGTGATGCCGCTCGGCGGCAAGAATATCAACGTGGTCCTCTCTGCTCTCGAACGCCACAAGAAGTTTCTGCGCGGCGAACTTGCGCGTCGCGATCAATCTGCGGATTGGCTCCCGACATTCGTTTCAAGGCCGATCCGAGCTTCGACTATGGTTCGAAGATCGATGCAATTCTTGAATTGCCCGAGGTGAAACGCGATTTGGAAACCAAGCCGGAAAGAACCAGAATGAGCAGCGCGGACCTCAACGCGGAAGGATGTCGACGGCTGGGTCGTCCTTGATAAGCCGATCGGGATGACGTCGACCCACGCCGTTTCGCGGCTGAAGCGCATTTTCAACGCCAAGAAGGCGGGCCATGCCGGCACGCTCGATCCGCTCGCCTCGGGCATCTTGCCGGTCGCGTTCGGCGAGGCAACGAAAACCGTGCCCTTCGTGCAAGACGGCGAAAAGACCTATCGCTTTACGGTGCGCTGGGGCGAGGAAACCGACACCGACGATTCCGACGGCACGGTCCGCGCGCGCTCGGATATGCGTCCCCTCACCGCCGACATCCTGGCCCTGCTGCCGCGCTTCATCGGGACGATCCAGCAGCAGCCGCCTGCCTATTCGGCCATCAAGATCAATGGCGAGCGTGCCTATGATCTGGCGCGACGACGGCGAAGAGCCGGTTCTTGCCGAGCGCCCGGTCACGATCCACGCCCTCGATCTCATCGCTGCCCAGCCCGACGAAGCCGTTTTCGAAGCGCGCTGCGGCAAGGGAACCTATGTGCGTGCGATCGCCCGCGATCTCGGCCGAAGTCTTGGCTGCTATGGCCATGTCAGCGCATTGCGCCGGACTCGCGTCGGGCCGTTCAACGAGGCCGACGCCATTCCGCTGGCGGAATTGGAAGACGGCGTCCAGGACGTCGGCGCGCTTGCGCCGCGTCGAGGCGGGCCTGATGGAAATGCCGCGGGTCGTAGTTGATCGCGACGTCGCAGCAAAGCTCAGGCGTGGTCAATCGGTTTTGCTGCGCGGCCAAGACGCTCCATTTGACGGGTCCGCCTATGCTGCGTGTGGCGGCGTCGTCATCGCCGTCGGCGCGGTGGAAAAGGGCGAATTGATACCGGGCCGCGTGTTCAACCTGCCCTTTTAGGGCCTGGCCATTCCCAAACGTCAGCTCTCTGTATCTGGGGTGTCGGCAAACAGCCGGAACTGCGGCGTGTCCCGTGCCGGCTCCGGGAGGCCGAGATGGCGGAACGCATGCGGCGTCAGCAAGCGTCCGCGCGGTGTGCGTTGCACGAAGCCCCGCTGGATCAGGAACGGTTCGATAATGTCCTCGATCGCGTCGCGCGGTTCCGACAATGCGGCAGCGATGGTCTCGATCCCGGCCGGACCGCCGCCGAAGGACACGGCGATCGTATTGAGATAACGCCTATCCATCGAATCGAGCCCGATCGCATCGACGTCGAGGAGGCGCAGCGCCCTGTCGGCGACGCCTCGGGTGATTTCGAGCTCCTTATCGACGATCGCGAAATCGCGGACTCGGCGCAAAAGACGGCCGGCAATCCGCGGTGTGCCGCGCGCGCGTTTGGCGATTTCATTGGCGCCGTCGTCAGAAATCGCAATGGCGAGCACGCGGGCGCCACGCCGCACGATGCTTTCCAGCTCCTCGACGGTGTAGAATTCCAATCTGAGCGGAATGCCGAACCTGTCACGCAGCGGTGTGGTCAAAAGACCGGCGCGGGTCGTCGCTCCGACGAGCGTGAACGGCTTGAGGGGGAGTTTGACCGAGCGGGCACCCGGCCCCTCGCCAATCATGAGATCGAGTTGGAAATCTTCCATCGCCGGATAGAGAATTTCCTCGATCGCGGGATTGAGCCGATGAATTTCATCGATGAACAGCACATCGCGTTCTTCAAGCCCGGTGAGCTGCGCCGCAAGATCGCCCGCCTTGGCAATGACCGGACCCGAGGTCGAGTGGAAATTCACTTCGAGTTCGCGCGCGACGATCTGCGCCAAGGTGGTCTTGCCAAGCCCCGGCGGACCCACGAACAGCACGTGATCAAGCGCCTCGCGCCGAGATCGGGCCGCCTCGATAAAAACCTTGAGATTTTTCCGAACCGCTTCCTGCCCGGTGAAATCCGAAAGTGCCAGCGGACGTAGCGACAGGTCTTTGTCGTCGTCGCGCTTTTCCGGAGTGACGAGGCGGGGGCTTGGCACGAGGCGGCGGCCTTACGCTAGAGCATAGGAGCGAAAAGGATCGTTCGGCCGTTGTCCTACGCGGCGCAAACGGCATCAGACGGGCAAAAGCCCGAATCGCCCGATATTGAGACGGCAAACCGGACGCGTAAAGGAAAATCGCCCGACGGCGCGCTTAGGGCGCCTTCGGTTGATTTCTCAATCGCGCCTTCACGGCCCGAATCGCCTCGATCAAGACCGGGGGGGCCAAGTATTTGATGGTGTTTGAAATTTTATCGTATTGGGTTCGAGTGAGCGGTTTGAAGAACTGCGTTGTATGAAAAAGCGTCGTCTCTCCGGCCGCGCATCCATTGGTATAAAAATATGCTGCCGCCGACCGCCTGGTCCTTCCGTTCGGCGCATCGACCGGATTGGGATGACCGTGCAAGCTTTTTGACGATTGGGCGAACAAGATGGAGCGGCCAAAAATCGGCTGGATCTCGGCCATGCACTTTTGCTCGTCCATGCTCCACAATTCCAGCGCCCCGCCATAGGAAGGCAGCCAGTCCTTGTTGAGATAGGTGATGAATACCAGGCGGTTTTCGAGCTTGGTGACCGAATGCTGATTGAAGTCGGTGTGGAGCTCAAACCGGCCACCGCTTGGTATTTCGTGCAGGCCTCCGCTGGTGAGCCCAGGATCTGGAATCAGACCCTCGATGCCGGTGATCCGCTGCAGGAAGTCGAAGAAGGCTCCAGAGTAGATCGTATTGAAATAGAGCTGTGCCGCGGTGCCCAGCCGGCAATTGGCCTTGGTTGCGATTTTTTTTTCATTGATATTATTATAGCGACGAAGCTGTTCAGGTCGCAGATCGTCGAATTCGGCGGCCATGAGCTCCAGGAGAACCGGCGAAAATAATCCGTCGAAGACGATATGCGGGAACGGTTTATTGTGCCGAAAAATGTCTCTCAATTCGTCGATTTTATTCGACGTGAAAAAGGCCTCGTTCAAAATTTCGCTGAATCCCAGCGTCCGGCAGCCTATCGAAAAATAGTCTTGCAACTGCCGCCCGTCGTCGATCGAACGAGTTTGCAACATAAAAATGATCTCTGTGATTGACCAGATGAGGACTATGGGAGCCTTCTGAGTCACATATCCGCAAATCGCAGTCGGTGCTAAACTTCACACCTCAGCACTAAATCACCGGATTTGCGACATTCAGCCGAACACGAAACTCGCGAGCGATCAACTGGCGATTATTGTCAGATATGAGTCTTTCCCGTTGGGACAAAGAGATGGGCGTGGGAAAGAGCGTACTGTGATAATTCCTGCTTTCCCCGTCGGACCGGCCATTGCTGTAGTAATAGGCGGCGGCGGAGCGCCGCGAACGTCCATCCGGCGCCTTGACCGGGTTCGGATGACCGTGGAGGCTTTTAGAGGAATGGGCGACGAGGGCCGACCGGCCAAAGGTAGGGAGAATTTCCGTCACGCATTTCTTTTCATCCATGCTCCACAGCTCCAACGTCCCGCCGTAGGAAGGCAGCCAGTCCTTGTTGAGATAGGTGATGAAGACCAAGCGCGTGTCGAGTTTCGTGATCTCATGCTGGTTGAAATCGAGGTGCAACGAGAACTTCCCGCCAGTCCGAATCTCATGCATCCCACCGCTTGCAAGCGCAGGGTCGGGAACGAGGCCTGGGATGCCCGTGATTCGCTGAATGAAATCGACGAAGAGACTGGAATGGATGATGTCGAAATATAACTGCGTTGCGTGGCCGAACCGCACGTTTGGCCGTGACGCGAGCTTACGTTCATTCTTGGTGTCGTAACGCGTCCAATAATTCCATTTGACGCTGTCGAATTCCGAATACATCAGCTCCAGGAGGAGCGGAGAGAACAGGCCCTCGAATTCGATATGCGGAAAGGGCACATTCTGCGTGAAGATCTTGTTGAGCTCCTTCGCCTTCTCAGGAACGAAAAACGTCTCGTTCAAAATCTTGTCGAGAGAGAGCGTTCGACCGCCGAGGACGACATGATCCTCTCGCCCCTTGTCGTCAGACCAAACAGATGGCAGCACTGAAAAAACTCGGGGGGATTATGTTGTGGCAGGGCGAAAGCCAGGACTATCGCTCCGCCCGCAAATACCACTATGCAGTTCGAAAGCTTATTCCAAGCCTAACAATAACAATTTTCGACATGAGACTGCTATATTTTCGTCAATAACCGTTCCACCCGGACCAAAATCCCCAAAGACACTCAAGCTGTAGCTAAAAGAACAGCCAGCTGACCGCAGCAAACAACGGCAGCAGGATCACGCTCGACCAAGCCATGTAGGGGAAAAAGCCGGGCATTCGAATGCCGGCCCGCCGCGCAATCGCATAGACCATGAAATTCGGCGCATTGCCGATGTAGGTGTTGGCGCCAAGAAACACCGCCCCGAGCGAAATGGCCGCCAGGGTCCTCGCAAGCGGCCCCATGAGCAGTGACGGATCCCCGCCGGCAAGCTGGAAAAACACCAGATAGGTCGGGGCGTTGTCCAAAAAGGAAGAGAGAAGCCCGGTCGCCCAGAAGTAAACGACGTTGTTCGCGGTTCCATCTGCATGGGTCAAGATAGGGATCATCGGGGAAAACAGGCCGTTCGTGCCGGCCCGAAGCATCGCCATTACCGGAATGATGCAAATAAAAATGCCCGCAAATAGATAGGCAACCTCCCGGATCGGCTCCCATTCAAAACCATTTGCAGCGCGCAGACGAGGGTTCGTCAAATACAGCGATGCGATCCCGACAAAAACCATCGTGAATTCGCGGACCAGATTTTGCAATTCGATTCGTGTTCCGAGCACGTCGAAGCCTATGCCTGGATGCCAGATGCCGCTGCCGACGATCGCAAGGACCGCGATGCCAATCAATCCGACGTTCACAAGCCCGTTCACCCGAAGGCCCGTTTGTTCACGGGGCGGATTCTTTTCGCGCCGATAAAGAAACGAGTTGATGACGAAAAAGACGAGGAGCAGCACGCCGACGGCGAACAGCGCTTCAAGCCACAAATTACGCGCCGTCCAAAAGAAATCGACCCCTTGCAGAAAGCCGAGGAAAAGAGGTGGGTCGCCGAGCGGCGTTAGCACTCCCCCTATATTGGAAACTAGGAAGATAAAGAAAACCACGACATGGGCATTGAACCGGCGGCCGCTGTTGGCAACGATCAGCGGGCGGATCAAGATCATCGAGGCGCCGGTTGTGCCAATGATGCTGGCGATGCCGGCCCCGAATGCGAGGATCAGCGTATTGGCGACCGGTGAACCATTGAGTTTACCTTCGACCACAATGCCTCCCGCCGCTGTGAACAGGGCAAAGAGCATGAGGATGAAGGGCAGATATTCGAGCGCCATGCTGTGCACAACGCCGGCCGTGGTCGCGGAAAACCCCTCGACCGCGACAAGGCCGGAAATTGCCGAGACCGCCCAAAAGGCAGCCGCTTTCTCATAATGGATGTGCCACCATTCCTTGACGACGAGCGGGCCAAGCGCAATCGACAGGAGCATCCCAGCGAACGGCAAAGCAAGGGGCCATGAAAGCTGCGCGCCATCGAGCGAGGGCGACGACACCGCCGAAGTCGCCATCGTCATCAAGAATGCCGCAGCCAAACCCACGCCTTTTGTCAGAGAAGATGTCATGGGGGCGGTTGTCTCCAAGGGTGGGTCGCATACGGCTCTACAATTGAGCCATAGGCCCATCAAGGTCCAGCCGTTTGGGTGCAAATCGGCGAAGGCGCCGCGATCCATGCCCGCGTTCGAAACTTACATCCGACTGGCACGTTTTACGCCGGTGCTTTAGCATGCACCTCAAATTGCGATGGCTCGCCGTTTCGGTGAGCGCCGAAAGGGGTCAAAATGCAGCTTGGCGTCATTGGCCTCGGCCGGATGGGAAGCAATATCGCGCGGCGTCTCCACCGCGCTGGACAGCATTGCGTGGTCTACAACCGGACCCAACAGCCGGTTGCCGAACTTGCTGCAGAGGGCCTGATGCCAGCCTCGGACATCTCGGATCTTGTCAAGAAACTCGATCCTCCACGCGCGATTTGGATCATGCTTCCCGCCGGCGCCGTTACCGAAGACAT
The DNA here is from genome assembly GCA_963785995.1 of uncultured Alphaproteobacteria bacterium. Lineage (GTDB taxonomy): Bacteria > Pseudomonadota > Alphaproteobacteria > Rhizobiales > Beijerinckiaceae > Methylocapsa. The sequence continues at coordinate 112,513 of CAWAXL010000014.1, forward strand.
GATCGATCGCGTGAGCGCTCTGTTGAGCGGCGGAGACATTTTGATCGATGGCGGCAACACATTTTACAAAGACGATATAAGGCGGGCCAAAGCCCTTGAGGCAAAAAACATCGCCTATGTCGATGTCGGAACTTCCGGCGGGATCTGGGGCCTCGAGCGCGGCTATTGCATGATGATCGGTGGCACTGACACCGCAGTCGATCATCTCGATCCGATTTTCCAAGCCCTCGCGCCAGGCCTCGGCTCGATTGCCAGGACGCCCGGCCGGCAGGATCAAGATCCAAGAGCCGAGCGCGGCTATATCCATGCCGGTCCCGCCGGTGCTGGCCATTTCGTGAAAATGATTCACAACGGCATCGAATATGGTTTGATGCAGGCCTACGCCGAAGGGTTCGGCATTTTGAAGGGAAAGGCCGAGTCTACCCTTCCCGAAAGCGAGCGCTTCACGCTTAATCTTGCCGACATCGCCGAAGTCTGGCGGCGCGGGAGTGTCATCTCGTCCTGGCTACTTGATCTTAGTGCGATGGCGCTTGCGGAAGACCCCGCGCTTGCCAATTTCACCGGCGCGGTCGAAGATTCCGGCGAGGGTCGCTGGACCGTCGATGCGGCCATCGAAGAAGCCGTGCCGGCCAATGTCCTTGCCGCTTCGCTGTTCGCGCGGTTTCGCTCCCGCGAGCAACATACATTCGGGGAAAAGCTGTTGTCGGCGATGCGATTCAAATTTGGTGGTCATGTCGAACGCTCCGCCGAGACTCCGCCGCACCGCTAGCGCGGGATGGAAATTAGCCTTTGAACTTCCATAACGGCCCCTTCGCGACAAAGATCATAAGATGACCCCAGTACCGATCCTCGACGTCGCAGATGACCCCGAGTCCATGGCAAACCGCGTCGCAGCCTGGCTTGTCTCCTATATTACACAGGCTTCAGGTGCCGTCGGCCTCGGCCTCTCCGGCGGTTCGACGCCGAAACGGGTTTATGAGCTTCTTGGCGGCCCCGATTTTTCCGCGCGCATCGATTGGGGAAAAGTTCATCTCTTCTGGGGCGATGAACGTTTTGTGCCGGCAACGGATCGTGACAGCAATTACCGGATGGCGTGGGAAGCCTTGATCCAGTACGTGCCGATTCCGCCCGCACAGGTTCACCCGATTCCCACCGATTGCGCTTCGCCGGAAGAAGCGGCGGCGCTGTATGAGAAGGTCTTGCAGGACTTCTACGGCAGCCGAACGCTCGATCCCGACCGGCCCCTGTTCGGTGTCAATTTGCTCGGTCTCGGCGAGGATGGACACACCGCCTCGCTTTTCCCCGGTACCGTGGCCCTGGAGGAACGGCAGGCCTGGGTGACTTCGATCCGCGGGGCGAAGCCGGAACCGCGCATTTCGCTCACCTATCCGGCACTGGAATCGAGCCGAATCATTTTGTTTCTGGTGTCAGGGGCCCAAAAGCGGGAGATTCTCGGCCGCGTGCTGGCCGATGACCAAAGTCTGCCCGCGGCTCGGCTCGCGACGCGGGGCGCTATCCGCATCTTCGCGGACCGCGCGGCGGCGCCGGGCCGATAATCATAAATCCCGGTCGCTTAAGCCGGCCGAGCGAAAGCTTTATGGCAAGCCTTGCGGTTTTTCGCACAGACCGTTGCCACATTCTCCCGATTTAGTGAGCAAACCGCGATTGCGCCCTTGGCTGACCGCGTGGTTCCGCTTGGAGCGCACGTTAATTTTTCCCCTTGAGAGGTGTACGGGTTGCGGCTGCGGGAATATGCGACACTTGTTTTTGCGACGGGCGCCTTGATGGCCCTGTCCAGCCGCGTTGTATTGGCCGGACCGGAATATGAAGATTATCAGTCGCCGGCGTTCGATGCCCTGCAAGGGCGTTCCCGGCGCCCCCGCCCGACCCCTCCCCCCAGTCGAACGCTGCCTGCTCCGCAGCCCGCAAGAGGCAAATGCGCATCCCTGGCCTGCCCAGGGGTCGTGCTTCTCGGCGTCGGCTTCTGATTGAGGGAACGGCCTTGCATTTCCCTTGTCATTGCGTATAAGGCGCAGTTCCGAACCGCCCGGCTGATAAGGGCTGCCGTGGCGGTTCTTTCGCTTGTTTCGAATTCGTTCGAAACGCGAGCGGTACCAATGGTCCGCTCGGTCGACACATTTTCGGGCGCGAGACGCCTGACGGAGACTTAAGCAAAATGCCCAAACTGAAAACCAAATCGGGCGCCAAGAAGCGCTTCAAGATCACCGCCACCGGCAAGGTGATCTATGCGCAACGCGGCAAACGCCACGGCATGATCAAACGGACCAATAAGCAGATTCGGAATCTGCGCGGCACCAATGTGATGTTCAAAAGCGATGGCGACAACATCATAAAATTCTTTCTGCCCAACGGCTGAAAGCGCGCTTCATCCTTTGTCCATTTCAGCATAAATCCGGAGTTCAGCCATGGCACGCGTAAAACGCGGCGTCACCTCGCACGCCAAGCACAAGAAGACACTGAAGGCCGCCACAGGTTTTTATGGTCGCCGCAAGAATACCATCCGCGCCGCGAAGGCCGCCGTCGACCGTTCGATGCAATATGCGACGCGCGATCGGCGCGTCAAAAAGCGCGTTTTCCGGGCCTTGTGGATTCAACGTCTGAATGCCGCGGTGCGCGAACTCGGCCTCACCTATTCGCGCTTCATCGATGGCCTTGCCAAAGCCGGCATCGAGATCGATCGCAAGGTTCTTGCCGAACTCGCGATCAGCGAGCCCGAGGCTTTCAAAGCGATCGTCGAAAAGGCGAAGGGCGCTCTTCCCGCGCGGGCCTAAGCGCCCGCGCCGCGAAATGCTCAGCGCAGGCGCGTACGGCCTGGCACGACGCTGAACGCGAGCCTTTTGCTTTTACCCTGCGCGTGCTCGGCCGTTCCGCTGTGGCGCCAATGCTCGTGCCGCGCATGGTGTGTAGAACCGTGGTGTCGCGCCCAGCCATGCCGGCTCGCGTGGCGCCGCCCATGGCGGCCCTTGTCAACCGCTTCGTTTGAAGCTGCCGCCGTGGCAACCGGGTCTTCGGAGTTCTCGACGTTCGCCTCCGCGGCATCCTGGTTATCCGTGCCTGCGCCGACCGAACGATGCCCGCGGGCGACAGGTCCAAACAATGCCAGGCACTGGTTATAGGCGTCCGCCGCCTGGATTTTTTCGCAATCATTGATGCCGCGCGGAGCGGCTTGCGAAATCGCAGGGACCGCGACGAAGGCGGCTGCGAAAATGACGGGCATGATGGATCGCAAGGCTTTATCCTCTGAGGGTCGCGCCGGTTTTTTTGGTGACCTCCGCGATGATCTTGCCGGCGACGGCATCGATCTCGGCTTCGGTCAGGGTTTTTTCGCGCGGTTGCAGTGTGACAGATATGGCGACCGATTTCTTACCTTCGGGTATGCCCTTGCCTTCATAGACGTCGAAAACGCCGACATCCGAGACGAGCGCGCGCTCGCCCGCTTGGGCGGCTTTCACGATATCGGCCGCCTTCACGAAACGATCGACCACGAAAGCAAAGTCGCGCTGCACGGGCATGAGCTCCGAAAATTCGAGCTTCGGTTTTGCCTTTGTCGGCTTCGATTTCGGCGCCGGTATGTCATTGAGGATAATTTCAAAGCCGACGACCGGTCCCTCTGCGCCAATGGCCTCAAGATGGCGCGGATGGAGCTCTCCAAACACACCGATGACATTTTTTGGCCCAAATTGCAGGGTCGCCCGAGCGGCCCGGATGAAACCAGTCCGGGCCTCCGGAGACGAGTCTGCAAACCGCTGGTCGGAACGCCGAGCGACGCAAGAAGCGCCAAGGCATCGGCCTTGGCATCAAAAATATCGACGTCGGCCGGAGCAGCCGACCAATGCCGCCCGGTTCCCATCTGTTTCGCCCTGCCGCGTCGGATTGCACTGGCGGCGATCTTCTGATCGTTTTCGCCATCGCCCAAAAAAATTTGCCCGACTTCGAACAGCGCGACGTCCCCATGACCGCGGTCGGCATTGCGTTGAGCCGCCGCGATCAGCCCCGGCAGCAGGCTCGGCCGCATGTCGGATAGCTCGGGGGCAATCGGATTGGCGAGCGCCACAGACGGCGCGCCGCCACCAAACATCAGGGCCCGCTGATGCGAAACAAACGACCAGGTAACCGCTTCGACGAGGCCATTGGCGGCGAGCGCCCGTTTGGCGTTTCCCACCCGCTTTTGCAGCAGGGTCAGGACTGCAGCCGCGACCTGATGCCGAAGCGCGCGGCAACGGCCGCGCCGCGACACGCTCGAGACCGGCGATCCGCACGATCTCCTCGACAAGATCGGCCTTGCCCTCGATGTCGGGCCGGAACGAGGGCGACCTTCACGACGACCTCGTCGCTGTTGCCAGCGAAATTGGCCAGCTCGAACCCGAGATGTTCGAGGATGCCGGCCATCTCGGAAGTTTCGAGATCGAGCCCGGTCAGCCGCTTCACCTCGCTCCAGGGAAAGACGATGCGCTTATCGGGCTGCGGCACTTTGTCCCGTAACGACCGACGTGCGAGGCGACGCCGCCGCAAAGCTCGATCACGAGCCGCGTCGCAAGTTCCAAGTCCGGGCAGACAGAACGCCGGATCGACACCGCGTTCGAACCGGTAGCGCGCATCCGAATTGATGCCAAGGCGCCGCCCGCTGCGCGCGATATTCACGGCGTCCCATAATGCCGACTTCGATCAGCACATCGGTCGTCGATTCGTCGCACCCCGAGGCTTGGCCCGCCCATGATTCCGGCGAGCGATTCAACGCCCGCATCGTCGGCGATGACCACAATATCCGGATCGAGCGCATAGGTCCGGCCATCGAGCGCGACGAGGGTCCTCGCCCGTCCTGCGCGCGGCGGACGACGATATTGCCCTCGATCTTATTTGGCGTCGAACACGTGCAGCGGGCGGGCGCGATCGAAGGTCAGGTAATTGGTGATGTCGACAAGCGCATTGATCGGCCGCAGCCCGATCGCCTTGAGCCGCTTTTGCATCCAGTCGGCGGACTTTGTCCATTGCGAACGCCGCGCACCAGGCGCAACGCGAAGGCAGGCGCCAGATGCGCGTCGGCCGGCGCCGAAATCGAGCCTGACTCGACGCGGACACGGAAATTCGCTTTCGACCGGCTTGATGGGCCGATCTTTGAGCTTGCCGAGCCCCGCCGCCGCGAGATCGCGGGCGATGCCGTGCGACGCCCGCCGCATCGGGACGGTTAGGCAGGAGATTGATTTCGATCGACCGGGTCATCGAGATGCGCCCATTGCGCATAAGCCACGCCGACCGGCGCCGCGTCGGGCAAATCGAGAATGCCGTCATGATCGTCGGATAATTCGAGTTCGGCGCCCGAACAGAGCATGCCGTGCGATTCGACGCCGCGAATCACGCCCTTGGCGAGCGTGATCTTCTTGCCGGGAATATAGGTCCCCGGCGCGGCAAACACCGATTTCATGCCGGTCCGCGCGTTCGGCGCGCCGCAGACGACCTGCACCGGGGCGTCGCCGCCGGTATCGACGAGACAAACCCGCAGCCGGTCGGCATTGGGATGAGGCTTCGCCTCGATGACGCGGGCGATGACGAAATCCTTGAGCGCGAGAGCCTTGTCGTCGACATGCTCGACTTCAAGGCCGATCTTGGTCAGCGTCGGCGATAATTTCGTCGAGCGTGGCATCGGTCTCGATATGGTCCTTGAGCCAGGAAAGGGTGAATTTCATTGCAGTTCCAAAAAAGCGTCAAAACCCGGAGCGACAAACGGTATTTCGTCCGGCCCGGTCAATGGTGTTTGCCGTTTCTAGAGGTTTTCTTAGCCAACGGGAAATTCCCGAATCCAAATTGAACGAAGATTTTTCAAGCGGTCCGGAACGGTGAATGGAGGCAAACATTCCGGCACAATCCTCCCCTAGCTTCCGGCACCCCCGCCCTCCGGCTGTGGCCAGCGTGGGTATCCCGCGCATTCGCACTTGCGGCGAGGCGACTTTGCCGGCAAAGGTCAAAATATCATTCTTTGCGAAGGATCGGATCATGTCCCGCACCGGGAAACCTGCGGTCGTAGCGACCCTCAAAGCCATGCTTTTGCCGATAGCCGTGGTTTTGAGCTTTTGCGGCCCGGCACGGGCGGCAGATTATACGCTCGTTCCCGCCGGCGAAGATTTGGCCATCGTTGGAGTTCCATGCCGGGCCGGCGGGCCGTTCTGGGGACCGATTCTCCCCACGGCCGAACAATTGCCTTGGGCGTCGGTCTGGCTCGGCCATTTCTCCGGCGGGCGCCCCTATATTGATGTTTACGGCCAAGCCCTCGTCGATTGGCGTGAGGAAAAGCTCTGTTTCCCGTCGCGCGCGATCTGTCTGGACTGGATCCGGGAGATGCGCCGCGCCTTCCATCGGCCGGAGGGCTTTTGGACCTGTCTCCTGCTGCGCTGATCAATCAGCCGATGCGCCGGGGACCGATCGGCCCTATATTTCAGGCAACCGTGTTTGGAGACCGTCAATGTTCGATGTTCTGAAAAATTTCATCGCCGAGGTCACCGGCACGGACGCGCCCTCGCGGAATTTCGGCGAGGAGGATTACCGGCTCGCGGCGGTGGCCTTGCTGGTCCATGTCGCCAATGCCGATGGGAAGACCGACCTCGCCGAACGCCGCCGGCTGATGACGATCATCGAGGAGCGCTTTGGCCTGGATGCGAAGGCTGCGGCTGAGCTGGTGACACTCGCCGAACAGAGCGATCGCGAAGCGGTTGATTTTTATCGCTTCACCAGCATTCTGAAACGCGCGCTCGACGACACCGGGCGGCAAAAAATCGTGGAGATGATGTGGGATATCGCGTTCGCCGACGGCGTGGTCCATGAATTCGAAGAAAACACCATCTGGCGTGTCGCCGAACTTCTCAACGTTTCAAACCGGGATAGGGTCTTGATGCGCCAACGCGTCGCCGGGCAAACGCCGGCCGAGACCAAAGTGGTCAATCCCTGGACGGCGGCGAAAGCATAAGCGTGAGCGAGGCCAATCTCCACCCGGAGAGCCAATCGCCGACCCGAGGCGTTACCCTTGTCACTGGCGCCTCCGGCGGGATTGGCGCCGATCTCGCCCGCGTTTTCGCCCGCCACGGTCACGATCTTGCCCTTGCGGCACGAAGCGGTGACAAGCTCACGGCGCTGGCGGACGAAATCGCAGCGACCGGTCGACCGCGGCCCTTGACCTTGGTCCTCGATCTTTCCCTACCGGGAGCAGCCCTCGAAATCGCGCGTCGGCTGGATGCCGCCGGCGCCACCCCCAATATTCTCGTGAACAATGCCGGTTTCGGCCTCGCCGGTCCGGTTGCCGACCTCGACCCGACAGAACAACTCGAAATTATCGATCTCAATATTCAAGCGCTGGTCGGGCTGACTTTGCATTTTCTGCCGGCCCTGCGCTCCGCTCGCGGCAAGATCCTGAACGTCGGGTCGGTCGCCGGCTATTTTCCCGGTGGCCCTGGGATGGCCGTCTATTACGCCTCGAAATCTTTTGTTCTGTCCTTCAGTCTTGCCCTTTCGAAGGAGTTGCAGGGTCAGGGCGTCACCGTGACAGCCCTGTGTCCGGGCTATACAAAAACTGATTTTCAAACCCGCGCCGGTTTTGGCCCGGGCATGCAGCTGGCGCTGGTTCCAAGTTCCACCGCCATGGAAGTCGCCGAAGCCGGCTACGCTGGGCTGCTCGCCGGACGGCGCGAGATCGTGCCGGGTTTATTTAACAAACTCAGCATATTGTCAGCGCGGTTTTTGCCAAAGTCGATAAGTTTGGCTATTATTTCGCGTATGCAGCAAAATCGAATCGGGCGCGCTTAGGGCGCTGCCGATCCCAAAAAATTTGAGCCCTATGAATTGCAAATCATTTGGCCGGATTCTTATCGTTCTGCACCAAAAGCATTCGACGCCGGGACGGTTTGGACGGATTTTGCGGGCGGAGGGGCTGGCCCTTGATGTCCGGCGCCCGCGGTTTGGCGATCCCCTGCCGGCAACGCTGAAAGACCATGCCGGCGTCATTGTCTTTGGCGGTCCGATGAGCGTCAACGACGAGCAGGCCTGGGTACGCCGCGAAATCGACTGGATCGGCGTTCCCCTCAAAGAACGCAAACCCTTTCTCGGTATTTGCCTCGGCGCCCAAATGCTGGCCCGCCATCTTGGCCACCGCGTTTGCCCGCATCCGCAAGGACGCGTCGAGATCGGCTATTATCCCATCGATCCCACGGAACATGGGCATAAGCTTTGCGCGTGCCGCTTTCCCAGCCATGTCTATCAATGGCACGGTGAAGGCTTCGATCTGCCGCGGGGAGCGACTTTGCTCGCAAAAGGGCGCGAATTCGAAGCTCAGGCCTTTCGCTACGGTGAAGCTGCCTTTGGCCTCCAGTTCCACCCGGAGGTGACTTTGCCAATGATGTGCCGATGGACTATTCTGACGAGTGAGAGAATGTCTCGACTCGGCGCGCATCCGCGTCACCGCCATATCGAAGGCTGGTTTCGGCACGACCGCGCGGTTGGACGCTGGTCGAGCGCATTCCTACGCCGTTGGCTTTCCGGGAACGATCGGACCCACGAGCCCGTAAACTGAAAATCCAGTTCCGATACGGTCTAGGTCAGCTCAGTTCGACCCGGAACCGCGTTGGGCACTCAATTATGCCGGCAAATTCTTTAAGATGGCAGCACGGCGACAAAATGCCGCCGCCCCGCCGAAGATCGCATTGAACTGCGAGAGGGCGGAACGGCGGAATCAAAGCAAATTGTTACGTGATTAAATCACTGGGGGGAGGCTTGGGAGGACCATTTCACACCCCCGCGATAAGATCGTTGTTGCAGAGTTCCCGTTGCGGCGCATCGGACATATGTTCTAAATCGTGCGATGGTCCAATCTTGTAGGCCTCGTTTTACAGTTCTCCCTCCTCAGTTAGGGACAGGGTGACGTGCCGGTAATCAGCAGACCCTTCATGCCTGCGGACGCACGCGGAAGCACGTGGGGGGTACGAACCGCCCACCGCGCCTTTCATTCATCCTCCCCGTCCAACGATGACCTACCGTAAGCAGGTATAGCGACACCATGAATGATGAAGCTGAGTTCATCGCTCTGATCGACCTGGTTTACGCCGCGGCGCTGGAGGGCAACCTATGGCCGTCGGTGCTGGCGAAGCTCGCTGATGTCGTGGGAACGATGCAGGCGATCATCGCGACCATGGACCGGCGCGCCAACACCTTCGATTCGATTTCCCGGCGGACCTATCCCGAATTGGACGCCAGCTACAAAAACTACTGGGCGTTCCACAATCCGCTCTGGATTAACTCCGGTACGCAACCCGTCGGCAAGCTTTACTCGTTCGACACCCTCATGGATCGGCAAGACTTCGCCAGGACACCCATTTTCAACGAATGGTGGAAAAAGGCCGACTACGGCTTCGCGATGCTGGCGGCAAATCTAATGTCTGAAAATAATGTTTCGGCGCTGATCTGCATGGTCAACGATCCGAAACATGAGGCGCCGACCCCAAGGCAAATCCGCCTATTCGAGGCGGCGATTCGCCACATCGTACGCGCGGTGCGGATCCATCGTCAGCTTTGGACGTCGGATCTGGGGCATGACACGACGCCGGAGCGCTTCGAAAATATTCGGCAGGCAGCAATCATGGTGGACGCCGTAGGTCACACGCTTTACGCAAACACGGCGGCGCGTGCGTTGCTCGACGCCGGCGACGGATTCGTCATCAAAAACGGTTGCCTCGCCTCAAAAGATGGTCCATTCCGCTTGCAACAACTGATCGCCTCTTGTGCGCCCGGGGTCGGCCCGTTGCGGGGGCCATTCGGCGGACAGTTTGAAGTGCGGCGGGCGTTTGAACCGGGCCCCTCTCAAAGTTGCGGTGACCCCGATGCGGTCCAAAACGCCGGTCGTGGAAATTCCTTGGCTCGGCCTTCGCGCCCCCGTCGCGATGGTGACCGTGGTGGACCCCGAAATTGATCGGGCGATCCTCACGCGAGGTCTACACCGGCGTTTCAATCTCACCGCTGCGGAGGCGAGATTGGCGGCCGAAATCGTCAAAGGCGACGGCCGCGAGGCGGCGGCCCGGCGGCGCGGCATTTCGGTCGCGACGGCCCGCGCTCAGCTTTCCAGCATTTTTGAAAAAACCGGCACCCATCGACAGGCCGAACTTGTGCCTCTTCTGCTCGATATCGCCGATAAAGGTGCGACGGAACGCTGGGAATTCCTGATTCAAAGACCTTCCGGTTCATAAAAGTGCAAATTGTTATGCAATTTTGCACAATTTACCTTACAACACTTCTAATCAGGAATTGATCCCCGCTGGTCTAAGGCGGGACATCGAAGGTTTGTCACTGCGGACAATTGCAGGAGCTTATGCGCCTTGACGCTACAGCATCGACGTCGAACGGGTGACGCTGCGCCATGAGTGGGGACGATGATTTCATTGCGCTCATCAATTCGATCTACGAGACGATCCATGATGGGGATGTTTGGCCCAAAGTTCTGACGACCCTTGCCGACGCCATGGATGCGTCGCAAGTTGCCATCACGTCGGTGGACAAGCGGGACAGCATCGTGTCGGCAGTCGCGCCGCGCACCGATCCAGCTCTCGTATCCCTCTATAAGGAATACTGGGCGTTTAATTGCCCGCTTTGGCGCCACACCGCGCTCCAGCCGGTCGGCAAGCCCTTCTCGCTCGATAGTCTCATGCGGCGCGAAGAGTTCTCGGCTACCCCAATTTTCAACGAGTGGTGGCGCCGCGCCGAATATGGGCTCGCTGCGACGGCCGCCAACCTCATCATGGAGGATAATCTTTCGGCATTGATCTGCGTGACCAACGCGCCAGCCATAGATCAGATGACGGAAAGACAGACCCAATTATTCGCGACCGCGCTCCGCCACATCATCCGGGCCATTAAAATCCGTGGCCGGCTCTGGGGCCTTGAGCTGAATAAAACAGCCGCGCTTGAGCGATTGGACACTTTGCAGAAAAGTGCTTTTCTGGTCGACGCCTGGGCTAGAGTTGTGTTTCTGAATTCTACAGCGAAGGCAATGCTCGATGCGGAGGATGGCGTCGTTCTCCGAAAGGGGCGCCTTACCAACATTGGCGATTCGGACACCTTGCAAACGCTCATCGCGTCCTGCGTGGAAGCGTCCCTCAAATATAAGGCTCCCGGTGGCGAGTTCAGTGTCGAGCGCGCCTTCCCTTGTTCGCCGCTTCAGGTGAGCGTCGCGCCGTTGCGATCCACTCAGCGTCTATCCGAAGTTTCCTGGCTTGGCCTTTCTGCGCCGGTCGCCATTGTTACGGTGAACGACCCCGACTGCGAACGGCGGCAATTGGAAACCAATTTGCAGCTTCGTTTCGGTCTGACAGCCGCCGAATCCCGGCTGGCGGCGGAGATTGTGAAAGGCGATGGCAGAGGCGCTGCGGCGCGACGGCGCGGGATCACCGGCGCCACGGCGAGGACTCACCTTTCGAGTATTTTCGAGAAAACCGGAACCCATCGGCAAGCCGAACTCGTGCGGCTTTTACTGGACGTTTCCGAAGCGCGGAAATTAGGGAGCGAACCATTCGGGCCCTATCGCGGCTGAAGCTTGGACGCGCCGCTTGCAGCTACCCTACTGACGCAATAGGACAAATAGTCGGCAAGTGGCCAATTCTTTCTTGCGTGTTTAGCGCCAAAGGCCGAGCATTGTTTTGCTGGCCCACCAGCACCGTGTCCGCGAGGCTGTCAAATGGTCAATCAGGACGAACTCATATCTTTAATCGGCTTGATTTACGAGGCTGCGCTTGATGATCGCCTCTGGTCGGTTGCGCTGACGAAGCTCACCGATGTGATGAAGGCGGCACAGATCGGCATTGCGAGTTTGGACTTTCGGGCCCAAATCTTCAACTCGATCACACCGCGCACCGATCCCGAGTTTCAAGCCAGCTACCGACAATATTGGGCGTTCCACAATCCGCTTTGGATGCTGACCACGACCAAGCCTGTCGGCGAAATCTATTCCCTCGATAGCCTCGTTTCGCGCACCGAGTTTGTTACAACTCCCGTATTCAATGAATGGTTCAAGCCAGCCGAGTTCGGGCTAGCCATGCTTGGCGTAAATTTGCGGGTGGATGATGGCGTCTCCGCGTTGATATGCGTCGCCAATTCCCCTCGCGACGATCAGATCACCCATGAACAAAGGCGCGTCTTCGAGGCTGCTGCGCACCACATCGGTCGCGCGGCCCGCATCCATTACCAGTTCAGGATGCTCGATCTCAATCTCGATCTCGACACCGCGCCGAACCAGCTCGAAAATCTCGACCGCGGTGTCCTGCTGGTCGACGCGGGGGCAAGAGTATTGTTTGCGAATGCGGCGGCACGCGCGACGCTCAACTCCGGACGTGGCCTCACCGTCAAAGACGGTTACCTTGCCTGCGCCGACGGCTCGGATACGGTGCAAGGGCTCATTGCTTCTTGTATCGGTCCGCTTGATGCGCAAAACGGCGCGGGAGGAGAATTCTGGATCAGAGGAGGGCCCCATCACCCCGGCCTGCGGGGATTGGTGACGCCCCTTCGGGCCAAGGGCACGGTCGCGCCCCTCCCTTGGCTGGGCTTGCGGATCCCCGTCGCCATGGTCAGTGTGAGCAAGTCAGCGACAGAAAATCAAAATTTGCACTAAACGCGCGGGCCCTTTTCGAACCCCCCATCGCCATTCATCGGGTGGAGATCGCGCACCATCGATTTTATCCGCTCGTCGAGCACATGCGTATAAATCTGCGTCGTCGAAATATCGGCGTGGCCGAGCAATTCCTGAACGACCCGCAAATCCGCGCCATTTTGCAAGAGATGGCTGGCGAAGGCATGGCGCAATACATGCGGGCTAACCCGCGCGGCCGCGATCCCAGCCGCGGCGGCACAGATCTTCAGATCGCGGGCGAAAGCCTGGCGCGTCAGATGTCCGCTTATGCTATCGGCTGGAAACAGCCAAGGGCTTGCCGCGGCATTCGGCCTTTTGTTCAACCCGGCGCGATAGGCAAGCATCGCGTCCCGCGCCTGAGCCGAAAGCGGCACAAGTCTCTCCCGGCCTCCCTTGCCGCGAATATGGATGAAAGGCTCCTTGGTTTGCGCGGCGCTCGCCGGGAGTGCCACGAGTTCGGAAACCCGCAAACCCGTCGCATAAAGAAGTTCCAGCAGACACGCCGTCCGCAGCGCCCGCAGCCTATCGGTATTGGGGCGCGCCGCGGCGTCGAGCCCTTCCTTTGAAACCGCAAGCAGATGACTCACCTCGGCAATGGATAGGATTTTTGGGAGATTTCGGCCGCGCCGGGGAGCTTCGATGATCAGCGCCGGATCGTCGGAACGGCGACCTTCGGTGACGAGGAAGCGATGAAACTGACGGATCGAGGACAGTTTGCGAGCGCTCGAAGCCGGTTTTAGGCCACGGTCCACCAGACCGGAAAGATAGGCGCGAATATCGCCGGTCGCAGCATTCAGCGGCGTCTTTCCCGCGAGCGTCAATCCGGCTGCATAATCGGCGAGGTCGCGGGCGTAGGATTCGATTGTATTTTTGGCCGCGCCGCGCTCGGCCGCGATCATGTCGAGAAAGGCTTCGATCAGGGGAAGAGGCTTTCGCTTCCCTGGCATAGAGGCCCTATTTGTTCAGCCGCGCCGCAGGAACCGATTGGCTCATCTCGCGCGGCTGCGGTTCGACAAAGGTCACGAGTGCGACCATGCACCCGTAGACAATTCCTGCCAGGATGCCGACGATGACAAAAAACCGAATGAGTGATGGCACGCAAATCTCCGTTTGCGCTCCGCTGTTATCGGGCAAGGACTCGCGGGAGGCAAGCGCGGCGTGGCCGTTTGGGGCGGTTTGTTGAGAAGAATGATCAGCCCGGCAGATCGCACGGCATGCCAAGGAGCGCTTTGCCGTCGTTGCCGGTCATCCGAGCCGCGATCATGCGGGAGGGCGGCTGATCTTTCAGCCTCACCCGCGTGAAATCCTCCGTCCTGGCCATGCCGCCCCTCTCCGTCAGCACCGGCAAGAGCTTGCCGATTTGCATGTCGAGATGGCGGCGCAGCGCCAGATCCCCGGCCTCGCGCAGACGCTTGGCCCTTTCCTTCACAACTTCTGGGGCGACCGCCGGCATTTTCGCGGCCACAGTGCCGGCGCGGGCGGAAAACGGAAAAACGTGAAGATGGGTTAGGCCACACTGATCGACTAGCTCGACCGTATTTTGGAACATCGCTTCGGTCTCGGTCGGAAATCCGGTGATCAGATCGGCACCGAAAACAATATCCGGCCGCAGCCGGCGCAAATCGTCGCATAAGCGCAGCGCGTCGGCACGGCGATGACGCCGCTTCATGCGCTTCAGGGTTAGATCGTCGCCGGCCTGGAGCGAGAGATGGAGATGGGGCATAAGACGCGGCTCGTCCGCGAACGCCTCGATGAGCGCGGCATCGGCCTCGATACAGTCGATCGAGGAAAGCCGCAGCCGCTCAAGGCTTGGCACCGCGCGCAAAATCGACTGGACGAGGCGCCCCAGCGCCGGGGCGCCTTCGAGATCGATCCCATAGGAGGTAAGATCGACGCCGGTCAAAACGATCTCGCGAAAACCATTCTCGGTCAGCCGGCGCGCCGCGTCGATGACCTCCATCTCCGGGACGGAGCGGGAACGGCCGCGCCCGAGCGGAATGATGCAAAAGCTGCAACGGTGATCGCAGCCGGTCTGCACCGCCAGAAATGCGCGCGTATGATCCTCGACGCCCTCGGTGAGCGCCTTTGGCGCCGCCTCTGCCGACATAATGTCGGAGACAGCGACCCGGACTTCCTCACCTGCTTCTGCCCAAATGGCCGGATCGGCTTTTTCGCTATTTCCGATGAACTCGAAAAACTTCCGGCATCGATGCGAACAGGGCCGGGTTGATTTGGGCGGCGCAACCTGTGACGACAATCTCAGCTGCCGGCCTTTCGCGCTTGATGCGGCGAATCGCCTGGCGTGCCTGCCTTTCGGCTTCCGCGGTCACCGCGCAGGTGTTGACGATCACGACACCGCGCTTCCCCTGGCATAGCGCCGCGCGTCGCATCGCTTCGAACTCGACAAGATTGAGCCGGCAGCCGAAGGTCACGACTTCAACGTCGTCCGGAGGCCGGCAAAACTGCGTCACGCCGCAATGTCCTTGAACAGAACCGGATCGAGCCGCGCCTCGAATTCAAGCTCGACCAGGCCGGCCATCACGACATGGTCATCCGTCTCCCGCCATTCAATATCGAGAGCGCCGCCGGGCAGGCTGACTGTCGCATGGCGCTCCGTAAGACCAAGGCGCGCGGCAGCGACCAGCGCCGCACAGGCAGCCGATCCGCAGGCGAGGGTCAAGCCGACGCCGCGTTCCCAAACCTTGAGTTCGATCCGTTCCCGCGATGTCACATGGGCGAGGGAGATATTGGCGCGCTCGGGAAAAATCGGATGGGTCTCAAGCAAGGGACCGAGCTTTTCGAGATCATAGGACTCAATGTCGTCGACCCAAAAAATCGCATGCGGATTTCCCATGTTGACGGCTGCGAACGAAGGCAAAGTCGCAGTGATTGCATGTGTCGGCAATTCTATTTTGCGCGTATCGGGAACGGAATCGCGCAAAGGGATTTCATTCCAGGCCAAACGCGGTTGGCCCATGTCGACGCTAAAGATGCGTTCGCCAATCCGCCGACATTCGAGCTGAGCGACGGCGGTTTCGAGCACGAGTTTTTCCCGCGTCGTTTCACGGCTCAAGGCAAAAGCGACGCAGCGCGTGCCATTGCCGCATGCCTCGGCTTGCGAACCGTCGCGGTTGTAGATCGACACGAACGCATCCGTCCCTGTCGAGCGGGGTTCGTGCAGGACCATAAGCTGATCGAAGGCGAGGCCTTTCCCCTGCCAGATCGCACGCGCCTCGGCGCCGCTGACAGTTAAGCCGGTCCCGCGCAGATCGAGAATTACGATCTCGTTACCTATTCCGTTCATCTTCGTGACGGACCTATTCGCCAGGGCGCTCATGGGCTCAATCAATCATCTGCGGCTTGGTTTCCACCGTGTTTGCGAAGCAATTGCCCGTCGCATCCCCAAAGAATGGGGAAAATCACTCTCGGCGACAAGGCTCCACGGACTAACCGTTTCGCGAAACGGGAAGGCACGGCCATCCCGCTTGCACCCTCTGATATAGAAAAAACTTTGCTTGCCGGCCAGTTTTATCGCAGGTGTGGGCCAAATTATGCCAGGATTGGCGTAGTCTCCTGCCGGACGGACTAGATCGTTTGGGCTCTCGCGGAAACATAGTCTTGGAGCGCGGTACATGAGGATTGGCAACATCGCCCGTTTGCTGGGCGCCGAAATTCTGTTTGGCTTACTTCTCACGGTTTTGGTCCTGCAGCCGACGCCGTCTGTTGCCCAAACGCGCGGTCAGGGGCCTGCCGCCGACCATTCCACGCCAGCGGCGCCCGCGCCCGATGGGAAAAGCACACCCGACGCGGCTCCCCCCGCCGAACCCGAGTCAAAGGCCGCTCCCGGAGTGCCGAACGATGCCTCGGCCGTGACGCTTGAAATGAACGCCCGGCCCGTGGCCATGATCGACGAAAAAGCGGAATGGGCGACTGGCTTCAAGTCGGTGATGAGTGCAATCGACAAGGTGCAAGCCGCGGTCAAGAAAGCCAACCTCGTCCCATCCGGGCGCCCCTTTGCCTTGTTCTTGGCCACCGACGATACGAGCTTCCAATTCGAGGCGATGGTGCCGCTTACCGAAAAGCCCGATAGCAAAACCGAATTGAGCGACGGCGTGAAAATCGGAGAGTCGCCCACCGGCAAGGCGATCAAGTTTCTGCACCGCGGGGCGTATGACGATATCGATTCGACCTATGATCTCATCACCGCGTTCCTCGATGAAAAGGGCCTCGAATCGCAAAATCGCTTCATCGAGGAATATCTGACCGATACGAAGGAACCCGACGACGCGAACCTCGAAGCCGATATTTACGTTTTCCTCAAATAGGCTTCGGCCAAATCCTGGGGCAAGCGGGTGCTTTAGGAACGATCCTCGCGTGTCGTGCGTTTGCGCACGGCTCGCCGAATGGATCGGCGCGCTTTAAGGCCAGCATTGGTTCGTCTTTCGCCGGAGCGAGGAATGGTTCGCCGCCGCTTATCTATTGCAACGGTTATATTTTGTGCAGCTGCAATTAGTCTGGTCTTACTGGAATTGGGTCTGCGCTATGTCGGTTATGGATCCTTCCCGATCTATGACCGCGACGATGAAATTAAATATATCCCGGCCGCCAATCAGCAGGGCAATTTCTTAAATCGCAACGAATGGTATTTTAATGATCGGCACATGGGGAATAAGTCCAACTGGGACCCCAAGAAGCATCCCGACATATTGCTCATAGGCAATAGCATTGTACTCGGCGGCAATCCTTTCAATCACGACGATAAGCTCGGCCCCCTTTTGGAAAAGGATCTGGACGGCCGCTACACCGTGTGGTCGGCGGCCGCGGGTGGCTGGTCGAATGTCAACGAGATGGTCTATCTCGATCGCAATGCGGACGTTCTGAAAAACGCCGATGCTCTGATCATCGAATATATGGACGGAGGCCTTTCGGCGCCGAATCCCTGGCCCGGTTATTATGTTTTTCCCGACCGCAGAGGATGGAGTTTGACGAACTTCGCATTCGGCAAATATGTCGTGCGTCCTCTGGTTGGCCGCTTCGTCAACGAATTCGGTTCATTGCCTGTCGCCGGCACGACGGACCCCACCCAATTGGAGCGCTTCAGAGCGCTTGTCTCGAACGCCGCCAAAGACCGTAAGGTCGTGATCTTTATGTATCCGATGCTCAAGAATTTCCGGAACACGGCGGGGTGGCAAGCAGTGATCGCTCCGATTCAGGAGATTTGCCGGCAACAGGCGCTGACCTGCGTGGATGTGGCGAAAAAGCCGACGTGGAGCGAAAGCCTTTATTCCGCGGATGGCGTTCACCCCACGGTCGCGGGCAATAAAGCGCTGGCCGCTATTCTTGCGGGCGCTGTGAACAGCCAGACTACATCTCGAATGTAGCCGTCACGGCACCAGCACTTTTTCAACCGAGTCCCAAAATTGCGGCCGTGCCTGAGACAGCCTGCCGCCGATCCGCACGGGCGCGATCTTGACCGCGAGACCCCTGGCGTCGAGTTCGACAGCGAGGCCGCAAAGGGTCGCCGTGCCGGACGCCGGCTCGAACCGCGAGGCCGGCAGCTTGGTCGTGAATTGCCGGATCGGCTCCTCTTTTTCCATGCCGATAACCGAATTATAATCACCGGTCATTCCGGCGTCGGTCACATAGGCGGTGCCTTGCGGCAGGATCTGGTAGTCGGCAGTCGGGACATGCGTATGGGTCCCCGCGACGAGGGAGACTCGCCCATCGACGAAATGCGCGAACGCCTGTTTTTCGCTCGACGCCTCGGCATGGAAATCGACAACCAAGGCATCGCAGCCGGCGCCCAAGGGGCAGGCGGCGAGTTCGCGCTCAATCGCCGCGAAGGGATCGTCCAGCGCGTCCATGAAGATGCGGCCCATCAGATTGATGACGAGCACACGGGCGCCGGTCGCGGTCTCGATCAGATTGGCGCCGCTGCCCGGCGTCCCGCGCGGATAATTGAGCGGCCGGATCAGGCGCGGCTGGCGACCAATGAAAATAAGAGCTTCGCGCTGGTCGAAGGCATGATTGCCGAGGGTCACGCAATCGGCGCCCGCGGCGACAAACTCGGCACAAATGGTCTCGGTGATTCCAAAACCTCCGGCCGCGTTTTCGCCATTGACGACCACGCAGTCGAGCCCCCAGGCGAGGCGCAATTTGGGCAATTCTTCGATGAGAACGGCGCGGCCGGCACGGCCGACCACGTCGCCGACGAAAAGAAGACGCATGCGAAAAACGATCCTGAAAATGCCAGTCCCGACGCTCTAAAGCTGAGCCCGGCAGTCAATCAACTCGTTTTCCGTTAGCACGTAATCGAGCCTTTCGTCGTGGGCTTCATGCGGAACTTCCGGGACTTCCTGGCTCGCATAGGCAACGCCTACGGCAAAAATCGTCTTTTTCGCCCGCAGCTGGGCCAGGCTGCGGTCATAAAAGCCGGCGCCATAGCCGATCCTTTGGCCCGTCCGGTCGAAGACCGCGAGGGGCAAAAACAGGAGATCCGGCGCGACTTCAGGGGCCTCCGGCAGCGGCTCCTCGATCGCCATTTTGCCCTTCAGCGTAGGGTCTCCCGGCCGCCACAGCCGGAACACCAGCGGTGTGCCGAGCCGGCCGGTCACCGGCAGAGCGGTTTTGACCCCGGCAGCGGCAAGATTTTTCAGAAGCGGCAAGGTCGAGGGCTCATTTGCGAGTGGAAAATAGGCCGAGGTGATCACGGGTCGCAGACGCATGACGAGGGCAAGGCCCTCCGCCGCCAGCTGCGCGGCGAAGGCAGCCGCGGTCTCGGCGGTGGTCTCGCCGCGCCGCGCGAGGGCCATCGCGCGCAGGGACGCTTTTTTGACTGCGAGGGACATGATCCAGCCGGAAGGAATAAGCGCGGGGCCACGATGGCCGTGGGATATCGATCCCGGGAACCTACAACGTAGGTGGGCGCCATGTGGCCAAGCCCACGGGCAAGGCCAGGGACAGCTCCCTTAGAGATCGATAAGGCCCCGGGAATGCTGATCCACACGCACCCCGCAGCTCCGCTTGTTCAATCTAAGGGGTGGCGGGGAGAAATGCCAGTCTTTCGCGGGCGGTGTTTCAGTTTGAATTTCTGCGAGTGATCCGAAGCCGACGTCACGCCTGAACTGCCGAATGACCGCTTCGCGCCCAACCCAGTCATTGAGCGGACGAGAGCTGCTCCTGCGAGGCGGACGTCTGCATGTTTTTGTCGAAGCCCGCGCGATGTGTGACTGCGAGACCACATGGACGGGCTTTCGCGCATGGCAAGCCCCGCCCAGCGACGCTCGGGCTTGCCAATCGAGCCGTGTGACGGCAATCTCAGCTCAACAAGGATGTTCATTGGGCATATGCCGGAGCATTCTCTGGTCGGGCGACAGGATATGGGAAACTCCAAAATCATGATCATGGACGGTGAGATTGCCGACGCCGGCGAGATGGACGACGCGGCTTTGCCTGGGCTTCGGTCGGGACTTCTCAACCGCCGGTCGTTTCTGTTCGGCTCCGCCGTCAGTCTCGGCGCGCTTGGGCTCGCCGGTTGCGCGACAACCGACGACATGGCCCGCATGGAGGCGGCGAAGCTCTACGGGCCCGTGCCCGACAAGAAATTCCCGATCCCGGCGGTCGATGTCAGCAAGATCGATCCGAAATATTATCGCCGGACCGTGCGCTACGACACCAATGAAGCGCCCGGCACGATCATCGTCGATCCCGGCCAATTACTATGTTTACCGCATCGAAGGCGACGGAAACGCCACCCGCTATGGCGCCAATGTCGGCCGCAAGGGCTTCCTGTGGAGCGGCGACGCTTACGTCGGGCGCAAGGCGGAATGGCCGATCTGGACGCCGCCCAAGGAGATGATCCAGCGCCAGCCGGAGGCGCGCAAATATGCCGGCGGCATGCCGGGAGGTCTCGACAATCCGCTCGGCGCCCGCACGCTCTATCTCTATCAGAACGGCGTGTACACGCTGTACACGATCTACAGCACCAGCGACCCCGAGTCGATCGGGACCGACGTTACGAGCGGCTGCACCGGCCTTCTCACTCAGGACATGATCGATCTCTATTCTCGAACGCCGGTCAAGACGAAGGTGATCGTCCTGCCGGCATAGGCGACGGCGTCAGTCCCCCGGTCCAGGCGCGCTGGCGCGGGCAGGCAAAAACATGGCCGTTCGTCAGAGTCATAGCGATTGTGAAGTACTGCGGTCACTTGTCGTGTGTCCGCACGACGCCGCTTCGAACGTCCGCTGCCTAATTGTTTTCCCAAAAAGCGGACCGACTGCAATCGGCCCTTTCCTGCCGTCCATCGCGTCTGACCGAATGTCGGCTCCTGGCGCAACGCAGAAATTCAAACTGAGACACTATTCTTTCGCTGGCACTGAACAGATTATGGCATGGCCGCCCGTCACTCGCGGCCGGCGGCGTTCAGATCCTGCGCCACCCGCTCAATCCGCAGCGCCGCCTCACCGAGCTAAACCGCGATGATTAAGTGATCCGCCGCACGCGCGTTGATTGGATATCGACCCGGTGCTCGATATCCAAGCCCGTTCAAACACGCAGGAGGTCGGGATTCGGATAACGCGTCAAGCTTAACCACGGCGCCAGCCGTGAGCTGGGCACACCCAGCACACCGGTGTGCTGGGTGGCGAAGCGCAAAGTCCAGCACCGTGAAACACACTATCAGACCACGGCACGTATTCGGCTGGTCTTCGCGGTTCAGTAGCTGTGACGGCGAGAAGTCCGGCGAGCGGTGCGGCGCACTGAACGACGAGCGACCCCTAAAACCGCTTTCTCCACGAAGCCGTTGGGCGCCACAACTGACGCGACAACTTCCGTGCAAGCTCGAGAATAGTTCGCGGGGGCGGCAGCTTGAGCGTGTGTGCCGAGCCCGATTGCCAGCGCCGCTCCTAATGCCACGGTAGCAAATCCAAGAACGATCATCTTCCTCATCGCAAACATCCTCCCTTCAATGAGGCATTCTTTGCCTGGTATGATAATCTAGGCTGTTCGTTCCAACTTGTGCCGCATATCTCCCTCTTCGCGAGTCTTTCCGACAGGGGTGAACGCTGATCCTGGCAGGGGCGTTCCAATTGCCCCAACGATATTCGACGAGTTGGAGCTCTATCCGTTGGGCGAAGCACCGGTCATCATCGTGACCCGCGCGAGATTATTGGACGTCCCGCGAAACCCATGGGATAACGTGCGTTATCCTTTTGGCTCGGACGCCCGATTTGCGGCGGAAGCCAGTCTGTGGCCGGCTCCCATCGCGCTTGAGGAGCAATGTGGAGACGCCTCCGGCAGGATGTCCTTTTTCACTGGCGGGAAATCGTTCATACGACGGGAGTGAATTTTGAGCTCTGCGTTAAGGCACGAAGGCAAAAAAGAGTTCGTTGGCAGTCGAGTCGCGGAGTATGGAAGAACCTGGAAGACTTGAGAAATTCTCACTGCTCGGCGGCCCGCTTCACCAGCTTGGACAGCACCTGGGCCTAGTCCGCGGCGAAACGAACTCGGTTGCGCTCGGGCTGGCTCTGGGTTTGTTCTTGTGGGCAATCTTGCTGGTGTTAGCACTCATCGAGGGCGTCAGTGACAGGTTGTTTTCGCTTTCGGCGATCGCCGGGGATGTTCGCTTGTTGGTGGTCATTCCGCTGCTCTTTTTGTGCGAATCGTCATTGGACCCTCGGTTGAGGGACTTTGTCAGCACGATCGTGCGTTCCGGGGTCGTGCCCGGCGCCGCGCTGCCGGCCCTGGACTTCGAAATCGCCTCCACGGTCCGATGGAAAAACTCCTGGCTGCCGGAAGCAATGTGCCTGTTGGCTGCCGTGCTGTTGTCGTTGTTTGCCGCGCAGTTGCACGTTTCGGGAAAAACGGCGGCGCTCGAACCGACCCAAGCCCTAAGCGATGTTTCCTTAGCAGGTCTATGGTATTGGATCGTTTGTCTGCCGCTTTTTCGCTTCCTGATATTTCGCTGGATTTGGAGAATCGCCCTCTGGTGCCACTTCCTCTGGCGCTTGGCGAAAATGGATCTCCACCTCGTGCCGATTCATCCCGACGGTGCCGCGGGACTCGGATATCTGGAAGTTGTGCAAACCCATTTCACCGCCTTAGTGCTGGCGATCTCTATCGTTGTGTCCGCATCATTCGCCGAGGAAATTTCCTCAGGCAAGACGGTCTTCGAGGTGATTTACCCTGCGTTTGCGTTCACTCTTATCGTGGAACTGGCGCTGATATTTCTGCCCCCCTGCGTCTTCGCCTCCAAGCTCAGAGCCTGCCAGGAGAAGGGCTTGAGCGACTATATGGTGTTCGCAGCGCGTTACGTGAACGACTTCGAGAAGAAATGGCTGAAAGCGTCCACGATCCCGGCGGATCCCTTGTTGGGCACAGCTGATTTGCAGTCACTGGCTGATTTGTCCAACAGCCTCGGAGTCGTACGTAATATGCGCTGGGTGCCGGTAAGCACGCGTCTGTTGATAACTGTCGTGGTCGCTGCGCTGCTGCCGATGTTGCCGCTACTACTGTTCAAGTATCCCATTGCGGAGCTAATCCAAAGGGTCCTTAGCAAATTGGCCGGCCTGTGACAGTTCCAAGACAATGAACAGCAGGCGAACAGTGGGACTGAATTGACTAGAGCATCGGACACTCAAGTGAATCCATATCCTGCGGCGGCGAAGTAGTTTTGACATTCGGCGGGCTCGAACAGGTCGCAGATTTGGCCGATTGCCTGCCAGAGGGCGTCGATGGTCCTGATGGCCTTGGCACGGAGATGGGCTTTGAGTTTTGCAAAAGCCATTTCGATGGGATTGAGGTCGGGGCTGTAGGGCGGCAGGAACAGGATCCATGCCCCCTTAGCTCTTATGGCCTTTTCGGCGGCCGGGCTTTTGTGGGCTGACAAATTGTCCATGATGACGACATCGCCCTTTTCGAGGGTCGGCGCGAGCTGGGTTTCGACATAGGTCTCGAAGATGCGGCGGTTCATCGGAGCATCGACGACGAAAGGCGCGGTGAGGCCGTGGCAGCGCAGGCCAGCGACGAAGGTCTGTGTTTTCCAATGGCCGAACGGGACTTTGGAGCGAAGCCGTTGGCCCTTCAGGCAGCGGCCGCGCAGGCGGGTCATCTTGGTGGTGGTTCCGGTCTCGTCCAGGAAGACCAGTCTGTGCGGTTCAAGCCGCATCCAGGGTTGCCGTGTGGCCGTCCATTCCTCGCGCGCTTGCCGGACGTCGGGCCGATCTTGTTCGCTGGCCAGCAGCGTTTTTTTTGAAGCGGTAGCCGTTTCGAATGAGCCAGCGCGAGATCGAGGCAGGATCGGCCCTTGTGCCCGTGGTAGCCGCCAGTTCGGCCGCCAGCTCCGGCATGGTGATATCGTCCTTCTCGGCAACACAGGCCAGCAGAAACGCCCGATGCGGATCGAGCTTGGCGTGTCGCCGCCCACCACCGGGCTTAGGCGCGAGCCGTCCGCTCGAATAATAGGTCTTCATCAGATTGACGACGAAGGATACCGACACCTGAAAATGTGCGGCGGCGGCATGGCGTGACTGGCCAGCCTCGACAAAGCGGGCAACACGTTCACGCAGATCGAGCGAATAGGCTTTCGGCATCGCGACTCACCTCCTTATGAAAGTGAATCACAAAACCCGCCTCACCGGAATCCCTTCGATTCAACCTGAATATCCGCCGCTCTAGAACTTCGTTTGCAGGCGCAACGCTGCGTAAGTCGCTCCTGATTTGGTCGGATTCCAGGGATCGATCACCTGCAGATCGGCGGACAAGCGCAGCCAACGCGTAATCGCGAGATTGTAGAAAGCCTCCATTCCGCCTTCGCTGCGTCGGTTCACTCCCAGCGCGGACAGTCCCGCAAGCAAGGGCTCAGTCAGCCCAAAGTGAAAGAAACCAATGCCCCAGCGGTCGTTCTCGCGGCCCGCCAACAGATTGTTCCCTCCGAGGCCCGCAAGGACGCTCCATCTGACAGGGCTGGGATTTCCGTCTGAAAGGGTCGCGAGCGTGAACAGACCCCAGCCGACCTCCGAATTCTGTTCGCTTTGCACGAAGTTCTGCTGGATGGCGTAAGAAGTGAACCAAAATCCTTTTTTGGTCCTCACTGAGCTGCCGAGCGCTGATGGTCGGGGCACGTCGGCGATGTCTTCGAGATCGATGCCGCGCGCATTGCTGTAGGCGGCGCGCAATGTGTGAAAACCATGAAGGCCGGCGATCTCCGTTTTAAGAGTTGCAGCACCGCCCACTGCCAACCCCTTCTCGAACGGGCGCTCGATGACCCTGGGATTTATCGCGCTGCGCGGATCGGCGATCATCAACGCGAAATTGATCGGCTCTGTCTTAATCGTCACTATTCCGCCAATAAGATAGGGCGCCGAGAGAACAACCCTGTCGCCGGCACCTCCTCTGAAAGCTGTGTAGGCCACCCCGGTCGATGGCAGGGCGAAAGCTCTGTTCATGAAAGTGTCGATGCCGCCACCGCCGATCAACGGGGTCTTCGATGCGAGCGTCATCATGTTGAATTTTCCGGCGCTGACAGAAAAGTACTCGCCGAAATCCTGCGTGATGCTGACGGAGAGAGCGGAGTGATAGCCGTCTCGTTCTACATAGGCCAGCGCCGTGTTGACCGGAATAAGCGCAAAATCCGTCCTGTTTATGTTTTGACCGAAGTAATGCTCGTATTGCACATTGACATGGAAGCCCCGCCAAAGGCCAAGTTTCTCCGCATCCACTTTAAGGAAAGTGTCGAGCTTCCCGCCGTAGCGCCAGATCTTGCTGCCGTCGCCTTCCATCTGGCCCTGATAGAACTGCGTTACCCAGACGTCGGGTATAATACCGATGCTGCGCAATTGCTCTTTAGGACCATCGGGTGTGTCGGTCAGGGAAGACTGATTGGGCAGTGTCGGTTCGACGTCCTCCGCGGACGCCACGCTCATCGCCGCCCCGAGAAAGGCCGCAACAGCCAGGATCGCGGCTGGATCGCTGAGGGCCCACGTCCGACAAAGGGATTTTAGGATCACGATGCCCTTCCAACTTGTAGCCAGAAACGCAAATAGAAGCGGCTTCGGCAAGGCATAAATTGTCGCTTCCAGCGGAATTGCGCAATGTGGCGAAATTAGTGTGTGTGTGCGACGGTGCGTAATTCAAGATGCACAGCGCATCCGGGCCTATCAGATCAAGCAGTTAGACTGTGCAGATATCAGTGCAGATGTCAGCCTTCTGGTGCAACGCAGAAATTCAAACTGGGACACACTTCTTTCGCGGGCATTGAATGGATTAGGGCGTGCGCCCGGCCTTCACTCGCGGCCGGCAGCGTTCAAGTCCTGCGCCACCCGCTCGATCCGCAGCGCCGCCTCGCCGAGCGAAACCGCAATGCGGTCGGCCCATTCGTCTCGGACTGGGCCGCTTCCCACCGGCCCTGATTTGAGTCGCGAGAGTTCGGCCTCAAGTTCGCGGGCGCGGTTATTCGCCTCGGCCCATTCATCGGCAAGGGTGATCGCCGCCATGATACTCAGCCGCTGATCACCGATTTCCCCGAAACGTTGCCGCATCCCCTCGATCTTGGCGTCGACCAATTGGGCGAGATCGCCGAGACGGGCCTCCTCCCCTTCGTCGCAAGCCAGCCGGTAAACCCGGCCCGCAATCGTGACCGCAAGTTGCGCCATAGTCCCCTCTCAAATCGGATCGGTTAAAGAACTCCGAGAGAATTTCCTTCAGTCGTCCCGTTCATTGGCCTCGGAGAGGACGGCCCTGATCGTTTCGCTCGCGTGGCTCAACCTTCGGGCCACCTCGTCATTGGCCAATTCCAGCGACTTGGTCCGGGCGATGGCGCCATCGAGTTCAACGGCCAGGCGCGAGCGGTCGTCCTGCATGACCGCAAGCTCCTCTTCGAGATTGGCGCGAAGCGCGTCCATCTTGACCCGCCTCTCGCTCGCAGCGTCCAGCCGGTCCAGCGCGGCGGCAAGCCGTCTCAGCGCCGCTTCGAGGCGTTCCGGCAATTTCGCTTTGATGGCGGCGTCCTCGGTCATGCGAGCGCCTTCAGCGTCCGAAACTCACGCATGAATTATCTTTGACTTGTGCGATCAGCCTACCCCCCGTAAAGCCGCGCTTTCTTGTCGCGGCCGCCCACCCGCCGTGCCAGCCCCCAAGGCGCCGGTCGACAAACCGGCCGACGCGCGCTAAGTGCTTCGGGCCGCGAAAACGCAGCTTAGCGCAGGCGGCGCGCCAAATCGTGGCAATTCATCACGCGGCGGCCTTTCGAGACGTCAAAGTGCGGCTAAAGAAACATAGGCAGTGCGTTGACACAAGCCTTTCAGCGGTTGTCAGACCGCGCAATCCATGCTTTCCCCTGCGGCATGGCTCCCAGCCACCCCTGGACGAGAGGGTCCCGCTCGGATACGGCCGCTAACTCCCGGACGGTGAACAAGTGATGGTGGATCGCGAAATCCGTGACGAAGTCACCCACGATGAAATGGCCAATGCGATTCGCGCGCTGGCCATGGATTCGGTGGAAAAGGCCAAATCCGGCCACCCCGGCTTGCCGATGGGCGCCGCCGATATTGCCACGGTGCTGTTCACCAAGGTGCTGAAATACGACATCGCGGACACCACCTGGCCGGATCGGGACCGTTTCGTCCTGTCCGCCGGACATGGATCGATGCTGCTTTATGCCCTGCTCTACCTGACCGGAGAGCCGAGCATGACCATCGAGCAACTGCAACGGTTTCGTCAGCTTGGCTCGATAACCCCCGGCCATCCCGAATTCCGCCACACGCCCGGGGTGGAGACAACCACCGGCCCGCTGGGACAGGGTCTTGCCACTTCTGTCGGCATGGCCCTGGCGGAACGGATGCTGAACGCTGAGTTCGGCCCGATCGTCGATCATCATACCTTCGTGCTCGTCTCCGACGGCGATCTGATGGAAGGACTAAGCCAGGAGGCAATCGCGATTGCCGGGCATCTCCGGCTGGACCGGCTGATCGTGCTTCATGACGAAAACCACGTCTCCATCGACGGTCCCCTGTCGCTTGCGGATTCGGTCGACCAGGTGAAACGGTTCCAGGCGTGCAATTGGAACGCCGTCCGCATCGACGGGCATGACCAGGCCGCGATCCTGCGGGCCATCCGCAAGGCGCAGAAATCCGAGAAGCCAAGCCTCATCGCCTGCCGGACCACGATCGGTTTCGGGGCGCCGACGCGCGCCGGAACGTCCAAGGCGCATGGCGAGCCGCTCGGACCGGAGGAGATCGCCGGCGCCCGCCGCAATCTCCACTGGCCCTATGAGCCCTTCGTTATCCCTGAGCCGATCTTGGCGGCTTGGAGAAAGGCCGGGAAACGCGGCGCGGGGCGGCGCAAGGCCTGGCTCAAGACAGAAAAGCTGTTGCCTTCGACGGAGAGAGATGAATTCGAGCGCCGCTTGCGCGGCGATCTGCCCGCCGATCTTTCGAAGAGGCGGTTCAGACCTATAAGCGCAAGCTCGCCGACGATCGCACCGCCATCGCCACCCGCAAAGCGTCCCAGGCCGTGCTGGAAGTGATCTGGCGAAAGGCGGTGCCCGAACTGATGACGGGCTCGGCCGATCTCACGCCCTCGAACAACACCAAGGTCGCGGCGACGCCGGAGATCGCGCCATCGTCCTATGCTGGCCGCTATATCCACTGGGGGGTGCGCGAGCACGGCATGGCGGCGGCCGTCAACGGCATGGCGCTGCATGGCGGCTTTATTCCGTCCGGCGCGTCGTTTCTGACCTTCAGCGATTACTGCCGGCCGGCGCTGCGGCTTGTCCGCTTTGATGCGAATTCGCTCGATCGAGGTCTTTACGCATGATTCGATCGGTCTTGGCGAAGACGGCCCGACGCATCAGCCGGTCGAGCATTTGGCGGCTCTGCGCGCCATCCCCAATATGCTGGTGTTCCGGCCGGCCGATCAGACGGAGACGCTCGAATGCTGGCAGCTCGCTCTCGAGGCCAGAAATTCACCCTCGATCCTGGCGTTGACACGCCAAAATCTTCCCGGCCGTTCGGCTCGAATTCACGCCGGAGAACCTGTGCGCGGCGGGCGCCTATGAGCTCGCCCCGGCCGAGGGTGGCCCGGCCAAGGTTTCGATCTTTGCATCCGGTTCGGAAGTTTCGCTTGCGCTTGACGCTAGGAGCGCTCTCTGGCGGCGCAGGGCATTGCCGGTCCGCGTCGTGTCGGTGCCGTGCATGAACCTGTTCTTGCAACAGGACAGCGTTACGGCGCCAGACGATCATCGGCGAGCGCCCGCATCCGGATCGGCGTCGAAGCGGCCGTCCGTCAAGGCTGGGACGAACTTATCGGCGAAGACGGGAATTTTCATCGGAATGACAAGTTTTGGTGCCAGCGCTCCCTATAAGGACCTTTACAATCATTTCAACATCACGCCCGATGCAGTAGTCAAAGCCGCACTGCAATGCAGCAATAGTTGACGGTCAATCCCAGCCACGCGATAAAAAAGTAGCCCCTTGCGCCAATGCGCTGGTTCGGGCCGGCCCGCTCGAAGAGAAGGAGATGATATGGCGATTAGAGTCGCGATCAATGGATTTGGCCGCATCGGCCGCAATGTCCTCCGGGCGATCGCGGAATCAAAGCGCAAGGACATTCAGGTTGTCGCAATCAATGATCTTGGTCCGGTCGAGACCAATGCGCATCTTCTGCGGTTCGATTCCGTGCATGGCCGATTCCCAGGCGATCATCAACGGTGACGAAGCGACTCGATCGATTACGGCGATGGGCCGATCAAAGTGACCGCGATCCGCGACCCGCTGAGTTGCCGCACAGGGAACTCGACGTCGATATCGCGCTCGAATGCACCGGGCTGTTCACCTCCCGGGAAAAAGCCGCCGCGCATCTGAAAGCGGGCGCCAAGCGCGTTCTCATTTCGGCGCCCGGCGATCAATGCCGATCTGACTGTGGTTTTTGGCGTCAATCACGACAAGCTGACCAAGGATCATCTGATCGTCTCGAATGCCTCCTGCACCACCAATTGCCTCGCGCCGGTCGTCAAAGTCCTGAATGATGCGATCGGCATCGAAAAAGGATTCATGACGACGATGCATTCCTATACCGGCGACCAGCCGACGCTCGATACGATGCATAAGGATCTCTACCGGGCGCGCGCGGCGGCGCTGTCGATGATCCCGACGACGACCGGCGCGGCGCAAGCGGTCGGCCTCGTTTTGCCCGAGCTGAACGGAAAGCTCGATGGCGCGGCGATCCGGGTGCCGACGCCCAATGTTTCCGGTGATCGATTTCAAATTCGTCGCCAAACGCAAGACGACAACCGATGAAATCAAAGAAACGGTCAAGCGCGCCTCCGAGCAGCAATTGAAGGGTATTCTGACCTTCACCGAAAGCCCCAATGTTTCGGCGGATTTCAATCACGATTCGCATTCGTCGATCTTCCACATGGACCAGACGAAAGTGATGGAGGAAACCTTCGTGCGCGTCATGTCCTGGTACGACAATGAATGGGGATACTCGAACCGCATGATCGATGTCGCCGTCGCCATGGGGAAGCTGGTATGACGAGAACGCGCCGCTTCTCCGGTTCCGAACACTCGATGACGTGGACTGTCGCGGGCAAGCGGGTGCTTGTCCGCGCCGACCTCAATGTGCCGATGGAAGACGGCAAGATCACCGATGCGACGCGCATCGATCGGATCCTCGGCAATATTCGCGAGATTTCCGAAAAAGAGGGCAAGGGTCATTCTCCTGTCCCATCTCGGCCGCCCCAAGAACGGCCCGGAACGCGAAGACCTCGCTGAAGCCCGTCGCGGTGGAGCTCGAACGTCAAACTCGGACGTTTCATCTGCTTTGCCTCCGACTGCATCGGCGAGGTCGCGAAAAGCGCCGTCAATGCGATGCGGGACGGCGATATCCTGTTGCTCGAAAATACGAGGTTTCATTCCGGCGAGACCAAGAACGATCCGGCCTTCATCGATGCCTTGGCCGAGCTTGGCGATATTTACGTCAACGACGCTTTCTCGACCGCCCATCGCGCGCACGCCTCGACCGAAGGATTGGCGCATAAGCTGCCGGCCTATGTCGGCCGCACCATGCAGCTTGAGCTCGAAATGCTGACCAGCATGCTGGCGAATCCAAAGCGGCCACTCGCGGCGATTGTCGGCGGCGCCAAGGTTTCGACCAAATTCGAGCTTCTCGGCAATCTCATGCGCCGGGTCGAATATTTGTTCGTCGGCGGCGGCATGGCCAATACATTCCTCGCCGCGCCCGGCAAGTCCATCGGCAAATCGCTCTGCGAGAGGCAATTTGCCGATGTCGCCCGCAAGATCATCGCCGATGCCGACGCCGGCAAATTGCAAGCTGGTGTTGCCGGTCGATGCCGTCGTCGCTTCGCGACTGGAGCCGAATGTGCCTGTCCAAGACCGTCGACGTCGATGCCGTTGGCGAAGATCAAATGATCCTCGACATTGGGCCGCGCACCATCTCGCAAGTCGTGGGGCTGCTCGCTTCGGCCCGAACGCTCGTCTGGAACGGGCCTGTCGGAGCCTTCGAGGTGCCGCCCTTCGACACCGGCACCGTGGCGCTCGCCAAGGTCGCCGGGCAGCTCACCAAGGCCGGCGCGCTTGGAGACCATTGCGGGCGGCGGCGACACGATCGCGGCGCTCAACCAGGCCGGGGTGACCCAAGACTTTACTTATGTCTCGACGGCAGGCGGCGCGTTCCTGGAATGGCTCGAAGGGAAAAGCCTGCCCGGCGTCGAAGCGCTGCGCTGGGCTAACGGCAGAAACGCGTGAGCAGCGCTGGCGCGCTTCTCAGGGGACTGGCTTCTGTGCGGTTGGAGACCGATCCTCGGAGCCATAGATCTTACAAAAAGTGGCGCTGCCTGACCCAATCAAGGACTGATCGGTGAAGAGTTCTGAAGGAAAGAATGCTATGAAAACATCAGCAAGGTGTTTTTTGTCCGTTTCAATGCTCGTCGCAGGGTCCATTGCGCTCTCTGGATGCGGTCGAAGCTCTAGTAGTTTCACCAATATATCCTATCGGCCGCTCGGCATATGCAAAGGCTATGAAACGCCAGCCGGCCCTGTAACCGCAGGGACAAACAAGGGCTTTGCGGTCTTCAAAATCGAGTCCGTGGACAATACAAAATTCGATGGCAGCTTTATTTTCGCGCCGGTGCGGCTTTTTGTGAACCAATCCCCGCCTACACTTGCGGCAGGAAGTGCCAATCGCCGCTTTGTGCATGCCGATCCGAGATTCGCCCAGATCATGGGCTTTACGAGCATCCCTGAGGAAACCACCCTCGCGGCGGGTGAAAAGCGCGACATCAATAGCGTTGTTCTGATTCCCCTTAACCTAAAAAACCCAAGCGGTGGGGCCGAAGCCAATAAGTTCAGTTTCGAACTGGCCTATGACACCGGGGAGGGAGAGAAAGGCGAACAGCAAAACGTCAATGATGAGAATCGTTTTCACCGTAACGAACCCGGCCGATGCGAAGTGGACGGTGATCGAGAATTGCAAAGAGCTTCCGCTCAAATAGCGGTCGCCAAAAAGAAAGAGACCTTCATGATGAAGGTCTCTCAAAAAACGCTTGGATATGAGGCTCTGCAAACCGCCCTGCCCTTGGCAAGGCTCGTTATGCTTTAATTGCCGGTCATCAAGTAAGCGCTGGGCGGCAAGGTCCACCAGAGATAGAGCGCATAGAACACATACAATGGAATGGCGAGGCGCGTGATCAGCAGAATTTTCCACAATATGTCGGCGTGGCGCTTGTCCCTCGCGTCGATATCGCGACCTGCCGTATCGTCTTTCATTAACATCGCGGTTTTTCCTCTCGCGGATACGCTGGTGTTATTCAGCGTCTAGGTTCAGCTCGGCTCGGCTGACTTTAACCTAAAAGCGTAATCGCAAATCTGATTTAAGACAAAGCAATCGCTGTCTCACGGGCTGCGACAAATTGGCTCGAATTGCGCGCAATGTTCGATCAGTCCTGGATCTCAGCTCTACCTTCGCTTCGTCTTGATCATTGAGCTTGCTGGCGCAGCTGACTTTCGATCCGGAACGGATGCGCGGGATAAACTCCGAGGATCTTCATTTCCTTGCAGAAGAAAGCCAGCTCTTCGAGGGCGCGGGCAAGCGGCGGGTCGTCGGGATGAGCATCGACGTCCGCCAGGAATTGGGTCGCCGTGAACTCTCCCTCGACCATGTAGCTTTCGAGCTTGGTCATATTGACCCCATTGGTCGCGAAGCCGCCCAGCGCCTTATAAAGCGCCGCCGGAACGTTTCGGACACGGAAAACGAAGCTGGTCACGATTGGGCCGGCGCCACGCTTTGCCCATTGGGCGGTTTTGGCCAGGACGACAAAGCGGGTCGTATTGTGGACCTCGTCTTCGATGTCTTCGGCGAGCAAATCGAGGTTGTAAATCTCCGCTGCCAGCCGGGTCGCAATCGCGGCGCGGCACGGATCAGCCCATTCCGCAACTTCACGCGCAGAGCCTGCGGTATCTCCCGTCACATGCGCGGCAAGCCGATGCTGGCGAATGAACTTGCGGCACTGGCCCAGCGCATGAACATGGCTGTAGACCGACTTCAATTCAGCAAGCTTGGCGCCCCTGACGCCAAGCAATTGAAAATGGATCGGCAAAAAATATTCGCCGACAATGTAAAGGCCGGACCCCGGCAACAAGTGGTGGATGTCGGCGACACGCCCAGCGATTGAATTTTCAATGGGGATCATGCCGAGCATGGCCGTGCCGTCGGCGATCGCCCCCAGAGCGTCCTCGAAGGTGGCGCAAGGGAGGGGCTCCCATTGGGGAAATACGTTTTTGCAGGCGATGTGGGAATTGGCGCCCGGCTCGCCTTGGTAGGCGATCTTACTCACGGTCATTGCGTCCTCGGTCCGATTCGGGCGCTCGGGGGCGATCTGCGTCGCCTAAGCGAACTTGAACGCCGCGGGCACCCAAAAATCCAGGGCCAATAAGAGCGCGATCGAAATCCCAAAAGCGATAGGAACGCTCGCGCGAAAGGACCTCCTATAGAGGGCCGCAAAGACGAACACGTTCCAAACGAATAAGGGAAAGAGCAGAAAATTGGCAAGCTCCATCACGTTGATCTCCGGCAAGCCTTGCATTTGATAGGAGACAACGAGGAAGAACCGCAGAAAGGTCGTCACAAACAGCACAATGGCGCCGCCGAGGGCCAGTGCGGTCAGCGTTTGGGTGAGCCTTTCGTGGTAGCCGGAAATCCGGGCGCAAAGAATGGTGACAGCGCCGAGCACAAGGGCGCTCCCGACCCCGATTCCGACCGCCTTGATGAAGGTATAATCCATGATATTGCGGAGGAAAACCACGAAAGCATAAGTGCTGAGGCTTATGCCTAGCAGCAAAATTGACTTGGGAAAGACTTCCGGTCCGACCTGCCAGCTAACGATATCGACAAGGTTTTGAATGGGGGATGGCAGGGCGATTTTCATACGCAAGCTCGACAATTCAAAAGAGGAAGGCAGCGCCCGGGTCAAGGTTTATGGCGCCCCGGACGGGCATGCAGCTTGTAAACGGATTTCCGGTCAAATGACAGGAGGTGAACGGGAGGAGAGCGCCGCACCCCCGACCGGAGCCAACGCGGGCGCCGGGATCGCTCTAAAAACGTCGCCACCCTTCATGCGGTTTCAGCAATAAAGGGCGGCAACGGTTAATCCGCACCAGCCTGCGTCAGGCCGCCGCTTTTGGCGGGGCATGCTTGTGGCGGCTGTAATACCAAAAGCCAAAGACGCCGCCCACGGCGGCTACAACCATCAAACCGTAAAGCAGTATGTTTTTTCCGAGGGTTTGCCCCACCGAGAAGGGGAATTGAGACACGTAAGTCTGGCCATGCTCGTTTTTCACCGTCACGATACCGATGAATTTTCCTTCTTCCGGGAAAGTATGCTCAAAGGTCAGAGTGCCTGTCGGATATTTTCTTCGGCGGCAAATAGAGCGATGGTAATCGGATCGAGCACTTCGGGGCTCGCCAGTTCCGCATCCGTCAGAACCGGCAGCCCGTTCATCCGTGTATGGGTTCCATCATCCTTGATGATACGGATTTCCGTGAGCATATCGCGGAGTTCGGTGTCCTGCATGTCGAGCGCAACAACGGTCTGTCCGGTGCTTGGAACATCGTCACAAAATTCTTCCCGGGAATTTTGCGGCTGATAACCGGTGAAGAACATCAGATCCGGACCGATCCGCAAGACGCATCTATTGTCCTGCATGCCCACCCCGCCATGCGCATACGCGGCCGAGGTGAGCAGAACCGTGGCAAGAAGCCACGCGGCTAATCCTCGTATGATCATGTATTTAGACCTCCCAAAATGATTTCCCCCGCTGGGGCTTCTGCTCCAACGGGGGAATTTTGCTTCTATTTACGACCTATGACGGACTGTTCTAAGATAGATCTTAGACGGGCATGAAGGTCGGGATCACCGGGCCGCCGACTTCCATCGGATAGCGGGTTCCGCTCGACGTGAAGAAGAACAGCACACCAGCAAACGAGCTATCGACGTCATAGGCAAGACCCGACAGACGTTCCGTATCCCACCGCGCGTCCTGAACGGTGACGGTGATGTCTTTGGTTTCGCCGGGCTGAATCGGAGAGTTATCGCTGAGCGACAGGCCGCGTTCCGCCAACAGATAGTCCGGGTAGTCGACCTTGGTGGTGTAGACGTCAGGGTTCAAGAAGCGAAGACCAGCGGTATTGAATTCGCCGATCCGGACCGGTTCCTTGCCTTCGTTGGTGATCTTGAAATTGGCCACCAACTCACGGCCAGGCACCTTATAGGATCCACCCAGATATTTGATCTTGAGCGGTCCCGAGTCCACTTCGCCCGCGAGCGGCTGGATGTTGTGGAAGTCACCGGCCTGCAGCGGAATTGTATTCGGATAGCTGGCTCGCCGTGATCGCATAGAAGATGATGACCGTACCCAGAACCGCGGCGAGGCTGACTGCCCCGACGATGCGCTCTTGAGGCGTAATGATCAGATCTTCCGCCTGTCCGGATGCAACCGCGACGAACCGGCCGATCAAGCCGCGCTTGCTGAACCAATAGGCGATCCAGGCAACGCCGGCGACGTGCCCACAGGAGATGCCACAGATAGATCCGGCCGAGTTGATAGGTCTCGATATCGACCGTGGTGCCATTCAACAATTTCACCGGATCGGTGAAGTCGTTAAAATTGCCCTTGATGTCGACATATTGACCAGGTCCGGGAATCGGACCGCCGGTCTCGACGCTCAGCTGGACGTGAGTATGCCAGTGACCGGGGCGCCGGGCTCTCGAGAAGGACCCGGAACTCGTAGGTTTCACCAACCTTGAGCATCATGCGAACGGGGCGTGAACTGCCCGCCGACCCAAACACCGCTTCGCGGTTCGCGACGGCGCCGGGCTGCCCGGTGTTGACAAAGCGCGTTCCGGAACGCGCACGGCCGCCGGCCACGCATTCATGATGTGGAGCTTGCCGGTGATTTCATACTCTTCGTTGACGTTGAACGCTCGTCTTCGACCATTTCAGATCATACCAGTTCAACGTCCGCATCCGGAGGAACGCCGCCTGCGATTTCTCGCCGTGGGCGTCGGCCGGGCCGGTGGCCGCCATCGTCACGGCGAGCCCGGCGGCCAAACCTAGGGCCCAGAGCCTCCCCGCTTGGCGCTTCGCAATGCGCGCCAGTGAACTCAAACATTGTTGTTTTCATTGTTAACTCCCCACACGGCAAAGCCGTGCCATATTGCTAGAAATTCGACCTCTAGTCCTTTCGGGACCTTGCGGCAACGGGTTAGATTTTCGCCATATATTTCACAGTGGAGAACATCTTGCCGACGTACCACCAGACGAAATACACGATGATCGAAACGAACCCGGCGAAGAACGACGACACACCGACGACGTCCTTACCGAAGGTACGCATCGTGCCGCGTTCGATAATTCTGATGTATTCAGGCATCGAGGTACGAACGTAGTGGAAGCCGATGATGTCGGCCAAGCTCATGAGCGTGCCATATTGCTCGCTCGGCTGATGGAAGGGAGCCAGGATCACCCAATTGTTCGGGTACATGAGCAGCGAGAAGCCCATCGAACCGACGATCGCGGTGACGATCCAGCTTTTGCTCAGCAGCAGCACGATGTCGAGATACAGCGCCATCGGAATGAGCGAGGTCGGCCAGCACAAGGGTGATCGGGAAGAAGGTCCAGCCCCAGAAGCTGACGTAGCGGTCAATCCATTCGCCGATGAGCAGGGCGAGACAAAGGAAGGTCGCGCCAAATGGCAGCCGGAAATGCTCCCAGAAGTAATACTGAGCGGCTGCCGGGAAGGTGATGAGCATGATGGGCAGCACGGTCGGCCAGAAGCGCCGGTCTTTCCAGTCGATCCAGAAGTCCCAGTCGCCCATCGTGAGCATGGCGTGCACATGGTAGCCGCCGATCATGATCAGGAACAGAGCGATCACGAGAAGAAGATCGGCCGTCTTGACGGCATACGCGGCCTCGGCGCGGGATGTGAACGGCGAGCCGGCACCGCACCCGACTGCGCCGACGTTTGGCGCCGCGACCGGCGGGTTTGAGCCGGCGCCGCCTTCGATGCCCGGCGATGCCGGGATCGAATTCGGTCACCGGGACCAGCCCCGGCCTTATATGATTTGTCTCGTAGCATACTATCCTCCCAGTTACTCCCCCCGGACCAAATCGCCGGATTAACGGAGTAAATTTCAGTTGGCATAGAAATTCTTCTCCAGCCCCGGCACGGCCGCTCCCCGGATAAAGCTCAATTCCGGGAAAGCGACCGCAGCCTATTGGGCTGAACGCTTCGCGGTCAGACCAAGGGGGTCCTCAACACGAGCGCTTATTTATTCAGCCGGTTCGAGACCGACCACGTCTTCATAGCCCTTGCAGAGCTCGCATGATACGGCCAAGGATCTGCAGCGACACGCCGAAGACCGCGAGCGAGAACCAGCCAAAGAAGACAAACATCCAGTGCAGCGGAGCAACGAACAGTTCCTCCATGAACCAGAAGGTGTGACCCCATTCATTGAGCCCGACGTTCGGGAAGATCATGAACGGGCCGACGAACAGAAGAACGTAGGCAATCGACCAGCCCTTGAGGGCGAAGGTCGGAAGCCGCGTGCGGGCATACATGAAGCCGCCCACGCCGATGACGATATACATCGGATAGCTCATATAGAACTCGATGATATGGCTCGGCGTGAAGTCGGTATCGCGGATGACCGTCATATGCCAGGTGCCGTCCTGCTCCGTGAAGTAGCTGGCGCCCCAGTAGATCGCGACGCCGTAGACGAGAATCCAGCTCGAGCAGGGTGAAGATCCGCTGCATTTCGTCGCGCGGCTGGACACTTGCGATGTCCTTGTCGCGGGTCTTCCACATCCAGCCGACGAGGGCGAGGAAGGAGATCAATTCGACCGGCTCCTCGATGTAGAGGATGGTCATCCAGTAGGTGGTGAACTCGGGCGCGAACGAATCGAGCCCCGCGTACCAGCCAAAAACTTGCTCATAGATACGCACGCCGACATAGAAGGTGCAGATCGCGAGCGTGCCGATTAACGGGCAATTTCCCGTCGAGAAGCGGCGTCTCGGCGACGGCCGCAGCCTCGCCGGTGCGCGCAGTTCCAGTTACTAAGCTCATGTCATTAGCCTCTTTGCTGTTGAGGATTAAGGCTAGAAAAGGCGACGCCCACTGAAACCCGCCCGCTGACCACTTACGATCATGACCGGCGCAGTGCCGCCGACGCCAAGAAGACCAGTTTATCCCATCGCATGTTTAGAACCCCCCTGAGACGGGACAACATACTGCTGGGCAGGACTGAATGACATCTGAAGGGGTGGTATATACCTACCTAAAAGGGTAGGCTTTTGGGACTCTAGCTCGAAGTCGGGCAGGAAATATAGGCTTGCCTCCCTAAGTTAATCCATACTGAGTTCGATTCAACGGAGAACTCACTTATATATTATTCATATTGATTAAGACTGCTACATCGATTTTTTGTCTAAAATACGGCTCTGTCGTCGAATATACGTAAGAGTCTAGCGCTTTTACATTATAGACTCAAATTAATATTTAACTTAAAGCGATTTATACTTTTAGAGGGTTGAATTTGAGTGGCGCTATTTGACTAGTTAAGCCAGAGGTCGATTTCCTAAAAGTGTGTGTGTTTTGTCACTTTCGTCCCTCCACTGCCAGGCGGTTTCAAAAAATCATCGGTGACGCCTATCGCCGGCATTTCAATGGTTTAGATGATAGGGCGCGCCCGGGTGGAGGGAAGCCAAAGCCAAGCCGCGATTTTAATCCTAGCAACGGTTCAAGTTAGACACTAACTTCTTGGAAATAAAGATGAATTTGCGCGGCGTGAAGGTGCAATGGCGGTGGGAACCTGCCGGCACCCCGGCGCTTGCGGCACGCGCGCGGCCATGGGCCCGCCGTCTTCCTGGCAGTCATGTTTGCGTTGTTGCGATGGGTGCCCTCCACGCGGCGGAACGGCACCTTGCCCTACCCAGGGAGCCGCCGTCGGCGGGGTCGACCTCGGTCAGTGAGCGGCTCGAATTGACCCTCGTGGACGGCCGCCTGCATCAAACTCGCAGGCGTCGACCCGCCTCGCCCGACACCGGAGATCCGGACCTTGGACACGAAGACCCGAGACCGACTCGCCAATGGCTTTCCGACCACGAAATTAGGTTTCGCGCGGTCGAGCCAAACCCGGATCGTTGGGGGCGGCTGCTTGCCTTTGTTTTCGATCCGGAGCCGGGAAGAAATACGCCGGAACACGGCGCGCCTGTCGGTCGGCGAAGCGCTTATCGATGCCGGTCTCGCCCGCTATGAGCCAAGCGCGGCGGCGCGTCCCTGCCGGAGCGCCCTCCTCGCCGCGGAGGACGGCGCGCGCGCCGCGGGGCTTGGCCTTTGGGCCGATCCGTATTATGCGGTCATCGCCGCGGCGATCGCCAATCCTTCGCCGAGAAAGCCGGCACTTCCGTCATTGTCGAAGGCCACGTTACCGGCATCGCCGATCGGAGGCCGCGCATCATGCTCTACTTTGGGCCACGCCAGGGCTGGGATTTTTCGGTCACGATCTTTTCGCGCAATAGTCAAAGCTTTCGACGCGGCTTATGCAACGGTCTCGCGGGTTTGATCGGCCAGACGGTTCGCGTGCGCGGGCTTCTCGATACCCGCTTCGGACCACAAATCGAGATTTCGAACCCGGATGAGATCGAGGTGATCGAATTGGCGCACGACGCAGACCGCGACGCGGGCCGGCACCTCGACCCCGCCCGAAATAGGGCAGCGTGCGAGATGGGGCTTTTTGATGACCATCGCCACGTTCAGGCGATCGAAAACAGAGTTCTCGAGCCGGGTTCGCCATGCTGTGGGCGGCTGCGGCGGCTCACGGCGATCCTGCTTGCCGCCTGCGCGTCGATGGAGCCACAGGACAGCATGCCGTTCAACGCGGCGGCGCCGGTGCCGCCGCCCCGCGCCGCCGGCCATCGACGCGAAAACATTCGGCGGAGCACCGGCGCATGATCGCCCTGTTCGATGGCGAATATAAATATCCGCCGACCGGAACGCTACCTCAACGAAATTCTGGTCAAGCTCGCCAACGCCGACGAACACGCCGGCGAGCCTTATAAAGTGACGATCCTGAATTCGCCGATCGTCAATGCCTTCGCGCTGCCACCCGGCAATGTCTATGTGACACGCGGTCTCCTGGCGCTCGCCAATGATGCGTCCGAGGTCGCCGCCGTGATGGCGCATGAGATCGCCCATATCACCGCGAAACATGCCCTGCAGCGCGAAGAAGAGGAAAAGCGCGCCGCGGTGATCAGCCAGGCCGCGAGCGTCATCCAAAACAAGCAGAAAAGCGTCAGGAGGTCGAGGCCACTGGCGCAACGCACGATCGCGAGCTTTTCCCGCCAGCAGGAACTCGAAGCCGATCAGATCGGCATCAAGGTCAGCGCCAAGGCGGGATTTGATCCCTATGGCGCGGCCCGCTTCCTCGGCGCGCTCGGCCGCTCGGCGGCATTGCGCGGCTCGCTGATGAGCCAATATGCGAGCGCCGGAAAGCCGGATATTCTGGCGACGCATCCCTCGACGCCGGACCGGGTCACGCAAGCCATCAACGCGGCGCGCCAGATCGGCGCCCCCGGCATCGGCAAGACCGACCGGGCAGCCTATCTCGCCGCCATCGACGGCATGACATTTGGCGACGATCCCGCCGAAGGTGCGATCCGCGGCCGCAAATTCGTGCATGGGCGGCTCGGGTTTTGCGTTTCTCGCTCCAGAAGGCTTCGTTCTCGAAAACGCCTCGCAAGCCCTGCTTGGCATCAAGGCCGGCGGCACCGAAGCCTTGCGTGTCGACAGCGTCAACGTGGCGCCGGACGACCTCGCTCACGAGCCTATATGGCCGGGCTGGATCGATGGATTGGTTGAGAGTTCCATCGAGACCGACGGAAGTCAATGGCATGCCGGCCGCGACCGCAATCGCCAGCGCGGGTGAATGGAGTTTTCGCCTCGCCGTGATCCGGTTCGAACCGAATCGGGTGTACCGTTTGATTTTCGCCACCCGCACATTGACGGACGAGGCAAAGGACCGCTTCCGTGCCTCGATCGATTCATTTCATCGTGTTTCCGACGACGAAGTGCAAGCCGTGCGGCCGTTGCGGATCGCGATCAGTGTCGCCAAGACCGGCGACAGCGCCGACACGATCGGCGACGCGGATGGCGGTTCCGGATCGCGCGCTCGACTATTTTCTGCTGATCAACGGGCTTGAGCATGGTGGGCCCTTGCGTTCCACTGAACGCTATAAAATCGTCATCGAATAGAGTTTTAATCGGGGATGTTTTCACCGATGCGCCCAATCTGGCTCCTGCTTCTTATCCCTTACGTGGCGTTGGCTTGGGTGCCTTTCTACAATAAGTCGATGCCCGTCCTGTTCGGCTTTCCGTTCTTTTATTGGTACCAGCTGATTTGGGTTCCGCTGACCTCGTTGTTGACCTATATCGTCTATTTGAAGCTCCGCCGGAATAACCGCAATGACGGCTGAGATGGATTACACGGCGCTGGCGGTCTTCCTTTTCTGCTTCGGCCTGGTCACGGTCATGGGGTTCGCAGCCGCCAGATGGCGGCGTCCGAAAACGCTCGCTCATCTCGACGAATGGGGACTGGGCGGCCGTCAGTTCGGGACCTGGATTACCTGGTTTCTGATCGGCGGCGACATCTATACCGCCTACACCATGATCGCGGTCCCTGCGCTCGTCTATGCGGTGGGCGCCTATGGCTTCTTTGCGGTGCCTTACACGATCATTCTCTACCCGTTCGTTTTCGCGGTGATGCCGGTCCTATGGAAGGTCGCCCGCGACAATAATTATGTGACCGCCGCCGATGTCGTGCATGGCAAATATGGTTCGCGTTCGCTGGAACTCGCGGTGGCCTTGACCGGCGTCATTGCGACGATGCCCTACATCGCCTTGCAACTGATCGGTATGGAAACCATCATTCATGCGCTCGGTCTTCAAGGGGAGCTTCCCCTTATCATCGCGTTTCTGGTCCTGGCCTTCTACACCTATTCATCCGGGCTGCGCGCGCCGGCGCTGATCGCCTTTGTCAAGGACACGATGCTTTACATCGTTGTGCTGGCCGCGGTTGTTCTCATTCCCATGAAGCTCGGCGGATATGGCGCTGTCTTTCAGGCTGCCGACGCGGCTTTTGCGGCTAAAGGATCCGGCGGTACGCTGCTTAACCCGAGCCAATTCCTGCCTTATGCGAGCTTGGCTCTCGGCTCGACCCTGGCGCTGTTCATGTATCCGCACGCGCTGACCGGAATTTTTGCATGCGCCAACGCCAATACAATTCGCAAGAACGCTATTCTTCTGCCGGCCTATTCGGTCCTTCTCGCTCTCGTGGCGCTTATGGGCTTCATGGGCCATGCCGCCGGCCTTAAACTTACCAACAGCAATGATGTCGTGCCGGCCCTGTTCAAAATTTTATTTCCCGGCTGGTTCGCCGGTTTCGCGCTAGCGGCGATCGGGATCGGCGCTTTGGTGCCGGCCGCGATCATGAGCATCGGCGCCGCCAATTTGTTCACCCGAAATTTCTGGAAAGCCTATATTGATCGCGGCGT
Source organism: uncultured Alphaproteobacteria bacterium (assembly GCA_963785995.1). Classification (GTDB taxonomy): domain Bacteria; phylum Pseudomonadota; class Alphaproteobacteria; order Rhizobiales; family Beijerinckiaceae; genus Methylocapsa. The sequence goes on from CAWAXL010000014.1 coordinate 155,307, forward strand.
CACGCCCGCCGGAGAGGCGAAGGTGGCGAAGATCACCTCCCTCGCCGTCAAGGCCGGCGCGCTCCTCGTCATCCTTTATCTGCCAACGCAATTCGCGCTCGATCTGCAATTGCTCGGCGGCTTGTGGATTCTGCAAACCTTTCCTGCCGTGATTTTCGGTCTATACACGGGGTGGTTCCGCGCTCCCGCCCTGCTCGCCGGTTGGGCAACCGGATTTTGGGTGGCACCTGGCTTGCGTGGCTCAACAACTTCAAACCGCTGCACACGCTGCATCTCGGCGATACCAGTATAACGATTTATTCCGGGCTCTTGGCGCTTGCCGCCAATATCCTCGTCGCAAGTCTCGTCAGCGCGGCAATTCGTGCGGTGCCCGCGGGCAAAAGTACCGCAACCCAAGATTGATAACGAATGCGCTTTCAGATGATCAAATTTGTAACCTCTTTTTTTCAACGGATGTTCGACGGATCTCCCATGGATGGGACGACGCGAACCATCAACTGCCGCTGCTGTATTGTTGGCGGCGGGCCCGCCGGGATGATGCTCGGGTTCCTGCTGGCCCGGGCTGGAGTTGATACGGTCGTTCTCGAAAAACACGCGGATTTTTTCCGGGATTTTCGCGGCGACACGATCCATCCTTCCACGCTCGAAGCGATGTATGAACTCGGCCTTCTTGACGATTTTCTGAAACTGCCACATCAGAAGGTGAAGCAGCTCAAAGGCAAGATCGGCGATGTCGAACTTCCCTTGGCGGACTTTTCGCGTCTTCCAACCCATGCCAAATTTCTGGCCTTCATGCCGCAATGGGATTTTCTCAATTTTATTTCTGAACACGCCAAGCGTTATCCTTGCTTCCGGCTGGAAATGAATGCGGAAGTCAATGGGCTGATTTTGGAGCCGCAGGGAATCGCCGGCGTCACCGCCAAGACCCCAAACGGAACGTTGCGGGTCCACGCGGATCTGACGATTGGCGCTGATGGACGCGGGTCTTTGGTCCGCCGGCAAGCGGGGCTCGTACCGGAAGAACTTGGAGCGCCCATGGACGTGCTCTGGTTCCGGCTTTCGCGCAAGGGCGACGAGCCAATTGAAACATTCGGCCGGATCGACGCGGGACAGATCCTTGTGCTGATCAACCGCGGCGAACATTGGCAATGCGGCTATGTAATCGCCAAGGGTTCGGCCGACCGCCTCAAGGCCCAAGGCATAGAAACGCTTCGCCAGCGTGTCACGGCCCTCGCTCCATTCCTTGCCGATCGCGTGGCTGAACTCAAAAGCTTCGATGACGTCAAGCTTCTCACCGTGGCGGTCGACCGGCTTCCGCTTTGGCACAAGCCTGGACTCTTATGCATCGGAGACGCCGCGCACGCTATGTCACCGGTCGGCGGCGTTGGCATCAATCTCGCCATCCAAGATGCAATCGCCACCGCCAATATCCTTGCCGAGCCTCTCTACGACAAGGGCCCGATCAGTGACGGGCTGCTGGCGGAGGTGCAAAAGCGACGCGAGTGGCCGACCAAAGTCATTCAGAACATCCAGCTCGCGATTCAAAGACGGGTCATCTCGCGAGTCCTGGTAGGCACAAGGAAACCCGCACCCCCTTGGTTCCTGCGGCTCTTCATTTATTTTCCGATTTTGCAGAGGCTGCCCGCGCAGCTGATCGGACTGGGCGTACGGCGCGAACACGTCAACTCTCCCCAACGCAGGGTTGTCCAGGCCGCGAACACTCCCAAATGACATTTACCGTGGGCCGAAACCACCCCAATGCCCTACCTTCGCCGCGTTGCTTTTGTAGCTCTGCCCTGGCATCTTTCCGAACGCCGCTTGCGCGGAGCGGGGTCGGGTGTCAGCTTTCCTACTACGGTTGCCTCGATTCGGCCGGGATGAAGAGATGAACCCTTCGAGCCAAAGCCTACTGCGTTGCCCGGAAGCACAAGGAAGGGTTCCCGCCCAACCCCATCGGCGGCACGCCCGCATGATCATGCGCGGGCTCGCCGGCTTGATCACCGGCCTGTTCGCGCTTTGCACAAGCGCCGCCGAAAGAGCCTCTGCCACCCCCGCTCTTGTTATTGAATTGGAGTCCGGGGCGGTTCTGTATGAGGATCATGCGACCCAGCCCTGGTATCCGGCCTCGCTGACCAAATTGATGACGGTCTACGTCGCGCTGAACGCCGTGCGCGATCACAAGATTGCGCTCGATACGCCGCTGACCGTCTCGGCCCGCGCCGCATCGATGCCGCCGTCGAAGATGCAATTTCCGCCGGGCACCTTGGTGACGCTCGATAATGCCTTGAAAATGCTGATGGTGAAGTCAGCCAACGACATCGCCGTCGTGATCGCCGAGGGCGTTGCGGGCTCGGTCGAAGCCTTCGCCGAAGACATGAATGACGCGGCGCGCTCCTTGGGCCTCACCCAGTCTCACTTCGTCAACCCGAACGGCCTGCCCGACCCGCAGCATATCTCCTCGGCCCGCGACATGGCGATCCTTGCGCGGGCGCTGTATTTGACCTTTCCCGAGCATGCCAATCTTTTTGGCATTGGCGCCCTGCGGTTCGGCGGCGCCATCATTCAAAACCACAATAATATGCTTGGCCGCTATCCCGGCGTGGACGGGATGAAAACCGGCTTCACCTGCGCCGCCGGATTCAACCTTGTCGCGAGCGCCACCCAGGGAAACCGCAAACTGATCGCGGTGGTTTTGGGCGCGCCCAATGTCCAGCAGCGGACCATCATGACGGCGGCCCTGTTCGATCGCGGCTTTGCCGGAATCGACCGCCCGTCCGGATCACTGATGAACCTCTCTGCGGCCTCGCAGTCCGGTCCGCCGGATCTGCATCAATCGGTCTGCCGCAAGCGCGGCAAGGCGGTTGCCGAGTTCAACACCGATCTGCAGCGGGTGATGGCACCCTTGCTCAGCCCGAATGCCCAAGCCGGCGCAAAGCCCGGCCATTTCGTCTTGACGACGATGGACGCCCTCTCCCGGCCGGCGCCCATGGCGCCCCGCATCGCCCTGGTCCCGCGTCCCTCCTTCAATCCGGTGCCAGTATTTGTCGGCGCCCCAGCCAGCTATGGCGGCCTGGTCGCGCAAGCGCGTCCGCCTCATTCTCCCCTTGGCACTCCACCGCTGCCAGGCACGGTTAGCGCCTTCGCGCCCGTCACGGCGACGCAAACCGAGGAAGCCGGCGCACCTCTGTCCCCCGATACGCGGGCGCTGCCGATGAAGGCCCGGGCTAAACCAGCCAAGCCTGTTTCTGCGCCAACTCACGGCGGCCATCGCCATCACGTCGCCCGCGCGGAGCGCGACTCAGAAGAGTCCGCGGCTCCGGCCAAAGGCAAGAAAGCAACGAAGGCGCACATCAAAGCCGCGGCGGATAAAGCAGCCTTAAAGAAAACTCCCGCGAAGGCCGCAGCCGCTGAGAAAAAAGCACCGAAAAGCCAATCCGGGAGCGCCGTGAAATCCGTCGGCAAGGCTCAGCCCGCAGCCAAGGCGGCCGCGCATCCCGAGAAATCCGCGCATGAAAAGGCGAAGGCCAAAAAGCCGGAGAAACATGCCAAGGAGTGAGCGGCTCATCGGGCTCGGACGATCGGAGAGGCGTGGATGACCCAGCTTCACGAAGAGGCTTTGCAAAGGAAACCGCCGGCGCCCTTTCCGCTCACCATCATCACCGGGTTTCTCGGGAGCGGAAGAGACAGAGTCTGCTCAACCGATTGCTGCGTGATCCGGCACTCGCCGACACGCTGGTCATCATCAATGAGTTTGGCGAAATCGGCCTCGACCATCTGCTCGTCGAACGCATCGACGGCGACATGCTGGTGATGACCTCGGGCTGTCTATGTTGCTCGATCCGAGGCGATCTAATCGCAACTTTGGAAGATATTCTGCGTCGGCGCGACAATGGCAGGATCGCTCCATTTGAACGGGTCATCATCGAAACCACCGGCCTCGCCGATCCTGCCCCCGTCCTTCATACGATCATGGTGCACCCCTATTTCAGGCTACGTTTTCGTCTCGACGGGGTCATCACTTTGGTGGATGCCGTGAACGGGAGCGCAACGCTCGACACGCAGGAAGAGGCGGTGAAACAGGCGGCCATGGCCGACCGGCTGGTCATTAGCAAGACCGATCTCCTCGCCCCTGCCGATGCTCCGGCCCTGCAGGCTCTGCGGGAACGGCTCGCAGACCTCAATCCGGGCGCGCCCCTCCTCGATGCCGCGCAGGGGGAGGCAACGGCGGCGAAACTGCTCGACATTGGCCCCTATGATCCGGCGTGCAAAATTCCGGATGTGAGCCAATGGCTGAACGCGGAGGCCTTCGCAGCGGGCGGCACCGAGGCCGGCCATGGCCATCATCACGAAGGCCCGGAGGAACACCGGGAGAGCCACGATCTGAACCGCCACGACGCCCGCATCCAAGCCTTTTGCCTGCGGCACGAGGTACCTTTACCCCCGGCCTGCTCTCGAACTCTTTCTCGAATTGCTGCGCACGGCGCACGGGCCAAAATTATTGCGGGTCAAGGGGATCGTTTCGTTGACCGACGATCCTTTGCGGCCCGTCGTCATCCAGGGCGTTCAGCATGTCTTTCATCCGCCGCTCCGGCTTGCGGCATGGCCCGACAGCGATCATGCGACCCGGATCGTTTTCATTTTGCGTGATATGGAAAAAGCATTCGTGGAAGGGCTCTGGAACGCCTTGACCGGCGTGCCGGCGCCCGACACGCCCGATGTTGCGGCTTTGAAAGCCAATCCCCTGGTTCAATCGCGAGCCGGCTTGCTGTCTTGAAATCGCCGGTTCCATGGATAGCTATTAAGGACACGGAGCAAGGCCCAGGAAGGAATGGCAGTCCGCCAACGGCTTGACAAATGGCTATGGTTCGCCCGCGTCGCCAGCTCGCGGAGCCTTGCGGCCCGCCTGGTCGCCGAAGGTCACGTTCGCCTCAACGCGCGCCGGGTCGAAACCCCCGCCAAGCCGGTTCAACCGGGCGATGTCCTAACGATTGCGCTGGAGCGTCAGGTTCGGGTGCTGAAAATTCTGGCGCCAGGAACGCATCGGGGTGGTTTTCCCGAGGCCTCCCTTTTGTTTGAAGATTTGACGTCGCGCTCGCAGAGCTGATCTCGCAGTTTTGACCGCGTGGATGGGCAGGCTCGAAGCCGATCTCACTGAGAGAGCCCGAACTCTCGTCGCTCCGAAGTGGATCCTTGCTGAAATGGATCAAAAACGTTAGAGCAACCGCTTCAGGGATAGCCCGAGCTTTTACCTCGGCATGCGCTCAGGCGCCGCGGTCGTTTCGGCGGATTCCAAAACCGTTGCAGTGCTGTAAGCTATTGGCGTCGCGGCCGGCGCCGCGAAGGAAGATGATCATGACCTATGTCGTCGTCGAGAATTGTATAAAGTGCAAGTATATGGATTGCGTCGAGGTTTGCCCCGTAGATTGCTTCTACGAGGGCGAGAACATGCTGGTGATCCATCCGGACGAATGTATCGATTGCGGTGTTTGCGAACCGGAATGCCCCGCCGAGGCAATCAAGCCGGACACCGAACCGGGGCTTGAGAAATGGCTGACTCTCAATGCCGATATGGCCCAGTCCTGGCCAAATGTGACAATTAAGCGCGACCCGCCCCCGGATGCCAAAGCTTTCGACGGCAAGCCCGGCAAATTGGATGCTTATTTTTCCGCCAATCCGGGACAAGGTGACTGAGGATCGCCACACCTCCTCGGGTTAGCTCGAGCGTAAGGTGAAGTAGGGCCATAAATCGCCAAAATTTGGGGACAAATGCGGCCCGCGGGGTTTCATGACACCCCCATGGCGCATATCTTTTGATTTTCACACATTTTCGTGCCATACTGTTTCATATCAGTCGACATACTCGGAAGTATGCGACTGTCTGTGTCATCCGGGTCTTGGAGGCTTCTCGGCGCCAGGGCAAATGTCTGACGGCGCTTGGATAATGCCTCGTTTTCTACTGTCCAGTCCCGTCTTAGACGGATGATCATGGTTTAGGAGCATCCCGCTTCGCGCCTCTCCAGGGCCGAAAATGTAGAGTTTCCGAACGGCGGAGGGTTCGTCCGCCGTTAATAGCCGTCCCGTCTCCAAAGCGGGGCAGGAAAAGGAGCGCGCTGGTTATGGCGTCTGTCAAAAAGACCGTGAAATCGTCCAAGACAAAGCAGGTCAAGAAAGCCGGAACGCGAAATCTTAAGACAAAAGCGTCCAAGAGCGCTGCCGAATTGAAAGCCAAAAAGGCAGCCGCGGCCGCGCGGGCTCTGGCCGCTCGAAAGAGTGCGAGCAAAGTGAAGACACAAAAAACGACCGCCGCCAAGTCCCGCGGAAAGTCCGCGGCTGCGCCTAAAAAGCCAGCGGCCAAGAAAAAGCTATCTGCCGTGAAGACCGCCCCGGCCCGGGGAAATTCCGAGGCTCGCCGTGGGGCTACGACGGTACGCGGAAAAACCGCCGGCTCGTCTCGGGCTGCATCCGCCCGCTCGGCTGCAAAAACGGTCAAAGCTGCGCGGCCCGCCAGTCAGGCCGCCACCCCCGCGCGCAAAGCGGCAGTACGGCCGCAGGTGGCACATAAGGCTTCACCTGCCAAGGGGCATTCCAGCCAGCCCGCGAAGCCCGCCGTGACCAAGGCGACCGAAGCACGCCGCGCGCCGGAAGCGTCAGCGGCCGGCAAGACCGCCGCCGCGATTTCGGCTGCGGCCCTGAAACAAAATGTTGCGCGTCTTACCGAGGCGCGGAAACGAGCGGCCGCGGCGTCAACCGCCCGCCCGCCCGTTATTTCTTCAAATCTCTCTCCAGAAACGAATGATCGGACAGCGGTGACCAAGAAACCTGAAAAGAAAATACCCGCAGACTTTTCTATTGAAGCTGCGAAGACCAATGTCGCCAAGGATGCGGCTCGTAATGTCACGGCGCAGCCTGCCGCCAAGAGCGTTCCAAGGCCTGCCGCCGGCAAGACCGCAGCAGTGGCCGCCGTCGCGCCCTCGATCGAGCTGCGGCCGGCCGAGCCCGTGACCTCGATCGCCGCCCACGCAAGCCCAACGGAGTTCAAGCCCGGCGTCGCCCCGGCGAAGCCTGTCAAAGCCACGTCTCCGGCCAAGCCCTTGTTCAGGCCGAATGAATTCGTGGTCTATCCGACCCACGGCGTCGGCCAGATCATCGCGATCGAGGAGCAAGAGGTCGCGGGCTTCAAGCTCGAGCTGTTCGTGATCAGCTTTATCAAGGATAAGATGATCCTTAAGGTTCCGTTGCCCAAGGTGGCGAGTGTCGGAATGCGCAAACTCTCCGATGCCGGCGTTGTCAAATCGGCGCTCGAGACCTTAACCGGCCGGGCGCGCGTGAAACGGACCATGTGGTCGCGGCGCGCGCAGGAATATGAGGCAAAGATCAATTCTGGCGATCTGAACGCGATCGCCGAAGTGGTGCGCGATCTCTATCGTTCGGATGCGCAACCCGAGCAATCCTACTCCGAACGGCAGCTCTACGAGGCAGCGCTCGATCGCATGGCCCGCGAGATCATTGTGGTGCAGAAGCTGACCGAAACAGAAGTCTTTGAAGATTATCGAAGCGCAGCTGCAAAAGGGCCCGCGCCGCGGCAAGAGTGAAGAGCTCGAAGCCGATGAGGCCGAGATTGAAGAGGCGGCATGAACGCCCTCTGAAGAAACAAAAACCCGGCGCTCCGCCGGGTTTTTTTTGATCTGGCCGAGGCGTTAGCCGGGCTGCGGAGCCCGTTTGCAACGATCTTGAAATAACGGAGATTGTGTCCATATCGAGCATAAGCGAATGGCCGCGGGATGCCAGATTGGGTCCCCGTTAATCAGACCGAAAGGTCTTGGCGCGTGCATTGCTTGAGCGTTCTGTTGTTACCGTCCCTCTGGGGAAGACGAACGAGGTACAAAGATCAGCATCATGCGGTGCGGCGGACGGTTCGCCTGAAAGCGGGTCTCTGCGAGACCGCACACGAGGAGATGGTTAGATGTTAAACGCCAACAAATCTGAGTCTGCCCCCCTGTTAACCAATGAACAGCTGGCAAGCCTCGGCGGCGGTCGCGTCGCCTATCTAAAACCGATCCGCTCGGAAGATGTAAGCCGGCTTTTCCCGGCGGCGCCAGCGATCCAGCCCGGACTGCAGCTTTTTGCTTTGCTCGCAGCCGACGGCACCCCGATCATCGTCACCGATTCGCGCGACGCCGCGGTCGCCAATGCGATGAGCCAGGAATTGGAAATGGTCAGTTTGCACTGATCCGATTTTAGGCTTCGCAAAAACAAGCGTTAGATTGCGAAGTCGGAACCGGGGCCTTTTTCTTCGCCCAGCTTCAGATCTTCCGCGCGCCGGCAAATGTCATCGATGGTGATGGTTTCGAGTTCATCCAAAAAAGCCTTACCTGCGGCTTCCACGAGTGGCACAACCACCTGCTCAAGAAGACGACAGTCCGTGACCGCACCCGGATCGCCGGCACCCGCGCTTGCCACCGCGTGCAGAACTGACGCCACGGTAATCCGGCGGCGTTCGCGCGCCAATTCATAGCCGCCGTGAGGCCCTCTCACGCCCTTCAAAATATTCGCACGAACCAAGCCTTGGAGCAGGGTTTCCAAACGGCGCGGTGGCAATTTGAGCCGCGTCGCCAAGGCCTTTGCGGCAACCGGCAGCGGACGTGCATGAATGGCAATATCAACAACCGCCGCAATCGCGAGGTAGCCACGGCGGGAGAGCAAGATCACGGCCCATTCTCCTCGCTGAAGCGTCCTGTCGATCCAAAGCCGCGGCTTGCGCGCGGGCTCGTCGGCAAGTCTTCGTGTTCGACGAGAAGAGCTCGCGTAAGCGGCGCAATGACAAGCTGGGCGATCCGTGCTCCCCTGACAATCTCAAAGGGCTCATCGCCTAGATTGATCAGGAGAACTCCGACCTCGCCCCGATAATCGCAGTCGATCGTCCCCGGCGCATTCAAGACCGTAACACCATGATCGCGGGCAAGCCCCGAGCGCGGCCGCACCTGGCCTTCGTGACCTTGAGGAATATCCAGCGCAATTCCGGTCGGAACCAGATGTCGGCCGCCCGGTTCAAGTACGATCGTCGTTCCCGCCGGCAAAGCGGCGAGAAGATCGAGGCCCGCCGCCCCCGGCGTCTGGTAGGCTGGCAAGGGCAGGCCCTCGCCGTGTTGCAACCGTTTCAATCCGACCCGAATGGCCGCGGGAGAGGCCGTCATTTCGCCGCTCCAGACAAAATCTTGCCAAGTCGTGCAATGAGGCGAGCCGCAACCTCGTGTTTGGTCATGGAGGGCCAGGACTCTTTGCCGTCATGAGTCAATACAAGCACCTTGTTCGTCTCTCCGCCAAAGACACCCAAAGCGTGGCTTACATCATTGGCGACGATCATATCGCAATTCTTGGTAGTGAGTTTCGCGATCGCGTTTCCGTTCAGCTCTTCGGTCTCAGCCGCAAAGCCAACGACAAGCGAAGGCCGATCCTTCGTCCGCCGCCCGATCATTGCCAAAATATCGGGATTCTCGACCAGCTTGAGATGCGTCGTTTGGTTGGGATGTTTTTTGATCTTTTCGGCAGCGATTTCATCGGTCCGCCAATCGGCAACCGCCGCGACCCCGATGAAGATATCCGCGGGCAGCGCCGCTTCCACGCGCTCCAACATTTCCTTCGCCGTCTCCACGCGAATGGTTTCCACGCCCGGAGGATCGCTCAGCGATACGGGGCCGGTGACCAGAACGACATCGGCACCGGCAGCGGCGGCGGCGCTGGCGATCGCATGACCCTGCTTGCCCGACGATCGATTGGCGATGTAGCGGACTGGGTCGATCGGCTCATGGGTCGGCCCCGACGTTACGATCACCCTCTTGCCGGCGAGCGCGGCCGCTGCGCCGTGAGGCCGTTCCAGCTTTTCAGGCAATGGAAAGCTCGTGTCGCCGGCCAGGGCTTGCTCGATCGAAGCGATGATTTCATGCGGCTCGCTCATTCGGCCGGGCCCAAATTCGCCGCACGCCATGTCGCCATCCTCGGGGCCGCAAAAGATCACCCCACCGCCTTCCAGAATTGCAGTGTTTCGTCGCGTCGCAGGGTGCAGCCACATCCGCACGTTCATGGCTGGCGCGACCAGGATTTTTTTGTCGGTGGCGAGCAAAACGGTAGAGGCGAGGTCATTGGCTAGGCCGTGCGCCATCTTGGCGAGCAGGTCCGCCGTTGCCGGCGCCACGACCAGAAGGTCCGCGTCGCGGGACAATTCGATGTGCCCCATCGCCGCGTCCTTGGTCAGCACGAAGAGATCGTCAAAGACCCTCGTCCCTGCGAGGCTTTCGACGGAGAGCTTGCTGACAAAATGCTTGGCCGCCTCCGTCATCACCGCACGGACAAACACCCCGCGCTCGCGCAGGCGGCGGATAAGTTCAAGCGCTTTATAGGCCGCGATGCCGCCGCCTATGATGAGGAGAATGCGTTTTCCTGAAATCGCGTTCATGACGCCCGAACCTTCCTTGGTGGAGATTGCTACCGCCGGTCGGCCTTATTTGAAAGGGCGTTGCCATTTGAGCCGCGGCCGCGATGTCTCGCTGCTCATGGACTTGGGTTTTCGACGTGCGAGCAAAATATGTGGATATGCACGCTTACTCCGCCAACGTGCCATTTGTTTGCGCTATTATTACCCGGATAATATTGACGGGATTTCTACCCGGGGATATATAGGGGCTTTTCCGCACCGACATTGGACTTTCCCCATGCAGGACGCTCTTCTCAAGCCGTGCACCGCCTTCGAAGGTCATCGGCGCATCTCGTCGGGTCCGCTCGGTGACGTCGCCATCGCCGTTAAAGACGCGGTTGGGAGGGGGTCGCCGGTGCCAATCCTTATCTTCGACGACGCCACCGGCCAGGTCATCGATATCGATCTGCGGGGCAATGCCGATGCGATATTGGCGAGATTGTCGCCGGTTGGTCAGGAGATTGAGGAACCGCGTGGCAGAGGCCGCCCGAGGCTGGGTGTGGTCGCCCGCGAGGTTACGCTGCTGCCGCGTCACTGGGATTGGCTGAGCACTCAGCCCGGTGGTGCTTCCGTCGCACTCCGCAAGCTCGTTGAAGAGGCCCGGCGCGCCAACAGCATGAAGGATAGCAAGCGAGAAACACGCGAGAGAGTCTATCACTTCATGTCGACGATGGCAGGCGACCTTCCTGCTTTCGAAGAAGCAGCGAGGGCGCTTTTTGCCGACGACCAGATGCACTTGGAAAGGATTATCGCGCCCTGGCCCAGCGATATTCGTGAACACATCATCAAACTCGCTGGTCCCAACGCCGATCATCCACGCGCCCAAGCTGGTTAAGCCTGAACGCGCGCAACGAATAACCGCATCAACTCCCCTCCACAGCTTTGGCGGCTTCGTCGAGAATCGTCGCGATTTTTGCGATCTGCTCGGCGCCGAGCGGGCCCTGCGAAAGCCGCAGCCGCAAAGCGAGTTTGAGGTTCTCCATCGCCCGCACAATTTGCGGCGCGGGTCCGCCGCCATGACGGGCATTGATCTCCGCAATCCGGCTGAAGATCGCCTGAACCAAGGCGCTGTTGCGCTCCAGCAGCGTCTCGCCCTCTGGGGTCACCGCATAAAGCTTGCGCGGCCCGTCGGTCGAACTCGACGCGAATCAATCCTTGCTCCTCAAGCAGCGTCAGGGTCGGGTAGATGATTCCAGGACTGGGTGAATAGGCCCCGCCTAGGCGATCCTCCACAGCCTTGATGATTTCATAGCCATGCGAGGGCTTCTCGCTAATGAGTTTCAGGACGACCAATCGGAGGTCGCCTTGGTCGAACATGCGGCGGCGGGGTCCGAACAGGCCAAACGGTCGGTGCCCCCGGCCGCCACCGCCGGCTCCTTCGCCGTGTGCGCAGGAATGAGAACGATGATGAAAATGCATGGGAAACTCCTTGCTAGTACAACTCAGATATATCTGATTTAGATATATCTAGATACAACGTACGCAAGGGGTCGAGAAAAGAATTTTTAAGCCATGAGGCCATCGCCGTGGGTTTCGATGGCGCTCGGAAACACTTTGCCTCAATCCAGACAAACAAAACCCGCGACCGTGACATATCGGTCATATCGCAGGCCATATTTCTCATTTACAAAAATAGGACATTGCAAATCCCGTCCTTGATCTGGTGCGAAAATGTCCTTTTTAACTCGCCGCTCAATAATCGCCGGGGCTTCTGCCTCCGCTGCAGCCGGCCTCGCCGGATGTGTCAGCTCCAATCCCAATCCCGCCATCAATGCCGCCGCGGTTGTCCCGCCGCCGTCGCCCGCCCATCCCGGCGTGGGAGATGCGATTTCGCCACAGTATAGTTCGGTCTATGGCGAGGTGACCGGCGAGCCCCACGACGTTCCCGCGATCAAATTGGCGCAGATCGATTCCGCCTATCTGCGCAAAAGTGTCAGTTATGACACCAAGGAAGCGCCGGGCACGATCGTCGTCGATCCCGCCAATCATTATCTCTACCATGTGGAGGAAGGTGGCCGGGCCACCCGCTACGGCGTCGGGGTCGGCCGCGAGGGTTTCGTCTGGGCCGGGGACGCAACGATCAAGAGCAAGCAGGAATGGCCCGACTGGTATCCGCCCAAGGAGATGATCCAGCGCAAGCCCGAACTCAAAAAACAGTTGAGCCAGCTGCAAAGCGGGATCGGCATGCATGGCGGGGAAAGAAATCCGCTCGGCGCCCGCGCCATGTATCTTTGGCAAGGAAACAAAGACACATATTTTCGTATTCATGGCACGGTCGAGCCCTGGACCATCGGGCAGAGCGTCTCGTCCGGCTGCATTCGGATGATCAACCAGGACGTGATCGATCTCTATCAGAAGACACCCGTCGGCACGCGCGTCGTGGTGCTTGGCTCCGCGGGGGCGGCCAAGGTCGCGCGCGTTTGAGCTGAGAGGCTGAAAATCTTTCAATTTACGGCATGTTTTGGGGGGCTGGCGGGTTGCCATCGCGTAGAATCCAGCAACGGGATTTGATTCTTGGCGGGTCTACCGATGGTTAGGAACGAGAACGAGGAGCTTTTCGAAACGTTGGCCGCGCAGGCCGCGCCGGAGCGGATTGGCGAGGCGGTGCCGAGGCTTCGCACGGCGGAACGGCGCCAGGTCGAGTGGCGTCCGGTCAGCCTGGAGGAACTCGTGCCGGACGATCATCGCGTGCGTGCGGTCTGGCGTTTTGTCGAGGGCTTGGACCTGTCCGCGTTGCTCAGCCCGATCAAATCCCTTGAGGGGCGGCCCGGCCATCCGGCGGCGGATCCGCGCATTTTGCTGGCTCTGTGGCTTTTCGCGACGATCGAGGGCGTGGCGAGTGCGCGGCAGGTGGCGCGCCTTTGCGGCGAGCATATCGCCTATCGGTGGCTGTGCGGCGGCGTGGGCATGAACGCCAAGACCTTGGCCGATTTTCGTGTTGGCCACGGAGCGGCGTTGGAAGACCTTCTCATCGACAGTTTCGCGGGCTTGGTCATGGCAGGCGTTGCGAGTTTGGATCGCGTGGCGCAAGACGGCGTCCGTGTGCGAGCATCGGCGGGAGCGGCCTCGTTCCGCCGGCATTCGACCTTGGAAGCTTGCCGGGAAGAAGCGGCGCAAGCGGTACGCCGTCTTCAAGAAGAAGCCTCGCGTGATTCCTGCGCGGCGAGCCGGCGCGAGGCCGCGGCGCGACTGCGGGCGGCCCGTGATCGCGAGCGCCGGGTCGAGAAAGCGCTGACGCTCACGCGCGAATTGCATGGCCAGCAACAAGACCGGGTGCGACGCCGCGAGGAGCGGGCGTTCCGGGAAAAACAAAAGCGGTCCGCCGCAGGGGAAAGCGACCTGCAAAAGGAACAAACCCGGGAGAAAGAACCACGCGCCTCGACCACGGACCCCGAGGCCCGAGTAATGAAGATGGCGGATGGTGGATTCCGGCCGGCCTATAACGTGCAGTTCGCCTCCGATACGCAAAGCGGCGCGGTTGCTGGCGTCGCTATCGACAGCAACGGTTCCGACATGGGCAAGATGGCGCCGATGAATGAAGCCCTGGCGGAAAATTACGGCGAACGGCCACGCCAGCATCTGGCCGATGGAGGCTACACCAAATTCGACGACATAGAGGCTCTGGAAAAAGCCGGCGTCGAAGTCTACGCACCCATCCCCGCGCCGCGCGACAAGAACCGCGATCGTTACGCCCCGCAGCCCGACGATGCGCCAGCCATCGCCGCTTGGCGGGAGCGCATGGGCTCCCAAGCGGCAAAAGACATCTACAAGGAGCGGGCGGCGACGGCTGAATGCACGAACGCGCAAGCGCGAAATCGTGGCCTGCGACAGTTTCTCGTGCGCGGTGTCTGCAAGGTCAAATCGATCGCGCTCTTGCATGGCCTGACCCACAACATGGTGTGCGGCTGGCGTCTCATTGCGGCTTGATACTCAACTCCGCAACTCCGCGCGCAAGGGCGCGAGGGCACCGAGAATAGACCGCCGATCCGGCGACCGTCCCGCATGAGCCCGATAGCGCAGGAGCTTCGAACCCCGCTCTTCGATCGCGTGAATTGATCGAGCGAACCAGCGGCCTCGCGCAAAAGCTCATTCCGGCTTCCACAAACCCATCGTGCGAAACGCCGCGTGCAACCCGCCAATGCTCAAAAATCGAAGATATCTTCGCGCCAATTCATTCTCAGGCTCTGAGGCGGTCGCCCAGGTGTTACCTTTGGCACGCGCCGCAATAAAAGGTGGCGCGGCCTGACTGTGTGAACCGTTGCACGGTCCCACCGCAATCCGGGCGGGTGCAAGGCTCTCGGTCCCGCCCGTAAACCCGGAAATTATGCTGGAAATAGCCGAGCGCCCCGTCGGCCTGGCGATGATCGCGCAGCGACGAGCCGCCCGCCGCCACCGCCTCGTTGAGAACATCCCGAATGACGCTGGCGAGAAGATTTGCGCGTCTATTCGGCGTGCCATCCTTGCGGACAAGACTGGCTGCGGCCCGGCGCGGCGACAGTCCGGCGCGATAGAGTGCCTCACACACATAGATATTGCCAAGACCCGCGATCAAGGTTTGATCGAGGAGCGCCGATTTCAGCGATGTTGTCTTGCCCGCGAACAGAGCCGCCAAGGACTCGCCGCTAAATTCATTGCCGAGCGGCTCTATTCCGATGTTCCGAAACAGCGGATGCATCGCGACATCGGGATAGGGAATCAATTGCATGAAGCCAAAACGGCGGGGGTCGTTGTAGATGATTCGTGCGCCATTCGAGAGATCGAAGGCGACATGATCATGCGCGGAATTTTTGGCCGCAACCCCGGGCGCCGGCCCATGCTGGCCGTTTTGCTCGATGCGAAACGATCCCGACATGCCAAGATGCATGACAAGCACCTCCGCGCCGTCGAGATCGGCGAGCAGATATTTTGCCCGGCGGCGGAGCGCCTCGACACGCCGGCCGGTCAGTCGCTCGGCAAAACGCTCCGGAAAGGGAAACCGCAAATCCGGCCGCCTCTGATCGACGCTCTCGAGTTCGTGCGCCGACCATGGCCGGTTCAAGACCTCGGCGAACGGTTTCGACTTCAGGCAGTTCGGGCACCTTGCGGGTCCTCGCTCGGGCTGGAAACCTGCCCTTTTGCTCGTGGGATCAGTTCGTATATGCGGGTCTTTCGCTGTTTTTGCCAGTAAGTATCAGCCGTTTCCGGCCGCTAACCCGAAAATGGCCGCGACTTGCTCGCGGCCCCGGAAGCGTGCAGCATGGCGCCCGCCATCGGGAGATGTCGGCTTCTCTCCATGGCCCGCGTTATCCTTCGTAGCGCCAGGGCGTGATCAATGCTTCCATCGAGCGGGCATCGGCACGCCCCTAATTTTAGGAGGAAATCTCATGTTCTCACGACGCGACAGCTTAAAGTGGACGTTGGCGCTCGGCGCCTCCTTGGCGGCTGGTGCAAAGCAGGGGCTCGTCTCCGCCGCGCACGCGGAGCCCGAAGCCGCGTTCAAAGTGCCACCGCTTGGATATGAGTTCGGCGCGCTCGAGCCCTATATCGACGCGACCACCATGATGATTCACCATGATCGTCATCACGGAGCTTATGTCGCCGCTTTGAATGGGCTCGTCGGCAAATATCCGGACCTTGCCGCAAAGCCCGTGACCTGGACACTTTCCAATCTTGCCGATGTGCCTGAATCATTGCGTGCGCCGGTCCGCAACAATCTCGGCGGCCATTGGAACCACTCGTTCTTTTGGGAGCTGATGATGCCGGGCGGCTCGAAACAGCCCACAGGTGAACTCAAATCGGCGATCGACACGACATTCGGCTCTCCCGCCAAGCTCGCCGAGCAGGTCAACGCCGCCGGATTGTCGCGCTTCGGCTCCGGGTGGGCATGGCTGATCGTCGATAAAAACGGCGCGCTCGATATTATCTCCACGCCCAATCAGGACACGCCGCTGGAGCAGGGCGTCCAGCGCGTCGTTCTGGGCGTCGATGTTTGGGAACACGCCTATTATCTCAAATATCAGAACAAGCGCGCCGATTATCTCACCGCCTGGTGGAATACCGTCAATTGGGACAAGGCGGCGGCGAATTTTGCCAAGCCCCCGGCATGATCGAAGGCAGGAGCGTCCAGATCCCGAGCGCCGGCCGGCTGGTCATCTTTAATTCGCCGAAGTTTTTGGCTCATTCGCGCAAAGTTTGCAGCTCTTGGCGATTTGGATCATCGTGACACTCTTTCTTTCCTATGCCGGCGCGATCTGGTGGAGCCTTGCCACCGCGCTGTTCTGCATCACTCTTTGCTGCGGCTTGCTGCAGCCCTTCGTGCAGCGCCGCCGCTGTCTGAAGGGACAAGTCCCGCAGACGGATCCGCCTCCTGTCTCGGCGATCATCCCGATCAAGCTGCTCGACCCCGGCTTCGAGACCGCGCAAGCCTCGATGTTTCGCCAAAACTATACAAATTACGAGGTGCTGATCAGCGCCGCCGAGCAAAGTTCTCCGGCGCTCGATGCTGCACGCCGAATCGCGAGCGCCTTTCCCGAGCGCCCCTGCCGCATCCTGCACTCCGCCAGTGAAGCGGCGGTGAGCCCAAAACTCAATAATCTTGCCGCACCGCTCGCCGAGGCCAAATACGATCTCGTATTCACGAAGGATTCGAACATCACGCTCGATCCGGATACGATGGCGGCCTTCGTGCAAAACTTTGTCAAAGGTGTCGGCCTCGTCGTCGCCGTGCCGGTCGCCGTCCGCCCTGAAACTTTCGCGGGGCGCGTCGAAGCCTATTTGATCAACGGCCACGCGCGGCTCCTCCTCACCGCTTCGACTCTTGGGATCGGCTTCGGGGTCGGCAAGGTCATGGTGTTCAAACGCAGCGATCTAACCAAATCGGGCGGCATCGCCGCCTTGAGCACGACGCTCTCGGAAGATACCGCCCTCTCGCAAAATCTGGCGCGGCTCGGCCTGAAAACAATGTTCGCGCATCGAACCGTTGCCCAGGAAATCGGCGCGCGAAGTCTGGCGGAGATTTATGGGCGCCAGCTGCGTTGGAGCGTGATCAGAAGAAACAACGAACGTTTTACATTTCCCCTGGAACCGCTGGCTAGCCCGCTGCCCGCCGCATTGGCTGGCGCGCTCGCGGCGCCGCTGCTGGGCATTTCCGCGTGGCTGCTGTTCGCCTGCACCTTGCTCGCTTGGTTTGCGGCGGAAACCGCTTTTTCCTTATGCAAGGGCTGGGAAGTTTCGATCTGGTCGCCATTGGCTTTTCTCGGCCGCGAAATCCTGGCGCTGACGTCGTGGCTGCGGGCCTTTACGACGCATGACGTCGTGTGGGCAAAGACCCGTTTCGATGCGCGCAAGGGCGCACTGGATGAAACGCGGGGATAACGCAGATCAACGCTCAGGCGTCGACGCCGCCGCGCTCGATCTTGATAAAAGCCGTCTTGAAAACATAATCCCACCAAGGGACACTTACGCCAAAGCCACGCGTCGGATCGCGGAAATGATGCAGCATATGGAGCCGCCGCAAGGTCAGCCCCAGGCGGCTCGTCGGCTCGCCATGATGCACGTAATAGTGAACCATGTCATAGGCGAGATAGCCGAGGATGAAGCCCATCAAAACCGGGTAGCCAAACGGCAGACCGAACAGCAGCCGCACGACGGCAAGGGCGATCAGCATGATCGGACCACTGAGCAAAGCCGGCATCACGAGGCGCAGCGGATCATTGGGATGCACATGATGCACCCCGTGAATCAAGAAATGGATCCGGGCTCCGAAGCGGCCGGGAAATTCATAGTGAAAGAGATAGCGATGACCGAAATATTCAATCAAGGTCCAGATGAAATAACCAAGCGCCGTGGCCGCCAGAACGAGCCAGACATCGAAGGCGCGAAAGCTCAAGAAAGCGAGCAAGGCAACAAAGGGCAGATAGATAAAAAGCGGCATCGACCAGTGGACGCGCGACAATTTGTCTAGCACGGGATTTTCAAAAAGCCGCGGCGAGGCGCACAAGGACGCCGCCTCTGTTGCAACGCGAGATGAAGAATTGTTTGGCTTGGGCGTCATTTCTGACAAACCTCGTTGATTTGCGGCCCTTTTGGTCGCCCCACTAGCGCGCCACGTGCAGGCCCAGGCAACCCGAATTGACTGCGTATATATTTTGGTCGCCACCCTCATGCATGAAGCCGCCGGAAGCTCGCGTCAAGGTTTCGTCGCCCATCCCCGTGGGAAAGACGTTGAATAAATCGCTAGCTCGTTATAATAATGCTAACTTGAGCATCAGACGGATAGTTGGCCGCGCAAGGATTGGCGCCGTGACCGACGCGCGCAGGCTGATGGCGAGGCACTTTTAGAAAGCGCAGGCTTATGTCACGGTTCCCGCATGAAGAGGTTGCCAAAGGTTCGCTGCCGGTAAATCAGCAGCATAGAGCACTTCTGGAAGCTTACGGCCTGCGAGCGACCAGGCAGCGTCTCGGTCTGGCGAAGCTTTTATTCTGTAAAGGCAACAGGCATGTGACAGCTGATGCTTTGGCGGCAGAAGCAAATGCTTTAAAAATGCCTGCCTCCCTGGCAACAGTCTATAATGTACTCAATCTATTCGCTGACGTAGGGATCGTGCGCGGTTTGGCGATCGAAGGGACCAAGACGGTTTTCGATACCAATACGAGTGATCATAGTCATTTCTATTTCGAAGAAACTGGCGAAATCGAGGACATTAAGCTCGAAGGCATGCAGTTCGCCGGGAACGTGACCCCGCCGGAGGGCTATGAAATCGTCAAGGTGGATGTGGTCGTCCGGCTCCGCCGCAAGACCAGCATCTGAGGGTCCGCCGCACTGCGGGGCATAGATTTGAGACAGCCCACGTCCGCATTCGGGAACTCCCGGTTCTAAGCCTGTCCCTCGCCAATCCCCGACGCCAAGACTGATCCGCGATCCCTTCCGGCTGCGGTTCGCAAGGCAAAGCTCCGGTTTTCCGATTGCCTCCAAAGGCAGATGGACCTGGAGTTTCCCTCCATAGCCATGACGTGCGCCGCGCGCTATGGTCCCCCCGATTCAATCCGTGACCCCTGCGACCGCTTGGCGACAAGAACCCAAACTCATGGCTGAAGAAACGCATTTCGGTTTTTCCCGCGTGCCGCTGCACGACAAGCAGGCGCGGGTCGATCGAGGTTTTTCACAAGGTCGCTTCGCGCTACGATCTCATGAACGATCTGATGTCGGGCGGTCTCCATCGGATTTGGAAGGACATTTTCGCTGCGAGGGTCAGGCCGTCCAAGTCCATGCGGTTTCGCCATCTCGACGTCGCCGGCGGCACCGGCGATATCGCCTTCCGGGTGGCGCGGGCCGGTTCGGCGCTCACCGAGGTCGTCGTGCTCGATATCAATGCCGACATGCTGGAGGAGGGCGCCGGCGCGCCGCCAAGCGGAAGTTCGACGCGAGCCTCGATTTTGTCGAGGCAAATGCCGAGGATTTGCCTTTCGCCGACAATAGCTTCGACGCCTATACGATTGCGTTTGGAATTCGAAACGTGCCCTCGCATCGAGAAGGCGCTTTCCGAAGCGCACCGGGTGCTCCGGCGCGGCGGCCAATTTCTTATGCCTCGAATTTTCGAATGTGGACTTGCCGGTTCTGGACCGGGTCTACGAGGCTTATTCGTTTCGTGTCATCCCGCTGCTCGGCCGTCTTGTCGCCGGAGATGCCGAGCCTTATCGCTACCTCGTCGAATCGATCGCGCATTTTCCTGATGCCGAGCGTTTCTGCAGCATAAATCGGCGCGGCGGGATTTGAGCGGCCTTCGTTTACGCGGCTTTCTGGCGGAATTGTCGCTATTCACTCCGGCTGGAAGCTCTAGCATGATCAGGTCGCGATCGGGCCGGATCACCTTCCAGAAACCTAGTTCGAAGCATGATCCGAGTCTGCTCGGGTCAGGCCACCCTTTAGGGAAGGCGGCGAGGTTGCGTTCTTCCTTTGGTTCTGTAGTGCGCCTTGCGCGCGCAGGTTTCGTGCTGGCTCGGGCCGGCGTGTTTAGCGACGTCGATCCATCGATCTTGCCCCCCGCCGCGCGGCTGCCGCTGGCGCTGGCGAAACTCATCGCCGCGCCCGGAAGAAACGCGGGCGCCAAAGGGAAGCAAACCGGCGAGCGGTCTCGCCAATCTTCCCGACGCGATCAGCAGGCTCGGGCCATCCTACGTCAAGCTCGGTCAGTTCCTCGCGACACGACCCGATGTCGTGGGCACCGCGGTCGTGGAGCATCTCGAGCTTTTGCAGGACCGGATGGAGCCGTTTCCCGCGCGATGTCGCGATCGCCACCATCGAGGCGGCGTTCGGCAGGCTCGCTCGACCGCATTTTCGATCAGCTTTGGAGAGCCCGTCGCCGCCGCT
Source organism: uncultured Alphaproteobacteria bacterium (assembly GCA_963785995.1). Taxonomy (GTDB): domain Bacteria; phylum Pseudomonadota; class Alphaproteobacteria; order Rhizobiales; family Beijerinckiaceae; genus Methylocapsa. The sequence goes on from CAWAXL010000014.1 coordinate 176,126, forward strand.
TCGATCGCCCAGGTCCACCGCGCCCGGGTCGAAGGATCGCCGAGGGCGAGCGCGATGTCGCCGTCAAGGTGTTGCGGCCGGGCGTCGAGCGGCTTTTCAGACGCGATCTCGGCGACATGTATTTCGCGGCGCGCATGGCCGAACGCTGGCTCGAGCGACGCCCGCCGCCTCAAAGCTGGTCGAGGTCGTCGATACGCTCGCGCGCAGCGTCAAGATGGAAATGGATTTCCGCCTCGAAGCGGCGGCTGCATCGGAATTCGCCGAGAACGTCGCCAAGGACACCGGATTTCCGGTGCCGTATATCGATTGGGACCGGACCACGAAAGAGGTGCTGACGCTCGAATGGATCGATGGCACGCCCCTCGTCCGACGTCAAGGCGCTCGCCCGCAAAGGGTTCGATCTGCAGGATCTCGGCCGCAACGTCATTCAGTCGTTCCTGCGCCATGCGATGCGAGACGGATTTTTCCATGCCGACATGCACCAGGGAAATCTGTTCGTCGACGCGCAAGGCCGTCTCGCGGCGGTCGATTTCGGCATCATGGGCCGGCTCGGCCTAAACGAGCGGCGGTTTCTCGCTGAAATCCTTTATGGCTTCATCAAGCGAGATTACCGCCGGGTCGCCGAGGTGCATTTCGAGGCCGGCTACGTGCCGCGCATCCATAAGGTCGAGGATTTCGCGCAGGCCATCCGGGCCATCGGCGAACCGATCCATTCGCGCACCGCCGACCAAATCTCGATGGCGAAACTCCTGACCCTCCTCTTCGAGATCACCGCGCTGTTCGACATGAAGACACGGATCGAACTGGTGCTGCTGCAGAAGACCATGGTGGTGGTTGAAGGCGTCGGCGCGCACGCTCGATCCCAAGCTCGATATGTGGTCGACCTCCGAGCCGGTCGTCGGCGCCTGGATCGAACAGAATCTTGGTCCGGTCGGCAAGCTGCAGGACGCCAGCCGCGCCGCCTCGACGCTCGGGCGGTTTGCCGTCAATCTGCCCTCGGTCCTTGTGCGGGGCGAGAATATCGTCAATCAGCTCGAGCGCATGGCCGAAAACGGCTTTGAACTCTCCGATTCCGTGATCGGCAAAATCGGCGATGCCGAAGCGCGCGGCGCGCGCTGGGGTCACATCGCCCTTTGGCTGATCGCCGCGATCGGCCTGCTGCTGCTGTTCCGCTGAGTTTAACCTTCGTCGTCAGTTCGACGATTAATGGGCCAGCATCAACGCAGTTGGACCGATGCCGGTCGCCTGAAAAATGACCTCGCCGTCCTTCGCCGCGACGAAATGAGGGACGCTCGGAAGCTCCGAAAAAAAGGTTCCGGCCGGATAGGGTGTGAGCTTGCTTTCATCCCATTGATCGCCGAGCCCGAAATAAAGAGTTCCCGACAACACGGTAAGCGTTCGCACTTCTTCGGGATGGGTATGCGGCATGACCTTTGCCCCAGGGGCAAGTTTTAACCGCAAAACGTAAAGACCGGGCTTTGCCGGGTCGCCATAGAGAACGGCTATTTGCACCCCTCCCGGCGGACCCGAGAAGCTAATATCCTGCGGCAGCTTGACGATGCGCGTGTCGTCCGCGCCGGCTAAATTAGCTCCCAAAAGCAGGCTGGCGCTTAACAGACCGAATGCGATGCAGGCCTTCCATGGGTTCTGGCTCATGAGCGATCTCCTCGCCCCCCGCTGACGATAACCCAATTCTAAGGCGTTTTTCGAGATAGGACCAGCCGCCAAGGAAATCGCTCAGGCGCTTTCCTTGGCCCGGAATGCGCGCTTGCGCTCATTGGGATCGAGCAGCGCCTTGCGCAGCCGGATCGACTTCGGCGTGACTTCCACGAGCTCGTCGTCCTCGATATAGGCGAGCGCCTTTTCGAGCGTCATCTTGATCGGCGGGGTCAGGCGGACCGCCTCGTCCTTGCCGGCGGCGCGGATATTGGTCAGCTGCTTGCCCTTCAAAACATTGATTTCGAGGTCGTTTTCGCGGGTGTGTTCGCCGACGATCATGCCGCGATAGACCTTCCAGCCGGGTTCGATCATCATCGGGCCGCGGTCTTCGAGCTTCCACATCGCATAGGCGACCGATTCGCCATTGTCGTTCGAGATCAAAACGCCGTTGCGGCGTCCGGCGATCTCGCCTTTCCATGGCGCATAGGCATGGAACAACCGGTTCATGATCGCGGTGCCGCGCGTGTCGGTCAAAAGCTCGCCCTGATAGCCGATGAGGCCGCGGGTCGGCGCGTGGAACACGAGGCGAAGCCGCCGCCGCCGGACGGCCGCATCTCGATCATCTCGGCCTTTGCGCTCGGCCATTTTCTGCACGACGACGCCCGAATGCTCCTCATCGACGTCGATCACCACTTCCTCGATCGGCTCGAGGAGCTAATTGCGTGGCCGGTCTCATCTTTTGAAAGACGACTTTCGGCCGCGACACGCCGAGTTCGAAACCCTCGCGGCGCATGGTCTCGATCAGGATCGCAAGCTGCAATTCGCCGCGCCCCGAGACGATATACGCGTCCGCACCGGGTGAATCCTCGACCCTCAAGGCGACATTGCCCTCCGCCTCCTTGTAAAGACGGGCGCGGATGACGCGGCTCGTGACCTTATCGCCCTCGGTTCCGGCAAGCGGCGAATCATTCGACAAGGAAGGTCATCGACAAGGTCGGCGGATCGATCGGTTGCGCCTGCAAGGGCTCGGTGACGTCCGGCGCGCAGAGCGTGTCGGCGACGTTGTATTTTTCGAGCCCGGCGATGGCGACGATATCGCCGGCTTCGGCTTCCTCGATCGGCGTGCGCTCGATTCCGCGAAAGGCGAGGATTTTGGAAACCCGTCCCTGTTCGACGACATTGCCCTTGCGGTCCAAAACCTTGACGCTCTGATTGGGCTTCACCGACCCCGCGAAAATACGCCCCGTGATGAGGCGGCCAAGATAGGGATTGGCTTCGAGCAAGGTGCCGAGCATCCGGAACCCACCCTCCGCCGTGGCGGGCGGCGGAACATGCTTCAAGACAAGATCGAACAGCGGCGCCATGCCGTCTTGCGGGCCTTCCGGGCTGTCGGCCATCCAGCCTTGCTTGGCCGAACCGTAGAGAATCGGGAAATCGAGCTGCTCGTCGGTGGCGTCGAGCGCCGCGAAAAGATCGAACACTTCGTTCACGACCTCGCTCACCCGCGCGTCCGGCTTATCGACCTTGTTGACCGCGACGATTGGCCTCAGGCCAATTTTCAGCGCCTTGCCGACAACGAATTTGGTTTGCGGCATCGGCCCTTCGGAGGCATCGACGAGAACGATCGCGCCGTCGACCATCGACAAAATGCGCTCCACCTCGCCGCCAAAATCGGCGTGGCCCGGCGTATCGACGATATTGATCCGCGCGTCCTTCCAGGCGATCGACGTCGCCTTGGCCATGATCGTGATCCCGCGCTCTTTTTCGAGATCGTTGGAATCCATGACCCGCTCGGCGACCCGCTGATTCTCGCGAAACGCGCCGGATTGCTGGAGCAGACGGTCGACGAGCGTTGTCTTGCCGTGGTCGACATGCGCGATGATCGCGATATTGCGAAGCTTCATTTTTGTGCCGAATCCAATTTTACCGAGGCCAGCGGCGAAATAGCCATCGGACCTACACCACCCAAATGACGCTTATTTTTAAGGAATGCCGGAGTGCCGACTAAGATATGGGGTGGCATCTTCGCGGTTGCAGCATCCCATATAGGAAACAAAGCGGTTTGGGAACCCGTATCGAGCGTTTGCCTGCCGCATGATGTTCGGCCGACTTTAACAAGGGGTTTAAATGAGCATGGACGGGCTGACGTGGTTTGGGCTGATCGCCGTTACCTTGATGCTGATCAGCTATGCGCTCGAAGAGAGAAGCCCCTGGTTTATCTTCGCTTTTGCCGGCGCGTGTTGCCTTGGTTCCATCTACGGATTCTTGCAGGGCGCCTGGCCTTTCGGCGTCGTCGAGGCCATCTGGAGCCTGGTTGCACTGCGGCGTTGGAGCGCTGTCCGGCGGACCCAATCTCCAGGCTAGCTTGACCTTGAGTTTATCGATTCGGGAGGGCCATTTCTGGCCTTATTCGCGAACGATCCGGGGAGAGAAGTGGGTGCGTGCCGGAACTGCAAGACTCTGCCGCCGGTCGGCAATCGCATGCCGGAGCTGATTCAGCGCCAGATTCAAGGCGCCCATTCGGTTGACGCTTAAGGCGTGAATGGCGTCGGGCGCCAGGGCCAGTGCCAGAAGCTCATCGGCTTCTTCTTCATAGGCATCGAGAATTTCCGGCCGTTGGGCGCTCCGGACCGCCCTGGTGATATGCATCAGACGGCCCAAAATCTTGTCGGCTTCCGTGCTCCTTTGCCCGGCAAACCGGGTCGCAACCGCCGCCAGGCCCGTCCCGAGGACGCTGAAGATCATCGCACCGATATAGAAGACATCGGTGTATTTCTCGAAAAAGCTCACTTCATCATTGTCCAGATAGGCGAGGGCGCCCGGATGGACCGGCAATGAAGCACCCTTGTCCGCAGGTGGCGCCTCGATACGGTTGGCAATCGCAACCCGCGCCGCGATCGCGGGCCGCACGGCCAGGATCAGCCGCATCGCCGCGCCGACGGTTTCATTGTTCAATTCATGGCGCGCAACAAGCCGTGTGCTCACCCCGAGCGTGTCGAATTCGACCGCCGGTTTGGGCTGCGCACCGCCAAACGCGCCGCGCGTCACTTCCACACCTTCGTAAGCGGGCGAGCGCTGGGCGATCGCCTTGGCCTCGGCGATGGGAATGAAAACCGGCGGGCCTTGCCCAGCAAGCGCAACGGTATTGACCGCCTCGGTCAAGCGTTCCGAGCCAGGCGCGCCAATCGCCAGGACCGCGTCGATCTCCTTTCGCTCGATGGCCCGGCCAAGTTCCGCGAAGAGTCAAAGATATCCGCCGTACCGAGGCCAGCGGAACATCATATTGGGCCAGCGCAGTGTCGAGCAGCGCCTGATTGTCCACTTTTCCGGCCGGTGCGGATTGCAGAATGCCGACTTTATGACCTTGCAGATCATCGATCGTTCGCAGCGTGGTTTGCGCCGGCGCAAACAGCACGGCGGCGTTCCGGCGCATGATCAACACGGTCTGACCGCTCGGCGGCATCGCGATATCGCTGCGCACGACGGCAAGCTCCGCGTGTCCTTCTTCGAGCGCGCGCGAGGCCTCCGCGAAACTCTCGACCGCAATCAGCTTGAAGCGAATGGCTTCGCGATCCTTGGCGAACTCCTGGGCCGCGGCCGCAAGGATTGCCTGATCATCGCTGTCGCGCGAAACGGCGACTCGCAAGACAGTAGGCCGCTCGTAGTAGTAAATGCCGCTGCCGACAGCGGCGATCGCAGTCAGGATTCCGATAGTCGATAAAAGCAAGAGACGGCGCATTCAGTTTCCCCGCCTGCTTCCGGAATGGAAGCTCGCAAAATCTCCAAGTTCTAGCCGGTTACCACGTCCGAGTTCGTGTCGAGCTTGACTTGCGTTCGCGGCAAAGAAAAGGCGCCCGCGAATACTTCGCCAATTAGAATCACGCAGGGGCCGTCCGGTTCCAGCGCGGCCACCTTGCCTGGCAAATCGGCGATCGTGCCGAAAATGCACCGTTCATCCGGGCAAGTCGCGCGTTCAACCAAAAGCGCCGGCGTCGAGGGTTTCATACCATGGGCCAACAGGTGCTCGGCCAGCGCCTTGAGCGTTTTAACGCCCATGTAAACAACACTGGACGCCCTAGGGTCGCAAAGCGCGTGCCAATCGATATCCTCGGGAAGCTTGCCATCATGCGCATGCGCCGTGATGAACTGGAGCCGCCGGGCCTTGTCGCGCTCGGTCAGCGGTAGCTTCAGCGCTGCCGCGGCGCCGAGCGCGGCGGTGACACCCGGAACCACCTCGACCGGGATGCCGGCCGCCTGCAAGGCCGAAATCTCCTCATTGGCCCGGCCGAAGATCATCGGATCGCCGCCCTTTAGTCGAACCACACGCTTGCCCTGCGACGCCAAAGCGATCAGCCTCGCAACAATGTGATCTTGCTTGCAGGAAGGTTTATAGCCGCGCTTGCCGACGGGAATTTTTTCAGCCTCCCGCCGCGCCATCTCGAGGATGCCAGGAGCGACGAGATCATCGTATAAGATCACGTCGGCGGATTGGAGAAAGCGCAAAGCTTTGAGAGTCAGAAGCTCCGGATCGCCCGGACCCGCGCCGACAAGGGCGACGGATCCACCCGGCGCTTCCGGTACGCCGGCCTCTGCCGCGGCAAGCAGCTTGGCAAAATCGCCCTCGCTCGGCGCGCGGCGCGCGACCAGCGCCTCGCGGCTAAACATTTCCCAAAAGGCGCGCCGCGTTTTTGCCGGCGACCGCGCGGGCTTCAACCGTCCACGCCACAGCTTGGCAATTTGCGCCCAATGTTTGATTTCGCGCGGGAGCAACGCTTCGAGGCGGCCGCGCAGCGCTTGCGCCAGGACAGGGGAGCCGCCATCGGTCGAAATCCCGATCACCAAAGGGGAACGGTCGACGATGGCGCCAAATTGAAAATCCGAATGGGCAGGCTTGTCGATGATGTTCACCGCGACGCCTTCGGATCGCGCTGCAGCCTGAAATTCGATGGCTTCGGCGGCGCTCTCGACGTCGGCAATAGCGAGCGCTGCTCCTTCCATCTCGTTGGGGCCGATATGACGCCGGACGAGGGTCACCGAGGGACAGCGCTCGACGAATGCAACCAGAGCGGAACAGGGATGCGAGCTATAAATGTCCACGCTTGCCCCTGCAGCGCGGCAAAGCTCGGCCTTCCACAGAATCGCATGGGTGCCACCTACGAGAACCACACGCTTGCCGGCAAGAGCGTAAAACACCGGCAGGGATGCAAGCTCCCGCATCAGCGGTCCGCGTTCCATCTCCGTTTCGCCGGAGAGCGGAAAAACTTTATTCATCCGCGCAATTTTGTCCTATCACTATTGCCGCACTGTTCATTATCCCTTGCGAAGCCGGAGCACATGACGATAAGCCAGTCGGCGTCGTATCAAGGGAAGGCACTCGGCAGAATTGGTCGTGGTCGAATGGCTCTAGGCCTCATTCAAGCATTTTCCCCATTTCAGTGAAAATGCGTTCGCCCCGCCCGAAAGGAATAGCATGGGCGCTTCTCATCAAGCAATCGGAGCCATGCATGGCAACTCTCCCTGAATTCCTTCGGTTCCGACCGCTCGTGAGACGCCACCGAGGGCCTCGCCTCTGTCCGGTGCTCGGCGTGCTGGCCCTCCTCTGCTTCATGTGGTGGCCGGGCCCAACTCGCGCGGATGTTTTCGTGCCGAGCTTTTGGGATCCCCATCATAGCGTTCCCAAGCCTGACCTTAGTAGCCTGCACAGTCTGCGTTTTTTGACCGAGGACGATTACCCCCCGTTCCATTTTGCCCTCCCGGACGGAACGCTGGCCGGCTTCGATGTCGATCTGGCGCGGGCCATCTGCGAGGAATTGAAGATCGCCTGCACGATTCAGGCCCGGCGTTTCGATACCTTGATCGACGCCCTCAACAGCAAGCAGGGCGACGCGCTGATCGCGGCGATCCGCATCAGCCCCGAGACCCGCGCCAAGCTCGATTTCACCGGCCCCTATTACAGCACGCCGGCCCGTTTCGCGGGAAGCAAGGCTAAACAGTACCAGCCCGTCACGCCGGAGAGCATGCGCGAACAGACGGTCGGCGTCGAAGCGAAAAGTGCGCACGAAGCCTATCTCGAGGCGTTTTTCCCGACTGCGATCCGTCGGCCGTACGCGTCGCAAACTGCGCTGCGCGAAGCCCTGCTCAGAGGCGAGATCGACACGATTTTCGCCGATGGCATTTCGCTCAGCTTGTGGCTCGACGGCAAGGACGCGCGAAACTGCTGCGCGTTTCGCGGCGGCCCGTTTCTCGATGCCAAATATTTTGGTGAAGGCGTCGGTATCGCAATCGAGAAAGACAATACGACATTAAGGGAGGCGCTCGATTACGCGCTCGCAGCCCTTGCCGCGCGGGGGACTTATGCAACTCTCTATCTCAAATATTTCCCGCTGAGTTTTTACTAGCCGCGTGATTGGTCGCGGCGCGGTTCAAAGATATCTTTCCAGATCGCGCGCGGCCTGCTGGGGCGGCCTCGACAGATTGAAGGCACTGACGAACCGTCCGCGCTTATCCATCAAATAAACGACTCCGGTATGATCCACCGTGTAATCGCCGGGTTTTTCTCCAGGCACCTTTTTGGCATAGACGCGAAAAGACTTGGCAATGGCTTCGGTCTTCGTGGGATCGCCGGTCAAACCGATGATGCGCGGATCGAAGTTTTCGAGATAGGTTTTCAGGATTTCAGGCGTGTCCCGTTCGGGATCGACGGTCACGAATAAAGCCGCGACCTTCTTGTCCGGCCCAAGTTCTTTGAAGACAGCCGAAATATCGAAAAGCGCGGTCGGGCAAAAATCCGGGCAATGCGTATAGCCGAAAAACACCAGATAGGGGCGCCCGGCAATGTCGGCGTTCGTCACCATCCGGCCGTCCTGCCCGATCATGGTGAAAGATCCGCCGATGGCCGGCGACCCGAGCTCAACGCGCCCGGGCATGACGAAATAGGTTACGCCCGCGAGACCGGCCAAGCCGAATGCGAAGGCAAGGACAATGTAAAAAAGGTGGCGGGAAGCCTTTTTTTGCGGAGCAGTCCTGGACACTTTGTTCATGACACGGTTCATGCCGCGAAATTAATCAAAATGCGCAGGCGGCGCCAGTGCCGAACCATTAAAAAAATCGTGTCGAGTGCAATGCCCTTAAGGTCGAGCTTTCCACCCTGCCAAGGAATTGTGCAACGCTTTCGCTTGCTAGCAGATCAGGACTAACGTTATAACCTTCTAAAGGACAGGCGGGGCCGATGAAACCTCGATGAACGGCATGCATCACCATTTGCCGGCCAAAGCGAATGGACCGGGGTTCTCGCTGCTGCGTCTCTCCGCCTTGGCGCGTTGCGCCGGCGCCTTGGTTGTGATCGCATGCCTCTGGGCGGTGGTGCTGTGGGCGCTGGTTTGAGCGGATTTTGGCATCCTGACATGGACTTCTGATGGATACGGCGATTCGGTTCAGCGATTTGACGCTTGGCTACGATCGCCATCCCGCGGTGCATCACCTGGATGGCAACATTGAAAGCGGCGCTCTGCTCGCCATTTGCGGTCCGAATGGCGCCGGCAAATCGACTTTGCTCAAAGGCATCGTCGGAGCCCTGACGCCGTTGAGCGGCTCGGTGGCCTTGCCGCGCGCGAAGCCTCGTGAAATCGCCTATCTGCCACAGGCGGCAGAGGTCGACAAAAGCTTCCCGGTCAATGTGTTTGATTTCGTCGCAATGGGGATGTGGCGGCGTTGCGGCCTGTTCGGTGGCGTATCCCGGGACGAAGGAACAAGAATCCAATCTGCGATTGCCGCCGTTGGACTCGATGGATTTGAAACGCGCCCGATTGGAACTTTGTCCGGCGGCCAGTTGCAGCGCATGCTGTTCGCGCGGCTGCTCATACAGGATGCCGCTATTATTTTACTCGACGAACCGTTCACCGCGATCGACTCGAAAACCACCGCCGATCTGTTGGCTCTTGTCGCGCGCTGGCACACAGAAAAGCGGACGGTCCTCGTTGTGCTGCATGATCTCGATCTTGTGCGAGGGCATTTTCCGCAAACGCTTCTGTTGGCCCGCGAGGCCATTGCGAAGGGCGAGACCAAGGCTGTTTTGACCCCCGAGAATTTGTTGAAAGCGCGCGCCATGATCGAGTCCTTCGACCGACAGGCGCACGCCTGCGCGCGGGCGGCATGAGCGTGCTTCGGGGCCTTCATGCTTCATGATCTGCTGATCGCTCCCTTCAGCGATTTTGCCTTCATGCGCCGCGCGCTCGCGGGCTCATTTGCATTGGCGATTGCTGGTCCCCCGCTTGGAGTTTTTTTGATTTTGCGCCGCATGTCGCTGACTGGAGATGCCATGGCGCATGCGATCTTGCCCGGCGCCGCGCTCGGCTATCTGGTCGCGGGCCTTTCGCTTGGGCCGATGACGATTGGCGGTTTGGCCGCGGGTCTCATCGTCGCCGTCGGCTCTGGCGTTGTCGCGCGCACGACGATCCTGCGCGAGGACGCTTCGCTTGCCGCATTCTATCTGATCTCGCTGGCACTCGGCGTCACGATCGTGTCCTGGCGCGGCTCGAACATCGATCTGTTGCATGTCTTGTTCGGCAGCGTGCTCGCCCTCGATGATGCAACCTTGATCCTGCTAGCGGCCATCGCGAGCCTTACGCTTGCCGCGCTGGCGGCCCTCTATCGGCCCTTGGTGCTGGAGACGGTCGACCCGGGGTTTCTTGCCTCGGTCAGCCGCAGCGGGGGCCCTGTGCAAATTATTTTTCTTGCCCTGGTCGTCCTGAATTTGGTCGGCGGTTTTCACGCGCTCGGAACTCTGCTTGCCGTCGGAATCATGATGCTGCCGGCGGCGGCCGCAAGAACTTCATTACGCAGGACATGACCGCGATGATCGCCATCGCGGCCGCACAAGGGCTGATCGCCGGTTATGCGGGACTCGTTGTTTCCTATCATGCCGGCCTGCCGTCGGGACCTTTGATCATTCTGGTGGCCGGCGTCATGTATCTTGCAGCGCTTATATTCGGCCCGGCCGGCGGGCTTTTGCGCCGACTGCGGCCAGTGCGGCATTTGGAAGCCTAATCCCTCGAATGCGGAGGCATGCGTGGCCTTAACGCGGTATGTCCCAACTCTTGTCTTGGCGTTGCTGAGCGCGACCTCTCTGTTTCCGGCTCACGCGCAAAACGCACAAAAATTGCCGATTGTCGCGACATTCTCGATCCTCGCGGATTTCGCCCGCAATGTCGGCGGAGACCGGACCGAGATCACCACACTCGTCGGCCCGAACGGCGATACCCATGTGTATCAACCCAAACCTGCCGATGCGCAAAAGCTTGGTTCGGCGCGCCTCATTGTGGAGAACGGCCTCGATTTGGAAGGTTGGATCGATCGCCTGATCAAGACGTCCGGAACCAAGGCGCCGATCATCGTCGCAACAAAAGGAATAAGCCCGCAAGAAATGCGCGAGGACGGCCGCATCGGCACCGATCCGCATGCCTGGCAATCCATCGCCAACGCCAAGATCTATGTCACCAACATCCGCGACGGCTTAGTCGCGGCGGACCCGGAGGGTGCTGCGACCTACCGCTCCAATGCCGACACTTATCTCGCCAAGTTGGACGCTCTCGAAAGCGAGGTGCGGGAAGAAATCGCGAAGATTCCACCGGCGCGGCGCGAAATCATCACCTCGCATGATGCGTTTGGCTACTTCGGCACTGCCTATGGCTTTCGCTTTATTGCCCCGGAAGGCGTTTCGACCGAGACGGAGGCAAGCGCCCGCGACGTGGCCAAGATCATTCGTCAGATCAAGACCCAAAAAATTCCGGCCGTATTTCTCGAAAACATCACCGACCCCCGGCTTTTGCGCAACATCGCCCGCGAATCCGGCGCCATGATCGGGGGAACGCTTTATTCCGATGCTCTCTCATCTCCCGATGGTCCGGCTGCGACCTACATCGACATGGTTCGCAACAACATCAAGCAACTTTCCGCGGCGCTCGTCCAGAATTAAGGGCCCTTGACGGCCAGGACTCAAACCGGGACAAGTCGCCATAAATCTTTGTCTGCAGCGCCACCTTCGCTGTTACCCGGCAGCGGGCGCTCCCTCGCGGAGTTTTACATGGCCGATAAAATTCCTGTCACCGTGCTCACCGGCTATTTGGGTGCCGGCAAAACCACTCTTTTGAACCGCATCCTCACCGAAGATCACGGCCAGAAATTTGCTGTCATCGTCAATGAATTCGGCGAAATCGGCATCGACAACGATCTGGTCATCGGCGCCGACGAAGAAGTCTTCGAGATGAACAATGGCTGCATCTGCTGCACGGTTCGCGGCGATCTCATCCGCATCATCGAGGGTTTGCTGAAACGCAAGGGCAAGTTCGACGCGATCCTGGTGGAGACGACCGGGCTTGCCGATCCCGCCCCCGTGGCGCAAACCTTCTTTGTCGATCAAGAAGTGCGCGATACCGCAAGGCTCGATGCGGTCGTCACCGTCGCGGACGCTAAATGGCTGGCTGAACGCCTGAAGGATGCACCGGAAGCCAAGAATCAGATCGCATTCGCGGATGTGATCATCCTCAACAAGGTCGATCTCGTGAGCGAGGACGAGGTTGCCGAAATCGAAGCGCGGATCCGCGCCATCAACCCCTATGCCAAGCTGCACAAAGCGGTGAACTGCGCCGTGCCGTTGGAGGCCGTGCTCGGCCGCAATGCCTTCGATCTCGACCGAATCCTCGACATCGAACCGGAATTTCTCACGGTCGAAGATCATCACGACCATGCGCACCATGAGCATGATCATGCGCATGACGGCCACGCGCATAATCATCACGAGTCTCATGGGCTGAAGCATTACCATGACGAAGATATGCAATCAGTGGCGCTATCGATCGACGGCGATGTCGATCCGGAAAAATTCGTGCCCTGGCTGCAGGACTATATTCAAAGGGAAGGCGCCTCGATCCTGCGCGCGAAAGGCATCCTCGCCTTCAAGGACGAGCCGAAGCGATTCGTGTTCCAGGGCGTTCACATGCTTCTCGACGGCGATCTGCAGCGTGAATGGAAGCCGCAGGAAAAGCGCGTCAGCCGGTTGGTTTTCATCGGGCGCAATTTGAAGCAGGACGAGATCACCCAGGGCTTTTTAAGCTGCGCGGCCTGACCCACACGGCCTGTCAGCGCAGGCGGACCGGATAGGTGCTCAACAAAGACAGCGACAGCGATAGAATGATCAAGGTGATAATGATCATGAATAAGGTTGTGGAGTGCTTTCGCAGTCTAATTTTAGTATGAGCAATGAAGGCCGCATAATCAGAGAGGTAGGGGTATTTTTCTCTATTCTCTATTTGATAAAGAGCGTAGTCCCTGCGATCATGATCGACACTGTATTTTTCTAAAACATTGTTGTATCGCACGCGGTACAGATCCAACTCTGCGACATCTATCTGGTCTTGTTTCAGCTCCAACTCCCGTTCTATTTCCTTGACTTCGAGACCGCTTCTATGAAGTTTTTCGGAATTTATGACGTTGTCGCTGGAGTATTGCAGGAGCGATACGACCAGAATAACCATGGATAGAAATATAATGAAGATGTTCAGGTAGGTCGTGATCTCGGGCGGCACGTTCAAGAAATAGGGTAGCACGGTCAGGATAATGATATAGACCGATGAGACAGCTGCAACCGCCGTCAGTCTTCTGTCACGCCCTGCCAGCCGCTTTGCCGCATTGAACCGCGAGCCGGCTGTCTCGCGGAGAGACCTGATGAATTTGTCGAGAATCTCGCCTTGCATAAGGGTGTGATCCGTTGCTGGCTCGGCGCGACCGCTCGCCGATTACAAATATACTTGATCATTTTCACATTAACGTATCTGTCGACCGGACAGTTTCTGGATGTTCGCGGGATAGTTTATCGGCAACTCATGACTTCATCGTTAATTGAACATGTCAGCCCAGTCGATGCAGGCGCGCCCGTCGCCGTGGCTGCTTTTTTGGGGCAAAGCCCCGCCTTGGCGCTCGACGACGGAACCGTGTTGATCGCCACCCCCGGCGCCGAGCGACGCTTCGTGGCCCATTCCGATGCAGCCATTCTCGTTGCCGCCAAAGCGGGTCAAAGCCTTTTCACCGGCGGCGATGACGGCCGCGTCGTTGCGACCGGCCCGGAGGGCTGCCAGGAAATCGCCTATGAAAAGGGCAAATGGATCGACGCGCTTGCCGCGCGCGCCGATGGGGCGATAGCCTGGTCAGCCGGAAAGGAAGCCCGCGCGCGCGACCATACCGGCGACGTCAAGACATTCATCGCCCCTTCAACGGTGCGGGGGCTGGCGTTTATGCCCAAGGGCTACCGGATTGCGATCGCCCATTATGATGGCGCGACACTTTGGTTTCCGAACACCAACGCAGCGCCCGAGGTGTTCAAATGGAAGGGCTCGCATCTCTCCGTCACGGTTTCTCCCGACGGCCGATTTCTCGTCACCTCCATGCAGGAAAACGCACTGCATGGCTGGCGCATCTCGGACAAGCAGGATATGCGCATGAGCGGCTATCCGGCAAAATCGCGGTCGCTCTCATGGTCCTTCGATGGCCATTGGCTCGCGACATCGGGCGCGGACGGCAATATCATTTGGCCATTTAAGGACAAGCAAGGGCCGATCGGCAAAGCCCCTTTGGAACTTGGCGTGCGGGAGGCCAAGGTAACCTACGTCGCCTGTCATCCCAAATCCCTTGTCGTGGCGCAGGGCTATGAAGACGGGCTCGTGTCGCTCTGCCGGATTCCCGACGGGGCGGAAATTCTGGTGCGCGCCGCTAGACCGGGAGCTCAGGCGATTACCGCTCTGTCCTGGGATCTGGCCGGCCGCCGGCTGTTGTTCGGAGCGGCGGATGGAGCAGCCGGGATCCTCGATATGCCCGCATGAAGCCGTTGTAAATCTGTCACTTTGCGGCGCTAGCATCTCCAGCCGTTGAACACGCGACGGAGCCCGCGCAATGAACGAAATGCGGCCGCCCCGCGCAAGAGCCCGCCGGGACGACATTTCGGCGATCGCTCAACGCTACGACCGCGTCGCGCTCGTACTCCAAGGCGGAGGCGCTTTGGGTGCCTATCAGGTTGGGGTCTATCAGGCTCTTGCGGAAGCCGGCTGTGAGCCCAATTGGATCTCTGGCGTTTCCATCGGAGCGATCAATTCCGTTATCATCGCCGGCAATGGGCCAGAAAGGCGGTTGCAAAACCTGGAAGCGTTCTGGGACATCATATCCGGGCGCAAGATCTGGCCGTTTACGCCCGAAGGCGACATTTTTCGGGATCTGCGCAACCAGACGAGTTCCCTGATCACGGCGGTCTTTGGGCAACCCGGATTTTTTCAGCCCCGCGTTCCCAATCCTTGGTTCCACCTTCCGGGCGCACATGGCGCGACGAGTTACTATGATTTAAGCGCCTTAAGAGAGACGCTCGAAAAACTCATCGATTTCGATCTTCTGAATGATGGGCACAAGCGGCTTAGCGTTGGCGCGGTCAACGTGCGCACCGGCAACTTCCTCTATTTCGACACCGAGAAACACAGAATCGGGCCTGAACATATCATGGCCTCGGCCGCGCTTCCTCCGGCACTTCCCGCAGTGAAGATAGAGGGCGAATATTATTGGGACGGCGGCATCGTTTCCAACACGCCGCTCCAATATCTGCTCGAACAGGACGAAAATCAGTCCTCACTCGTTTTTCAGGTTGACCTGTTCAGCGCGCGCGGTGCTCTTCCGCGTGAAATGTCGGAGGTCCTTACCCGCCACAAGGAAATCGTGTATTCAAGCCGCACCCGCCAGAATACGGACGCTTTCGCCCGAGCCCACACCATGAAGATGCGTCTGGCCGATGCTTTGAAGAGAGTCCCGGTCGAAGCACTGCGGCCGGGCGAAAAAGAGTTTATCGCCCAATGTTCGGCGGCGAACGTCATCAACATCGTCCATCTCATTTATCAGCATAAGAATTATGAGGGCCACGCGAGGGATTACGAATTTTCCGGCACCTCGATGCGCGAGCATTGGGACTCTGGCTACGAAGATACCTTGCGCACCCTGCGCCACCCCGAATGGCTGGAGCGCGCCGCGATTGTACGTGGCGGCGTGACGATCCACGATCTGCACCGCGAGGATCCGACCTAGCGCCCCACCCATGGCGCGCGGTCGCATCGCTTTACCAAATCCAGAATTTGTGGCCTCCTGCGCAGTTCCCTGCCGGCCACGGAGTCCTGGACATGATACAAAATCTCCTGTCGATAGCAGGGTCCGATCCGAGCGGCGGCGCGGGCCTTGAGGCCGATCTGAAAACCTTTGCCGCACTGGGCTGCCATGGCATGGCCGTGACCACCGCGGTCACGGCTCAGAACACCCTTGGCGTAACTGATGTGCATATCCTTCCGGCGGAGTTTGTCGCCGCGCAGATCGATGCGATTTTCGAGGATATCGAGGTCGCCGCCGTCAAGATCGGGATGTTGGCCAGCCCGCCGATCGTCGAGGCGGTGGCGGAGCGCCTCACGCTTTATAAGCCGCGTTTCATTGTCCTCGATCCGGTCCTTGCGGCCACGAGCGGCGACGCGTTGAGTGCATCCGGCACAGCCGAAGCGATCGTGCGTCATCTTTTTCCGCTGGCAACTCTCATCACGCCGAATTTTTATGAAGCGGCGCGCCTCTCGGGACATGTCCTGGCGGCCGATCCGGCCGGCATGCGCCGTGCCGCCGGACTTCTCCATGCGCGCGGCGCAAAAGCCGTGCTCGTAAAAGGAGGTCATATGAGCGGGCCGACTGCCGACGACCTCTTGTTCGACGGCGTTTCTTATCGGCTCTATTCGGCGCCGCGCGTTGCAACCCGCAACACCCATGGCACCGGCTGCACTTTAGCCTCGGCGATCGCTGTGTATCTTGGCAAGGGTGTGGAGCTTGGCGAAGCGATCGATTTCGCGAAGAGCTTTTTGACGGGCGCGCTTGCGGCAGCCGACACGCTCAGCGTCGGTCGCGGCCATGGGCCGGTCCATCATTTCCACAAACTCTGGTGATGCTGATCGCGAGCTGCCGGGGACTCGGACAAGGCGGGGGCGGCCTCTTGAAACACGATCCGGCCCTCGACTTTCCCGTCGATGATCTTCTTCGCCTCGACGTAATCCATCACATCGAGGGCAACGAGCCTCGTACCGGAGTCGGCGGTTGCCCGCGTCATGCCGGCAAGCATCCCATAGCCATCGCCACCGAGCGCGAGGAAATCATTCGTCGCAACCTTGTAAGCGCGGGCGGGATCGAGCGCTTGGCCCTTGATGCGCACCGCTTTGACACGCGTGCCCGGCGCGGCCTTGGGGTCGGCGACAACCGTCAATCCGGCCACCTGCGGAAACCGGCCAGACAAGCGATCGAGTTGGGAAAGGCCGTTTTCAAGGGCAGACTGAATATTTGCACCCGAAACAATCGCAAGCATCGACTTGTTGCCGAACGGCAGTTCTTCGAGGATATCCCGCTTCAGCAGCCTGTCGCCAATCTGATACACCTTGTCGCCCCGGATGCCGCCGCCATTGATGATGGCGAGATCGGCATCGGTCGCCTTTAAAAGAGCATCGGCAAATAGATTGCCTATTGCGCATTCCCCCGAGCGCACAATTTGGGTCCGGCTATCCAGCGGCGCGGCGAGCGTTGCGATTTCGACATCAAAACGCTTTGCCAGTCCGGCCTTATAGACATCGATCTTTTGCTGCAGGGCCGGATCCGGAGCGACCGTTGCGGTATCGATGACGCGGAAATTCGGCCACCAGGAGATGGATCGGAATGTTTCGCCTTGCGTGATCGAAACGTCGAGATCGACCACCGCCACATAATTGGCATCCTGCTCGGATTCGACGAGCGCTGTGCGGCCATTGAAATCGATATGCAAATCATGATTGTGGCCGGACAGAATGAGATCGACAGCCTGTGAATTCATCAAGGCCGAACCCGTCGGCTTGTCGGCGTGTACGATCGCAACGACGATATCCGCTCCCGCCGCGCGCGCTTGCTTCGCGTTTTCCAGCACCGAGGGGATGGTCGGCATGAATTTGAGGTCGCCGGGACGCGAGGCGATGCCGGTAAATTCATACGCCGACCCGATCAGCGCGATCTTGAGTCCATCGGCCTCGATTGCCAATTGGTCTTGATGGCGCGGCAGATCGGGCGCCCTCGCTGTCCCTGAGATTGGCGGCAAGGAAAGGAAAGTTGGCTTCCTTGACCCGCTCGAAATAGACGTCCTTGCCGAAGTCGAATTCGTGATTTCCCGGAACGAAAGCGTCGAGACCCACCTCGTTATAGAGATCGATCATGTGGGCCCCTTCATCGAAGCTCGATAAAAGGCTCGGCGACAGCGTATCCCCGGCATGGACACAGATGAGAAGGCGTTTTTCACCGAGAGCCTTGGCGCGCTCCGCCTTCACCACGGTCGCGAAACGGGCCAGGCCGCCACGCCCATCCTTGTTCGCCTCCATGCGATAGACATCGTTCGTAAGAAGAAAACTCACCCGGATCACGCTGCCGGCGGCCCGCGCGGGCGGCGCGGCCGCGCTCGCACCCGCGGCCAGAAGAGTGACCAAGGTCTGGCGGCGCGAGAGCTTTGGCATTCATCCCTCTTCGTATCTCGATCAAAGAACGATCGAATTCGACGGCCGTCCCAGATTACGCAAATAGATAAATCAAAGCCTCAAGAGGCCGGCCTTCGTCGGATAGATATCCCTGCGCCACTCCCAGCACGGCGGCGAACCACGCAGAATGACCAATCTCGTAACCATGCCTGCGTAATGTTTCACTGGCTTGACCGAGAAAAATTTGGAGCGCTCCAGGAGGCATTTCATCCTTATGGCTGCCGACGACGCCGCGCCGGAAGAAGAATTTGCCCGCCTCGAAATTGGGATCGGGCCAGCCCTCTTTGGCTTCTTTGCCGCGCAGATTCGAGAAAGCCGCCGCCTCTGCCACAGCTTTCAAATGATCGATGTCCCTCGAAATGCCCACGAACTCGCAGAATCGCTGGAGCTGCTCCACCGGTTGCGCAAGCAGGTCTTCATATTTGATCAGCAGTATTTCCGCCCCATAGGGGTTTTTTGTCCATGCGTCGACATGCAGGGGCCAATGACAGGGGTATAAGTCGGTTTCGGGTGCGACGAACTCTTGAAAATCATATTTTACCTTGTCTACCGCCTCCCGATAATGTCGATAGGAGACCATCGCGTCGCGTCCATCGCGGAGCAAATAAACCACCCGGCGATAATCCGGGCGAGGCAGCGAATGCTCCTTGAAAAACATGCGTGGCGCATAGCGGCGATAATATTTGAGCAGGCTGGCGTCCGGCACGAGATCCTGCACCGCCGCTATAGGAGCCCACTTCGGATCCACGCCATAGACGACACCGGCGACGAGATGCTGAAACCAGGTATTTCCCGACTTGGGATACCCCACGATAAAGACATCGTCCGGCGAGAAATCGGAGATCGGGACAAATCCATCAGGAATGACATCAGCGGTCGATCGCTTGAATGCCTGAAATGCGGCACCGATCCTCTTTAGAATACTACCAAACAACTGAGCCTCCTCGAATCCGCAGAGCCCGAAACTAGCATTCTATTGCTGAATGGACATTTGGGCCGAAACAAGAAGCCAGAGGATCGCCGCGTCGGCAAGCCGTCTTCCAGACAAGCAAAGTAATTATCGTCCCCATCGCGAGGGAAAATAGGCGCACGGGCACGTGTCCATGGGAAGCTCTCCCGTCACGCTAGCGCATAGCTTCCTGCGTAGCCTTCCGGGACTTCGACGGGCGCGGCAATGACCGAAGCAAAGGAAACAGAAAAACAATCGCGTTCCGGCCGCACCTGAAATCCATGGGGTGTCAGTTCGACGGAGAAGTTTTTCAGATGCTCCGAAATTCCGGCGCCAAAGGCCTTGAGGACGGCCTCTTTGCAAGTCCAGATTTTGTAAAAAGACTGCTGCCGCGCCGCCGCGTCCAGGCCGGAAAGATAATGATATTCCGCATCCGAGAAAAATGAACGCGCCATTTCCAATTCATCCTCGGTCGCGCGGATTAATTCTATATCGACGCCGATCGGCCGTTCGTCGGAAAATCCAACCAAGGCCCAAGCCCCCGAATGCGAGGCATTGAAATGAGGCCCGCGTGCCCCGGCCAAATAGGGCTTGCCGTGAGGCCCCTGCGCGAAAACGATGTTTGCCGGCGCAATCCCCGTCGCCCGACCCAGCAGATTGCGCAATATGCCGCGCGTCAAAGCAAATAATGTTCTGTCCTGCGCGCGGCGAAACCGGTTGGCCTGATCTCTCTCGCCGGCATCGAGATCATCCCACAGATCCTCCGGGACTCCGGAGAGCCCGGCGGGACCGATGAGCCAAAGCGTGACCTTGGGGTCCCCACTTCGGGCGGTTGGCAAGGTCAATTGTCTGATAGGAAGGACGCGTGGGTCAGGCATTTCCATCATGCGCAAGATATTCGTCTATAAATCTAAGAAATAAAAGCACAGCGAGCAACAAAAACAGGTAATCTCGGCCTTTTATCGCGTGAATGTGCCTGGCTGAGCTCGAACTATACGAACCGCGGCGCGCCCAAATGAACGCAACTATGTGGAAGCCTTGGCCGACAGCCGGTCTAACGGAAAAACTTAAGTCTTAATTTACCTTCCCTTCGTTAGATTCAACTCTAAACATGTGAATTTGAGGCGCATGCGAGCGCCGGCGGGCGCTCGTGAGGACTTAGGCAGAGACATTCGGCCTCTCTTTTCCAGTCGGAAAGCCATGCTATGAGGAGAAGCTGAAGTTTTTTGCCATGGCACAGTGTCGGGCGCGCGCGAGGTCTTCTTGGTCCGTTTTGAAAATGTCGGCTTACGCTACGGGATGGGAGCGGAAATCCTGAAGGATATCAGCTTTACCATCGAGCCGCAGTCGTTTCAGTTTCTGACCGGCCCCTCGGGCGCCGGCAAGACGACGCTTTTGCGGCTTATTCTTTTGTCCTTGCGGCCGACGCGCGGCGCAATCGCTCTGTTTGGCAGCGACGCTCTGACCCTCGACAAGGCCGAGATCACCGGACTTGCGGCGGCGGATCGGCGTCGTCTTTCAGGATTTCCGGCTGCTCGACCATCTGACGACGTATGAAAATGTCGCGCTTGCCGCTGCGCGTGCGCGGCAAGGAGGAAGCGAGCTACCGGGCCGAGGTGACGGAGCTGTTGCATTGGGTCGGTCTCGGCGAGCGCATGCATATTCTGCCGCCCGTGCTGTCCGGCGGCGAGAAGCAGCGCGCCGCGATCGCCCGCGCCCTGATCGTGCGGCCGGAGCTTCTCCTCGCCGACGAGCCGACCGGCAATGTCGATCCGAGCTTGGCGCGAAGGCTGCTGCGGCTGTTTCACCGAACTCCACAAATCGGGAACGTCGGTGGTGATCGCGACCCATGACCTCGCCTTGATGGATCAATTCGACGGCGCCCGCCGACTCGTCCTTGGCGACGGCCGCCTCCACATTTACGATTGAGGCGCGCGATGAGTTTTTTCTCGGGCGCAATCCGACGGGTGCAAGCAGCGGCGGGAAACGGTGGTCATTTGGATATCGAGCGGCACCATCAGACGCGGACTCGGGCGCGAGAGCAATCGCGATATCGCGCTTGTGCCGGCTGCCTCCATCGCCGGACGCGCGCTGGTGACCGTCGTCGCCATCATGACGTTTCTGGCTTCGCTCACCGCCGGCGCAGCGATTTTGATCAGCGATGCTTCGCGCGGCTGGCAGGACGAAGTCGCGCGCGAAATGACGATCCAAATCCGCCCGACCGTCGGCCGCGATCTCGAGGCCGACACGGCGAAGGCCGTCGAGCTCGCGCAGCAAAATGCCGGGCATCACCTCTGTGCGCGCCTATAGCTAAGGCGCAATCCGAGGAACTCTTGCAGCCCTGGCTCGGCTCCGGCCTCGATCTTTCCGAATTGCCGGTGCCGCGCCTCGTCGTCGTCGGCACTCGACAAGGAGGAGCGCTTGGACATCGCGGTCCTGCGCAAGACGCTCGCCGATGCCATTCCAGGCACGAGCATCGACGACCACCGACTTGTGGCTCGAGCGTCTCGCCGTCATGGCGAAAACCGTCGTCTTCGTCGCGGCGGTGATCTTCGCTCTTGTCCTTGTCGCGATGATCCTGGCGGTTGGCTTCGCGACTCAGGGCGCGATGGCGGGCAATCGGGAGATCATCGAGGTCCTGCATTTCGTCGGCGCCGAGGACAGTTATATTTCGCGCCAGTTCCAGCGGCATTTCTTCCGCCTCGGCTTGCGCGGCGGTGCGATCGGCGGCGGTCTTGCGATCTTCGCCTTTCTGCGGCTCGGGAACTGTGGCCTCCTGGCTGCGGGCAACCCCCGGCGGCGATCAGATGGAAGGCGATGTTCGGCGATTTTTCGCTGGGGCTGAATATCTATGCCGCGATCGCCCTCATCGCGGCGGGCATCGCGATCGTCACCGGCTTCGTGTCCCGGCGTCATCGTCTACCGTCATTTGCGGGGATTGAGCTGAGGCGAGCGAGCTGTTCTCTCGCGGTCAAGCAAAGCACGTTTGCGCGCGACGCCCCAGCGATAGCCGGAGAGCGCACCATCCGTCCGCACAACCCGGTGGCAGGGAATGGCCACCGCGATGGCGTTGGCCGCGCAAGCCCCGGCGACGGCGCGAACCGATTTCGGCGCTCCGATCCGCTTGGCGACATCGGCGTAGCTTGCCGTCTTCCCGGCGGGGATTTCGCGCAAGGCCTGCCAGACCCGCTGCTGAAAGGCCGTCCCGCGCACATCGAGCGGAAGATCAAGGCCTATGGCCGGCGCTTCCACGAAGCCGACGACCATGGCGACCAGCGCCTCAAACCCTTTGTCGCCACCGATCAGCTCGGCATTTGGAAAGCGGTCCTGCAAATCCCGCGCGAGGGTGCCTGGATCGTCGCCAAGGAGAATGGCGCAGATGCCTTTCTCGCTTCTCGCCACGAGAATCGAACCCAACGAGCATTCGCCGATCGCGAAACATATTTTGGTGTTGGCACCGCCCGCGCGATAGGCCGTCGGTGTCATGCCGAGGATTTCGTTTGAGGATTCGTAGAACCTCCCGTTGGAATTGAAGCCGGCGCCGTAAATGGCCTCGGTCACCGAGCCGTCGCCGTGCGCGAGTTCGTGGCGGACCCGTTTGGCACGATGCGCCATCGCATAGGCCCTGGGAGTCAAACCGGTGACAGACTTGAAGAGACGATGAAAATGGGAAGGGCTGAGCCCCGCCGTTTGGGCGAGCGCGTCCAGGGTTGGGACCTCTTCCGCAGATTCAATGCTTCGGCAGATCGCCACCATTTTTGCCGCCTGCCGCTCACTCAGCGCGGGCTGATCCGGCTTGCACCGCTTGCACGGACGAAAGCCCGCTCGCTCGGCATCCTCTCGAGTGAGATGGAAGGCGACATTTTCGGGCCGCGCTAAGCGAGCGGCGCAGGACGGACGGCAATAAACGCCGGTTGTCTTGAGGGAATAGTAGAACTGACCGTCGAATGTGCGATCCCGCGCGGCAACCGCCTGCCACCTCGGGTCCCGATCGGCGACAACCCGGACACTCGCCGTTTTCTCCAACATTGGTTCGGTCCTCTTGCCGTCCATTTGGAAGAATGTAGTGCCGGGCCGCCGCCGGCACACTCCGGCTCTTGCTATCGAATTAGGAATTTTCATTTAGGCGAGGAGAGACACGCCCTAGCCTGAAGATTTGGCCGACAAATCTTGCTGCTTCACACCGGCACCCGGACCGTTGCCCGCAAGCCACCAGCCTTGCTGTCGCCCAGGCTAATGTCACCGCCATGCGAGCGCGCGATGTCGCGGGCGATCGCAAGGCCAAGCCCGGTGCCGCCCTCGTCCTGGTTGCGGGCGCTATCGAGGCGGACAAAACGGCTGGAACACATCCTCGCGTGGTCCGGGCGGAATGCCGGGACCGTCGTCGTCGACATGGACGGTCAGAAACCGCTCGATCCCGCACCGCCTCGATGGAAATATGCTTGGCGTGGGTTTGCGCATTGCCGATGAGATTGGCAAGGCAGCGCTTGAACGCATTGGGCCGGACCGTCACGATCGGATCGCCGCTGAAAGCGATCTTGGCATCAAAGCCCGCCCGTTCGGCATCGAGACGCAGGTCCTCCAAAAATTCCGCGATGTCGATTTCCGCCGCGCTTTCGCCGGCGTCGCCCCGCGCAAAGGCGAGATAGACTTCCAGCATGCGCTGCATTTCCATCGACGTCTTTTTGCAGATCGCGCGTTTCGTCGGTCTCGCTGCATCAGGGCCAGCGAAAGCTTGAATCGCGTGAGGATGGTGCGAAGATCGTGGCTGACGCCATTCAGCATGGTGGTGCGCTGCTCGAAGGCGCGCTCGATGCGCCGCTTCATCTCGATGAAAGCGTAGCCCGCCTGGCGCACTTCGCGCGCGCCACGCGGGCGGAAAGTCAAGATCGCGGCCCTTGCCGAACGCCTCGGCGGCGCCGGCGAGCGAGAGGATCGGCTTGATCTGATTGCCGAGGAAGAGCGATCGCCACGACAATCAAGACAAAGGACGTGCCGATCATCCACAACAAGAAAGATATGGGAATTCGAGGCATAGGCCGCGTTGCGCAAGGCGACAACTCGCAAGATCGACATCGTCGAGCGCAATTCTGATCTCGATGAAATTCGAACGACCCGACCGTGTCGAGCCAGAAGGGCTTGCCGATCTGACGTTTGATCTCGTTCGACAAGGCGGCATCGACGATGGAGAAGAACGGCTTCGGCAGCGCCGGCGGCAGTGCCCCCTTGGGCAGGAACTCCATGTCTATATTCAACCGCTGCTGGGCGATCCGCGCCAGGATGTCGTCGTTTGTCCGTCCCGGATAGGAACGGTGGAGATCGACGATCGCCGCGATCTCCTGCGTCAAGGCGGTTGGAAAGCCGCGTGGTGATCGCGCTGCCAATGCCGCTCCATGAACACATAGGTGAGCACGCATTGCAGGATCACCATCGGCGCGATGACGATCAGCAGCGCCCGCGCATAGAGGCCCTTGGGCAGGAGCAAGGCGGCTTGCGCCAAAAGCCCGCCACCAGGAGCGCGGCTGCTCGAACGAGACGGGGAGGGAAAGGCTCAAGGCACGCCCCCGTTCAAGCTGTTTCAGCGGTCGATCAGCAAGCGGTAGCCCGCGCCCCGCGCGGTTTGCAAATAGCAGAGGGTTGGCCGGGTCGCGCTCGATCTTGCGGCGCAGCCGGTTGACCTGCACATCGACCGTCCGCTCATTGGCGGCCACGCCGGACCCAGCCAAGGTTTCGCGCGCGACCGTTTCACCCGCGTTTTCCGCCAGAAGCCGCAGCATTTCGCGCTCCCGGTCGGTCAGCCGGATGATGTCATCGCGCTGGCGCAGTTCGCCGCGGCCAATATCGAAGCTGAAATCGCCAAAGCGCACAAAGGCGCGGCGGTCCCGACGATCGCGCGCGGCGGCGCCCGGCGCAAGAATCGAGGCGATCCGCAAGGTGAGTTCGCGCGGCTCGCACGGCTTGCCGAGATAATCGTCGGCCCCGCGTCTCCAAGCCGCGCACCCGGTCGTCCGCTTCGCTGCGCGCGGTCAGCATCAGAATGGGAACGCGGGCGAGTTCCGGTGCCGCTCGCCGCGCAGCCGCGCCGCGAAGGCGAAACCATCCTCGCCCGGCATCATGACATCGAGGACGATGAGGTCGAACGACAGACTCTTGAGGCGGGCCATGGCTTCCCCGGCATCGGCGGCGGCCGTGACGCGATAGCCTTCTTCGCTCAGCACGCGAGACAAAAGCGCGCGGATGCGCCGGTCGTCGTCGACAATCAGAAGATGCGCGGCATCGTCGGCCGGCGCCGCCGCCGGCGGGCCTTGCGATCCGCCATTTGGAAATTGGCTCACAGTTGCGGTCCCTTGGAAAAACGCCGTGGCCGGGCTCGGCACGGTCATCGCGGCGACCTTGTCGCGCTCCTCCGCATCGACCATGGCGAGGAGAAATGCGATCGCTTGCGCGCGCGCTCCTTCCGGCAGCCCGGCGAACACCGTTGGCGAACCGCTTCGACTGCAAGTCCGCGACATCCAAGGCGAGCGCTTTTCCCGCGCGGCGTTGGAAACAATTGGCGCTGGCGGCGGTCCTTCATGCCCCGGCGGGCCTCGACATAGTCCTGATCGAGCAATTCCTTGAGGACGCGATTGAGACTTTGCTTGGTGATTTTCAGAATATCCAGCAATTCGGCGATTGTGAGGCCCGGCCGCCGGGAGACAAAATGCAAGACCCGGTGGTGCGCCCGGCCAAAGCCAAGGGTGGCGAGCAGATGATCGGCATCGCCGACAAAATCGCGATAGGCGAAAAACATGAGCTCGATCAGATCATACATCGGCGCGCACGCCAGTCGGCTCCGCCGCGGCGGCGGCAAAGGGCCTGCGCGAGAGCTTTTGGGCAACATCCTGCTTCGAGCACTCAGAATCCACTGCGAGCAGCCTTTATGTCAGCACTATTGACATATTTCAGGAAGATGCTTATCCGTCAAGAAAGCACCAGCAGATGACTTTTTCAAACCGGTGCTTATTTTTATTTTCTCCGCCTCGCTAGATTAGGTTCAGAGCGTCATAGGCCCGCGCAATTTGGGCTCACGAACCAGCAGCGGGCCCAACCGCAAGCCCAGGAGGGACCGATGTCCGTTTTGCCCTTCGATCAGCGCGACGGCTTCATCTGGATGAACGGCAATCTTGTCGCGTGGAGGGACGCCAAGCTTCATGTTCTCTCGCATGGTCTTGCATTATGCCTCCTGCGTCTTCGAGGGCGAGCGCGCCTATGGCGGCCGCATTTTCAAATCGACGCGAACATTCGGAGCGGTTCCGAACCTCGGCGGAACTTCTCGATTTCGAAATTCCCTATTCGGTGGCGGAACTAGACCGGGCAAAGCAGCTCGTCGTCGACAAAAACAATCTGCAGAATTGCTATGTTCGCCCGGTGGCCTGGCGCGGCAGCGAGATGATGGCGGTCGCGGCGCAGAATTCGACGATCAACGTCGCCATCGCCGTCTGGGACTGGCCGAGCATGTTCGACGTCGAGCAGAAAATGAAAGGCATCAGGCTCGATATCGCCGAATACCGGCGGCCCGATCCGCATGACCGCCCCCTGCCGCGCCAAGGCCGCCGGGCTCTATATGATCTGCACCATCTCGAAACATCGGGCCGAGCGGCGCGGCTATGCCGATGCCATGATGCTCGATTGGCAAGGGCGGGTCGCCGAATGCACCGGCGCCAATATCTTCTTTACCGCGAATGGCGTGATCCACACCCCGATCGCCGATTGCTTCCTCGACGGCATCACCCGCCGCACGGTGATCGAGCTGGCCAAACGCCGCGGCATCGACGTGATCGAGCGCCGCATCATGCCGGAGGAGCTGACGGGTTTCGAGGAATGTTTCATCTGCGGCACCGGCGCCGAAGTCACGCCGGTCTCCGAGGTCGGGCCTTACAAGTTCACGCCCGGCGCCATCTCCCGCGCCCTGATCGACGATTATTCCGCCGAAGTGCGGCCGAAGCAAAAGGCGGCGTGAAAATCCGTCGGCCCAGGCGTTCACGACCCTCGGGCCGACTGCCGCCGGTTGTCTTGGCCTCGACCATTTGCTAGGTTGCACGCGGACGTCTTTTGGCGAACCTCCTGCGTCCAAGCCATCGGCTTTGTCGCCCTGGCTCGACATGCCCTTGAACTAGGACAGCCGTTTTGCCGCAGCCGCTTGTAATTGTTCAAGCCCTATGAGCAACCAGGAAAAATCCCTTTTCATGACGTTTCTCATGACCCCGGACATGGCCAATTTTTCCGGCCACGTGCACGGCGGATCGATCTTGAAGCTCCTCGATCAAGTGGCCTACGCTTGCGCCGCGCGGTACTGCAAGAACTATGTGGTCACCGCTTCGCTCGATCAGGTGATTTTCAAGGAGCCGATCAAGGTCGGCGAATTGGTGACCTTCAAAGCCAATGTCAATTACGTGGGCCGTACTTCGATGGAGATCGGGATCAAGGTGATTGCCGAGAACCTGACGACCAAAGCGGCCCGCCACACCAATTCCTGCTACTTCACGATGGTGGCGCGGAGCGAGGAAGGCCAGCCGGTCACCGTCCCGCCGCTTGAAATCGAAACCGAAATCGAACGGCGGCTGTTCGAGGCGGGAAAGATGCGCAAGGAAATGCGCGAGGAAATCATGGAACGAAACAGATCGTTGCACGTCGGCATGCCGGATTAAGAGCCGCCGAGATTATCGTCTTCCCAGAATGTGTGTTCAAGGCCGCTGAGGAAGTCGGACGCTCTTTACCACATGATCGCTTCAAGGTGGTGAATTGATCATGCTCTTTAATCTATTTGTTTTGGCGCATGATCTTATCCGAAAAGTCTGCAACTTTTCGGGATCATGCTCTAACCTTCCAGCCCGAGCGCCGCCTTCACCTTGTGCGAATAGCCATAGATGTCGTCACGCAATTGCAGGTGCCCGGCTTCGTCGACGAAGGCGGTAAAATATTCGAGGTGAATCGGGAGCGGTTTCGGCAGATGGACATAGCGTTCCTTGCCGCCGATCAATTTCTTCACGCGCTGCTCGCTCCAACCATTGCCGCGCCCCAGCACCGTCTCGGCGAAACGGAACGGGTCATCGACACGCACGCAGCCGTGGCTGAAGGCCCGCTTCGGCGAAGAAAACAATTTGCGGCTCGGCGTGTCATGCAAATACACCGCGAAATCATTGGGGAACATGAATTTGATGCGCCCAAGCGCATTGCGCTCGCCGGGCGGCTGACGCACGACAAGACGGCCGCCGCGGGAGAAAACTTCATAACCCAGCCGATGCAAATAATTAGGGTCCGAAGCAAGTTTCGGGAGCATCTCTTTCTTGATAATGGAAGGCGGCACGTTCCAATAAGGGTTGACGATCAGAAATTGCATCCGGTTGGAAAAAATCGGCGTTGGAGTTTGCTCCTTGCCGACAATAACGCGGTGACGCTCAACGACCGCGCCCTTTTCGACGACGACCACCTCATAATTCGGAATATTCACTTCGATCCGTGACTCGCCCATGTCGCGCGGCATCCACCGCCAGCGCTCCATATTGGCGATGATCTCGGGCTCTTGATGCGAGGGCTGGCCGCCCATTACGGCCACGGTCTTGGTGGTCAAAGTCCCCGAAGGCGGAAGACCATTGGCTTTCTGAAAATCCGCGACTGCGGCGGCCACTGCGGTGTCATAGATCCGATCGCGAGCCTTATCTTGCGCGTCAGACCCGCCATCAAGGCTGAGGCGGGCCCTGATGAGGGGGACGCGCGGATCGCGCATGCCCGGACGAAGAACCGGACCCGCCGGGATGACGGCACCCCCTTCGGCAATATTTCGTCCCTTGCGCATTTGAACGAGTTTTTCGCGCAGCGCTTCATACGGCTTCTGTGGCGGGTTGAAGGACCGAAGCTGGTCTCCGGCATTTTCGCCGGCTGTGGCAACGGTGGCCAGAATGATGGCGGGATCCGCGACTTCCGGTTCAAGCCCGATCAACCGCGAAACGCGTGCCCGGATCGATTTCTGCTTCCGCTGGCTTGTCTTCCATAGGCAACGACAGCATCGGTCAAGGCGATATCGGCGGCGGCCAGTTCGGCATCGGTGCCGGAGGGTGAAAATCCGATCGCAGCGCCCTTGAGGTCGAGCCCATCGTCTCCGGCATGAGCAAGCCGTTCGAGAACGGGGGCAACCTCGCTGTTGGCTTTGCCGTCCCGCGACCACAAGGGCGCGAAATCCCGCATGGCATAGAAAGCCGCAATCGCTTCCCGATCGCGGCGGCTCAGGATTGCACTCCGAGCGGCGGACCGCGTTTCAAGTTCGACCTTGAGGGCGGCATTGACAGCCGGCATGCCAGTTTCTTGCGGCGGCGCCTGCTCGGAGTCGCCGCCTGAGGGGGCGACGACGGCATCCTTTCCCTCGGGCAAGCTCTCGGGCGGCATCGGAGCCGCCTCGCCTGTTTGCGGTGCAGCTTCTTCCGGCTCGGTTGCGGCGTCGCTTTGGTCGTCATTCTGCGGTTCGGGCGAAGCCTCGGCAAAAGGATCCCCATGCGCGGGGGACATGGCTACTTGCGCAGGCAAAGCCACGCCAGGCCCAGGGCTCGCATCCTCGGCGCGTGCCGCCAAACTCGCGACGGAAATAAATAAGGCCAGAGCCGAAACGGTCCGACCGGCCACTTGCCAGGGCGCAAACATAATCCTGCCTCTTGCCATTATCTTAGATCGCGTCGACCTTGATGGAATCAGACTAACGCGCGAACCGATGCGTGCGAAGTCACATCGGATAAATTTTCATTGCGGGGGCAGGGCCGCCACAATTGCGTCTTGGAGGGGGAGGATGTCCCGCTCATGCCGCGGCCTCGTCGCGGCGGCTTTCCGCGCAGGCAAGGTCAAGGGCTTCTATCTTATCGGGCTCAATGTGATATTGCCTCAATTTGCGATAAAGGGTGGAGCGGCCGATCCCGAGCTTGCGCGCGACAGCGGACATCTGGCCGCGATAATGGACCAATGCGAATTTGATGGCTTCGGCTTCCAATTGCTCAAGCGACCGCGCATTGCCGTTTTGGTCGAGCAGCGCCAGGACATTGGGATCGCGGACCTCGACGCGCACGAACTCTCTTTCGCGCGGCGCTTGGCTCGCACCCGGAGCCGGAGCCGCCGGGACCCTGACGTCAAATCCTTCCACCCGTTTGGCGATTTGCGGAAACTCGGCGACGGTCAGCTCATCGCCATCGGCAAGGACGACCGCGCGAAACACGGCGCTTTCCAATTGCCGCACATTCCCCGGCCAATCATAGGCGCAAAGCAGGGCGAGCGCCTCGGCGCAGACTCCGCGAAGCCGCTTTCCTTCTTCCACTGCAAATCTCGCGCAAAGCCGTCGCGCAAGACCCGCGATATCATCGGGCCGCGCCCGCAGCGGCGGTATGAAAACGGGGAACACATTGATCCGGTAATAGAGATCCTCGCGGAAGCGGCCGAGTTTGACGAGTTCGATCAGATTCTGCGTGGTCGCGGAAATCAACCGTACATCCGCCTTCACCGGCCGTTTCGTCCCTGCCGGATGAACCTCGCCTTCGTGCAAGGCACGCAGCAATTTGGCTTGCACTTCGAGCGGCAACGCGCAGATTTGATCGAGGAACAAGGTGCCGCCATGCGATTCGACAAATGCACCGGGGTTTGCAAATAGCACGGCGTCAGCCGAATGCTCGGTCAAAGTGTTGCAATGGACCGTCTTGAAGGGTCGACCGCGACGCTCCGAAATGCCGTGGATGGCGCGGGCAATCAGTTCCTTGCCGGTTCCGGCTTCGCCTTCGAGCAACACCGGAATGATTGATTTCGCCGCCCTTTGGCCAAGCTGGACGACCCGCTCCATCCCGTCGCCTTTGGCCGCGAGATCGTCGAACGACAAACTGGCGGTCGCCTGCCGGTTCAAGAAGCCAACCTCATCTTCGAGCAAAGTCGCGGCGAGCGCATTCTTGATCGAGACCTGGAGTCGTTCCGCCCCAACTGGCTTCACCACGAAATCATTCGCGCCTAGACGCATGGCGGAGACAACCGACTCGATCGAGCCCCGCGAGGTCTCGACGATCACGGGCAGCCTATGGCCGCTTTCCCGCAAACGCGAAAGCACCGTCATGCCGTCTATGTCCGGCATGACGAGATCGAGGATCAGGAGATCGATCGGCTCTCCTGCCCGCTGCAGCCTGGCGAGCGTCGCCTCCCCGCTTTCGGCCGTCTCGGTTTGATAGCCGAAGCGATGAACCAGGGTTTCGAGCAATTGCCGCTGAACGGGGTCGTCATCGGCGATCAATATCTTAGGGGACATGCAGCCTCGTGGTGGGTCCAGGCCTGACGACGCAAACGTCAGGGTGAAGTCGGCCCACAAGATTTGGGCCGACGGCTAGACCCAAACAGAAGCAATTCATCTGTTTGGGTCTAGCCATTGGAGCCTCCGTGACCCGTTGGGCGCACTATGGGTAATTAGGGTAAATGGGATATTAACGGGAGCCGAAGCGGCGCTGGCGGCCACAGTTTCGTGCTATGAATTGCTCAATTGTTTTGACCAAGGACGAGGCCATGCCGAATTGCCTGTGGGTGTTTTTGAAATCCGAGGACAACCAAAAACTCCTTGGCTGGATCGGCGGCGGGCTTGCGCTTGTTGCCGGCGGACTTTGGGCGGTGTTCGTTTATTTTTTCCCGGCGCCCCAGACAAAACCCAATCCGCCGCAAAAGCATATCGAAGCCGATTGCGGCAGCGTCGCGATCGGCGGCGATGTGTCGGGGACGTCGATCACCGCCGGCAATAGTGGCGACTGTCCGAAACCCCGGCCATAGCCATGTGGCGGGTCGTCCTGGCCCTCTGTTTCTTTTTTGCCTTCATATCGGGAGGCTGGGAAACCAATGCGCAGGAACGGCCCCCCGTTCATGCCGAAGGCGGAAGTGTCGCGATCGGCGGCAATGTTTCGAACAGCACGATCGGGGTTCCTTACGAAAAGCTCGAGGAAGCGGTTCGTTCCCGGACCAAAGACCTTAGCGATCTGTCGGACTCGCAGAAGGATACGATTTCGCTTCTCAAGGAAAAACTCGACCTCAATCAGAGCCAGGTTCGCAGCGCCTTGGAGATTGTCGGTGAAGCCAATGTCCCCCCCGAGCGGCTTGCCGCGAAACTGGGCGAGATTGCCCAGAAATATAAAGAGCTGCAAAGGGCGGCGGCGGAGCAGCCCGGCGACGATGCGAAAATCACCGCTTTGAAGGCAGCCGCCCAAAAAGCGATCCAAGACGGACAGCTCGGCGAGGCGGACGATCGTTTGGCCGCAATCGAGAAGATCCAAACCGAGGCGTTGGACCGGCTGGCGCTCAATGCCGCGCAAACCTCTGCGCAGCGCGGCGATCTGGCCTTGACGCGTCTGCACTATCTCGATGCGGCGCAACGCTTCACTGAGGCGGCGGCAAAAGCGCCGGTGGGGAGCGATGCGCGGTGGACATATCTCAACAACGAGGCCGATGCTCTTTACCGGCAAGGCAGCGAATTTGGAGACAATGCGGCCGCCCGCGCGGCGATCGAACGCTATCGCAGCCTGGGCGAACTTAAAACCTGGCAGGCGTTTCCGCTCGATTGGGCCATGGCCCGAATGAACCTCGGCAACGCGCTTTGGGTGCTGGGCGAGCGTCAGGCGGGGACCGCTCTCCTCGAAGAGGCCGTCGTCGCGGTTCGTGACGCTTTGCAGGAATTTACGCCTGAGCGCGCGCCTCTCGATCGGGCCACGGCCCAAGTGAATCTCGGCAACGCCCTGGTCACGCTCGGCGAGCGGGAGAGCGGAACCGCGCGGCTCGAAGAGGCCGTCGGCGCCTATCGTGAAGCTTTGAGGGAACGGACCCGCGAGCGCCTGCCCCTCGATTGGGCGACGACAGAGGTCGATCTTGCCAATGCGCTGGCAAGGCTCGGCGAACGCGAAAGCGGGACGACGCGGCTGGAAGAAGCGGTGGTGGCCTATCGGGAAGCCGCGAAAGAAGCGACCCGCGAGCGGGTTCCGCTCCAATGGGCGATGACGCAAATCAATCTCGGAGCCACCCTCGTCATGCTCGGCCAACGGGAAAGCGGGACCGCGCGGCTGGAGGAAGCCGTGACCGCCTATCGTGAAGCCGTGATGGAGGCGACCCGCGAACGCGTGCCGCTCCAATGGGGCATGGCGAGAGTGAACCTTGGCAATGCGCTTATGACGCTGGGTGCGCGGGAGGCGGGGGAGAACGGCACCGCGCGGCTGAACGAGGCTGTTTCCGCCTATCGGGAAGCTTTGCTGGAGTTCACCCGAGAGCGCACCCCGCGCCAATGGGGCATGACTCAAAACAATCTGGGCCTCGCGCTGGAAACACTGGGCATGCGCGAAGGAGACCCAGCTAGGCTCGACGAAGCCGTGATTGCCTTTCGTGCAGCCTTGGAGGAATTTTCTCAGCAGAGCGCGCCGACCCAATGGGCCATGGCCCAGAACAACCTCGGCCTTGCGTTGGAAGCGCTCGGTACGCAGGACAGCGGAACCTTGAGACTTGAAGAAGCCGTTGCCGCCTTTCGCGAGGCTTTGAAGGAACAGACCCGCGGGCGGGCGCCGCTGCAATGGGCCATGGCTCAGAACAATCTTGGCGTTACCCTCAAGCTGCTTGGCGAGCGGGAAAGAGGAACCGAACGGTTGCAGCAGGCCGTTTCCGCTTTCCGCGAAGCATTGAAGGAATTCAACGAAAAGCAATCGCCCCATTACTGGCAAGCGGCTGGCCAGAATTTGAATCAAGCCCTCGCTCTGATTGCCGAACGCAAGGCGCAATCCAAAGCGAGGAAACGGAGATAAAGCCCCCGCAAGCGTTAACTTCGCGCAAAGGTTGATTGCCGACCCTTCTATCCGTTATGATTTTTATTCGACATCCTTCCGAAAATAGAACGGTTCTCAAATGCTCCTGCGCGCGTCTGGATTTCTCCGCACTGTTCACGCCACTCGGCAATCCAGCGCAAAAGCCAAGCAGCCGGCTGAATTCGACGGCCTGCCGGAATGGAATCTTGCCGATCTTTATCCCGCGATGGATTTGCCGGCCTTTCTGGCGATCTCGCCAAGGCGGCGGCCGACTGCAACGCCTTCAATTCAACCTACAAAGGCAAGCTCGAAGCGCCTGGCCAAGAAACACTCCGGCGCGGGGCTTCTCGAGGCCGATGCAACGCTACGAGGCGCTGGAAGAGCTGTTGGGGCGCATCATGTCCTATGCCGGGCTCGTCTATGCCGGCCGATACGATCGATCCGGCGCGGATGAAATTTTACGGCGACACGCAGGAAAAAATCACCGCGCCTCGTCCGATCTTCTGTTCTTCGAACTCGAACTGAACCGGCTCGACGACGCGCCTCATCGCCAAGCTGGCGGCGAGGGGCGCTCAAACATTATCGGCCCTGGCTTGAAGACATCCGCAAGGGCAAGCCCTATCAGCTCGACGACAAGCTCGAACAATTGTTCCACGAAAAATCGATCACCGGTTTCGGCGCCTGGAACCGGCTTTTCGACGAGACCATCGCGAGCTTGCGCTTCACCGTCGATGGCGAGGCGATGACGATCGAGCCCGTGCTCAATCTGATGCAGGATCCGAACGAAAAGACCCGCGAAAAGGCGGCCATCGCCTTCGGCGCGGGCCTTAAAGGACAATTTGCGGACCTTTGCGCTCATCACCAACACGCTGGCGAAGGACAAGGAAATTTCCGACCGCTGGCGCGGGTTCAGGGACGTCGCCGACGCGCGGCATCTCGCCAACCGGGTCGAGCGCGAGGTCGTCGATGCGCTGGTCGCCGCCGTGCGCGGCGCCTATCCGCGCCTCTCGCATCGCTACTACAGGCTCAAGGCAAAATGGTTCGGCAAGCCCGCGCTGAAACATTGGGACCGCAATGCGCCGCTGCCGCATGTCCGCCTCGAAGATCTATCGCCTGGGGCGAGGCGCGAGACATCGTGCTTGACGCCTATGATGCCTTCTCGCCAAACATGTCGGGCATCGCCAAGCGCTTTTTCGACGAGCGCTGGATCGACGCGCCGGTGACGGCCCGGCAAGCAGCCGGGCGCCTTCGCGCATCCGACCGTGCCGTCGGCGCATCCTTATGTGCTTTTGAATTATCAAGGCAAGCCGCGCGATGTGATGACGCTCGCGCATGAACTCGGCCACGGCGTGCATCAGGTTCTGGCCGGCCCGAATGGCGCGCTGATGGCGCCGACGCCGCTGACGCTCGCCGAGACCGCTTCCGTCTTCGGCGAAATGCTGACCTTCCGCGCCTTGCTTCTGCGCACATCGAACACTCGCGCAGCGCCGCGCCATGCTCGCCGCCAAGGTCGAGGACATGCTGAACACGGTGGTGCGGCAGATCGCTTTCTATTCGTTCGAGCGCAAGCTGCATCTCGAGCGGCGCAAGGGCGAACTGACGGCGGATCAATATCTGCGATCTATGGATGAGCGAGCAGGCCGACAGCCTCGGGCCTTCGATCGAGCTCGGACGCCGATTACGAAACCTATTGGGCCTATATTCCGCATTTCGTCCATTCGCCCTTTTATGTCTACGCCTACGCCTTCGGGGATTGTCTCGTGAATTCGCTCTATGGCGTCTATCAGGGCGCGCGGGAAGGCTTCGCCGAACGCTATCTCGCCATGCTGTCGGCGGGAGGCACCAAGCATCATTCCGAACTGCTGGCGCCGTTCGGACTCGATGCGCGCGATCCGGCCTTCTGGCAGATCGGGCTCAAGATGATTGAGTCGATGATCGCGGAGCTCGAAGGTCTGGAATTCTCTCATTCCTCATAGGGGGCGGGCGGAGCCAGACGGGAGCGGCGCGTTTCAAGCTCCAATGCCATGGCCACATCCTCGATCGCCCATTGGCCGATGCGAAACTGGTCCTTGAATCGCCCGACCTCGACGAAACCGATTTTTCGGTAAAGGGCGGACGCCGACCTATTATGGGTAAAAACCCAGAGATCGAGCCACGCGAGACCGGCGTCATTGGCAAAAGCAATCGCCGCGCGCAGCAAACCCTCCCCCAAGCCTTGCCGTCTGTAAGGGGGCTCGACACCGACGGCGATCTTGGCGCGATGTTGCTTGACTTTATATTCCGGCCCGGTGAGTTCGAGATGGCCGATGATCGCCCCATCGACATCGCTTCTAATTCCCCACATTCTTTGCCAGCCTGGCTCGCCGATCCGGCGGGCCCAATTCGCGATCCTATTCGCACGTTGGCGCGGTTCATGCGCGTCCAGAGGCGGCCCGGTAATCGCCGAGAAAAATGGCAGGCCCAATCCATCGGTCTCGGCGTTCTGGCGGTTGAGATGGTCCGCCAAAGCCTCGTAGTCGCTTGGTCCAAGGAGTTCAGGGCTCACCCATTGTCTCCGATTTGTTACTCGTCCCAGACCGCGCCCTCAAAAGCATCGAGCGGGATTTTCAGATAACGGCGGCCATTGCTTTCGGGCTCGGGCAGGCGGCCACCTCGAATATTGACCTGCAGCGAAGGCAACAGCAATTTTGGCAGCGGCAAAGTTTTGTCGCGCGCTTCGCGGAATGCGACGAAGGCCGCCTCATTGCCGGTCCGCACGAGATGCGTGTTGTTACGCTGCTCGGCGATCGTGCTCTCGAAGGAAACCGCCCGGCCGCCCGGCTGATAGTCATGCCCGGTGAACACCCGGAACTCCTCAGGCAGGGCAAGAATTCTCTGAATCGAGCGCCAAAGCTGCGCCGCATTGCCGCCGGGAAAATCGGCACGCGCCGTCCCATAGTCCGGCGCAAACAAGGTGTCGTGAACGAAGACAGCATCGCCCATGACATAGGTCATGGAAGCCGGCGTATGGCCAGGCGAAAGGATCGCCTCAACCTCGATTTCCCCGATCCGGAATTTTTCGCCATTGGCGATGAGCCGGTCCCATTGCGAACCATCTGTGGGGAGGTCAGGCCAATTGTAAATCTGCTTCCAGACTTTTTGGACTTCGCACACGCCATCCCCGATGGCTATGGGTGCATGCGTCTTCTGCTTTAAATACCAGCTCGCCGAGAGATGATCGGCATGGGCATGCGTGTCGAGAATAAGTTCGATCGTAAGCCGCTGCTCCTTCACATAGCTCAAAATCGCCTCGGCAGATCGTGTTGCCGTCGTGCCTGACTTTTCCTCGAAGTCGAGGACGGGATCGATAATAACGCATTTCTTGGTGGCCGGATCGAAGACCACATATTGGACGCTGGAGGTGCGCTTTTCGAAAAAGCCTTTCACAACGGGTTGTTTTCCAGTGAAGCTGCGCATGTTGGTGCTCGCTAGGGCCTTCATCGGTCATATAAGCCGAAAGACCGTTGCGGAACATAGTGGCCTTCCGAGGTTTGGGGAAAACGTTCGGAGAAATCCAGGAGGGACGTTGGTGTTGCCTCCCGCTGAAAAAAATCATAATCTCAGCTGGACAGTTGGCACGTCGCACCGTCGTCGAACGAAAAAGAGGCGCGGGATGAAGCGGACATCTTTGTGCGTGTTAATGACGGCCATGATCGTCGCCGCGGCCGCGTTCATACCTTCCGACGCATGGGCTGACGAGACCTGCCTCTCGCCCTACACAGCCGCGCTGATCAAGGGCCAGGAGGCTTATGTTCATGTCTGGACGCTCGGGGAAAAGGGTCTCGGCGATGGTTCCGACAAGCTTGTGACGATCGACGCCGATCCAAAGTCGAGCAATCTACGGCAAGGTGATCAGCAGCGTCTCCGTCGGCGGCCGCGGCGAGGCCCATCACATGGGCTTTACCGACGACCGCAAATATCTTTGGGCCGGTCGGCTCGACGACAGCAAGATTTTCATCTTCGACGTCGGCACGGATCCGTCGAAGCCGAAGCTCGTCAACACAATCACCGATCTTCCCGAAAAGACCGGCTATCGTCGGCCCGCATACGTTTTATGCCATTCCCGGCCGGATGGTGATCGGCGCCTTGTCGAACGACAAGACCCGCGACGGCGTGACCGGAATTGCGGTTTATAACAACAAGGGAGAGTTTCTCTCCGCCCATCCGATCCCGGCCGAAAATGGCGGCGACGGCTATGGCTACGACATCGCCATCAATCCGAAGAAGAATGTGTTTTTGACTTCGAGCTTCACCGGCTGGAACAATTACATGATGGATCTCGGCAAGCTCATCAAGGATGCCGAGGCGATGAAGCATTTCGGCAATACAATGGTGTTGTGGAATTTCAAATCGATGCAGCCGGAAAAAATCTTCAGCGTTCCTGGCGCGCCGCTCGAAATCCGCTGGTCCCTGAAGGAAGGCGACGATTGGGCGATCACCGCCTCGGCCCTGACCTCGAAACTCTGGCTCATCAGCCACGATGACAAGAATGAATGGCAGGCAAAGGAAGTCGGCACGATCGGCGATCCGGCCAAGAATTCCGCTTGCCGGTCGATATTTCGATTGCGGCCGATGGCAAGACGCTTTGGGTGAATACGTTTATGGACGGCACCACCCGTTTGTTCGACATTTCCGATCCTGCGAAGCCCGTGCAGATCTATGAGAAAGTCACCGGCAAGCAGGTCAACATGATTTCCCAAAGCTGGGATGGAAAGCGCGTCTACATCACCTCTTCGCTACTCGAAAACTGGGACAAAAAGGGCGACGACAACGAGCAGGTCCTGCGCGCCTACGATTGGGACGGCAAGGATTTGAAACTCAAATTCGAGGTCGATTTCTTCAAGGAGAAGCTCGGCCGCCCGCATCACATGAAATTTTCCGGACCGAGTGGACAAAGCCTCGCTCGATCATCCGGTCCGCGCGGCGTCGACGGTGATTTATCGAGCGGCAGGGCGGCGCAATTGTCCGAGTGCTTTGCACGGCGCTGATCGCGACGGCCAGTGTCCCTTCGGGCCATTTGCCGGCTGCCGCAGAGGAGCGCGCGCGGGCTCTCCCTCCCCTTGCCCGGAAGCTATAGCCTCGATCATATTCAGCGTGTGCCCGCGGCCATCGTGCTCGAAAGCAGCCGTTTTCCGCGCTCGCTCGCGCGCTACACGA
Source organism: uncultured Alphaproteobacteria bacterium (assembly GCA_963785995.1). Taxonomy (GTDB): domain Bacteria; phylum Pseudomonadota; class Alphaproteobacteria; order Rhizobiales; family Beijerinckiaceae; genus Methylocapsa. The sequence continues at coordinate 215,350 of CAWAXL010000014.1, forward strand.
CCGGGGCCATCACGCTTCTCGGCTTTTTCTATAGCTATTGCACTGACCCGAATGGCTGTCCCCTCGCCTGGGGCGCGTTTGAAAAAATTCGCGAGGAGATCATTGCGCATCCGGATTTGCACGGCCGCGTTCGCCTCGTGTTTGTGAGCATTGACCCGGCGCATGACACGCCGGACGTCCTTCGCTGGTTCGTACAGCGCTATGAGGCCGAGACGGCCATCGTGCCATGGGTTTTTCTGACCACCTATTCGGAATTTTTTCTGCGACCCTTGCTCCGCGACATGGGCGAGGAGATTTCCATCGACCGGGAGGCATCGGCGCGGGGCACTTTAGTCTTGAACCATATCCTCAAAGTTTTCCTGATCGACACTGACGGCTGGGTGCGGGAGATTTATTCCAACCAATCGCTCGATCCGGCCGCAATCCTCGGCGACATCAGGACTTTGTTGATTGAAGCGGCAAAACAGACGAACTGATTTCGTCTAATTCCCCAGGCGTTCGTCCTGCCGCGTAAGCCCCAGCCGGTAAATCGCCAAAACATTTTCGATCAAGGCTTGGTCATTGGCCGGATCAAACAACTCAGGGGGAAGCTGACGATCCGCGATCAGATGGGCAAGCCCGTGAACCAAAGCCCACGCGCCGATGGCTGCTGCCGCGCGCGTTTCCTCCGGCGTGATCGCATTGATCGCTTGCCGCAAGGCCTCGAAACTCTGCTCGGCGACCGCTTTTAAGGCCGGAAACGGATCCTTCGCCAGTTCCGGTCCAAACATCAAAAGATAGATCGCCGGCTTCTCGCGGGCGAATCCGACATAGGCGAGCCCCAAGGCGCGAAGGCGCTCCAGGCCCTGCTTGCCCTCGGCGGCCCGCGCCATCGCCGCTCTGAGCGTTTCAAATCCGTCCGCCGCCATGGCCGCAAGCAGCGCCTCGCGGCTGTCGAAATGGCGGTAGGGCGCATTATGTGAGACGCCGGCCACACGGGACACCTCCCGCAGGCTGACATGCGCGGGCCCCCGCTTTTCCAAAAGCTGCAGACCCGCCTCGACCAGGGCCCGCCGAAGATCCCCGTGATGGTAGGGGGAAGATTCCGGCTTGATAGATGTTGACAACGGCAACATTCCCTCTAATGTAGACAGCGTCTACATTGCGCCGACAGGCATGCATTTGCAACCGGTTCAGGAGCAGGGCGATGACAAGCAAAATTCTGGCGGGCTTCGAGACGCTCGACGCGGAGACGCTCGAGGCGGAACGTGAACTGGCAAGGTGATCCGCCCCGGACTGGCTGAACGGCGCTCTTGCTGCGCACCGGGCCTGCCAAATTCGAGGTGGGCACAACTCGCCTATCGCCACTGGTTCGACGGGCTTGCGATGTTGCACCGTTTCGCGCTTCGGTGGCGGCCGGGTCCGCTACGCCAATCATTTTTTGCAGAGCGTCGCCTATCGCGAGGCGATCGCCAATAATGCCATTTCCCGCGATGAATTCGCCACCAATCGTCCGGGATCCTATTGGTCAGGACTTATGGCCCGTCTGACCGGCGAACTTGGCAGCGACAATGGCAATGTGAATGTGATCGCCTATGGCGACCACGACATGGTGGCTCTGACGGAAACACCCGCATCCGCTGCGGTTCGATCCGAAAACACTCGAAACCTTGGGCGCCTTCGCATGGTCGGACGAACTCAAATGCCAGGTCACGACGGCGCATCCGCATTATGATTTGGCGAGGCGGACCATTTATAATTTCGAAATCGTCTTCGGCCGCAAGAGATTTTATCGCTTCACCCGCATGGGCTTCGGCGCGGCAAAACGACAGCGTGGTCGCCGAGATCGAAACCAGCGAGCCGGCCTATACCCATAGCTTCGCGATGACCGAGCGCTATCTCGTTCTTGCCGAATTTCCGCTCGTGACAAAACCGCTGCGGCTCCTGTTCAGCGGCCGTCCGTTCATCGAGATCCTATCGCTGGACGCCGAGTCGCGGGCTGCGCTTCACCGTGATCGAGAAAGATACGGGCGCGATCGTCCGGCGGGCCGAGACCGATGCGTGTTTTGCTTTTCATCATGTCAATGCCTTCGAGCAGGACGGCGCCATTCTGCTCGACCTCGCTGCCTTCCGGATGCGCGTATCATCGATGCCCTGTATCTCGATGCGCTTCGCGCCGGCAAGGCCGTGCCGCGGAGCGCCCTCACCCGTTACACAATCCCTCTTGGCGAGGGGCCGGTCACCCAAAACTCTCTCGGATGTCGCAGCTGGAATTGCCGCGCATCGCCTATCGGCGGCTGGCCGGGCGCCGCCTATCGCTATGTGTGGGGCACCGGCCAAATGGGCAGCGGTTTTTTGGACAGTCTCGTCAAACAGGATCTCGACACCGCCGCGACTCACGATTTGGAGCGAAGAACGACGACCTCTCCCGGCGAGCCGGTGTTCGTCCCGACGCCTCGGCGCCGGGCCGGAGGACGAAGGGGTTTTGTTGTCGGTGGTGCTCGATGGCCAGGCACAGCGCTCTTTTCTTCTGGTGCTCGATGCCGGGACGATGCGGGAGCACGCGCGGGCCTATGCGCCGCATGTCATTCCGTTCGGCTTCCACGGCAATTATTTTGCGAACACCGCATAGCGGATGGGGTAAAACCACCGCGATCCGGATCTATTGCGATACCTCGCTTCTCAAAGAGGTGCTGTCGCGCAATCCGCCTGCGGGCTCGCCGAAGCCACGGCGCAGCCGGTCTCGATTGATATCTGGATGTCAAGGATTGAGCCTATGAACGAAGCGGCAGAGGTTACATTGGCCGAGTGCAAAGAAGCCCGGAGATCAAGAGGACATTCGCGGCTCAGCAGAAGACGGCGATCGCCCTGAGAACATCGAACGCCGAAATGCGCATCGCCAAGCTGCGAAGGCTGGAGGCGGTCATTCTTGCCAATCATGATGCGATCTGCCGCGCCCTTGTGGACGATCTCGGTAAACCCGAAGCCGAGACCGATCTTTTGCGAAATTCTTCCGGTCATTTCCGGGCTTCGCCATGCTCGCCGGCATTTGAAATCCTGGATGAAACCTAAATATGCCGCGCCGACCCTGACGATGTTCGGAACCAAGGCGCGGATTCGTCATGAACCCAAGGGCGTTTCACTGATCATCTCGCCATGGAATTATCCGGTCAGTCTTTTGCTCGGACCTTTCACGTCCGCGATCGCCGCCGGTTGCCCGGTGATCGCCAAGCCGTCCGAGATGAGCCCGGCGTGCTCGGCGGTCCTGCAAAGATTCTCCGCGACACGTTCGCATCGGAGGAGATCGCCGTGTTCGAGGGCGAAGCCGCGGTTTCGACGACGTTGCTCAAATTGCCGTTCGAGCATATTTTCTTCACCGGCAGCCCGGACGGTCGGCAAAGTGGTCATGACGGCGGCCGCCAAGCATCTTGCCGCCGTGACCTTGGAACTCGGCGGAAAATCGCCGGTCATTGTCGATGAAACTGCCGATATGATGAAAGCCGGCGAAGCATTGTTTGGGGCAAGTTTTCCAACTGCGGCCAGACCTGCGTCGCGCCGGATTATGCCTATGTGCATGAAAGCCGGCTTGCCGCAATTCATCGATGCGATGAAGGATGCCATCGCAAAAATGTACGGCGATCCGGCGCAAAGCCCGGACTATTGCCGGATCATCAATCACGAACACTTCGAGCGTCTGTCGCGACTTCTCGATGACGCGGTGAAGCATGGCGCCACCATCCAGGCGGGCGGCACACGCAATGCCGCGCAAAAATTCATCGCCCCGACGTTGTTGACCGGTGCGGGCGAGAGTTCGGCGATCATGCGGGAAGAAATTTTTGGGCCGCTGCTGCCGATCTTTTCCTATCGCGATTTGGCCGAGCCCATTGCCGCGATCAATGCGCGGCCAAAGCCGCTCGCCCTTTATGTCTATGCGAAGGATCACGCTCGCATTGAACGCGTGCTCACCGAGACATCGGCGGGCGGATCCTGCGTCAATGCCTCAAACATCCAGTTCGCGCATGACAATCTGCCATTCGGCGGCATCAACAATTCAGGGCTCGGCAACGCCCATGGCTTCTATGGTTTCCGTGCCTTCTCGCATGAACGCGCGGTGCTTGAAGACAAATTCAATGTGACCCCGATGTTGTTTCCGCCCTACACGCCAAGGGTGAAGCAGATGATCAAATGGACGATGCGGTATTTGGCTTGAGGGTTATACCAGGTCTCGAATGAAGTGCGTCATCTTGTACGTTGCGAGGTGTCCGGCCGATTATCATATCTGCCGAACGGCGAGGAAAGCGGAGAGCCTCTTGCGTCCCTTTGGCCAATGAGCCCGTGCGGTCGATTAGGCCCCGTTTTCCAAGCTCCGCTGTTCAGATTGGACGGTATCCTGGGACGCGCGTGTGCGTAGATCCTGCGTACAAGGTTGTTCGAAGCGGAGCTGTTGCTAAAGAGACGAGGTGGAAGGAGAAGACAGTGAGCGACGGGATGTTGGGGATCGACGTTTCCAAAAATACGCTAGACGTGAGCCTGTCTAGTTGCAACAAAGTGCGCGCAAGGAGCTTCCCGAATTCCTCTGATGGATGGCGCCATCTTCTGGATTGGCTGATCAACCAGAAGGTCCGACGGGTTCACGCCTGTCTGGAATCCACTGGGCGCTATAGTCTCGGCGTCGCGTGCGTGCTTTACGGGATCGGTCATGTCGTCAGCATCGTCAATCCCGCGCAAATTCGAGACTTCGCACGCACCAAGTTGGGTCGCAACAAAACTGACGGGGTCGATGCGTCGCACATTCGCGAGTATTGCGAATTGTTCAAACCTCAGCCTTGGGCGCCGCCTTCTGAGGCCCACCGTCGGTTGGGTGAATTGCAGACGATCCGAGCCGGCGTCGTCGCGGGTCTGACAGAATGGAATAACCGCAAGAACAGCGGTATGGTCGATGCTGCGGCTCTATCCTTGGCCGACGCGACGATCTCGCATTTCACCAGTCAACTCGGAGCGGTCGACGAAGCTATCGCAAAGACCATCAACAATGATTCCGAATTGCGATGCAAACGCAATCTTCTGGTTAGCATCAGTGGCGTTGGTGAAACCTTGGCTGGCGTCGTGCTGACCGAATTGCCTGGTTCCGATGTGTTACGCTCGAGTGCCGAGGTGGTCGCCTATGCAGGCTTGAACCCGCAGCGGCATCAGTCGGGAACATCCATCGACCGGATGACACGCATCTCTAAGATCGGCAACGCCGTTCTTCGCGCAGCACTTTACATGCCGGCTATGTCGGCCATGCGATATAATCCTGCGATCGTCGCGCTCGTAACTCGATTGAAGTCCCGGGGTCACCTCGAACCCATGCAAATTGTCGTGGCTGCGATGCGTAAGCTGTTGGTGTTGTGCTTTGGTGTTCTGAAAACGGGCAAACGTTTCGATCCAGAGTTAGCGATGGGCTGTTGAGCCACATCAGGGCGTCGATCGCATGGCTGAACTCGGTTGGGGGCGGGGGCGGGGGTCAAGCCCCGCAGCCCGAAAGGGGCGCGCTGCAGCGCGCGGGCTTGACGCTCGTCTCCGCCCCCAACACCTTTTCATGCCAGCGGGAGACGCTGCGCCCACAACACGTTAGGTCGATCGAACAATCCCCTTGACAGCGATCACGGTATCTACCGCTGTCATGGCCGGGCTTGACCCGGCCATCCAAACATCTGCCTCTGTTGTTGGATGCCCGGCTCAAGGCCGGGCATGACGATGGAACCCGGCCATGACGGCTAGCGCCGATGGGTGGCTCTCTTCGAAACTTAGTATTAGTTATCACCCCAGCAGATCGATCAGCGCGGGAATGAGCGGCGCATCGGCCGGCGGCATCGGGTACGCGCGTAGAATCCTTAGGGAGAACCCATTTCAGCCTCTGGTTTTCCCGTGCGGAAACAAACCCCTTCCATCGCCGGCAGATGTACAGCGGCATGAGAAGATGAAAATCGGGGTAGGCGAAGCTCGCGAATGTCAAAGGCGCGAGACAGGCCTCTTCGACCTCAATCCCCAGTTCCTCGTGCAATTCCCGGATCAACGCCGGTTCCGGCCGTTCGCCGTCCTCGACCTTGCCGCCCGGAAACTCCCAAAGGCCTTCCAGCGATTTTCCCTGCGGGCGTTGCGCGATCAGCACCCGGCAATCCGGATCGACGAGCGCAACGGCGACGACAAGCAGAAGTTTCACGTGTGCGGCCTGCCCTCTGTGGCCCAGGAATTGATATTCCAATCGTTGTCGCGGGAAATCGCAGCACACCATTTATCCAACGGAGGCAAGTGTGGCGAGCGGATCAAGCCTGTCAAGGACGCGAGCATCGCTCGCGCCGGCATCGCCGGTGCTTCGCATCCTTGACAGGATCGAACTCCGCTTCGCCGATAATGCCAGCCGTGAGATGAATGGCAAACTCTGACCCGGTCAGGTCAGTCAATAAAGCGTTTTCTCTAGGATCGGTAGTCGCCGTTGATCGCGACATATTCCTTGGTGAGATCGCAGGTCCAGACGGTGGACGTGCCCTTGCCGAGACCCAAATCCACGCGAATGTCGATGTCCTCGCCGCGCATGCTTTGTCGAAACCACCGCTTCGTCATAGGCCGGATCTCGCATCCCCTTGTAGGCGACGCGAATATCGTTGAACCAGATCGCAAGCCTGTCGCGTTCGGCCTTTTCGCCGGCCTTGCCGACGGCCATCACGATGCGGCCCCAATTGGCGTCCTCGCCGGCAATGGCGGTTTTGACCAAGGGCGAATTGGCAATCGACAGGGCGATTTTCTTGGCGGCGGACGAGCCCTTGGCACCCGTGACCGTGATTTGCACGAATTTGCGTGCGCCCTCGCCATCCCGAACAATTTGATGCGCGAGATCGAGAAGAAGCGCGTCCAAAGCCTTTTTGAACGACACGAGCCGGCGGTCCTTGGCGGCGCCGATTTTTGGCGCGCCCCTTTTGGCGGCGGCGCCTGTCGCAAACAGCATCAAAGTGTCGGATGTCGAAGTGTCCCCGTCGACCGTAATGGCATTGAAGGACTTCGCCACGCCCTTGGCCAGCAGGGATTGCAAGGGCAGGGCGGCAATCGGCGCGTCGGTGAAAACATAGGCGAGCATGGTCGCCATATCGGGCGCGATCATGCCGGAGCCCTTGGCCATGCCGGAAAGGGTTACCTCCACGCCGCCGAGGCTCGCGCGGCGGGTCGCGACTTTCGGATAGGTGTCCGTCGTCATGATGGCCTTGGCGGCGGCCAGCAAACCATCCGGCCGCGCGGAGGTCGCCATTTCTTCCAGCACGCCATCGAATTTCGATGCGTCGAGCGGCTCTCCGATGACGCCGGTCGAGGCGAGGAAAATTTCAGCCGGCGGTGCACCGCTGGCCTTCGCGGCAAGCGCGACCGTGAATTTGGCCGCCTGCGCGCCCGTTTTGCCGGTGAAAGCATTGGCGTTGCCGGAATTAACGACCAGCGCGCGGGCTTTTCCGCCCTTGAGCCGCGCTCGGCACCATTCGACCGGCGCGGACGGGCATTTCGATTTCGTGAAAACCCCGGCGACCTGCGTGCCTTTGTCGAAAAGGGCCAGCATCACATCGGTGCGGTCCTTGTAGCGAATTCCGGCGGCGCCCGTTGCAAAGCGCACACCCTCGATGTTCGGAAGGTCAGGATAGGATTTGGGTGCGAGCGGAGACACGGCGGCCATGCAAGTTCCCAAGGGTAAGGGGATCGCACCTAAAGCGCGAGGACCTCGATGAAATTGCCTAGCCCGCGCCCGGCGTCAAGCGATTGCTCTTTAAATAGCATACTTCCGTGGTCGGATGCCCGCCCACGGAAGCTCTCAATTTGTCGAGGTAATTTATTTTTTGCCGGGAGCGGGAGCCGCAGGAGCTGCCCCCGGAGCAGGAGCTCCCGGCGCCGCCGGGGCCACCGGAGGTTCCGTGCGCTCGACTTTAGCCGTCTTGCGCAATTGGGAGACGAACTCGGCTTGCGCCTTCTGCGCCACGTAGCGGCTGACCTGATCCTTGACATCGGCCAGGGGCGGGAACGTCTTCTCACGCTTTTCTTCGACCTCGATGATATGCCAGCCGAACGGGCTTTTCACGGGATCGGAAATCTGCCCGGCCTCAAGCTTGAACGCGGCATCGGCGAATTCGGGCACCATGCGATCCTTGGTGAACCAGCCGAGATCGCCGCCTTCCGAGCCCGGATCCTTCGAAACCTCTTTGGCGACCTTGGCGAATTCCTCGCCGCCCATGATCCTTTTCAGCGCGGCCTTCGCTTCGTCCTCGGACCCCACGAGAATGTGGCGGGCGCGAATCTCGGTTTGCGGTTTTTGCGCCTTTGCCGCCTCGTCATAGGTGGCCTTGATCGCAGCGTCTGTCGTCGCCGTCTTTGCGACCTGTTCGAGCACGCTCTCCATCAGGAGCTTCTCGCGATAATAGGCGAGCTTTTTGCCAAAGTCCGGGGCCTGATCGGCCTTGTCCGCGAGGGCTTTCTGCGCCACCAGTTCGCCGTCGATCAGAAAGTCGAGAATATAGCTCTCGCGTGCCTTACCCTCGAGCTGAGGTGGCAGCGTGCCGCGAAGATCGTCGCCGGCGATTTTGACATCCTCGTCGGTGATTTCTTTGCCATTGACCGTGGCCAGCACCTTGGCCATCGCCGGGGAAGCGAAAACAAGGGCGGACGAGGCCAGGGCCAGCAGGCAGGAGAGGCCGGCGGCTTTGTTGCGCAAGCTTGTCGTCAGGAACATGAATTCAGCTCCGGGCTGGAAATGGATACGGCAACCACCGAGGATTGCCGCGAAATGGAGGGTGATTTCGTGGCGGTGCGCGGAAACATGCACGGCCGAGCGGATTTGACAAGCCCGGACCCCAATCTTATCTGTCGAACTTGTCTCGGGAGATATTTTTTCGGGTTTTGGCCGGCTGAGTTCCCCGCCCTGTCGTGATTCGGCTCTCAGCATTTGAGGCTTTTCGCGCGGCCGGGACGAGGTTTTCCTTAAATGGAGGCGCAAACTCTGCAGGAACATCGGCTTAGCCGATGCGGCCGGGTTCAAAATTTTTCGGTCCAAAGCATGGGTACTTGGTGGCCGGGAAATCTTATAATGCTATTTGGAAGATCGGCTGTCGGTCCGGGGCCGGAACGGCCCCGTCGCGTCGGGCTTGCGCGAAAGCCGCCGAAGTGACAGCAAAATAGGACAAACACCTAGGGGCTGAAGCCCCATGGCCGAAGATCGCTTCGGCCGCTCTCCAGAAAGGTCGTTTAATAATGTTGGGGTCCGTCGCGAGGAAGATTTTCGGATCGTCGAACGATCGCCGTCTCAAGGGGTACCGGCCAAAGGTCGCGGCAATCAATGCCCTCGAGCCGGAAATGCGCAAGCTCTCGGATGAAGAACTGGCCGCGCGGACGATAACCTTCCGAGAAGAGGTCGCGGCCGGCAGAAAGCTTGATGAGCTTCTCGTTCCGGCTTTTGCCACCGTCCGGGAAGCGGCGCGCCGGGTTTTGGGGCAGCGCCATTTTGACGTCCAGCTGATTGGCGGCATGGTGCTGCACGAGGGCGCCATCGCGGAGATGCGGACGGGCGAGGGCAAAACGCTCGTCGCGACGCTTGCCACCTATCTCAATTCGCTCGCCGGCAACGGAGTCCATGTCGTCACCGTCAATGACTATCTCGCCCGCCGCGACGCGGAATGGATGGGAAGCATCTACAAGTTTCTCGGCCTGACGACCGGCATCATCGTGCATGGACTTGACGATGATGAACGTCGCCGCGCCTATGCCGCCGATATTACATACGGCACCAATAACGAGTTCGGCTTCGATTATCTGCGCGACAATATGAAATACGAACTCGCGCAAATGGTACAGAGGGGCCATTCTTACGCGATCGTCGACGAAGTCGATTCGATTCTGGTCGACGAGGCGCGGACACCTCTGATCATTTCCGGTGCGTCCGACGACAGATCCGATCTTTATGTCGCAATCGACAAGGTGATCCCCAACCTCACCCCGGAGGATTACGAACTCGACGAAAAACAGCGCACGACGAATCTGACCGAGGCCGGCAATGAGCACATGGAGCAATTGCTCGGTGAGCTCGGGGTGCTTTCCGAAGGCTCGCTTTACGAAGCGACCAATGTCACCGTTGTGCACCATGTCAACCAGGCCTTGCGCGCGCATAAATTGTTCAAGCGCGACAAGGACTACATCGTGCGCAAGGGCGAGGTCGTCATCATCGATGAGTTCACCGGCCGCATGATGCCGGGACGGCGCTATTCGGAAGGACTCCATCAGGCGCTCGAAGCCAAGGAACATGTGCAAATCCAGCCAGAGAACGTGACCCTGGCCTCGATCACCTTCCAGAATTACTTCCGTCTTTACAAAAAGCTTGCCGGCATGACCGGAACCGCCGCAACCGAGGCGGACGAATTCGCCGAGATTTATAAGCTCGATGTGGTCGAGATCCCGACCAACCAGGCGGTCCGACGCCTTGACGAGGACGATGAAGTCTATCGCACGGCCGAAGAAAAGCTCCGCGCGATCACCCGCGAGATCGAAGCGGCCAATGCGAAATTCCAGCCCCTGCTGGTTGGCACGACATCGATCGAGAAATCCGAACAACTTGCCGAAGCGTTGAAAAAGCAGGGCTACAAGCAGATAGATTTCGCCGAGCCACAAGCATTGCAAAAGCTCTATGCGGGAGCGCGCTCGGACAAGCCCTCGAAGCTCTTCGCGGTTTTGAATGCGCGCTTCCATGAACAGGAAGCCTATATCGTCGCCGAGGCGGGCGTGCCCGGCGCGATTACGGTCGCGACCAATATGGCGGGCCGCGGCACCGACATTCAGCTGGGCGGCAATGTCGAGATGCGGGTTGCCCAGGAATGCGCCAATCTTCCGGAAGGTGAGCGCGAAGCAAAGGAAGCCGAAATCCGCGCCGAGGTCGAACGTTTCCGGGCGCAGGCCATCGCCGCCGGCGGTCTCTATATCATCGGCACCGAGCGTCATGAGAGCCGCCGCATCGACAACCAATTGCGCGGCCGCTCGGGCCGTCAGGGAATATCCGGGCCGCTCCAAATTCTTCTTGTCGTTGAAAGACGATTTGATGCGGATCTTTGGCTCCGAACGCATGGAGTTGATGCTCGTCAAGCTCGGTCTTAAGGAAGACGAAGCGATCGTGCATCCCTGGATCAACAAGGCCCTGGAGAAGGCGCAGCAGAAAGTCGAGGCCCGCAACTTCGACATGCGCAAGAATATTCTAAAATACGACAACGTCATGAACGATCAGCGCAAGGTCGTCTTCGAACAGCGTCGCGAGATGATGGCGCAAGAATCGCTCGAAGAAATGATCACCGACATGCGCCATGGCGTCGTCGACGATCTCATCGGCAGACATATTCCCGCGCGATGCCTATCCCGAAGCCTGGGATATCGCCGGGCTGGAAGAATCGATCAAAGGCGCGTTCAATATTTCGCTTCCGCTCGCCGATTGGGCGAAGGAGGAAGGAATAACCGAAGAGGAAATGCGGGAGCGGCTGCGCAAGGCGGCCGATGAAGCCTATGCCGCGCGAGTCGAGAAAAACGGCGCCGAGGTCATGCGTTATGTCGAGAAGCAAATCATCCTTCAAGCCCTCGACCATCTTTGGCGCGAGCATCTTGTGACGCTCGATCATTTGCGGCAGGTCGTCGGCTGGCGCGGCATGGCCCAGCGCGACCCGCTGAACGAATATAAATCCGAGGCTTTCGAACTGTTCGACGGACTTCATCACGCAATTGCGCGAGGTCACGACTTCGCAATTGAACCGCGTCGAAGTTGCCTTTGAGCAGGCGCCGCCGCCAAACCCCATGCTTGAGGTTTCGCATGGGGATTCATCTGCGCATTTCGAAGGTCCGCTCAACGCAGCATTGGCCGCGGGCCCTGGCGCCGGCCTTCCGCGAGCCGCAACTCCCGCCTTCAGCCCCGATCGGGAACTCGCGGGCGATACGCTCGTGCGTGAACCGGCAGCCTTCGCCAAGGTCGGCCGGAACCAGCCCTGCCCCTGCGGTTCGGGGAAAAAATACAAGCATTGCCACGGCGCCGCCGTTTAATTCCCATCTCGGGTTTGCGGCGATCCGGCCGGTCCGTCGAAGTATTACAGACCGACCAGCGAGGCATGAGGCAGGCGCGCCAGAGGAGCCGCTTCGCGTAGACCCGAGGACGGCAGCTCGCCTTGAAATGAGCCGCGATCTTTCTAGATTTACGCAGGATCCGACGGGGGCGCGGTGCTGCCTGCAGAAACTCTGCCGTTTGCATTGTCCGATAATCAACCAAGGAGGAGTATTCATGCGAGCTCTCATTATTCGTCCCCTTTCCACGATCGTCCTGGCTGCATCGTTGGGGCTCGGCCCGGTTTCTGGATTTGCGCAATCCGCCGGCGAACAAACGCCGGTCGCAGGTAATGTAGACAATCAACGCGGCCCCATGGGCGGACAGATGAAGGGCGGCGCCATGAAGGGCGGTCCCATGGGCGGCGACAACATGGCGCAAATGATGAGGATGATGCATGAGCGACTGGCACATGCCGGAGAACGCGTCGAGGCCGTCAAGACCGAACTCAAAATCACGGACGCGCAATTGCCGGCGTGGAACAAATTTGCCGACACGCTCGTCTCTGCTGCAAAAGCCATGGACGAGACGATGAAGGGCGACGAGATGAAGATGATTCAATCCGGCGGGGAGGCGCTTCCGGAGCGGCTCGATGGTCTTGCTAAAATGGCGTCAAAGGATACGGCGAGCCTGCAGGCGATCAAAGCTGCGCTCGATCCGCTGTATGCGACCTTCAACGATGAGCAAAAGAAGATCGCCGACGGCATGAGAATCGGCCCGATGGGTTTGATGTAACGACGAAGGTGCGAGCGCGCACCGCGTTGCGGCAGGCTTGCACCTAATCTCCCTTTATTGACGGTCCCAATCGGGGGGCGAAGTAAGGGAGAGTTTCATGATCAATTTTCGTAAGTCCATTGCGGTGGGTCTCGCAGTTACAACCCTCGGTCTGGGTGTTGCGGCCACCTCAACGCCCGCCGCTGCGGGCGGTTATTATCCAGGGTGGGGCTGGGGTCTCGGCGGTGTTGCCGCTGGCCTCGCCATCGGCGCCGCGGCTAGCGCTGCCGCCTCTCCCTATTATGACTACGGCTATGGATATCCCGCGTGCGGCTTCGCGCGTCAGCCGGTCATCGACACCTATGGCAATATCGTCGGCTATCGCCGCGTGCGGGTTTGCAATTGATGCATGATCCCGCAACAGCGGCCTTTGGTTTCGGCAATTTTCGCCGAAAACTCTGACGGAGCGTGGCCGCAATCCTCGCAACGTCTTTCCCAACGGTTACGACCTTTGGGAATCGATTTAGCGTCAATTAGGACGCAACGAAACTAACGAAACACGTTCTGATTTAATTGAGTGCAAGCGTACCTGGGCCACGATCGTTTAATCAAGCGATCGTGGCCCTTGCCGTTTTTGGCCATGCTGAGAATTTTGCATTAGATCACGATGATTTTGGATTAACTCAATCGAAAAGCTTAGAGCGGGATGCGGGCGGAAAACCGGTTTCCACTTTTCCTCATCCCGCTCCAGACCGGAACTTTGCTAAGGGATTTTTCGGGCGCTGGACGGGGAGGCATTTTCCTGCGCAAGTTTAGGGAGGGCTCGCCTCGAAACGATGACCCCGCAAAGGCAATGCCCGCAAAAATGATCTCCGCATGAATGTATTAATGGACAGCTTGGTCTTGCTCGCCGCCGATCCCTCGGCTTGGCTCGCTCTGTTCACGCTCATTGTGATGGAGATTGTCCTTGGCATCGACAATCTCGTCTTCATCGCCATTCTCTCATCGAAACTTCCGCCGGTTCAGGCCGCGAAGGCGCGGCGGATCGGGATCGGCCTGTCGCTCATTTTCCGGCTGCTGCTCGTCGCCGGCGCGGCCTATATCGTCAGACTTACGCAACCTGTCTTCGGGATTCTTGGCCAGGAGTTTTCATGGCGCGATCTCATCATGATCGCGGGCGGTCTCTTTCTCGTCTTCAAGGCAACCAGCGAGATTCACCACAACGTCGACCCAGACACCGACGCCGAAGTAGCAACCCCACGCCGTCCGGGTGTGTTTGCCGTAACGGTCGGCCAGATCGTCCTCCTCGATCTTGTGTTCTCGATTGATAGCATCATCACGGCGGTCGGCATGACCGAACATGTTCCGATCATGATTATCGCGGTGATCGCAGCCGTGCTCGCGATGCTGATCGCCGCCGACCCGCTGAGCCATTTTATTCATCGCAATCCGAGCATCGTCATGCTGGCGCTCGGGTTTCTGCTTTTGATCGGGTCGACCCTGATCGCCGAAGGATTTGGATTTCATTTTCCGAAAGGCTACATCTACGTCGCGATGGCTTTTTCAGGCACGATCGAAGCGCTGAACATGCTCGCGCGTAACCGGCGAAAACGTCCGCCGAAAACCTGAAGCGCGCTCATGAGAGAGAGCGGCCAGGCCAAACCCGGAGAGCAAGCTGTGACCATCGCGGAGGTCTTGTTGCCGGTCGCGATCGATCATCCCTATTCCTATCTGGTTCGCCCCGGCATGACCGTCACGCCGGGTGCTTTCGTGGACGTGCCGCTTGGCACAAGGATCACAAGCGGTGTCGTATGGGAGGTTCGCGAGGCAGCCTCGGAACGGCCCAATCTGAAAACCATCGCGGCGGTGCTCGATCTGCCTCCGCTTCCGGGCAATTTGCGAAGCTTCATCGATTGGGTCGCGCGCTGGACGCTTAGCCCGCAGGGCATGGTTTTGCGCATGGCCATCGGTGCGCCATTTCATGCCGGACCCGAACCGGTCCGCATCGGGGTTCGTCTCGCCGGACCGCCGCCGCGCCGGATGACTCCCGCCCGCACCCGGGTGCTCGCCGCGGCCGAGGGAGGACTGGCGTACCCCAAGGCCGTTCTCGCCGAGGCGGCCGCGTGTTCGGGCGGCGTGATCGATACGCTCATCGATGAAGGCACGCTTAAGGCCGTCGCGCTCCGTCCCGATCCCGTCGCCCCAAGCTGCGATCCGAGTTTCGCCCGGCCCTGCCTGGAAGCCAGCCAGGCCGCCGCCGCAGAGCATCTGATCGCGCGTGTCAAAGCCCGCGAATTTTCGGTCACTCTGCTCGAAGGCGTCACCGGCTCCGGCAAAACGGAAGTCTATTTTGAAGCCGTCGCAGCGGCCTACGAAGCCGGGCGCCAGACCTTGATTTTGATGCCGGAGATTGCCCTGACCGCGCAATTCCTAGATCGTTTCGCCGCCCGCTTCGGCGGCCGCCCGGCCGAATGGCATTCCGGCGTCAGCGCGCGCAAACGAGCGCGGCTCTGGAGCGCCGCGGCTGTGGGCGAGGTCAAGGTCGTGGTCGGCGCACGTTCGGCGCTGTTTCTGCCATTTGCAGATTTGGGCGCGCTCATTGTCGATGAAGAACACGAGGCCGCCTACAAGCAGGAGGATGGCGTCGCCTACCACGCCCGCGATATGGCAGTCGTGCGCGGCCGCATCGAGAAGGGTGCCGTCATTCTCGCGTCCGCGACGCCTTCCATCGAAAGCCGGGTCAATGCCCAGCAGGGCCGCTATGGGCATGTCCAACTCGCCAGCCGTTTCAAGGCGCGGGCCATGCCAAAACTCGCCGCCATCGATCTTCGCTCCGAGGCAGCGCCCCGCGGCAGATGGATCGCACCGCGTCTCGTCGCCGCCGTTTCGGCAGCCCTTGCGCAAGGCGAACAGGCACTGCTTTTTCTTAACCGCCGAGGCTATGCGCCGCTGACTGTGTGCCGCAGCTGCGGACATCGTTTCCATTGCCCGAACTGCACCGCCTGGCTCGTGGAACATCGTTTCCGCCGGGCGCTCATGTGCCATCATTGCGGCCACATCGAACGCCGGCCAAATATTTGCCCGGCCTGCGGCGCGGAGGATTCGCTTTCGGCCTGCGGTCCCGGCATCGAGCGATTGGCGGAAGAAACGAGCGAACTGTTTCCCAGCGCCAGAACGCTCGTCCTCTCCTCGGACTTTCCCGGCGGCACCGAGCGTCTGCGCAATGAACTCGACGCCATCGCGCGCGGCGAATGCGACATTATTATCGGCACCCAGCTCGTCGCCAAGGGCCATAATTTTCCGCTCCTGTCGCTGGTCGGGGTCATCGACGCGGATATTGGCCTGACCTCGGGCGATCCTCGGGCCGCCGAACGGACCTTCCAATTGCTGAATCAAGTCACCGGACGCGCGGGACGGTTTGAAACGGCTGGCCGGGCCCTGGTTCAGACCTGGCAACCGGAACACCCCGTGATGCGCGCACTACTCTCCGGTGATTTCGAGAGTTTCTACGCGGCCGAAACAGAGCAGCGTCGGCGCGCCGGCCTGCCGCCTTTCGGACGCCTGGCAGCTCTGATTATTTCGGCGCGGGATAGCGGCACGGCCGAAACCCATGCGCGGGCGCTCGCGCGGGCCGCCTACACTCTTCCGCCCGCGGCAGGCTGGCGGCTGGCCCCCGCCGGCGGACTGCCCGAGGAAAACGAAATCAGCCTGCTCGGGCCCGCCGAGGCCCCGATCGCGGTCATTCGCGGACGTCACCGTTTCCGACTTCTCGTGCGCGCGCCACGCTCGGCCGATCTGCAAGGCTTTTTGCGCGCCTGGCTGGCCGCGGGACCGCCCGAAAAGGGGGGCGTGCGGGTCGCCGTCGACGTCGATCCGCAAAGCTTTTTATGACAGGCGCGTGGCCCGCGTGTCATGGCCGGTCAGCTGTCGGCGGTGTGCCCGCACCCGTGTGCCGCGCGCGCAATTGAAACGCCAGCGCCAAGAGGCTGGCCCCGAAGACGGTCGCATAAGCGCCGACCCACCAGCTCACCACCAAGGCGCCGAACATGGGCGCCGCGATGAGCACGACTCCGAAGACAATCGAGATGATCCCGCCAAGCACCAGCCACACACGGCCATGCTCCTGTGTGACATCAAAGGCGGCACGCAGCTCCAGAACGCCGGAGACAATCGCCCAGGCCGCAAGAAGCCCGACAAACACGAGCACAGTGAGCCCGGGCACGACCAGGGCTACAACCCCGGCAATGATGCCCACCGCTCCCTCGAAGGTGAGATAGCCCCAACGTTGCTGATGATGCGCCGCGCGGACAGCGGCGGCGATCGCAAAAATCCCATCGATGATCAGATAAAGCGCGAACAGGGTGACAAGCGATAGCAAGGTCGCGCCGGGAAAAAGAAAGGCGATCAAGCCGATGACCAGCCCTAAGATGCCGCGGCCCGCAACGACCCACCAATTCTGCGCGAGCGTTGCACCGAGTTCGAATTCGAGAAGTTCCCGATGAACGCCTGTATCGCCTCTGCTTGGATCGGAGAATGTCATCGTTTCGGTTCCTTCAATGCTGCCGCCGCGAGAAAACCCCGCGACGTTCGAACCCCAGAGGTAGGTACTGCAGAGACCGACGTCGAGGGGGCGTTGACGCGCGGTAATTTTGCGCGCATGCCGTTCGTATCCTCCCCCCAAGCCAAGCTCCGGCTAGCCTTATGAATTCGAACCGATCGACGGACCCAACGGTCCCCTCCAACGCGGCGCAGAAAACGGACGCATCCGCGGATGTTCTGGACCGCAGCGATACCAAATGGGTGCGGCTGCGGGAAATCATCCGGGCGCATTCGCTCAAACGCGGCGAGTTTCTTCTCGCCTCGGGGCGAACCAGCACCTATTTGTTTCAGCTTCGGCAAACCACAATGTTGCCGGAAGGCGCCGCGCTGATCGGCGAAATCATCGTCGACTACATGAAGAAAATCAATATCGCGTGTATCGGCGGCCTTGAACTCGGCGCGGTCCCGATCGTTTCCGCCGTCGCCGCCATCAGCCATTTGAAAGCCTGGCCGGTCGATGCTTTTTTTGTCCGCAAAGCCGCCAAAGAACACGGCGCGCGCGAAAAAGTTCGATGGATATCTTCGCAACGAAGCCGAGGTGCTCATGATCGACGATGTCGCGACCACCGGCGGCTCGATTCTCAAGGCCATCGAGGGCATCGAAGGCCATGGCTCCTATGTTCGCCGGGCACTCGCGGTGGTCGATCGCGAAGAAGGAGCGGCTGAAAATTTGGCCGCGCAAAATATTCAGCTCGCGGCGATTTTTAAAAGAAGTGATTTTCCCGAGATTTGAAATGGGGAGGCGGCGCCCTCAAGCCGCCGGGTTTAAGGGCGCCTCAGAATTAGGCTCTTGTGCCTATCGTGGCCGTTTCGCGGTCCTTGTGCCTTGCCCTGAGCTGAAATGCCAAGGCCAGGAGGCTTACGCCGAAAACGATCGCATAAGCGCCGATCCACCATGTGAGAACCAGAGCACCGAGCAGAGGTGCTGCGATCAGCAAGACGCCATAGAGAATCGAGACGATCCCACCGATGGCAAGCCACCAGCGGCCATGATCCTTATTGAGTTTAAAGGCGGCGGCAAACATGAGAACCCCGGTGGCGATGGCCCACCCGGCGACCATAATCACAAAGACGAACACGGTCAGGCCGGGCCAAGACGCAGCCAAAATGGCCACAAGGATGCTGACGAAGCCTTCGATCGTCAGGAGGCCCCAACGTTCGTGATGTCTGGCAGCGCGCATGGCCGAGATGATCGCCACGACGCCGTCAAAGACCAGATATACCGAGAAAACCACGACCAGCGACAGCATCGTGGCGCCGGGGAAAAGAAACGCGATCAAACCAAAGGCGATACCGAAAACGCCCCTTAAGGCGACGGCCCACCAATTGCGGGAGAGAGTGGTATCGAGCCCGAATTCAAGGGCAGCTGAGTGAAGATTCGTGTTTGGTCCATCTACGCCGGTAAAACTCATCGCGCGGTCCTTTCTGAAAAGTCGCCGGCACGGGAGGAACCCATGGCCCTACGGCTTCTTCCTAAGACGTAATGCGTAAGCTAAATACGTCTAGGCGTGTTGAACTGCGTCAATTGTAACAGCACTAACCGAGCCGTGGCGCTCCCTCCTATGTTTCGACGCAAGGCGCCGCGCCTTAGCTGGCTTTTCCTCATCCCGCTCTAGTCGCCGCGCAGACGGCGGCAGACAAACTCGAGCTGATCGAAGGTTTTGTACTTCACCAGCATTTCGCCGGCCTCTCCGTCTTTTTGCGTGATTGTCACATTCATTCCCAGCACTTCCAGCAAGCTCGTTTCCAAGGCGCGGGTATCGGCGTCTTTTTCCTCCGCCTCGCGCTTGCGCGGCCCAGGCCCGGCGGCGCCGGAGCTTTTGGACGAACCTTGCAGCATCCGCTCGACATCCCGCACCGATAGCTCTTCGCGCCACGATTTGTTCGGCGAGGGCATCGGGTTCGTCGGCAGACAAGAGCAATCGGGCATGTCCCGCCGAAAGTTTACCTTCGCTCAGGAGGGTCTTGCTGCGTTCGGGAAGCTTGAGAAGCCGCAAAATATTGGTCACATGGCTTCGGCTTTTGCCGATGACTTTGGCGAGATCGAGCTGTGTATAGCCGAATTCATCGACAAGCTGTTGATAGCCCACCGCTTCCTCGATCGGATTGAGATCGCTGCGCTGGACGTTTTCGATGATCGCGAGTTCGAGCGCCTGACGATCATCGGCGTCGACGCTGATGATCGGCACTTCATGCAAGCCGGCGCGTTGGGCGGCGCGCCAGCGGCGCTCGCCCGCGATGATCTCGAAAGTGCCGACCAGATCCTTGCACCGGACGCGCGAGGATCGGTTGAATAATGCCTTTTTCCTTGATCGACGCGGTGAGTTCTTCGAGGTCTTCGTCGGCGAAGGATTTGGCGCGGATTGCGGGGATTGGGGCGGAGAAACTCGATCGGCAATTTCTTCGGCGTGCGGGCGCGCGTGGCGGCTTGCGACGGCTGTCGTCGCCGCCGAGCAGCGCGGCAAGACCGCGCCCGAGCCGCGGCCGCGCTTCGTCTGCGGTGATTTGGCTGGCTTCATTTGTCGTTCGCTCCAGATCGTTAATTCCCTCGCCGAACGCAGGACCGGCATCAGGCCGCGCGAAAGCAGGCGCTCCGCTGGATCACTTCCGACGCCAAGTTTCAGATAGGCTTGGCTGCCGCTGCATTTAAGGTCGTAGAGCAGCACCGGCTTGCCATGCGATGGCGCTTCGGACACCCGGACATTGCGGGGAATGACCGTTTCATAGACCTTGTCGCCCATAAATCCGCGCACATCGGCCACGACTTGCGCCGCGAGTGAATTGCGCGAATCGAACATCGTCAGAACGATGCCATGGATGGTCAGCTCCGGATTTAGCGTGTTGCGGACCTGCTCGACGGTGGTCAGCAGCTGCGATAGGCCCTCCAAGCGCGAAGAACTCGCATTGCAGCGGCACCAATACGGTATGCGCGGCGGCCATCGCATTCATGGTCAGAAGATTGAGCGACGGCGGGCAATCGACCAGCACATAGGTCAAGCGCTCTTCCTCGGACTTGCTGCTTTGCTCTTCGGCGAAGGCGGTCAGCGCTTTCTTGAGGCAGAAGGCGCGGTCCGGGCGCGCGGCGATTTCGAGTTCGAGACCCAGCAGATCGAGCGTCGAGGGCGCGACGGAGAGGCGGGGGACGCCGGTTTCCGCAGGACGGCCTGAAGTGTCTGCTCCCCCGTTAAAACATCATAGGTCGAGATCGGCGGTTGGCACGCTCGATCCCAAGGCCGGTCGAGGCATTGCCCTGCGGATCGAGATCGATGATGAGCACGCGCTCGTCCATCGCGGCGAGCGCGGTGCCAAGGTTGATGGCGGTCGTGGTCTTGCCGACCCCGCCCTTTTGATTGGCAAGCACGAGCACGCGCAAGGGGCGGAGACGGACACCTTATTCTCCTGGAAAAACCCTGAAGCCTCGCCGGCTCATGAGATTTTGCATTTGGAACCAGTTTCCTTGCAGGCACGTGATATGTGCAATTCGCGCGCCCTCCCAAAAGGAGAAGGCAACTAATTAGCGCACAATGTAATGATGCAAGATTAAATCTTCTGCTTATTATGGACGCCGCCTGACGAGCACCAGGCGCGCCTCGGAGCAGGTATGGCTCTCGATCGTGGTGATTAAATATTTACCGATCGTTAACGAGTGCGGTCAATTCCGCGTCTAACTGTTTCCCCTTGGAAAATACACCGATGGCGCCTTTTTCGAATGAATTTCTCGGCATAGTCGAGGAGCGTATCGAGCAGGGACGCCAGGGCGCGCGCGCTCACAGCTTCGAAATGTCTCGTCAAGTACGGGCACGATTTCTTCGATTCGGCCGCAATGAATGATCGCGGGCGCCGATGTTTCCCGCGCGACCTCGCGCAGAAAAGGCGCATTTGCGCTGATCGGACTTCGATCAGATGAACGCTCGCTCCGTCTTCGTCGGCATAGTCGAATCGCCGTGACGAGACCGGGAAACCCGCGCCCGAGCCAAGATCGAGCCATCGCCGCGCGTCCGGCACCGCTTCCGACGACTTGGAGCAGAATCGGCGAAATGCCTGACCCAAAGTTCGTCAGGGTCGATTCGCCAACGAGATTGATCGCGCGCTGCCATTTTGCGAGGAGATCGGCGTAAACCTCCAGACGTCGCAGAGTCAGCTCCGGCAAAGCCGCCAAGGAGGGGTGGACCGTGCATGGTTGAGTCGAGAGCCCGTCCCGCTGGCAAGGATCAAGATCCCGGCGCCGACGCGGCGCATCTTCGACGGCCAGGAGGGTCATCGCCGCCGGCGTCATGCCTTCAATTCGCCCGGCTTGGCCCATGGTGCGCGGCCGGATCAGTTCAAGGCGCGCACGGATCTCATTGGAGAGGCCGGGCAGAAGCCGCGTAGTCGACATTGTCCGGGATCACCAGCGCTTCGTCGCGGCGGAAGGCTTCGATATCCTTCGTTTGACGGTCGAGATAGACCGCATATTTGGCGTCGATTTCGATTTGCGCGGCGGCTTTCGGCGCTGATCTCCGCCAAGCTCCGGCCAGATCGCCTGAAGCGTTGCGATGGAAACCTCGGGCAAGGCCAAGCAGATCGAAAGCGCGTCCGGCGCACGCCGTCCTGGTTGACCTTGAAGCCCATGCCGCGCCGCCTCGTTGGGGGTGAGGTTCAGACCTTGCAAAAGGTCGCGCGCGTGGGCCAGCGCCGCCGCCTTCGCGGCAGAAGGCCGCGCTGGCGTTCGGCACCCAACGCACCCAAGTCGAGGCGCCGCGCGGAGTGAGGCGCTGATCGGCGTTGTCGGCGCGTAGCGACAGGCGATATTCGGCGCGCGAGGTAAACATCCGATAGGGCTCGCTCACACCCTTATTGACAGATCGTCGATCATCACGCCGAGATAGGCATCGGACCGGCTGAAGCTGACAGCGGTTCTGCGCCGCCGGCGCGGAGCGCCGCGCTCAAGCCCGCGACCAGGCCTTGGGCAGCCGCCTCTTCATAGCCGGTGGTGCCGTTGATCTGCCCGGCAAGGAAAAGCCCGGGAAATCTTTTGATCTCCAGGCTCGGGGTCAGGGCGCGCGGATCGATGAAATCATACTCGATGGCATAGCCCGGCCGTAGTACGCGGGCTTTGGCGAGGCCGGGGATGGTGTGCAGGAACGCCTCTTGAACGTCCTCCGGCAAGGCGGTCGAAATACCGTTGGGATAGATGGTCGTGATCGTCCGAGCCTTCGGGCTCGAGAAAGATTTGATGCGCTCTCGCGCTCCTGGAAGCGGACGATCTTGTCCTCGATCGAGGGGCAATAGCGCGGGCCCCGGCCCGAGATGGCGCCGGAATAGACGGGCGAATGGCAAAGATTTTGGGCGATGATCGCATGGCCTTCGGCCGTCGTATGGGTGATGAAGCAATCGACCTGAGGCGTGACAATGGCTTTGGTGAGAAAGGAGAAGGGCTCCGGCTCATCATCGCCGCTCTGGCGCTCCAGGACCGCCCAATCGATCGTCGTGCCGTCGAGGCGGGGCGGGGTTCCGGTCTTGAGCCGCCCGAGCTCCAGACCCATCTCTTGCAGCCGTTCTCCGAGAGCGATGGCTGGACTTTCCCCCATTCGTCCCGCTGGAAAGGTCTTGCTGACCGATATGAATGATGCCCCGCAGGAACGTGCCCGTGGTGAGGATGATGGCGCCACAGGAGATTTCCTCGCCGGTTGCGGTTTTGACGCCTACCACCCGGCCGCTCTCGAGCAAGATATCGGCGGCCTCTCCCTCGAGGACCGAAATATTTTCGATCTCTCGAATGGCCGCCTGCATCGCTTCGCGGTAAAGCTTGCGGTCGGTTTGAGCCCGTGGCCCCCGTACGGCGGGGCCCTTTGCTCGATTAAGGACGCGAAATTGGATGCCGGCCGCATCCGCAATCCGTCCCATGAGCCCGTCGAGCGCGTCGATCTCGCGGACCAGATGGCCTTTGCCGAGCCCCCCAATGGCCGGATTGCAGGACATTGTGCCGATGGTGTCGAAGGAATGGGTCACGAGGGCCGTGCGGGCGCCCATCCGCGCGGAGGCCGCAGCCGCCTCGCAGCCGGCATGGCCTCCTCCCACCACGATCACATCGAACCCGCCTGCCATGCCCATACTCCTCAGAATGTTTCACGTGAAACATTTTTGGAATAATTCTAAAAAGGTTTCACGTGAAACATTGTGGCGTAGCCCGCCACCTCACTTGCCGATGCAAAACCGCGAGAAAATCTCGTCCAAGATATCCTCGACACCGACCTCGCCCGTTAGTCTTTGCAGTGAAAATATCGCCGCGCGCAAGTCCTCCGCCAGCAATTCGACCGGAGCGTCCAAACCTGCCTGGATCCGCTCCAAAGCCAAGGCGGCCGATTCGAACGCTTTTCGGTGCCGTTCCCGGGTGATCAGGCCGGCATGGCCGTCGCTGACAATCCCTCCCGCGAACTCCCGCAGACGGGCGATGAGCAGATCGAGATTTTCGCCGCTCTCGGCACTTATATAGAGCCCCTCTGCGTCAGCCGTCCTCTCGCTCGCCGGCACCAGATCGCCTTTCGTGGAAATCGGCCAGGTCGCGCCGCGAGTTTCCGGCGGCAAGGCCGGCGCGCCCGCCTCGCTCAGCCATAATATCGAGATCCGCCGACTGGGCTTTCTCGAGAGCTCGGGCCACGCCCATTTTTTCCACCGCGTCGCTACTCTCCCGCAACCCGGCGGTGTCGATCAAGGTAACCGGGCAGCCACCGAGATCGAGATGCACCTCAAGCGTATCCCGGGTCGTGCCCGCGAAGGGCGAGACAATCGCCACCTCCCGGCGCGCCAGGGCGTTCAACAGTGTCGATTTTCCAGCGTTGGGAGGCCCGGCGATCACGATCACCACCCCCTCCCGCAACCGCTCCGCAGCCCGCCCCGCCGCGATTTCGGCTTTCAGCGCCGTAAGCACCGGAGCCAGCACTTCCCCGACCCGCCGCCCCACCGAGGCCGGAATGCCCTCCTCCTCCGGAAAATCGATCTCCGCCTCAAGCAACGCCGCCGCCTCGATGAGCTTCGCCCGCCACATCGCGGCCTGGCGGCCGAGAATCCCTTCTGTCTGACGCAGGGCCTGCCGCCGCTGCCATTCGGTTTCCGCATCGATCAGATCCGCAAGACCCTCGACTTCCGCTAAATCCATTTTGCCATTCACGAATCCGCGGCGGGTAAATTCCCCCGGCTCTGCCGGACGCGTGTTCGCCATGGCGCCCAAAGCCGCAATTAGCGCGGTCAGCACTGCACGCCCGCCATGGACGTGAATTTCGGCATAGTCTTCGCCAGTAAAACTTTTTGGCCCGGGAAAAAAAATGAGCAGCCCGCTGTCGATTGCCTCCCCCGACGCAGGATCGGAAAAAATCGCTCGGGCAACCACCCGCGGTTCTGGGCATTTGCCTGCGAGACCCTTGACAATTCCACGCGTCGCCGGCCCCGATAGCCGCAGAATCGCAATCGCCGCACGGCCCGCACCAGTGGCAATGGCGAAGATCGTGTCATCGTCCATGTGTTTCATTCTGGCACAGATCTTCCATTTACCGGGCCGCACTGCATCGCCCGGCCCCAATTCCGCACTTGCCGCACCCAAAAGGCTCCAATTCCATGTCAGCACACGGCCAAAATGAACTGAGCAAGGCGGCGAGCCCTTATCTCTTACAGCACGCCGAAAATCCCGTGCATTGGCGGATGTGGGGCGACGCGGCTCTGCGGGAAGCCCAGGCGCTCAACAAGCCCATTCTGCTCTCCGTCGGCTATGCGGCCTGCCACTGGTGCCATGTGATGGCCCATGAAAGCTTCGAAGATGCAGCAACCGCCGCGGTGATGAACGAGCTTTTCGTGAATATCAAGGTCGACCGCGAAGAGCGCCCCGATATCGATCATATTTATATGACGGCGCTTCACAGTTTTGGGGAACGGGGCGGCTGGCCTCTCACCATGTTCCTCACGCCCATGGGCGAGCCATTTTGGGGCGGAACCTATTTTCCGAAGGAGAGCCAATATGGCAGGCCCAGCTTCGTGAGCGTCTTGAAGACGGTCGCCGAAGTGTTCCGGTCCGAGCCGGGACGGATCGCGGAAAATGCCCGAAATCGTCCATGGAGAGCTCTCAAAACTCGCCTCGCACGACGAGCAGGCACCGCTCAGCCTCGAGCAAATCAATACTCTGGCCCCGCAGATCGTGAATTTCATAGACCCAAGCGAAGGTGGCCTGCACGGCGCACCGAAATTTCCCAACACGCCCATTCTCGAATTGCTGTGGCGGGCCGGCGGACGACTAGGCAAGGCTCCCTATCGCGATCTCGTCAAACTGACCCTGACAAAAATGTCGGAGGGCGGCATTTACGATCATCTCGGTGGCGGCTATGCGCGCTATTCGACCGACGTGCGCTGGCTCGTGCCGCATTTCGAAAAAATGCTCTACGACAATGCGCAGATTCTCGAAATGCTGGCCCTCTGCCATCACGACTATGGGGGCCCGCTTTTCCACGCACGCGCACGCGAAACGGTCGGCTGGCTCCGCCGCGAAATGACCAATGACGCCGGCGCCTTCTGCGCGAGCCTCGACGCCGATAGCGAGGGAGTCGAGGGCAAATTCTATGTCTGGAGTTTTGCCGAAATCACAACCCTGCTCGGCGAGGACGATGCAAAATTTTTTGGTCACTTTTACGATGCCGCGCCGGACGGCAATTGGGTCGACGAGGCGCATGGAGGCGCCCGCGTTATTATCCTGAACCGCCTTGATATCAATCCCCCAACCCAGGCGGAAGAAGAACGGCTTGCGCCGCTGCGGCAACGACTGTTCGACGCGCGGGAAAAGCGTGTTCATCCTGGCCTCGACGACAAGATTCTCGCCGATTGGAACGGGCTTGATGATCGCCGCGCTCGTCAACGCAGCGACGCTGTTTGACGAGCCCGAATGGATCGCGCTCGCCGCGCGGGCCTATGCGTTCATCGCCACGACGATGCAATACACCGATGCGACGGGAAACAAACGCCTGGCCCATGGCTGGCGCGCTGGCGTCCTCGTGACGCCCGGCCTCGCGCTCGACCATGCCGCAATGATGCGCGCCGCGCTGGCCTTGCATGAAGCACGCAATTTTGGAACGGAGCTCTGCCGCAGACCCGCGATTATCTTGCCGATGCAATCGGCATGGGCGAAAGCGCTTGAGACCTACCATCGCGATCCGCAAAGCGGGCTTCTCAATATGACAGCCAGGGACGCGGGTGACGTGATCCTGCGGCTCGCGCCCACCTCGGACGATGCGATCCCGAATGCGCATCCCGTCTATTTGTCGGCGCTCGTTCGGCTCGCTGGGCTCACCGGCGAACGCGCGCTGGCTGACGCGGGCCGACGAGATTTTCCGGCGTCGTCGGCGGATCGGTCCGGAGCAATCTTGTTGGCCATGCCGGGATCTTGAACGCGCTTGATTTCCGGCTTCGGGCCAAGGAAATCGTCACCGCAGGACCGCAACGCCAAGCCCTTTATGAGGCGGCGCTCGGCGTGCCCTTTATCGACCGCGTGGTGATCGATATCGATCAGCCGGAGGCCAGATTCCCGAGGGCCATCCGGCGAAAGCCCAAAGCGATCTGGCGAGCGAGGCGGCGGCCTTTGTCTGTTCGGGCGGGCGCTGCTCCTTGCCTGTGTTTGACAAACAAACATTGCTAGAGCGCGTCGAGCATGGTTAGCTAAAAGGAAACCCCCAAGACCTCATGACGAGGGCGCCAATAGGGAAGCTGCGATCACATGTCCGATTTTCTAGCCTCTCTATTTGGCGCGGCCGGTAGTATAATAGGCGTATTGATCCACGCTCTCGTCGTTATTATGCGTTTTGCCATAAATATAGCCGTCGTCGCTTTTCTTATTTATGGCGTTTATCGAATATCACGACATTTAATTCGGGAATATCGTCTCAAGCGCGCGCCCAAGCCGGGCGAAGCCGCGCCTCCGGATGAGCCGAACGGTCCGGTTTGAAATCCACGCTTTGGTTACGGATTTCAAACCGGGGAAGGGGCCGAAAGTCATGCGCGCCGTTCGCGGGAAACCCCTTGGGGCTTGGCGGCCAGGCTCTTAAACACGCCGAGGCTATGAACCAGATACAGCGCGGCAAACGCGGCGGCATTGATCGCGAAAATCCGCTTGACGACGGACGGCGTATAATTCGAAAGCCCACTGCCGATCGCCAGGGAAATCACGAAGAGAGTTCCTTCGTACACCGCGAACGCTGCAACAAACGCGGTTGCGGCCACGATCATATGTCCTTGCGCCAAATGCTCCTTGGTCCATTGCGCCGCCACCGTTGAGAGCAAGGCAACCCCGCCGAGAATGGCGCCCCAGGCAAAACTCTCCACAGTCCAGGGATAATGGAGCAGGGTATAGCCAACGAGTTGATTGGCAAGCCACACCAGTCCGACAAGAACGAAGGCATCGCGTCGGGGCAAAGTCAGGGCCGCAACGGCGGCAAATGCCGCGAGCGGCACGGCGCAGGCAAAGCCGAGGCTGACGATAACGCTCGCCGAAACGATCAAAGCTATCCAAAGCGGGCGGCGCGCGGCCGGAACAATCGATAGCTGAGCCATTTTAAATTTCTCTCCTCCGAATCACGCTTCTTCATAAATATATCACACATGGCTAAAACCGCGACCCGAACGATCGAATTGATCGGGTTCGGTCAAGCCAAGCCAACGGGCGCGCAAATGATCCCAAAGCGCGAGCCGCGACCAATCGGGTGATTTCAGCACCTTATCGGTTTTCGGGTCAAGAAAGGGATTTCCCAGCAAAACCGTGATTTGTTGCTCGCCCTTCCCATTGAACAGGCGAATTCCCCAGGAGACCGGCGTGCCGGAAGGGCCAAGGAGACGGTACAGCTCGGCGCGCGATGTTTTTCGGTGCTGCGCAAGCGCAGCCGGAACTGGGTCTCTTGGCGAGCCCTTATGTTCGCCGATGCAGATGTGAAAATGCGGAATGCCGAAGGCAACCGTCAAATACCCGTCCATCATGCCGACATAGGTAGGCGGATGCCCCGCCCGCATCTCCCACGCCGCGCCCTCGATGATCGGACCGAAGACGATCTCCGCCCAATGATTTTGGAACAGGTCGCGAATTAATTCCTCGAGGCTGACCGGATCGTTCGGCAAAAGAAACACATCGCTTTCTCCGCCATCGGGCTCGATCCCGCGGGTAGGCGCCACGAGCCGCCTATCGATCTTCGAATTTGCGCGCGTCGATCCAGGTTTCATCGGGATTGTTTCTCACCTTTGGGGTAAGGGGCACGTCAAGTTAAACGTGCGGCACCGACAAGATCCGCCGCAGTCCCTTGAGCTTTTTCGCGACCGTAAGGCCACTGTCAAGCAATCTGCTGATTCATTCTAATTAAGCACAGTGACGCGACAGCAAACGAAACAAGATATGTTGATTGCCATTTTCTGTCGCTGTGCCAGGCTTTCGCGAATCGCCATCACGTAGGCCCTTATACGTTAGAGCATGTTCCGAAAAAGTTGACCGACTTTTTCGATCAGAACATGCTCCAATTCGTTGAACTTGAGCGTTTCCTTTTCGATCAGATGATTCCATCTGATCGGGAAGCGCTCTAGCGCCCCGACCGACTTTGTTTCAACTGCGCATCGATCAACATATTCGCGATCGACATGCGACGCGCGGCCAGGACGCGGCGGGAGGGTTCGAAGCGGTCTGGGTGGTTGTTCTTGGCAAATTCGCGTCGAATCCGCCGCAAATCGCCGCTCGCGAGATCCGCGTTCAAGCCGAGTTCTTCGGCAATCTCTTCATCTTCAGATGTTGTGCCCTCGGATTTCGGGATCTCATCGACGGGCGGCTCGGCAGCGGGCTGCGCCGAAACATCGATGGCTTCCTCTTCGTTGTAGGAGGCATGGCCTTGTGGAAAAAACCCGAGGCCACCCAGCCAAGGAAATGAAATTGTTTTCAACACGCGCCGAAGCCGGTTTCCCGGACGTGATTGACGTTCTGCTTCCATTTCGGCGTCGTTGTCATCGGCCTTCTGCGCGCGCGACGTCACGCCTGCTTCCTGGCTTTGATCGAGCGCCGCGAGAATATCGCTGAAATTATCGGCGTTGCTTCGCTTCGTGCGGACCATGGCCGTCACCGGCCTCCATCCAAGCGCGGTTCGAAAAGACCTCGTCACTATGCGAGCAGGGCTTTGAACCTGCGTTAATTCGAAAGCACAAATGAAGTTCAAATCCACGTGACTTACCACGCCGCTCCTCATGCAACGCGCATCAACATGACCAAAGGTTCATTTGAAGAGCTTGTCCATGTTGTCTATTCACGAGTTCATGCTGCTCAAGCATGATCGACGAAAATGCTGATCGGGTTCGCGAATAAAACACGCGCGCTCAGGAGTTGGAGTCCTCCCATGAAAACGGGTCTACCTGCTATTCTCACTTTGATGGCGCTTGCCGGCGCTAGTGTCGCCTTCGCCGCCTTTAGCGTCAACGCCCAACAGCCCATCACCGTAGCCTTCCAAGCGCCTGAAAAACCTCCGTTCATTTTCACGCCGGCGGATCGTGCGGCCTTCTTCGATGCGCGCGTGGCGGCTTTGCACGCCGGACTGAAATTGACGCCGGACCAGGAAAAACTTTGGCCAAATGTCGAAGCTTCCCTCCGTGACATGGCCAAGAAAACTTCCGAGTTGCACCAAAAGGTTCAAAGCCAATTACAGTCGGACAATCTGATCGATCGCCTGCGCCAGCGCGGCGAAAGAGCGGTTGCGCGGGGCGAAAATCTGCAAGCAATCGCCAATGCCGCAGCACCTCTTTATGCCAGCTTGAATGAGGACCAGAAGCGCCGTCTCCCGGTTCTCCTGCACGCCCTCAAGCCGCATTTCCTCGATCATCATTTCGCGATGAGGGATGGCGGCTTTGAGCATGGCGACTGGCAGCGCGGCGGCCCGAACAAAGATGGCGATCCTGCACCCGGAGACGAGCGCAATCTCGACCGTCCCAAAGGTCCTGCTGATCCGGTTCGTTGAACGGATCATGCCACCGGTTTTGAGCACCTAAAAAAACCGCCCGGCGTTCCAGCCGGGCGGGATTTTTGGGCGCTTTGTCTTGCCGCCTGATCTCATCCCAAAAGTCGGGCAACTTTTGGGGATCAGGCTTTAGATCACGATGTTTTTGGATTGACGCAATCCAAAATCATGAACGTGATCGATTCCAAAAGCTTAAAGCGGGATGCGGGCGGAAAACCGGTTTCCACTTTTCCTCATCCCGCTCTAGAGCATGTTCCGAAAAAAGTTGACCGACTTTTTCGATCAGAACATGCTCCAACTCGTTGAACTTGAGCGATTCCTTTTCGCTCAGATGATTCCATCTGAGCGGGAAGCGCTCTAGAACTTCGCGATGATGTCGCCGCCGAAGGTGAATTGCGAGCTTTTGGTGCCGACCCCGAAGGCCGGAAAGCCTTGGCCGTTGAACGGCGTCGTGCCGTTCAGCGAAGCGTCGTAGCGGACTTCCGGGCGCACCGTCAGCGATTTCAAAAACGGCAGGCCCTCGGGCAGCGCCGGCGAGATGTTGAGCCCCGCGGTCAGCTCCAGATAGGTCGTCGGCGCCGGCCCGAACACCGCGGTGGACGGGAACCCATATTCGACATTCACGAAGTCGAAATTGCCCGGGAAGGCGGCGACGAAGAAATTATTGTTGTCGCGCCAGACTTCGCCGCGGCCGACCAGCTTCAGCCAGTCGTTGACCGTGTAGATCGCATATTGCGCGATGCCATAGCCGCTCGCCTTGAACCCGTCGTCGCGGATGTAGTTGAGGTCGGTGATGAAGGTCAAGGAGTTGGTGGCCTTCCAGGTCGCGGTGATGTCGCTCAGATAGCGAAGCGCCCGGTTCGGATTGCAGGCGCAGGCGAGGGCGGTCCCGAAGGTGTCGGGGTTTTCCGCGCCGATGTGGGTGGTCGCCAGGATCGTCAGATTGCCGTCGAGCAGATTGAGCCCGATGCCGCCATGAAACGCCGCGGCGCCATTGTTGTCGCCCTGGCGATTGCCGAAGGTGGTGTTCACGCCGGTGTCGACGCCAAGATAAATATCGACCATCGGATCGACATGCGAGATCGTCATGATGCCGGTGTGGACCAGCGGAATGCCGAAGTTGAAGATGTAGGAATGCGAGTAGAGATAATTGGTGGTCGGGTCGATCGTCTCGGCGCCTTCGAGGGTCACATATTGACCGAATTTGACGTCGATGCCGCCGGCGAACAGCCAGGGCAGATGGACGATGCCGAACGCCTCGACCGGGGTGAACTGGCTGCGGTCGTTGATGATGTAATCGAACTCGCCGAGATAATGGGTGTAGCGCGCATCCGAGCCGTACATGAGCTGCAGCTTGAAGCCGAAATCATAATCGGTCGCCTTCGGATCGAGCGGCCGCTGGGCGGTGAGCAGCATCTGGTTGAGGAGCGGCGTATTGGCCTTGTCGGTGAACAAATGGCCGAAGTTCAAGCCATCACCCGGATAGTCCGGATTGAGGGTCAGGCCGCCCTCGACCACGCCGGTGACGGTAATCGTATCCCACCAATTGGCGGGGGCGGGCGGCGGGGTCACGGCGACATCGGCGGCTTGCGCGATCCCGGCCAGACCAAACAACATGCCCGTGCAGAGCGCCGGGACGAGCAGGGTTTTTCGCGAACGGGACATGAGCGGGTTCTCCAAGCAGCAAATCATTGGCTAGGAGGGTGCGCCGCAAAATTCTAAATGCAATATTTCTCGGAGGTCCAAACACGCTTCTTCCAGACCGCGATGCGATTTTGCAACAGTTTGCGTATTTGAACGGCAGGAAATAGGGCGATGAGGCAATATGCATGATCCAGTTGCAAACCCTGGATATTCCTGCGGCATCGACCCCCAATTTTGCAGATGCAGGACCCATTCAGGGGTCCATTTCCCGGCTCATCCTGACCGTGCGCCTGCATGAGCTTTGTTGCGAAAGCTCACTTTTGCCCATCTGGCCTATCGCACGAAGCCGAGAATATCCTTCACCGAAGCCATGTTTTTTGCCGCAAGCGCGCGGGCCCGCGCGGCACCATCGATCAGCACACGATCAATATAGGCCGGATCGTTTTTGAGCCTCGTCATTTCAGCGCCGATCGGACCGAGCTTGGTCACCGCGAGTTCGACAAGGGCCGATTTGAAGGCGGAGAAATTACCGCCACCAAAAACCCTCAAAATATCTGGCTTGGTCTCGCCATTGAGCGCGGCGAAAATGCCGACGAGATTATCGGCCTCAGGTCTTTGCTTCAGTCCTTCGACTTCGGAAGGCAGGGCTTCCGGATCGGTCTTCGCCTTGCGGATCTTTTGCGCGATCGCGTCTGCGTCGTCGGACAGATTGATCCGCGAATAGTCGGAAGGATCCGACTTCGACATCTTTTTGGACCCGTCGCGAAAACTCATGACCCTTGTGGCCGGTCCCTGAATCAACGGCTCCGGCAAAGGAAAGAAGCTATCGCCGTGGCCATGCGCGGCAATCGAGTCCGCGAAATCAAGATTGAATTTCTGGGCGATGTCACGCGCAAGTTCGAGATGCTGTTTCTGGTCTTCTCCAACCGGCACATGCGTGGCTCGATAGACAAGAATGTCGGCGGCCATCAAACACGGATAGGCATAGAGCCCGACCGATGCATTCTCTCGATCCTTCCCGGCCTTTTCCTTGAATTGCGTCATGCGATTGAGCCAGCCGATGCGAGCCACGCAATTGAAGACCCAGGCGAGTTCAGCATGCTCGCTGACTTGGCTCTGGTTGAAGACGATATGTTTTTCCGGATCGATACCGCAGGCGATAAAAGCCGCCGTAACTTCCCTGATGCTCGCCTTCAGATCTTCCGGCTTTTGCGGCAGCGTGATCGCATGCAGATCGACGACGCAATAAATGCAATCATGCGTATTCTGCAATTCGACAAATTTTACGATGGCGCCGAGATAATTTCCAAGGTGCAGATTCCCTGTCGGCTGCACGCCGGAAAAAACCCGT
Organism: uncultured Alphaproteobacteria bacterium; assembly: GCA_963785995.1. GTDB lineage: Bacteria > Pseudomonadota > Alphaproteobacteria > Rhizobiales > Beijerinckiaceae > Methylocapsa. The sequence goes on from CAWAXL010000014.1 coordinate 248,768, forward strand.
TCAACGAACTTTGCCATACCGGAGAGGCTCCCAATGATCCACGCGAACACGCCTTATCACGCCGCTGATCCTGCGTGGCAAGTATCCAGCGGCGTTCTTGAGGACGATCCCAAAAAGGCGTGGAACTCTTCCAGTCAACTCATGCGTCGATAGAGGCCGGTAAACAACGTGCCCGCTCTTCCCTCAAGCGATCAAGGCCTAAAGGATGAACCGGCTCAAATCCGTATTCCTGGCCAGATCGCCAATGTTCTTTTCGACAAAAGCCCCGTCGATTTCGATCTTTTCGCCAAAACGATCGGATGCGGTGAAGCTCACTTCATCAAGGACCCGCTCCATCACCGTTTGAAGCCGCCGCGCCCCGATGTTCTCGACGGAGGAATTGACCTGCACCGCAATTCTCGCCACGGCGCTGATGGCGTCGGGTGTAAACGTAAGCTCGACCCCTTCGGTCCGCAGCAAGGCTTCGTATTGCTTGATGAGGCTGGCCTCCGTTTCGGTCAGGATGCGGCGGAAGTCGTCCTCGTTCAAGGGTGAAAGTTCTACCCGGATCGGCAGCCGCCCTTGCAATTCGGGCAGGAGATCGGAGGGCTTCGAAACATGGAAGGCACCCGATGCGATGAATAGAATATGATCGGTCTTCACCACCCCATGCTTCGTCGCAACCGTGGTCCCCTCGATCAGCGGCAACAAATCGCGCTGAACGCCCTCACGCGAAACGTCGGCGCCGCCGCGCCCCTCGCGGGCGCAAATCTTGTCGAGCTCGTCGAGAAACACGATGCCATTGTTTTCGACTTCCCGGATGGCCTCCTGCACGATTTGATCCTGGTCGATCATCTTGTCGCTTTCCTCGACGATCAGCGGAGCATGGGCCTCCTTGACGGTGGTTCGTCGGGGTTTTGCGCGATTGCCAAGCGCCTTGCCGAAAATATCGCCGATTGAGATCGCGCCGACCGCCGAGCCCGGCATGTTCGGCAATTCGAACATAGGCATGCCGGAAGTTGCCTGCGCGATTTCGATCTCGATCTCTTTGTCGTCGAGTTCGCCGGCCCGCAATTTTTTCCGGAAACTGTCCCGCGTCGATGCCGAAGCGGTGGTGCCGACGAGCGCGTCCAAAACCCGCTCTTCCGCCGCCAGCTGCGCGCGGGCGTAAACCGCCTTGCGCCGCTCTTCCTTGGTCATAGTGATCGCGGTCTCGACAAGATCGCGGACAATCTGTTCGACATCGCGGCCGACATAACCGACCTCGGTAAATTTCGTCGCCTCGACCTTGAGGAAAGGCGCCCCCGCGAGCTTGGCGAGCCGCCGCGAAATTTCGGTTTTGCCGCAACCCGTGGGCCCGATCATCAAAATATTCTTCGGCAAGACTTCCTCGCGCATCGAGCCTTCGAGGCGCAGCCGCCGCCAGCGGTTGCGCAAAGCGATGGCCACCGCGCGCTTGGCATCCTTTTGCCCGACGATGAAACGATCGAGCTCGGAAACGATTTCACGCGGAGAAAAATCAGTCATGTCGAAGAGCTTTCCTGTTGCCGCGCGATCATTTCGAGTCGATCGACTCGATTACAAAACTATTGTTGGTATAGACACAAATGCCGGCGGCGATTTCAAGCGAGCGGCGGGCGATCGCTTCCGCATCGAGATCCGTGGCGAGCAAAGCGCGCCCTGCCGCAAGAGCGTAATTGCCGCCCGAACCAATCCCCATGACGCTTCCGTTGCCGGTCCCCTCGGGCTCCAGCACGTCGCCGGTGCCGGTCAGGACAAGAGCCGCCTCGCGGTCAGCCACCAGCATCATTGCCTCGAGCCGGCGCAAATAGCGGTCCATCCGCCAGTCCTTGGCGAGTTCGACGCATGCGCGCATGAGCTGGCCCGGATATTGTTCGAGCTTTGCTTCAAGGCGCTCGAACAAAGTGAAAGCATCCGCGGTGGCGCCCGCGAAGCCGCCAATCACTTCGCCTTTGGCCAATCGTCGAACCTTTCTCGCATTGCCCTTGACGATGGTCTGGCCGATCGAGACCTGTCCATCCCCGCCGATCACGGTCCGATGGTCTTTTTTCACCATGACGATCGTGGTGGCATGCCAAGCTTCCCGTCCGGACGGATGATCTTGCATCTAAGCTCTCAAAAAATAGGGCCCAGCACCGGGCCGTCGGGGAAGGAATGGTTTCGCGATGACGTTCATCTATGGCGTCGCACGAAAGCATGCAAGCTGCGGCGCGAAAACGGACCCGCCAGCCAGCCGACCGCAAGGGTAGCCAAGCGCCCAGTGAGTTGCTAGAGCATACTGAGAGGACGAGCCGGCCAAGCGGAAAGCCGCTTTGCCATGAAGCTCCCTTGACAAAAGGCCGAGAGCTATTTCTTGGCGCCGGTTAACTTGAAATGGTTCAAGAAACCGTACCCGCCCGCACGTCGAGCAAGTCCATGCGTAAAGGCGCCGTTTCGCGCAAAACCAAGGAAACCCAAATCGAGGTCAGCGTCGATCTCGATGGCACGGGCTTGGCAAAAATTTCGACCGGAATCGGCTTTTTCGACCATATGCTGGAACAGCTCGCCCGGCATTCGCTGATCGATATCGCGATCGGCGCCATGGGCGATCTCCATATCGATCAGCACCACACGGTCGAGGACACCGGCATAGCTCTGGGTCAGGCGGTTCGCCAAGCCTTGGGCGACATGGCTGGGATTACCCGTTTTGCCGATGTGCTATTGCCGATGGACGAAACTCTCACTCGGGTCGCCATCGATATTTCCGGCAGGCCGTTTCTCGTCTTCCGGACTAAATTCGTGCATGCCAAGATCGGCGACTTCGACACCGATCTCGTCCGTGAGTTTTTTCAGGCCTTCGCTACGCATGCCGCGATGAATATTCATGTCGAGACCCTGTACGGAGACAACGCCCATCATATTTCAAAGTCCTCGTTCAAGGCCCTCGCCCGCGCCTTGCGGGCGGGAATTGCGCAGGACGCGCGTCAGAAAGGCGCGATCCCATCCACCAAGGGAACGCTTTGAGGCGGCGCAACCGCGCGGAGGAGCCTGACCATGGCCGTTTATTCCGTCCATTTGCAAGGTGAGGAGCTCAACTCGATGGCCGAGGCGGCCTTCGTGCGCCAAGCTTTCAATTGGAAAGCCTTTTTTTTCGGCCCGCTTTGGCTGCTGCGCCACCGGCTCTTTGTAGCTTTCACCCTTTGGGGTAGCCTTTTTATCCTCCTGATCCTCGCTTCGCCGACTATCCTTTCGGATAGTTCGACTTTCATGATTTTGTTTGCCGTTCAGCTTCTGCTTGGACTCGAGGCCAACCGGCTTCTAGAAACAAAGCTCGTGGCACAGGGCTACCACCTCGTCGAAATCATTGCCGCCCCGGCTCTCGACCAGGCGGAGGCCATATACTTTCGAAAAGTCGCGCCGTCCGACGCCCCAGCCGCCGGATTGACCGCCGCGCCGCCTGGCGCCGGCATTTGAGGACCGGCCGGTGAATGTGGCCATTGTCGATTACGGGTCCGGAAACCTCCACTCCGCCCACAAGGCGTTTGAGCGCGCTGCGCGGGAAGCAGGCCTGCCCTGCGAGATTTTCGTCACCCGCGACCCTGACGCGGTGGCCAGCGCCGACCGCATCGTCTTGCCGGGCGTCGGGGCCTTTGCCGATTGCCGGGCGGGCCTCGATGCTGTGACCGGAATGGTCGATGCCATGACGAGCGCCGTTCACGCCAAAGCGCGGCCGTTTCTGGGAATTTGCGTCGGCATGCAATTATTGGCCGAACGGGGTCTCGAACACCGGGTCACGCGGGGGCTTGGCTGGATCGAAGGCGATGTCGCAGCCATGGATTCGAAAGGGCAAACGTTGCGGATTCCGCACATGGGCTGGAACACCCTTGATCCGCGAAAAGAGCATCCGCTGCTGGCCGGGATTCCGACCGGCGAAACCGGCCTGCATGCCTATTTCGTGCACTCCTTTGCGTTCAAACCCGCGCATGAGGACCATATCATCGCCGCCACCGATTACGGCGGTCCGTTTCCGTCGCTGATCGGGCGCGACAACATCGCCGGAACCCAGTTCCACCCGGAAAAAAGCCAGGCTCTCGGCCTGGCGCTGATCGCGAATTTTCTCAGATGGCGGCCATGATCCTTTTTCCGGCAATCGATCTCAAAAACGGCCATTGCGTGCGCCTCGAACAAGGCGATATGGCCAAAGCAACCGTGTTCAACGATTCCCCGGCGGAACAGGCGCGCGCCTTCGAGGCGCAGAGTTTCGAATATCTTCATGTGGTCGATCTCGATGGCGCCTTCGCGGGACGCTCGGTCAACGCCCAAGCGGTGGAGGCCATTCTGGTGGCAATCGGAATTCCGCTTCAGCTCGGCGGGGGCATCAGGGATTTGGCCGGCATCGAAGCCTGGCTCGGCAAGGGCGTCGCGCGCGTCATCATCGGAACCGCGGCGGTCCGCGATCCCGACCTCGTGCGTAAGGCGGCGCGGCTTTATCCGGGCCGCATCGCCGTCGGGATCGACGCCCGCGACGGCGCGGTCGCGGTCGAAGGCTGGGCCCAGACCTCCGAACTCTCGGCCGTCGAACTCGGCAGACGATTTGAAGACGCGGGCGTTGCCGCCATTATTTATACCGACATCGCCCGCGACGGGATTCTCAAAGGCTTGAACATCGAGGCGACCTTGGCGCTGGCGCATGCCTTAAAAATTCCGGTGATCGCCTCGGGCGGTCTCGCCTCGCTGAAAGATGTCGAGCGTCTGCTGCAACCCGATTGCGAACAACTCGCGGGCGCGATCAGTGGTCGGGCATTGTACGATGGCCGGCTCGATCCGGCCGAAGCGCTTCGGCTGATCCGGCGGGCGAGGGCACCCGCATGACCAAGCCCGCCGGGAGCCCGACCAATGCTTAAGTGCCGCGTCATTCCCTGTCTCGATGTGAAAGACGGCCGCGTGGTCAAGGGCGTGAATTTCGTCGATCTGCGCGATGCCGGCGATCCGGTCCAATGCGCGATCGCTTATGATGCCGCCGGTGCCGACGAACTGTGCTTTCTCGATATTACCGCCAGCCACGAGCGGCGCGCGATCATACTCGACGTCGTTCAGCGCACCGCCGAAGCCTGCTTCATGCCGCTGACCGTCGGCGGCGGCGTGCGCACGCTCGAGGACATTCGGGCGCTGCTGCTTGCCGGCGCCGACAAAGTGTCGATCATGACCGCGGCCGTCGCCAATCGCGAGATCGTCCGCGAGGCGGCGCAGAAATTCGGCAGCCAATGCATCGTGGTGGCGATCGACGCCAAGCAAACCACGCCCGGCAGATGGGAGATTTTCACCCACGGCGGTCGGCAGCCGACCGGCCTTGAGGCCATCGCCTATGCGCGGGAGGTTGTGGCACTCGGGGCCGGGGAAATTCTTTTGACCTCGATGGATCGCGACGGCACCAAAAGCGGTTTCGATCTTGCGCTCACCCGCGCCGTCACCGATGCGGTTCCGGTTCCGGTGATCGCTTCAGGCGGCGTCGGCACGCTCGATCATCTGGTCGAGGGGATTCGCGACGGCGGCGCGAACGGCGGTGCTCGCCGCTTCGATCTTTCACTTCGGAGAATTCACCATCGCCGAGGCCAAGGATCATATGGCGCGCCAAGGATTGCCGATGCGCCTCGATGCGAGCCCACCGGCCACCTTATTAACCGCTCAAATCGAGGCTGCCAGTTATGGAACCACGGGTCATGAGCTTCACCCTCGACGATCTCGCCGCCATTATTGCCGCGAGGGCGGATAGCGACGCCGCGGCCTCCTACACAAAATCGCTTCTCGACGCGGGCCCGGCCCGCGCGGCCAAGAAGTTCGGCGAGGAGGCGGTCGAAGTCGTGATCGCCGCCGTGGAAGGGGACGTGCAAGCCATCACCCGGAAAGTGCCGATCTCTTGTACCATCTGCTTGGTCGTGTGGCATCAGCGCGGTATTTCATTGGCGGATGTGTGCGCCGAACTCGAACAGCGCACCGGCCGTTCGGGTCACGAGGAAAAAGCCGCGCGCGGAATGGAGCCGTCTTGAAGGAAAACCGAAAAAAGCTGGGCCTTTGCAAAAGGGGTCGCGACGGAAGATTTGGAGCGGGTTTGTCAAACAACAATGCTATTTTTGAGGGACATGCTTTCCCGATTGACCGCTTGACCGAGGCACCATGGACGACCGCACGGCATCGGTAACCCTCTCGCCCTACCATCGCTTCACACGCAGCGAATGGGCGGCGTTGCGCGCCGACACGCCGCTCACCCTGTCGGCCGAGGATTTGTCACGGCTCAAATCCCTCAACGATCCGATTTCGCTGGAAGAGGTTGTGGCGATCTATCTGCCGCTCTCCCGCCTTCTCGCTCTCTATGTGGCAGCGACCCAGGGACTCTATAAGGCGACCCAGCGTTTTCTCGGCGCCGAGGGCGGGAAGATGCCCTATATCATCGGCGTCGCCGGTTCGGTGTCAGTCGGCAAATCGACGCTGTCACGCGTCATGCAGGCGTTGTTGTCGCGCTGGCCGAATACGCCGAAGGTCGAACTCGTCACGACCGATGGCTTTCTCCATCCAAACGCCATTCTCAAGAGCGAGGGCCTCTTGGACAAGAAGGGCTTTCCGGAAAGCTACGACAGCACCAAGCTTTTGTGTTTTTTATCCGACGTCAAGGCCGGACGCCGCAATGTGCAAGCGCCGGTCTATTCGCATGTGACCTATGACGTGGTCCCCGGCGAGAGCATCATCGTCGACCGCCCGGACATCCTCATCGTCGAAGGCTTGAATGTGCTGCTGCCCCAACGCGCCGCGCGGGACGGACGGGCCATTCCCTTCGTCTCGGATTTCTTCGATTTTTCCGTCTATCTGCATGCGGCTGAAAGCGATCTCGAAAAATGGTTCATCGCGCGCTTCATGCGGCTGCGCCAAACGACCTTTCGCGATCCGTCTTCTTATTTCAAAAAATACGCCGATCTCGACGATGCGGCAGCAAATGCGGTCGCGCGCGATATCTGGACCCGCATCAATCTCCGCAATCTGCGCGAAAACATTTTGCCGACGCGGCCCCGCGCCAATCTCGTGCTGACCAAGGGGCCAAGCCATATCATCGAAGAGGTTGAGCTGAGGAAGTTGTAGGGGACGGGGGTGGTTCCGTACCGCCGGTTTTGGATCATAGCCTGATGTCCATAGGCCTACCTTACGGTCCCAATGCGGACCTTTGGCGGTTACAGCCCCACCGCCGACCTAGCCTATGCTGAGGCAAAAAAGTGCTCGTACGGAAGTGACGTCGAAATCGAACGCCGCTTCTCCGTGCCGGTTGCGCCTAATGACAGCTCCCTTGTTTGAGGTTAGTGCGCAGACTAAGAACGGATGCGGTAGTCAGGGCAGCTCACGGATGGGGTGGGCTCCGGCTATATCGATATCTGGCCCGTCGATGCGACTGTCTGCAGGTCCATTCTCCGCTTCACAGAAGTCGAACCACGCCCTGCCCAGCCAGTTCACGAACGTCGGCAGATGGTCATCGGTGTCGTGAGCATAAGCTGGGACCCACAACAGGCTGGCGTAGTTGTGGTTGGGAATGTTGACATAATGGTTGGTGAGATAAATAAATGCTTTCAGCTGGGAGTTGCTCCCATTCAGTATTCGCCCGAACAAGCCAAGTACCGTCTCTACGCTGAGCTGGCGCAGGCTGTCATTCACACACATCAGGATTCCCTGATATCCCTCCAACCGAAGTGCGGCTTTGGTCTGACGGATCTGGCGGTTTGCTTTTTTTGCAATCCGGCTTAGCGCAGAACGATAAAGTTCGGTCTTTCGCTCAGTATAGAATTGGACCGGCCCGGGTTCACCGCGCAAGATTGCGCCAAGCCCGTAATTGCGGGCCATAGTTTCAAGGATGGAATTCTCTTTGTGGACGAAAGCTTCTGTATCTCCAAATTCTGTCTCTATGATTTTCAATTCGATCAGGACACGTTGGTCCGCGAAAATGTAGTCTGCGTTCTCGCCTGTAAGCGGGCCGAAACGCTGATCGATGCGTGCGCCACCGACTGAGTAAACAAAACGGTCGAAATTTGGCTCGGTAGCCGGCCCACGTTCTTTTGTCCAGTCCTGCATCAGCGTCCTTTCAGAAGAAAGTAACTTTAGACAATATGAAAGCGGGCTCAAGACCTTCAGCCAAGCGAGTATCTCTGTGAGCTAGGTACGCGGCGTCAGCGTGAACGAAGGTTATGTGACTAAGAGCCGATTTAGCGATTGTGGCAACTGTCCCCTCCTGTCGAAACTCCGATCTTCCCCAGCCCCCTCATTCCAGCTCCGCCGAAATTCGTATAGACTTCCCGCTTCAGCTTCGGCGCGCAGGTATTTATGTCCCATTTCATCCCGGCTGATCCGGCCGAGGTCGCGGCCGCCGTGACCCTCGCAATCGCGTCGAAAACGCCGCTCTCGATTACCGGCCTCGGCTCGAAGGCTGGCCTCGGCCGGCCGATGAAAAACGTGGGCTGCCTCGATCTCTCACAGCTTTCCGGCGTCACATTTTATGAGCCCGATGAATTGGTGATCTCGGCGCTGGCTGGCACGCCCGTTGAGACCATCGACGCGCTGCTCGCCCAAAACTGTCAGGAGCTGGCCTTTGAGCCCATGTCCTTTGCGGCGCTTTATGGCACCGGCGCCGGAACGATCGGCGGCTGCCTTATGACCAATCTCAGCGGTCCGCGCCGCGTCAAGGCCGGCGCCGCGCGCGACCATGTGTTGGGCCTCAAGGCGGTGTCGGGCCGAGGCGAAGCCTTCAAGGCGGGCGGCCGGGTCGTCAAGAACGTCACGGGCTATGATCTTTCCCGCGGCCTTGCCGGATCGTTTGGAACGCTCGCGGTCGCGACCGAAATCACGCTCAAGGTGCTGCCCCGCGCGGAAACCTCCGCGACCCTCATTCTCGAAAATCTCGATCCGGCCCGCGCCGTGGAAGCGCTCTGCACGGCCATGGGCGCGCCGGTCGATGTGTCGGGCGCCGCGCACCTGCCCGCCTTTGCGGCGCAGCGCTTGGGGTTTGCAACCGCGATCACCGCGCTGCGCCTTGAAGGCTTTGCGCCCTCCGTCGCCGAGCGCGTGGACCGGCTCGAAGCGATGCTGAAAATCTTCGCAGTTGCCGAGCGATTGGATCCGGCCGCAACCGAAAACCTTTGGCAGGCGATCCGCGATGCGACACCGCTTGCGGAGCCTTCCGACAAATTCATCTGGAAAATATCCGTGGCGCCGACTGCCGGACCGAAGGTCGCCGAAATCGTCGCCCGCGCGTATAATGCCGAAGCATTGTTCGACTGGTCGGGCGGTCTTGTCTGGCTCGCGCTCGATCCCTGCGAGGATGCGGCCGCGAGTCTCATTCGCAGCGCCATCGCACAGCATGGCGGCGGCCACGCCACCTTGATGCGTGCCCCCACCGAAACAAGGGCTCGAATCCCGGTATTCGAGCCGCAGGCCCCGGCGCATACCGCTTTGTCGCGAAGGCTGAAGGCCGAATTCGATCCCTATGGGGTTTTGGAGCCGCAACGCATGGAGGCTCTGCTTTAACATGCAGACCGATTTTTCCGCGGCGCAGCTTGAAAATCCCGCCATCGCGGATGCGGAGAAAAACCTCCGCGCCTGCGTTCACTGCGGCTTTTGCACCGCGACCTGTCCAACCTTCGTGTTGCTCGGCGATGAACTCGATAGTCCACGCGGCCGCATCTATCTCATCAAAGACATGCTCGAAAAAAACCGGCCCGCCGATGCGCTGACCGTCAAGCATATCGATCGCTGTCTCTCCTGCCTCTCCTGCGTCACCGCCTGTCCCTCCGGCGTGAACTATATGCATCTCGTCGACGGCGCGAGAGCATATATCGAGGAAACCTATCAACGGCCGCTCGCGGACCGGCTGTTTCGTGCCGTGCTGGAAACGATTCTCCCTTATCCGAAGCGGTTCCGGCTTGCCGTCAGGGGCGCAAAATTCGGCCGCCTGTTCAACTGGCTTTATCCTTCTCTCGGCCGAACCGGGCGTCGGCTCGCCGCAATGATGCGGCTTGCACCGACACGCCTGCCGCCGCGATCCAGCCTGTCCCGCACCGGCCTCATCACACCCTCCGACAGACCGATCGCCCGCGTCGCGCTTCTCGATGGCTGCGTACAGAAAGTGCTGCGGCCGGATATCAACGCCGCCGCAATCCGGTTGCTGGTCAGGGCAGGCGTCGAAGTGGTGGTTCCACGCCGTGAAGGCTGCTGCGGCGCGATGGTTCATCATTTGGGCAAGGAAGCGGCGTCCCTCGCGGCGGCGCGTCACAATATCGATATATGGACGGATGAAATCGAGCGGCTTGGACTTGACGCCATTGTGATCACCGCGTCTGGCTGCGGCACCATGATCAAGGATTATGGATTTTTGCTGCGCAATGACCGTTCCTATGCGGTCAAGGCCGCGCGCGTTTCCGATCTTGCCAAGGATGTGACGGAGCTCCTCGGATCGCTGGACCTGCCAGAGCCGCAGGCTTTCCCAGGCGCAATTGTCGCCTATCATTCCGCCTGTTCGATGCAGCACGGTCAGAGGATTGACGCGCTGCCAAAGCAGCTCCTGGAAGCCGCCGGATATACTGTGCGCAGCATTCCCGAGGGGCATTTATGCTGCGGCTCCGCCGGCACCTACAATATTTTGGAACCCGAGATTGCCATGCGGCTGCGCGATCGCAAAATCGCGAATATCCTCACGACTTCGCCGGATGTAATTGCGACCGGCAATATTGGATGCATCTCTCAGATAGCCGATGGCATTTCGATTCCCATCGTCCACACCGTTGAGCTGCTCGACTTCGCTTATGGCGGCCCAAAGCCGGCCGGCTTCTATCTAAGGGACTCAACCGAAGCGGTAGCTCTCAACTGCGCTCCAAATTGATGAGGTCGAGGGCGGCCTTCAATCCCGGGACCAATTTGGTCAAGGCGTCATTGGCCCAGAAATGCAGGAAGAATAGCCGCGGCTCCTCGTCGAGCATATGGTTGTGCAAGGCGGTGACCTCGATGCCACTCTTGTGCAGCACGCGAAGCACCGGATTGACCTCCTTTTCGGTCAGCGCAAAATCGCCGGAGATCGCGACTTTACCGTCGCCGGTCGCCTGGAAATTGATCTGCTCGGCGGACCCCATATTGTCGGGCACGCCCATCCCGTCGCTGCTCACCGGTTCGGCGCGCCTCAGGCTGACCTGATAGACGCCGCCATTTGCTTTACCCTTGGCGCCAAGCGTGCTGTCGATCATCCCCGTATCGAATTCAAGGTCCGGCGCCGGCGCGGTGGCCGGAGCAAACGGCGTCTGGGTCAGGACCAAGGCGTCGTGCAGTGCCGTGGCAAGTTTCACCGGATCGCCCAGGGCGCGAATATGCAAATAGAACGTCGCCGGGACCGCCCGCAGCAAATGATTGTGCAACGCGGTAATCTCTATGCCCTCGTCCGCCAGTTTCTGCATGACCGGGCTCACTTCCTCGGCGGTAAGGACAAGATCGCCCATCACCAACGCCTGGCCTTGCTCGGGTTGGAAGCCAAGCCAAGACCCCAAAGCCAACGCGGGCTTAAGCTCCACGCCATCGAGCAAAACCTTGAGATCTATGCGCGGAAAGCCGACCCGATAGACCCCATTGGTTGTCTCCGTGCCAGCCTTGCCCAGGGTATCAGCCACCTTCTGCCATTCGTCGCCGGCAGCAAACGCGGAGACGTAAGTCACGACAACCAGGATGGCCGCAGCCAACAGGGACATTTTTGGGGACATGGGCTTCTCCACTGTCGCGGACGGTTGCTTAAGACGGGCGGTTACCCGAACCGCAAATATGTTCCTACATCCAAGCGCGAAGAAACACACTGCGCCGGAACAATTCGTAAATAGAAAAAGCGGAGATTACGCCGATTTGATCCGTGACGGTTCGCTCTCGCGCGCTTCGGATGAATAAGCGCTCCAAATGGGGTTCGCGCCAAGCGTGGCGATAAAAGCGCTGTGCAAGGAAAGTTCTTCGATGCTGACGGTTGTTTGCAAAGGTGTCGGCCGCTGGGTCAGCAAGCCTCCCGCCCCCTTCCCCGCCGCAGCGGCCTCGTTACCGAAAACCAGAGCCGCCTGCCGCCCGCCGGTGAGTTCGGCGTAGACCTCGGCGAGGATCTCGGCGTCGAGCAATGCGCCATGCTTTGTGCGGCGCGAAGTATCGATCCCATAGCGCGTACAAAGCGCGTCGAGGCTGTTCGCGGAACCGGGATATTTGCGGCGCGCCAGAGCCAGCGTGTCGATGACACGATCCATCCCGATCGGTTCAATCCCGAGAAGGGCGAGTTCCGCATTTAAAAACCGCAGATCGAACTCGGCATTGTGCGCGATGATTTTCGCGCCCTCGACAAATTTCAAAAACTCTTGGCTGATTGCGGAAAAAGCCGGCTTGCCCGCAAGGAACGCTGCGGAAAGCCCATGCACCCGAAACGCCTCCTCAGGCATATCGCGCTCCGGATCGATATAGCTATGGAAGATCTCTCCCGTCGGGATGGCATTCAAAAGCTCGACGCAGCCGATCTCGACAATCCTGTGCCCGCTGGCCGGGTCCAGTCCTGTCGTCTCCGTGTCGAGAATGATCTCCCGCATTTTTCAGTCCCCTCCGCGGATCGTGCTCTATCCGTCATGGCTTATCTGCACCTTTTCGGGACCATGCTCTAGGTTTTGTTGCTGGCGCCCGCTAGTGCTCGCACAATTCCGCGCACTTGCCGTTCGGCGGCCGCAAATCCGCGTCCGGTATCGATGATGAAATGCGCCCGCAACCGCTTTTCAGCATCCGGTATCTGCTTGGCCAGTATGACGGCAAGCCACTCGGGCGTCATGCCCGGACGTTGCATCAGGCGCTCTTTTTGCACAGTTTCCGGCGCGATGACGAGTGCCACAGCATCGACCTTTCGGTCCAAGCCCGTCTCAAACAGCAGCGGAACGTCAAGAACGACGAGCCTTACCCCCTCTTTTTGCGCTTTCGCCAGGAAGGCGGTGCGCCGCGCGGCCACCAGCGGATGGACGATCGCCTCGAGCCGAGTCGAGCGCCGCCGGATCGTTGAGAAGCTGGGCGGAAAGAAGGCGCCGGTCGACAATGCCGTCACGTGTGGTGCCCGGAAACGCCGCCTCGATCGCCGGTACGGCTTCGCCCTGATAAAGTTCGTGGACGACGGCATCGGCGTCATGAACCGGGATCCCTTCCGCGCGGAACATCGCGGCGGTGGTCGATTTTCCCATGCCGATCGAGCCGGTGAGGCCTAGAATGAACATCAGCCCGCCGCCAAAATATCCGCCTCGACCAAGCCGCGTAGCTCCGCCGTGACGCAGGGTTTGACGCCGAACCATCGCTCGAACCCTGGTACCGCCTGATGCAACAGCATGCCGATGCCGCAGACCGCCCGCAAACCACGCGCCCTTGCGGCTTGAATCAGCAAGGTTTCGAGCGGAACATAGACAATGTCGCTGACCACCGCACTTGCCCGCAACGGCGACAGATCGACCTCGAGCGAGGGTTGGCCGTGCATCCCGAGCGAGGTGGTGTTGACCAGAATATCGGCGCCTCTCAGCGCCGCCGGCAGATCGGAATGATCCACAACTTCGATCCCTGGACCAAAATGCGCCGCGAGTTCAACCGCGTGCTGCTTGGTCCGGTTGACGAGAAATATACGCTTCATTTTGCGATTGCCCAAGGGCATAGATAATGGCGCGCGCCGCGCCGCCCGCGCCGATCACGACCGCGTGCCGGGACTTGAATCCCAGCTTGGAGCATCCTGATCCAAGGCGCCAAGAAATCCCGCCGCATCCGTATTGTCGCCGTAGAGTTTTCCCGCATTCATCCACAAGGTATTCACAGCTTCCAGACGCGCGGCCGTCTCGGTCTTGGCATCGCAGAGTTCGAATGCCCTTTGCTTATGCGGCAAAGTGACATTTCCGCCGACAAATCCATTCCGTGCAAGATCGTGGAGGAACGCTTGAAAATCTTCTGGACTGACCGCGGCCCGTTCATAAGACCCTTCGATCTTGAGGCGATCCAACCAGAAATTGTGGATCAAGGGCGAGCGCGAATGCGCGACCGGCCAGCCGATGACGCATACCTTTGGTTTGACAGACGACCACACCGCTCATGACAGACAGGCTGCCTTCCTCGCGCAGAAATTTTAGGAGAGGCAATAAGCGGGAGCCCCAGAATCGTCGCGTGATCGCCCTCGATCACCTCGAAGAGATGGATGCCGAGGCCCTCGATTTGATAGCCTCCGACGCTCGCGAGCAGCGCTTCGCCGCCCTCTATCGCATAGGCCTCTATAAAGGCGCGGGAAAGCCGGCGGCACGTGAGTCGGGCGATCGCAACCGTTTCGAACAAAACGGCGTTCGCGCGCGCGATGCAACAAGCCGAATGAAGTTCATGGTCCCGCCCGGACAAAGCCTCCAGCGTGGCCACAAGAGCCGCCCGGTCTGCGGCCTTGGTCAAAAGCCGGTTTTCAACGCAGAGGGTTTGGTCCGCGCCGATGACAAGCCGTTCCGGCATCTTGGCACTGACGGACAAGGCTTTGGCGCGCGCAAGATGAAGCGCGATCTCTCCGGCCGCGGCGCCCGCTTCAAGGAGCGGCGCTTCGACGCCACGTTCATCGATTTTCGCTTCGAAAATTTCGAACGGGATACCGCTCGCAGCCAGAAGGCTCCGGCGCGCCGCGCTTTTCGAGGCGAGAACGACGGGAAATGGGCCACGCCACAGCTTGGTCATGATGTGGCTATGAATTTCAACTGATGGACCTTGTAAAGATCGATGATCGCCGCCGCGGTTTCCTCGATCGAACGATGGGTTACATCGATCATGGGCCAGCCATGCGTCGCGCAAATCTTACGCGCCCTGGCGACTTCGTCCGCGACGAGGAGCCGGTCGACATAAGGCGAATCGGGATTGGCATTCAGCGACAACAGGCGTTTCTCGCGAATCTGGACAATCCGCTCCGGGGAGGCCAACAGCCCGACGACAAGCGGATTGCGCAGGTCAGGATTTGCTCCGGCAGTGCACGTGCGGAACAAGCGGTATGTTGGCGGTCTTGATGCCGCGGTTGGCGAGATAAATGCTCGTGGGCGTCTTCGATGTCCGGCTTACCCCGAGCAGAACGACATCGGCTGCCTCGAAATTCTCGGTTTGCTGACCATCGTCATGCATCATCGTAAAGTTCAGGGCTTCGATCCGCCTAAAATAATCCGCGTTGAGCATGTGCTGCGCGCCCGCCCGAGGCGTGGACGACGTCCCGACGTAGGATTGGAAAAGATCCAAGATTGGCTGCAGCACCGACAGGCAAGGCAGGCCAATCTCTTTGCAGGCTTCTTCGAGTCGCTGCGCCAGTTCTTGATCGACCAGGGTAAAGAGAACGATCCCCGGCGCCGCATCGATTTCGGCAATCGCCTTGTCGAGCTGAGCTCTGGTGCGCACAAGCGGATACACATGCTCGATGGAGCGAGACGCCTTCGAATTGGGCCGAAACGGCACGGCTCGCCGCGATCAAGGTCTCGCCCGTCGCGTCGGAAATCAGATGCAAATGGAAATAATGCCGCCCCACAGCCGTTAGCGCCTCGCCGCAATTCCGGTCCCGGAGACTTCTGGGGACAAAGGTGGATAAACGGTCCGCCTCTGAACCGAAGGCAACTCATTTATGAGGCGAAGACGGCAACAATTCTCCACCGCCATCCAAGGCTGAGCTATAAGTTAAGCTCGGTCTGTGAATGCCGGGGATAATGCTTAAGCTTGTGGTTTTTAGAAACGCGCGAACGTCCTATCCGCCTTCAAATGATTAACGAAAAGTTAACGCCGTCAAACTGCGGGCCCGGTTGTTTATACAGAGGATAAGCAGCAAAACGAAACGCCACCTTGTGCGAACCGTCGAATAAGCCTAATCCGCTTGCCAATAAGACAAAGAAAACTTCTCTAAGAAGATTCTTAGATTTTTAGAGGATTTGCAATTTTGGAAGGTCTAAAGCGCCGTCCAAGAAAAACCGTTCCTCAAGGTTATGGATGGCGAGGCCTGCTTTCCGCCTCCTGTTTGGCTGATGCGGCAAGCCGGGCGTTATCTGCCCGGAATATCAAGCAGATCCGGGCCAAAGCCCCGTCCTTTCTGGATTTTTGCTACACCCCCTCCCTCGCGGCGGAAGCCACTTTGCAACCTATTCGGCGCTTCGGATTCGATGCGGCCATTCTGTTCAGTGATATTCTGGTTGTCCCGGATGCGCTTGGCCAAAAAGTCACTTTCGAACCCAATGAAGGACCCAAGCTCGAACCGATTGTGACTTGGGAAGATTTCGCCAAGCTGAACGAGGATATTGATTCGCAATCGGCTCGCGCCCGATTTTCGAAACGATCGAGCGGGTCAAGCAGGACCTTCCGGCGGAAACCGCGCTGATCGGTTTTTGTGGCGCGCCTTGGACGCTCGCTTGCTATATGATCGCCGGCAAGAGCACATCCGATCAGGCTCCGGCCCGCCTTTTCGCCTATCGTGAACCGAGCCCTTTTTCAGCGGCTCATCGACCGGCTGGTTGCAAGCTTCGATCGATTATCTATCCAGTCAGATCGAAGCGGGCGTCGAGGCCGTGCAAATCTTCGATACTTGGGCCGGGGTCTTGCCGTTTGCCGAGTTTGAGCGATGGTGCTTGCGCCCATCAAGGCAATTGTCGCGGGCGTAAGACTTCGCCATGAAGACCGCTCGCGTGATCGGCTTTCCAAAAGGCGATCGGCCTGCAACTTGTGGATTTCGCAGCGCGGACGCGGGTCGATGCCTTGGGTCTCGACAGCACCATCGATCCGCGTTGGGCGGCGCAAGCTCTCGATCGAACCTTGGTTTTGCAGGGGAATCTCGATCCCTTAGCGCTTGCTCGCGGGCGGGCGCTGCCTTGGAAACAGCCACCCGGCAGATACTTTCGCGGCGTTTCGAGGTAGGCCGACATATTTTCAATCTTGGCCATGGCATTTTGCCGCAGACACCGATGCATCATGTCGCGCTTATGCTTAATCTTGTTCGTGCAGAGCGCTCGCTAAATGACCAATGCCTATCTCTGGATCAAGGTTCTTCACATCCTCGCGATCATCTCGTGGATGGCCGGGATGCTCTATCTGCCGCGTCTCTTCGTCTATCATGCGCGAAGCACCGCGGGGCTCGCCGCAGGCGGAAACCTTTGCCGTGATGGAACGCCGGCTCATGCGGGCGATCATGCTGCCCGCCATGCTCGTGACGTGGGCGAGCGGCCTTACCCTTGCGTTTCAGGGCGGGCTTTTTGCACGATGGATGGTTTCATGCAAAATTTGCGCTGGTGATTGTCCTTAGCGCGCTGCATGGATATTTCGCCGATGATCCGGAAGGATTTGGCGGAAGACACAAATCCGCATGGCGCTGCGTTTTTTTCGGATCGTGAATGAAGTTCCCACAGTCCTGATGGTGGGAATCGTGATTCTCGTGGTTTTCAAACCATTTTGATCACAGCACGACCGCGTTATGAATCATTTGACTTGTCAAAGCATTTAAATTCGATCTATTTATAATGTATCCCCTCGCATGAACTCATACTAGTTCTGGTGCTGCTCTCGCGCCGCGTTAAGAGCGCTTGCACCGGTCTTTTCCAGAAGGCCGGATTGCGCCAATCGCCTCCCTCTTTGCGCGACCACATCCGTGCCGCCCTTCCAAGGACTTCATCCCATGCAGGAAATTAAACTGCAGGACTTGAAGCTCAAGTCGCCGACCGAATTGCTTGCCTTCGCTGAAGAGCACGAAGTCGAGAACGCTTCGATCATGCGCAAGCAAGAGCTGATGTTCGCAATTCTCAAGCAGTTGGCGAGCCGCGACATCGAGATCGTCGGCGAAGGCGTCATCGAGGTCTTACAGGACGGCTTCGGGTTTCTGCGCTCGCCCGATGCGAATTATCTGGCGGGACCCGACGATATTTATGTGTCGCCCTCGCAAATTCGCCGCTTCGGCTTGCGGACCGGCGATACGGTTGAAGGCTTGATCCGAAGTCCCGAAGGAGGGCGAGCGCTATTTCGCGCTGCTCAAGGTCAATACGATCAATTTCGAAGATCCGGAAAAAATCCGACATAAGGTTCACTTCGACAATCTGACGCCGCTTTATCCGGACGAGCGTCTTAAGCTCGAGGTCGACGATCCGACCAAAAAGGATTTGTCGGCGCGAGTGATCGATATTGTGGCGCCGATCGGTAAGGGCCAGCGCGCCTTGATCGTGGCGCCGCCGCGCACCGGCAAGACGGTGCTCTTGCAAAATATCGCGCAATCGGTCACGGCCAATCATCCCGAATGCTATTTGATCGTGCTGCTGATCGATGAGCGGCCGGAAGAAGTGACCGATATGCAAAGATCGGTCAGCGGTGAAGTCGTGTCGTCAACGTTCGATGAGCCTGCGGTGCGACATGTCCAGGTCGCCGAAATGGTCATCGAGAAGGCCAAGCGACTGGTCGAGCATGGCCGCGATGTCGTGATCCTCCTCAACTCGATAACCCGGCTTGGGCGCGCCTATAACACGGTGGTGCCCTCATCCGGCAAG
Source organism: uncultured Alphaproteobacteria bacterium (assembly GCA_963785995.1). Lineage (GTDB taxonomy): Bacteria > Pseudomonadota > Alphaproteobacteria > Rhizobiales > Beijerinckiaceae > Methylocapsa. Next base: position 267,322 of record CAWAXL010000014.1, read on the forward strand.
GTCTTGACCGGCGGCGTCGACGCCAACGCGTTGCAGCGCCCCAAGCGCTTCTTCGGTGCGGCCCGTAACATCGAGGAAGGTGGCTCGCTCACCATCATTGCGACCGCGCTGATCGATACCGGCTCGCGGATGGACGAAGTGATCTTCGAGGAATTCAAAGGCACCGGCAATTCGGAAATCATTCTCGACCGCAAGGTGGCCGACAAGCGGACATTCCCGGCCATCGACATCACCCGATCCGGCACCCGCAAGGAGGAATTGCTCGTGCCGCCGGATACTTTGAAGAAAATGTACGTGCTGCGACGTATCCTCAACCCGATGGGTACGGTCGATGGAATCGAATTCCTGCTTGGAAAACTGCGGGAAACCCCAAAAGGCAACGCGGCGTTCTTCGAGTCGATGAACACGTAAAGCTGGCGAATGGCCGCAAAATTTGCGCGGAGCTTCGTGCCTCTGCTGACGACCTAAGGTGGTAACGCCGCCGGTCGCGGTTCTAAATGCGCTCCATCGACTTCAACGTCGCCGTGTGCTCGTTCGCGAGGGGGCGGTTGTGAAGACGCCGTTCCCAATCGAGCGCTTGGCTGATGATCGTCGGGAGATCGTCGTACTTCGGCGTCCAGCCGAGCAATTCCCTGATCCGCTGCGAGTTGGCCACGAGCGAGGCCGGGTCACCCGGACGCCGTGCGGATAGCCGCACCTTGAAATCGTTGCCCGACACCTGTTTGACGACATTGACGACTTCGAGCACCGAAAGACCCCTGCCGTAGCCGCAATTGCAAATGAAACTTTCGCCGCCCTTTCTCAAATAGTCGAGCGCCGTGACGTGGGCATCGACAAGATCGGTGACCTGAATAAAGTCGCGGACACAGGACCCATCTCTCGTTGGATAGTCGAGCCCGAAGATGTCGAGTCCCGGGCGAAAGCCCAATGCCGCTTGCACCGCGACCTTGATGAGATGCGTCGCCTGCGGCGAAGACTGACCGAGCCGCCGTTTGGGGTCAGCTCCGGCAACGTTGAAATAGCGCAGGATCGCGAATTTGAGCCCATGGGCCTTAGCAACGTCTTGCAACATCCATTCGGTCATCAGCTTCGAGCGGCCGTAGGGATTGATCGGAGCCAGGGGCAGCGTCTCCGGGATCGGATCGACCGCTGGCTCTCCATAGACGGCAGCGGTCGAAGAAAAGACGAAATGCTTGATGTTGCGGCGCGACCGCGCATTCGAAAAGGTTACGCGCCTTGGCGGTATTGTTGAGATAATAGAGAAGCGGATCGGAGACTGATTCCGGCACTACGATCTTGGCGGCGAAATGCGCAATCGCGTCGATTTGATTCTCGGCAATAATCCGCTCTGACGAGCGCCATGTCGCCAAAATCACCGACGACGAGTTTTACGCGATTGCCGGAACCGCGGAGCGGAAGCCGGTCGACAGATCATCGAGGACAACCACTTTTTCGCCAACGTCGAGCAAGCGCGAGCACCATGTGACCGCCGATATATCCTGCTCCACCGGTTACCAAAACCGTCATGTGCGCTGCCTAAGCTGTCGAATGGAATTCCGAAAATGCATTCTAAGTTTGGACTACAAGAGCAGACCGCGTAGCGACCAGACGTTTGCTAACGCACTTTGGACCCTGTTCCCGCCGCCAAATCGGACTGCAGAAGGAAATAACCGCCGCGAGCGGGAATGCACCAGGTTTTAAGAAAAGCGGCCTCGCTTTCCCGGTGTGAGGATTAGGTAATAATTTTATTATATTATTCAATATTTATCAAGTTGCTTGGCGGGGATCCTGCGGGCTTGGCGTCACGCACACGCTTGTCAATCCATTGATTAAAGCTATCAAAGTTTCGGCCGGATTCCGACCTCATTTCAAAACAACTTTTAGTACAATAAGTATTGCTCGTTGATCGTTTCGCCCGAGCCGATCATTGTCTTCGACAAAAGAGGTGATGAATTCGTGCAGCCCGATCTTGAAAATCTCCTTCGTCGTTGCGTTGGAAAGCCGCGCCAGCACCTCATGCGCCTGTTTCTGGGACGCTCCGGCGCTGCCATAGGCGGTCCCGATCGCATCGAGGAAATGGACGATATTGTCGTAGCAGGCGATCAGGGATCGCGGCATTTCTTTCTTCAGGATCAGGAGATCGGCAATCAGCCAGGGCTTCACGCTTTCGCGATACACCCAATGATAGGCCGTGAGCGAGGAGACGGCGCGCAGAATCGCCGTCCATTGAAAATAGTCGACCGAGCCCGCCGACCGCCTCATGCTCCGGCAAGAGCACGTGATATTTCACGTCGAGAATCCGGGCGGTATTGTCGGCCCGCTCAATATAGAGGCCGACCCGGGAGAACCAATAGGCGTCGTTGCGCAGCATGGTGCGGTCGACCGAGCCGTCGTAGTCGAGCGACGTCTTCTTGACCAATTCGAAAAAACGCGACAGTTCCTCGCGGTCGTAGCGGCTGGAGCCACTATTGCTCGCTTCAAATCGCCCAAGCTCGATCCAGGCGCCGTTGATCGCTTCCCACATCTCGGCGGTCAGCGCGGTGCGCACCGCCCGCGCATTGGCCCGTGCGAATTTGATGCAATTGCAGATCGATGATGGATTGTCGGGCGCGAAGGTCAGATAATCGATCGACGCTGGCTTCCTCGGCGGCGCCGCGCGTCGCCCGGAAACCCTGCGCCGCGCCGGAGGATTCGAGCGCGCTTTCCCATTCGGTGCCGGTCCCGGAATAGCTCACGGGCAGGGTGGCGAGGCGTTGCGCCGCCTTGATGATGCGGGCGAGAAAATCGGCGCGCTCAACATAGCGCGCAAGCCAATAAAGGTTGTCCGCCGTGCGGGATAGCATTGCCTGCCTCTAACAGGATGAACGCAAAAGGAACCGGGTGGCTGAAGATCATGCGCCAAGAGTCATGGCGCAAGGGCTTACATGGCATGGGCCTTCGACCGCAATGAGACACCGATGCAGAGTCGAAGGTCATTCGCAACTGGCGGCGATAAGGCATAGTCCGGGAGCGCGATTCATGATCATCTGGGTTTGGCTTTGCAGAGGCTGAACCTCGTCAAAGATGGAATCCTCGACGATCCAAGTGTCCTTTGTGCCGCCGCCCTGACTCGAATTGACCACCAGCGATTTTTCCTTCAAGGCCACCCGTGTCAAGCCGCCCGGCACGACCCGCATGCCATTGGCGCCGGTGAGGACGAACGGCCGCAAATCGACATGACGCGGCGCGATGCCAGCATCGCAAAGCGTTGGGCGTCGTCGACAGCGCGAGAGTCGGCTGGGCGATGAAATTGTCCGGATCCTGAGCGAGCTTGTGCGGCGAAAATCTCGATCTGGGCTTTTGTTGCATGCGGACCGACGAGCATGCCATAGCCGCCCGAACCGTTGACTTCCTTCACGACAAGTTCGGCGAGATGCTCCTGCACATAGCGCAAGGCGCTCGGGCTCGCGGCAGCGCCAGGTCGGCACGTTTTTCAAAATCGCCTTTTCGCCGAGATAAAAATCGATGATCTCCGGCACATAGGTATAGATCGCCTTGTCATCGGCGATGCCGGTGCCGACGGCATTGGTGATCGTCACATTGCCTGCCCGGTAGGCGCGCATCAAGCCCGCGACGCCGATCATCGACTCGGGTTTGAACACCTCCGGATCGAGAAAGCTGTCGTCGATCCGCCGGTAGATGACATCGACCCTTTTCTGCGCCTTCCGTGGTGCGCATGTAGACGATCGTCGTCCTCGACGAGAAGATCGCCGCCCTCGACGAGTTCGACGCCGAGCTTATCCGCCAGAAAGGAATGCTCGTAATAGGCGGAGTTGAAGCGGCCCGGCGTCAGCACGACGATGGTCGGCTCGCCGGCGGCCGCCGGCAGGTGCCAGCGACCGCAAGGCGGCGAGCAGGGCATCGGGATAATTCTCGACCGGGGCGACGCGATGGTCGGCGAACAGATCCGGCGCGAGGCGCATCATGACCTCGCGGTTCTCCAGCATATAGGAGACACCGGACGGGGTGCGCACATTGTCTTCGAGCACGTAGAAATCATCTTCGCCGGTGCGGACGACATCGATGCCGGCGATATGCACGTAAATATCGTGCGGCACCCGCCAGCCGACCATTTCCGGCCGGAATTCGGCGTTGCGCGCGACGAGATCGGCCGGGATGCGGCCGGCCTTGACGATCTCCTGTGCGCCATAAATGTCGGCAAGAAACAGGTTCAGGGCTTTCACCCTTTGCATGAGACCCGGCTTCGAGGCGGGTCCATTCCGAGCGCAGCATCATGCGCGGAATGATATCGAAGGGGATCAACCGCTCGGCCGCCGTCTTGTCTCGCCTTCGCCATAGACGGCGAAGGTGATGCCGATGCGGCGGAACAAAAGCTCGGCTTGCGAACGGCGCGCGGCGAGCACTCCGGCCGGTGTCGCCGCCAGCCAGCTCGCGACCTTGCCATAGACAGGCCGGATGGCGCCGTCCGCCAACGTCATTTCATCGAAACAGCGGGGCTTTGGCGGTTGCCCAGATCGCGTTTCGGGCCAGGGGGCGGAGGCTTTGCCTTGTTCGACAATGTGATTTTGCATGGGGCCACGCGAAATAAGAGGGCCAAGCGAATAAAGTCGAACCAGCGGTCAGGACTAACCGATGGGCCTCAAGCAGCCCCCAACGGGCAGGCGTGTTCAATTCAATGAATAAGCATTTATTATGCCAGAGAGAGCGCGCGAGGACCAGGAAATAGAGGGATTCGCGGCCGAAGCAGACACTTTGCCGCGCGAGAAGTCCGTATCCCTAATTCCTGACCGCGTTGGGAGTTGCGCAACCTCGCGCTCAGATGGCGCTCCAGGCCGCGTGCGAAAAGGCACAACAGCCATGGGGGCCAAACAAGCGCCCGCAACTTTTGCCGGTGGCCGCCTGTAATTGTCGGCAGCGAGACTGGAACGGACGAATTGTCGGCCGGGGCTCGTTTACTCCCCGCCGGTTAGGCGGTCATCAGCTTAGATGGAGAATTTCATGTCAGCCTTTCGCAATGCGGCGTTTGCCGCGACCATGAGCTTTGCCGCGCTCGGCGGCACCGCGCTTTCCCCCGCCTTCGCGGAGATGACCGTGGAAGTCGGCGGCGCGCCGATGTATCCCTCGAAGAATATCATCGAAAACGCGGTCAATTCGAAGGATCACACGACACTTGTCGCGGCCGTCAAGGCGGCGGACCTCGTCGACACCTTGCAAGGCGACGGGCCGTTCACGGTCTTCGCGCCGGTGAACAAGGCCTTCGACAAGCTTCCCAAAGGCACCGTCGAAATCCTTCTGAAGCCCGAAAACAAAGCGGGTCTGACCGCGGTCCTCACCTATCATGTGATCCCCGGCAAAATTTCCGCCGCGGATTTCGTCGCGGCCGTCAAGAAGGGCGGCGGCGAGGCCATGCTACAAGACCGTCGAGGGCGAGGAGCTGACCGTGAGGCAGAACGGCCGCAGACTCGAGATCATCGACGCCAAGGGCGACAAGTCCTTCGTGACGATCGCCGACGTCAACCAGAAGAACGGCGTCATTCACGTTGTCGATACGGTGCTCCTGCCGAAGAGCTGAAGCGCTGACCGGGCTGGGTCATTCCGGTTGGCGTGGTCCGGCCTGCCTTCGGAGGTTCATGTCATGCCTTCGCTGCCGCAGCTCCTTCGGCCCGCTCGCCCGGTGTCCCCTCATTCACCCGCTGATCGTCCGGATCACGCATTGGATCAATGCCGGAGCGATCATCATCATGATCATGAGCGGCTTGGAGATTCACAACGCCTATCCGACCCTGCCTTTCAAGGTGCCGCGCGCGATCACGCTTGGCGGCTGGCTTGGCGGCGCGACGCAATGGCATTTCGCCGCGATGTGGGTGCTGATGACGAGCGGACTCATTTATGTGATCTATGGATTCGTCTCGGGACGATTTAAACGCAAGCTCTGGCCGATCTCGCCGCGCGACGTCGTGGCCGATGTCAGGGCGGCGGTGTCGGGGCGGCTCTCGCATGATGATTTGTCGATTTATAATTCCGTGCAAAGGCTTCTTTATAGCGGCGTGATCCTTGCGGGCTTTGTCGCGGTCCTGACCGGACTTGCGATTTGGAAGCCGGTGCAGTTGCAAGCTCTCACCAATGTGTTTGGCGATTTCGACCAGGCCCGGATCATCCATTTTCTGGCGATGTGCGCGATTTTTCTGTTTCTCGTTCTTCACGTCGTGATGGCCTTGGCCGTGCCGAAAAGTCTTCGGGCGATGATCCGCGGCCGCTGAAGTTTTTGGGAGCAACACATGTTCGGCAAATCCCGCGCGCCCCACAAGGATACCGGCGACGATTATGAAGGAAGTCGCCGGCCGTCTCGATATGCCAACTCGCAGATTGTTCCTGCGCAATGCGATCGGCCTTGGTTCGCTGACATTGCTCTCCGGCTGCGATGTCGTCGATGGCTTTTCCGCCGAGCGGATGCTGCAGAGCATGTCCGACTTCAACGACAGGGTGCAGGCGCTTCTGTTCGATCCGAACAAGCTCGCGCCGCGAATATCCGGAAAGCGCGATCACCAGGCCTTTCCCCTTCAACGCCATTTATTCGGAGGACAAGGCCCCGGTGATCGATCCAGCCGATTTCCATCTCGACATTACCGGACTCGCCGAGAACAAGAAGCCCTGGACGCTCGATGAACTTTACGCGCTGCCGAGGTTCACCCAGATCACCCGGCATATCTGCATCGAGGGATGGAGCGCGATCGGCAAATGGACCGGCGTCCGCTTCTCGGAGTTTCTGGCGCGGATCGGTGCCGACACCAGCGCCAAATATGTGACCTTCCGCTGCGACGACAATTATCGTCACGAGCATCGACATGCCGACCGCGCTGCATCCGCAGACGCAACTGACCTTCTGGTTCGATGGCGAGGTGCTGCCGCGCAAATATGGGTTCCCGATGAAGCTACGAATTCCGACCAAGCTCGGCTTCAAGAATCCGAAGCATATCGGCGAGATCGAGATCGGCAATGATTTTAATGGCGGCTATTGGGAGACCTACGGCTATAATTGGTTCAGCGGACTTTGATCTCGGACCGGTTCCGCTGCGTCTTGCGCGAAGCAATTCCGCTCTTCTTGCGCGCCTGCGCCAAGGTCCGTTCTTTCAGGGAATCGTAGATCGGCGGCTCGCGCAGCATCGTCGCGACCGCCATCGCCGAGAAGCAGGCCGCCAGCATCGGCAGAAGCAGCCGGGAGTTGTCGGTCATCTCCGTGACGAGGATCATTCCGGTGAGCGGCGCCCGCACGACGGCGGTGAACAAGGCCGCCATGCCGACCACCGCGAAGGAAACCGCATGGGAGGTGGATCGGCCGCGCCGAGGTCGAACAGCCCGCCGAAAAAGAAATCCCATTTGCGCCCCGAGGACGAGGAGAGGCGCGAACACACCGCCCGGCGTTCCGGCGGCATAGGAGGCGGCGCCCAAGAAAGAGACGAAGCACATAAATGAAGGGGAGCAGAGCAAGCACCTCGGTGCCGTCGAGCGCACTGCTGCGTAAGAGGTCGCCGCCTCCGGCGAGGCCCGGCGCGAACCAGGCGAGCGCCCCGACCGCCGCCCCGACGAGCGCGGCGCGCACTTCCACCGGCCAGCGCGCGAGACGGTCCGCAATCGCAAGCGCGCCGAGCAGCACGCGATTATAGACAGCGCCAAGCAGCCCCGCGACGACGCCCAAGGCAATGCACAAAAGATTGTCGCCGAGCGCCGGATAGGGGACGGTTGTCACGACAAAATCCGGCGCCGGACCGGTGAAGAGCCGTGCCACCACGATGGCGCTGCCGGATGCTCCGAGCGCGGCGATGGCGTTGCGTGTGTCGAATTTCCGGGTGAGCTCTTCCAGGACGAAGGCAGCCCCGGCGAAGGGCGCATTGAACGCGGCGGCAAGACCAGCACCCGCGCCCGCCGCGAGCAGAGACAGGCAGTCGGCGCGGTTCCGGCCAAGGGTCTTTCCGAGGAGATTGCGCAAGGGTCGCGCCCATTTGGACGCAAGGCCCCTCGCGGCCAAGCGCGAAGACCCGCGCCAATCGCGAGCAGACCGCCGACGAATTTGACCGGCATCAGAATCAACGGAGCCGGCGGCAGCTCGCCATTGAGCACGGCCTCGACGTGCGGGAATTCCGCTGCCCGCGGCATTCTCGCTGAAACGACGCACCAGCCAGGCGCTGCAGGGCCGCGGCCGTCGCCGCGCCAGCGATCAAGAGGTGCAGCCAAGAAGCGGCTCGCCGTGCCACACAGCCGGGCAAGGAAAGGCGGAAACGGTCGGCCGCTTCCAGCGCCAGCCGGAAAAGTCCGCATATCAGCCCTGCCCCAGCCCCGGCGATGCCGGAAAGCACGGCCAGCGGAACCAGGCCCGGACCGATCAAGAGCCGCTGCGCCAGTTCGAAACGGGGGCGGATCGATGCAAGCGGGGCTTCGGACTTGTCCTGATCCAACCCATCTTCGCCCGGCTCATCGGGTTCCCACGGACCTCTGCTCATAAAGTCCAATTCGATGGTCAGGTCGTTCGGCCCCCCTATCAAAATAGAGATCCTCGACATCGTCGCGACGAACCACGACAAGGTCTCGCCGATGATCCAGGGCAAAGCTCGTCACAGCGCCAAGTCGCCCCGAAGGAACCGGGACGTGAAGCTTGCGGCGGACCTTGCGCCGATAGATCAGCGTAAAAAGCGCCAGGGCGAGGAGAAGGGCGGTCCCAATCCCTGCATAGAGGAAAAGGACGTCGACTGGCATAGGAGACGGCTCACGCGGCAATATGAAAAGCCTCGATGATCGATCGAGCCCCAAGCAAACGGCTGAAAGGAACTGGAGCCGTTCCTGTTGAGACGGACCAACGCTTTGGTCTACGAGACAATCAGATCGTCCGGTTGGAGGGATTGCGTCAAGAGCGGGTTGAACCGTTCAGCTTGGTCCTCGTGACCAAGCCTAAATTGCGGTCGAGAGATAAAGAAGACACCCCGAAACGGTTGTGGCGACTGGATGCGTGCTGCCCTTGGCGGCGACGTGAAAATCCCCGGCCGACATTGCTAAGTCGCCCATTATCAGATCGCCTTCGAGGACAAGACACTCTTCATAGCCCTTGTCGTGGGCATGCAATTCATAGGTCGCTCCGGGCAAGGCACGGATGAGAATCGAGCGGCGCTTCTCGACGCTGTCTTCGAATAGCACCGTATAAGTTATGCCGGGCGACATCTCGATCCAGACCCCGCTGCCGGCGCGCCGCGTCAAGGTGCCTTGAAATTCCTGGCCTCGGCGTCAACCGAGGCGATAATCGCGTCGAAAAGCCCAGAAGGAAGGGGCTGCTGCGCCGGCGGCAAGATCGAGAGCGACAAATTTTTCCTGCCAAAGATTCACCCTGGCTTTCAGGGCCGCATCGTTTTCAAGCCGCGACTCGATTGCGGAGCGCTCGACACCGCGCGCAATGCCCAGCACATAATCGGCGGCGGTCTGGTCGAGATCCTCGGACATTATTTTCCCATGCAAACGGCGAGCTCACGCACCGCGCGATGAACCCAGGACTTCACACTTCCCAGGGGGGCATCCATTTGGACAGCGAGTTCCTCATAGCTCAACCCATGAAGGTAAATAAGGGTTACGCATTTTCGGTATTTTTCACTTAACTTTTTCAGACATTGCCGCACATCGGCTGCGATGACCGGATCGTAACCGGAGGACTGCTTCAACCGCTGCCATTACGCCATTCTCATCGAGCGATGACGGAAGGCGGCGGGGCGGCAGCAATTCGGCTCAAGGCGCAATTGCGGGTCACCACGGCCATCCATGCAATAGCATTACCTTTGGAAGCATCGAAAAGATGCGCCTTCTGCCAAATTCTTGTCATCGCCTCTTGCAGGGCATCCTGCGCCAGCTCGCGGTCCCGCATCAGGCGCATACAAATCGCAAAGAGGATCGGTCCGGATTTGTCGTAAAGGGCTCGAAATGCCGAGCGGTCGCCTGAAGCTACCGCTTCCAGCAGGCAACACAATTCTTTGTTTGGCTCGGGACGGACCGAATGACCTGGTGCCATAAGGCCGTTTCCACCTGAAAAACCCGGCGCGAAGCCTTGGCTTTGTTTAACAGTTTGGCGGCGGTGCGGCTAGGGGGTGATCCGCCGCAAGCTCGGCTATGGCACCGCCGCCGTTGCATGACGTGCATCGGCAGCGATTGAGCGTTATAATGCAGGTCATGGCACATAATCTTGGTCCAGACTTGTTAAGCCGTGCTTGGCACCAAATGGCGAAGTTCGCCGCGTTTTCTATTCTGGCGGCAATCGCCCTGATAGGGACCTCGGGCGAGCAGCCGGCGTTGGCGCAGGGCGATCCGTTCGGCTGGTTCGAGCAGCTTTTCCGGCCCCCTCAAGCCAGGGTGGCGCGGCCGCGGCCGGAAATGCGCCGGACCGCGCCGCAACCGCGTGTGGCGCGGCCAAAGCCAAGTCGTCCCGCGAGCGAAAGGCCGGTTGCCAAGGCGCCCGCGACACCGGCTGTCGCGCCTACCTTTTTCGTCGCCGTGCTGGGCGACGGCCTGGGGCAGATGCTCGGCCAGGGGCTGACCGAGGCGTTTGAAAACCGGCCGGAAGTCGCCATTCTGCGGAAGGCGCGCGACAGTTCGGGGCTTGTGCGCGACGATTTCTACGATTGGACCAAGGCCGCGCAGGATTTACTCGCCAGTGGGGAGAAGATCGATTTCGCGGTCATGATGATCGGCAGCAACGACCGGCAAAGCTTGCGCGACGCCGCGGGCGCCTATGAGCCGCGCTCGCCCGAGTGGAAGGCCGCTTATGTGCAGCGGATCGAAACCATTGCGGCGATGTTCCGGGACAAGAAAATCCCGCTCATCTGGGTCGGTCTGCCGATTCTGAAGAGCGACCGCCTTTCCGCCGATGCACTTGCCTTCAATGAATTCTATCATGATTACGCAGAGAAGGCGGGCGCCACTTATATCGATGTCTGGGAAGCGTTTGCCGATGAGAACGGGCAGTACAGCGCGGTTGGTCCCGACATCAACGGCCAGACCGTGAAGTTGCGCGCTGCCGACGGCGTCCATTTCACCAAAGCCGGCGCGCGCAAGCTCGCGCATTTTGTCGAACCCGAAATCCGACGCAAGCTCGAAGAAGTGTTTCCAAAAATCGAACCGGGCATGACTCCGGATATCGCCACAAACCCGGCCAATGGCTCGACATCGGAGGAAACGCCGGCGAACGTATCGGCATTGCCAGGCGAAGCACCGCCGCCGCGCGTCAAACCCGTTGCCGGACCGGTCCTGCCGCTGACGGGCCCTGCACTATCGCCGGGCGGCGAACTCGCCACGCGGGTGACGACCGCCGGGTCCACCCCGACCGACGCGCAGAGATTGATCGACCAGACCTTGCAGCAAGGCAAACCGCTCCCGCCCAAACCGGGCCGAGCGGATGATTTCTCCTGGCCGCGCGCCGACGCACCCGCATCAAAATAGGAATGCCGCAGTTCGGCGACGTCGCCGCCCAAAAAAAAACAAAAAAATCGTTACCTCGCCGGTTTGCAACGGAACAAACCGCACAGCTGTTGCGTTTTCAATCGAACACTCTGAATTGCAGTTTTCGAACGGGGACGCCAAAATAATGTTCAAAGTTTCTACGACTCACTTGTTTGCCGTGGCTGGCATTGCGACTCTTCTTGCCACCGGCGCGCAGGCTTTCGACGGCGGTTCGCCCGCAGGCCTCGTCAACCGCCAAATTCAGCCGGTCAATCTGCCAACCGATCTTCGGCGCGATGTTCAGCCGACCCGGACCTTGGTCGATGATCCCACCGGCGAGCGGGCCGGCACGATCACGATCGACAGCAAGAACCGCTATCTTTATCTGTCGATGGAAGGCGGCCGCGCGATGCGCTACGACGTCGGCGTTGGCCGGGAAGGCTTTGCTTGGTCGGGCCGCGCCTATATTGGCCGGCGCGCCGAATGGCCGACCTGGAACCCGCCCGCCGCTATGCTGAAGCGCCGGCCGGAGCTGCCCCGTGTGATGGTTGGCGGCCTTGCCAATCCGCTCGGCGCCCGCGCCATGTATCTCTATAACGGCCACGGGGATACGATGTTTCGTATCCATGGCACCAACGAGCCCAATACCATTGGCCACGCGGTGTCCTCCGGCTGCATCCGCCTTCTAAATGAGGATATCGTCGATCTTTACCAAAGGGTGAAGGTCGGTGCCACGGTCGTGGTCCTCTGATAGAGAGCTCGTTTCAGGAGAGCGGAAGACCGGCTTGGCACGTTGCCAAGCCGGTTTTTTTGTTTCAATAAATCGGTTTTTTTGTTTCAAGAGGTGAACAAGGTCCTTATCAAGCGAGTTGTTGTTTTTGCGATTTATTGAGAAAATGATGCGTCTTTTCGTCAGAGAAAAAACGAAGTCGAGTTCTCACATGTGTGCAAAACAAATCAGCAAGACCGCAATGCGCGGGGCCAGCCTCATTCTGTCCTTCGCTCTTCTCATACCGGCGGCTCCGGCCTTTGCGCAATGGCGAAACTATTATGGCTATGAGACCTATCCGGCGTATCCGGCTTATTCCAATCGGGGCTATTCCGATCCCTACTCAGCCTATCCGGCGGATCCGCCACCAGCACGCCGGTATCGCGGTCGCCCCTATGCCTATGGCGAGCCGCTCTATGAGGATCCCTATGCGCGGCAGAGGCGCGGCGGCGAATATTCCGATCGCGGCGATCCCGAGGTCAGCGTCAACCTCAGGCAAAAAACCGCCGGGGTCGTAAAAAATCCGACCAGCGAGTCGCCGGGGACCATCGTCATCGATACCCGCTCGCGCTATTTGTATTTGGTTCAGTCCGATGGATCCGCGATTCAATATGGCATCGGCGTCGGACGCCAGGGGTTTGAGTGGAGAGGCATCGCGCGGGTCGGCCGCAAATCCGAATGGCCGCGCTGGATTCCCCCTAAGGAAATGCTGCAGCGGCGCCCCGATCTTCCTGAGCAGATGGAGGGCGGGCTCGAAAATCCGCTCGGTGCCCGGGCGCTCTATCTGTTCAAAGGTGACAAGGACACGCTGTTTCGCATCCACGGCACCAATGAACCGGATTCGATCGGCAAGGCCGTGTCGTCCGGCTGCATCCGGATGATGAACGCCGATGTGATGGATCTCTATGAGCGCGTCGGCGTGGGTACAAAAGTCGTGGTGATGTAGAAGCCTCTATCTCGGCAACAGACTCGAGCCCATCAGGAAAGTATCGACGGCCTGTGCCGTCTGGCGGCCTTCGCGGATTGCCCAGACCACCAGGGATTGGCCGCGCCGCATGTCGCCGCAGGCGAACACCTTCGCAACCGAGGTCTTGTAGCTGCGTCTGGTCGGCGGCGACATTGCCACGCTGATCGAAGGCGACGCCGAGATCGTGCAAAAGCCCCTCATGCAGGGGCGAAACGAAGCCCATGGCAAGCAGGACGAGATCGGCCTTGAGCTCGAAGGTGGTGTCCGGGAATTTCCTTCAGGTTCGCGTCGAGCCGCACGCAAACGAGCTTATTGACCACGCCGTTCTCGCCGCGCAATTCCTTGGTCAGGACCGAGAAGTCCCGGTCCGCGCCTTCTTCCTGCGAAGAGGAGGTGCGCATCTTCATGGGCCAATTCGGCCAGGTCAGAAGCTTGTTTTCCTTGTCCGGCGGCCGCGGCAGGATTTCGAGCTGAGTCACCGACAGCGCGCCCTGGCGGATTGCGGTTCCGATGCAATCCGATCCGGTGTCGCCGCCGCCGATCACGATGACATGCATGGGCCGAGGCGAGGATCGGCTCGTTGGTGTGGATCGGCTCGTTGCCGATGCGCCGGTTTTGCTGCGGCAGGTAGTCCATGGCGAAATGCACGCCGGAAAGGTCGCGGCCGGGAACCGGAAGATCGCGCGGCTTTTCGGCGCCGCCGGCCAGGACGACCGCATCATAGCCTTCGAGCAGAGCGGCGGCGCTCAAGATCGACCCCGACATTCACGTCATTATGGAAATGCACGCCTTCCGCCTGCATCTGGACAATGCGGCGGTCGATCACATGCTTTTCCATTTTGAAGTCGGGAATGCCATAGCGCAGCAAACCGCCGGGCTTGGCGTGTTTTCTCAAAGACATGGACCTCGTGCCCGGCGCGCGCGAGCTGCTGCGCACAGGCAAGCCCCGCCGGTCCCGAACCGACCACCGCGATCTTCTTGCCCGTCTTCGCGTCGGCGGGTTCGGGTTTCACCCAGCCGTTCGCCCAGGCACGGTCGACGATCGCGCATTCGATGGTTTTGATGGTCACCGGACTGATCGTCGATGTTCAGCGTGCAGGCGGCCTCGCAAGGCGCCGGACAAATCCGGCCGGTGAACTCGGGAAAATTATTGGTCGAATGAAGATTGCGAGACAGCCTCTTCCCAATCGGACCGGTAGACGAGGTCGTTCCAGTCCGGAATTTGATTGTTGACCGGGCAACCGGTGTGGCAAAACGGAATGCCGCAGTCCATGCAGCGCGCCGCCTGATCCTTGGTCGCTTCCTCGGAAAGCGGAATCATGAATTCCTTGTAGTGACGAATCCGGTCGGACGCCGGCGCATAGCGCCGGTCGCGCCGGTCGATTTCAAGGAACCCGGTTACCTTGCCCATGCCTTCGCAACACCCTCGAGACAATGCAAGCGCTACTCAGACGCCCCTCCGTTGCGGAGGTCCATTGCATGTCTTGCGCCATACAGCCCGCGCTTTTCGCGCGTTCAAACCTTAAGACCGTGATCGCTCAAGGACGCTCAGGGTCGCCTGTCTTCTGTTCCGCTCTATGGGTCAAGAGACACGCGGCGCCTCGCCCGCTTTATTCCCCATTCCGCCGCCACGAGATTAGGCTGCTCCCCCTTGGCGATCAGTTCCTCGATCGCGCGACGGTATTCGACCGGCATCACCTTGCGGAATTTCGGCTTGTACTCGTCCCACTGCTCCAGAATATGGCGGGCCCGGGCCGAGCCGGTATAACGCGCATGGTTCGAGATCAGCTGATGCAGCCGTTCGGCGTCGAAGCGGGTCATGTCGCCCATGACATCGACGCGGCCGTGGAAATCGAGATCGCCGCCATGGTGATAATTCTTTTGCATCAATTCTTCTTCTTCGGCGACCGGTTCGAGGTCGACCATGGCGAGATTGCAGCGCTCGGCGAATTTGCCGTCCTCGTCGAGGACATAGGCGATGCCGCCCGACATGCCGGCGGCGAAATTGCGGCCGGTCTCGCCGATGACGACGACAATGCCGCCCGTCATATATTCGCAGCCGTGATCGCCGGCGCCTTCGACGACCGCAATCGCGCCGGAGTTGCGGACCGCGAACCGTTCGCCGGCGACGCCGCGGAAATAGCATTCCCCGGCGATCGCGCCATAAAGCGCGGTGTTGCCGATGATGATCGAAGTCTCCGGCGTGAATCCGCCGAGAGCCGGCGGATAGACGATGATCCGGCCGCCAGAGAGGCCTTTGCCGACATAATCATTGGCTTGCCCTTCGAGTTCGAGGGTGACCCCGGCGGCAAGCCAGGCGCCGAAACTTTGCCCCGCCGTCCCCTTGGCTTTGATATGGATCGTGCCGTCGGCGAGCCCGGCATGGCCGTGGCGGCGCGCAATGGCGCCCGACAGCATCGCCCCGGTGGTGCGATCTGTATTGTTGATCGCGGTTTCGATCGTCACGGGGGTGCCGGACTCAATTGCATCCTTGGCCGACGCGATCAGCTTGCGATCCAGCACTTTGTCAAGCCCATGATCTTGCCGCGCGGAATTGAAGATCGGCTCGCCAGGCGCGGCCACCGGCTTGTGGAAGAGCTTCGTGAAATCGAGCCCGCGCGCCTTCCAATGCTCGATCGCTTGTCGCTTGTCGAGCATCTGCATCTGCGCCGATCATCTCGTCGAAACTTGCGATAGCCCATGGCTGCCATCAACGCGCGCACTTCCTCGGCGACAAAGAAGAAGAAATTGATCACATGTTCCGGCTGGCCGGTGAAGCGCTTGCGCAAAACAGGGTCTTGCGTCGCGATGCCGACCGGACATGTATTCAGATGGCATTTGCGCATCATGATGCAGCCGGAGGCAATCAACGGGGCGGTGGCGAAGCCGAATTCGTCGGCGCCAAGCAACGCCGCCGATCACGACATCGCGGCCGGTGCGTAAGCCGCCGTCGACCTGCACCGCGATCCGCGAGCGCAGCCGGTTCAAGACCAAGGTCTGTTGCGTCTCGGCAAGGCCGATTTCCCACGGAATTGCCGGCGTGCTTGATCGAGGTGAGCGGCGAGGCCCCGGTGCCGCCCTCGAAGCCGGAAATCGTCACATGATCGGCGCGGCCCTTGGAGACCCCCGCGGCGACCGTTCCGACACCCACCTCGGAGACGAGCTTGACCGAAACATCGGCCTCGGGGTTGACGTTCTTCAGATCGAAGACAAGCTGCGCCAGATCCTCGATTGAATAGATGTCATGATGCGGCGGCGGCGAGATGAGGCCGACGCCTTGCGTCGAGTGACGCACCTTGGCGATGACGGCATCGACCTTGTGCCCCGGCAATTGGCCGCCTTCGCCGGGCTTTGCGCCCTGCGCCATCTTGATCTGCATCATGTCCGAATTGACGAGATATTCGGTGGTCGCACCGAATCGCCCGGAGGCGACCTGCTTGATCGCCGAGCGCATCGAATCGCCATTCGGGCAGCGGTTTGTAGCGGTCGGACTCCTCGCCGCCCTCCCCCGTGTTCGATTTGCCGCCGATCCGGTTCATCGCGATCGCAAGCGTCGTATGCGCCTCGCGCGAGATCGAACCGTAGGACATCGCCCCGGTGGAAAAACGCCGCACGATCGCTTGCGGCGGTTCGACCTCCTCCAGCGGCACCGGAAGGCGGCCATCTTCCGCCGCCGCCTTGATGCGGAAGAGACTGCGGATCGTCAGAGGCCGGTCGGTCTCATCGTTCAGAAGGGCGGCATAGGCGCGATAGCTCGCATTCGTCATTGCCGCGCACGGCGTGTTGCAAGCAGGGACACCGATTGCGGCGACCAGGAATGCGCTTCGCCGCGGATGCGGAAGGCGTAATCGCCGCCAACATCGAGCGCATTGCGATAGAGCGGCGCATTGCCGAACGCTTGCCCTGTGCCGGCGGACGGTTTCCTGCGCGATCTCGGCAAGGCCGGCGCCGCCAATCCGTGTCAGCGGTCCCGGTAAAATAGCGATCGACGAAGTCCTCCGCGAGCCCAACCGCGTCGAAGATCTGGGCGCCGCAATAGGACTGATAGGTCGAAATGCCCATTTTCGACATGACTTTCAGGAGGCCTTTGTCGATCGACTTGATGTAGCGCTTGCACGCCTCCTGGCCGTCGATTTCATCGGGGAAATCCGTCGCCATCGCGGCGAGCGTCTCGAAGGCGAGATAGGGATTGATCGCTTCCGCTCCATAGCCCGCGAGCAAAGCAAAGTGGTGGACCTCCCGCGCGTCGCCGGTTTCGACGACGAGTCCGACCGAGGTGCGAAGACCCTTGCGGATGAGATGATGATGCACCGCTGCCGTCGCGAGAAGCGCCGGGATCGGAATGCGGTCGGGGCCGGTCAGACGGTCGGACAGAATGATGATATTGAAGCCGCTGGTGACGGCGTGCTCGGCCCGTTCGCACAGCCGCGTCGACGGCTTCGGCCATGCCATTGGCGCCGTTTTCCGAAGGATAGGTGATGTCGAGCGTCTTGGTATCGAAAGCCTCTTCGAAATGCGCGATCGAACGGATTTTTTCGAGGTCGCCATTGGTTAGAATGGGCTGACGAACTTCCAGCCGTTTCTTCTTCGCGTTGCCTTCGTGGTCGAGAATGTTCGGACGCGGCCCGATGAAGGAGACGAGACTCATGACCAGCTCCTCGCGGATCGGATCGATCGGCGGATTGGTCACTTGCGCGAAATGCTGCTTGAAATAGGTGTAGAGCAGCTTTGGCTGCGTCGACAGCGCTGAAATCGGCGTATCGGTGCCCATCGAGCCGACCGCCTCCTGGCCGGTCACCGCCATGGGCGGCAACAGAAGCGAGAGATCCTCCTGGGTGTAGCCGAACGCCTGCTGGCGATCCAAGAGTGTCACGTCGCTGCGCGGCGCCCGCGGATGCACCGCGAGATCCATGTCCTCCAGCACGATCTGGGTGCGCTTGACCCAATCGGCATAAGGATGCGACGCGGCAAGCGCTGTGCTTGATCTCATCGTCCGAAATGATGCGGCCCTGCTCCAAGATCGACGAGCAGCATCTTACCCGGCTGCAGCCGCCATTTGGTGATGATCCGCTCTTCGGCGATCGGCAAAACGCCGGCTTCCGACGCCAGCACGACGAGCCCGTCGCTGGTCACGATATAGCGCGCCGGACGCAGGCCATTGCGATCGAGCGTCGCGCCGATCTGGCGGCCATCGGTGAAGGCGACGGCGGCCGGGCCGTCCCAAGGCTCCATCAACGCGGCGTGATATTCATAGAAAGCGCGGCGCTCCGGGTCCATCAGCGGATTGCCCGCCCAGGCTTCCGGAATGAGCACCATCATCGCATGGACGAGGGAATATCCCGCCCTGGACAAGGAATTCGAGCGCATTGTCGAAACAGGCCGTGTCCGATTGACCCTCATAGGAAATCGGCCAGAGCTTGCTGATGTCGTCTGCCGAAAAGACTGGAGGCGACCGAAGCCTGCCGCGCCGCCATCCAATTGACGATTGCCGCGCAGCGTGTTGATCTCGCCATTATGCGCGACATAGCGATAGGGATGCGCCAAGCGACCAGGTCGGAAAGGTGTTCGTCGAAAAGCGCTGATGAACGAGCGAAAGCGCCGATTCGAACAAGGGGTCGGCGAGATCCTTGATAATATACGCCGAGTTTCGTTGCGAGCAGCAGACCCTTGTAGACAAGGGTGCGCGAGGAAAGCGAAACGGGATAAAAGCCCGCGGTGCGCCGGTCGCGCAGATTGTAGACCGCGTTCGAAATCGTCTTGCGCAGAATAAAAAGCCGCCGCTCGAAGACGTCCTGATCGCCGGTATTTGGCCCGCGCTTTATGAAAATCTGACGGCTCACCGGTTCGGCCGGCTTGACGCTCTCGCCGAGACAAGAGGAATCGACCGGCGTATCCCGCCAGCCAAGCAAAATCTGGCCTTCCGCGGCGACCATTTTTTCCACAATGGCTTCGACAATCCGGCGGCCTTCCGCATCGCGCGGCAAGAAAAAGGCGCCAACCGCATAGTCGCCGGGCGCCGGCAGGACAAAGCCGAGTTCGCTTGCCCTTTCGGCAAAAAATCGGTGCGGGATTTGGACCAGCATGCCACACCCATCGCCCGCCTGGGATCGGCGCCGACCGCGCCGCGATGGTCGAGATTGCGCAAAATCTCGAGGCCCATGCTGATAATTTCATGCGACTTGCGATTGTGCATGTCGGCGACGAAGCCAACCCCGCAGGCATCATGCTCATTGGCGGGCGAATAAAGGCCTTGCGCGGCCGGCAGGCCGGGATCGAAGTGGATTGGGCCGGGCAAGTTTGGCTCCATCATCTCTCAGCCTTCCATCAAAACCGCACCGCTGCGGGGACGTTTGCGCGCGCCGCAGAAGCGCGCGCGAGCCGCGCCTGGCCTTGCTGGCAAGAACCAAGCCACGGCTGCTCTTTCCGGCGCACCTCGCGCCGGTCCGCGCCCATCGCGCCGCCTTCGCTTTGGATTTGCGTCAATTTTGGCCGAGGAATGTGCGCCGCCGGGTTGTCCTCAGCCTCGAATGGTCAGTAACGCTGTCCTAAGAATGTAAGATTGCAGATTTCCGGAGGATTAACAAGCGTCTGAAACATTTCGTTCTTTGGCCGAGTCGGATGCCCGCCGCGCGGCAAATTAGGTGGCGAGGCCGCCGCCGCAGCACGGTCGATCGACGGGAGGCACAGAGGCGGGCAGCGCTCCGCTCGGGCTTCGTCCGCACTATTCGAAGCCTGCCGGGGAGAGAATGGATTTCGCAAGCGACAATACCGCCGGGGCAAGCCAAGCTATTCTCGACGCGGTCGTCGCCGCCAACGAGGGATCGGTGCGCGCCTATGGCAGCCGACCTTCTGGACCGCCAAGGCGAAGCGGCGTCTCGAGGAGGTCTTCGAGCGAGAGATTGCCTGTTTTCTCGTCAACACCGGAACCGCCGCCAACGCTCTCGCGCTCGGCGCGATTACGCCGCCCTTTGGCGCGATTTTCTGCCACGCGCAAGCCCATATCATGGACGATGAGTGCGGCGCGCCCGAAATGTTCACCGGCGGCGCCAAGCTCGTCGGCATCACCGGCCACGCGGGCAAGATTGCGCCGGCCAGAATCTCAAGGCCGTCCTCGACGATTTTCCGCGCGGCGTGGAAAAGCACGTCCAGCCGGCCGCCTTGTCGCTTTCCCAGGTCGACCGAATGCGGGACGATTTACACCTGCGCAGAGCTGGCCGAACTCGCCGCGCTCGCGCATGAAGCCGGACTGATGGTCCATATGGACGGCGCCCGTTTCGCCAATGCCGTCGTTGCCCGTCAGTGCACGCCGGCCGAAATGAGCTGGAAGGCAGGCATCGACATATTGTCGTTCGGCGCCACCAAGAATGGCGCGCTTGCCTGCGAGGCGGTGATCTTTTTCGAGCCCTCGAAAGCCGCGTGCCTGCCCTTTCAGCGCAAACGCAGCGGTCATACTCTTATCGAAAGGGACGCTTTCTCGGCGCCCAAATGATTGCCTATCTTGAGAATGGTCATTGGCTCGATCTGGCGGCGCGCGCGAATGGCCATGCGAGACGTCTCGCCGAAGGCTTGGCCACGGTTCCTGGTGTACGCCTGCTTTGGCCAAGCGAGGCGAATGAAATCTTCGCGATTCTGCCCAATCGTGTCGATATGGCCCTGAAAGCCGCCGGCGTGCTCTATTACGACTGGAACTTTCATGGTTTCGAAGCCGAAATCGGCAATCAAAACATGGACGAAGCGTTCGTTCGTTTGGTCACGTCTTTCGCGACCAAGCCTTCCGACATCGCGCGCTTTTTGTCGATCGTATGGAGTGCCGCTTAGAGCGCTTTTCGATCAGATGGAATCATCTGATCGAAAAGGAAACGCTCAAGTTCAACGAGTTGGAGCATGTTCTGATCGAAAAATGTCGGTCAACTTTTTCGGAACATGCTCTAGCCAAACCCTTTTGCCGCCGCCTCAATTCTCTCACGCTTCTCCCCGATACTTTGGAAGGGCTAACGAACGGGGCGAAGGAGCAGAGCGCATGATGCGCAGGAATTCGCCATGGCGACGGCGGGCCGCGGGTGCGGCATTTGGTTTCGCGGCGATGATTTTCCAAACCCCGGTCCAAGCCCAATTCTACGGCGGATGGGGACCGTATTATCCTTTGCCCGTGCCGGCCCCGGCGCCGCGCTATGCCTATCCGGAAGAAGAACAGCCGGGCGATCCGCCTATTCCGCCTGCCACGATCCGAAAATGGGTCTCGGAGATGGGGCTGCGCCTCGTTGCCGCTCCTCGCAAAAAGGGCCGCATCTATCTGGCGGAAACCGAAGACCCCCAGGGCCAGCGGCGCAGGGCCGTGTTTGACGCATTCGATGGAACAATTATCCAAAATGTTCCGCTGGGGGCTCGGCCGAAACCTGCCGCCTCCCTCGCCGCGCCAAACCCGGCCAAAGAAGCTCCGCCAGACTTGCCGAAGCCTCGACACTCCGATCTTTCCACCCAACCTTCGAGCAAACCGGCTCACCCGCCGGCCGCGACCGCCGGCAAGGTAAATCCGGAAGCCGCGGAAAAACCGGCAAAACCCCAGGCCAAGCCTGAGCGCGCGCAGGTCCCCAAAGGACGACCCGACGAAACCCAGTCGGATCCCATCCCGCTTTGAAGCAAAGTGAAGTTCAGACCAATAAAAAGGGCGCCTCGTTGGAGACGCCCTTTCCTCGACTAACCGGGCCTGGGAGAGACACCCGGAAAGCCGTTAGGCTGCCCTGGACGTCGCGATCGTGGGCTTTGCAGCTTCGGTTCCGATCGGAATCTGACGGGGCTTTTGGGCCTCTGGCAGCTCCCGCACAAGATCGACATGAAGCAAGCCGTTTTCAAGGCTTGCACCGGTCACAAGGACGTGATCGGCAAGCTGGAAGCGGCGCTCAAACGCGCGGGCGGCAATTCCCTGATAAAGAACCTCGGTCTTGGCGGTTTCAGTCCCTTCCCGGGTTTCCCGCGAACCGCGAATGGTCAAGTTGTTTTCCTTGGTTTCGATCGAGAGATCTTTTTCGCCGAAGCCAGCGACCGCCACGGAAATCCGATACGCATTATCGCCGGTGCGCTCGATGTTGTAGGGCGGGTAGCTCGGCATGGTTTCGAGACCTGCGGCCTGATCAATCATATTGAACAGACGATCGAAGCCGATGGTCGAACGGTAAAGCGGTGACAGATCGAACTGACGCATCTCACTATCCTCCTTGATGAAGCGACACGAGTTGAAACAACCAAGTTCACGACGCGGCACGAGACGAGTTATCCTGCAACCTTCGCCGCCGCTCCTACGCGGCCTCGCATGGCCCGCGCACAGCTGATGTGGGAACACAGATTCGGTTTGCAAGAGGGGCGAGACAAGCAAATCTTCTCCCGCTAAAGTCCCTGGCGGCAGGCCACGAACCGTGGCATTTCCATCCGCGGCCAAGCCCCGAGCATCAAAGACTTCCTTATGAATCTCTGTTCACTTCCCGAAAACCCTGCGCCCCCTGGGGGGGTTGTTTCGGCGCTGTCCACGCGGGATCACCGCGACCTGCGGGCGGCGCGCTGGAGCTGCGGCGATGCTTGCGTTGGGACGGTCGCGATTTTGCCTGGCCGGGCGGAATTCATCGAAAAATACTTTGAAGTCATCGGCGAGCTGCTCCGCCGAAACTTCGACGTCGTGGCGCTGGATTGGCGCGGCCAAGGCCTATCCAGCCGCCTCCTCGACAATCCCCGGAAGGGCCATGTCGCCACTTTTCAGGCCTACGACCTCGATCTCGACGCCTTGGTGGAGCAACTCCTCGAACCTTACTGCCCGCGCCCCTGGTTCGCGCTCGGCCATTCCATGGGCGCCGCCATTGCGCTTGCCGCGGCGCACACGGGGCGATCGCCCTTCGAACGCCTGGTCTTGACGGCGCCGATGATCGATCTCTATGGGCTGCGTTTCGGGACAAGCCTCCGGATTCTTGCGCGGGTGCTGGTTCTGCTCGGCCAGAGCCGCCGCTTTATGCCCGGAGGCAAGCCGAAGCCCTATATGGCCGGCCCTTTCGAGGGGAATGTGTTGACCTCCGATCCAAGGCGCCATGCCCGCTCGGCGGCCGTCGTCGACGCGGTGCCTGAGCTGGCGATCGGCGATCCGACGATCGGCTGGATCGATGCCGCCTTCCGGCTCATGCAGCGCTTCGAGGACGTTGAATATCCGCGCCGGATTTTGACCCCGACTTTGATCCTGGCGGCCGGCGACGACCGCGTGGTCGATACTGCCGCAGCCGAACTTTTCGCGAGCCGCCTCAAGGCCGGCAAATGCATCACTCTGCTGCGCGCACGGCATGAGATCCTGATGGAGCGCGACGCTTTTCGGGAACAGTTTTGGGCGGCGTTCGATGGGTTCCTTCCCGGCGAAGTCGCAATTGACGAGGCCGCTGCCGCGCCCGCCGGCTAGTGCGCTTCCCGATCAGATGGAATCATCTGATCGAAAAGGAATCGCTCAAGTTCAACGAGTGGGAGCATGTTCTGATCGCCCGGAAACGCTCTTTCACTTACCTGAAGTTGCGAAGAAATCCTTCAGGGCCTGGGTCACGAGAGCCGGTTCCTCGTGCTGCAGCCAATGGCCCGCCCCGGGAACCAGGGTCAATTCGCCCTTCGGGCAATATCGCAAACTGAGTTCGGCCATTGCGCTTTCCAGGAAACGATCTTTCGTTCCCCATAAAATCTTGACGGGAATGTCGATCGTCGGGCTGCTGCGTGCACCCTCGCGCTTGTTTTTGCTTTTGGCGCGCAGCCCGCGATACCAGTTGACCATGCCCGTCAGCGCACCCGGTTGGCGCCACGCTTCGCGATATTGTTTGAGATCCTGTTCGGAGAAGGTACCCGGACGGCTGGTGATCTTCGCCGTCAAGGCCAGGAGCCAAAAATTTGCGAGCCCGAGCAGAAATTCCGGCAGCCAAGGCAGCTGCAGAAACAACATATACGAACTGCGCAAAAGCTGCGTCGGATGGGTGCGGATATAGTCCACCATCACGCGGGGATGCGGTGCGTTCAAAATCGCCACACGCTCGAGGCGCTCGGGCCGGGATAGGGCGCAGCCCCAAGCGACGGCTCCGCCCCAATCATGGCCGACCAGCGAGAAACACGGGCGGGAAAGCTGGTCTGCAATCGCGAACACGTCACTGGTCAGGCAAGAAATTTCATACGCGTGCCAATCCTGCGGCTTGCTGCTCAGATTGTAGCCGCGTTGATCGGGAACGACGACGCGAAAGCCGGCTTCGGCGAGCGGCAGGATCTGTGCGTGCCAGCCGTACCAGAATTCGGGAAAGCCATGCAGAAGAATGAGCAAAGGACCGTCTTGCGGGCCCGCGGCGACCGCGTGGATCGAAACATCGGACAATTGAAACATCAGATGACTGAGCTTGGGGTTCATCGGGCTATACGAATCCCTGTTCGGCTTGGATCGAGATTGGACCAGGCGCCCGATGCGAATGGCGAGTCTCGCCCCAGTCAGTATTAGAATGAGGCTCCGTTCATGGCAAATAAGTGTCGAGGCGGGACGGTTTAGTGCGTCCCGCCTCGATCATGCCTGTAAACTAACCCGCCCTGAATTCAGGCCTGCATCACCATCTGCGATGCCAGCGGTGCCAACGGTGCCACCTATGCCAGCGATGCCACCTATGCCAATAGGCCTTTTCGACATGGTTGACCGAATCGCCGCGCGCAATGCCGGGGGCGACCTGCGGCATGGAGGAGGCGGTTGCAGCAGGGAGCGCCACTGCCGCGAACGCCAGGGCGCCCGCCAAGAAGGTTGCTTTCATCGTCATCAGAGTTCTCACTTCCGTAGATTATCTCGCCAGCCATTCGACGAGCAGCCCAGCCGAAAAGCGCCGCCTCGATCGGCGGCGCTTTACCCCAGCGAAATTAGGGCCTTGTGATTCTAAAACAAGACGATTGAACGTATATATTAAAAAGTTCGGTAAACGGCGCCGATGGCATGCGCCGTAATTTGATCTTTGAGTTTTGGGCGATATGCGCGTCCACGGAGTTTTGCTTAATGCACGCGAACCGATTAACTTCGTCACGCTGGAGGGCTTGCCTATGAATTTTTCGATCAATGCATCCCAAGATGGGCTGCCACTGTCTCGCGCGAATCGGGTGTTTGCGAGCTTGCGCGCTATTTTTGTCCTGGCGATCTTGGGCGTCTGCGTTTCCGGCTGCGGCTACAATACGATTCCGACGCTCGAGGAGCAGGCCAAGGCCAAATGGGCCGATGTGCAAAATCAATATCAACGGCGTGCCGATCTCATTCCCAATCTGGTCGCGACGGTGCAGGGCTATGCCAAGCAGGAAAAGGATGTGCTGACCTCGGTCGATCGAAGCGCGCGCCAAGGCGACTTCGGTGAAGATCGACGCCTCGCAATTGACCGATCCGGAAAAGGTTCAAGCAGTTCCAGGAGGCCCAGTCCCAATTGTCAGGCGCGCTCGGCCGCTTGCTTGCGGTCAGCGAAAATTATCCCGACTTGAAGTCCAATCAGAATTTCCTCGCGTTGCAGTCGCAGCTCGAAGGCACGGAAAATCGCATCTCCGTCGCCCGGCGCGACTATATCGAAGCGGTCCGCGCTTATAATCTGAGCCTCAAGACGTTCCCGACCCTGCTTTGGGCGGCGACGTTGTTTCGCGCCAACAAGCCGATGGCGGAGTTCGCCGCCAGCGAATCGGCGCAGACGCCGCCGCAAGTCAAATTTTGACGGCGGAGTTTGCCGGGCATGCCTCCGGCGGGGACTGACGCTCTGGCTAGGGTTCGGCGCACGGACAGGTGCGGGCGCGGCCACGCGAACTCCCTGTCGCGGTTGCAACAAGCCTTATCGCGGCGCTGTTCTTGGTGCTCGCCTTCGTCGGCGCGGCGTCTCGCCTATGCTTTTCCGCCGCTGACGGGCGGGTCGTCGATCAGGCCAATGTCATTCCCAGGCCGTGACCGAGAAGCTCACCGAAAAGCTCGCCGCGCTCGAAGCCAAGTCCGGCATCCAGCTTGTCGTCGCCACGGTGAAATCGCTCGAAGGCGACGAGATCGAGCCTTACGCCAATGCTCTGTTTCGCGCCTGGGGCCTTGGCGAGAAAGAAAAGAACAATGGCGTGCTGCTTCTGGTTGCGCCGCAACAGCACAAGGTGCGGATCGAGGTCGGCTACGGCCTCGAAGGCACGCTGACCGACGCGCTTGTCCAAGATCATCATCACCAATGCGATGACGCCGCGTTTCAAGACGGGCGATTATGGCGGCGGCCTTGAGCGCGGCGTCGATGACATCATCACGGTTTTGACGACGGATTCCGTCCGAATGGGAAAAGCGCCCGGACCTCCGCATCGTCATGACCAGGAATCGACCTCGGACGGCCTCGCTCCGTTGATTGCTCTTGGACTCTTTCTGCTTTTGATCTTCATTCTTCTCGCCGCGCCGGGATCGCGGCAATGTTCTCTCCTTCTTGCTCGGCATGCTGATGAGTTCCGGCGGCGGAGGTTGGCGGCGGCGGAGGGGGCAGTGGGGCGGCTGGCCGGGGGCGGCTTTTCCGGCGGCGGCGGGTCGTCGGGCGGCGGCGGAGCCTCAGGGAGTTGGTGATGGCGAATTTGTCGGCGGAAGACCAGGCTCGCATCGGCGCCGCGATCAAGGCGGCCGAGGCCGGAACCGCGGGCGAGATCGTCTGCGTGCTCGCCCGCTCGTCGTCCAATTCACAGAACCTACGCGACGGCCTGGTCTGCGCTCACTCGCCTTGATCGCTCCCTGGTTTCTGCTCGCCGTCACAAACTCTTTCGGTGCGCGAGAATTTTTTTGGCGCAGATCGTCATTTTCGTGGTGCTCTTTTTAGTCCTGACCGAAACGCCGTTGGGCCGATTTCTCGTCCCGCGCCGCATTCGCCGGGCCGAGGCGCATCGCGCCGCGACGGAGCAATTCATGATCCGGGGCATGGCGCGCAAACAAAATCGCGCGGCCATTCTGATTTTCGTTTCGCTGGCCGAACATTACGTGCGCATTGTTGCCGACGAGGGCATTGCGTCCAAGGTCGATCAAACGGTTTGGCAGGATGCGGTCGATGCTCTGCGTGGACCGTATGCAGCGAAGGGGAGATCGCAGAAGGCTTCGTGATCGCGGTCGAGAAATGCGGCCGGGTTTTGGCCGAACATTTTCCGCCCAAAGGCGAAGGCGAGGACGCGCTGCCGGACCGGATTTATCTGATTTAAATGTCGCCCTGAGCCCCGCCCCGCGATGCGGCTCGCGCGGATTGACTTCGTTCCGACCGGCCCTACATGCTTGAGTCTCAGCTGAAGCAAACAGGAGCCGTCCGTGTTTCAGATCGAATTTGTTGGCATGAAGCGCGAAGGAGTCGCGCCCGAAGTCCTCGATCGGATGACGACCGATATGACCGATCTTCCTCACGTAATTGCGCACGCAAAGTCGCTGTTCTCCAATGCCGTGGCCCAGCGCGTCCATAAGCCGCTGCCGCATGGATTTCGAATCCTGGATACGCAAGGAATAGAAGTCGCGCGGTGGAGTATTGACGATTCTTGACGCACGGTCCCCGGCCCGACATTCACATCTCTTTGCCGAGACGCAGGTTTCGATTTTCCTTGTGATGCTGCTCAGCGTCGCGGCGGGTCCGGCGCGTGCCGCCGAAGATTCCGGCGCGGTCAAATTGAAGACGCTGCCGCCAGTTACCGCAAGCGTCGCTGCGTTTCCCCGGCTTGTCGCCGGAGCGGACCCGGCTATTGTCGCGCGGATCAATAAAGCCTTGACGCGCGGCGACGAGCGAGCGCGTAGCGCTGCAACAGACTGTGTCCGCCGGGGCCGAAACCACGGCGCATGGTCCCGCAAAGTTTCGGTCACGATGCGTGGGCCGCATTATCTGAGTTTCGTCGCCGCGGATGATTGGTTTTGCGGCGGCGCCTATCCCGACACCGGCACGGTGGCGCTGGTTTTCGATTTAAGCACGGGCAAGCCGGTCGATTGGGCACAGCTGCTGCCGGAGCTGGTCCAGCATACGGGTACCGACACGGCGGGCGATGGATCGACCTTGGGCACCGTCTCGTCCGACCGGCTTTCGGAGCTCTATAGGGAGGCCGCGAAGCACGGCGAAAGCGATCCGGAATGCGCCGACGCCCT
Organism: uncultured Alphaproteobacteria bacterium; assembly: GCA_963785995.1. Lineage (GTDB taxonomy): Bacteria > Pseudomonadota > Alphaproteobacteria > Rhizobiales > Beijerinckiaceae > Methylocapsa. The sequence goes on from CAWAXL010000014.1 coordinate 295,660, forward strand.
TAAGGAAACCGATCTGAATTTTCTGCTTTGGCCAGATGCGAAGCTGGATGGCTTGATTCTCCAGCCGGCCGGACTCGATTCATGCGATTGCCGCCTGCGGCCCCGCGCGTCCAATTGCCTCGGAGACTTTGAAATCCCTCGGCGTCAATGCAGAGTTCATCGAGGCCATCGATACCGCCCATCGACAGGCGGGAAAATAGAGTTCGCGGACGCCAGCTTGCTTCACCGCCCCTTGAGCGCCGCCAGCACCGAGGCCGAGGCGCGCCCATTCGGCGACAAGCCGGATTTGCTTTGAAAATCGGTGATTGCCTGTTTGGTCTTGGTTCCGATCACGCCATCGGCCTTGCCGTCGAGATCATAGCCTCGCCGCATGAGGAGCGTTTGCATCTCGCGGCGTTCCGCGCGCGACAGGCCCGGATCATTGGTCGGCCATGCCGTCGACGAGTCCGTGCCGCCCGCGCAGCCGGTCGGACAAAAGCGCGATCGCCAGCGCATAGGATTCCGCCGCATTATAGGAATAGATCGCATCGAAATTGCGGGTGACGAGAAAGGCGGGTCCATAGGGACCGGCGGGCAGCAGCAGCCCGGCGCTTCCGCCGCCCGGCAGAGGCTCGGCCGTCGACGCGGGTCAAGCCGCGCGCGGCCCAGGCGGCCATCGCTTCCTTGTGGGTACGCCCGGAAGGACCCGCATAATGCTCCGGCAGGCGGACCTCAAATCCCCATTCGACGCCGGGGACCCAGCCGCCCTTGCGCAAATAGGCGGCGGTCGAGCCGACCGCGTCGGGAACGGAATTGATGAGATCCTTGCGGCCGTCGCCGTCGAGATCGACTGCGCGTTCGCAGAAAGGTCGAGGGCATGAATTGGGTATGGCCGAAGGCCCCGGCCCAGGAGCCGTTGAATTGGGCGGGATCGATGTCGCCATGCTGGATGATTTTCAGGGCGGCGATGAGTTCGGTCCGGAAATAGTTCCGCCGGCTGCCGCCGCAAGAGAGGGTGGCGAGCGATTGCACGACCGGACGCGTGCCAAAGCTGCGGCCAAAATCGGATTCGACGCCCCAGACGGCCGTGATCGTTGCCTGGTCGACGCCGTAGCGGCTTTCGCGCCAGAGCCAGCGCCTGACCATAGCGGCTCATCATGGCGCGGCCGTCGCTGACTCTTTCGTCATCGACGAGGCCGGCGAGATAGTCCCAAATCGGCGTCTTGAATTCCGGCTGGACCTGCGCCATGGCGAGCACGTCGGGATTGGGCTCAAGCCCGCGCGTCACGCTGTCGAAAGTGGCGGCGTCGACTCCGCTCGCCAGCGCGGTGCTGCGAAGGCCCGCCAGACACTCCGAGAAACCAGCTGCGTTGGCTTCCGGGGCGAAGAGGAGGGCGAGGCATAAAGTAAGGCAGCTCGCGTATTTCGGCATGGTCCGCGCTTTGGTGGTCAGCACAATGGTCCTTCCCTGTTAGCTCATCCGATTTCTGCGCGCGAACCATGCGGGAGCAAGGCAGGGCTGGCAAGCGTGGACCCTGCGGTTTGGCTAGGCCGCGAGCAGACGCTGGACTTCGTTGACCAAGTCCTTGAGGTGGAACGGTTTGGAAAGGACCTTGGCTTGCGGCGGCGCGTTATTGTCGGGGTTTAGGGCGACAGCCGCGAAGCCGGTAATGAACATGACCTTAATGTCGGGGTCGAGTTCCGTCGCGCGCCGCGCCAGTTCGATGCCGTCCATCTCTGGCATGACGATATCGGTCAGGAGCAATTCGAAGGGCTCCTCGCGCAACCGGTGATAGGCCGACATTCCATTGTCGAACGAGGCGACGACATAGCCGGCGTTCTGGAGCGCCTTGCCGAGAAAGCGGCGCATGTCATTATCGTCTTCGGCCAGCAGGATCTTGTAATTGATGGTAATATGACTCGTTCATGGGGGGTGCCTCGCAAGTTCGAACCATCAAAACGGCCCCCTGGTAAAAATCGAGTGAAAATCGGTTCGTTTTGCTTTAAGCGTTGATTTTTTCCTACCAAGTTGCACATTCGCATCGCCGGAACAGCGCTGGATAGGCTTCGATGTCCCTGACAAATTGGTTGGCTGCCAAGGGTTTCGGAGGTGCGAAGCTCCGGAAGGGAGACTTGATGGAGTCAAAGCCGTCGGACGCAGCGGAACCGCATGAGCCGGAACTCGATCCGCCGTTCGAGGTCTTGGAACCGGCCCAACTGACATGTCCGCTGGTTTTTTCGTCTCCCCATTCCGGCGAACGTCTATCCACGCCGGTTTCTGGATTCAACGCAAGCTGGACCAGGCGGCGCTTCGCCGGTCGGAAGACGCTTTCGTTGATACTTTGTTCGCGGGCGTCACGGCCTTGGGCGCCCCTCTCGTCAGAGCCCGCTTCCCGCGCGCCTATCTCGATCTCAATCGGGAGCCTTACGAGTTCGATCCGCGCATGTTCGATGGCCGGCTCCCCGCGTTCGCCAACACCCGCTCGCTGCGAGTGGCCGGAGGATTGGGGACGATCGCCCGGGTTGTCGGTCAGGCGCAAGAAATCTATGCGGCCCGGCTGCCGGTCGGCGAAGCGCTGGACCGGATCGAAAAGCTCTACAAGCCCTACCATGAATGCTTAGGTCTGCTGCTGGAGAGGGCGAGAAATAGCTTTGGCGTTGCGGTTCTCATCGACTGCCATTCGATGCCCTCGGGCGCCCTCCAATTGGGGTCAGCCGGGGTGGTTGGAAAAATCCCGACCGGGCCAAAGCCGGATTTCGTTGTGGGCGACCGGTTCGGAACCAGCTGTGCCGTTGCCTTTGTCGACACCGTGGAGTATGAACTGCGTCGGCTCGGCTACGACGGTGCAGCGGAACAAGCCCTATGCCGGCGGCTTTATCACGGAACATTACGGCAATCCGGCAGGCGACTGCCATGCCATGCAAATCGAAATAAGCCGGGCGCTTTACATGGACGAGCGGGCGGTGCGTCGGGGCGAGAAATTCGATAAGGTCGCCGCCGATCTGACCCAGCTGGCCGGTGCCCTTGCCGAAGCCGCTGCCGGGTTCCGCGACCGTCATCGTGCGGCGGCAGAATAAATAAAGGGGCCGCCTGCGTTGCCACAAGCGGCCCAAGTCTAGGGAGGAAACGCCCAAGGAGGGCATCGACGGCAACACCGTTGCCGCATTGCAATAATATGCACGTGCACTGCACAAAAAGCAACCCCTGCTGACCTATTTTTTAGAACGAGCGGGCGACATTCCTTGATCTCGTTTTCTAAGGCTTTGTTTTAGTTTGGGTTCTCGTCTTCCTCTCAAGGACCAGCGTAAAATTGTCTCAGTGCCGGGGCTCAATTGAAGGTTGAGTTCCGACTCGCTAAGCGGCGCTGTCCTTGCATAGCTCGCGGCTAGAGCATGTTCCGAAAAAGTTGACCGACTTTTTTGATCAGAACATGCTCCCACTCGTTGAACTTGAGCAATTCCTTTTCGATCAGATGATTCCATCTGATCGGGAAGCGCTCTAAGAGAGCGACCCATAACGAGCGGATTGCCGCAACCGCCAATCGGAAAATGATCAGCCATGACCGCCGTGGATTTCGCCGCTTTCGTCGACAAGCTCGCCGATGTGGCAACCGATACGATTTTGCCCTTCTTCCGCACGGCCCTCTGCGCCGAGGACAAAAATATCGGCGGGATGTTCGATCCCGTGACGGAGGCGGATCGGGCTGCCGAGACCGCCATGCGCCGCCTGATTGAGGCCACCTTCCCGAATCACGGCATTATCGGCGAGGAGTTCGGATCGGTGCGGGCCGATGCCGAATATGTTTGGGTTCTTGACCCGATCGATGGCACCAAGAGTTTTATTGCCGGGATGCCGGTCTGGGGAAGTTTGATCGGGCTCTTGCATCATGGATGTCCGACCTACGGCATGATGGTCCAGCCCTTCACGCAAGAGCGATTCGTGGGCGATGGACGCCGGGCAAGTTGGCGAGGTCCGGGCCATGATCGGCGGCCCACCGAGCGCAAACTCAAAACGCGCCTTGCGCCGGGTCTTGCCAAGGCTACTTTGATGACGACGTCGCCTCTACTCTATACCGAGGCCAAGCTCGAGCTGTTCCGCCGGATCGAGGCCAAAACGCGGCTATCGCGGTATGGGGGCGATTGTTATGCCCTGGCCATGCTGGCCGCCGGCCATGTCGATTGCGTAATCGAATCGGGACTAAAGCCCTACGACATCGTCCCCTTGGTGCCGATCATCGAGGGCGCGGGGGGAATCGTGACCTGCTGGGATGGGGGCAGTCCGGCCAAGGGCGGCGATATTGTCGCCTCTGGCGACGCCCGCGTTCATGAGGAAGTCTTGAAGCTGCTGCAGGCGTAGCGCGCTTCGGTGATCGACTTCCGATAAGACCTAGAGCATCGGACACTCAAGTGAATCCATATCCTGCGGCGGCGAAGTAGTTTTGACATTCGGCGGGCTCGAACAGGTCGCAGATTTGGCCGATTGCCTGCCAGAGGGCGTCGATGGTCCTGATGGCCTTGGCACGGAGATGGGCTTTGAGTTTTGCAAAAGCCATTTCGATGGGATTGAGGTCGGGGCTGTAGGGCGGCAGGAACAGGATCCATGCCCCCTTAGCTCTTATGGCCTTTTCGGCGGCCGGGCTTTTGTGGGCTGACAAATTGTCCATGATGACGACATCGCCCTTTTCGAGGGTCGGCGCGAGCTGGGTTTCGACATAGGTCTCGAAGATGCGGCGGTTCATCGGAGCATCGACGACGAAAGGCGCGGTGAGGCCGTGGCAGCGCAGGCCAGCGACGAAGGTCTGTGTTTTCCAATGGCCGAACGGGACTTTGGAGCGAAGCCGTTGGCCCTTCAGGCAGCGGCCGCGCAGGCGGGTCATCTTGGTGGTGGTTCCAGTCTCGTCCAGGAAGACCAGTCTGTGCGGTTCAAGCCGCATCCAGGGTTGCCGTGTGGCCGTCCATTCCTCGCGCGCTTGCCGGACGTCGGGCCGATCTTGTTCGCTGGCCAGCAGCGTTTTTTTGAAGCGGTAGCCGTTTCGAATGAGCCAGCGCGAGATCGAGGCAGGATCGGCCCTTGTGCCCGTGGTAGCCGCCAGTTCGGCCGCCAGCTCCGGCATGGTGATATCGTCCTTCTCGGCAACACAGGCCAGCAGAAACGCCCGATGCGGATCGAGCTTGGCGTGTCGCCGCCCACCACCGGGCTTAGGCGCGAGCCGTCCGCTCGAATAATAGGTCTTCATCAGATTGACGACGAAGGATACCGACACCTGAAAATGTGCGGCGGCGGCATGGCGTGACTGGCCAGCCTCGACAAAGCGGGCAACACGTTCACGCAGATCGAGCGAATAGGCTTTCGGCATCGCGACTCACCTCCTTATGAAAGTGAATCACAAAACCCGCCTCACCGGAATCCCTTCGATTCAACCTGAATATCCGCCGCTCTAGAGCATTTTCAAGCGAAGTGGATACCGGTTCGCGTTAAGAAAATGCGACAAAACAGAGGGTTAGAGCTGCTTTCCGATTCCATCGGATCGGAAAGCACTCTAAGTCTCCGAGAGCATGGCCCATGCCTCAGGCACGGATCATGCTCTCGCGGTGTTTTATCTATCCCATCGCCTTCAAAATGCTGTCGACCATTTTCTTGGCGTCGCCGAACAGCATCAAAGTATTGTTCCGGAAGAACAATTCGTTTTCGACGCCGGCATAGCCAGAACCCATGCCGCGTTTGACGAAGAGCACGGTTTTGGCGAGTCTCGACGTCGAGGATCGGCATGCCATAGATCGGCGAGGACGAATCGGTCTTCGCGGCGGGGTTTGTCACGTCATTGGCACCGATGACAAAAGCCACGTCGGCGTCGGCGAACTCGGGATTGATGTCGTCGAGTTCGAAGACTTCGTCGTAAGGCACATTGGCTTCGGCGAGCAGCACGTTCATATGTCCCGGCATGCGTCCCGCGACCGGATGGATCGCGTATTTCACGTCGATGCCTTTGGCTCTTCAGGACGTCGGCCATTTCCCGCAAGCTGTGCTGCGCCTGGGCCACCGCCATGCCGTAGCCGGGCACGACAATGACTTTTTTCGCGGCGAGCAGGATTTTTGCGGCTTCTTCCGCGGAGCCTTGTTTTACCGGGCCGGGTCTCGGCTTCACCGATCCCGGCGGGTGCGGCGGCTTCCACCGCCGAACCCGCCAAGGATGACCGAGATGAAGGAGCGGTTCATGCCCTTGCACATGACGTAGGAAAGAATGGCGCCGGATGAGCCGACGAGCGCGCCGGTGATGATCAAGGCCAGATTGGCAAGGGTGAAACCGACGGCGGCCGCAGCCCATCCCGAATAGGAATTGAGCATCGAGATCACGACCGGCATGTCGGCGCCACCGATCGGCACGATGAGCAGAACGCCCAGCGCGAAGGCCACCAACACGATCAGCCAGAAAACCAGATGCGCTTCGGTTCCGATGAAGGCGAAAATGAAGATCGCAAGCAGGACGCCGAGACCTATATTGATCGCATGACGGTTCGGCAGAAGAATGGGGTTGCCGGTCATCCGTCCGTCGAGCTTCAAGAACGCGATCACCGAGCCGGTAAAGGTGATGGCGCCGATTGCCGCTCCAAGCGACATTTCCAACAAGGTCGAGCCATGCATCGAACCTGGGATGCCGAGACCGAAGCCCTGCGGCGCGTAAAGCGCGCTCGCCGCGACGAGCACCGCGGCAAGGCCGATCAAAGCGTGGAAGAGGGCGACAAGTTGGGGCATCGCCGTCATCTGAATGGTGCGGGCGCGCCATACGCCGATGGAGCCGCCGATCCCAACGGCAAGCACCACCCACAGAAACGAGAAGAATCCCCAGGGCAATTGATAGAGGAGCGTGGTCGCCGCCGCTATCGACATGCCGATGATGCCGAAGCGATTACCTTGCCGTGCGGTTTCCGGCGAGGACAGTCCCCGCAGGGCGAGAATAAAAAGCACGCCCGAGGTAAGATAAAGAAGGGCTGCGATATTTCCGTTCAACATCGATTCAGCCCTTTTTCTTGAACATGGACAGCATCCGTTCGGTGACGAGGAAGCCGCCAAAAATATTGACCGAAGCAAGGGTCAGGGCGAGAAAACCGAACAGCCGCGCCGTGCCCGCACCGTCGCCGCTATCGGAATTAATGCCGGCCGACAGAAGGGCGCCGACGACAATGACCGAGGAGATCGCGTTGGTCACCGACATCAGCGGCGTGTGCAGCGAAGGTGTCACCGCCCAAACGACGTAATAGCCGACGACGACGGCGAGCACGAAGATCGCCAGCCTGAAAACGAACGGATCGATGGCTCCGCCGCTGGCAGCCGCGGCGCCGGCCGCAAGCTGGTCGGCATAGGCCTGCGCGGTTTCGGCGGCATGCCGCGCCGCCTGGGCCGCGGCCTGTATCTTTTCCAGCAAGTGTGGATCGACTTCGATTGCCATCTCATGCCCTCCTGATTGTCTTTTCGTTGAGATTGAATCTGGCCTCGATATTAGTGCTCAGCCGCCGCCTTGAAAGCTTGGATGCACGAGGGCTCCGTCCTTGGTGAGCAAGGTTGCCTTGACGAGTTCGTCGTCCCATTTGATCGCGAGCGTTTTGGTTTTTGGATCGATCAGGTTTCGATGAAGGCCAGCAGGTTTTTCGCGTAGAGCGCCGAAGCTGTGGCGGATAAACGCCCCGCGATATTCAAATGGGCCAACGATCTTGACACCATTTTTTGAGACGACGGTTCGCCGGGTTTCGACAATTCGCAATTTCCGCCGCGCTCGACGGCGAGATCGACGATCACCGAACCGGGACGCATCGATTCCACCATCGGCGGCCGTGATAAGGACCGGCGCCGGGCGGCCGGGAATAAGGGCCGTCGTGATGACGATATCCTGCGAGGCGATATGCGAAGCGGTCAGCGCCGCCTGCTTTGCTTTATATTCCGCCGACATTTCCTTGGCGTAGCCCGCCGCCGTCTCGGCCTGTTTGAATTCCTCGTCCTCGACGGCGATGAATTTGGCCCCGAGCGAAACGACTTGCTCTTTGGTCGCCGGCCGGACGTCCGTCGCGGTCACGATGGCGGCGAGCTTGCGAGCGGTGGCGATCGCCTGCAGTCCGGCAACGCCGACGCCCATGACAAAGATTTTCGCGGGCTGGATCATGCCCGCCGCGGTCATCATCATCGGAATGACGCGGCCATATTCGGCGGCGGCATCGATGACGGCGCGATAGCCGGCAATATTGGCTTGGCTCGAAAGGACGTCCATCGTCTGCGCCCTGGTGATGCGCGGCATCAGTTCCATGGCGAAGGCGCAGACGCCGGCCGCCGCCAAGGATTGCAAGGCATCAACATGTCCATAGGGATCCATGACCGCGATGACAGCGGCGCCCGGCTTGGCGCCAGCGAGTTCCGCCGCGCTTGGCCGCCGGACCCGCAAGTACAATGTCGGCGTCTTGCACAGTCGCGGCGGCGTCGGGCACGATCGCGCCCCAGCTGCCACATAATTCTTGATCTGAAATGCCGGACTTCAAGTCCGGCGCCGGTTTGGACTCTAACTTCCGCGCCGAGTGCCGGCAAATTTCTTAACTGTCTCGGGCGTCGCGGCAACGCGGCCCTCGGCCGGGATCATTTTCGGCGGGGATGGCGATCAGCATGAATGACTCCGGGGAACTCCTTGAGGCTTTGACCCAGCCCGATTTGTGTCTTTCGGTCAAGTCATCGCTGACCGCCAGAGCTGGTGTCTCGACCGGCGGGCGGCATTAGCCCCAGAAAAAGGCCAGGAAAGCGAGAACGAGGACCGACACCCGCCACAGCGTATTGGATAAGCCGGAGAAACATCCGGTAGGTTTTTTCATGTTCGTCGTAGTCCATGCGGGATGACCTGCGGATTGAGCATGATTTTCAGCCATTGTGCCCACCATTGTTGCGAAATTAGTGTCATTGTAGCTTTCGCAATGATTTATCCTCGCGCGCAAGAGGGAAAAGCCCAGCGAATGCCAAATTTTTGTGCAACTAAGGCTTAATTACGCATAAGGTTTTTCCACAGTGTTTCCAGGCACATCCGGACGCAATGCGCGAATGATCGCGCCGCTTCAAGTCGGACGCTGGCAGCCCCGCTTCGGCGAGGGCGTCGTCCTGCCGTTCGCTCCAGGGCCGTGGCCGAAAATTTGCCCATCGTCTCATGGAACAATTGATAGAAATTCAACCTCGCGTCGAGATGCAGAAAAGCGCTGCCGAGACCAATTGCGGCGCGATCCATGAAAACGAACTCGCGCGGCACCAGAACCGGACCCCTTTTCTTCAAGGCCTGGTGGACAGCAAAGGCCTCCTTGCGGCCATATTGCGCAGGCGCGACGCCGTCGGCGACGCTCCGCACCCGGTCGTCGAGCAAAGGCGCATAGATGAACCGCGCCCAAATGTTCAAGGTTTCGGCGAGTTCCTTGGTCGAGGCCGCGAAAGCCCCAGGTTTCATAGGCATGGACGGTGCGGGCGAAATCATCGTGCAGCAATCCCTCGTAGAGATCGACCACGCCGCCGACGAATTTCGGCGTGAAAATCCGGATGCAGCCATAATCGAGAAGGTTGATGCCGCGCGCCTCACCGTCTTCCGCCGTCTCCGAAGACCGTGTAATTGCCAAGGTGCGGATCGCCGTGGATGACGCCGAAGCGGCTGAACGGAATCCACCAGGCCTTGAACATCGCACGGGCGATGCGATTGCGTGCCGCTTCGTCCGGCCTGTTTGAAGTCGAGCAATTTGCCGCCTTCGAGCCAATCCATGGTCAACAGCCGCGCGGTCGAAAGTTCCGCCCGCACGCCAGGCACGCGAACGTCCTCGACATGGGCAAGAATATCGCGATAGAGCGCGGCATGTCTTGGCTTCGCGGCAATAATCGAGCTCCTCGCGGACACGATCGCCGATTTCCTTGGTCATTTCGCTTGTATCGATGACCGGATTGAGGCGCCGGTGCAGCGCGAACACGATATCGAGCTGACGCAGATCGGCTTCGACGGCCGATTTCATGTCCGGATATTGCAGTTTGCAGGCGAGCGCGGCGCCGTCCTTGGCGGACGGCCCGGTGCACCTGGCCGAGCGAAGCGGCGGCGGCCGGATGGGTGTCGAAGGCGGCGAACCGCGAACGCCAGTCCGGCCCGAGTTCGGCCTGCATCCGCCGCTTGACAAAGGCCGCGCCCATTGGAGGCGCCTCGCTTTGCAGCTTCTGCAATTCCTCGGCATATTCCGGCGGCAGAAGGTCGGGGACGCTCGCCATCATCTGGGCGACCTTCATCATCGGCCCCTTGAGGCCGCCAAGCGCTTGCGCCAAGGCCGCGCGCGTGGTTGCCCCAGGCGCCGCCGCCGCCGAGAAGACGGGCGCCGGCAATTCTGGCGGCGACTCCGCCGACATTGGCGCCGACCCGGGCATAGCGCGCCGCGCGGGCGGAAAATCGGTTGCCTTCCTCGTCTTCCATAGTGGGGAACTCATGTTGGGATTCGCAGCCAGCGCCAGCGCTGGCAGGGCCTCAAATGTCCGCTCGCTGAACCAAGCGGCGCACGAAGCAAATCTTGCCGTTTACACAGAAGACTTGTAGCCGATTATGCCGCCCCGGCGCGAATTGCAATTCGATCTCATCGCAATCTACGTTGTGCTGCGGTCTTGCCAAAAGCGCCGAGGCGGGCGACAAGCCCGCATGCTCCATCTCAACGATATCACCTTGCGGCTCGGGCCGCGGCTTCTCTTCGACAAGGCGACCGCGGCGCTCCCCGGACCATGCGCGGGTTGGCTTCGTCGGCCGCAATGGTGCCGGAAAGACGACCTTGTTCCGGATGATCTGCGGGCGAGCTCGCGCCGGAATCGGGGTCGATCTCGCTTACCACGCGCGATCGCGGCTCGGCCGTGTCGAGCAAGAGGCGCCGGGTGGCCCGCAAAGCCTGATCGATTTCGTGCTTGCCGCCGATCTCGAGCGCGCACGCTTGCTGGCGGAAGCCGAAGACCGCGACCGATCCGGCCCGGATCGGCGAAATTCAAACGCGCCTCGTCGATATTTCGGCGCATGCGGCGCCGTCGCGCGCGGCGAGCATTCTCGCGGGTCTCGGCTTCGACGAAGCGGCGCAGCAACGCGCGCTCGTCGAATTTTCCGGCGGCTGGCGGATGCGCGTCGCGCTCGCTGCCGTGTTGTTTTCCAGCCCGATCTCTTGCTTCTCGACGAGCCGACCAATTATCTCGATCTCGAAGGCACGCTGTGGCTGATCGACTATCTCCGGCGCTATCGGGCAACGATCCTGGTCATCAGCCATGACCGCGATTTGCTCGATGCCGTCTGCGATCATATCCTGCACCTCGATCAAGCCAAGCTCACCCTTTGGCGCGGCAATTATTCAAGTTTTGAGCGGCAGCGGCGCGAGCAGCAAGCAATCTTGCTCAAACAAAAGAAGAAACAGGACGACCAGCGCAGACATCTTGCAATCCTTCGTCGATCGCTTCCGCGCCAAGGCGACCAAGGCGGCGCAGGCGCAGTCGCGCCTGAAGATGCTCGCCAAGATGGAGCCGGTGACGGCCATCGTCGACGGACAGGTTCTGCCGTTTCATCTGCCCTCGCCGCACAAGCCATTGAGCCCGCCGCTCATGGCGATGGAGGATGCCAGCACGGGATATGGCGAGGAGCCGGTCTTGCGGCGGCTTTCGCTGACTATTTCGGACGATGACCGGATCGGCCTTTTGGGCGCCAATGGCAATGGCAAATCGACCTTCGCGAAGCTCGTCTCCGGCCGGCTGAAAGCCGCAAGGCGGCAGTGTCCGCCGTTCGTCGAAATTGGAAGTGGGCTTCTTCGCCCAGCATCAGATCGACGATCTCGATCCGAACAGGCGACCCCTTATCAATGCGTCGCCGCGCTCATGCGGGAGGCAACCGAGGCCAAGATCCGCGCCAAATGCGCCCAACTCGGTTTTCCCAATGTGAAAGCCGATACCAAGGCCGCGCAATTGTCGGGCGGCGAAAAAGCCCGGCTTCTTCTCGGGCCTCGCAAGCTTCAATGGACCTCATTTGCTGATTCTCGACGAGCCGACCAATCATCTCGACATCGATAGCCGCGCCGCCTTGATCGAGGCGATCAATGATTATCGCGGCGCGGTCATTCTCGTGTCGCATGACAGATATCTGCTCGATGCTTGCGCCGATCGCCTCTGGCTGGTCGAAGAGGGTACGGTCAAACCCTTCGACGGCGACATCGACGACTACAAGAAATATGTTCTCGATCGGGCGAGTGGCGGGAACGGTAGGCAAACCAAAAAGGAACGAGTGGAAGCTCGCCAGGCCCCCGAGCGGCGGGAAAGTCCGCGGACCGCCAAGGATTTTATCCAGCTGAACAAACGCATCGCGGCAGTCGAGGACAAGATGCGGAAGTATCAGGATTTGATCGCGCGCATCGACAAGGCGCTGGCCGACCCGGCGGCCTTCAGCAAGGATCAAGCCAAGGCCGCCGTTTTGGCGGCGCAGCGCGGCGAACTCGAACGCGCGCTCAATTCAACCGAAGAAGAATGGCTGAGCCTCACGGGCGAGTTCGAGGCCGCGCGGGCCGAATAGTCGGATCCCGGGGGCGCAAATCGCCGCCGCGTTCAATGGACTCTGGAACTGCAAAAGCTTCCAGGTTCCAAGCCCGAACAGCATCAAGAGCGAGAGCAACACCAGAATGACGAAAACGCGGGTCAGGAAGTTGAGCTTGATGTTTCGGGTTTGAACCGCCTGCGTTTGAGTTGCAGGACCAGTTGCAGCCGGGGTGGCTGGCGTGCCAAATCCGCCCTGGCGGACACAGACCGCCGCAGCGATCGTATCGGTGAAACTGATCGAAAGCAGACAGCCTTGATGCGAGGGTCTGCCGTCAGCATCGAAGCTTAGTTCGATCCCCCGCAGGTCCCCCGCGGAATGGCCCGCCGCGCCGGACTTGATGATCGCATGCTTGGCGGCCAACACGCCTTGAAAGGCCGCCTTGATCGAGGCCTGCTTTAAGCAATAGGCGATCTCGGCTGGCGTAAAATTGGACGCGTAGAATTCGTCGAGCGCATAGTCCTCGGCATCCGGCAATGCCGCGATATTCAAAATTTCAAGGCCAAGACCGTTTGGTCCGTCGAGCCCGCCGAAACCTCCCTCGGCTGCGACCGGAGTAATATGGACCAGCGCGCTCTTACCCTCCGAGAGACTGTTGATCGTGAACCGGGCCTGGTTGGTCATGAAAATCCAAGCGATCGTAAGAGCGTTAACTTTGCATCTCGCCAGCCAGAGTTAACCCATGCCGTCCGGGAAGGAAAGCCCTGTAGCAAAGGCTTCCCCATGTTGGTCGACCGCGCGGCTGCATTCCAAAACGTCGCTCAAAAAATGACTTTTACGCCGCCATAGAAGGAGATCGGCTGCAAGGGTGTGACCGTGCGCGGATTGCCGGTGAAGGGGATTGGCGAGGCGCGTTGAGCATCGGTGTCGGTATCGAAGAACGTGCCGTAGGTTGGATTTCTGTTGTTGAAGATATTGTTGATCAGCCCGAAGAACTGAACATTTTCGTTCACCTGATAGGAGGCGTGGAGATTGGTGACCCAATAAAGCGGCAATTGGGGATTCTGGTTGGCGTCGTCGCCGACCAGATATTGGGAACCGACGATCAGCACATCGGCGCCGAGTTTGAATTGAGGCGTGAAGGCATAGTCGCCGCCGAATTTCAACGAGTGGCGCGGAATGCCCGGAATATGATCGCCGGGCGTCACGAGTACATTTCCGTCCGCATTGGCGAAAGGATTGTTCGGCGAGGCAAGCGCAGCGGCGAACTGATAGGTCGCATCGACGAAGGCGTAATTCACATAGGCAAAGAGATTACCATAGCGGAAGTTTGCCTCGGCCTCGACACCCTGGCGCAGGGTTGACGGGCACATTGGCGAAATATCCGCGCCCCGTGATCGTGCTGGCGAGCGCGACGATGTCATTGGTGCTGTTGGTACGGAAGAACCCGGCCTTCCAATCGACGCGGCCCGTATCGAACACGGCGTCGCCGCCGCGCAGGCCGGCTTCAAACGTATGCGCCACCACTTGCTGCAACGGAGGATCGGAAACGAGAGAGTTCTCAAGAAGGCAGGGCCGTTGCGGATTGGCGCAGTCGAGTTCGAGCGGCGTCGGCGCGCGGTTCGCCTCCGAGTAGCCGCCATAGACGGTGACGGTCGGCAATAGCTTATAGGTCAGACCGACGACCGGATTGATCCGCGAAAAAGTGTTGTTGATGTTGAGTTCCGGCGCTTGGCCCGGTGACGTCTTCGGTGACGATCTGCGCGATGTTGAGCCGACCGCCGGCGGTGAGCGCAAGCTCCGGCGTAATATTGAAGGTGTCGAGGGCGTAGACGCCGTAATAGGTCGTATTGCCTGTGAGATAGGTGGGCACATAGCCGATTTCGTCCCAGCGGTGCTGATGATCGTGCCCGAGCCTGGGAAAGCGCCCATTGGCGATAACGAAATCCGGGTAAATGTTCCCAAGCTGGCTTGTGGCGTTAAAACTCAGCAGGCTGCGGTCGACGCTGGCGCCGAAGGTCAGATAGTTCTGATGCCCGAAGAATTTATCATTGTCGGTCGCCTGCAGCGCCGTGCCGAAGGTGGTCGCATGGACGGAGGTTCGATCGATGGTGCCATAGACGGCGGTATCGGAAAATGGGATCGGCTGCCGTTGCGATCCGAGAATCACGAAGGCGTTTCCATTCGTCACCGCGGGGAAATTGCCGCTGTCGAGGCAAAGAGAGCCGCTGAAACTGTTTGGAATGGAATTATCCGAGCAATTTTGAATATCGGCGTCATTGCCGTCGGTATGATGCTGCTCGGAAGCTCCGCATGTAAAAATTGCTGGCAATCGACCATTGCGGATTGATGTCGAATTTGCCGTTGAAGGCGAGCGAGCCCAGGTGTTCAGCGTGATCTGCGGCGAGGTGAACACGGAGCTTTGGTTTTGCTCGAGCAGCAGAACCGGCGTCGGCCCGATCACGCCGAGCGTGTTGCGGGCGCCCGACGCGGTCGAAATGAATTTCGTTGCCCGGCGTGCGGTAGCCGAGATCGCCATAGAGGCGAAACAGCGTCGAAGGCGAGAAAAACCGCCAGCCGCCGTCGTGGGTCGCATCGCCGGTGACATAGAGGCTGATAGTCGTCGATCTGCTTGCCATATTCGAACATGTCCGCTGACGCGGCCGAAGGAGCCGCCCATGACCTGCGTCTCAAGCCCTTGCCAGAGGAAACCATTTTTCATCTGCAGGCTGACCGCGCCGCCGAGCGCATTGAGGCCGAAGATCGGATTATTCGTGAAAATGTCGGCTCGATAGATGGCTTGCGGCGGAATCAGATCCCAATTGACGGTGTCGCCAAAAGCCTCGTTGACGCGAATGCCGTTTTGATAGACGGCAAGGCCTTGCGGGCGTGCCTTGCAGCGGCGAGGCGACGAAGCCTCGATAGCGCAAATCTTGGGAAAATGGATTGCCGTTGACGTCGATCGATACGGCGGCCGGGATGCGTTGCTGCAATGTGTCGGTCACGTTTTGGGAGTTTGTGCGGGCGAAATCCTCGGCCGGCACGGTTTGCACCATGGCCGGGAATGTTGTCGCGATTTTCGCCGCCGCCCGGCAAAGGCGAGGTCGCAATGACATCGACTTCCGGAAGCGCGATGGGCGCAGCCGGTTCGGCGGTCTGCGCCCAGCCTTCGGTAATGCCAAAAGGCAAAAATGCCGCGCTGAGCCACAGAATTCGCGACAAGTCAGATTTGCGCTGCATTTTTTGCTCGCTGGGTACGGATTAGACGGATTGTTTTCTGCATTTCCAAACAAGTGCAAAGATTAGATTTGAAAATTACAGGTCACAATGGACTTTTGCGATCTTTGGAGAAATAGCTCTCGACTGTTGCACCCTTGCACTACAGAAAAACCAGCTTCTTTTTGGAATAGTTCATCTTAAATAATGGAAAAATCCATGCATTTCTTACTCGATCATTGCTTTAACTTCTTGCCGCAGCTAAGCCTCCCCCGGCGTGCCGTTTCGGCGGCAAGCACCTCTACATCCTTGCGCAACGTGCCCTGGTTGCCTTTCAGCGCGAGGATGTAATCGGCCTTCTTGTCCATGATCTTCGCGGCGATTTCCCGCTGACAACCCATCGCGTCAATTGTTACGATGGCGCCTTCGATCGCCAGCATGTCGAGGAGCTTGGGAATCGCGACGATTTCGTTCGACTTTTCCGCCACCTTGACCTGTCCGAGCACGAGACGCTGGCGGGCGGCGAAGGCCGAGACCATGTGGATCGGAGCCTTGGCGTTCTTCTTCTGGTAGGAACGGCGCGACGTCTTCCCATCGATGGCGATGACGCCGACCGGTACTCCCGTCACCGATGCGACCCAAGCGGCGAAGCACCGCTGGAATTGCCCGGCATCGAGCGAGGCAAAAATATCGCCCAGATGATCGTGCGAGGGCGTACTGTCGCGAAACGGCCGGAACCGGCGCAAGAAGTTCGAGTTTCATTTGACCGAACAGCGCGATGTCGACAAAGGTTTCCGCTCCCGCGAGAACCCTGGCTCCGCTGTACAGAAGGGTTGACGCGCTCCACCCAATCGGCTAACGAACTCCTTTCCGCCTGAGACGACGTTTCCCGGGGGCTCTTGCTTCGCCCCAGGGTTGCTTTTGCTTTGGCGTCCCACAAGGGCCGGCCTCCACCGGACGTGGGATAGACCCTTGCCGCCCTCCTAAACAGGGGCGGCCTAAAAATGGAGACTGGGTTTTGGCACGTATTGCTGGCGTTAATATCCCGACGAACAAGCGCGTGGTGATCGCGCTTCAATATATTCACGGCATTGGTTCGACGAAGGCTCAGGAAATTTGCGAGAAAGTGAATATTCCCGCCGAGCGGCGTGTCGCCGAATTGACAGATGCGGAAGTCCTGCAAATTCGCGAGACGATCGACCGCGATTATATGGTCGAGGGTGATCTTCGCCGCGAAGTCGCGATCAACATCAAACGCCTGATGGACCTTGGCTGCTACCGCGGCCTCCGGCATCGGCGCCAATTGCCGGTTCGCGGCCAGCGCACCCACACCAATGCGCGCACGCGCAAAGGCAAGGCCAAGCCCATCGCCGGCAAGAAGAAGTAATTCCAACGCATTGGCTGAAGCTGTTCGCCGCCAAGCGAGCGTCAGCCAAACATCGACGATCATCCCGAGCACCTGGCATCACGGGCGCGCTTGAAGGAATTGTATAATGGCAAAAGAGGCTACCCGCGTTCGCCGCCGCGAGCGCAAAAATATCGCGTCCGGCGTCGCCCACGTCAATTCTACCTTTAATAATACGATGGTGACCATCACCGACGCGCAAGGCAATACGATCTCCTGGTCTTCGGCGGGAACAATGGGCTTCAAGGGCTCGCGTAAATCGACGCCTTATGCGGCACAGATGGCGGCCGAGGACTGCGCCAGGAAGGCGGCCGAACATGGCATGCGCACACTCGAGGTCGAGGTTTCGGGGCCGGGTTCCGGTCGGGAATCGGCTTTGCGGGCGCTGCAAGCCGCGGGCTTCACGGTGACTTCGATCCGCGACGTCACGCCTATTCCGCATAATGGCTGCCGGCCGCGCAAGCGGCGGCGCGTTTAAGTTCTACGATCTGCGACCGGGAGCCTTGGATTCCGCAAGCGCTAGATTTCGGCCCAAAGGGCCTGTGGGCCGCCTCGTCGCGTCAATTTGCATCAAGGAAAGGTCCGGTCGTGATTCAGAAGAACTGGCAGGAGCTTATCAAGCCAAGCAAGCTCGAAGTGCGTATCGGGCGACGATCCAAAGCGCATGGCGACGATCGTTGCGGAGCCGCTCGAGCGCGGCTTTGGCCTCACGTTCGGCAATTCGCTGCGCCGTATTCTCTTGTCGTCGCTGCAAGGCGCGGCGATCACTTCGGTCCAAATCGACGGCGTCCTGCATGAATTCTCGTCGATCCCCGGCGTGCGTGAGGACGTGACCGACATTGTTCTCAACATCAAGGACATCGCGCTCAGGATGCCGGGCGACGGACCCAAGCGCATGGTCTTGAAGAAGCAAGGTCCCGGCAAGGTCACCGCTGCCGATATCGGCACCACCGGCGATATTTCGATCCTGAACCCCGATCTCGTGATTTGCACCCTCGACGAAGGGGCCGAAATCCGCATGGAGTTCACGGTCAACACAGGCAAAGGCTACGTCCCCGCCGATCGCAACAGGGCGGAAGACGCGCCGATCGGCCTGATCCCGATCGACAGTCTCTACTCGCCGGTCAAAAAGGTGAGCTATCGCATCGAGAATACGCGCGAAGGCCAAATTCTCGATTACGATAAGCTGACCATGCAGGTCGAGACCAATGGCTCGCTGTCTCCCGAAGATGCGATCGCCTTCTCGGCGCGCATCCTACAGGATCAACTGAATGTCTTCGTGAATTTCGAGGAGCCGCACCGCGTCGAGGCGACGCCTTCGATCCCCGAACTCGCGTTCAATCCCGCGTTGCTCAAGAAGGTCGACGAACTCGAACTGTCGGTTCGCTCGGCGAATTGCCTGAAGAACGACAATATCGTCTACATCGGAGACCTGATCCAAAAGAGCGAAGCCGAAATGCTCCGCACGCCGAACTTTGGGCGTAAATCGCTCAACGAGATCAAGGAAGTGCTGGCGCAAATGGGCCTCCACCTCGGCATGGAAGTCAGCGGTTGGCCGCCGGATAATATCGACGAGCTCGCCAAGCGGTTCGAGGAACATTATTGATCTGATAATCCCTCCCTTCCTTACATAAAGGAAGGATTGGAACCGGCCGTACCTTGGCACGGCGGCCGCAAAACAACGGAGAATGCCATGTATCACGGACACGCCAAGCGCCGCTTCGGCCGCACCCACGAACATCGCAAAGCGATGTTCGCCAATATGTGTCAAGCTTTGATCAAGCATGAACAGATCGTCACCACGCTTCCCAAGGCAAAGGACTTGCGGCCGATTGTCGAAAAGCTGGTGACCCTCGGCAAGCGCGGCGATCTGCATGCGCGCCGACAGGCCATTGCGCAAATCAAGGATGCCTGTGCTGGCCGGCAAGCTTTTCTCGGTTCTGGGCCCCCGCTACAAGGACCGGCACGGCGGCTACACGCGGGTCTTGAAGGCGGGGTTCCGCTATGGCGATAACGCGGCCATGGCCGTGATCGAATTCGTCGACCGGGATGTCGACGCGAAGGGGCAGGATTCCGGTCCCGTCCAAGTTCGCGAGGAAGAGACCACGGAATAATCCCGCGCTGCGGCGCGGCAGCGGCTCGCTGGGGCAAATGCCGGACGAGCTTCGCCCCGCGGCACAACATAGCTCGGGCGATGCGTCGCGATCGCGCTTCCCTGGCCGGCGCAGGTGAATGCCGAGCTTACCTTGATGCCGGGGCGAGATGTCCGCCCCTCGGCTTCCTAAAGGGTGGGGGCCCAGCTCTAAAATCTCGGGCAAGGCTCTTGCCCTTGCCGCCTGATCCGATACCTTTAGGCCGCTCGTCTCAGGGCGTGGTGTGTTGCCCTCAAGCGCTCCGCTACCCGCGCAATTATCGATTCAACGAAACCTTTTTAACGTAGCCGTCAAACCCCTGTCGCCCAAGCCGGTTGAAGCGGTGTTATGAGAAAATCCATGGAATCGAAACTTGTCTTAATTCGCGCGGCGAAAATGGCGTCGATTCTGTCGGTTCTGTTCCTCGCCGGACCCTCGCGAGCCGAACCGGTGCGGCAGATCCCGCAGACTCAAGGCGACGTTCTGTTGTCCTTCGCCCCGGTTCTCAAGAAAGCGCAACCCGCGGTCGTCAATGTCTATGCCTCGCGCACGGAGAAGCGGCCGCGCAGTCCGCTTTTCGACGATCCGGTTTTTCGCCGTTTCTTCGGCGAGGGCGGAAATGGCAGGCCAGGCGGCCCGACGGCTCGCTCGCTCGGCTCTGGCGTCCTCGTCGATCCGAGCGGGCTCGTGGTCACCAATTATCACGTCATCGAAGGCATGACCGACGTCAAGGTGGCGCTCGCCGACAAGCGTGAGTTCGATGCCGAGATCATCTTGCGGGATCAGCGGACCGATCTCGTGGTTCTGCGGTTGAAGGGAGGCGGAAGCTTCCCGGTGATGGAACTTGGCGACTCCGACGCGCTGGACGTGGGCGACATCGTCCTTGCCATCGGCGATCCGTTTGGGGTCGGGCAGACGGTCACACAGGGAATTGTTTCGGCGCTGGCCCGCACACAGGTCGGCATTTCCGATTACGGGTTTTTCATTCAAACCGATGCCGCGATCAATCCCGGCAATTCGGGCGGCGCTCTGGTCGATATGCGGTCCCGGCTGGCCGGGATCAATTCGGCGATCTTTTCTCAAACCGGAAGCTCGATCGGAATCGGCTTCGCGATCCCGGTCAATATGGTGAAAATCGTGATCGCCGCCGCCAAGGGCGGAGGAAACCGAGTCCATCGTCCCTGGCTCGGCGCCAGCCTCCAGGTCGTTTCGCGGGAAATCGCGGATTCGCTCGGCCTTGACCGGCCATCGGGAGCTCTTGTCACAGATCTCTCCACCGGCGGCCCCGCCGCGGAAGCAGGCCTGCGGCGCGGCGATCTCGTCGTCGCCATTGACGGGCAGAACATCGACGATCCCGAAAGCCTCGGCTATCGGATGGCGACAAAGTCGCTTGGGGGCGTTGCCTCCCTCAGCTATCTGCGCAACGGAAAACCCGGGGCAGCGTCGGTCAAGTTGACGCCCGCGCCGGAGGTTCCCGCCCGCGATCCGGTCAAGCTCAAGGGCTCATCGCCTTTTTCTGGGGCAACGGTGGTCAATCTCTCGCCCGCAGTCTTGGAGGAAATGTCCATCCGCGGCGTGAGCGACGGCGTCGTGATCGTCGAGGTGGAAGACGGCTCGTCGGCCGCCGCCGTCAATTTCCAAAAGGGCGACGTGATCTTGTCGGTCAACGATGGCACGATCGCGACGACGCGGGATCTCGAGACGGCGGTGCGCGCCAGTCACCGAGTTTGGAAATTGGCGATCGGGCGCGGCGGCGAGGTTATTACCACCATGATCGGCGGTTGATGCCCGAAGGCGGCCCGCCTTTGCAAAGATGAGCTAGGCGACATGACCGATCTTTTCGCCGCCGCCAATCTTGAAAAGGACGCGCCGCATCCGCTGGCCGACCGGCTGCGTCCGCAAAGCCTCGCCGATGTGGCCGGCCAGGATCATCTTTTGGGGCCCGAAGGTGCTCTCAGCCGGCTGATTGCGTCCGGCAGTTTGGGCAGCCTTATTTTTTGGGGGCCTCCGGGAACCGGCAAGACGACGGTCGCGCGCCTGCTCGCGCGAGAAACCAAGCTGGCTTTCGTGCAGATCTCGGCCATTTTTTCGGGCGTCGCCGAACTTAAAAAGGTGTTTGAAGAGGCGCGCGGCCGTCGAAAAACCGGTCAAGGAACCTTGCTTTTCGTCGACGAAGTGCACCGTTTCAATCGGGCGCAACAGGATAGTTTCCTGCCGGTGATGGAAGATGGCACCATCACCCTCGTCGGCGCCACAACCGAAAATCCGAGCTTCGAACTGAATGCCTCGCTGCTGTCTCGCGCCCGCGTCATGATTTTTCATGCGCTCGACGAGGCGGCGATCGAGAAGCTGCTCGGTCGCGCTGAAACGTCGGAAGGCAGAGTATTGCCGCTCGATTCCGCCGCCCGCACCGCGCTGATCCGGATGGCGGACGGTGATGGTCGGGCCGCCTTGAGCCTTGCGGAGGAAGTTTGGCGCGCCGCCAAGCCGGACGAGATTTTTGATGCGGCCACGCTGGCGGCGATCGTGCAGCGGCGCGCTCCGATCTACGACAAGGCGCAGGAAGGTCACTACAATCTCATCAGCGCGCTGCATAAATCCGTGCGGGGTTCCGACCCCGATGCGTCCCTCTATTATCTGGCGCGGATGCTGGATGGCGGTGAAGATCCGCTGTTCATCGCAAGGCGGGTGGTGCGGATGGCGGTTGAGGATATTGGCCTTGCCGATCCGCAGGCGCTCGTCATCGCTAACGCTGCCAAGGATGCCTATGATTTCCTGGGTTCCCCGGAAGGCGAGCTTGCGATCGCCACCGCGGTGATCTATGTCGCGACCGCGCCGAAATCGAACGCCGCCTATGTTGCCTTCAAGGCTGCCGCACGGCTGGCCAAGGAGCATGGCTCGTTGATGCCGCCCAAAACAATTCTCAACGCACCGACCAAACTCATGAAAAATGAAGGCTATGGCGCCGACTATGCCTATGATCATGATGAGCCCGAGGGTTTTTCGGGTCAGAATTATTGGCCCGAAGCGCTCGGGCGGCAAAAGCTCTATCGTCCGGTGGGCCAGGGCTTCGAGCAAGAGCTGCGGGCGCGGCTTGACCATTGGGCCAAGCTCCGGAAAGTGCGAAACGATCCAAATTGACAGTGCGGCCTGTGCTTCGCTTGCGCCGAGCGGTGGATGGCTGAAAGCCGTCCTTGCTGTTCACCGGCAGTTCATCCGCAACAGGTTACGCGAATGGTCCACCCTCGTCCCTGTCGTCAAATCCGGCTGCCGCCGGTGACCGGAGTCCAGCGGCATGATTGATCGCAATGACGTGCGATGGTACCGGGACGCGATTATCTATCAGTTGCACGTCAAATCGTTCTTCGACGCCAACAATGACGGCATCGGCGATTTCGGCGGCCTGACCCAAAAGCTGGACTATATCAAGGAACTCGGGGTGACCGCGATTTGGGTCATGCCGTTCTATCCGTCGCCGCTGCGCGACGACGGATACGACATCTCCTATTATCGCGGGATCAATCCGGCTTATGGAAGCCAGCGGGATTTCAAGCTGTTCGTGCGCGCCGCGCATGAGCGGGGGCTGCGAGTCATCACCGAACTCGTGATCAACCATACTTCCGATCAGCATCCTTGGTTCAAACGCGCGCGCGCCGCGAAGCCCGGTTCGGCGGCACGAAATTTCTATGTCTGGTCGAACACGGACGTGGGGTACAGGGACGCGCCGATCATTTTCCTGGACACGGAAAAATCGAACTGGACCTGGGACGACCAGGCGCAGGCGTTTTATTGGCATCGCTTTTACGCGCATCAGCCGGACCTGAATTTTGACAATCCCCGGGTTATCGAGGCCGTGCTCGACGTGATGGCCTATTGGCTCGACATGGGCGTCGACGGTCTGCGGCTGGACGCCATCCCCTATCTGGTCGAGCGCGAGGGCACGAGCTGCGAAAATCTTCCCGAGACACATGGGGTCATCAAGAAAATCAGAGCGGCAGTCGATGCCCGTTACCCGGATCGTATGCTCCTCGCGGAGGCTAATCTCTGGCCAGAGGAGACGGCGCAATATTTCGGTGAGGGCGATGAATGCCACATGGCGTTCCACTTCCCGCTCATGCCGCGCATTTACATGGCGCTGGCGCAGGAAGACCGTCATCCGATCACCGACATCATGCGGCAGACGCCAGAGATCCCCGAAAATGCCCAATGGGCGATCTTTCTGCGGAACCATGACGAGATGACGCTTGCCATGGTGACCGACAAGGAACGCGATTATCTGTGGTCCTTTTATGCTGCCGATCCTCGGGCGAGAATCAACCTCGGCATTCGCCGGCGCCTGGCGCCCTTGCTCGAAAACGATCGGCGCAAGATCGAATTGTTGAATTCGCTGCTGTTGTCCATGCCAGGCACGCCGGTTATCTACTATGGCGATGAAATCGGCATGGGCGACAATATTTATCTCGGCGATCGCGATGGGGTACGAACCCCGATGCAATGGTCGCTCGATCGCAATGGCGGGTTCAGTCGCGCGGACCCCGCCAAGCTGTTCCTGCCGGCGATTCAGGATCCGGTCTACGGTTTCGGCGCCGTCAACGTCGAGGCCCAGCTCGCGAGCCCCTCGAGCTTGCTCACCTGGATGCGGCGGATGATTGCCGTCCGGCGTTCGCATCACTCGTTCGGGCGAGGCACCCTGCGGTTCCTTTATCCGGCCAACCGGAAAGTCTTGGCCTATCTGCGGGAGACCCCGAACGAACGGATCCTTTGCGTCGCCAATGTATCGCGGGCGCCACAGGCCGTGGAACTCGATCTGGTCGAGTTCAAGGATGCGATTCCGATGGAGCTCACGGCCGGGAGCGTGTTTCCGGCGATCAATTCACGATCCTATCTTCTGACTTTGCCATCTTATGGTTTCTTCTGGTTCAAGCTCGAATCCGCGGAGGCGAATAAAGAGCTCGAAAATCAGCAACTGACACCGGGGCTTTTTACCCTGGTTGCGACCGGCAAGCTCGAAACCATTCTGTCTGGGCGGGAGCTCGTTGCGTTCGAAACCAATGTCGCGCCGCGGTTCCTGGCCTCGCGGCGCTGGTTCAGCGAGACCCCGATCAGCGGAGTCTCCGTCAAGGATTTCGCGGTGCTTCGGGACGGCGGACAGAGTTGTTTCGTTCTCCCGCTCCTGGACGTCAAATTGCCAAATGGCCGGGTCGAAAGTTATTTCGCACCGCTTGCCGCCGAGCCCGAAACGGAGCACGGACCGGCCGCGACCTACGCCGCCGCGAGGCTACGCCGCGGTGCGATGACCGGTGTGCTCTACGAGGCCGACGCCTGCGAAGGTTTCGCCGCGAGCCTACTGGCGGCGTTGCGGCGCGACGAGAGGCTGCGCACGATTCACGGGCGGGAAATTATTTTCTCGCCGACGCCTTGCCTTGGCGATGAGCCCCTCATCGATACCACGGATGTCCAACGAATTGGGGCCGGAAAACGCAATTCCTCGCTCGTCATTGCCAGCCAGATGATGCTGAAAATTCATCACAGGCTGCATAGCGGTGGCGATCCGGAGGTTGAGGTTTTACGCTTTCTGACCGATGTGGCGCAGTTTGCCAATTCTCCTCCCGTTCTCGGAGTCATCGAATATGTCGACGACGCCGACAACCACACGGTCCTGGCGATCCTCCAAACCTATATGCGCAACCAAGGCGATGCCTGGACCTGGACGCTTGAGGCGTTGAAGCGCATTTTGGAAGATGCCGCGCTGACGCCGGGACAGGACGAGCACGCGACCCATGAAGGTTTTGGAACTTATGTGCCGCACATGCAGCGGCTCGGCATGCGCACCGCCGAAATGCATAAGGCGCTGGCAACGCCCACCACCGATCCGGGATTCAAAGCCGAACCGCTGACTCTCGACGATGTGCGTCAGAGCGCGGACGAGGCGAGGGCTCTCGCTAAGCGCGCTTTTGCGCGGTTGCGAAAGATCGGCCCGGAGACCAGCAAGCAAACGCGCGCGACCGCCGAACGCCTCTTGGCCAGACGCCAGGAATGTTTAGGCCTGATCGACGAGCTCGCGCAGGAGCCGCAAGGCGCGATCAAGATCCGCATTCACGGCGATTATCGGCTCGATCGGCTCCTTGTCGTGAAGGATGATGTCATCATGGTCGATTTCGCAGATTTTCCTTCGGCCAGCCTCTACCAAAGACGCGCCAAAGCCTCGCCCTTGCGGGATGTTGCGGTCATGTTGCGTTCCTTTGCGCAAGCAGTTGCCGCCGCGAAACGTGATCTTGCGGGGCGCGTGCCGGATTCGACGCTGGCGGCGGCGGGGCTGCGCGAGGAATTGGTCGAATTCTCGCAAATTTTCATCCGGTCTTATATGGATGCTGCCCGCGACAGTCCGATTTGGATCGAGGATAAGGAAACCCGGGTTCGCCTCCTTGTCCTCTATCTGCTTGCCGAAGCCCTTGAGGAAATTGATCACCAGGGGCAATTCCGCCCGGAGTGGCTGGACACGCCGATCGAAGGGGTTATTGCGATCCTGGATCGCATGGCCAAGGCTCCCTGAGCGCGCTTTAGAGATGGTTTGGGCGCTTCCTGGGGCGGCGGCGAGGCTCGGGCGGGAGTTGCGTCCCGGACATCAAACGTTGACGAATTGATTGGTTCATGATTATTAGCGCCACCTTTCAGGCTACGCCTGACCGGCTTTCTCTATCGAGAAGCCATTCCGCAGGGACCCTTACCCAGGACATTTTTAATGGCGAATACCACTTCGGCCAAAAAGGCCGTCCGCAAGATTGAACGCCGGACCAAGGTCAACCGGTCACGGCGCAGCCAGATGCGCACCTATGTGCGCAAGGTCGAAGAAGCGATCGCCGCGGGTGACCGCGAGGCTGCTGCGGCTGCTTTGCTCGTTGCGCAACCCGTCGTTATGCGCGCGGCACAGAAAGGAATAGTGCATCGGAATTCGGCAGCGCGAAAAGTTTCACGGCTAAGCCTGCGAGTAAATGCACTGAGCAAATAAAATCCAACGCTGCTGAATTAATAGTGTTGGAAAAAGTTCCCAAAGGCCTGGCACATGCCGGGCCTTTTTTTCATTGGGAACACACGGGTTCACTCGCAAACAACCTTGCAAAGATCGCTCAACCATTTTCCATCGGACTCAAAGGCTTGCCATCAAAGCTACGTGACGTGGTACGGCCAAGCGCGCTTGTCT
This sequence comes from uncultured Alphaproteobacteria bacterium, assembly GCA_963785995.1. Classification (GTDB taxonomy): domain Bacteria; phylum Pseudomonadota; class Alphaproteobacteria; order Rhizobiales; family Beijerinckiaceae; genus Methylocapsa. The sequence goes on from CAWAXL010000014.1 coordinate 322,129, forward strand.
CATTCTTCGGGGGCGCAAATGAAAATTTTTTGTGACGATTTTGGACGGCTGGAAATTTCCACGTTCCAACCCTTTCGAGGCTCAAGGGATGACCGCGAAATCAGGTGGTTATAGAAGCTCGTTGGGTCGCCGTGTTGGTGTTGAGGAACGTCACTTCGTCACTTTTTCGTTAAACGCCGCTTGCGAAGTGCCTTGCCTATGCTACAGTCTCATTCCGGTCTGGATCTGGCTCAATCAAGAGTTCATGGCGGGCCTCCTGTGCGTTTTCCGGTTTGTTAGAGTGTCGAGCGTGTAATAGCGCGATTTTGGCGTGTATTAAGCTTGCGTAAACACGATGTCGAAGGTTATAGCTGAAGTAATTCTTCGCGAGACCTTCCTGTGTGCGTGGAGTAGTAGTATACGCGGTGGTATAGCCGCACAGGATTGGAAGATTTCTTTTGGAGTTGACGTAGTCAAGCTTCGGAGGCTTAGTACCGAAGCCAAGGGGGATTTACGACCGTGAAGGCTTTTGTCCAATGTCCGCCTGCTCAGCTTCCTGTAACCGAATGTGAGCGGACCAAGCGCGTTCAAAAAGCCTATTCCGCGCTGACCCGGCATCGCCCTCGTACCCGCGATTAGATCGCGCATTCCACTCCCACGTCATCAGCACGTTTTTTGGCGCCGTCATTTTAACGGCCGCTGTTTTTTTGCCTCGATTCCTGAAGAAGAGCACCGATGCTGGATCCGCGCAGACAGATCACCAAGCCAAAAAATGATGAGGAAACCGTCGCTCCGAGCAGTGTCGCCACCAAAGAAGAAGCATGGATGCGGATATGCCGCCGCTTGCGCGCGGAGCTTGGTGATGAAGTTTTCTCTTCCTGGTTCGGACGCCTGGAACTCGATGCTTTGTCGGACCAGGATGCGCTTCTCTCAGTGCCGACAAAGTTTTTGAAGAGCTGGATCCAATCTCACTATGCGGACAGGATTTTTGCGTCGCTGGCGACCGAATTTCCGGGGATCAAACGGATCTCGATCAATGTCCGCTCGTCGACGCGGCCGATGTTTTCCCGCGCGGGTGGCGACCACCCGGACTTAAGTCCGGGAATCGGCTTGACTCGCTGCGAAGCCGAAGTGAAACGCCGAGCCCATGCGCATTGCCCATGGCCCATTCGGACACAACGCATTCGACGTTAAAGAGGTCCGGGTCGACGGAGAGCGGGAGTGCCGACGTCCTTGCCGGTTCGCCCTTGGACCGCCGCCTGAATTTCTCGAATTTTCTGGTCGGAGCTTCCAATCAGCTTGCCCATGCCGCGGCGCTTCGGGTCGCATTCGCCGCCTCCGGCGATCCCCTCCTCTTCAATCCGCTCTATCTCCATGCGTCCGTCGGGCTCGGCAAGACACATCTTCTGCAAGCCGTCGCGCACGCAGCCTCTTCTGCCAAGCGGCGAGTTATTTATCTTACGGCCGAGCGGTTCATGTACGGCTTCGTCTCGGCCCTCAAGGCGCAGACGTCAATCGCTTTTAAGGAGCGGCTGCGCGCGATCGATGTTCTCGTCATCGACGACATTCAATTCCTGCAAGGCAAGTCGATTCAGCAGGAATTCTGCCACACCCTGAATTCGCTGATTGATGCGCGCAGGCAAATCGTGATCGCGGCCGACCGGCCTCCGGGCGATCTGGAAAGCCTCGAAGAACGAGTTCGCTCCCGTCTGGCGGGCGGCCTCTGCATCGAAATCGGCGGCCTCGACGAACAGCTGCGCACGAAGATTCTCGAAGCCCGCATATCCGCGGCCAAACTCGTTCATCCAACTTTCGAGGTTCCGCCTGGCGTCGTCGCCTATGTGGCAAGCGTCGTTCAGACCAATGGCCGGGACCTCGACGGCTCCGTCAACCGACTGCTGGCCCATTCTTCCTTGAACGGCGCCCCTCTCTCGATGGAAACGGCCGAACTTGCCATTCGCGACTTGGTACGAACCCCGGAACCGAAAAAGGTCAAGATCGAGGACATCCAAAAGCTGGTGGCGAGCCATTTCAATGTCAGCCGGGCCGATATTCTGTCCTCGCGGCGAACCGCGGCTGTGGTGCGGCCCCGCCAGATCGCCATGTATCTTTCAAAAATCTTGACCCCCCGCTCGCTGCCGGAAATCGGCCGACGGTTCGGCGGCCGCGACCATACGACCGTCCTTCATGCGGTCCGCAAGATTCAAGGTCTGGTCACGGCGGATGGAACATTTTCGGAAGAGATCGAACTTTTGAAACGCATGCTTTTGGAGTAGGCTTCAACCCTGTTGCGGTTGATCTTCTTGCCGCTCGCCACTTGGATAGGCTCTTTATCGGTTTTCATGGCGGGGCGGGGGTATGCAGGGTTCAGGGGTCCGCGTCATCGGAATCGATCCCGGTCTGCGGACCACGGGCTGGGGCGTGATCGAAGTTTTTGGCACGCGCCTATCCTATGTGGCGAGCGGCAACGTCCGGTCGAACGATGCGGCCGCGCTGGCCGAACGCTTGCGGGCGCTGCATGAGGGCCTGGCCGCGGTCATCGTTGAATACGCACCCTCGGAGGCGGCGGTCGAGGAAACCTTTATCAATCGCGACCCTCAGTCGGCGTTGAAGCTCGGCCAGGCGCGCGGGATCGCGCTCGTCGTTCCTTCCCTTGCAGGGCTTTCGGTCGCCGAATATGCGGCCAATCTCATCAAGAAGACGGTGGTCGGCAATGGCCATGCAGAAAAGGCGCAAATTGCAATGATGGTCAAAATGCTCCTGCCCGGCAGCGAAGCGCGTGGCGCGGATGCGGCCGATGCCCTGGCCGTTGCGATCACCCATGCGCGGGTTCGTCTCTGGGCGCGCAATCTGCAATCGGTCGGCGGCGCCTAAGTGAAAATCAAGCCGAGGCGCGACCAAAACCATTCGGACATTGGCGCCGGGCCAAGGCTTCGATATAAACGCGGCCTCCCAAGGCTCCGCTCCGCTCGTTCCAAATGATCGGCAAGCTCAAAGGCACGATCAACTCGCAAGGCGAGGATTTCATCATTCTCGATGTGCATGGCGTCGGCTATGTCGTGCACTGTTCCGGCCGCACTCTGATGAAGCTGCCGCAAGCGGGAGAAGCCGCGACGCTCGCAATTGAAACGCAGATGCGGGAAGATTCAATAAGGCTGTTTGGGTTTCTGACGGACGCCGAACGCGATTGGTTCCGCTTGCTGCAATCGGTTCAGGGGGTCGGCGCCAAAGTTGCCCTCGCGGTGCAAACCGTTCTGGACGTCGCCGAATTAGCGCGGGCGATCGCGAGCCAAGACAAGGCGGCTATCGCCCGGGCGCCGGGGGTCGGTCCCAAGCTTGCGGCGCGAATCGTTGCGGAACTCAAGGACAAGGGCGCTGCCCTGAGCGTTAGTGGTATTCCGGCCGAGTTCGACGGCCTGGGGGTCAAGCCGGTCGGCGCGGCCCATGATGCGCTTTCGGCTCTCGTCAATCTCGGTTACGGACGCCCGCAAGCCGCCGTCGCCGTGGGAGCGGCCCTTGCCGCGCTCGGTGAAGGCGCGCCGGCTGCCGATTTAATCCTGCATGGGCTTAAGGAACTGACCCGCTAATGGGTCATGCCTTGCCGTGATGCGCGGCCTCGGCGTTGGCGTCGAGCGGCCAGCGCGGCTTGGCCGCAAAGGTCAGGTCGTCGACGAGGCCCATCGACAGTCGTTCGATACCCGCCCACGCGATCATCGCCCCATTATCGGTGCAAAGATGTCCGGGCGGCAGAACGAGACGCAGCCCAGCTTCCCCACAGAAGCGCATCAGGGAACGACGTATCGCATTATTGGCGGCGACCCCACCCGCGACAACCATCGCCGTTGGCTGCCCTACGGTCTCCCGAAACAGGCGCAGGCCCGCGCGGCAACGATCGATGATCGTATCGACCACCGCCGCCTGAAACGAGGCGCAAAGATCGGCGACATCCGTCGATGTCAAAGGGGCAACGCGTTCGGCTTCGAGCCGGACGGCGGTTTTTAGCCCGGATAAGGAGAAGTCTGGCTTCTGGCGGCCAAGCATGGGACGCGGAAGATCAAATCGCGTGGCGTTGCCTTCCGCCGCCAATTTTTCAACTTCAGGCCCGCCGGGATAGGCAAGCCCCAGTAATTTGCCGACCTTGTCGAAAGCTTCCCCCACGGCGTCATCGACGGTCGAGCCAAGCCGGACATAATCTCCGACCCCTTTGACCGCCACGAGCTGGGTGTGACCGCCGGAGACCAGCAGCAGCAAATAGGGAAAGGCGAGTTCATCGGTCAATCGCGCCGTCAGGGCATGGGCTTCGAGATGGTTGATCGCGAGGAAAGGCTTTCGACTTGCCAAGGCCAAAGCCTTGGCGGTGGTCAAGCCGACCAGCACGCCACCGATGAGGCCTGGTCCTGCGGCGGCGGCGATGCCGTCGAGATCCGCCAGCCGAACTCCGGCGACGTCGAGCGCACGTTCGACCAGCCGGTCGATGACATCGATATGAGCCCGTGCGGCGATTTCTGGGACGACACCGCCATAGGCGGCATGTTCGGCGATTTGGCTCATCACCTCATTTGAGAGAATTTCGCCAGCTCCACCTTGGCGCCGCTGGACGACGGCTGCAGCGGTTTCATCGCAAGTCGTTTCAATGCCGAGGACCAGCATGGTTCCATACCCTTTGCCGCATTTTCCGTGCAATCGAGTGGCTATGTCACCTACAGTGCACGGCGAGATGCATCAACCTATAAAGCCTTCTGATAAATAAGGAAATCCGTCTATTTTCTCATCTTCTTCGGCTTCGACCTCAGCGGTCCCCATCAAGCTCGGCACGCGCGGTAGTCCCCTCGCGCTGGCCCAGGCGCGCGAGCTGCAAGGACGCCTCGCGGCCGCACATGGCTGCGCCGCCAGAACTTATTGAAATCACCATCGTAAAAACCAGCGGCGATGTCATCGCCGACGTGCCCCTGAGCGAAGTTGGCGGCAAGGGACTCTTCACCAAGGAGCTGGATCTCGCCTTGATGCAGGGCGATATTCAATTGGCGGTCCATTCCGCCAAGGATCTCCCAACGATCCTTCCGGAGGAAATTGTCATCGCCGGCTATCTCCCGCGCGAAGATGTGCGCGACGCCTGGATTTCTCCGCATGCGGTGCATCCCCTCGGGCTCCCCGCTGGCAGTACGGTCGGCACAGCCTCTCTGCGGCGCGGCGCCATGGTCAAGCGGCTGCGGCCGGATTTGAACATCGCGCTGCTGCGCGGCAATGTCGAGACCCGCCTGGCCAAACTCGACAAAGGCGAGGTCGATGCCACGCTTTTGGCTCTTGCCGGCCTGAGGCGGCTTGGCCTTGAAGCCAAAGTCACGGGCATTTTGGATGTGCGCGAATTCGTTCCGGCGGCGGGACAAGGCGCGATCGCCATCACGGCGCGAACCGACGATCTTGCGGCGCAAGCCTTTCTTGCGCCCGTCCTCAATTCGGCGACCGGTATCGCTCTCGATGCGGAGCGGGCCTTCCTGCGTGTTCTCGACGGATCCTGCAAAACGCCGATCGGAGCTCATGCGCAAATCGAACAGCTTGATCTGACGTTTCACGCCATCGTTTTGAAGCCGGATGGATCGCAGTTTTTTGAAACGGTGATATCGGGGTTGGCATCCGCCCCGGCAAGCCTGGGAAAGTCGGCGGGACAAGATATCGCCGCGCGGATCCCGGCAGATTTTTTTAACGGCTGAAGACATGCTGGTCTTGCTGACACGCGCCTTGGATCAAGCCAAGAGGACGGCCGCACAACTTGAGCGGCAAGGGCACAAGGCGGTGTTTTCCCCTGTCCTCGATATGGTGCCGACCGGAGCCATCTGGCCGGCGGGGGTCATCGACGGAGTCATCGCGACGAGCGCGCTCGCGTTCGAGCTATTTTCCGATACGCCGGAATGGCCGGCGCCGGAGGCCCGCCGCCTGATGCCCTTGATCCTTGTTGGGGAACGCACCCGTGAAGCGGCCAGGAGCGTGGCTTTGAGGGTCCGGCTCTGGTTGCGCCAGATGTGAAAACACTTTGTGCGGAAATCGAACCGGACGGTCGCGGGCCTCGTCGTCTCGTCTATCTCGCCGGGCGTGATCGCAAGCCCGAGATCGAAGATGAGTTTCCGAAGTATCGAAAACACGCTCGAACTGATCGAGGTCTATGCGGCGCAGCCCGCCGAATTCTCTGAACGACGCGGTCATGGCCCGCTTGGAGACCGGCGAGATCGGCGCCGTATTGCATTATTCCCGACGCAGCACGGAAATTTTCCTCGAGTCTCGCCCGAGCCGCCGCTCTCGATATGTCGCGGGTCAACCACGTCTGCATTTCAAGCGATGCGGCAGCACCGCTCTGGCGAGCGGGATTCATGAAGTGCTGATTGCCAAGTCGCCCGATGAGCCGGCAATGTTGGCCATCGTCAATGCCTTGGCGGGCCTGCCCGAGCCGCCGCCGCTCGGTCCCGGCGAAGATACAAGATCTTGATAAGCAAGAGCTTGATTAGACGTCCGTAATCGACCATGATTTACGTATGATTTTCAAGCATCGGCTTGTTGCTGCCCTTCTCGCCGTGGCGCTTGTCGTGTGCGCCCTCCCGGTGAGCGCAGCGGACACACTCGACGTCAAGGTGGGCTTCATTCGAGCGCCCCATCTGCAAGACACCCTGTCGATTCTCGACGTTCCCGCCGCAGACGATGGCATCGCCGGTGCCAAGCTTGCCGCGAGGACAACAATACGACGGGCCGGTTTCTTGGACAGAGCTTTACGATCGAGGACATTCTCCTGCAATCCGGGCGATGATCCGGTCGCAGCGCTGAAAGCCTTGATCGCGCAGGGCGTTTCCTTGTTCTTGTCGATCTTCCGGCGACCAGCTTCTCGCGCTCGCCGACGCGGCCAAAGGCAAGCCGGATCCTGATTTTCAACACCAGCGCGCCGGAGGATTTGCTGCGCGAGGAAAATTGCCGCTCCAATCTCTTTCATGTCGCGCCGACCTATTCCATGCTCGCCGACGGTCTCGCTCAATATCTCGTGTGGAAGCAATGGAAACGCTGGCTCCTTGATCAAAGGGTCGCATCCGGAAGATGAGCTTTTTGCCGAGGCGCTGCGCCGCGCCGCGAAAAAATTCGGCGCCAAGATCGTCGAGGAGCGAACTTATGACGACACTGGCGGCGGCCGCCGCTCGGATTCGGGAAGTGTGCAGACGCAAAGGCTCATTCCGGGGCGACGCAAAACGCGCCGGTCTATGATGTCCTCGTCGCCGCCGACGAAAGCGAGGTCTTTGCAAATTATCTTCCATACCGCACCTGGGACCACGGCCGGTCGCGGGCTCGGCCGGGCTAGAAGCCGATGAGCTGGGATGGCAACCCATGAGCAATGGGGCGCGATCCAATTGCAAAATCGATTTATGAAGCTCGACCTCGCGACGCATGAACGCTCGCGACAACAAGCCTGGGTGGCGATGCGCATGATCGGCGAAGCGGCAACGCGCACCGGCTCGAACGATCCCAAAGATCATCCGCGATTATCTGACGGGACCGGACTTCGCCATCGCCGCCTTCAAGGGACAAAAGCAAACCTTGCGCCCCTGGAACCAGCAATTGCGCCAGCCTATCCTGCTTGGGGATGGGACGCATGATCGTCTCGGTTTCGCCGCAGGAAGGATTTCTGCATCAGACGTCCGAACTCGATACGCTCGGCTTCGATCGCGCCGGAAACAAAATGCAAATTGCAATGAAGATTTCGGGCAAAGTCGCGGATGGCGCAAGGTTGCTTTTTATGTCTTCGCGATCGCTGCGCTGGCCCTCGCCATGCGCGCTTTGCCGGCCTTGGCGTTTACCGCTTATGTCTCGAACGAAAAAGGCAATTCGATTTCAGTTATCGACACCGAGAAAATGGACGTCACAAGACGGTTCCGGTCGGCCATCGTCCGCGCGGAATCGCCTCAAGCAAGATGGCAGCGAACTCTTCATCTGCGCCGGCGACGACGACACGATCCAAATCCTCGATACCAAGAAGCTCTCGATCGTTGGTACTTGTCTTCGGGCGCCGATCCCGAGCTTCTGATCTTCAGCCCGGACGGCAAGCTGCTTTATATCGTCGAACGAGAACGACAATCTGGTGACCGCGATCGATGTCGCGACGCGGAAGTCGGTCGCCGAAATTCCGGTTGGAGTGGAACCGGAGGGCATGGCGCTGAGCCCCGACGGCAAGGTGCTCGTCAACACGTCGGAAACGACGAATATGGCGCATCTGATCGACACGCAAACGCGCAAGATTTTCGCCAATGTTCTCGTCGACGCGAGGCCGCGCGCGGCGCAATACACGCCGGATGGGTTCGGAATTATGGGTGTCGTCCGAAGTCGGCGGGACGGTCAGCGTGATCGATGTTGCGAACCTCGAAAGTCAAACAGAAGATCGTCTTCGAGATCCCGGGCCTTTCGAAGGAAGCCATCCAGCCGGTCGGTTTGCGATTTACCCCGGACGGCAAAAGGGCTTTCGTGGCGCTCGGTCCCGGCCAATCGAGTCGCGGTTATCGACACCGCGACGAAAAAGGTGGAGAAATATCTTCTCGTCGGCCAGCGCGTCTGGCAATTGGCTTTTACGCCGGACGCCAAATATCTCTACACGACCAATGGCGTGTCGAATGATGTCTCGGTGATCGATGTGGCGAGCCTCAAGGTGGTGAAATCGATTGCGGTCGGCTCTTTTCCCTGGGGCGTTGCGATCGCACGCCAATGAGCGTTTTCGTGCCCGAAGCCAACGCTCCGGTCGGCGTTCCGCCCGATGCTCTGGATATTGTCGGGGTCAGTTACAGCTACGGCAAGCGCCGGGCGTTGGAGAATGTCTCCTTTAGCGTCCGGCAAGGCAGCTTCACTGTCCTGCTTGGCCTCAACGGGGCCGGCAAGAGCACCTTGGTCAATTTGATCACGCGGCTGTTTGCACCCCGAAGCGGCAGCATCCAAATATTGGGCTTCGACGTGAACCGCGCTCCGGGCGAAGCGCTGCGAAGTCTCGGTGTCGTGTTTCAGGCACGCACGCTCGATCTCGATCTGACGATTATGCAAAATCTTCTCTACCATGCGGCCTTGCACGGAATTTCGGCGCGAGCGGCAAAGCTGCGGGTGGGCGAGGTCTTGGACCAAGTCGAGCTGACCGATCGTGCCAATGACAGCGCGCGCGATCTTTCCGGCGGGCAGATGCGCCGGGTGGAAATTGCGCGCGCGCTTTTGCATCGTCCGCGCATGCTGCTGCTCGACGAACCGACCGTCGGGCTCGACATCAAGGCCCGCGCGGACATTCTTAAACATGTGCGTGCTCTTGTCGCGCGCGAGGGGCTGGGCGTGCTTTGGGCTACCCATCTCATCGACGAGATCGAGCCAAGCGACGAGGTCGTGGTGTTGCACGAGGGTCGGGTCCTCGCTGCCGGCAACAGCAGCCATGTTGCCGCCCGCGCGGATGCGCCCGACATCGGCGCCGCCTTCAACAAATTAGTCCGCACTGGCGGCGCAACCTCGAGGTGAATTCATGCGATCTGCTGTGACGGCGCCGACGCGCGAAGGCTTCGGGTTTGCCCGCTATGCGGTTTGCTTCGGCGGCATCGTATGGCGCGAGGCTCTGCGGTTCTGGCACCAGCGCGAGCGTTTCGTCTCCGCCCTGGTGCGCCCGCTGGTCTGGCTGTTCATCTTTGCGGCGGGGTTCCGTTCGGTCCTGGGCGTCTCGATTATTCCGCCCTACGACACCTATGTGCTCTACGAGGTCTATATCACGCCCGGCCTCATCGCGATGATCGAGCTTTTCAGCGGCATGCAATCCTCGCTGTCGATGGTTTATGACCGCGAGATGGGAAACATGCGCACGCTTCTGGTCAGTCCGTTTCCGCGCTGGTTTCTGCTGACGTCCAAACTCGTCGCAGGCACCGCCGTCTCGCTGTGCCAAGTCTATGCGTTTCTGATCGTCGCCTATTTCTGGGACATCGAGCCGCCGACTTTTTGGGGCTATCTGACCGTGCTTCCTGCGCTCATACTTGCGGGTCTCATGCTGGGTTCGCTCGGCATGCTCTTATCGTCGCTGGTCAAGCAGTTGGAAAATTTTGCCGGGGTGATGAACTTTGTCATCTTCCCGATGTTTTTTGCTTCCTCCGCGCTCTATCCGCTTTGGCGGGTTAAGGAGGGCAGCCCGTGGCTCGCCTATGTTTGCGAATTCAATCCGTTCACGCATGCGGTCGAGCTGATTCGATTCGCCTTTTACCAAAAAATCGATTTTCTGGCTTTGGCGGTCGTGCTTGGCGCGACGATTGTGTTCCTCGCCGCGGCGATCGTTGCCTATGATCCTTCGCGGGGGATGCTTTCGCGACGCGAGACCCCATAGGCAACGTTTAAGTCGAAAGTCAAAGCTTCCGATTCGGATGGCGCGCTGGAACGCAGGTCTTTTACGGCGCGGACCAGCGGCCTTTCGTCGTGCCGGACTACTTCTTCTTTCCGTCCGCGCCGAACTGCGCGAGATAGGCGACGAGATTTTCCCGATCGGTATCCTTTGGGACACCAGTGAAGATCATCTTCGTGCCCGGAACTTTGGCCTTTGGATTGGCGAGGAACTCGCCGAGCGAAGCGTCGTCCCAGGTAATTCCGGAACTCTTGAGCGCGTCCGAATAATTGTAATCCGGCACGGCGCCCGCCTTGCGCCCGATCAAGCCGTTCAGCTCAGGGCCGACCAAATTCGTGGCGCCTTCGCCAACCTTGTGGCATGTGTGGCAGGGCAGTTTGTTGAAGATTTTTTCGCCTTCGGCGGCATCCCCCGCGGCCATAGCCCCCGCGATGGAACCGACCCAAGCGGCTGTGGCAATAACGCAGACATATTTAAGAGTCATATCCGGTTTCCTTCCCTTTGCATGCGAGGGGCATTCGATTGATCGTCTCACCCATGGCATTAACCATGACCCACCCGGCGATCCTCATTATGGCTCGCTTAGCAAAACATGTATCCTGAGACTATGGCAAAAGACAACCCGCCGCCGTGCGGAAACGCAGCCGAGTTCCGTTTCCGCGGCGATCAAAGAGTTAAGGCAGCATTCATGACACCACTCTGCCGGCTTTCCTTTCGCGAGCGATTTGGACGCGCTGCATTTTACCTTGCCTTAACGGTCTTTTTCAATTGCGAGGCCGCAGCAGCCGAAAAGCTTCGCCTTGCGGTGCAAAAGACCGGAACTTTCGCCTGGGAACTCGCGATTATAACCTCGCGCGGATTGGACAAGAAGGCGGGTCTTGACATTGAAGTCATAGAGCTTGCCTCGCCCGAAGCGGCGAAGATCGCCTTGATGGGGGGCGCTGCCGATATGATCCTCAGCGATTGGCTTTGGGTCGCGCGCCAAAGAAATCTCGGCGGCCATATGGTTTTTTCACCTTATTCGACGGCGCTGGGAGCGGTGATGATTCCGGCGGGCTCCCCCATCAAGGAACTTGCCGGCTTAAAGGGCAAGAAGTTCGCGGTCGCCGGTGGTCCCTTGGACAAAAGCTGGCTGTTGCTGCAGGCGCTCGCGAAACAATCGAATTTCGACATTGCGGCGCAGGCGGACATCATCTATGGGGCGCCGCCTCTTCTCTATCAAAAGGCCGTGAGCGGCGAGGCCGACGCCACCTTGAACTATTGGAATTTTTGCGTGGCCCTCGAAGCGCGCGGGTTCCGGCGCCTCATCAGCATGGGTGACGTGGAAAAGCGCCTCGGCGCCAAGGGACCGGTGGCCATGGTCGGGTATGTTTTTGACGAAGGCTTCGCGCAAAGCCACACCGCCGCCCTTGCGCAATTTTTCAAAATTGCGACGGAAGCTAAAAACATTCTCGTCCATTCCGATGCCGATTGGGAGAAGATCGGCCATCAGCTGGGGATCGTCGATCCGGCGCAACTCGCTCTGTACCGCAAGTATTATGTCGATGGTATCCCGCGCCGCTCGGTTGCAGAGGAAGCCGCCGATGCCCGCGCGCTCTACCGTGTCTTGGCCAAGATCGGCGGCCCCGATCTTGTCGGCAATGCGGCGGAACTCAATGAGGGGACATTTTATCAGAACCCCGACTTTTGAGACTGCTGGAAAGTTCTCCCATGCTCTTCAAATTGGCTCCGCTCGCGCTGCTGATTCTCGCTTGGCAATTGGGTTCGAGCTTCGCCGGGACCAATGTGCTGCCCGCGCCGCTTGCGGTCATGTCTGTCATTGGGGCAGAGATGCGGTCGGGCGCGCTGTTTGCCAATCTTGCGATTACCCTCGCGCGCGTTGCCGTTGCGTTTATGCTGGCGATGGTGTTGGGGACTGCGCTCGGCGTCATCATGGGCCGCAATAAGACCGTGAACCAATTGTGCGATCCGCTGATCATCGTGCTTTTGAATCTCCCGGCTCTTGTTCTCATCGTCCTCGCTTATATCTGGGTTGGGCTGAATGAGGCTGCGGCAATCGGAGCGGTCGCGCTGAATAAATTGCCGAATACCACAGTGACCCTGCGCGAGGGCACGCGCGCGCTTGACGTCGGCCTCGATGAAATGGCGCGGGTTTTCCGCATGCCGCTCAGTGCAAGGCTTAGGCATGTCGTGCTGCCGCAGCTTGCGCCCTATGTCGCGGCGGCGATGCGATCCGGCCTTTCGCTGGTCTGGAAGGTGGTCCTCGTTGCCGAGCTGCTTGGCCGCTCGAATGGCGTCGGCTTTGAGATCGGCTTGGCGTTCCAGCTGTTCGACGTGACCCGACTCCTTGCCTATGCGCTGCCTTTCGTCGGTCTCATGCTGGCGATCGAAACTTTCGTCGTGCAGCCCTTTGAGCGACATGTTGCGCGATGGCGGCCCCATGGAGCTTGAAGTTTCCATCGCGGCGAAAGCCTTTCGGGCCGCGTCCGGGGAAACGCGGCTCGTTCTGCGCGATGTCGCATTCGGGTTGCGCGAGGGTGAGGTTTGTGCCCTGCTTGGACCCTCCGGCTGCGGCAAGACGACCTTGCTGCGCATCATCTCGGGGCTCGATCCGGATTTCCAGGGCCGCGTGTCATTGCCGCCGTCGCATAGGATCGGAATGGTTTTTCAAGAACCGAGGCTCTTGCCGTGGCGCAGCGTTGCAGACAATCTGAGCCTCGTTGGGATTTCAAGCGAGCTCGATCTCGCCGAAATCGTTGCGGCGCTCGGGCTTTCCATGCATCTCGATCATTTTCCGGCGGAACTCTCCCTCGGACTTGCCAGGCGGGTTGCAATCGCCCGCGCGTTTGCGGTCAAGCCCAATCTTCTTCTCCTCGACGAGCCTTTCGTCTCCCTCGATGCCAATCTCGCCACGCGTCTCCGGGAGGAACTTCTGGCCCTCGTCTTGAAGCGCAAGGCGACGACGCTCATCGTGACCCATGACGTCGAGGAGGCGATCTCCATTGCCGACCGGATCATTATTTTGTCCGGGGCGCCGGGCCGCATCATTGCCGACAGAACAATCGAATCGCCCCGCCGGGCCCTGACACCGTCTCTGATGGCCAGCATGAAGAATGAGAATTCTCGCGCTGATTGAACATGCCGCGCCCTGACATCGGGGGCGTCGTGGACGCCGGCATGAGCGAGGCGAAAGAAGCGCTGAACCGCGTTTTCGGCTTTACCGATTTCCGGCCAGGTCAGCAAGAAATTCTCGAAGCCGTATTCGCGGGCGAAAACATTTTGGCGATCATGCCGACGGGGTCTGGCAAATCGCTGTGCTACCAATTGCCCGCACTGGTGCGCAAAGGTCTTACCGTCGTCATCTCGCCTCTCATCGCCTTGATGCGTGACCAGGTCCAGCAACTGCAAGTGCGTGGAATTGCGGCAGCGACGTTGAACTCGTCAATCAGCGGCGCGGATAATGCGGCGGTGGAGGCCGGCCTCCGTCGTGGTCTTTATCGCCTTGTCTATGTCTCGCCCGAGCGCCTGGTGCGCCCCGATATGCCGGCGCTCCTGCGCGAGGCCGGCGCGCAGATGTTCGCCATTGACGAAGCCCATTGCGTCAGCCAATGGGGACATGACTTCCGCCCGGAATATCTCGGCATTGCGCAAGCGGCGCGGGCCATTGGCGATCTTCAGATCATCGCGGTCACTGCGACGGCCGATCTATCGACCCGGTCGGAAATCGCCGAGCAGCTCTTTCCCGCGCCGCCGAATGTCTTTGTCCGGTCATTCGATCGGCCAAATATCCGCCTCGCCTTCCGTCGCCGCACCGATACCCTCCGCCAGATCGAAACAGTTCTTCATCGGCACAAAAGGCAGAGTGGCATTATCTATTGCAGGACGCGCAAGGGTTCTGAAAGCCTGGCGCAAATCTTGGCCGAACGCGGGGTGCCGACACTTGCCTATCACGCGGGACTTGAACCCCAATCGAGATCCGACCGCGAGGACGAGTTTCTGCGTCATGATGCGATGATTATGGTCGCCACCATCGCGTTCGGCATGGGGATCGACAAGCCCAATGTCCGCTTCGTGTGTCATGCGGATTTGCCTGACAGCATCGAGGCCTATTATCACGAAACCGGCCGGGCGGGGCGCGACGGACTTCCCGCGGAATCGATGACGCTGTTCAGTGAAAGCGACATTGAAAAGCGCGCGAAACAAATTTTCATGAGCGATGCGCCGGAAGATCGCAAAAGGATCGAGAGACAAAAGCTCAACTCCCTGGTTGCCTTGTGCGAATCGCCGCGTTGTCGCCGCCAGACCTTGCTCGCGGCCTTTGGAGAGGCCTCAATACCTTGCGGCAATTGTGACATTTGCGACCAGCGGTGGCCGTCGCTGGCGCGTGTCGCCGCCGCGCAAAGAGTGTCCTTTGCAATCCAGCAAGCTGCAAGACGCCTTTTTGCCCATCGCACCGCCGGTTTTTTCGCGGACTCGGGGGCAACTGATCTCGCGCACGTAGAAGAGATGGGAGATAAGCCTTGGACCTTTGAGCCGCCCAAGGCGCGGATGCAAATCGAGCAGCTGACGGCACGGCAAAATAGACTCTTCGTGGCGCTCAAAGCCAAGCGTCTTGAAATCGCCCTACGGCAAAGGCAGGCTCCGGTACTTATTTTCGATGACGCGATTTTGTTCGAGATGGCGAAGACATGTCCCAAGACCCGCGAAGAGATTATGAGCATTCCTGGAGTTCAGCCGGAAAAATTCGACCGCTATGGTGCGATGTTCGTTGCCGTCGTTTTGGATCATAGCGAATTCTCATGAGAAGAGTGTCGGCCCTCCCAAACCTGTCTGCTGTGCTCCGCAGTTCCATCCGAGCGAGCGTGCTCGCGCTTGTGTGTCTTGCGAGCGTAGCGAGTTCTGCGCGCGGAACCACCGCAGCCGCCGCCGATCATCTCGCAAGGCGCGCGTTTCTGCCGGTGCTGGCGCGCCACGGCATGGTCGTCGCGCAGGAAGGGACAGCGGCGAAAATCGGCGTCGAGATTCTCCGGCGCGGCGGCAATGCGGTCGATGCGGCGGTTGCGACCGGCCTTGCGCTTGCCGTGACTTTGCCGCGCGCCGGGAATCTTGGCGGCGGCGGCTTCATGCTCATCCATCTTGCCAAGGAGAAGAAAACCATCGTCATCGACTACCGCGAAGCCGCCCCGGCCGACACGCCGCGCGATGTTTTTCTCGATGAGGCGGGCGAAGCGGTGGCCGCGCGAGTCGCGCGACAGCGGCCTTGCCGTGGGCGTGCCGGGAACCGTCGCCGGCCTTACGCTCGCGCTTGCACAACCTATGGGTCGGGCAAATTCTCGTTTGGCCGAGCTTGCCGCGCCCGCCGTCGCACTCGCCCGCTCCGGCATCGACGTCGAGGAGGATCTTGCCGATTCGCTTCCCCGCGTGCGAGGCCCGCTGCAACGCTGGCCGTCGACGGCGCGGATTTTTCTGCGTCCAGACGGCACCGCGCTCGCGCGCGGCGACAGGCTCGTTCAAACCGATCTCGCCGCCGTTCTGGAAGCGATCGGCCGCGATGGCGAGCGCGCCTTTCTACGAAGGCCCGGTTGCGGAAAAAATCGTCGCGAGTGTCCGCGCGGCCGGCGGCCGGATGACGCTGGACGATCTCAAATCCTATCGCGCGGTTGAACGCGCGCCCTTGCATGGCGTCCTATCGCGGCTATGACGATCGCGTCCGTGCCGCCGCCTTCGTCGGGCGGGGTTCACATTATCGAACTCCTCAATATTCTTGGAGGGCTTTCCGCTCGCGAGCCTTGGCGCCGATTCGGCCGCAACCATTCATCTCTTGGCGGAAGCGATGAAATTGGCCTACGCCGACCGCGCCGAATATCTCGGCGATCCGGATCAGGTCCAAATTCCGGTCGGCGGGCTGATTTCGAAAGCCTATGCGGAGCGATTGCGGGCGGAGATTTCGGCGATCGCGCGCGCAGTCCGCCGCCGAGATCAAACCGCTCGATCCGGCGCCCTATGAGAGCGACCAGACGACGCATTTTTCGATTGTGGACCGCGACGGCAATGCGGTTTCCAACACCTACACTTTGAATTTCTCCTATGGCCTCGGCCTTGTCGCCGAGGGGACGGGCATCCTTCTCAACAATGAGCTCGACGATTTCGCCGCAAAGCCCGGGGCTCCGAATGCCTATGGGCTTGTCGGCGGCGCCGCCAACGCGCCGGGGCCGCGCAAGCGGCCGCTGTCGTCGATGGCGCCGACCATGGTCTTTCGCGACGGCGAACTCGAACTGGTCACCGGTTCGCCCGGGCGGTTCGCGGATCATCACGATCGTCACGGAAATCATCCTCGACATTCTCGATTTCGGCATGAACCTCGCCGAGGCGACCGAGGCGGTGCGGGTCCATCATCAGGGGCTGCCGGATGAATTGCAGGTCGAGCGCGGTCTTAACCCCGACACGATCCGGCTGCTCGAGGCCATGGGACATAAGGTCGTTACATACGGCGCCTGGGGCTCGGCGCAGAGCATTCTTCGCGGCGATGGGCTGTCTGATGGGCGCCGCCGACACAAGACAACGCGGCACTTTGGCGGTAGGGTACTGAGGGGCACTTCAGCCTCTTGCAAGCCCAATCGGTCAATGACCAGAGATCATCCAGCGGGGGTCGTGCAGGATTCACGCGGTCTCGGCGACCACCGTTAATTTGCTCTTCTCAGCATGGCTATCGGGGTCGGATAACCGAGAACTCCGAATAATATGGCGAGCCAATGCCGCGACTGGCTTCGGCGACAACGCTTGCGTCAAAAAGTTTGACCGAGAGATCGCCGCCGAGTTGCTTGGCCGCGCGTGCGAGATAGCCTTCCGCATAGGCCCGGGCTTCCGTGAGTGAATCGAATTCGTAAAAGCCGCCGATCGTGTTGGTGTTGATCCCACTCAGCCATGTTTTGCTGTTCAACCCTTTCTCTTGCTTCATGGCGTGATTGATCGGCGCCCAATCCAATTCCGCAAAGGGAATGGACACTTGAATCTCTGCATAAAGGAACACTTTGCCGTCGCTCATGGATGATCTCCTGGGTTCTTATTGAAGCAATCCATCGATTTCAAAAGCTTAGAGCGGGATGCGGGCGGAAAACCGGTTTCCACTTTTCCTCATCCCGCTCCAAAGGCTTCGTGACGTCGCTGCAATTAAGTTGACAACTTCTATAGACAAAGTTATTAAAGGTCAAGGCGTCACCGTAGAAGCATTCAGCTGCATTTGCCGTTTCCCGGCTGCTCAACGCCTCCTTTCCACCCCTCCCGCGTCCTAACGCGGCAATCGAGGCCAGCCGTGCCAAACCCCTATTATTCTCAAGAAAATCATGGGCCTTATGAGCTTTTCGACCTGGGTGATTTTGAGCTCGAGGACGGTGGGACGATCAGAGGCTTGAAGCTGGCCTATGCGACGATTGGAAATCTGTCAGCGAACAGGGACAACGCGATTCTTTTTCCGTCCTGGTATTCCGGAACAAGCAAAATCCTGGAGCAAGCCTATATCGGTCCCGGCCGTGCAATCGATCCCACCAAATATTTTGTCATTCTCGTCAATCAGATCGGCAATGGTCTTTCGACCTCGCCGCACAATGTTTCCCCGCCCTTCAATGCGGCGAAATTTCCGCGCGTGCGGATCGGCGACGACGTGCGGGCGCAGCACAGGCTGATCACTGAAAAGTTCAACATCGAGCGGCTGGAACTCGTTCTCGGCGGCTCGATGGGCGCCCAGATGACCTATGATTGGGCGGTTCGTTTTCCCGACCTTGTCCGGCGCGCCGCACCGATCGCGGGAACCGCCAAAGGCACGGCCCATAATAAGCTGCTGGTTGAAACTTTCATCGCGGCGATCACCAGCGATCCTGCTTGGGACGGCGGTTGGTACGCGACACCCGACGCCGTGCATCGCGGCCTCAGACGCCATGCCCGGTTATTTGCGGCTTCTGGGTTCACCCCCGATCTTTTCAATGCGGAAGAATGGCGCAAACTCGGCTTCTCCTCCGTCGATGATTTTCTTGTCGGATTCGTCGAAGCTCACTTCCTCCAACAAGATCCAAATAATCTAATCCTGCTGGCGTCGAAATGGCGGGACAATGATGTGAGCCGCTTGGCCAGCGGCGACCTGAAAACGGCTCTTTCCCGCATCAAGGCAAAGACCCTCGTCATCGGCATCGAAGAGGACGGCTTCTTTCCGCTCAAGGATATCGCCGCCGAGCAGAAACTGGTGCCCGGAAGCAGCTTGGCGGTGGTGTCCTCGACATGGGGACATTTGGCGCTGTTCGGGCTCGACCCCGGTTACAACCGCCAGCTCGATATTCACCTTGCCGATCTATTGGCCGACGCGCCTGCCGCCGACGAGCCTGGCGCCGGTAGCAGCGCCCTCGCAGCGTTCTCACCCCAATCCTCCCGATTCCCCGAGCAGCAGCATCAGCATTAAGGAGCAACCATGTCCGACGTTCAGACTAGCATCAAGGAGCCCGCTGTTTCCGAGGTTCGTCCCAACATCGATCCCTATCCCTTGAGCGCCTATGTCGCCTGGGCCGGAAAGCGCAACCGTGATCCCATCCTGGATGTGTTCAAGCAGCTATTTCCACCCTCGGGCGATGCCCTTGAACTTGCCAGCGGAAGCGGCGCGCATATCAATTATTTCGCGCCGCATTTTCCGCACATAAGATTTCAGCCGTCCGACTACGACACGGAAGTCTTCGATGCGATCAAAGAAACCCGGATTGCCAGTGCCAATGCCAATGTCTGGGATCCCGTCCATATCGACCTCACCAAACCGCAGACCTGGCCCGATGGCAGCCATCGGTATGATGTCATTTTTGTCATCAACCTGTTTCAGGTCGCGCCCGTGGAGATTGCCGACGGCATCGCCCAAGTCGCGGCCCGGGCGTTGAAGGATACGGGCTTCCTGGCGATTTACGGGCCGTTCAAGGTGGACGGAAGATATACGACACCCTCCAACGAGGCCTTCGACAAGGAGATTCTTGCGGCGCGCGTGCCCGCTTGGGGACTGAAGGATGTCAGAGACATTGAAAAAGCCGGCAACAAGCACGGCATTATTCTGAAACAGCAGCTGTCTCTCCCGGCCAATAATTTTCTCCTTGTCTTCGGCCGGCCCTGAGCTCTTATTCGGGCGTGCACGGTCGAACGATGAGGGGCGCGACGTTGGCAGGCACCGCAGTGGTCGTTGGGGTCGGAGCGCCGAGCGGGCTGGGTGCGGCGCTGGCGCGCCGCTTCGCACGCGAGGGATTGCGGGTCGTCGTCGCGGGCCGTACCGAGCAAAGATTGACGCTCACGGTTGAGGCCATTCGCAAGGCCGGGGGAATCGCCGAGGCGAAGGTAACGGATGCGACCCGCCAAAGCGATATCGCCGCCTTGTTCGATCAGACGGAAATCGGTTCCGACTTGGAGCTCGTCGCCTACAACGTCGGCAACAATATCATGCTGCCGTCGCTGGAGACCGATGCGGAGATTTTCGAAAAGACATGGCGCCAGAACGCCCTCGGTGGATTTCTGGTCGGGCAGGAGGCGGTGCGGCGGTTCTTGCCCAAGCAGCATGGCACGCTTTTGTTCACCGGCGCCACCGCCTCGGTGCGGGCTCGGCCACCTTTCGTCGCTTTCGCATCGGCCAAGGCGGCCTTACGGGCCGTGACGCAGGGGCTTGCGCGGGAGTTCGGCCCGCAAGGAATTCACGTTGCCCATGTGATCATCGATGGGGTCATTCAGGGAGAATATGCGCAAAGCAAATTTCCCGAGTTTGTGAAGGCGAAGGGAACCGACGGGCTCCTCCACGTCGATGCGATCGCCGACACCTATTGGGGTCTCCACTGTCAGCCAAGGAGTGCCTGGACTCACGAGCTCGATTTGCGGCCGTTCAAGGAGCCGTTCTAGAGCCTCGCTCAGGCGTGCCGGTGTCGTTCAGGCGACATAGCTTTCCGGCATTTCCATCGGGCCGCCATAATAATTCTGATAGCGCTCTTCCAGGTCGGCGAGCGGCATGACGGTGAAGACATCGGTCGTGCCGAATTCCGTGTCGATCACTGCGCCATTGCCAAACTTCGCGCCGGCCCGCAAATAGGCCTTGAGCAGCGGTGGAAGCGCTGCAATTCCCTTGCGCGCATCGACGGCCTCGCTGGTCAAAATCCCCATGCTGATGCCGCGACCGGCCAGGGGCCGCACGCTCCATTCTTCATCCGCGGCGGCGTGGTGATGGAGGAAACTCAAAGGCAGAGCGAGGGCGAGGGGATTGACGCCCGGCAGGCTCGCGCAGCCGATCAGAACATCGATCTGATGATGCTTGGCGTAGAGCCAAAGGCCACGCCACAAAAGCTCGATGACGCGCTTCGACCGATATTGTGCATGGACGCATGAACGGCCCAATTCCAAGAAGCGTTTGCCGGGATGGCGGTCCAGCAGGGGCTCAATATCGAATTCCGTCTGGCTGTAAAAACCTTGATGGCGGGCCGCGACCTCTCCGCGAAGCAGGCGGTACACACCGACGACTTTTGGCTTCGTGCGGCCGAAACGGTTTTGATTCTCCTTGTCGATGACCAGAAGATGATCGCAGAATTTGTCGAACGGACAGACATCCCGCCTGGTCAGGGTTGCGCGCGGCTGGCTCGCGCGGCCTTCCTCGAAGAAGACTTTGAAGCGTAGCTGCTGCGCCTTGCGAATCTCGCGATTTGTCGACGCCAAGCGGATTTCAAAAGGCCCGAAGCGAGCGAGGACGGCCGGCAGGCCCGAGAGATCTCGTCGCGCGCGGCGCGGCTTTATGAAGGAGGCGGGGCGAAGAACGCCCCTGCTGCTGAAGGGCGTTGCAATGTTCCACATGAGCTGACGAATCTCGCCGAGAGCCAATATGGAAGATCTATTAGCGGGACGCGAAAGTTTGATGACGCAAAGGACGCACAACACGCCGGCGCAAGCGGGCCGTTGTCATCAAACTGCAGGTTGGGTGTTTTAGAAGAGCGCGCGAATCGCAATGCCAACCTTCGTTGAGACATGGCTTATCTCCGCGTCACGGCGATCATCTTTGCACTGCTTCTGTTTTTGTTGGCAGCACCGTTGCAATGGATCGCTTTGCGCCGAAGCTGGCCTCTCCGGCTGTGGCTTCCTGTCGCATTCAGCCGGACGATCATCGCGCTGCTGCGGCTTCGCGTTCATGCGGAGCGTAGTCCGCAACCGGAAGGGCCTCGGCTGCTGGCCGCCAATCATGTGTCGTGGCTCGACATCCTCGCGCTTTGCAGCGTTGAGCCGGTCTGCTTTCTTGCCAAGCGAGAGGTGGGAGGATGGCCGATCGCCTCAACTTTTGCGCGATTGCAAGAGACAGTCTTCGTGGATCGCCAGCGGCGAAGGTCGATCCCCGGCGCGAATGCGACAATTGCGCGACGGCTGCTTGCGGGACGCCCGACGCTTCTTTTTCCCGAAGGCACGACTGGCGACGGTATGGCGCTTCGTAAGTTCCATAGTTCGCATTTCGCGGCCGCGCGCGATCTTCTCGCCATGGCAAACGGTGTCGATAAGGTCGCGGTGCAGCCTGTTGCCATCCGCTATTCATCGCCGTCGGCGGCATGGTTCGGCGACGCGACCTTGCTGCCGCATCTTTGGTCGGTCATCAAAGGCGAGCCGATCCGATGCGATCTCGTGTTCGGACAGCCGCTCGCCTTTGCGCGCGGGGAAGATCGCAAGGCGATTGCCAATCATGTGGCGTCCATCATTGCCGAAATGCTTGCTGCCATGCCGCGGACGAAGTCAGCCAACGAAGCTGCGGAGGCCGTGGCGCAGGAATTGGACGCGCTCGCAGTCAATATCTAGCCTCGAAAAGGACCGCCCGCCTTTACGACCGGGCGCGGGCCGATTTCAGCAGAAGGCATTGCGGAACGCGCTTTCATCGTTTGTTCATAATAAAACCAACAATCGGCGCTGCGCCTCTTAGAGTTATCCACAGGCAGCTTGCCAAAGAGCAGGTGATTCGTTCTGCGTAATCGCTCGCGCGATCTTCCGCAAGAGAGCACGACAAAATCACGATAGGCCTATTGTTACGGTTTGTAACCCGAATTGACAATGCGCGCTAAAATATTGAAAAAATAGGATTTTATCGTTTTTTTGGGATTTAATGACGCGGGGTCGGACGGCTCATGCGATGATCCCCTTTTGCTCCCTCCGGCGCATAATGCTATGCCACGATTCGGCTGTCACCGGATCGGCGCGACTGATTAACGCCAATAATGTTAGGGAAGACCGGACCTGCCAATCGTCCCGTGAACCTATCTGGACCTCCGAACCCAAAGTGCAAAAGATCAATAGCCTCGCCGATTATGCAACGAAGCGCTTCCGGCTCGCCGGGAAGGCTTATCTCGAAGGCGGCGATCCTTTCTTCGCACCTATCGACAGCTTACGGCGGGAAGCGGAAATTCACGGCCGGCGCTTCGTCAGCTTCGCGAATTACGATTACCTCGGCCTCGCGTCTCACCCGGCGGTCAAGGCCGCCGCGGGGGCCGCGCTGGAAACATTCGGCGTCGGCGCGCTCGGCTCCCGTCTTGTCGGCGGCGAACGATCGACGCACCGTCGCTTGGAGGCCGGCCTTGCTAATTTTCTTGGAGTCGAGGCGGCCCTGACTCTGGTCAGCGGCTATCTCACCAATGTGACAACTATTTCACACATCCTTGGTTCGCGCGATGTGCTGTTCATAGATGAATTGTCACATAACAGTATCGTCAGCGGCGCCAAGGCGACGGTCGCCGAAACGATTATTTTCCGGCACAATGATCTCGACCATCTGGATTTTCTCCTGCGCGAGCGGCGCGGCAATTATCGCAATGCGCTGGTCGTTGCCGAGGGCCTCTACAGCATGGATGGCGACATCGCCGATCTGGTTCGGCTGGTTGAGATCAAGGAGAAGCGCAAGGCTTGGCTGCTGATCGACGAGGCCCATTCGATTGGGGTCCTTGGGAGCGAGGGGCGCGGCCTCTGGGAGCATTGCGGCGTCGACCCGCAACAAATCGATCTCATCATCGGCACGCTGTCGAAGACGCTTGCGTCGTGCGGCGGTTTCGTTGCGGGTAAGGCTCCGGTCATCGATTGGCTGCGCTATACCTTGCCCGGTTTCGTCTACAGCGTCGGCCTTTCACCGGTCATAACGGCGGCGGCGGAAACCGCCCTGCAATTGATGCAGGAAGAAACCTGGCGCATCGAGCGCTTGCGCCAGAATGCCGAACTCTTCATGGAGTTCGCGCATGACGCGGGGCTCGATACGGGGCCGGCGATCGGGCGAGGGGTCGTTCCAATCCTTTTTTCCGACAGCCTGGAGACCCTGGCAGCCTCCAGCCATTTGATGGACAATGGCTATTACGTGCCGCCGATCATTCAGATCGGCGTACCGAAAGATCAGCCGCGTCTGCGGTTCTTCCTTTCGACCCTTCACACCGAAGCTGAAATCAGAGGCGTGACCGATCTTTTGGCCAAGCGCGACAGTGTTCGTTTGGCGCCCACGCGCTCGCTGAGCGCCGCGACCTGACAGCTTTTTCGCACCAGCCACGATTTATTCGCTTCAAACTGTGGCGGGAGAGCCGGCGCATTCTGGCCGAGGCTCGAAAAAAAGGCCCTAGCCGATGAGCAGAATAGAGATCGTTCCGGCTGATGGGCTGTTCAATTTTCTCGCCTTTTGCCGGCTCCCGCGGCTCATCTACAAGGATCAACCGGGGTTCTCGCCGCCGCTCGATGCGGAGCGCTGGACTATGTTTGCGCACAAACTCAATCCGCATTTCAAGCTGGTCCAATCGCAAACCTGGCTCGCCCGAAAGAATGGCAAGCTTGCGGGAAGGATTTCCGCGCAGATCTACGACGAGGCTTACACGCCGCGCGGCGCGTCGCGGGCACAATTTGGCTGCCTCGATGCCATTGACGACGACGAGGTGGTTGCCGCTCTGACCGGGGCCGCCGAAGATTGGCTTCGCCAACATGGGGCGACCGTGGTGCATGGCCCTTTTTCGCCATCGGTGAACAGCGAGACTGGACTTCTTGTCCAAGGGTTCGACGCCACCCCCATGGTGTTTATGCCCTGGAACCCAGCCTATCTCGGCGAGGCTTTGGAACGTCAAGGCTACCAGAAGGCGCGCGACCTCATTTCCTATCGCTATGACGTCGGTGAAAAAGACCGCGAGGCGAGCGCGCGCATCCTGTCCCGGCCCGAATGGCGCAAACGGCTGAACATCAGGACGCTCAATCTCAAGGATCTCGGCAAGGAAGCGGAAACCATCGTCGATATTTTTAACGATGCCTGGAGTGAAAACTGGGGCTTCGTCCCTTTCACCCTCGCCGAATTCATGTCGAGCGCCGAGGGTCTCAAATTGGTGATGCCTCCCGAAGGCGGTTTCATGATAGAGCTCGACGGAGAGGCGCAGGCTTTCGGGATCATTTTGCCGAACCTGCATGAGGTCACCGCGGACCTTGGAGGCCGCCTGTTCCCCTTCGGTCTGCCGCGCGTGATTTCCCGGATTAGAAACCACGCCTTTACCTCGGGGCGGCTCGCGCTTTTCGGGATCCGCCGCGCCCTGCATCGAAAGGCCGCAGGCGGCGCGGTCATTCTGGCTTTTATTGAGGAAATGCGAGACCGCAGCAAATCGAGTTCGATCGAACATGTCGAATTCGGCTGGGTTTTGGAGGATAATTTCGGCATGCGCCGGCCGATCGAGCTTTCCGGCGCCCGCATCGACAAGGTGCATCGCGTCTATGAGAAAAGCCTCGCGGCCTAACTCGACGCCAAACCGCTTCGCGCGGACTCGTTTTTCGCGCGCCGCCCATTTTATTGGAGGATGGCCGCATGAGTGCTGATGCATGCAATCTTGGATCGGCTGCCGCTTTGAAAGGCACTGTGATGAACGCAGGCTATATTCCCACGCTTGCTCAACGGCCGCATCCGCCGCGCCGCCGCGCGATCCTGAAGGCGCATCCGGAAGTCGCCGGCCTGATCGGGCATGATTGGAGGACGGCGGCGATCACGCTTGCAGTCGTTGCCGGCCAAACCCTGATCGCGGCCGGTTTCGGCTGGCTTGGTCTCAGCTATTGGTGGGCGGCCTTGCTCATTGCCTTTTGCGTTGGCGCTTTTGCCAATCACGCGATGTTCGTGGTGATTCACGATGCGACCCACAATTGCGTTCTCAAAGGCAATTCCATGAACAAATGGGTCGCCATTCTTGCCGACCTGCCCAACACCTTTCCAACGGCGATGGGATTTCGCTGTTATCATATGAAGCACCATTCGCATCTTGGCGATTACGACTATGACGCCGATCTTCCGAGCCATTGGGAGGCGCGCCTGTTCGGCAACAGCGCCTTCGGCAAGGCTGCATGGATGTTTCTTTTTCCGGTCCTTCAGCTGGTACGGCTCCGGCGGCTCAGAGGCACGGTGCCGATGTGGAGCCGCTGGACCTTCATCAATGGGGCCTGCGTGTTCCTTTACGATCTCGTGGTCCTCGTTTGCTTTGGGCCGAACGCGCTTGTCTATCTCTTCGCCTCATTCTGGTTTTCGGTCGGAGGTTTGCACCCGCTTGGCGCGCGTTGGGTCCAGGAACATTTTACCGCGGATCCGTCTCAGGAGACGTTCGACTATTATGGTCCCTTGAACTTCGTCGCGCTGAATATCGGCTATCACAACGAGCACCATGATTTTCCCGACGTGCCTTGGTCCAGGCTGCCGCAGCTGAAGCAAATGGCGCCGGAGTTTTACGCCGATCTTAAAACCCATAAATCCTGGTTTGGGCTGCTGTTTAAGTTCATCTTCGATCCGCGGTTCACTTTGTATACGCGGGTGGACCGCAGCGCCGCCGCCCAGGCCTCATTGGCGAGTGCCCGGGCTCGCTAAAGCCCGCTGACCTCGGGGGATCGGACCTGGCCTGCCGGGGCAGGCGTCATGTTCGGTCTCGCCGACATGATCTGCATAACCGAGGCGTCCGAGGCACTGACCTCAGCGGGTCAGCGAAGCCAAGGTCGCGCGGCTGTCACATTTGGCAAATCGGGGATGGGGAAACCGGCAAGGCCGGTGTGGACCTCGCGACGCCGCGCCTTTTTGTTGAGGCTTGTTGTGGAAGAGGGGCCGAGCGCTGCTCGTCGTCCTGCGCGGAACGACGCCGGCTTAGTAGTCGCTCAGCTCTTCAGCTACGGGCAGGGCGGCCGGGATGGAATAGGCCTTCGGGGTGCGGACCCAAATCTCCGTTGACCCGAACATGGTCTTAAGGATCGAGGGCGCATTCGAGACGCTGACATAAATCATCAGCGGGGTCAGCGAAGCGAGCGTTGCGAGGTAGCGCCAAAACGAGCCCCGCCGCAAAGTGACATAGGGGACGAGGGTCATGCCGATGCCGATCAACAGGATTAAGGCGGCGATCGTCGAGATTACCGGAAAATAGGGCTCAAGATCGCCCCCCCTGATGATCGCGCAGAGAAGCAAAGTCGTGCAGGCGATCGCGGCGCAGGGATAAAACGCCTGGATCAGGATGAGGAAACTGGCCGAAAGCTTTCGCCAAATCGACCAAGGCGACGTCCACACGTCAACCAGAAGCTTGCGAGCAACCTGCACAAAACCGTTCGACCAACGCCTTTGTTGAACCTGCCAATGCGAAACCTTGTCCGGGACAAGACCAGGGACCGCGGGCTCCATTGCGAAAAGGCCATGCCAACCCGCCATTTCGGCGCGGACGGTCAGATCGAGATCTTCGCAAAGCGAATCTGAGGACCATCCGCCGGCGGCGTTGATCGCGGCGCGCCGCCAAACACCGCCAGTGCCGTTGAACTGAAACAGCCAGCCGGCGCGGAAGCGTGTCGCCTGTTCCATGATGAAATGCGCATCGAACATCAGGCCTTGGGCGCGGGTCAGCCAATTGGTCTCATAATTCACGAATTCACAGCGCGATTGAACGAAACTGGCGGTCGGATCGGCGATCAGAGCGGGAACGATGGCGCGCAGCCAATTCGATGGCGGGCGGAAATCGGCGTCGAGGATGGCGACATAGGGCGCATTCGACTGCGCAAGGCCAGCGGCCAGAGCGCCAGCCTTGTAGCCCGTCCGGTCGGCCCGATGAAGGTGAAGAATGTTAAAACCCTGTTGGCGCAGCTGGCCGACAACGGCACTGGCGATCGCAGTCGTCTCGTCGGTGCTGTCATCCAGAAGCTGGATGTGCAGCCGATTGCGCGGCCAATCGAGCGCGGCAGCGGACTTCAAGCAATCCGCGACCATTTCCGCTTCGTTGAAAACCGGAATCTGGACGAGGACATGTGGAAGTTCAGCCTCGGGAAGGGCGGGCGCGTTGAGCGGTTCAACCAGCAGCCTGCCCGTCGCTTGCTCGAAAATATTGATGCCGATGAGAATGAGAAAGCCGCCGCCGACGAACAAGAGCCCCAACACTGCAGCGAACAGGCCGATTTCGCAGCAAAATCTCAGAAGATCCAGGAAAACCAAGGTGAAGCCCCCGTGACGCGGTCACTCACCGACCGCTGTCGACGCCACCAGGTTCACCTTGCGCATTTTCATGCGCCTTACCTTCGATCTGTCGCGCACCCCGCCTAGGCGGGACTGGCGCAAGCGAACCGACGGGAGGATCGAGCCGCAGGCATCAACATGATAAAGATTTGAATGGAAAGCGCTCTTCCGGCAACCAACAATTTGCAACAAATTGTTGCAGGAATTGAGTGAATAGCCTCTTAAGCCAGTAGAAGATGCGCGGGAGCTTGGGGAAACAAACTAAAGGCGTAAGTATTCGTTAACGAATACGCTCTCGTGTTATCGGTATTTTAACCTTGAATTGCGCCAAGACTGTGTCCGTGAGTCGGACGGGAAGCAGTTTCGCGACCCTTGTGAACAGGTAAAGTGACAGTGGAAAAGCGATGATCGGCTTCTTGCACGCGAGACCGCGGCAAATCAGCAGGGCGGCCTGGGTATCGCTGATTTCAAGCGGCTTTACGGCTTCGATGCTGTCGTTGAGCGGCGTCTTCACGAAGCCGGGGATGATCAGGCTGATGCGGACACCGCTCGCCGCGAGTCGTCCGCGCAGTGATTCGCTGTAGGAATGGACCGCCGCTTTTGTTGCGCAATAGGCTGGCGCGTAGGGCAACCCCCGCAAGCCCGCCATGGAGCCGACGAAGGCGATTTGACCCGACTTCCGTGCACACATCGGCGCAATCAAAGGTTCGACTGTATTAAAAACCCCGATCAGATTGACGGCGATAATGGCGCGAACCGCAGCCGGATCTTCGGAAAGTTCTCCTGGCGCCAAACCCGTGGTGATCCCGGCGTTGGCAATGACGAGATCAAAGGGGCGCTGCAGGTCGCTGACCGTGATCCATTGCGCCATCGCCTGTTGATCACGGACATCGGCCAGACCGACCGTGACCTCGGCGCCTTTCGCGCGGGCGGCGGTGGCGGTGGCTTCGAGCCGCTCGGCTTCGCGGCCCATCAGAGATAGGGAAACGCCCGGAGCGGCGTAAACCAGCGCGAGTGCCCGCCCAATGCCGCTTGAGGCGCCGGTGATCAGAATGGTTTGCGGCTGCATCTCAGCGCTAGGCGGGAAGTCTTGGGAAGCACCGTCGCTTCTCCGAGAATCGCCAGATCTTGATTGGGTCCACGCGCAATCATGCGCAGCATGAGTTTGGGCGTGGGAAGATCTTGCCGGCGCACGACCCGGCCCGAAATGCGAATGGCCTCGCCGGCCAGCACTGGCCGCAAGAACTTGGCGGAAAGCCCCGCAATGAAAAGATCGGGTCGCCAAGCCCGGAGAGCCGGCTCGAAACAGGAGAGCATCAGCATGCCATGCACCGGCGGTGCGGCGAGCCCAACAGCTTTGGCGACATCGGGGTCGAGATGCAGGGGATTATCGTCCCCCGAAACCTCGGCATAGCGGGCGAGCGCGGTGCGATCGAAAGGTCCGAAGCTTTGTTCGTCGAGCTCGTCTCCGACCTTGGGCCAGTCGGGCGGCGCCGGTTGTGGGCTGGCCTCGATCATGGCGCTGCTTTCGTAGCGAGCGCGACAATCCGCAGCACGGTCTCCAACCGGGCGCAAACCTCATCCGCCAAGGTCAAAATGGTCAGACGCACGATGACGCGCGGCGGCTTGGCGACCTGGGATAGCTCGAAGGCGAGCAGATAATCGGTGTCGACGTGCAATGCTCGTTCGTAGGCAAAGCTTTGTGATTCATGAACCGGCACAAAACTGTCGCCGCCGATCATGTCGAGGATCTCAGCGCGGACCTTTGGCAGCGTCAGCCAGCAGAAGGGGAAAGTGAGCGGAACGAAATCGCCGGTTTCTTGGCCACCGGTCTCCCGTGAAAAAGCCGCGACGAGCGACGATTCGGTTCGCACCTCGAAGGGGGACAGGCAGACCGGAGCGTCCTTGCCGCGCGCCTTTTGATCCTCGGCGTGGGAATGCACGGGATTTTGCGCCGCCATCATGGCGCCTCGGCGCGCCTTACCACGAGACTTGCATTGATGCCGCCGAACGCGAAGGAGTTGGTTAAAGCGGTTCGGATGGGCATCGGGCGGGCTTCGTTCGGCACGGGATCGACCGGGCATTTCACGTCTGCTTCGCGCCAATTTATGGTCGGCGGAGCGATATTTTCGCGAATGGCTCCAATCGTCACCACCAATTCGAGAGCGCCGCCGGCCCCGAGCCCATGCCCGTGAATGGGCTTCGTCGAAGAGATGGGGAGAGACGAAAGTCTCTTACCGAAGATAATCCCCAGCGCCTCGGATTCCGTTGCGTCGTTGGCGGTGGTCCCGGTCCCATGCGCATTGACGTAATCGATTTCCTCGTCTTCTGCCGAGGCGTCGGCAAGCGCATTCCGCATGCAAGCGGCCGCTCCTTGCACATCGGGGCGGACGGGATCCTTGGCGTCGGTCGAGGTGCCGTAGCCGGCGAGTTCAGCCAATGCCGCGGCGCCGCGGCTGCGGGCCACTTCCGCGTTCTCGAGGATAAACACTGCGGCGCCGGCGCCCAGCACCATCCCATTGCGGCCCTTGGAAAATGGCCGGCAGAGGTCCGGCGTAAGGACCCGCAACGCTTCCCAGGCGAGCATTGCGCTATTCGATACGCAATCTTCCGTGCCGCCGACGATCGCGCGGTCGACGAGCCCGGAGCGAATGAGATGCAAGCCTATTCCGATGGCTTGTGTCGCCGAGGAGCAGGCACTTGCCACCGTAAAGCACGGCCCGGTCGAGCCATAGCGGATGCTGAGTTGGGACGGCGGCGCGCTGGGAATCAGACGCGGCACGGTCAAAGGATCCGGACGTCCTTGTTCGACCAGCGTCAAATAAAGTCCGTTCTCGATGGTATGCATGCCACCGATGCCGGTACCGATGATGGTGGCCGTGCGCGGACCGAAGGGCTTGGCGTCACCCAGTCCCGCCTGCACGACCGCCTCTTGCGCGGCCGCGAACAGATATTGCGTGACGGGATCGCTAAACGGCATTTCGCTGGGCGAAACATGGGCGGCTGGATCGAAATCCTGCACCTGGGCCGCTCTTTTTATGCGGCCGCGATAGGGGCGGATGAAGCTGATCTCACTGACGCAGGAGCGCCCGTCGCGAGCGGCCTGCCAAAGGGCCGGCGCGCCGATACCCGCAGCAGAAACAGCTCCCATGCCGGTGATGACAACGCGCGGTGCGGAGGAACCCATTCAGGCCTTTTCTTTGATGATGTAGGCGGCGATAGCGTCGATCAAATCACCAACGCTTTTTGCTTCGTGGAAGGGGCCATCCATCGGAATATAGACGTCAAACTTTTCCTCGATCGCTGTTAAAATCATCACAATGTCGATTGATTTAAGATCCAGGCTTTCAATCGTCGCGTCCAAGGTGACCTTTTCGGGGGCCACCATGCCTTCTTTGGCAATCACATCTAAGATCTGGTTGACGAGCTCGGCTTGATCGAGAACCTTCGTTTCCACCGATTGCTCCTCATAATTGATTGTCGGTGCCATGGTTGTTTTCCGGCGCTGCAGGAGTTGTCTTCCGGAACCCAGGGATCAGCCAGATAAATAAATCATAACGCCAATCGAACGCGGTTGGCCAGAACCCCTCAGATGTAAAGCAAGGAGCAGGCCGACCGATGCCCACGGCTCGGGCGCAACCGCCCATGCCGATGAGATGGTTAGACCAATCCGGCGGTAAAATAAAGACCTTTGCGCTTCGTGGGTTCTGCGGCCCGCGCGAATGGGTCGATGCACCCCGGTCAGGCCGGGACAGCAGGCTCGCGCGGCGACCGCGCGGCGAAAGCCGGTCAAATCATGGGCGTAGCGCGCTTATGAGAGGTCGTCCGCCGATCTTGGTTGAGGGGGCCGCGGACCAGACACGGAGGAATCCACAGTCGCAAAATGCTCGGCGGACAGCTGTGGACGGGTCGAAACTCGTCCACAGAAATCGGCGAAATGGCGTCGGCGCCACGAGAATTCAAGGGATGGCGACCACCCTCGTTCCCACCTGAACCCTGTGGAAAAGGTCAACGACATCCTCATTGTACATTCTTATGCAGCCGTAGGATGCCGCGGTGCCGACCGAGCGCCGCATGCTCCGCGTCGTGCCGTGGATGGCAACTTCGGAGAGGTTCAAAGTAATCGCC
This sequence comes from uncultured Alphaproteobacteria bacterium, assembly GCA_963785995.1. GTDB lineage: Bacteria > Pseudomonadota > Alphaproteobacteria > Rhizobiales > Beijerinckiaceae > Methylocapsa. Next base: position 354,108 of record CAWAXL010000014.1, read on the forward strand.
GCCGCACCCATGGGATTGCGCGGGGATCCGCCTGGGATCACCGCCGGAAAGTTCGGGTGATCGTGACGGACCACGGCAGGTGGCACCCAGGCCGGGGAGACGAATTTGCCTTGTACAAAGGTTTCGCCCTGCCAGGCCCGGCCCGAGCGCCCGATCGCGATCGGATAGCTCACCGCGGTCCCAGCTCCGGTCGTGAAATAAAGCCTGCGTTGGCTTTGCTTGATAATGATTGTTCCGGCCGGGTAGCTCGGTGCAAACGCGATGGTTTCCCGCGCTTGCGCCTCCCTCGCCGGTCCGAAAATACTTAAGCACGCAAAAAGTGCGGTGCCGAGGATAATTTTGTCAAAAATATGTTGAAAGTTTGCGCGTTGATTGCCCATTGACGTACCCACCGATCATCGAAGCGGACCGAATAAGCGCACGAAATCCGAGGCTTGCTTCCATATATCAAGGGTTGAGGGCTTTAGCTGCGGAAACTCCAAGCATGGTTAAAATATGGCGGATCTGTGGCCGTTCGGTATCGGTGCCTAAACTCAGTTCACTCGATTCGGTTGCGGATCAAATCGTCGACAACGCCAGGATCGGCAAGGGTCGAAGTATCGCCAAGGGCGTGGAACTCTTTTTCGGCGATCTTGCGCAGGATGCGGCGCATGATTTTGCCGGAACGGGTCTTGGGAAGTCCGGGTGTGAAGTGGACGATGTCCGGCGAGGCGATCGCGCCGATATCCTTACGGACCCAGGCGACGAGGTCGGCGCGTAGTTCGTCGCTTTGCTCGACCCCGATCATCAAGGTGACATAGGCATAGATGCCCTGGCCCTTGATATCGTGCGCATAGCCGACCACGGCGGCCTCGGCGACCAGTTCATGGGCGACCAATGAACTTTCCACTTCCGCAGTGCCGAGCCGGTGGCCGGAGACATTGATCACATCGTCGACCCGGCCGGTGATCCAGTAATAGCCGTCTTCGTCGCGGCGGCAGCCGTCACCAGTGAAATATTTTCCCGGATAGGTTGAAAAATAGGTTTGGACAAATCTCTGGTGGTCGCCATAAATCGTGCGCATCTGGCCCGGCCAGGAATCCGTTAGGACCAGATTGCCGGAGCAGGGGCCGTCGAGGACAGCGCCTCCTAAGTCCACCACTTCCGGTTTGATGCCGAAGAACGGAAGCGTCGCCGAGCCAGGCTTGAGCTCGGTCGCGCCGGGCAGCGGCGTAATGAGGATGCCGCCGGTTTCGGTTTGCCACCAAGTGTCGACGATCGGGCAGCGCGAGTCCCCCACAACTTGATAGTACCATTCCCAGGCTTCCGGATTGATCGGCTCGCCAACCGAACCCAGCAACCGAAGGGAGGTGCGCCTTGTGGCTTTGACCGGCTCTTCGCCGGCCCGCATCAGGGCGCGGACGGCGGTCGGCGCGGTGTAAAAAATATTGACCTGGTGCTTATCGACGACCTCCCAAAAGCGCGACATGCTCGGATAGGTCGGAATCCCCTCGAACATCAAAGTGGTCGCGCCATTGGCGAGCGGACCGTAGACAATATAGCTATGGCCGGTCACCCAACCGACGTCGGCGGTGCACCAATAAATATCGCCTTCGTGGTAGTCGAAGACATATTGATGTGTCAGCGAGGCGTAGACGAGATAGCCGGCGGTCGTGTGAAGCACCCCCTTGGGAGTACCGGTCGAACCTGACGTATAGAGAATGAAGAGGGGATCTTCGGCCTCCATTTCGGTGCAGGGACAATCGGTCGAGGCTTCGGCGACGGCCTCGTGATACCAGACATCGCGGCCCTCCGCCCATTCGACCTCGCCGCCGGTATGCCGGACGACCAGCATGGTCTTTACGATTCCGCCGCTTTTTGCGGCGGCTTCGTCGGCATTTGCCTTCAACGGCGTCTTGCGGCCGCCGCGCAATCCCTCATCCGCGGTGATCAGCAGTTTCGAATGGCATCCGTCAATTCGCCCGGCCAGCGAATCCGGGGAAAATCCGCCAAAGACAACCGAGTGGACAGCGCCGATCCGGGCGCAGGCGAGCATTGCGTAAGCCGCCTCCGGAATCATCGGCAGATAGATTGTCACCGTGTCGCCCTTGCCGATGCCATGCGCCTTGAGGACATTGGCGAGGCGGCAGACCTCCTCATGCAGCTGTTTGTAGGTAATATGTTTTGAGTCTTTCGGGTCGTCCCCTTCCCAGATGATGGCGGTCTGATCTGCGCGGCTGGGCAAATGCCGGTCGATGCAATTATGCGCGACATTGGTGGTTCCGTCCTCGAACCATTTGATCCACACCGATTCGGGTCCGAAAGACGTATTCTTGACCTTGGTGAAAGGCTTCATCCAGTCGATGCGCCATGCTTGTTCTGCCCAGAAAGTCTCGGGATCGGCGAGCGAGCGGGCGTAGAGATCCTTATATCTCGCTTTGTCGATATAGGCCCGTTTGCTCCAGTCGGACGCAACAGGATAGATCTTACCGGACATGGTTACTCTCCTCCCAGAGGGCAGGCCCAGAACAAGGCTGCCGCCGTTTGCCGTGGATCCCCGACTCTTCTATGCAGGCCATGGCTTGCAGGTTCGCGCGATCCGCCTTGCCGCCAAGATGAGCCTGGGACAAGCAAATTGCATCATACTCCCAACCCATCGGGAGGATCGAGCAATTCTGCGGATGCGTTGCTTACTTGATGCCGCAGGATCCATAGCGCCGCCGGATGCGAAATGCCGGGCAAAAGCCCTTACGGGCATTCCTTCCCAACTCGGTCGAGCGCCTGGGAAAGGCCGACGAGGACGTAGCTATCGCTTGTCACATTGCCCTTTAGCGAGGGAGCCCGGACGACGAGTTTCGAGCCCTTTTTCAAGGCTTCGACAAATTGGGGTTCTTCGGCGGGATTTTTGATCCATAGGTTCGGCCCCTTGGCGATCAGATCGAACGAGGCGCCGCCGACCTCGGCGCGGACGGGTGCGCCTTCCTTCACCGGAAATCCCATGATGATCGAGATTTCCTCGCGGACGTTCTCGCCTGGGCGGCTTGAAACGAAAACATAGGCCGGGTCGCGCTTCAACGCAGCCGGAGCCCGATCCTTGGGCGTGGCCAGCGCATAGCAGGTTTTGGATTTGGCGCCTTGCGCGAGAAAAACACCCCAGTCCCCGTAGCTCGCGAGCTGCACTGGCTTGCCGCTATTCTTCGCGTCGGGCGTTGCCGGCGGCTTTGCCTCGGCCTTTGGCGCGGGTTTGGTCTCCTTATGCCGGGCCGATCTCGCGATAGACGCGCCGCTGCTCGCCAGAATGGCTGCGACGGCAAGAATCTGAACGGCGGCGCAACCGCGAAAAAAATTGCTCATCATGGCGCGTTGATACTCCTTGCTGCCGGTTCCGCATTAAAAGCACAGGCGCGGGGCCCCCTGTATAGGCTGAGGCCGGGATCGGGAAAAGGGAGGATTCATGGCGGCGTTGGCAGAGTGCTCCGCCGCCTAGCCCGGCTAAGACGAGGTCTCAATGTGGGCGACCAGGGCACGCGCGATTTGCGCTTCGCCGGTCACCACATGGTCCGCGCCAAGCTTTTTCAAATATTGGGCTTCCGCATCGGTATGGGCTCTCGCGATGATCTTCAGCTGCGGGTTGGCGGCCCGCCCGCGTTCGACGAGATCGCCGCTTTCGAACGGATCGGATATTGTGACAACAAGCCAACGTGCGGTATCGAGCTGCAGCAAATTGAGCAGTTTCGGATCCGTTCCGCTGCCAATGATCGTCTCGACGCCGGCTTCTCGGAGCGGCTCCATCCCGTCGGCCTGTTCGTCGATCACGACAAGTTTCAGCTTTTTTCGGACGAGCTCTTGGCCCACAATTTGGCCGATCCGCCCATAACCGACCAGGATGGCCCGGTCTTCGGTTAAAGCTTGCCCACCGCTTGCCGGCGGCGCTTTTGACAGTTTTGGCGCCTCTTCCCACCGATCGAGGGCGATGAACAGCAAGGGGTTGATCAGAATCGAGATCAGCGCCGTCGCAAGAATCAGGTCGCGGGCATCTTCGCCCAAAAGCCCGAGACCGACCCCGAGCCCGGCCAGAATAAAGGAAAATTCCCCGACCTGGGCAAGACTGGCCGATATCATCAGCGCGGTCGCCAAGGGGTGCCCGAATGCCCGAACGATGAGGAGGGCCACCAGCGACTTTCCGATCACGACAATCGAAACCGTGCCGAGCACCAGCAAGGGCTGGCGCACCAGAATCGAGGGATCGAACAGCATTCCGACCGACACGAAAAACAACACGGCGAAAGCATCGCGCAGGGGAAGCGTTTCACGTGCCGCCTGGCTGCTGAGAGCCAACTCGGCAAGGACCATTCCGGCGAAAAATGCCCCCAGGGCAAATGAGACCCCGAACAGGGTCGCCGCGCCGAAAGCGACGCCGAGCGCAATGCTGAGGACGGCCAAGCGAAACAGCTCGCGTGAGCCGGTATGGGCCGTGAAGTGCAGAATCCAGGGGATCAGCCGCCGCCCGACGACGAGCATGATGCCGACAAACGCGGCAACTTCCACCAGGGTGGCCCCGAGCACCGCCCAAATGCTATCGGCGTGCAAGAGGGCGGAAAGGCCGCCGCTGCTTTGATGGCTGCTGCCTTCGATCTTGCCGCCGAGCAGACCCGCAGTCGCGGGCAGCAGAACCAGCACCAGGACCATCACCAAATCTTCGACGATCAGCCAACCGATCGCGATCCGGCCGCGTTCGCTTTCGATCAGATGCCGCTCCTGGAGCGCGCGAAGCAAAACGACGGTGCTCGCAACCGACAATGCCAAGCCGAAAATAAGCGCGGTCCCCAGCGGCCAGCCCACGCTCGAAGCAAGAGCCATGGCGAGAAGGGTCGCGATCACGATCTGGCCGATCGCTCCGGGAACCGCGATTGCGCGAACGGCAAGAAGATCGGCGAGCGAAAAGTGAAGTCCGACCCCGAACATCAGCAAGATGATGCCAATTTCGGCCAATTGGCTCGCAAGGGACTGGTCCGCGACAAAGCCCGGCGTGAAAGGGCCAATCAGTACACCCGCCAAGAGATAGCCGACCAACGGGGACAGACGGAGCCGAACGGCGACGAGGCCCAGAATAAACGCCAGGCCAAGTCCTGCGACAATCGTCGCGATGAGCGGGGTCTGATGAATCATGAGGACTCGAGGAAATGCGCCGCGCCACGGGGCTCCTGCTTGCAAAGGGCCGGTTCGAGCGGCAGATTGGCTTGTCGCCGATACGTCACAAACCTTCGGTCTTGGCGGCGCCAAGTATTACGCCCGGACGCTCCAGCGTGCCCTTTTGCACTAAAACGACAAAACCTTCACCCTCGCGATTCGAGCTCGGCATGTCGAATGTGGTGGTCTCGCCATTCCAATCGCCAAGCCGATCGATTGCGCGCACGACATTGGTGTAGGTCACAGTGCGCCCAGCATTTTCGCCACGCTTGATTTGAACCGTGCGGGCGCGGGCGACTCGCAGCAGGAAAACCCCCGCGGGACCGCCGCCGCCCTGGGCGACCTCGACCGAAAAACGGCCGCCGGCTTCGGACAGGTGCATCGGCACGCTCAAGGCGCCTTCGACGCCCCGGCTCTCCTGGATCGCTTCCCCAATCTCGTCGCGATTGCTTCCGGCCACATCGATAAGCCCGTTCACAATCACCTGGGGCGTATAGACATGTCCCTGCCGATGTGCGGCCGCATAGGCCTTTTGCCGTTCGGTAAAGGCGGGCGAGGCGAGCGTATCCTTCCAGCCGATGTAGTCCCAATAATCGACGGGAAAGGACACGACGACGGCGTCGGGCTGTCGCGCCATGGTGGCAAGCAATAGATCCGCCGGTGGACAGGAAGAACAACCCTGGCTTGTAAACAGCTCTAGGACGTATTTGACCGTGCCGGAACTAAACGGCCCGGCTCCGAGATGAGCGCCGGCCAAGATAATCGCCATCACGCGGGCCCCCGCAATGAGGACCGAGCGGTTTAAAAAAGCCATGAGCCACCGTTCAATTATTTGCGAATTTGTATTTTTATTGATTCTGAATGGTAGAGAAACGATTGTCCCGCGCCAGTCAATTCGTGGTGACGGCGAGTTCGCGCCCGCCTCGCCGCCTCGTTAGAAGCCTTCCAATTACAAAAATCAAACCCCCGCGGCAAGAACGGCCATGCCGAACTGTCGGGATGACCAAGACGGAGCAAACTGGAAAAGTCCGCCATAACGCCGCCCTTTATGCGGACGGTGTTGCAAATCATTCTTAAGGGCGCCATTCTGTTGGCGACATCTATTCTCACCGGCGCCGCTTGACGCGCCGCGCGGAGCGGACAAACTGGCCGCGTGAATTTCCTTCTTGCCCATTTGTCCGACCCCCACGTCGGACCCTTGCCGCGCCCCCGCCGCCGAGAACTCATCGGCAAACGCGTCACCGGCTATTTGAACTGGACACGCTCTCGCTCGCGCATCCACGACATGACGGCGCTTGATCAGATCGTCCGCGATATGAAGGCGCATCATCCCAGCCATATCGCGATGACCGGCGACATCTCCAATATCGGGCTGCCGGCCGAATTCCAGATTGCCCGAAACTGGCTCGAGACCTTGGGCGAACCGGAAGATGTGAGCTTCGTGCCCGGCAATCACGACGCTTATGTGCGAGGATCATTGCCCGATTTGGCGCGGACTTTCGCGCCCTGGACACGTGGCGAGGCGCAGCACAATGGCGCGCAATTCCCCTATTTGCGGGTCCGCGGCGACGGTCGCCCTGATCGGTTTGTCATCGGGCGTCCCAATGCCCTTGTTCGTCGCGTCGGGCTATTTGGGCGCTGCGCAGCTTGACGCCGCCGAAATCCTGCTCGCCGAAACCGCTCGCCAAGGTCTTGTGCGGGTCGTGATGCTGCACCATCCGCCGCAGGCGACGGCCTCGTCGCTAGGCCGTGGCCTCAGGACGCGCGCGGTTTTGCGTCGCTGATCCGCCGCGTGGGCGCCGAACTGATCATCCACGGCCATAATCACAGGCAGTGCCTGGGGCGAATGAAAGGACCAAAAGGTCTCGTTCCCGTGGTCGGCGTGCCTTCCGCCTCCGTCGTTCGCGGCACGCCGCATCAGCGGGCCGCCTACCATCTGTTCGAGATCACCGGCAACGGATCGGACTTTAAGATCGAAGCCCGCGCCCGCGGTCTGTTGCCAGGAACCACCGTGGTCGGCGACGGCCTGTGAGGCCGATCCTGCTCTAGAACGGGAGCACTCCGGCAGGCGTTGGGCGCAGGCAGCTAGTTAGGCACCGTCTCGACCGTCACTTTCGCTATGCCGGCATGACGAAAACCCAAGACATCGGCGGCTCCGGTCGAGACGTCGATGATGCGACCATGGATGAAAGGTCCTCGGTCATTGACCACCAGAACGGCCGAGCGGTTGTTCGATTGGTTGGTCACCCGCACATGCGTTCCGAACGGCAGCGAGCGATGGGCGCAACTCATCTGGCCGCGTCCACGGTAGTAAGAGGCTTTTCCGGTCCAGCTTTGCGCCTGCGCGGCGGCCGTCCATGCAAGAAAACCGAGTGTCACCAGGATAATATTCTTCAATACTCATACCCCATGCTGAGGAATAAAGAAGCTCAAAGGCTTGAGCTTCGTAATGTGTGCATGGAGTATGTGATGAAAAAACGGCCATATATTCAGCAATGAAACCAATGTAAACTTGGTTTATTGTTTGAATAATCAAATCTCTATTTATTTTATCATTAAAGTTTTAGCTTCTGCTGATCTATGCCTTGTCAGTAATGGGGTGGCGGACCGTAGTTTTAAGACGGCCGGAGGCGCGGCCAGGGGCCTTCAATAAGGCGCGGGCAATCCCCGCCCGATGCGGTGGCCCTCAAGCCGGCAAATTGTGGAATTCAGACTTTAAGGGACGCCCGCCTGCTTCCGGTCGGGGCCCGACTTAACCTTGACGTCCGCCTGCGGGTCGTCGTGATGAAGGACTTCCTTCAGCCTGTTGCGCTCGAAATTAAGGATAATGAAAATCGATATGCCAAGGGAATAATCAGATAGAAAAGCCTGAACACGAGCAGGGCCGCAAGGACCTGGGTTTTTTGCATGGCCGGCATGGCGGTAATGAAAAACCAGTTCGAACACACCCAATCCGCCGGGCGCGTTGGACATGAGGGCTGCCGAAAAGGATGCGAGAAAGACACCGAGAACGACAAAATAGCCGGGATTTCCGGCCTCGGGCAAAGCGAAATAGATGATACCGGCCGCTCCGAGAAGTTCGAGCGGCGCCGCAAGGAGTTGCCGAAGGGCAATGCCGGGCTTTGGATATTCAAGTCGAAAGCCCTTGATGATCAGCGGCTTGAAGTTGAACATCGAGCCGATCACATAGATCGCGACAGTCCGCCAGCATCACCACGCCAACGATCCGGGCTGTCGTCGGATTTGTGAAAACTTTCAGATAATCCGGCAAAAGCTGCGGAAACGGCTCAATTGATGCGGGCTCCAACAGCGAAATGAAGCCGCCGAGCAGCAAAGTACCGAGGCAGAACGTCAGCGAACAGACCGCGACTAGCACAGCGACCTGCGCCGCGCTCAACCCTTTCGAATGATAGGCCCGGTACCTGACCATTGCGCCAGACACAACGGTCGCCCCTATGTTATGCGCGATGGCATAGGTCGTGAAGGAACATAAGGAGATAAACAGCCAGGAAATATGCCTGACGCCGAGATGAAGCAGAGCAATGCGGTCGTACCAGGCGAGCGCCCCGTAAGCGACGAGCGTGGACGCGATCGCAAGCAGGTAATGCGGCAGCGAAATCGATTTTAAATGGTCCCACACCTCGGGCCCGACCGAAGCGCCCTTAAACTCCCGGTATAGAAGCCAGAGCGAAACGGCAACTGCGGCAACGCCGACAAGCGGCCAGAAAAAATCAAGAATGCGCTTCATTATCGTCCGGACACGATGGCTGCCCCGCGCCTCGATGAGAGACCCCGCCTGTTCAGGCGGCATCCCTGCACGATGCGTGTTCGGATCGCAAGGGGTCAGTTTAAGAGAAACAGGCCGAGGAAACGGCTAGGCTTCGATCCGTCGCAAATGCACAGCCGGAGTTTTGGCTGTTTCGGTGTCGATTTCGGCGTCCGGTTCGGATCCCTTGTCGCGGCCCTCGAGACTTCTCGATTTGCCGAGATCGATCAGGGCTTCGTCGAGGAAATGCCGCGCCTCGTCGAGCTGGCTCATCAATTCTTCCGCCGATCGATGCAGGTTGTCGCGCCGTGCGCGGGCTGCGCGGGCGTAGGTCGGGTAGGCGAAATGGGACATATCCGAGATGCCGGCCCGCTGTTCTTCCACAGCGATTTCGCGATCGAGTTCCCGCGCCATTCTGGAAAACTCGTGGATCATTGTTTCGATTTGGGCAACGCGACGACGTGTTTCGTCGACCTGAAAGCGCCTAAGGCGTGCAAGTGTATCCCGCGACTTCATATTTCAACTCCAAGACGCAGGCTTGATCCCCGCTCCGTGATCCCCAGTCGAATTGGCTTCATATCTCAAGGCTTTGCTTTTTTGGGTTTCGAAACGCACATATTTGCAATCTTCGAAGCCCTGCCCACAGCCGATAACCAGCGGGATTTTCTGCGCGAACCAACTCTGCCGCAGTAAGGTTGCCCATTCGTTACCTGTGGCATGAGCAGTCGAAAATCTTCCGCCGCCGCAGTCGATGTATATAGTTGCAATCGTCCGATTCGGCCGTGCCAGGCAGGGCCGGACGCCGCGGAGCCTCGGGGCAGGTCCAATCAGACGCGTATTCGTAAAGCCTGACAGTGCATGAGGAATTCTTCGTCGCGCAAGCTTGGTTTGCCAGGATGGCAAGGGTCGGGGGACGAATCGGCCTTCTGACCCCAGCAGGATGGCGATGCCGAGTTCTCACCATCTTTGTAAGGGAATGCTTTTTGTTAACCAATGCCCGTTAAGGTTACGGAATTCGTAGCGAGCAACCCATCGCTGGACCACTGGCTCGAACAGCCACGGCGGTGGACTTCAAACGATCTTGCGCGCCGTCAAGGCGACCGACGGGGGGAAGGCTGGGACCTCACATGCGCGTTTTACTGATTGAAGACGACAGCGCGACAGCGCAAAGCATAGAGTTGATGCTCAAATCCGAGAATTTCAACGTCTATACGACGGATCTCGGCGAGGAAGGGATCGATCTCGGCAAGCTCTATGATTATGACATCATCTTGCTCGATCTGAACCTTCCCGACATGTCAGGCTATGAGGTGCTGCGCACTTTGCGGGTCGCCAAAGTCAAAACGCCGATTCTCATTCTTTCGGGCCTCGCCGGCATCGAGGACAAGGTCAAGGGGCTGGGGTTCGGCGCCGACGATTATTTGACCAAGCCTTTCCACAAGGACGAGCTCGTCGCCCGCATCCATGCGATCGTGCGGCGCTCGAAAGGACATGCGCAATCGGTGATCGCGACGGGCGATCTGATCGTCAATCTCGATCAGAAAACCGTCGAGGTTGCTGGCGCGCGGGTCCATCTGACCGGCAAGGAATACCAGATGCTGGAGCTGCTTTCGCTCCGCAAGGGGACGACCCTGACAAAAGAAATGTTCCTCAACCATCTCTATGGCGGCATGGACGAACCGGAACTGAAGATCATCGATGTTTTCATCTGCAAATTGCGCAAGAAACTCGCCAATGCGAGCGACGGCCGCAATTACATCGAGACGGTTTGGGGCCGGGGTTACGTTCTGCGCGAGCCGAGCGAGGACGAGGAACGAATCACGGCGTGAGTTCGACCGCGATTCGCGTTGGCAAACCTTGCCGGCCGATACTTCCGCATCAATATTTCCACGCCGATCGAACCGGAGCTCGGGCTTACCCCACCGCTTCGGCGGTCGCGGTTGCCGGTTGAGGCTCGGCTTCGATCGTGACGAGATCGCAATCGGCCGTAACCCCGAGGGTCATATTCGCGGCCTTTGCCACGAGGCCAGTATAAAATGCTTGAATGCCTTGCGGGTCGACCGAATTGTGATTCGGATTTCCGGCGAGGAGCGGCGCCACATGGCCGCCAAGCTTGGCATTTGGCCCGGCAGCCGTGATCAGAATGCTTGTTTCCTCGCCGCCACCCAGCGTTACGGTGATAACGCCCCCGCGAGGGATCGCCGCGGCCGCGATGAGACACAAATTCAAGACCAGTTTCACTATGTTCTTGGGCATCAGAAGGCGCGGGGCATTCCACACGAGTTCCGTGCGTTCGACGCCGAACAGACCGCGCGCGACCTTTTCGGCCTCCCCTGTATCGATCGAGGCCCCAGCCGAACCGGCTGCGCCGAAAGCCAGCCGGCAAAATTGCAGGCGAGCGGACGCGGTCTCAGCGCTTTTTTTGATGAGATCGAGGGCAAAGCCGCGCATTTCCGCATCTTTTTCCTCTTCGAGAACCTCCAGGCCGTTAATAATGGCGCCGACGGGGCTGATCACGTCATGGCATACCCGCGAGCAAAGAAGTGCGGCGAGATCGAGGGGGTCAATGGCAAACAGCGTCATGATTTATCCATTCTTGCATTCTTGGCGCAAAGGTTTTTCAAAGCTAGAGCATGTTCCGAAAAAGTTGACCGACTTTTTCGATCAGAACAGGCTCCAATTCGTTGAACTTGAGCGTTTCCTTTTCGATCAGATGATTCCATCTGATAGGGAAGCGTTCTAGGCCCTCGGCACGGCGTGGCCGGGACATGGGGACTCATGACGATTGCAGCGCATTCTTAGTTATTCCCTGAAGCCTCGGGTTCCTGCTCCTCGGGGCAGGGCCGCTCCCCCTCGAAGGGAGCCAGCGACCCGGGTCACGCGGCGCAGCCGGCTGAGCCTGACCCGCTTCAATGTGCGAACAATAGGTTAACAAATCGTCGGACCGAAAGATCGAGGCCTAAGCCCGAAGAGCGCAGCGCTTAACGTGTTCTTTTGTAAGAATACAATTGGATTTTTCGATCGAGCCGGGGCAAATGTAAATTGCTTCCGTCGCAATGCGCACATATTTCAAATTTGTCGTCACAATCATAAAGCCGCGCGAAATAGCAGGGTAACTGGCAACACGTGAATCAGATCAATGGCGGGGAATCAATCGATCGCGATGCCGTGGCGGATGTCTTTGCGGAAATCGCAATCGAGGCCGGGGTCGCGGTCATGGCCGTCTATGGTGTCGACAGCCACGTCAGAAGCAAGGTCGATACGAGCCCCGTTTGCGACGCCGACGAGGCCGCCGAAGCCATCATCCTGAAGCGTCTTGCGGCGCGCCTGCCGGATTTGCCGGCCTTGGCCGAGGAAGCCATGTCGCGCGGCGAAAGACCGGTCATCGGGTCGAGCTTCATCCTGGTCGATCCCGTCGACGGCACCCGCGAATTTCTGAGCCGCAATGGCGAATTCACGATCAACATAGGCTTGATTATCGATGGGGCGCCTTGTGCGGGCGTTGTCTACGCTCCCGCGTTGGACCAGCTCTGGATCGGCGGGACCGCCGCCAGCGTTTGCACTGTCGCACCGGGCGCGCCGCTGCCTCCGCGTTCCGCTCGTCGCGTCATTCATGTGCGGTCTGCCCCGGCGCTTGGTCTGACGGCGTTGATGAGTCGCTCGCACCGGGATCCCCTGACGGAAGGGTTTCTCGCCAAACTCCCCATCAAGGAGCGCCGCGCGGCAGGCTCATCGCTGAAGTTTTGCGTCCTGGCTCAGGGGGACGCCGACGTCTATCCACGCTTCGGCGCTACCATGGAATGGGACACGGCGGCGGGGGATGCGGTGTTGCGCGCCGCGGGCGGTATTGTTGTCGATGAAGAAAAGCAACCGCTCCGATATGGAAAGGCCGACACGCAGTTTCGAAATGGCGCCTTTGTTGCCTGGGGCGACCCTCGATCGATCGCGGGGCCGGCCTGAATTGTTGCCAGCCCCGACCGCTTTCTGCACGCGGCACAGCTTCGCCTTGTTGATGACACGATAATACCTCGGCGTGCGTCAATCCTTCATTAACTCCATTGCCTCAAAGCTCGGTGCAGTGGCCGCACCGATACAGGCCATGGGCTCGGTCGCGGAACATGAAGCATCATCGTTCCATGGGAATCGATTCTGCTCCTTTTTGTTTGTTTTGGTGCATCCCATCCCAAAAAACCCTTGTGGGATGGGGCTCTAGGCGGAGGACCAAATTATGCAATCGCGAAGAGAAATGGCGCTGAAATTGGCGGCTTTTGCCGCCGGCGTTTCGGTTCTTCGTGCAAAGACTGTTTTGGCGGAACCGGATCCGCAATACGGTCGGCCGGGCGAATTCTCCTCGAACGAAATTGTCGCCAATGGCCATCGCTTTTTCGGATCGGTCTCGCGTGGACTTGCCGACATCGTCGAGGCAGCCACCAAGCGCTGGGGCAAGCCCAATGGCTATGTCTTAGGCCAGGAAGCAGGGGGGGCATTCATTGGCGGGCTGCGCTATGGCGAGGGCGTCATGTACACCCGCAATGCCGGAGATCTGAAAGTGTTCTGGCAGGGGCCGTCGCTTGGCTTTGATGCCGGCGCGGACGGCGACCGGACCATGATGCTTGTTTATAATCTGCCTTCGACCCAAGCGATCTTCCGCCGCTATGGGGGCGTCGACGGCTCGGCCTATCTGATCGGGGGCTTCGGGATGACGGCGCTGGTCAATGACGAGGTTTATGTTGTTCCGATCCGGTCCGGAATTGGCGCACGCCTCGGTTTCAATGTCAGCTATTTGAAGTTTACTCCCAACTCGACCTGGAACCCCTTCTGACGGGTTCGCGCGCCTGCAGCATTTGGTCATTTTTGGCGCCCTCCTTCCGAAGCCCGCGTGGCGTGCGGTTTTCTCGGATTTTGATCGGCGTCGGTCGGTGTGCTGCTGACAATTTGAATATTTTCTCCGAGTCCCGCGGCATTAAGCTTTAAGGTTAAGCTAACCTAATTTTGCCGCTTCCCCGCCTTACGATCCCATTTCCTGTTGGGACGCCCTTGGGGCCCGGTCAAGCGAATCGAGCCCAAACGAACTTTCGAGCCGATCGGGCCTAAGACGGATTTGCACACCGTCGGTTCTATTCACGATCGTTTCAGTGTAAAATCAAAGCTGATACGGATTTTTGTGAAACCGATTGGCTTTTTCCGGTTTCTTTCCTAGGCTTGGCGCGCGGCGATGGAATGAGCAGGCAGCGATGTGATTGAACAAGCATTGGTTTTCACGCTCGGGTTTCTGATCGCAGGGCTGCTGGCTCTGGCGATCGCCCCGGCGTTCTGGCGGCGGGCGATCAGGCTGTCGACGCGGCGGCTTGAGATGCTGGTTCCGCTTTCGCCCGCGGAAATCGTCGCTGGTCGCGATCTTCTGAGGGCCGAATTTGCGGTCGAATATAGACAGCTTGAGCAGAAGGTTGAAAAGCTGAGTTCGACGAATGCTGCCCATATGGCCGAACTCGGGCACCGCGCGGCGGTGATTGCTGCGCAGGAGGCGGACCTTGTCGCGCTTTCCCAGCAAACGAGCGACGCCGACAGCGAATTTTCCGCGCTGAAGCGCGCTTTGGCCGAAATCCTCCGCCGAACTCGCGGCGACGGCGAAGGAGGTGTATGACGCCAGCGGTCTCCTCAAAAGAAAAGAAGCTGAACTCGCCGCGCTGCGGGACGAACTCACGACCGCGCAAGCGCTGGCCGCAAAACAGCGGAACGCTTTGACTGTGTTTGAGACCTCGGCGGTCCACCAAAAGCAAGCGCTGCTAACTCAAAGCGCCAAGGTCGAGCATCTTGAGAGGGAAGTTGCCACCCTGCAGCTTCAGCATCAAGCTGACCAAGTCACTCTTAAGACAGCGGCGGCGAGAATTGCCGATCGCGAAGAGGCTTTGGAAGCCACCACTAAGAGGGAAAAGGATCTCGTTCAGCATCGTAAGCTGCAGGTTGAAACGGCGCGCGCCACCGAACGTGGCTATGTTGAAAAGATCGAGAGGCTTCGCACCGCGCATGCCGCCTCGCAAGATGCGCTTGAGGCCGCCCGACGCACATGCGATGGCCTGACCCGCGAACTGGCAGCTCTGCATGCCACGACGTCGCCGCAAACCGCCACCGCCGCCCTTTTGCAGCGCGAGGAAAATGAGATCCTGCGCCAGAAAATCAATGATATTGGGGCGGCCATCATCCGCATGGCGGTCAGCGCGGACGAAGCCGCGCCCGACCAAGCGACCGCCGATCTGTCGGAAGAGACCCTTCCCCAACAAGCCACGGCTTGAGGCGTTCAACTGGCGAGTTTGGCCATGAGGGCGTCGGAAATCTCGAAATTGGAATAGACGTTTTGCACGTCGTCGTTGTCTTCGAGCATGCCGACGAGCCGTAGGATTTTTTCGCCCGCATCGTCATCGACGCTGACCATGTTTTGCGGCTTCCAGATCAGGCTGGCCTTGCGTGGCTCGCCAAATTTGGCCTCGAGCACCTGCGCGATCTCGCGTAGCCCTTCCAGCGAGGTTATCACCTCGTGGCCCTCCTCACTGGACTGCACGTCTTCGGCCCCGGCTTCGATCGCCGCTTCCATCATGGCGTCTTCGGAAGCCGCTTTTGCCGGAAATTCGATGACGCCGACATGATCAAACAGGAAGGAAACGGCGCCGGTCTCAGCGAGCGAGCCGCCCGCCTTGGTGAAATAGGAGCGCACTTCGCCGGCGGTCCGGTTGCGATTGTCGGTGAGAGCTTCGACAATGACGGCGACCCCTCCCGGCGCATAGCCCTCGTAGCGAACCTCGTCATAGGTTTCAGCGTCTGCCCCCGACGCCTTTTTGATGGCCCGCTCGATATTGTCTTTCGGCATGTTCTCGGCCCGGGCCGCGATCACAGCGGCACGCAGCCGAGCATTCATGGCAGGATCGGGGAGGCCCATTTTCGCGGCAACGGTGATTTCGCGGGCGAGCTTGGAAAACAGCTTGGAGCGAATTGCATCCTGCTTGCCCTTTTTATGCATGATGTTCTTGAACTGGCTATGTCCCGCCATTCGGTCCCGTCTCCGCTACTTGTCGTTGGCACCCAGTCGCCGCGCCTGCGAGTTCCGCCGCTGGCGCGATCTGCCCTTGGGTGAGCTTTCTATAGGCTGGAGACTGCAGGAAATAAAGCATGGCGCGGCGTTACGAGGGGGCGGCGCGGGGCGATCTTCGATACGCGCGCGCGGAAATCTTGGCGCGGACCCCTGCACTATTCAAAATATCTGGAAAAACTTCAGTCTCTGGCCATCATCGAGCTCAGACCCGAAGGCCATGAGCAGTGGCGGGTCGCCCTATCATCGTAGGTGAGGTCGCGGCGGCCATTTTCGCCGAGCTCTTGCCAAAGCTCGGCGATCTCCTCGAACGAAATCTGGTTAAACCGGCGCGGTGGGGTTATCGATTCGTCCGCGTTGGAGCGTTTCGATCTTGGCCACGCCCGCTTTGACGGCGGATTGAATTTTTTCGAACGCCCGGACTTCGATCTGGCGCACCCGCTCGCGCGAAATATCGAACTCGTCGGACAAGGCTTCGAGCGTCATCGGATCGTCGGCGAGCCGGCGCGCCTCGAAAATGCGCCGCTCGCGCGGGTTCAGCACGCTGAGCGCGGTTTGCAAGGGCGCCGAGGCGATTGTCGCTTTCTTCCCGTTCGACCAGACTATGCTCCTGGCTGACGTCGTCATCGACAAGCCAATCCTGCCATTCGCCTTCGCTTTCATCGCGCAAGCGGGGAATTCAGCGAGGCGTCGCCCGACATCCGCCGGTTCATATCGATGACGTCGCGTTCGCTGACGCCGAGCCGGTGCGCGATCGTCTTGACCTGATCGGGCCGCAGATCGCCTTCTTCAAGCGCGGAGATCTGGCTTTTCGCCCGGCGCAGATTGAAGAAAAGCTTCTTCTGACTCGCGGTCGTTCCCATTTTCACGAGCGACCAGGACCGTAGAATATATTCTTGAATCGACGCGCGGATCCACCACATGGCGTAGGTCGCCAGGCGAAACCCTTTGTCCGGCTCGAAGCGCTTGACGGCCTGCATGAGGCCGACATTGCCTTCGGAGACCACTTCGCTGATCGGCAGACCATAGCCGCGGTAACCCATCGCGATCTTGGCGACGAGCCTCAGATGCGAGGTCACGAGCTTATGCGCGGCGTCGGGATCCTCATGCTCGCGCCAGCGCTTGGCGAGCATATATTCCTCTTGCGGCTCCAGCATCGGGAACCGTCGGATTTGATTGAGATAGCGAGCGAGCCCACTTTCACCGGAAATCATTGGCAGCGCGGCACTCATTGCAGATTCTCCTTAGAACCCCTGTTTAGCGGGTTCTTAACCGGCCACATAAACTGTCGGCCATGCGATCGAACAATATAGACTGCCCCCGTGATGGCCGAAAGAGGGCAATTCAACGCTTTCACATTAAAGATTAGCAATATTCCTCCTCCAATGAGGAGATTATTGTACAAAAACGATGTTCCCGGCTT
Source organism: uncultured Alphaproteobacteria bacterium (assembly GCA_963785995.1). Classification (GTDB taxonomy): domain Bacteria; phylum Pseudomonadota; class Alphaproteobacteria; order Rhizobiales; family Beijerinckiaceae; genus Methylocapsa. The sequence goes on from CAWAXL010000014.1 coordinate 371,550, forward strand.
CTTTCCGTTAAGTTAAATTATCGCAATGTTGACCGCGAAGTTTCATCCCAGAGATAAAATAAGTGTGAAACCGTAATTGCTCAGCCCGGCTGCAGCGTGCGGTTCAGGCAAGGTTCGGGAGCGGCATTCCGGCCAGTGTGAGGCGAATGGCTTCGAGCGCTCCGACGGCGCGGCGGCGGGCGGTTTCGACGACGGAGCGGATATCGGCATAAAGCTTCGCGCCCCATTCGGTGGCGAAAACCGTTGGTGATTTTCCGGAACACGCGCGCAGGGGCGTAGCGCTCGCTCGGAGCCGTTGTTGGTCGCCGGGATGTCGCGGTTGGTGACGAAGATGAACAGATGCCGCCGGATTTCTTGACGATGCGCTGGAGCTTGACGCCGGCCGCGTGCGTCGGCGTGCGAGCCATAAGTTTGTCGAGGCGAGCCTCAAGACGTGCGGCATAAACCTTCAGGGTCGCGTCGGTGAGACGTTCTCGCCGTCGTCCGATGCGGCAGGCGCGGCCGCAGCAGGTGACGCAGTTCGGGAGCGAAGACGCTGTCGCCCGCGTCGATGGCATATTGCACATCACGAATGAAATGGGAGAGGCAGACCTGATTTTCCTCTTCCGCCCAACCGAACTGGCCGCCGTAGCGGTCGGAGACCCAGAAATCAGGGCGGAAATCGCCGAGGAAAGTCGAAACCACGCTTTTGCCGCGCGAGGGATCAGCGACGAAGACGGCGCTGTCTTTGTGGTGAAAGACCCATAGCCACCAGTTCCGTTTGCCGACCCGCACGCCGGTCTCGTCCGATTCCAGCGCGGTTCCTGACAGGAGCCGCGCGCGGATCAGGCTTGTCTGCGCGGCGAAGGGATGGCGGGCCGCCTCCAGCATGTTGACCAGCGCGCCTTCGCTGATGTCAGAGTCCGAGAATATCGGACAAAAGCTTTGCCAGACGCTCGAATGAGATGCCTTGCGTGAAGCGCAGATAGACCACGAATGCGCGCACGGTTCGGCCCGAAGGGCGAGCCTGATTCCAGCCCTTGCGGCGGCGGGGCCTTGAACCTTTTCGCGCAATCACGGGCAGGTTCCGCTAGACAGAGTGACGCGCGTGATATCGGGCTTGATCTCGGGGATCTCGACGTGATCGTAGGCCTCGCAGACGATCTGCGGCGCGCTGGAGACGTCCGCGCCGCAATGCTGGCAAGCGGTCGCCATCATATCGCGCCGGGCTGTGGGATTTGGATGCAGCGGCCGATGCGCGCCAGCATGCGGCTTGCGCCGCTGAGCATTCGGTCGAAGGGTTGGCTTGCTGCGCAGACTTCAAGTGCGCGACGCGCTTGCGCCCGTGCGATGGTGCGAGGCTGCTCGAATTGTTCGGCGTCTTGGGTGGCAGGCCAAGTTTCGAGCTTCGAAGTTCGGCGACGCGTGTCCGAAGCGCAGTGATTGCCGCAACGGCAGAGCGTCGATCCGCGCTGATCAGCGCGACCAGATCAACGCTCTCTTTCATCAGGCAGAATCAAGTGATTCAGGCAGCATCAGGCGGCGGAGTCATCCATAGCGTTGACTGACATTCCACCGTCCGCGAAGTCCAGTCCGATCAAACGCCGCGAATATGAATGGTCACCGCACCCGGCAATCCCACGTGGCTGGAAGGTAGGGCCTGTGAGCAGCTCATCGTGACAACCTTGAGCGAAACAAGCAAAGCATCACAGCTTTGTTATTGGGTGACCAGGATTGGCCTTCCCGACGGGCGACAGAGGTTGATGGAGTGGATGCCCCCTCCTGACGGCATCGTAGTGTGCCAAGGTGGCGATGTTTACGCATCCCACGAACGGAGAGGGCATCCATGGAAAAGGTTAGCATCATCGGCATCGACCTTGCAAAGCGGTCTTTTCAGGCGCACGGAGCTCGCGCTGATGGCGGCGCGGCATTCCGCAAGAAGCTTTCGCGCGAGAAGGTCCTTGGCTTCCTCGCGGAGCAACCGCGCTGCGTTGTCGCGATGGAGGCCTGCGGGAGCGCGCATCACTGGGGGCGCGCCATCGGCGATTTGGGCCACGAGGTTCGTTTGATCCCGCCCGCCTACGTCAAACCCTTCGTCAAGCGCCAGAAGAACGACGCGGCCGACGCGGAGGCGATCTGCGAGGCGGCGAGCCGGCCGACCATGCGCTTTGTCGAGGTCAAGACGGAGGAGCAGCAAGCGCGCGCAATGCTGTTTCGGACGCGGGAGCTTCTGGTGCGCCAGCGCACGCAACTGATCAACGCGCTGCGCGGTCATTTGGCTGAGCATGGCGTCGTGGCCCCGCAAGGGCCGGCGAATGTGAAGGAACTTGCGCTGGCGGTCGAAGAGGAAAAGACGTCGCTTCCGCTTCTCGTCGTGGAGCTGTCGCGCGTTTTCCTCGAGCAGATCGGCGGGCTGTCGAAGAAGATTGGCGAACTCGAGAAAGCGATGGTTCACGAAGCCAAGCACGGCGCGGCAAGCCAGCGCCTGCAGACGATGCCGGGCGTCGGGCCGATTACGGCGATGGCGATTGAGACTTTCGCGCCGCCGATGGCCGTCTTCAAACGCGGACGCGACTTCGCGGCCTGGCTCGGGCTCGTGCCCCGGCAGCATTCGACCGGCGGCAAGCAGGTTCTTGGAAAGACCTCGAAGATGGGACAACGCGATATTCGGCGGTTGCTGATTATCGGCGCTATGGCCGTCGTGCGCTGGGCTTCGCGCAAGGGAGCGCCGGACGGAACGTGGCTCCATCGCATGCTGGCGCGCAAGCCGCGCATGTTAGTGGCGATTGCGCTCGCCAACAAGATGGCGCGGTCAATGTGGGCCATGCTGACGAAGGACGAGGATTATAGGGATCCTGCGGCTGCTGCGGTCTGATCAAACGCGAGGATCGCGGAGCCAAGGGAACGTCGGGCGTGTGAGGAGGTCGTCGAACGGTAAGGGCAAATGATCGGTCAGATCCGGGTCTGGAAAAGCAGTAAGTTCCAAAGAGCTTACAGCTCGCGTGGTTGATCTGCGCCAGGTCCGCGCATCTCCATACCGGCCAGCGGTCGTGATAGGCCGCATCTCGAGGCCTGATACATGACCGCACCCGATCACACGACCAAGCCGCTCAAAAACATCTTGCGCGAACGGGGGCATCCGTCAAAGCGCGTGTTCACCCACGAGGGATGTCCGCAGCTTTTGCATATCCTGCGGCAGGGGGCTCGCGAAGTGCAATTGCACACCTGTCACGGGATGCGGAAACTCCAGAACCGCCGCATGCAAGGCCTGCCGGGAAAGGCTTTTGAGGCGCGCTTGCGCGGCCTTTGGCAGCCGTGCCGCCTTTGTTTTGAAGCCGGCCGCATAAACGGGATCCCCAAGGACTGGATGTCCGCTGTGGGCCATGTGGACGCGTATCTGATGGGTTCTTCCGGTCTCCAGCCTGCAGGCAATAAGGCTTGCCTCTCCGGCGAAGTTTTCGATCAGTTGCCAATGCGTGACCGCGGGACGCCCGCGTTCGCCCTTCACAACCGCGATCTTCTGGCGATCCGTGGCATGGCGGGCAAGCGGCGCGTCGACAGTGCCGGACGGCCGCGCGGGAACGCCCCAAACAAACGCCAAATATTCGCGCGTGAGGGCCAAGGTTTTCCCGTGATCGGCGAACAGCTTGGCGAGACCTTGATGGGCTGCGTCGGTCTTAGCCACCACCAAAAGGCCAGACGTGTCCTTGTCGAGCCGGTGCACGATACCGGGTCTTTTCACCCCGCCGATTCCCGAGAGACTGGCTCCGCAATGGGCGATCAGCGCGTTGACCAGCGTCCCGTTTTCATGTCCGGCGGCCGGATGGACGACGAGGCCGGCGGGCTTGTCGATTACCAAGAGGTGGTCGTCCTCGTAGACAATCGAAAGATCGATCGACTTTCCCTTGGGCACCGGATCGACGGGGGCCGGCACTTGCAGGCCGACGATTTGGCCGGCGCGCAGCAAGAGGCTCGCGTCGGTCACGGTCGCGCCGTCGATCGAAACCCGGCCCGCCTCGATCAGGGTTTTGAGTCGTGTGCGCGACAGATTGGTCTCCGCGGCCGCTGCCTGCGCCGCAAGAAAGCGGTCGAGCCTCTCGCCGCGCTGTTCCGGCTCGACGTGATAGGCAAAGTGGCGGCTTGCAAGGTCTGAAACAGCTTCCTTCGAGGGGGGCCCCATGGCCGATGTCCGAGGGTGGGAGACAATGTTGCGCTGATATAGCCGTTGCAGCCGGAAACCGCGAGCGCGATCGGGTCCATGCGCCATGGCGCCGACACGCGAAGCTTTGAACGGCTTAAGGCTCGGATGCCCTAAGACGTGAAGCCGCGGGTTTCCGCAAGGTGATCAAAGCGCCGGCGATACTGTCCGAGGCCCATCGTGTCGGATCGAAGGTCTATGATGAAGTCATTGAGTTCGGCGGCCGGAACCAGGGCTTCGACGTCGTCCCAGCCTGGCCAGCCGGGTTTTTCCGCATAGCCGAGAATCTGGCCGCGCCGTCCGGTCAGCAGCCGTTGAGCGGCGGCGGTAAAAGTGTTGGGAACGCTCGCCGTCACATGTTCGATCGGCTCCAACAACACCGGCTCGGCTTTGGCAAGACCTTCGGCAATTGCCAGCCGGGTCGCGCTCTTGAACGCCATGTCGGAGCTGTCCACGGCGTGGAACGTGCCATCGACTAGGGTGACCGAAACGTCCACGACCGGATAGCCGTTCGGGCCCTTTTGCATCGCTTCCTCGGCGGCTTCGCGCACAGCGGGAATATATTGCTTGGGCACCGCGCCGCCGACGATCTTGTCCGTGAACAGGAACCCCTCGCCCCGGGCCCGCGGCTCGATCTCTAGCTTGACGTCGGCGAATTGGCCATGGCCGCCGGTTTGGCGTTTCACCCGCGAATGCTGCGATACGTGGCGCTTGATCGTTTCCTTGAACGCAATCTTCGGCGGCGCGGTCGCGATCTGCAAATTATAGACCGAAGCGAGACGCTCAAGGGCGGCATTGAGATGGATTTCGCCCTGTCCCCTGAGCAGCGTCTCGCCGGTTTCGACGTCGTGCTCGATGCTGAGAGCCGGATCTTCCGCGACGAGCTTATGCAAGGCACCGGAAAGTTTGACATCATCCTTGCGGTCTTTGGTGGTGATCGCAAGCGCATAGACCGGCGGAGGCGGCGCAGGATAGGGCAGCGCGGCCGTGGGGCCCGGATTGCCGAGGACGGCTCCCGTTGCCACGCCCTCGAGGCGGCCGAGCGCGACCAATTCTCCGGCCTCCGCTTCCGGCACCCGGAGCGCTTCGCCGCTGGCATAGCGGTGAAGACCGCCGACGCGGGTTCCATCGAAGGTTGCGCCGTCGCGGAGAAGGCCGCGCCAGACTCGGCCATAGCAGAGCTTGCCCGTCTGGATCGTTTTGAAAATCTGGACCAGCGGCTGATCTCCAGGCGCCACGCCGCGCTGGCTGGCGGTTTCGGCGGCACTGGGCACGTCGTGCCGCAGCGTCTTCCATAAGGGCAATATGCCTTGGCCCCGTGCCGCCGAACCCAGCAGCACTTCGACAATGGTGCCGCTGGCCTGGTCCTTGTGCAACTGCTGATAAAGTTCGGTCGTCGTCGGCTCGATCTCTTCGAGAAGCTTTTCCAGGAGAGCATCGTCCTGGTCGGCCAGCACTTCGGCCAATCCATCGTGCGCGGCTTTTTCGTGTTCGCGCAGGTCGGACGGTAGCTCGATCGCCTCGGAGCCTTGGTCGGTGCGGTAGCGGAAAGCCCGTTCCCGCACGACGTCGACATAGCCGATGATCGAGTTCGCCTTCACGGATCGGCAATTGCCGAGGCGCCAGCGGGTACTTCGAATGCATCTGGAGCGCCGCGAGCGTATCGTCGAGAGGCCCTGACAGCGTGTCGATCTTATTGACAAAAACAAGATGGGGAAGCTGGTAGTCTTCGAGCAGCTTCAAGAGGAGCGGCAGGCTGGACGTCCGTCCGGCCGAAGGCTCGCAGACCACCACGGCAAGATCGACCGCTGTCAGGGCCCCTTCCGTCTCGAAGGAAAATTCAACCGAACCGGGACAATCCAGAATCGACCAGCGGTCGCCAAGAAACGAGCAGTGACCGAGCCGCACCTCAGTGCTCATCACCCGCTTGCGGCTGTCGGTTGATCGCTTGGGAGGCGCGCCCGCGGCACTCATCAGGGCATCGAACAAGGTCGATTTGCCGCTTCCATAGGGCCCGATCAAGGCGATCGAGCGCGGACCGTTCACGGCGCCCCCCATAGGAGAACCTGTCATGATGACGCCTCCTTCCCAACTCTTACGGCTGTTTCATACTACCGTAAAGGAAATGCAGCCTTGTTGCAAAGGCGGCCACGATCGCCTTCCGCCGCCTTTGCTGACTTTGCCATTCATTTGATCAAGGACATTTCGGTTCCATGCGGCGTTCTCCAGAAATAGGTCATGATTTCCGCAAGACAGAGGGAATGCTGCGATGAGGCTCGAAAATAAAGTTGCGATCATCACCGGTGCCGGAACGGGCATAGGGGAGGCGATTGCCCATAAATTTGCACGCGAAGGATCGCGGCTCGTGCTCGGCGGGTTGCCGACGGATCCCGTGCAGAAAGTGGCCGAGGCGATCGTTGCAATTGGCGGGGAGGCCGAGGCCTATCTCGGCGATTTGGCCGAAGAAGGGGAGGCCGGGGCCTTGGTGGAGCTTGCGCTCCGCCGTTTTGGCCGCCTCGACGTGCTGGTCAACAATGCAGGCATCTTCATTGCCAACGCCATAACCGACGCCTACCGGATCGAGGATTTCGACCGGACGCTCAGAAACAATATTCGCACCGCGTTCCTCATGACCAAATTCGCGTTGCCGCATCTGCGCGAGACTCTGCGGCAACATTATCTACACAGGTTCGGAGGCCGGATTGAACGGATCTCCGATGTTTACGCCCTATGGTGGTTCCAAGGGTTTCTTGCACGCCTTCATGAAGGGCGTCGCCTTGGAGCAGGCCCGGTATGGTGTTCGCGCCAATTGCGTTTGCCCAGGCGCCATTGATACAGCCTGGACGCGCGGCGACCAAAGCCCCATCCCGCCCGAGGGGCAGCGAAAAATCGACGACGGAATACCTTTAGGCCGCCGGGGAACGCCCGAGGAAATCGCCAACATCTTTGCCTTTCTGGCATCCGACGAGGCAAGCTATGTGACGGGGGCGCTCTGGCTGGCCGATGGCGGCGTGACGCCTGCAAAAGGCGATGCCGGCGCCGGCGTGTCCGAAGACCTCCGCGCCGCCCCGCGCGGTGTCTTGAATTTGCATCATTCCCACGAGGGGCTGCAGGGCAAAAGCGTATATCGAGCCCCGCGGTAAAAGGCCGACGCGGCAAAGACGCGTCGGCCAGCAACAAAGCAATTAAAAGGCGACCTTGGCCGCGGTCCCCCGCAGCGCCTGGACTGTGTAAAAATCGGTCTGCCCGTTCGGCGGCCCAATGATCGAGGTCTTGTGCAGAGTTGTTATTCCGACCGTCTCGATCTGCACGGACTCTGTCCCGCGCAAATTGACTGACGGCACGACGAGCGTGAATGTGGTGGAGCCTGAGTTGACGGTGAGATTGATGGTGATGCTTACGAGCGTACCGAGTTCTGTTTCAACGGTTCGAATCTGGTCGCCCTTGAACAGCTTGCTCTGTGTCGCATCATGAAAATTGAATTGCGGAGGCCCCTCGAAGCTGCTTAGCGAATAGGTGATTTGCAGCCCGTAGCCGGACAGCTCGAATAGATTGGGTTTTTGGGTCTTGATGGTTGTCTCGTTCATCCTTGAATCTCCTTTTGGGTAAATGGATGCAGCGACAAATGTTCGATTTTAAAAATTTCAAACAGTTGGCAAATGAGCCCAATTAAGCTCCCCAATATTTCTGGGGTATGACACTCTATGATAAAAAAGAATTAGGGCAACATCGGCGCGACGAGGCCCTGTCGCGTCCCGGAATCAGGCGGGCCTTCCGGTCTAAAATAATGCTTTCGGCGAATACCGATCGAAAGGAAAACAATTCCACCGATGCAGAGCGGCGTGTTGCCGCTGCGTCGCAAAACGTGACGCCGCAGCGCAAGATTATTCATATCGACATGGATGCTTTTTACGCCTCCGTAGAGCAGCGCGACAATCCAGAGTTGCGCGGCAAACCGGTTGCCGTCGGAGGATCGCGGGAGCGGGGTGTCGTGGCGGCCGCGAGTTACGAAGCGCGAAAATTCGGCGTGCATTCTGCCATGCCGTCCGTCACCGCCAAGCGGAAATGCCCGGATCTTATTTTCGTGAAGCCGCGGTTTGAGGTCTACAGGGAGGTGTCGCTTCAGATCCGCGCGATTTTTGCCGAGCACACCCCGCTCGTTGAACCCTTGTCACTCGACGAGGCTTATCTCGATGTCACCGAAGATGCGAAGGGCATCGGCAATGCCACCCAGATCGCGGAGGAAATCAGGGCAAGGATCCGGGCCGAGACCGGCCTTACCGCCTCCGCTGGCGTTTCCTACAACAAGTTTTTGGCCAAGCTCGCATCGGATCACAAGAAGCCCGACGGGCTTTTCGTCATCACCCCCAAGATGGGACCTGCCTTTGTCGAGACCTTGCCGATTGGACGGTTTCACGGCATTGGCCCGGCGACGGCGGCGAAGATGAATCGCCTCGGAATCGAAACCGGACTCGATCTTAAGGCGCAGACTTTAGTCTTTCTTCAGCGGCACTTCGGGAAGTCCGGGCCCTATTATTATTGGATTGCAAGAGGTACCGACGAACGCCCTGTCCGCCCCAACCGCATCCGCAAGTCCATCGGTGCGGAAAACACCTTCTTCGCCGACGTGTTTACCTTCGAGGATGCGCGCGAGGCCCTGGCTCCGATCGTTGAAAAGCTTTGGCGCCATTGCGAAGGCGCCGGCATTCGCGGACGGACGGTGACTTTGAAGGTCAAATATACCGATTTCCAGCTGATCACGCGGAGCCAAACGGGGCATCCCGTCGAAACCCGCGGAGAACTCGAGGGCCTCAGTCTTTCCTTGCTCGAACCTCTATTTCCCGTATCCAAGGGCATCCGGCTTCTCGGTATCACCCTCTCGTCCCTCGGCGAGACGCAATCGAAAAGCGAGCGGCAACTCAGGCTGGAACTCTAAAGCGGGATGAGGAAAAGTGGAAGCCGGTTTTCCGCCCGCATCCCGCTCTAAGCTTTTGGAATTCGATCACGATGATTTTGGATTGAGTCAATCCAAAATCATCGTGATCTAAGACGATCGCCCGCCCTCGCGACGGATTTTGCAGTTTTGGCGTGCCCCTCAGCCCCGAGGCGCCGACGCAATTTTTCGCTCGTCCAGGGCCGAAGTCTTGATCAAGGCGAAGACGCGGGCGCCGTAATCGAGATGCAACTCGTCGAGTGCATGGCGTGTTGCCGTCGCGAAGAGATGACCTTCTCCGTCGAGCTTGATTGCGACCATCGACAGCGGGCCTTCCTTTTCAATCCCATCGATCGTACCGGCGAGCACGCTGCGGACGCTGAGGTCGTGCGGCGGCCCAAGCGAGAGCGTGACATCGGTGGCCTTGACGATAATCCGTGCTGTGCTTCCAATGGGCCCGGCCGGACCGGCGAGCCAGACGGTGCCCGACTGGATGGTTCAATTCGGTCAGACCATAGGCAGCGTTGGTGCCGGAGACTTTCATCGTCAAGACCGAAGAGCGATCGAAACGCTCCTCGCCCGAATGTGTCGCGGCCTCTGCCAAACACCTCGTCGGGTGTTCCGATCGCTTTGACTCGGCCGGCGTCGATCACGACGATCGTCGTTGCAAGCCGGACCACCTCTTCGATCGCATGCGAGATATACACAATCGGTATTTTGAACTCGTCGCGCACTTGCTCGATCAACGGCATGATCTCAAGCTTGCGCTGCATGTCGAGCGCCGCAAGCGGCTCGTCGAAGAGAAGAAGTTTCGGGCAGGAAAGAAGCGCCCGCCCGATCGCCACCCGCTGCCTTTCGCCGCCCGATAAGCGTGCCGGGCGACGCGCGAGCAGGTCTTCGATCCCCAAGGTTTCGATCACGGCGTCAAAATCGATCTCACGCTCCCGGCGCGGCGCGAACCATCGCCCGAACAGAAGATTCTGTTTGACGCTCAGATGCGGGAAGAGATTCGAAGTCCTGGAATACGAGACCGATACGGCGGCGATGCATCGGAACGAAAACACCGCGCTCCACATCGACAAGGGCCTTGCCATCCAAAGCGACGCGTCCTCTGTCCGGCCGCATCAATCCGGCGATGAGACTGAGCGTCAGCGATTTGCCCGAACCCGATTGGCCAAACAGCGCGATGACCCCTTGGCCATTGCCGAAAGCCACGTCGAGGTCGAAAGCCCCCACTTTGAGCCCGACATCGACCTCGATCATTCGAAGCTCGCCAGACGTTTTTCCGCCTGCCGCTGAATGATTTCAGAAGCGACAAGGGCGACAAAGGAAATCACGATCGCAACGATCGGTCAAACGCATCGCGCTTTCGTCGCCGCCCGGCACTTGCGTATAAGAGTAGATTGCCGCCGAGATCGTCTGCGTCTCGCCCGGAATATTCGAGACGAATGTGATCGTCGCGCCAAACTCTCCGAGTGCCTTTGCAAAAGCGAGAATCGAGCCGACGACGATGCCCGGAATGGCGAGCGGCAGGCTGACGAGAAAAAAAGTCCAGATGGGGCTCGCGCCCAGGGTTCCCGCGGCGAGCTCGAGGCGCCGGTCGATCGATTCGAACGACAGACGCATGGCGCGAACCATGAGCGGAAAGCCCATCACCGCGCAGGCCACCGCCGCGCCGGTCCAGCGAAAGGACAAAACAATGCCGATGTCGGCGAGGAATGCGCCGAAGACGCCCTTCCGGCCGAGAAGGATAAGCAAGAGGAAGCCGGTGACGACCGGCGGCAAGACCAAGGGCATATGAACGACGCCATTCACAGATCATCTTGCCGGGGAATTGCCAACGGGCGAGCGCATAGGCGGTGAAGATGCCGAACGGCAGGCTCATGATCGTCGCGACGACGCGATCCGCAAGGAGAGCAAGATTGCGGTCCATTCCGCGGCCGACAAATCGAACACAACGGCGCTCCTTTATTTTTGTGAACGCGTTCCTGAAGGACAGAGCAAGCTACGCGGCGGGCTTTCAATCCGTCGCCATGACACAACGCTGCATTTTTGCAAAATTGAGAAGTCCTGATCGATGGATGGGGTATCGCCAGGGGTGCAAGCCGGCGGCAAAGCCAGGCGGAAAGGGATCTCGGAACAAGCCAAAAACGGCGCCATCAATGGAATCCCTCAAGAAGGCAGATTCGACCCGCGGCGGTGCACGGTTTCCTGCATCCTCCGGTAAGGGAAATTGCCTAGGCTGATCGCACCTTACCGGCGGCGGCGGGAAGGTAATCGTTATGTAAGTGTGTTATATAAACGGCTCGTCGGGGGCTTGTAAAGCCCGTGTTCCCGCTGGCGAAGCCGAGATTGGAATAGCGGAGCGCGTCAATCGCTAGTTCCGCAGCCGTCTTGGGGACGATCTTCTCTGAAGGCGATCGAGATAAAGATAGACCACCGGCGTGGTGTAGAGCGTTAACACCTGGCTCACCAACAAGCCGCCGATGATCGCGATCCCGAGCGGCTGGCGAAGCTCGGCGCCATCGCTGGTGCCGAGGGCAAGCGGCAGGGCGGCGAAAAGCGCGGCAAAGGTCGTCATCATGATGGGCCGGAAGCGCCGCAAACAAGCTTCGTGGATTGCGTCTTGCGCAGAGAGATTTTGTCGGCGCTGCGCATAAAGCGCAAGGTCGATCATCATGATCGCGTTCTTCATGACGATGCCAATCAAGAGAATGATGCCTATGAAGGCAATGATTGTGAACTCGGTACGCAAGGCCATCAAAGTGAGAATTGCGCCGACTCCGGCCGAGGGCAAGGTCGAAAGGATTGTGATCGGATGGATGAAGCTCTCATAGAGGATACCGAGAACGATATAGATCGTTACAAGCGCGGCAAGGATAAGCAGCACCTGCTTGATCGCTGCCTCCTGGTAGGCTTTGGCCGTCCCTGAGAACTCGGCGTGAAGGGAGGCCGGCATGCGGAGATCGGCTATCGTTCTCTCGATTGCCGCGATCGCTTCGCTGAGCGGGACCTGCGGGGCCAGATTGAACGAAATTGTCGTTGCGACGGCATTTCCCTTGTGGGTGACGGACAGTGGCGCCGCGCCTTGCTCGAAGTGCGCAAAGGCGGAGAGGGGAACCATTGTTTCTGCCAAGGTGCTGATCGCGGCGCCGGTCGATGTTGTGCCCCGCGCGCTGTTGGCGAGCGCGTTCAGGTTTTGATTGCGGGCCGCGTCCGTGGCAACGGAGGCTGCGGCCAAGGGGTTGGTCCCCTGCCGTCCGATGCCGCTTATGGTCCCCGCAGGCGCGTTGCTGGTTTGCACCCCGCTGGCGGGCCCCGCCGACGTGCTGATATAAAGCTTGTCCAGGACGTCGGGATCCTGCCGATAACGGGGCGCGACCTCCATCACGACGCGATATTGGGTGGAAGGGGCGTGAACGGTGGAAACTTGCCGCTGTCCGAAGGCGTCGTAAAGCGTATTGTCGATCTGACTTGCGCTGATGCCGAAGCGGGAGGCTTTGTCCCTGTCGATCACGAGACGGGTTTCAAGCCCGCCTTCCTTCTGGTCCGCACTCGGACGAATGATCTGGGGGACCTGTTCCAAGGCTTCGGCCAGAAGCACCGTCCAGGTCCTGAGTTCAGCGATGTCATCGCCCGAAAGCGCCAGTTGGTACTGGCCGGAGGTGTTGGAGTTGGTTGTGAAGACTATGTCTTGCGGCGCGGTTAAATGCAGCGCCAGACCCGGGATTTCACTCACGGCGGCCGATAGCCGGGTATTAACCTCGTCCGCACTCTCCTTGCGGTCGGGCTTGGGTTTCAACTGAATATAGAACTCGGCCGTATTTCGGTTGGCGTCGCTTTCGATGACGGCGGCAAGACCCTTAACCGAGGGGTCGGCCAGAAAGACTTTTGTCGCTTCATCGAACTTCTGCTGCATCAGCGTGACGGACGTGGACTGGTCCGCTTCCAGCATTCCGAAGAGCCGGCCCGGATCCTGATGAGGCAACAGGCCCTTTGGTACCACCATGTACAAATAGACGTTGAGGCAGAGAAGCAGGAGCAGGATCGTCAAAGTAAATGCTGAATGACGCAGTGCCACGACGAGGGTTCGGTCGTAGGCTTTGAGCAAAAACGCATAGGCCTGTCTGAAAATCGAGGTGACCCTCGGGAAATGGCGTTCGGAGCTGGACTTCAGAACGAGCGCCGCAAGAGTTGGCGCCGTGGTGAGCGAGACGAGGAGCGAGATCAAGACGGCTGTCGAGAGCGTTACCGCAAATTCATGGAAGATCCGCCCCAGAACGCCTCCCATGAACAGCATGGGCAGGAATGCGGCGACCAACGACAGGCTCATTGCAAGGACGGTGAACGAGACCTCGCCAGCCCCTTGGAGCGCCGCCTGAATGCGCGGAACACCCTTCTCGATGTGACGTGTAATATTCTCGACGACCACGACGGAATCGTCGATGACGAGACCTGTGGCGATAATCAGCGCCATCAGCGAGAGACTATCGAGGCTGTAGCCCAGGAGATGCATGACCCCAAAGGTGCCGAGGAGGGAAACCGGCACGACGACGGCAGGAATCAAGATCGCGCGAAGGCTCTGCAGAAAAGCGAGAACGGTCAGGATCACGAGCACACCGGCGACAACGAGGGCATGTTCGAGATCGAGCAGAGAGGCACGCGCCGTCGCGGTCCGGTCCGAGACGACAGCAATGTCGATCGCGGGTGAAAGGGTTGCCTGCAGCTGCGCCAGCCTGGTCCTAATCCGGTCGACGGTTTCGATGACATTGGCGCCGGGCAAACGATAGATGCGGATGAGGATCGATGGCTCGCCATCGCTGTTCGCCGCCGGCCGGAAATCCTCGACCGAATTGGTCACGTCGCCGAGATCGCGCAGCCGGATCGCACGGCCGTTGCGAAAGGCCACGACGAGATCGCGATAAGCCGCGGCGCTTTTGGCTTGGTCGTTTGCATAGAATCTGAAACCGCCGGCCTGCCTCCTCGACCACTCCTTTCGGGCTATTGGCATTGGCGGCGGCAAGCGCAGCGCGAATGCTTTCGAGACCAATTCCATATTTAAAAAGAATATCGGGATCGAGTTCTACCCGCACCGCGGGCGACGTCGAGCCGAGAACATATACCAAGGCGACACCTTCGATTGAGGCGAGCTTCGGCTTCAAGAGAGTGGTGGCAATATCATGGATTCGCGCGAGACCCATCGTCTTCGATGTCAAGGATAGATAGGTGATCGGCCAGTCCGCGAGATTGGCTTTGTAATACACCGGGTTGGCGCTAAGGCCCGGCGGCAGATCGGCGCGTGCGGCGTTGATGGCCGCCTGCACGTCGCGTGCGGCTCCATTGATGTTTCGGTCCAGATTGAACTCGAGCATGATCTCGGTGCCGCCCGCCGAGTTATGCGATGTCATTTCGTGAACGCCGGCAATCGCCCCCAAATGCCGCTCAAGCGGCGCCGCGACTTTTGTCGCCATGGTTTCGGGGCTCGCGCCGATCATTTGAGCCAAGACAAAAATGGACGGCAGGTCTACCTCCGGCATTGGCGCCACCGGAAGCTTCGTCAAACCAAGACCGCCGGCCAGCGCAATCGCGAGGGTCAAGAGCGTGGTTGCGACTGGCCGTCTTATGAAAGGAGCCGCGACGTTCATTCGCCGGCCAGAGGCTGAATCCGCTCGATTTCGCTTGGTTTGGTCGAGTGGAGCTTTTTTCCCAGCCGGTCGAGGGCCAGATAAATGGCCGGCGTTGTGAATAGCGTCATGACCTGCGAGACGATCAGACCGCCCACGATCGTTACCCCCAAGGGATGGCGAAGCTCGGAGCCTATCCCGGTTCCGATCATCAAGGGCAGGGCGCTGAGCAGCGCGGCGAGGGTCGTCATCAGGATTGGCCTCAGACGCAAGAGGCAAGCTTGCCGTATGGCTTCGCGGGGGGATAGCCGCTGGCTCCGTTCGGCGGAAAGCGCGAAATCGATCATCATGATCGCGTTTTTCTTCACGATCCCGATCAGAAGCACGATCCCGATGATGCCAAGGATGTCGAGGTTCATGCCCGCGATCCATAACGCGACCAGCGCGCCGGCGCCGGCCGAAGGCAAGGTCGACAGGATGGTCAGCGGATGTATGAAGCTCTCGTAGAGTATACCGAGGACGATATAGACGCAGATGATGGCGGCGAGGACAAGCCATAGTTCATCGGCAAGCGTGGCCTCGAAAGCGAGCGCCACGCCTTGGAACCGCGTAATCATGCTCTCTGGCAGATCGATCTCTCGTTCGGCTTGTCGGATGGATGCCACCGCATCCCCCAGCGACCGGCTGGGTGCAAGATCGAATGAAATGACGCTGGCCGGATAAGGACCAAAATGCCGGAAGAGGAGCGGTGCGGGCTTCACCTCCACATGTGCAATGACGTCCAGCGGCACCTGGCCGCCCGTCACGATTGAGGATGGAAGACGAAGCTCCAAAAGTGTCGCGGCCATCGGTGTCAGGGAGGGTTTGGCTTCGAGAATGATGCGATGCTGGTTCGACTGGGTGAAGATGGTTGAGATGATCCTTTGCCCAAAAGCATCATAGAGAGCGTTGTCGATGGTCGCGAGCGTGATGCCGAAGCGCGCGGCTGTGTCACGATCAATGGTGAGAATCGCGGCGAGTCCATGGGTGTCCAGATCGCTGCTTACATTCTCGAGTTGCGGCGCTTGTTTCAAACGCTCCAGAAGCCTTGGAATCCAAACTTCGAATTCGGCGGCGTCGGCGTTCTCAAGAATGAACTGATACTGCGCACGTCCGCTGCTGGAATCGATCGCCAAATCGGGCATCGGCTGGAGGAAGAGCGAGATCCCCGATACCGTCTCCACCGCCTTTGCCACGCGCCGCGCGACTTCCGGGGCGCTTGCCTTGCGCGTGCCATGGGGTTTCAGATTGATGAGAAATCGGCCGCTGTTCAAGGTCGTGTTGATGGCATCGACCCCGACAAAAGAGGCGAGCGTCTCAACGTCTTGGTCCTTGAGAATGACCTCCGCCAAGGCTTGCTGGCGCTCGGCCATCGCAGCAAATGAGATCGATCCCGGTGCGACGGAAACGCCGCGCAACGCACCGGTGTCCTCGATCGGGAAAAATCCCTTCGGGATGACGATCGCGAGGGTGATGGTGATGGCAAGCGTGAGCCCCGCAACAGCGAGGGTTAGCCTTTCATGGGCGAGCACAACGTCGAGACAACGGCCATAATACGCAACGGCAGTTTCCGACCACGAACGGGTGATCCGTCGTATGGCGCTTTCGTCGGATTGAAGATCGGATCGCAGGAGCCTGGCCCCAAGCATGGGTATCAGGGTCAGCGACACGATCGCAGAAATCAAAATCGTCATTGCTAGGGTGACGGCGAATTCACGAAAAAGCCTGCCGACCACATCGCCCATGAAAAAGAGCGGGATCAGAACCGCAACCAATGAAACGGTCAAAGAGATGATGGTGAAGCCGATTTCCCGTGACCCGATGAGCGCGGCTTCGAGGGGACTGCGGCCAGCATCGCGGTGGCGAGCGATATTTTCAACCATCACGATGGCATCGTCGACGACGAGGCCTGTCGCAACGGTGAGCGCCATCAAGGTCAGATTGTTGAGACCCAGTCCCAAAAGATACATCGCGGCGAGAGCGCCGATCAGCGAGATCGGAACGGCAAGGCTCGGAATCAGCGTCGCGCGAACATCGCCAAGGAACACAAAGAGCACGAGGACGACGAGCAGGATCGCAAAGGCGAGTTCAAATCCGACCGAGCGGATCGAAGCCTTAATCGTGGTTGTCCTGTCGCTCAGCACCACGACGTCGATCCCGGCCGGCAATGTGGCCTGAAGCGCTGGCAGCATCTCTTTGATGGCGTCAACCACTGCGATGACATTGGCGCCGGGTTGGCGTTGAATGTTGAGGAGGACTGCCGGCACTTCATCGAACCAGGCCGCGAGATCCTTGTTCTGCATGCCCCCCTCGATACTCGCGACATCTTCGAGCCGGACGGGCGCCCCATTTCGATAGGCGACAATGATTTTTTGGTAATCCTCGACGCTTCTTATCTGGTCATTGGCATTGATCGCATAGGCCCGCTTCACCCCTTCAAAATTTCCCTTGGGCATATTGACGTTGGCGCTCCCGATCGTGGTGCGCAGATCGTCAAGGTTGAGGCCATAAGCGGCGACGGCGCGATGATCCACTTTGATGCGCACCGCGGGCCTGCCGCCGCCTCCGATACCGACGAGTCCGACGCCCGGCACCTGAGAGATCTTCTGTGCAAACCGCACGTCCGCGAGGTCGTGGACGCGGGGCAGAGGCAATGTTTTCGACATGACTGCGACGGTCATGACCGGTGCGTCGGCAGGATTGATTTTCGCATAAATCGGTGGGGCAGGCAGGTCGTTCGGCAACGAGGTGGCCGCAGCCTGGATCGCAGCCTGGACTTCCTGCGTGGCAACATCGAGACTTCAGACCGAGAGCAAACTGCAATGTGATATTCGAGGCTCCGCCAGACGATGTGGAGCTCATTTCCTCCAGTCCCGGTATCTGTCCGAGTTCGCGTTCCAAAGGCGCCGTTATAGCCGTCGCCATGACGTCTGGGCTCGCCCCTGGATAAAAGGTTCGAACCATGATCGTCGGGTAATCGACCTGCGGTAATGCCGAGACCGGGAGGAGGAAAAAACCGACGCCGCCCGCGAGCAACAGCGCGACCATTATAAGGGTGGTCGCCACAGGCCGTAGGATAAACCATGCGCAGGGGTTCATCGCCCGCCGCGATCGGGAGAGCTTGCTTCCGCCTTCCTGTCCGCAACGAGTTTCACCTTGGTGCCGTCGCGTAACCGATCCGCTCCGCCGGTCACAACCCGGACGCCCGGTTCGATGCCGGCGAGCACGGCGACACTTCCACGCTCGGCGGGCCCCAATGTCACCGGCCGCATCGCGACCGTATCGTCGTTCTGGATCGCAAAGACAAAGGCGCCCTTCGGCCCGTATTCGATGGCGGTGCTCGGAACGAGGATCGCATCCTGCAGAGTTTCGACAAGGAGGCGCACATTCACAAACTGATTGGGAAACAGCGCCAAATCCGTATTGTCGAAACGGGCCTTGAATTTAACGGTGCCGGTCGCGGGGTCGACCTGATTATCGATGGTGGCAAGCGTCCCCTTGGCGAGAAGCCGGGCGCCGCCGCGATCGTAGGCTTCGACCGGCAGCTTTTTACCGGCAAGGACTGGACCCATCACCGTGGACAAATGATCCTCTGCGACCGGAAAAACAATGGCGATCGGTTGAAGCTGCGTGATCACAACGATGCCGGTTGCATCGCTCGGCTGCACATAATTGCCGAGATCGACCTGGCGTAGCCCCACGCGCCCCGAGACGGGGGCGGTGATGTGGCAATATTCGAGATTGAGCCTCGCGCGATCGAGCAGTGCCTGATCGATGTTGACCATGCCTTCATATTGGCGAACCAGCGACTGCTGCGTGTCAAACTGCTTGTGGGAGACATTGTTTTGCGTGACGAGCTGCCGATAGCGCTCCAGATCGAGCCGCGCATTGTCGAGCAGCGCCTGATCGCGCGTGAGCTGGCCTTGCGCTTGGACCAATTCATGCTGGTAGGGGCGGGGATCGATCTCGGCGAGGAAGTCGCCCGCCTTGACCTCTTGGCCTTCCTCAAAGCCAAGCCGCACCAAATGGCCACTGATCCTGGCCTTGATCGAGACGGTCGCTAGCGGCGTCACCGTGCCAAGTGCGGCAAGGGTGACATCGAGATCGCCGTTGACCGCTGTCGCGGCGGCGACCGAGACTAAGGGTGCAGGCTTTCCGGCCGGCGCTTCCTGGAAACGTAAAAGAACCCAGGCGCCAGCGGCTGCTCCCGTCAACAGCGCCACGATCAACCAAGGCAAGATTCGGATCCGGCGTTGCGGCTTGGTCGAGGATAGGGTGTCACGCGCCACCGCATGAACTCTTCGGCATGCAGGATAAACTCGACCGCGGGATCGATCGCCGGTGTGCCTCCTCCGACAATGAGGTCGTGGACATCCTTCATGCGAATGCTCAAGCGGGCTTTGATCTACCGTAAGCAGCGGTCTCGGCATCGTCAATCTCTGTGGGAAGCCCCTTTCGAGATCGGGCTAATTTTCGGGCGGAGCGCTTCTTCCACCAAATATAGACCCCCGTGACCGACAGAAGGACGATCACAAGACCCAGGCCGCAAACGAAAATTCGCCATGGCAGCCCGAACACATTTCCCGTGTGCAGCGCGTAAAGCCAGGATGTGACGGTATTGCCGGCAAATTGGCCGGTCGGGAGCATCAAAAATGTCATGGCTCCGGTTTCGCCATCGAAATAGACGTCGGTCTTGCCACGATGGTCCTGGATATCTTTGCTGCTTCGGACGCCGTACCGATAGAGCCCTTTCTTTGAATCGAACGAAAGAGCGATGGGGTTTTCGACCGCAAAACCGTGGCTCGCGGCCGCCTCCGCCATCAGGCGTTCTCCGACGGTTTGCGCCTCGCGCCAATTGAGGCGGGGAGTCTTTAGCGGTTGGGGCCGATCTGCAAGTTCAGTCCAGGGCGCATGATACTCAAGGACCGCGCGCGTGACCCAAGTGTACACAGTGTCTCCCAGGTTCATGTAGACGCTTGACCAGGCAAAGATGAGGAGCACGCCCCAAAGCCATAAGCCGGCCGCGCGATGCAGATCGAAGTTGAGACGAAGAACTCCCGCGCCCGCCTTGATTTGCCAGGCAGGCTTCCATCGCTTCCAGAATTTGTGAATACCTATGGGCAGGGTGAGATAAAATCCGACAAAGCAATCGATCGTCCAGGCCAGCGCCACAAAGCCCAGGACCCAAATGCCCGGCATCCCGAGCGCCAAGGCATAGTGGAGCGTGTAGATGAAGGACATCAAGCTGATCGAGCCTTGCGAGATGTCGCCCCAGGCGCGCCGGCCGAGTTCGTTCCCAGTCCAGGGATCGAGCAACAGCTGGTCGTAGGCCAGCTCATGGGGCTGGTTCGTCTCAGGATCGATGCGCCCGCCCACCGAGACCAAGACCTGATCCGGATACCAAAGCCAGACGCCGGTTACCCGTGCCTCGGGCACAAGAGCCTCGGCTCGTTCGGCGAGCGTCGCCGCGTCGAGCGGGGCGATGCCCGGTCTCGGCGTGGCAAAAAGCTGGGGGGCAACCAGATGGTCCAGTTCGTTGTAAAACGCGAGCAGGCTCCCGGTGAGAGCGACGATAATGAGGAACCCCGCCATCGCCAGGCCCGTCCAGCGGTGGATGAAAACCCACAGGCGGCGCATGGCTCAATACTCCACACGCAGAGACGCGGTCACCGCACGTGGCGCGCCTGGGAAGATTCCAAATCGTGGGGAGTTGTTGAAGTAATTATCGGCACCCGAGTAATATTTGGTGTTGGCTATGTTGGTCAGATTGATTTGCGCGGACCATTTCAGGCCGGCCGCGACGATCTGATATTTCGCGAACGCATCGAAGCGGGCATAGGCGGGCAGGATGAAGGTGTTCGCGTCGTCCCCCCACCGGTTGCTCGCGGCAAAGACGCCGCCGCCGGCGCGCCAGCCATGCAAAAAGCTGTCGGTCGGAAATTCATAGGCAAGGAACAGGCTGCCCGAATCCGGCGCGTAGGTCCGCGGCGAATTACCGAGCAGACCGCTATTGTCCGCGATTATTGTCGCGTCGATGTGGGAATAGCTGGCGATGACGCTGAGTTCGTTGGTGAGCTTGCCTAGCACGTCGAGTTCGGCGCCTTGGCTGAGGACCGCGCCGACCGGGCGCTGCGCGGTCGGGTCCAGCGCGGTTGGAACCGGCGTCAGAATATTGCTCTTCGTGATGCTGAAAAAAGCGAGCGTTGCGTTCAACCTGCCATCCAACAGCTCGGCCTTGGCACCACCCTCCCAGCCTTCCGCGATTTGGGGCGGAAAGACGGTGCCGTCGGTCGCTATGCCGTTAGGCTGTCCGAAGGACCGCGTATAGCTGCCGTAAAAGCCGAGCCAGGGAACAGGTTGATAGACGACACCGACGCGGGGGCTGAAGAAGGCCGTGTGTTGGCTGAGGCTGTTGTTGAAATTGAAAGAGGCTTGGGCAAAATTATCGCCATCCCCGCCTCGCACATCGGCCAAATCGTAGCGGGCGCCGAGCAAAATGTGGAGGTTGTCGAACAGCGTGATCGAATCCTGCGCGTAAACGCCGAGGTCTTTTCTCGCTAAAGAGGAAAAAGATGTGAACTGATCAGCCGTCCCTTGCCACGCCCTGGAGGCGGCGCCGGCGAACGCAGGCGTCGGCACCGTGCCGTAGAGCGGATTGTAGATGTTGATCGGGTAGCTTCCATCCGCCGAAAAAATATAATTGTAGAAGCTATAGAAATAATCGGTTCCAATGAGGACGTCGTTCCTGGCGCCGAGAACATAGAACTTGCCGGTCAGGTCGAGGTTCGCGGAATAGTTCGTGCCCGTCAATTTCTGATAGGTGATGCCTCTATCGAGGATAGGCGGACTATCAAAATTGTTGGCGGTCAAATCGTCTTTTTCGAGGGTGGCGCGGGCGGCGAGAAAGCGGTTGGTGATCGTCCAATCCTGATTGAAGTTGTGCTTGAATTCATAAGCGATGATCGAACTGCGCACTGTATCCGGCGGCTCGTTCGGCTCTTGGGCCGTGCGGTAAACGGGCAGGCTGGCGGGGTACATTCCGAGAGCAGGAATGCCAACGAAGCTTTGCGAGTTTTGCCGTGTGTATTGCGCATCCACCGTGAGCGTCGTCGCGGGGTCGATCCGCCAAGTGACTGCGGGCGCGAGGAAAACCTTTCGATTGTTGATGAAGTCGATGAATTCGCCGCCGGTGGTATAGCTGCCCATGAACCGATAGCTCAAGGCGCCATTATCGAGGCTTGGGACCTGGACCGGACCGGTCAAATCCCAAACCGTGCGATAGAGGTTGAATGAGCCGAACTCCTGGGTGACGCTGTAATAAGGTACGTCGAGGGGTTTCTTGGTCACCAAATTGATCACGCCACCCGGATCCGCCCGGCCGAAGACGAAAGACGCCGGACCTTTCAGCACTTCGATAGTTTGCAGATTGGCGGTGTCGTAGTTTTGGGGAATTGCGTCCGAAATCAAAAGACCATCTCGGAACACATTGACACTTCTAAAGCCGCGAAGATTGAAGACATAGCCCTCGAGATTATTGTTGGCCGAGCGCACACCACTGACATTTTGGAGCGCATCCTGGATGCTGATGTCGTTTTGATCCTGGATGACCTGCTCCGGCACCGTCTGGATCGCGACGGGAAGATCGAAAGTGGGGACGTTGATCTTGGTGGTGCTTTGGAGAACGGGCGGCGCGCTGTAGCCTTGGTTCGGCGCGTTCACCCCGGCTCCACCGACTGGGTCGCCCGCGCCACCCTGCGAGGCTGTCACGTCGACAGTCGGCAGGGCGACAGCGCCGCTCTCGGCGGTTTGGGCGCGAGCCTCCGAGCACTGGAGCAGCGGGGTCACGGCGAGCGTGCCCAATATTGTCGTCGCCAAAAGCTCGTGTCTCAATGCCCGGCCGGCGGCATATAAGTGATATGTCATCTGACTACCCCCCACACAAAAAGCGCCCGAAACGCGGGCTTGAGTAGGAATTCATCGGTCGCCGGCCAAAGGCGGGCAGCACCCTTTGCTTCCAAGAGTTGGGACGCGTCGGACAGCAGGAACCCGTCAGACAAAAAGCTGGGATCGCGTCACTTTCGCGATGCGTGGCAAATGCGCAACACTTTCGCGCCTGCTTGGTCATCCGGGCGTTAATAAACCCCGTCCCGACACCTGTCGGGAAGCGACATACGCTGAGTGGATATGTGCATCAAAACCTCGACTGCCGGGCAATCATTTCGAAATCTGACACGAAGGAAGGGCGCGTAGTCTTGCAGCCCGGACTGCATAGAAAATAATCTAGCCACCAATTTTTGTGTCGGGTTCCGCAGCGCCCATGCGTTTTGAGTAGGTATGAGGATTGATGTCTGATGCAGCTATACTGCTAGTCTTCATTTTTGGTTGGGATGGCAAGGCAAGGATTTTTATAAAAACGTCCGGCTTTTCGGCTTCGTCGCCGGGTATGTAACCACGTCTCGCACCAACAAGGACTGCGCTCCAAGGCTCGTGCGGAAAACTCGCATCAACCGGTTCGACGCCGAGAACGAAAATGCAAGACTTCAAATCAGCCAAATCGGCTCAGCGCTTCGTTTCCATCCATGCGGCGGTCTACAACACGTTGAAAGCAACGGCAGTTGATCCCCCGTCCGAGCATCGACAGTTTTCGAACCGCGTCGCACCTTGGAGCGAGGCGACAACTGCAGTAGCATAAGACTACTTGTCGCCGGCTTGTTAATGCCAAAGCGTGATCGTCCAAGAAAAAGTCGCGCCGCACAAGTAGACCGAGCTTCAAGGATTACGACGGGGGGGCGAATGAGTGCAATTCGTTTCTGGCACATGGGCGTCGGTATCATGACATTGGCGTTCGCGCTCTTACCAGTGTGCGCCAGCAGCGAGGACGGCTTGTCGAAGTCCCTAGGCGAGAGCGCGTCCAGGTCCCCTTCTTCGAATCAGGTAATTGTCTGGAGCACGTACACGGCCAATTTTCTCAACAGTAGCTTACCTCAGCGCGAACACGCCATCGTCAACGTGGCGATGTTTGAAGCGACGAACGCGATTACACATCGGTATCATCCCTATGCGCTCAAACTAACCGCGCCGCCGCAGGCGTCAATCGAGGCCGCAGCCGCGACCGCTGCGCATCATGCGCTTGTCGGCGTCGCGCCGGCAAGTACGTCGACCTGGGATTTATTCTACGCGCAGTCACTGGCCGGTATTCCGGACGGCCAAGAGAAGACAGATGGCATCAAGGTTGGCACCGCCGCCGCGTCTGGCATACTCGCGCTTCGCGCGAGCGACGTCCCGCTGCCAGGTCCCGTGTACACCGTTTCGCCATCACCCGGCGTGTGGCGCGTCACGCCGCCGCCGGACTTACGGCTGGCGATCACGGCCCAGGCCCACTGGCAGCCATGGACGTTGAAATCGAGTTCCCAGTTCCGGCCTGGACCGCCACCGTTGCTAACCTCCGCGCAATACGCGGCCGATCTCAACGAATTGAAGGCGATCGGGGCGCGGAACAGCACGACGCGCACCCCCGAGCAGACGGCCGTGGCGTTCTTTTGGTTGCCCGTTTCCAGCAACATATTCGAGCCGTTCGCGGAGCGGCTGGCAATCGCAAAGGGGTTCGACGACACGGATTCGGCGCGGTTCTTCGCGCTCCTGACGCTCGCGCTCGTCGACGGGTCGATCGCCGTGTTCGAGGCGAAATATACCTATGACCAGTGGCGGCCAGTGACGGCGATACGCGAGGCGGATACGGACAACAATCCGGACACTACTGCGGATCCGAAGTGGATCCAGGCGCTTCCAACGACGCCCCCGTTTCCCGATTACCCCTCCGGCCACTGTCTTCAGGCAGGCGCAGCGGCCGAGGTCTTCCGGAAGTACCTCGATGATAAGGACGCCATCGCTCTCTACAGCCCGGCCACGGGCGAAACCAGGTACTACAAGAACGTGGACGCGATTACGGACGAGGTCATCGAAGCCCGCGTCTGGGGCGGCATTCATTACCGAACTTCCGACCTCGTCGGCGCCAAGATGGGCAAGGAAATCGGCACGTGGGTCGTTCAGCACTTCCTCAAGCCGATTGACGAAAATGACCACTGAGCCTCTCGCCGTAGGCGCCCGTATTTTGACGGATCCCCGCTAATTTTACTGCGTCATAAATGCAATCGGGTTGCAGGTGGTCGGGGCGTCGACTGACAGCATGGACATCGCGCGAGGGATTTCGCGAGCGCGACGGTGAGGCGTTTTCTGATCGTCGCGATCGAGTTTTCGACGTGACGTTCGGGACGGATCGGCGGCGCCTCGGGATCGATAACCGTCGGGTAGGCGAGGCATCGTGCGCCGCCGGGAGGCTGAGGGGGGAATCGCGTCCCGTTCCGAGATCAAGAATCCGTAAGCGGCGATGCAGAGCGTGGCATGATGGTGAAAGCCACGCCAACCTCGACCTTCGTAATGGCTCAAGCCGAGTTCACCTTTGAGCTCTTCGTAATCACGTTCGATGCGCCAGCGCAGTTTGGCATAATCGACGAGTGTGGCGAGGGGCGTGTCCTCGGGCAAGGTCGAAAGCCAGTATTTTGTGGGAGCCGCCTCTCCCTTCGGCCATTCGACGAGCAGCCATTCGACCGGATGCGGTGTGGTTCGCTTGTAGTCCCGCGCGGCGAGGTGCACGCGAACGGCGGCGAAGCGGGAAGCAAGCGGCGCGTTCGATCCCTCCCGCCAGGTAACGCTACGCCATGCCTTTTTGCCTAAGCTCAGAGCCAAGTCTTTGACCGAGACAGGCTTGTGTTGGTCGTCGCGCTGCACGTTGCAAGGGCGCCGGCCGCGGCCACTCCACGGCTTGGGAGGCAAAGGCGCTTGACCTGGCGGCCACACGCTGGGCGTCGATTGGATGCCGACGACATAGGGCAGGTTCAGAGCACTGACACCCGCACGGAAGTCACTGTTTGCACCATAGCCCGCATCGGCCAAGACGATACCGGGGGCGACACCCTCCGCGTGGGCTGCGCGGATCTGATCGAGCGCAATCTGCGGCTTGGTTTTGAACCTGATATCCTTCGGCACATGCGTCTCTTTCCGCCGTGCCGCATCATTTGCCCATGTCTCCGGCAGATAGAGCCGGTAAGCGATCGGCAGGCTTGCCGAATGATTGGCGATCGACAACGTAACCGCGACTTGACAATTGTCCTGTTTGCCGAGCCGCCCACAATATTGTCGCGCGACGCCGACCGAATGCGTACCCTTCTTCGTAAAACCGGTGTCATCGACGATCCAGGCTTCGATCCGCCCTTGTCGTTCGATGTTAGGCAAAACCAGCTCGCGGATCTTTTGCAAGACGGCCTCGTCCGACCAGGACGCCTGGCCGACCAGATGTAAAAGCGATTGATGTTTGGCCGAAACTCGCGCCGGCGCCACGACCGCCGCCATCGGCTCGACGCTCTTGCGTTCGCCCGGCATCAGCAGGCCAACGCAATAATCATTCAAGGGCTCGGCGCGATCGGCGTGGCCGATGACTTCGACGAGAGATTCGACATAGGACGCAAAACGCGCTTGGCTGGCTCGCCCGGAAAGATCCATATCAACGACCCTTCGTCGGTCAACGAATCACCAAATTACCAGATCAGCGACCAAAGCGAATCCCATCAAATTTCATGACTCAGTAGAACTAATCCGGTGTCCACTAGATCGCAGGAAGGTCAGGTAGGAGGCCGCAGCCTCGAAAGACGTCGGACGATCAGGCTCATTAATCGAACCGCGCTATTGAGACGGCCTTGATTTTGCGAGCGGTATTCAGCCCTGTTTCAGAGCGAAGAGCAAGATCGGCTCGATCATACGATTGCTGGCAATCGGCCTTCTCGTTCCAGATCATTCGACGATCAGCCGATGGGCTTGTAGGTTGCCATTGCGATCAGCTCGAGTTCCCAAAAATGAGCGATCCCGTATGCTTCCAGTCCAATCAGACACGGTTCGAGTTCCGTGAAAAACTCTTGCACTTGCGCTCGACGTAAGTTGCGCCGGACCATAACCCTGCCTTCTGCATCGACGCCATGAACTTGGAAAATGTTCTTCACCAGGTCCAACCCAATTGTGGTAATATTCATCTGGACGTCTCCACTCGCCGCATGGATCGCGGCTCTATCGGCAAATCAAGCGCCGGCCGCGATTATTGCATGTCCACATATGACGAGCCTCGACAACAGTTGAGCGACCATCATGGCTCCGACTTGCTGGCGTTGGGATAGAAGAGCTGCTGCTCATTGACCTGGTAGCCGGCGATTACGTTCTGCCCTTCCGGCGAGATCAACCAATCGATGAATTGCTGGCCGAGCTCTTTCTTCACGTTGAGATGCTTCGCCGGATTCACAAGCATGACGCCGTACTGATTGCACAGGCGTTTGTCGCCCTCTACCATGATGAGAAGTTCACCCTTGTTTTTGAACGAGATCCAGGTGCCGCGGTCGGAGATCGTATAGGCGCCCATCGCTCCCGACGTGTTGAGCGTGGCGCCCATGCCCTGACCGATCTCGCGGTACCAAGGTCCCTTGTCTTTGGCGATGTCGACGCCGGCGACCTTCCACAGCGCGAGTTCGGCCTGGTTAGTGCCGGAGCGGTCGCCGCGTGAGACAAATGGTGCCTGCTTGTCCTTGATCGTCTTGAGCGCGGCGACGATGTCCTTTGCTCCTTTGATGCCTGCGGGGTCGCTCTGCGGACCAATCAGGATGAAGTCGTTGTACATGACCGGGAAGCGCCGCACGCCGAAGCCATCGGCGAGGAACTTCTCCTCCGCCACCTTGTCATGGACGAAGACGACGTCGGCATCACCGCGCCGGGCGGTGTCGAGCGCCTGGCCGGTGCCTTGCGCGACCACCCTCACGTCAATGCCGGTCTTTGTCTTGAAGATAGGCAGCAGGTAGCCGAACAGGCCGGAATCTTGCGTCGACGTGGTCGAGGCAACCACGATCGACTTCTCCTGAGCAAACGCAATTGCACCAAATCCAGTCGTCAAGGTAACGACGGTGACAAGCAAGAAACGTCGAGTTAGCATGGGCACGCTCCCTCTTCTGTATTCAGATCACGAGGTCGCCACGCAGAAAGGCGGCGGCCTCTGGTGTTGAGGGTAACGTGAAGAAACGTTCGGTGGACGCGTGCTCGACGATGCGACCGCGCACGAGAAATACGATTTCGCCGGCGAGCCGGCGCGCTTGGCCGACGTCGTGAGTCGCCATCACGATCTTGATGCCGCGGGCGGCTATTAAGCGGACGATGTCTTCGACGGCTTTGGTTGCTGCCGGGTCAAGGCTCGCTGTTGGCTCATCGAGGAACAGGATCTCCGGGTCGCGGGCGAGCGCGCGAGCGAGCGCTAGACGCTGTTGTTCGCCGCCAGATAGGCGACGGGCCGAGCGAAGGGCGAAGACCTTCAAGACCAACCCTGCGGAGCAGATCAGCGACGACGTTCCGACTGCTCGTTACGGGTCATCCCGGCCGCCGCAAGGGCGAATGCGACGTTGGCGGCCACCGTCCTGCGCAACATGATTGGGCGCTGGAATACCATTGCTCGCCGTTCCCCGTGCGATTGGGCACGTCCGCCCCATGTGACCGATCCCGATGTTGGGTAACAAAGGCCCATCCCAACCCGGATCAGCGTGGTCTTACCCGAACCATTCGGTCCAATCAACACGGTCGGCGCTCCCGGTTCAAGGCTGAGCGAGATACGGTGGAGAATCGTGAGGTGGCCGATGCTGACGCTGGCCTCCCGCAGTACGATCGGCAGATCACTGGCGGCCGCGTGCATGCGTTTATCCCGCACGGATTTCGCCGACGAGCCGAACGCTCCACGCCAGCGCGTTGACAATGATGATGATCGCGATAAGCACGAGCCCGAGGCCCATGGCAAGGGGAAGATCACCCTTCGACGTCTCGAGTGCAATCGCGGTCGTCATGGTACGGGTAAACCCGTTGATATTTCCGCCCACGATCATCAATGTCCCGACCTCTGCCGCCGCACGGCCGAAGCCCGCCAGCAGTGTAGTCATGAGGTTAAAGCGGGCGTCCCATAGGAGAGTGATCACGCGGCGGAACGGCCCGACGCGCATCGCCGTCAGTTCGTCACGGTACTCCATCCAGAGATCCTCGACGGTTTGCCGTGTCAGTGCTGCGATAATCGGCAGGATGAGGAGAGCCTGCGCGATGATCATCGCTCTCGGCGTAAATAGGATGCCAAGGAAGCCCAATGGGCCCGAGCGAGACAGCAACAAAAAGACGGCAAGCCCAACCACGACGGAAGGCAGACCCATGAAGGCATTGATCACGACGACGAGGAACGTCCGTCCCGGAAAACAGACCAGTGCCAGGACGGCGCCGAGCGGCATGCCGATAAACGCCGCGAACGCGACCGCCGATAGGCTTACGAATAGGGAGAGACGGACGATGAAATAAAGCGTCGGATCGCCACCGAGCACGAGGTCCAACGCGGAAACGCCCCCAGTCATTGATGATCCCTCTCAAGGTTCTCTTCCAGTTTTCTGGATTTCGGTCAAACTCGTATATTATTCAATTTTGCGCAGGTGAAAACCATGCAGCTCCTGACTACTTTCGAGCCTAATTCATTCTACTCACCTCGCGATGTCATTGGATTTTAGAGGCCGGTGATCCGGATCTTCGCGTAGCAGCTCGCGCCGACGCCGGCTTTGCGTTTCATTGCCCACGACCGCGCTTTCGAGCACCGCCGCTTCGACCATCCAAGGCGCGCCTATGCACAGCTGTTGCGCCTGCACTCCATTTCGGATCATGCGCAGCACGGTCATCTGGCTGATATTGAGCGCCGGCGCGGTTTCAGACAAGGGCTCGGCTCTCTCGGCGCGTTCGCCTTCCCGATAGTTGCCGACGCCGAGCCTTCCGCGCATTCAGCGGAATTTGCCTTGTGTCCAACCGTTTTGACGGCCGTGAGCTGGCTGGCGCCATTGAGAATCGCTGGGATGGATTGGTCCTGCATCATCTGCGCCAGTTCCCGCACCAGAACTTCGACGCCATGTTAACCGTCCGGCGGTGCTTGCTGATCGCGTTCTTCTTGACCTGCAATGGCGTGTGGTCGCCGCCGTACCAATGCAAGACCATCTCAATCCCGTCATTTTCGGCGCGCCGACGATCTCATGCGGAACAGGGCGGACAATCCTCTTGCGCGGGGCTGTCGTCGCGGCCGGGTGCGACCAGGCCATTTCAAGATCGGCGCCAGGGCGCGTAAGACATTCTCGGTCCTGCTCGTCGAGGATGGGTTGGCGTTGCTTGTCGAAGGCTTCCAGCTTATCGTCGAGCCGGCGGACATCTATGAGCTTGTCGTTCCATCGACGTTCGAGTTCACCCGCGACGAGACGATTGTCAGCATCCACGGCATCATGTTGT
Source organism: uncultured Alphaproteobacteria bacterium (assembly GCA_963785995.1). Taxonomy (GTDB): domain Bacteria; phylum Pseudomonadota; class Alphaproteobacteria; order Rhizobiales; family Beijerinckiaceae; genus Methylocapsa. The sequence continues at coordinate 401,704 of CAWAXL010000014.1, forward strand.
CGCCGTGCGCGCGCGGCTTCGTGGGGCTCTTGTTTCAGCGCCAGTTCGACCTGCCGGCGCTTTTCCATGGGCTGGGACTGTTGCTGCTCGATCGCCCCAAGAGCCGCCGCGACACCGAACGGGTTCATAAGTGTGACGACCTCGGCTCCAATGGCCGCGTCGACACGCAAGCTGCCGAAGGAGATGCACCGGTATACTCCATGATTGACGAAGCTTCCATTGCAATGATACTGGCCGACATCACCGCCGCGCCGCGATAGGCGACATGCAGCTTACGGCCGCTATGGCCAAAGCGTAGGAGACCCGCCGAAGCGACTCGCCGCGGCGGTCCGAGCCGCGCGCCATGCGACCTTCGCTATTGGCGTTGTCGACGATCAGGCGCTGATTCCTCTCGAACTCGGTCCAAGAGAGATAGCCTTCGTGGTGGTCCGAAAGCAAGACTTCCCAATCGAGCCGTTCGCCTGAACCCAAGCACGATCCGCTTGCGGCTGGCCTCAATCGTCACGCGGCTGCCGGTTCGGCCGCAGGCGTAGATCGGATTGCGCAGAATCCGGTGGATCGTGTTTGTTAGACAAGCAGACGCCCGGCAATGCCGCGGCCTTCCTCCGCCGAATATCGAATCACCGGCAGGGCAACATATTCCTGTCTGAACCAGAGGTGGATCTGACGCATGCTCTGGAACTCCGCAAATTTGGAAAAAACTGTCTGGCGTCAGCACCCAGCTTCCAAGACAGCAACCAGATCGGCGATCGTCCAGAGTTTGTCAGTCACTCCCGCAGCCATCGCTGGTGTGACCCGTAACATCTTGTGAATGCGGCAGAAATTGTAGTGCATGTAGTGCAACGCGACTGAGAAGCCGTGGTTTTCGATCTTTTCGAAAAATGCATTTGTTAGTCGTGGGAAGCGCCGAAAGCTCACGCGCATAGTAAGATTTTGCCACTCTGCATACGATGTCGAGACGTGCGTGGGATCGCAATTCTCTTCGATCGATATTTTAACTGCGCCCTTGTATTCGGAGGGGACATAGCAGCCCTGATTGCTCTCGGAAGCGCCGCCGTAGAGCTTCATGAGCATGGCGTAGTCAACGCCAGGGCCGAATGACTGCTCAATCGCCTCAAGGTTTGGTCGATGGCCGTCCGTTGTGATTCGGACGGGATTCGTGAGCCGCGCCGTTAGGTCGGCAACGAAAATCGATGCGGTCTCACCGCTCCGGTCTCCAATGCGCCACGACGGAACAAGCTTTGTTTCTGCGTCGATAGCTACCCAAGTCCAAACGTTGCCCGCGCCATCCGGTGCAGCTCTGGCGTCGGCTGCGTGCTTTGTGGCGCATACGAAGCACCAAATTTCGTCGAGTTGAAGCCGCCTGCATGGCAGGTTTCTGAAGGTCCGATTCTGGTAGTCGGCAAACGCGGTTCCTGCATCGACGAACAGCCTAGTGACGGTGTTGAACGATACGTCCGCGATCCGTCTCGTTGCACGAAGGGTGTTGCCCTCTACAAGAAGGTTGAGGATTTGGGCGCACTTTTCGGCTGAGAGCTTGGTCATACTAAATATGGTGCATGAGCGCCAACGCTGTCCCAACTATCTTGCTCGCATCCGGTCCAATTAACTGAACGATTTCATTACGTCTTACTCAGATAGTTCGTAGGTCAGGAGGGCGGCCGGCCGGTCTTTTTTCTTAGACTGCGCAAGCGGCCTTCCTGGCTAGATCGTTCTACACTTTCTTCGACAAGTGCGGCGACGTTGTTGGCCGGCATTTAGCGCCACCGAGACGGCCCAAAGCCACGGCCGGAAGGTTTCTCCCCTCTTCCTCTTGCGTCGGCCTTCGGTCCTCTAAATCCCCGATCGATAAATCGACGATGAATTTGCCCAACTGATTTGGATCGATGGGGCGTCTACGCGGTCTAGCGGGTTTTTCTGGCATCCGAATAAAATAAACCATGAGGATACAAAATTCTACCTAATCAAGATCGCCGCATTCTACACCAAAACAGACGCCAGCTTCGCCGCCAGGGCATAGATGTGCCGAATTCGCGTTCGCTCATCGTGTTTTCCGCCTAATGTGGAAAATGTAAAGTCCATCCGTCGCGTCCTGGCGCTCCAGCGTGTCGCCCGTCTCGCGCACGAGATGCGGAATATCGATGACGGCAAGTGGATCGGTGCACTCGACGATGAGAAGATCTCCGGGCGCGAGCTTACGCAGCGCTTTGCGGGTCCGCAGCGCCGGCAAAGGGCATTGCAATCCACGCAGATCGAGAGGGGTCGAAGTCAATTTGGCTGTCATGTCTGCAATTTGTTATAAGCTCAGGCTGCAGGAAGCGTTAATGTATGGAGGCTGACGGTTCCAGTGGGACAGCGTATTTTGAGCGATTGTCGCGAGCTACAAACGGCGGTTGATTGGCGCGGATTCAACCATCTGACACCGGTTTCACAAGCCTTGACTGCGCTCGCAGCGTGTTGCGTTGAGATAGCTCCGGTCGAGATGGGAATCGAAAACGCGGCGGAACGAATTGTGGCCGCGCCAATTCGCGCCCCCATTGCCGTTCCACCCTCTCCGATTGCGCTTGGCGACGGCTGGGCCGTGGCGGCGCAAGATACGCTTGGCGCGTCCTGCTATGCGCCGGGGTTTGCGAACAGGCCACCGCGCCGAGTCGCCTGCGGCAATCTTTTGCCAGACCATGCCGATGCCGTGTTGCCTTTGCCGGGCGTCAATGCGCTCTCGTGTCCGATCGAAATTCTTAGCCCCGCCGCTCCTGGCGAAGGGGTGCGTGCAACCGGAAGCGATTTCGCCGCAGGTGAGGTGATTGTCGCGGCCGGGGCAAAGCTGCGGCCGGATCATATCGCGCTTTTTCGTCTAGCTGGGATCGACAAAGTGAGCCTCCGCATTCCGCGTGTGGCGATCGTCTCGTGCGGCGATTTGGGCCGCGTGGATGGGGTTGGAGCTTGGGTCGCGGCAATGTCCACGAAGGAAGGCGCGGAATGCTGCTTGCACGCAACGGACATGGCAGTGCCGGACAATTTGGCCGAGGCGACGACGGCCGACTTCATCATCATGATTGGCGCCTTTGGATCGGGCTATCCTATAGTGCAGACGCTAGCGAGCGCGGGAGGAGTCGTCGCCCATGGCATCGCCATACGGCCCGGCGAAACAATGGGCTGTGGCTTCCTGCAGACTGGGTCTGCCCAAAATTTTGTTCCGGTCGTTTTCGTACCGGAGCGGATCGAAAGCGTGCTCGCAGCCTGGCTTTTGCTTGCCCGGCCATGCCTGCGCAGGCTCGCCGGCGCGACCGACCTGGACCATGGGGAGGAATTGCCGCTGAAGCGGAAAATCGTCTCAAACCCGGGGATGAGCGATCTCGTCCTCTTGCGCCACACCACCAATCGGGCAGCAGCAGAATGTGGCAACCTCTAGCGACGGGCGACATTCCTTGGGCCGCGATCGCGCATGCCGATGCGTGGCTGCTAGTAGCGCCCGAATGCGAGGGATATGCTGCCGGGCAAAATGTTTTCGCGCAGTTCCTGTGAGTTGCCAAAATCGAGGCACCACGAGCGCTGCCATGAGCCAAAACGAGACAGGTTCGATCGTGAAAGGTCCGAACGTGCAAGAATCCGATGGCGCAAGTCCAGTTTCTCACGCTGCTCTCGCGCGAGGAGGCGGCGCGGCGCTTCCAAAGTCATCTCACCTTGGAGCCTCTCGGCGAGGAAACGGTTTGGCTCGCCTCGAGCCTCGGCCGCGTACTTGCACGAACACTTCGTTCGCCGATCGACGTGCCGCCTTTTGACCGTTCGCTCGTCGATGGTTTTGCGGTCCGAGCGGCGGACATCGCGCACGCGAGTGAGGCCGCGTCCGTCCGACTGATGTTGAATAATGAGACGATCGCCTGTGGTGTCGCGCCCACGCTCGAAGTTGCAAGCGGTACAGCAACGCCGATCGCGACCGGAGGCCCGTTGCCGCGTGGTGCGGACGCCGTTTGCATGGTCGAACATACCGACCCCGACGGGCCTACTCATCTTTTCGTGCGACGCAGCGTGGCCCCCGGCCAGAACATCGGCTTTGCCGGCAGCGATATAGCGCAAGGCGAGACGCTTTTGCGGCGCGGCGGCCGCATCGGCTCGCGTGAGATCGGCATGCTGGCGGCCTGCGGCCTGGCGAGCGTTCCGGTCCACCGGCGTCCCCGCGTCGCCGTCCTTTCCACCGGAAACGAACTGGTTCAACCCGGCGAGCAGCTGCGCCCGGCGGCCATCTATGACTCGAACGCTCCGATCATCGCCGCGGCGGTGAATGAAAATGGCGGCGAGGCCATAGCTCTTGGCGCGATCCGCGACGAGGAGGCAGCACTCGAAGCTGCTTTGCGCGAGGCGCTTTCGACCTGCGACATGGTGATCCTCTCAGGCGGCACATCGAAAAGTGCCGGCGATCTCACCTATCGGATCGTGGCTCATCTCGGTCAGCCTGGCATTGTCGCGCATGGCGTCGCGCTGAAACCGGGAAAGCCGCTTTGCCTCGCAGTTGCGAATGGCAAGCCTGTCGTCATCCTGCCTGGCTTTCCAACTTCGGCCATGTTCACTTTCCATGATTTCGTCGTGCCCGTGTTGCGGGCAATGAGCGGCCTTTCTGCACGCACAGACGTCTCCGTCGAGGCGACGACGTCGATCCGCATCATATCTGACCTAGGGCGCGCCGAGTTCGTCATGGTGGCTTTGACGCATGGCGCGTCAGGTCTCAATGCTTTTCCTTTGGCCAAGGGCTCGGGGTCGATTTCGGCCTTTGCCCAAGCCGATGGCTTTTTGACGATCGAGGCCCTGTCCGATCATCTCGCCGAGGGGGAAACGGCGCGCGTCACTTTGTTCGATCCCGAGCTGCACGTTCCCGATCTCGCAATCATGGGTTCTCATTGCATCGGGCTCGAGATTGTGATCGACCGTCTCATCGAAGCCGGACTGAGCGTGCGTAGTGTCGCGGTCGGCAGCATGGGCGGCCTTGCGGCGGCCAAACGTGGCGAATGCGATATTGCCCCAATTCATCTGATGGACCCGCAATCGGAGGTATATAACGCGCCCTTTCTCGGGCCAGATCTGACCCTTGTCGAAGGCTGGCGGCGCATGCAAGGCATTGTGTTTCGCTCGGGCGATAACCGTTTTGAAGGCCGCACCGTGCCCGAAGCAATCGCCGCCGCGCTCGCCGATCCAAATTGCCTTATGGTCAACCGTAATCAGGGCGCGGGCACCCGGATCATGATCGATCGGCTGATCGGAACGGCGCGTCCGAACGGCTATTGGAACCAGCCGAAATCACATAATGCGGTTGCCGCCGCCGTGGCGCAGTGCCGCGCAGATTGGGGCATAGCGATCGAGCCTGTCGCACGCGCCTATGGGCTCGGGTTTCTGCCCATTGCTGAGGAGCATTACGACTTCGCGATTTTGCGCAGCCGGCGCAAGGACAAATCCGTCCAAGCTTTCGTCGCGGCTCTCTCCTGCGAAGACGTCGCACACCGATTGCGCGACATCGGCTTCATCCGGGCTCTCGAGGACGGTCAAAGAAGCGTGCAGCCATGCGGGTGATCGGCACTGCCAGTTGGAGCTGGGCGGGCAAAACGACGTCGATCGTCAAGCTGATCCAGTTTCTGCGCGCGCAGGGCTCTACCGTCTCGACGCTCAAACATGCGCATCATGCTTTCGATGTCGACAAGTCAAGCAAGGAACCATACGATCATCGAGAGGCCGGAGCGACCGAGGCCCTACTCGCCTCGGTCGCTCCGAGCCTTGATGCATGAATTGCCCGAGGCTGGAGGAGCCTGGTCTGTACGAATTTTTGCGCCGCATGAGCCTGGTCGACCTCGTCCTCGTCGAAGGTTACAAACTTGACCCCACTTGGAAATCGAAACCAATCGCACGGCGAACGGAGAGCCCCCGCTTTATCCAGATGACAAAACCCATCGCTGCGCTCGCGAGTGACACGACCGAAGGGCTGCCGTTGTATCTGCCGCATCGCGGTCTCGACACCATCCAGGCTATTGCTGGTTTGATTCTAGAGCTGGCGCGCCGTTCCGAGCAAGCGATTCTAAGCCTTAATGAAGGCGCGCAAGCGGAGACCCGAGGAAACCTTCATCATGGCTCAACTCGGCAAGGATAGTTTCGTGGTTGGCGGCTCGCTAATCCCGGTTAGCGATGCGGTCGAGCTTCTCTTCACGCGCGTGGCTTGCGTCGAAGCCACCGAAACGGTCAATCTCACCGAGGCTGACGGACGCGTCCTGGCAAAAGCTCTGGTGGCGCCGATCGATCTGCCGAGTTTCGATAATTCCGCCGTCGATGGCTATGCGGTCCGATTTTGCGACATCTCGGCAAAAGCTGAAACTGTTCTTGCCGTCGCGGGCAGGGTGGCTGCGGGGCATAGCCTCGCGATGGGTGACGTCTCTGGCAAAGCGGTGCGCATCTTCACGGGCGCCGCCATGCCTGATGGGATGGACACGGTTTTCATGCAGGAGGATTGCCATGTCCTCGAGGATGGTTCAGTGGCTCTGTCTGCTGGCCTCAGGCAAGGCGCGAACCGGCGCCTGCGCGGTGAGGACATCCGCATCGGTGAAGTAGCGCTCACGCGAGGGCGGCGCCTGGCGCCCGAGGACCTAGGCCTCGCCGCCGCGCTCGGCGTCAAGGCCCTCATCGTGCGGCGCAAATTGAAGGCGGCGATCTTTTCGACTGGCGACGAGATCGTTTCGCCGGGTGAGCCTTTGCGCGGGACAGCGGTTTATGATGCCAATCGCTTCGTATTGCACGGACTTCTACGCCGTCTTGGCGTCGAGGTCACCGATCTAGGCATTCTCGCCGACGATCCGCTGGAAATCGGCGCGGCGCTTCGAGCGGCGGCGCGAACCCATGATCTTGTCTTGACCTCTGGCGGAGTATCGATTGGGGAGGAGGATCACGTCAAGGCTGCGATTTCGGACAACGGTTCCTTGTTTTTCTGGCGGCTTGCGATCAAGCCGGGACGGCCTGTCGCGATGGGCGTGATCGAACACACGCCCTTTGTAGGTCTGCCCGGCAATCCCGTAGCAGTCTTTGTCACTTTTATCTATGTCGTGCGGCCCTTGATCGCCGCGCTCGAAGGTGCCTTGCACGAACCGGCGAGGCTGCTTCCGGTTGCCTCCGGCTTTGCCTACAAAAAGAAAAAGTGTCGGCGCGAATATGTCCGCGTCTCTTTGCGGACCGATGCGGCGGGCGAAACAATCGCTGAAAAATATCCGGTCGAAGGCGCGGCGGTTTTGACCTCTCTCACCCGCACCCATGGTTTCGTCGAATTGCCAGAAGACGTCACTAATGTGATGCCGGGAGATAAGGTGGCCTATATCGATTACGGGCTGATCCGTTAGCTCTCGTAGCGTTCGTTCTTCTGTATGTTCGGCGCGTCCAGGACTGACTTGCGATACGACAAATGCTTGTCGATCTCGCTTCGCGCGCCGCAACCTTCCTCAACCTCAATTCGACAATGGTCTTCAATGCCATGCAAGCCCGCGAACAACTGAGTTCGACCGGGCTCGGCGAAGGGTTTGCCCTGCCGCATGCCCCCATCGGACTCCATCGACGCCAAACTGTCCATCTCGTTTTTCTTTTGCAGATTCAGGCCACCGCCGGCGGTGAGCATCTCGCCGCGCTCGCAGCCATCTCCCGCCATTTGCGCGATCGCGACTTTACAGCACGTTTACGCAAGGCTACCAGGGGCACCGCACTGTGCCACCTTTTGTGCGACCCGCAACATTCGTGACCTGCTTTTGAAGGGTCCGGAGCGATGGTCCACCCCGGACCTCTAGACGAATTAAGCTGCGCGACGGAATTTTACGCTTGGGAAGTCGAGCGGAACATCCAAGGCAATATTGATGTAGTTGGTGAACAGACTAAGCGCGACATGGGCGATGATCTCGACGATGTGCTCGTCGTCGAACCCCGCCGCGCGCAAAGAGTTGACATCGGCGGCCGTGACTTGCCCACGGTTTTCGACCAGCTTCAGTGTAAAGGTGAGCGCGGCGGCGGTCTTCGAGTCGGCCGAATGGCCAAGCTGGGCCTCCGCCATCTCGGCATCGCTCGCACCCGCATTCCTTCCGAGCAAGGTGTGCGCGGCGAGGCAGTAGGAGCAAGCGTCGCGGTCAGCGACCGCCACGGCAATCTGTTCGCCGAGCTTGGCCCCAAGCGTGCCGGATCCGAGCGCGCCAAATGCGCCCCACATGCTCTTCAAGGCGGCGGGTGAGTTCGCGACGGCACGAAACATATTCGGCGTTGTGCCGAAAGCCGATTTGATCTTGTCCAGCACCGGCTTTGCCTCGCCGGTCGCGGTCTCGGGGTCAATGAGGACAACTCTAGCCATAACAGTCTCCTTTGCTTATGAGCATGAAGTGACACATAAAGCGACGCACCTGTGCGTATTGCGCATTCCTCCCATCCCGCGGTTGGGGAAGGGCTCCGCCCGATCTTCGAGCGAAAGGCTACGAGCGATTCAACCTCCTCCGCCTGCGAAGACCTTTGTCGCAATCTGGGCGTTCTTCCCTTTGAAGCCCATCATGGCTGGATCTCCAGTTGCGGGCGGCCGCTTTCGAAAATGTTCCAGTTGCGGGCCTGTTCTTGTGGCTGCGCCTCCTCATGTTCCGCGCAGTCAAGACGAAGCGCGCGATCGCCGAAAGGCGCATCGACGAATGCGCAATGATGCGGTGCATCCGCATGCGGATGCACATTCGGCCGAAAATATTTGCAGGTGACGCAGAGGCGCTGCGCCGGAATTGCCTGACGAAGCTGCAGCCCCCGGATAAGCTTAATCAGCATGCGCAGCAAGCCGACTTGCTCTGGTTCGCTCAAGTCCGAAAGAGTCGCGGCGGCGAGCGCTGGAGGTGCTGCCTCCATGACTGGTGGCTCAGCATTTGGCGCCGCCTTGACTATGACGGCGCGCGCATCGTCCGGATCCGCCTGACGCAGGGCAAGACCCTTGCGCTCGAGCGCTATCACCGAGTCGGTGACAGTTGGTTGCCGAACGCCAAGGTGCTCGGCAAGAACGTTGACCCGCAGTCCGGCGGGACGCCGAAGAAGAAGCCGTAGAATCGCGTTTTGGGTCGGATTGAGGCCGCGCGGCGCGGTTGATCGCCGGACATCCGCCCGCAATGCCGCAGCAAACCGATCCAGGCCGTCCAATAGCCTTGTTTCTAAAGCGGTGTTTTCAACGCCAGTCATGTTTCAATGATAGGACTCCTATATTGTGTTGTCAAGAACTCGAACATATGAAACTCGCCCTTAATACCAGTCTTTGAAAGCGTGACTGACCAGCCAATTCTCGAACCAGCTTGGGTCTGTTTCAACATGGCAAACTGCTTCCGAAAGGTTTGTCATGCTGCTTCTATTTCGCCCAGACTTTGACGCAGCTCAATTTTGTAAACTTGCGAGGCAGTCGCGTGATTCTGATCAAACCCGGCGTCTTTTGGCGCTGGCAGAGCTTTATGCCGGCGCCTCGCGTTCGGACGCTGCGCGGATTGGCGACGTCGGGCTGCAGATCGTGCGCGATTGGCTTCTTCGCTTCAACGCTGAAGATCCGGGCGGTCTCTTGAACGGCAAGGCGCTAGGCGCCCCAAGAACTCTCGACGACAGCCAGCGCCGGCCGTTGCGGTAGGTTGTCCCGCCGGACAAGATCAGGCGAGACCATTCGATGTTTGCGTCGCTCGCGATCATCGGGACGCTGGTGATCTCAGTCGCGATGAATTTCGCGCTACGTGCCGAGGGTTGGATGGTTTACCCGGCGATCGGGCTAGGGATTATGGTCCCGGCGCTGATCTACGCTTTGATCAAGGTTGCCCGGACTCTGGCGCTGGCGACCGAGCGAGGATGACGCCATATTGGTTATGCCGCCGCGGGCCAGAATCATGAGAGTGTCGGAGAGCACGATAATGGCCACTATTTTCGAGAAAGAGCTCGCAAACCACAACGAGAAGCGACCTGAGTTTTTTGTCCTTTTAAAAGGGGATAAAATTGAAGGCATTTTCGATACTTATTCTGATGCGCTTAAGATTGGATGTGTTCGGTTCAAGCTTGAGCCATTCCATATAAAGGAGGTTGCTCCGGCTGAGCAAATTCTGCATCGCGCGCGCGACGTCGTCTCAGCATGCCATTAATCCATCTATGGATTACAGATCGCAGACGATCGTTGTCGTTGACTAGCCGCACAAGGGCAAAAGCCACCCAGTTGTCTTGTCGCCGTCACAGAATGCGCCGTTTCGAGTTCCGGCTGCCAAGTGGTGCCAATTCGCTGAGATTCTTTTGGTGACGTTTCTTTAACATCGATTGCGGCAAGACCGGCTTTAAAACTAGGGCGGACCCCGCCCAAGTTTTCGAGATGTCCACGCCCTGGCACGGGCAGGATTTAATGAAGTGTGGTTTGTCGGGAGTCTGCCTAGATGCGCGACATGCAAAAGCAGCTTTGCCATTGAAGCTGAACAAGACTGCCACCGCCCAGGTGCCGAGGTGCTGTTCGATGTCGAATGGCCCGGGAAACCAATTCGTACAAAATACATCCTGGACCAAGCTGCGGACGAGCCTGGTTTATAATTTTGTGGCGGGGGACGTCGGCGCGGATCGGGGCCTTTCTCACCGTTCCGGCAATCGATACCGGCCGCAAATTCGGTCCGGCGGCGGCGTCTGATACCAATTGTGAGCGCTTGAGACCACCGCTCCTATCTACTATAAAGACGGGCGGCGTAGTAAAGCTTTGACCACAACGGAAGGATCCAGCTTCGCATGCGGGGTGACCGGAACCATAGCGTTCAGACGTTCGACCATCCGGGTGAAGGAATCAGGCGGGCGAAATCGATTCCGAAAGGCCGTCAGATCGATCCGCATGCTCTGCAGGAAATCGAAATCCTACTCGGCGATCGGTCTCGCCAGCGTGATCTCCTGATCGAACATTTGCATCTCATCCAGGATGCTTACCACCAGATATCTGCGGCGCATCTCGCGGCGCTCGCTGATGCGATGAAGCTGTCTTTGGCCGAGGTCTTCGAAACAGCGACTTTCTACGCCCATTTCGATATCGCGAAGGAAAACGATCCACCGATCCCGCCGCTGACGATCCGGGTCTGTGACTCCCTTACCTGCGCGTTGTTCGGGGCCGAAAAGCTCCTGCACGCGGTCCGCGCCGGCGCGGGCCCGCATGTCCGCGTCGTGCGCGCGCCTTGCGTTGGCCGCTGCGATACGGCGCCGGTCGCCGAGGTCGGGCATTATTTCGTCGATTATGCGACGGCTTCCGGCGTGCTCGACGCCGTCCAGCAGCGGGAAACCCACCCCCATATTCCAGATTACATCAGGTATGACGCCTATGTTGCGCAAGGGGGCTACAAGCTTCTCGAGCGGCTGCGCTCCGGCGAACTTTCCGTCGAAACGCTTTTGCAGGCGCTCGATGCGGCGAGCCTTCGCGGCCTCGGGGGCGCCGGTTTCCCAACGGCGCGCAAATGGCGTTCGGTGCTTGGCGAGCCGGGCCCCCGGCTCATGGCGGTCAACGGTGACGAAGGCGAGCCCGGCACTTTCAAGGATCGCTTCTATCTTGAAACCGACCCGCACCGGTTCCTCGAAGGCACGTTGATAGGTGCACATGTCGTCGAAGCGCCGGAAGTCTATATTTATCTCCGCGACGAATATCCGGCGGCGCGGCTCATCCTCCAGCGCGAGATCGCCAAATTGCCGTCGGGCGGGCCGGTGATCCATCTGCGGCGCGGCGCCGGTGCCTATATTTGCGGCGAAAAATCCTCGATGCTTGAAAGCCTGGAGGGCAAGCGCGGCCTCCCGCGCCACAAGCCGCCCTATCCCTTTCAGGTCGGACTATTTGGCCGTGCGACGCTCATTAACAATGTCGAGACGCTATTCTGGGTCCGCGACATTGTCGAGAAAGGCGCCGACTGGTGGACGAGCCATGGCCGCAACGAGAGGCACGGGCTGCGCAGCTATTCGGTGTCGGGACGGGTCAAATCGCCCGGCGTCAAACTCGCGCCGGCCGGGGTGACCGTCCGGGAACTGATCGACGAGTTCTGCGGCGGCATGGCGGAGGGCCATACGTTCCGCGCCTATCTCCCCGGTGGCGCGTCGGGCGGTATATTGCCGGCCTCGATGGACAATATCCCGCTTGATTTTGGCACGCTCGAAAAATACGGCTGTTTCATCGGCTCGGCCGCGGTAATCGTTCTTTCGCAGGAGGACGATATCAAGAGCGCGGCCTTGAATCTCATGCGTTTTTTCGAAGACGAGAGCTGTGGCCAGTGCACGCCGTGCCGGGTCGGCACGCAGAAGGCCGCCATGCTGATGGAAGCAAATGTTTGGAACCAGGACCTGCTCGGTGAATTGGGCCAGGTCATGCGTGACGCCTCGATTTGCGGCCTCGGTCAAGCCGCGTCCAACCCGCTGATGACTGTCATCAAATTTTTCCCGGAAGAATTCGCACCCAAGGAAGCCGCGGTATGACCGACAAGATCATCTTCGAACTCGATGGCCGGCCGGTCGAGGCCGCGCCAGATAAATCCATCTGGCAGGTCGCCAAAAGGAAGGGGACCGAGATTCCGCATCTTTGCTATTCACCCTCGCCCGACTATCGCGCTGACGGTAATTGCCGCGCCTGCATGGTCGAGATCGAGGGCGAGCGTGTGCTGGCAGCCTCTTGCGTGCGCTTGCCGACAATCGGCATGAAGGTGAAAACCGCGAGCGAGCGCGCCGCCAAGGCGCAGAAGATGGTCATGGAGCTTCTTGTCGCCGATCAGCCGGCGCGCGCGACGTCGCATGACCCAGATTCCAAGTTCTGGCATTGGGCCGACCGTGTCGAGGTCACGCAAGTCGCTTCCCTGCGGCGCCTCGCTGGATCGGCGACGCGAGCCATCCGGCGATGCGGGTCAATCTCGACGCGTGCATCCAATGCGGCCTCTGCGTGCGCGCTTGCCGCGAAGTGCAGGTCAACGATGTGATCGGCATGGCCTATCGCAACAATGACGCAAAAATCGTGTTCGACTTCGACGATCCGATGGGAGAATCCACCTGCGTCGCCTGCGGCGAATGCGTCCAGGCCTGTCCAACCGGGGCACTCATGCCCGCGGCGCTGCTTGATGAGCATCAGACCCGCACCGTCTATGCGGATAAAAAGGTTAATTCGCTGTGCCCCTTCTGCGGAGTCGGCTGTCAGGTCAGCTATCAGGTCAAGGACGAGCAGATCATCTATGCGGAAGGGATTGATGGTCCGGCCAACCATAATCGCCTTTGCGTCAAGGGCCGGTTCGGCTTCGACTATATTCATCACCCTCATCGTCTGACCAAGCCGTTGGTTCGGCTTCCCAATGCGAAGAAGGATCCGAACGACCAGGTTGATCCGGCCAATCCCTTCACGCATTTCCGCGAAGCTTCGTGGGAAGAGGCGCTCGACATTGCCGCGCGAGGCCTCGTCAAGATCCGCGACGAGAAAGGCGTGAAGGCGCTCGCCGGTTTCGGTTCGGCGAAAGGCTCCAACGAAGAGGCCTATCTGTTCCAGAAGCTGGTCCGCACCGGTTTTGGCTCCAACAATGTCGATCATTGCACGCGGCTTTGCCACGCCTCGTCTGTGGCGGCCTTGATGGAGGGCATCAACTCGGGTGCGGTCTCCGCGCCGTTTTCGGCCGCGCTCGACGCAGAAGTCATTATCGTTATCGGTGCCAATCCGACCATCAATCATCCGGTCGCTGCGACCTTCATCAAGAACGCCGCTAAAAAGGGCGCCAAGCTGATCGTCATTGATCCGCGCCGGCAGGCTCTGTCGCGGCACGCCGTTCATCATCTCGCATTCAAGCCAGGGAGCGACGTCGCGCTGTTGAACGCGATGTTAAACACGATTATCACCGAAGGCTCTGACCGATGATCAATATATCGCTGGCTACACGGAAGGTTTCGAAGAACTGAAGGCGCGCATCGTCGACTTCACGCCGGAGAAGATGGCGCCGATCTGCGGCATTCCCGCTGAGACCCTGCGCGAAGTCGCGCGGCTCTACGCGACCGCCAAAACCTCACTCATTTTCTGGGGCATGGGCATCAGCCAGCACATTCATGGCACCGACAATTCGCGCTGCCTGATCGCGCTGGCGCTGATCACCGGTCAGATTGGCCGGCCGGGCACGGGTCTCCATCCCTTGCGCGGCCAGAATAATGTGCAAGGCGCCTCCGACGCCGGCCTCATTCCTATGTTCCTGCCGGACTATCAGCCAGTCGAGCGCACTGATCTGCGCGAGCCTTTCGAAAAGATTTGGAAGAAGCAAATCGATCCGCAACGCGGACTGACAGTCGTCGAGATAATGAATGCGGTCCATGCGGGTGAGATCACCGGCCTCTATATCGAGGGTGAAAACCCGGCGATGTCGGATCCCGATCTGCAGCACGCGCGCGGGGCGCTGGCCAAGCTCGAGCATCTTGTCGTGCAGGATCTGTTCGTCACCGAGACGGCGTTCCACGCCGACGTCGTCCTGCCTGCATCCGCCTTCGCGGAAAAACTCGGCACCTATACGAACACCGACCGTCGCGTCCAGATTGGGCGACCGGTGGTGGGACCGCCCGGCGATGCACGTCAGGATCTCTGGATCATCCAGGAGATCGGCAAGCGCATGGGTCTCGATTGGAATTATCCGGGACCCGCCGAGGTGTTCACGGAGATGGCGAACTTGATGCCTTCCTTGGCGAACATCAGTTGGGAGCGGCTCGAGCGTGAGGGTGCTGTCACCTATCCGGTGGATGCTTCGGATATTCCCGGCAACGAGATTATTTTCACCACAGGTTACCCGACCGAAACTGGGCGTGGAAGAATCGTGCCGGCCAGCGTCGTCGCGCCCGACGAGGTTCCCGACGACGAATATCCGATGGTGCTATCGACCGGGCGCTTGCTCGAACATTGGCACACCGGTTCGATGACGCGGCGCGCCAATGTGCTCGACACGCTGGAGCCCGAGGCGGTCGCCTTCCTGTCGCCGAGGGACTCTGCGCCGTTGAACTTATGGCCGGGCGATTTCGTCAAGCTGGAGACGCGGCGCGGTGCGATCGAGATCAAGATCCGCGCCGACCGCGACGTGCCGGAGAATATGGTGTTCATGCCGTTCTGCTACGCCGAAGCGGCCGCGAACCTGCTCACTAATCCCGCGTTGGACCCGTTTGCAAAAATCCCTGAGTTCAAGTTCTGCGCCGTCAAAGTGACACGCGCCGAGGCCCGCGCGGCGGCGGAATGAGTTGAACGGGTCTCTCCGCAAAGGAGAGTATGGCCAAGATCATGGATGATGCCTACCCACCAGACTTACTTGCGAGCTATATCATCCGCCCCGATCCGGAGGACCCGCATCTCAGCCGCGAGGTCGAAGGGATCGACCAGACCGGCGCGCGGGTCACGACGCGCGTCGTCTCCGAGAAAGCCCTCACGCTTTATCTCAACGCGCAGGAAATCGTGACGATGATGACCATCGGCGATCACCCCGCTTATCTTGGCATCGGCTATCTCTTGAACCAGATGATGCTGCTTCCGGATGACGAGCTGACCGGCGCCGATTTCGACGAAGAGCTCGATGTCGTCGTCGTGCGCACCGAGCGGCGCACGAATTACGAAGACAAGATGAAAAAGCGCACTTTGACGTCGGGCTGCGCCCAAGGCACGACCTTTGGCGATCTCATGGAAGCGATCGAGGGTGTCGCGCTGCCGAAGGCGGAGCTGCGCACCTCCTGGCTCTACAAACTCACCCATACGATCAATCTCACACCATCGCTCTATCTCGAAGCCGGCGCCATTCACGGCTGCGTCTTGTGCGCGGCGGATCGGCCGCTCGTCTATATGGAGGATGTCGGCCGCCACAATGCGGTCGACAAGATCGCCGGCTGGATGTTCGTCAACAAGGTCGATCCCGCCGACAAGATATTCTACACTACGGGACGCCTAACATCGGAAATGGTGATCAAGACGGTGCGTATGGGCATCCCGGTGCTTGTCTCGCGGTCCGGCTTCACCGCGTCGGGCGTCGATCTCGCCCGCAAGACCGGCCTGACTCTGATCGGTCGCGCGCGCGGAAAACGTTTTGTCGTTCTATCTGGTGAGGACCGCATAGTCTTCGATCAGGATTTGGCCTACGTCGCCGAAGACTCGAAGCGAGGGCATCGCAAAGGCGCAATGAACGATGAATGACACCTGCTTTGGCGTGCTGCTGGCGGGCGGTCGGGCGCAGCGCATGGGCGGTGGCGACAAGGCGCTACGAACAATCGGCGGCACATCCATTCTTGCACGCGTCATTGCAGTGATGCGGCCGCAATGCGCTGGGCTCATGTTGAACGCCAATGGCGACGCAGCAAGACTCAATGGTTTCGGCTTGCCTGTGGTCGCCGACGATGTGGCGGGGTTCAAGGGTCCGCTTGCTGGTATTCTCGCTGGCCTCGATTGGATCGCTTTGCATTGTCCGAACGTGGGTTTTGCGATCAGTGTGCCGACCGATACGCCTTTTCTGCCTGTCGATCTCGTCGCGCGCCTGGAAGAGGAGAAAAAAAATGCGGAGATCGTTTGCGCCAGCTCCGGCGGTGTGACGCATCCAGTTATCGCGCTTTGGCCAGTCGGCATCAGGACAGATCTGCGCCATGCGCTTGTCGACGAGGATCTGCGTAAGATCGACCGCTTCACCCAGCGGTACCGCGTCGCCACTACGGACTGGCAAGTCGAACCATACGACCCTTTCTTCAACGCAAACGAACCGGGCGACATCGCCAAGGCGGAAGCCATTTTGACGCAAAGCGACAGAGATAGTGCAAAAATGTTTTGATATTGCTTAGAGCGGGTCCCGTATAGACAGAGTCGGAAGGGGGATTCGATCGGGATAGGGGGGCCTCTCGCGACGCCACCCCCTCCCACACCACCGTGCATACGGGTCCGTACACGGCGGTTCGATCGGTTGCGCTATCGTCCATCGCCCCACATTGGAAGACCGATCGACGTGAAGTAGGCATTGGAGAGTCCGATCGAGAGCGCCTTGCCCCTTGCCAATCGCCAAGGACCGCGGACACTTCCCGCGGTTGCCTGGGCCATTCGGTGCGGAACGCCCTTGGCCACCAGCGCGGCTGTCCGGCGGTGTGGTGTTTTCCACTGTCGCCGCAGGGCCGCCCGGAGCCTCAGCCGGACCCATCGAATGAGAGGCATGAACACCTCGGGTGTTTCGCAGAAGCCGAAGTAGCCACGCCAGCCCCGTAGAAAAGGAGCCAGCATTTCCATCGTCGTCCCCATCGAAACGCTCTTGGCCTGTCGTGTGATCGACCGGATTCGCCGCTTGAACCGCTCGATGGCCTCCGGCGTGATTACGCGTTTGACCACCGGGCCGCTCGTGAAGCTGAACCCGAGAAATTTTCGCTCCTGCGGTCGCGCGACCGCGCTCTTCGCCTCGTTGACTTTGAGCTTGAGCTTCCCGGAGATGAAGCGAGCCAGGCTCGCCATCACTCTGTGACCTGCCCGCTCGCTGCGCACGTAGACGTTACAATCGTCGGCGTACCTCACGAAACGGTGGCCACGAAGTTCAAGCTCGCGGTCGAGTTCGTCGAGCACGAGATTGCTGAGCAGCGGCGAAAGCGGGCCCCCTTGCAGGGTCCCGATCACGCTGGGGCCAATCAGTCCTCCCTCCATCACCCCGGCGTTCAGAAACGCCCGGATGAGTTTCAACAGCCGCTTGTCCTCGACCCGTTCGGCGATACGCCCCATCAATCTGTCGTGATCGACTCGATCGAAGAATTTTTCGAGATCAAAATCGATGACCCAGTGGTGACCAGCGGCAATGTAGCTTTGCGCTTGCGCCACTGCTTGATGGGCCGACCGTCCCGGCCGAAACCCGTAGCTGTATTCGGAGAATGTCGGGTCCCATCGCCTTTGCAGAACCTGCATGGCCGCCTGCTGAACGAATCTGTCCAACACGGTCGGAATGCCGAGCTTCCTCTCGCCTTTGCCATCTGGCTTCGGGATATTTACCCGTTTGACGGGTTTGGGCTCGTAGGTTCCCGCGAGCTACAATCCAAAATCGCCGCTTGCAACACCAATTGAACGCCGCATAAAATCAAATATCAGATGAGCCGCGTCATCCACTAAATCACGCTGCCTTCTGTCTCAAATTATCTGACGACGGACAGGTCCAACGATCCCGCAATAGGTTACAACCTCTGGCCCAAGCGAATATAGAGTTTTTGGGACTGCGCCAATTTCTAACAAGCATCCGGTGGACCTTTTCATATGACGTGCCCTGGATTATAGGTTAAGCTTACGCTCGACACCGCGCGTATCCAGCAGGCGTTGTACACTCCTGAAATCCCGTGGCTTTTTTTCAGAAAAGTCTGAGACGGAAAGCTTAAACGTCTGCTGCCGCATGCGGATTATGCCGCGTCGGTGTCATCTTCCATGGTCTTCGTTCGCGGAGGGGTGCCGCCAGTCGGTTTACTACGAGAGGCCTTATCTGATCACCGCTTTGGGTAAAAAGCGGTTATTCGATCAAGCCGCCCGAATAACGCCAGTGCGCCACAGAACCGAAATCCTGCCCAAAGAGATTCCCGATACGATCCAACTATTATTTATATTAGCGGCAGACGCTTGCCTGCTGGATGCTGCATACTTTGCGCCTGAGGTACATAGATACGCTCTACCGCTGTCTCGCCAATTCCCAAAGCTCGCAGTTCCTCAGCAATCGGATGATCGCCCAGCGCATACGACGCGCCTCCTCTGAATTTGGCAATGCCGAACTGTCCTTGGGCCTGGATCAGTGTTCTCAGGAGTTGGCCGTCTTTGACTGTGTAGCAATAGTAATTCATAGCTCTCGCTTTCGTAGCCATCTTCTTCACCTCCAAGGTCACAATGCCTTTCCCTTCGGTTTGGAGGCGGCAGCGGCGAATTTGACTTGTTTCTTCGAAGCTGATTTGAGCGACGATTTTTGGGTAGCCCCAGATCTCGATGCCGACGTCACACGCCACTTGCGTCGTCACAGGCATATGATGAACGTAGAGGCCAAATCGCTTGAACCAGTGGGGCAAAACTAAGGGCAGCCCAGGGATGTTGACCGTTGGCTCATAGAGAACAGGCACCATAATCGCGAACTCATTATAGGGTGGGACATCCGCAATTTTACGGTACTCGATAGCCATTAAAGACAGCATGGCTATGCCTGGCACAAGTTGGGCCGGCTTGAGCTTATTGGTGGGTAGCAGCTTCCGCACAGCTGCTGCAGGCACAGGAAAATGGGCCATTATCCCTGACCAGTCATAATAGCGACGGGGGAGCCCAATGCGAACCCCAGTAGAAAGCTCCACTTCTTGGATGTTCACCCCGGCAAAAAAGGTCTTGTCCATGGCGCGCCCCTTTGAGCTATGGCGAAATTTGGGTGACGAGCTGATCAGGCGGCGTTGTATGACGGCCTTTCAATGATCTCGATTCCATCTTGGAATTTGACACCTTCGACGACCTTCGGCAATTGCTTTTCGCCGTTCAATCGCTGCCAGGTCTTCGAGGCCGCCATGATCAGCTTGAACACCATCAGTTTGGCGGTCGCCGACGACAGCGATCCCTTCGTCCGCACCGTACTGTGACGAACCGTCGCGAACACGCTTTCGATCGGGTTCGTAACCGGTAAGAAGATGTCCGGTGCCGATGTCCGGCTTCGTTCATCGTGAACAAGGCGTATGGTGCGACCATCCGGGACAGAGGCACCGGGAGCACGAAGTGCGGGCAGGCCGATCTTGTACGATGAGCTGCGAGCTCGTGTTTGTAGCTGGCCGCCTCTGCGACTCGCCCGGTTGCGCTGAGAGCGCGAATCCGTAGTTGTCGTGTCGCCCCCCGCTCCCTTTTCTTCGATTGGCAAGGAGGAAATCGTGAGACGTGTGATCGGAATGGACATCCACCGCACCTTCGCGGAAGTGGTGATCTGGGAGGACGGCGGCTCCGGCATGCTGGTCGGGTCGACATGACGCGATCGGCTTTGGAGGGATTCGGCAAGCGCCTAAAAGCGACAGATGAGATCGTCGTCGAGGCGACCGGGAATACATGGCGTCTCGTGCGTGTCCTGTCGCCATTCGTGGCACGGGTGGTGATTGCCAATCCGCTTCAGGTCAAGGCGATCGCGCATGCGCACGTGAAGACGGACAAGATCGATGCTGGACTTTTGGCGAGCCTCCACGCGGCGGGATTTCTCCCCGAAGTCTGGACGCCGCCGGCCGAGACCGAACGCATGCGTCGGCTGGTGGCCAGGCGCAACCAGGTCGTCCGCCATCGCACGCGGATCAAGAACGAGGTGCATGCCATTTTGCACGCGCATTTGATTCCGCGCTGTCCGCATGCCGACATGTTCAGCCAGATCGGGAGAACATGGCTGAAACGCCAGCCATTCCCGGACGACGAGACGATGGCGATCGAGCGGCATCTCCGCGAACTCGACCGGCTTGGCGAGGATCTCGAATTGCTCGATCGCGAGGTGGCCAGCGATGCTCTCGATGATCCAGCTGTCAAGCGGCTATTGACGATCACAGGCGTCAATCTCACCGTGGCGGCAGGGCTCCTGGCGGCAATCGGCGATATCCGCCGTTTCCCGTACGCCGCAAAAGCTCGTCAGCTATGTCGGGCTCAATCCCACGTGTACGGCAATCGGGTCTCGGCGTCGCCCACCATGGCCGTATCAGCAAGATCGGTCGTAGCCATGCCCGTGCCATGCTGGTCGAAGCGGCCTGGGCGGCGGCGAAGGCGCCTGGACCGCTTCATGCCTTCTTCGTCCGCATCCGCGCCAGGCGAGGCCATCAGATCGCCGCCGTCGCCGTCGCGCGCAAGCTCACCGTCCTGTGCTGGCATCTGTTGACCAAGGACAAGGACTATCTGTGGGCGCGCCCCGCGCTGATCGCGAACAAGATCCGCGCCATGGAACTGCAGGCCGGCAAGCCACAAAGAAAGGGCAACCACCGCGGGCCAGCCTATGCCTACAACGTCAAGAAACTGCGCGACCAGGAGATGCAAATCGCCGAGCAGGCCGAGCGCAACTACGCCCGCTTCGTGGCGCAATGGAAACCAAAATCGCCGAGCGATGCGGTGCGCGAGCGCCTCAATACGGCAAGGCAGGAATGTCAGGCGACCTGGCGGCGCTTCCAGCCGATCACGCCGCGCTTCGCCACGAGGTCGCCCGCGCAAGAAAAAATACCACGCCGAACATAAAAGCGCTTGTCCATCTCATCCGTGGTGCGGATC
>CAWAXL010000015.1:0-5995 GCA_963785995.1 uncultured Alphaproteobacteria bacterium
TACCAAGAATTATCGCCGGTTATTGCAGACCGACGCGCCGCAAATGAGCGAAGTATTTTTGCGTCGACAATTTCCAATCAAACATGCCGCCAGACTTAACGACCAACCTTTCGGCCACGAGACCGCGAAAAGATTCTGCCAAGTTCTACCGCCGTCATTAGCACCCGGCGGTTTATCAGCGGACCATTGCCGCCAACTGCTCCGGCGTGAAAAAGTCGTCCTCATTCACCGCTTCGCTCTTTTCGCCTGTCAATGGCGGATTTTCATCGTCGTCGTCGCAGAGCGCCTCACCCAGCCCAGCCTCAATTTGCGGCGCCTTTTGCGACAAATCCGTCAACGCGTCACGGATTAGCTCATCGATCTGCGATTGGTCGAAAGCCGACAGATGTGGAAGTGCCGCCCGGCAGCGGCTCGGGACAGCCATGACGCTCGCCCGAACGATGCGCGCGTGTCTCTCCCAAAGTGGCTGAATCCTAGAAACATCGATGACTTCATTTTCTAAGATTCGGCGCCGAGCTCGGGCCAATGCGGTTTGCTCTCTTTTTCAAGTCAGCGCTGGCGCTGACAACGTCCGAACCGTCCTCACGGCCCAACCGGCCCGCAGCCTGTTCGCGAAGATGAATGACATAGGCTCGGATAGAAGCCGCACGTTCATACCGGCCATGCCCGGTTTTCACGAGTATGCCCTTGCTCGCCAAACTGGCAATCGTGCGGCGGTTCACCGCAAACAACGCGGTGAGCTCGTTGACGGACGCTGTGGCGCCGGATAAATCCGGTTTCATATTTGAGCCCATTGAAAGCGCTCCCCTTGGGAAAAAAGTAATATATTGAAATTGAAAGAGGTTCCCGCAATGAAAAAGTTAAGTTCAGCGATATTTTGCGGGCGGCGGCCCCGCGGCGTGGCGGAGGCTCGGGAGTACCTTGCGTCAAGCTTATGATTGTATCCCTTCGGATACCTGTGCGCCTGCCAAGCCATCAAATCAGGTGCAGCCGAGTGGCATGCTTAGTTCTGTTATGCTTGCCGCAGAGCGCGGCGGCCAATACCGCCCTCAATATGCTGACTGATACCTTCGTGAAGCCGAGCGAAGAGGCAATGGCGAGAAAGCAGGCCGGGCGCCCGAAGGCTGGGAAAGAACTTCCCGAACAAATTCGGGAAGATATTGCGGCCTACCTTACCACCAGGGCTCGCCCGAACCTGTAACGGCCGCCGGGCCTTATTGTGCGGCCTCTGGGAGCTTGCTACAGACGGCATCGCCATTTCATCGGTACTTTTGGGTAGCCCAGCGAGCCCGAGGCGGCTGTAGCAATGCTACCTTGCTCGGCAATTGAACCTTGATTAGCAAATTACGATTAGCGAACATTTATGTCCCGCATTGCTTTGGGGTCTGCCATTGAGTGGTTCACAAATCGCTCGTTCTCTTTCTCCAGGGCGCGTCCTTTTTGGCAATCTCTTAAAAGTGGTAGGTTCGCGCCATGTGCGGACGCTTCACCCAAAGCTACACGTGGCGCGAGCTGGTTGAGCTTTATCGTCTTACCCAACCGGCGCGCAATTTGCGCCCCCGCTACAACATCGCCCCGACAACCATAATCGATGTTGTGAGATTGGCGGATGCTGGTCCAGAGCTTGTCCCCATGCGATGGGGCCTCATTCCCTCTTGGTGGAAAAAGACAGTCAAGGAAGTGCCTTCGACGTTTAATGCGCGGGCCGAGACTGTGGCCGAAAAGCCAATGTTTTGCTCCGCCTTTAAACGCACCCGTTGCATCGTGCCAGCGTCGGGTTATTATGAGTGGCGCGCGGGCGAAGGCGGCAAGCAGCCTTTTTTCATTAGCGCAGCGGATGGCGCTGTGCTTTCGATCGCTGGCCTTTGGGATGAGTGGCGAGACCTAGAGACCAGCGAGATGGTTTTCAGTTGCACGTTGATTGTCACAGCCGCCAATGACTTCACGCGGCAGATTCATGACCGCATGCCCGTCTTGCTGGGACGGGAAGATTACGACGCCTGGCTAACCAGAAAAGCCGGCGTCGAATTGTTGCGGTCGGCGCCGAATGATCTTCTGCGCATGTGGCCGGTCGCGAAACGGGTCAATGTGTCGGGAAGCGGAGACGATGACCCGAGTTTGATTGAAGCGGTCGAGGATGGGGCCACTGTTAAGGGCTAGCGCCCAAGCGTGGTTTCGGACTTACCAATAGTCGTCGGCCAAAGCTTTTTCGACAGGCGTTGAGCTCATCGCATGAAGCGGCGGCGGCCCTGGGTGCGAGGCACAAGCGCCCCCTCATGACGCAAGCACCGCAGTCGCCACCAGATGCGGGCAAGCGGAAAACCCAGGCGGAACGCCATACGCCAGACAGCGTCAAGAAGCGCGGAACGTCGAGCTTGCCCAGGGTCTGACAGGGTCTGACCTCTACCTACCTTTGCCGGTCAATGGGGACAGTTTTCCCCGACACCGAGCTCGGGCGCTCTTGAGCGGCAGTGTCACTTCAATTGGCCCCGTGCATCGTACAGGTATCAGACGTGCGTCTTCGGTGCAAAATTCAAGCACACCGTAAAGTTGCCTGGCAGGGCACCATGTCCGTCATTGGGACACGAGCGGAAGACATATGCTCGCTGCGAGCGTTTTGCAGTTGAGAGCTGGCGGTTTGAAAAAATTGACCGTTTGCATACGGAATTGCCCCGTGCTCTGTTGAACTTTGTGAAGCGAGCGTTGCCGTGAATGACGTTAAGCGGCCTTCGCAGTTTGGACAAGAGCGCGATTGTTGGTCTCCTTTTCGTAGTGAGCGGCAAGCGCGACACGCAGGGCAGGAAGTTGCTTGTAGGCTTTGAGCCTGCGAAAGCCTTTCTTGGCTTCGTTCATGGCCGCAGCGGTCCAGCGCAAAGCCATCGAGGACGAACTCCAGCGCTTCACATTGCGGGTGACGCGACGCACGGTGCCCATCATATTTTCGATGATGTTGGTGCAGGCCAGCGAGCGCCGTAATTCCGCCGGAAGACCGAGCCTGCTCACTGTGAGGATTTCATCCAATCCCTCGAGGATGCTTTTTGAGACGCCAGGGGCGTCGCGCTCGAGGCGCTGGGCGAGATTGCGGATCAGTTTCTCCGCCTTCGCCGCATCGTCGAGTTCCCAGGCTTGGCGCAACGCACGCCGGACCGAGGCATGCAGAGCGGGAGATAGACGCTCCATGATGTTCCGGGCCTTGTGGATCTGACAGCGCTGGATCGGCGTGTGGCGCCCGAAGCTACGCCGGATCGCCTTGGCGAGCGCCTTCGAGCCGTCGATGATAAACAAACCGAGGGTGTCAGAAACGTTGTGTAAGCAAGTTTCTGTGAGTTTACTTTTTGAAGGAGACTCACATGACGACGAGTACGACAATAACCCCGGAGCTGCTTGATCAGTTGCTTGCCGACTATAGGAAGCCGGAGGATCTGCTCGGGGAGGAAGGGCTTTTCAAGCAATTGAAGAAGGCCTTGATCGAGCGGGCTCTTGGGGCGGAGCTGACCGAACATCTCGGCTATGAAAAGGGCGATCCTGCCGGCCGTGGCAGCGGCAACAATCGCAATGGGGTCAGCGCCAAGACGGTGTTGACCGGGGATGGCGAGATCGAGATCACGGTGCCAAGAGACCGCGCCGGGACGTTCGAGCCTCAGTTGATCCCGAAGGGTCAGACGCGGTTCGAGGGCTTTGACGACAAGATTTTGAGCCTTTACGCGCGCGGCATGACGGTCCGCGAAATCCAGGGCCATTTGACCGAGGTCTACGGTGTCGAGGTTTCTCCGGACCTGATTTCCAGGGCCACCGACGCCGTCCTTGACGAGGTTCGAGAATGGCAGAACCGGCCGCTCGACCCGGTCTATCCGATTGTTTTCTTCGATGCCTTGCGAGTGAAGATCCGCGATGAAGGCCTCGTCAAGAACAAGGCGGTTTATGTCGCGCTCGCTTTCAACGCCGAAGGCGAGAAAGAGGTCCTGGGCCTATGGATCGAGCAGACCGAAGGCGCGAAATTCTGGCTGAAAGTCGTCAACGAACTGAAAGCCAGGGGCCTCAACGATATTCTGATCGCGGTCGTCGACGGCTTGAAGGGCTTTCCGGAAGCGATCACGACGGTGTTTCCACAAACCATCGTGCAGACCTGTTGGGGTGGACGGCCCCCGTACGGCATCAAATGTGCCAAAATGAGGTCGTTGCTGATCTCAAGCGAAGGGGACCGTCCGTGGAACAGATTATCCAAATCGGCATGGATACATCAAAGCATATCTTTCAGCTGCACGGCGTGAATGCCGCCGAAGAACCGATGCTCCGTAAGAAGCTGCGTCGCAAGGAGATGGTGGAGTTCTTCGAGAAATTGCCACCGACAGTTATCGCCATCGAAGCGTGCGGCGGATCCCATCACTGGGCGAGGTTTTTGCAAACGTTCGGGCATGAAGTGAAGCTCATCCCGCCGCAGTACGTCAAACCGTACGTAAAGCGCGGGAAGAACGATGCAGCTGATGCCGAAGCGTTATGCGAGGCGATGAGCCGGCCGACGATGCGTTTTGTGCCGGTGAAGAGCGCTGAGCAGCAGGCGGCCCTCATGCTGGTCGGCGTGCGCGACCGGTTAATCCGCAATCGTACGCAGCTCGCCAATGCGATCCGTGGCTATGCCGCCGAGTTCGGGCTGCCCGCCGCCAAAGGTATGTGCAAGGTCGAGCCACTGCTCGAGCGCATTGCGGCCGATGAGACACTGCCCGCTCTGGCACGCGAGCTGTTCGCGCTTCACGCAAAGGAATACGCCCAGCTGCAGGCGGAACTGGAGGACATCGAGGCCAAACTGATGGCTTGGCATCGTGCCGACGAGTGCAGCCGGCGCTTGGCGCGGATCCCCGGCGTGGGGCCGATCGGCGCATCGCTGCTGATAATGAAGACGCCGGCGCCCGACCTGTTCCGATCCGGGCGTCACTTTGCCGCCTGGCTTGGCCTGACGCCCAAAGACCATTCTACGGCCGGGAAGGTCAGGCTCGGCGTCATCACGCGCGCTGGCGACGAGGCGTTGCGAAGCACGCTGATAGTGGGCGCGACAGCTCTCCTTCGACACGTCCGGGAAGGGCGCGGCAAGAATGCGTCGCCGTGGCTCCTTGAGCTGCTCAAGCGCAAACCGCCGAAGCTCGTCGCCGTGGCGCTGGCCAACAAGATCGCCCGCATAGCCTGGAAGCTTATAGTGAGCGGCGAATCCTACCGAACATATGCTGCATCGCCCGATCTGGCCCGCGCAGCTTGAAAGATCAGCCTGTCACGGTGAGCAGACAACCAAAGCTACCGTGTTGAGCTGATGCCGGAACTTGCAAGCAAATGAGCAGATGGTGATCGGTCGATCCGAAACACGAGAAAATCCGTACGATGCAGTGGCCGTCGTGGGTCGCAAACTTGTTTGGAACTCGCGTCGCGGAAACCATCTTGGCCCGCGGTCATGTGCGACCGCACAAACTGAGGCCGGACATATGATCGCAAGCGATCCGATCAAATCACTGCCCAACGTCTTGCAGGGAAGGGGCCGTGCCTGGCGTTTGTCAGCTGGAAAGATCGCAAGGCGATCATGCCTTCTCTCAAGGCGATCTACCGCGCCGAGGCCGCCGACATCGCATTGACCCGGCTCGAGGAATTCGAGACGGAATGGGGCAAGCGCTATCCAGCGATCGGACCGATCTGGCGCCGGGCCTGGGACCATGTCGTGCCGTTCTTCGCCTTTGCCCCGGGAATCAGAAAAATGATCTACACCACCAACGCCGTCGAGGCGCTGAACCGTTCGCTGCGCAAGATCATCAAGACACGGGGCAGCTTTCCAAATGATGAGGCGGCCCTGAAGCTGCTCTACCTGGCGATAAAAAATGCTGGCCTAAGGTGGCGGCGAGGGGTTGAATGGACAGCGGCCATGGGGCAATTTGCCATTCAGTTCGGCGACCGCTTTCCGGGAGCAGCGCACTGACCATGGAGAAGCGATCACAGAGACCGCTTACACAGAATA
>CAWAXL010000016.1:0-97972 GCA_963785995.1 uncultured Alphaproteobacteria bacterium
TTCGGGCGCCACACGCCGATCCAGCGCTGTCAGATCCACAAGGCCCGGACATCATGGAGCGTCTATCTCCCGCTCTGCATGCCTCGGTCCAGCGTGCGTTGCGCCAAGCCTGGGAACTCGACGATGCGGCGAAGGCGGAGAAACTGATCCGCAATCTCGCCCAGCGCCTCGAGCGCGACGCCCCTGGCGTCTCAAAAAGCATCCTCGAGGGATTGGATGAAATCCTTACAGTGAGCAGGCTCGGTCTTCCGGCGGAATTACGGCGCTCGCTGGCCTGCACCAACATCATCGAAAATATGATGGGCACCGTGCGTCGCGTCACCCGCAATGTGAAGCGCTGGAGTTCGTCCTCGATGGCTTTGCGCTTGGACCGCTGCGGCCATGAATGAAGCCAAGAAAGGCTTTCGCAGGCTCAAAGCCTACAAGCAACTTCCTGCCCTGCGGGTCGCGCTTGCCGCTCACTACGAAAAGGAGACCAACAATCGCGCTCTTGTCCAAACTGCGAAGGCCGCTTAACGTCATTCACGGCAACGCTCGCTTCACAAAGTTCAACAGAGCACGGGGCAATTCCCGATGTGTGTTGAAATAATCTGTGTTGGGAGGAAGCCAATGACAGTAATTCATCGCCGTGAAATGTTAGGGGTCATCCTTGGCGGTGCCGTGGTCGCCACCGCCGGATTGGCCATGCTGCCGGGTGCAGCCGAATCCGCTCCACTTACGATGCATAAGAATCTTCCTGCTACGACAGAAAACTTCGTCGATGAAGCGGTCGTCGTCGTGCGCCGTCGCCGCCGCAGGGTGTGCTGGTGGCGCAGGGGGCGTCGCATTTGTCGCTGGCACTGAAAGCTGGCCGGCATCCGCCTCGGCGGTACGTCGAGAGGAACTTTCGATCAGGTCGTGCACGAGGCGGTCGCCGATGATCAGCTGACCAGCGAGCTGATGGACGCGATGCTGCGCGGCGTTGTGGAAGGAACATTGCCGACAGCACGACCTGGTGCTGAAGTTCGTCGCCCGCCATGAGCTGTGCCGGCGCTTCATGGCGATCCCCGGCGTCGGTCCGGTGAGGGCCCTGAGCTTTTTGACGGCGATCGACGTTTGTGGAATTGGTATAAGACAATGATGGCGCGAAAATTTTTCCAAGCGGGCATAAAGTACAGAGGAATCAATGCCCGTTGCCGCCGAGCCGATCCATCAGGGCGAGCAGCAATCCGGAGACGACGAAAACAAGGAGGATGCCGACACTCCACCCGAGCTCGCGGTTGTCGATCTCGGCCACGTGCATGAAGTCCTCAAGCATGTGAATTGCCGCAATGGCGATGATCGAGGTCATCAGCTTTAGCTTCAAGGTGCCGAAGCCGACATTACCCATCCAGTTGGGCCGGTTTCCTTTCGTGAAGTCCCCGAAGCGTGAGACGAAGTTCTCGTAGCCGGCGAACATCACCATCACCAGCAAATTACCCATCAGCGATAGATCGACCAACGACAGAATGCCTGTGATCAGCCTATTGGTATCTTCGGTGCCTGTGCGGCGTGCCAGTTCCACCGTCCCCTGCACGAACTTGCCGAGAAGCAGCAGCAGACTTACGGCCAGCCCCAGATACAGCGGTGCCAGCAGCCAGCGGCTGGCGAAGATCCCACGCTCGATCACGCTCGCCAGCCTTGGATGGTCGGCACGGATCTCTCCATCCGGCAGCGGGAGCGCCGGCTGCGGGTCGGTTGGGCTGGTCATCGGCTTTGCTCCAGGGGCGCGAGGTGGAGGCCGCATTGTTGGCGAGAGAGGGGTGGGCCGGGCGCCGGCGATTTCGCATGCCCATTCAAGGCACAATGTAAATCAGCGCAAATGCCGCGCGCGTTGTCGATTAAAACGGCGTCGCCGCATCAAGCGCCGATGGGCACGTTCGCCCATAGGGGTGGAACTTGGCGTTTGCTGGGCTTCCACCTTCGAGGCACAATGATGGTGGCCAAGGGAGCAGCAATAATACCGGCGGCCAGAAGATTTCCTAATAGAGAGCCTAAAAGAGAGCGTCGAGACAGCATTTTATTGTTCCTTCAAATTGAAAGGCCGGACGCAAAACAGATTGCGGCCGTGACAGCCATTCCTCTCGTCCGAAACACACCGTGTTTGGTTCACGGCGTTGGAACGCAGCCGGGGATATAGCGCGGCAGCTCCGGCCGGCAAGTAGACAAAACTTGGCCCCATGAAGGGTGTTCCAATTGCGGATCAATGCCGATGGAGATACTGCAGCAGTAAGGGGCTTTGGTCGCGATAGTCGGTATCCATGCAATTCCATCATGATCTTCACGGCCAGCATCCATGCTTCGAGCGCTATGGGCACCCGCCTTGACTCAAAACTATTTGCAAGAGCATGATATTTGGCGGTCCTCTGGGCTACTATTATCCCGCTTTCGGCCGATTATGGCGACAGCGGTTTCCATGGTGAAGGCTTGATCGCGATTAGCCGAGTGTGTTCTGAGGAGAGACGACCTTCGCGATAATAGGTGGCATCTCCGAACGCCCTGGCGCAACTTCGCTCACGCCTCAAGATCGAAAGACTGGAGGGCAGGAAATTGAGCAATGACGAACCCCTCGTGACCGGCGCCGGACGGAATCGCATCGTTTCCGCCGTTTTGACTGTTGTTCTCGTATCCGCCGCTCTTTATTTTGGCCGCATCGTGTTCGAGCCGGTCGCGTTCGTGCTCTTCACCATGGCTCTTGTCGAGCCCTTCGAGAAAGCTGCCGAAGTCAGGTTGGGGAAGCCAATTGCGCTCACCCTCACCATTCTCTTAACGCTCCTTGTCCTCTCGCTTCTTGTGTTGGCAATTGTCTGGAGTATTGGCGACGTTGCTCATTGGGGTTTGGCAAATGTTGAACGGTTCCAGTCCCTGTACCTGCGCGCGAATCAATGGCTTGAGGGGCATGATATTTTCATAATGGATGTGTCCAGTCTGAATTCGTCCTCGTTCGTTGGTGTGTTCAAGGCTGTGGCGGTGCAAGTCAATTATTTTATGGGTTTCGCTCTTGTCGTATTTTTGTTTCTGATGTTCGGCCTTGCGGAAATGGACGGTTTCAAAATAAAACTTGCAGCGCTCGACAAGAAAATGAGCGGATGGAGCTTGTTGGAAACGAGCGGTCGGATCGCCGAGAAAATCCGGAAATACATGCTCATACGCACTCTGGCGAGTGCCGTGACCGGCTTGGCAGTCTTTGTCTTCGCACTTGCTGTTGGGCTCGACCTCGCGGTTGCATGGGGCATCATATCGTTTGTGTTGAACTACATTCCGTATGTTGGCCCGCTTATCGCCGTCATCCTTCCGGTGATTTTCGCAACCGCGCAATTTGAATCGTGGCAGATGGCGGCGATCATTTTCGGAAGTTTGTATCTGATCCAATTTGTGATCGGCAGCTACCTGGAGCCAATGCTGACTGGCACAGCTCTCGCAATTTCACCCTTCGTCATGCTGTTCGCATTTTTAATATGGGATTTTCTATGGGGAATGCCCGGAGCATTTATTGGCCTTCCCGTAACAATCGCACTTTTCACTATCTGGGAACAGAATCCGTCGACGCGTTGGATAGCGAAACTGATGTCAACTTCTGGCGCGGCTTCAGCAGATTAACAATGTCTAAGGATTTGAGCGCCCCTAGACGATCTGCCTGACGGCGAAAAAGGCAGCAACGAAGACGACCATCAAGGCGACAACAGAAAGCACGAGCGATACATCCGCAACGGAATCCAATGCGCGCCAATTCGCAATCAAAGCCAATATTGTTGAAAGAAGCGCCAACATAAATCCGGCAAAGGCGAACCTCACGCACCGCTGATAGCGGGTTAGCGGGGCCTTTTGTTCAGCCTTTTGGCTTGAGCCAAAACCTCCGGAGATTACGCCAATTAATACCAAGAATACCAAGATCAGCCCAGCCATCGCTGAAGCTGCAGCTGCAGCTGCCACCTCGCCTGCGACTTCAACCGTGCCCGACACGGTCAATCTCCCCGGTTAGCTACAAAAGAGGTTCGGCTCATTTCGCGCGCCGCGCATCGCGCGCCGCGCAAGCCAATTTCGAACTGTAACATTAACCGATTGTTGCAGCCTTCGACATCAGAATTCTCTGCGAAGTCGCAGAGAATCATGTCACCCCTCATCCGCAAAGACTGGCCGAGTCAGGGGTCAATGCCATTGGTGTTACGCTGCCGACTTTAAATTGAAACCGAAATTGACAGCGACAACGATCGCACGTTAATATAACGGCATAAAACTATACGGCAATTGTCCAAGGCTGGCGTTGATGTGATCAGGAGCATGCAATATGCTCTAGAAAGTAGTGGCCCTGATTTTTGAGGTGTCGCTTACCACAATTCAAAGCAATGCAACACGGTTTCAATTTGAGCATCAATGGAGCCAAATAGTTCTTGTTGAAATCAACGGAACAGTGGGAGGTACATTGGCGTTCCCACAAGCTCGAGACAGACAGAATTCGAGCGCGTTGCTGACTGGTTGTTCAGGATCGGATTGTCGATGAGCAAAACTGAATTCACGCAAAATGGGGGAGATCGTCCAAATCGCTTCCGCATATTTTTTCGGCGGAACTTGCCTTACGTCGTCGTACTGACGTTGGCAATTTTGGGCGTGGCCTATACCAACTTTTCTCACCAGCCTCTTTTCGGCTATTGGGAGTTTTTGGCTCTGGCGATCGGAGCTGTCTGCATCGTCACCGAATGGAGCAATGTTGCCGACAGGCAGGCGCGCAAGCGCCTGATCTGGACGCAAGCAATCCACTGGGCGACTTTTTTGGTCACGATGAACATCGTGCTATTGCCGGGTGTGCAGAGAATGCTGCCCGCGCCGGCAACCAGTCTCGTGCTTCTGATGTTGGTGGCGCTCGGCACTTTTCTCGCTGGCGTCAATCTTTTTTCCTTGCAGATCTGTTTTCTGGGCCTCGCCATGGCTCTTGCCGTGCCGGCGATCGCGTGGCTCAAACAGTCCGCACTCTTTCTGCTCTTGGCGGCTGTGCTTTTCATCGGGCTTGGCATGACTTTCTGGCCACGCCGGGGCTTTGCAAAATCGCACGAGAGACGGGAATCGTTGGAGTAATCTAGCGGCTTCTCCGGCAATACTCACGTAGAACCCGGCCAGGTGATAACCATCGCGAGCCTACCGAAACACGCCTACATGGGAGCGACTGTCATGACCAGCGGTTCAGATGTTCGGAGCCCTTCTTATGATCTTGGTCCCGGAGTCGAGGCGCTACGTGCCAAATGGGGCTGGATCGTCGCGCTCGGCACCATTTATCTTCTCGCCGGGCTGATTGCGCTCTACAGCGTCGTCACGGCGACCGTCGCGAGCGTATTTGTGGTCGGCATTATGATGCTAATCGCCGGCGTTGCCGAGGTTATCAATGCATTCCAAGTCAAATCATGGGGCAAATTCTTCCTCTGGATCCTTCTCGGCGTGCTGTACATCGTTGCCGGCTTCGTCACGTTCGAGAACCCGCTCCTCGCCGCAGCGGTCTTGACCCTTGTGCTCGGGGCGGCGCTCGTCGCCTCGGGCATCATGCGGATCATTCTGGCCTTCAATATGAAGGAGGGGACGCCGTGGATCGCGGTGGTTTTCTCGGGCGTGATCACGCTCCTGCTTGGCGTCATCATCCTGGCGCACTGGCCGGTGTCAAGCCTCTATATTCTCGGACTTTTCCTCGGCATTGATCTCGTCTTCGCGGGAGTTGGCTGGATCGGCGTTGGCATCGGCCTGAAAAGTCTCGCGTAGAAGCCAAGTTGCGCGAACGCTTTGCCTTCGCGTTGGACGGAATCACCAGGACAAAAGGGTGGCCCTGTGCGGATTCCGACGATGTCGGCCATGCATTCCAATATGAAGTCGGCCAGCTGTTCCGATCTGAAGTCGGCCGGGATTCCGATTTGATGTCGGCCACCTTGAGCAAGCTCCCCGAGGGTCGAAATGGATGATGTTTTTCTTTGGCTGGCAGGTCAAGCGGCGTGTTTTGGAGCTCGGGTTTTACGCAGGCTCTCGCCGGCAAGTTCGACCCGGTAAGCGTTGTGGACGAGCCGGTCGAGGATGGCATCGGCGAGTGTTGGATTGCCGATCATGTCGTGCCAGCGATCGACCGGCACCTGGCTGGTGACGAGTATCGACGCGTTATCGAAGCGATCCTCGACGATTTCGAGCAGGTCGCGGGCTTGCTCCGCAGTGAGGGTTTCCGGCCCCCAATCGTCAAGGATGAGCAGTTTGATCCGGCTGAGGCTTTTGAGCAGCTTGCCATATCGCCCGTCGCCACGCGCCAGGGCGAGAGCACCAAAGAGGCGTGGAACACGCTGGTAGAGGACGGAGAGATCCTCCCGGCATGCCTTCTGGCCGAGAGCGCAGGCGAGCCAACTTTTGCCGACGCCACAAGGTCCTGTGATGATGAGTTCCTCGCCGCTCGCGGATCCAGTCGCAGGCGGAGAGCTTGAGGAACAGCGCGCGATCGAGACCGCGTGTGGCGCGATAATCGACATCCTCGACGCTGGCGGCCTGACGAAGGCGCGCCACGCGCGCCCGCGTCTCGAAGCTCTTTTGCCGGCGCAGCGTCGTTTCCTGGTCGAGAAGCAGACCGAGCCATTCGGCATGTTCAAGACTATGCGTTTCCGGATTGGCGGCGAGTTCCTTAAAACCCTTCGCCATGCCGTGGAGGCCGAGTGCATGCAGTTGATCGAGAGTCGGATGCGTGAGCATGGGATTTTTTCCTTTCAATTGAAGTAGCTGGGACCGCGGACATTGGAGTGATCGAAGAGCGTTACCTCCTCGCGGCTTTTGGCGGCGGCGGCCTTGTCGAGATTGTTGGCTAGGATGGAGGCGACGGAGCGATAATTGAGGGCGCCTATTTTGACGGCGCGTGCCGATATGGCCTCCGCCCGTGCCGCCTCGATGCCACGATACAGCCGTAGAATGCCGAGACAGGTGCGGAAGCCTTGCTCGGGATGCGGCCGATTGGCGAGGACGGCGATGATGAGCCCTTCGGTGTTCGGCCCGATGGTCCTGGCCCAGCGGCTAAAGCGCTCGGGGCTCCATTCGGCGTAGCGGCGGTGGGCCGTCGGCATGTGATCGGGCTCAGTGCCGTGCCGGCGCCCGCTATAGCGGCGCTGATGCGCCGCTACGCGCTTCCCGCGATGGAATATTTCGACAATGCGCGCGGTGACGCGCACATCGACTTCGGCGCGGATGAGCGCGTGCGGCACCGAGTAATAGAAGCCTTCAACCTCGACGTGATAATCGAGCCCGACGCGGGCGAGCCGCCATTCGGCATATTCCCATTCGGTCTCCGGCAGCGGCCGCAGCGCCGGCTGCTCGATGGTCTCGAACAACTCCCGGCGGCTGACCCCAAGACGGCGCATAGGGCGCGTGTTCATACGCTCGAGCGCCTCCCCGATCGCCTCATTGCATTCGGCGAGTGAGAAGAAGGTTCGATTGCGCAGCCGCCCAAGGATATAGCTCTGGGCGAAGCGCACCCCGGCTTCGACGGCAGCCTTGTCGCGAGGCTTTCGCGGTCGCGCCGGAAGGATGCCGACATCGTAATGCGCCGCCATCTTCGCATAGCTGCGATTGACCTCGGGATCGTAGAACGAGGGCTTGTTGACGCCGCTCTTGAGATTGTCCGGGACGACGAGTCGAGGCAGACCGCGAAAAAAGCGGAACATGCGGACATGCGCTCCGATCCAGTCGGGTAATTGCTGCGTGAAGGTCGTCTCGGCGTAGGTGTAATTCGATGCGCCGAGTACGCCGACGAAGATTTCCGCCATGCGGACCTCGCCGGTCGCCGGGTCGGCGATCGGGACCCGTTTGCCCGAATAATCGACGAAGACCTTGTCGCCCGCGGCATGATGCTGGCGCATCACCGGTGTCAGCCGCCGCTCGAACTCCCGGAAAAGATCGCAGAACCGGCTGTAGCCATAGCCTTCCGGATGAGCGTCCCGATATTCCTCCCACAAGATCATCAGATTGACGCCGGGGCGCTTGAGTTCGCGCGCCAACGCCACCCAGTCCGGCTCGGTGCGCCGCCGTTGGCCAGGCTTGAAACCGGCCTTGGCGAAGAGCCGGTCTTCGAGAATGCCGTCGGTGAGCTCCGGCGCGAGCGGCCAGCCGATCCCGGCCTTTTCCGCCCGTTTGAGATTATCCTGGATCGTACTGCGCGCCAGCCCAAGCGTGCGCCCGATCTCGCGGGCGCTCACCCCGTCATGATGCAGCCGAAGCATCTGTCGTATCTGTCGCATGGTCAGCTCTCTCTTCGCCGGCATTCCGCCCCTCCTCGTTGTCAAATGAGGAGCAGTCGAATGCCCGAGTTGCTGACCCGCGGGGACTGGGTTCTTGAGCCTGCCGATATGGCCGGCTTCAAATCGGAATGGTGGCCGGTTTCATTCCGGAATGGTGGCCGACATCAAATCGTAACGGCGGCCGGCTTCGCGTCGGAAAAGGTGGCCGGAATAAATCGGAATTCGCAGCCCTGCTCGGGTGCCATCTACGACCTCAGGGCAGCGACCGGAAGTCGCAAGCTCCAGTTTCGAAAATCATCGTGACCGCTGTTTACCCTGAATTTCCGATTTCTGAGCGGCGATGGAAAAATATTGAATCGGATGAATCGGTTATGATTCCTTGTTGGGCGCCTGAATCGCTGAAGCGGGGTGCCCGATGTGCTCGAGGAATGGGAAATCTTGTGTCGCAGGGAAGCCGTCCGCTCGAAGCGGGCATCGAAACTCGTGGGCCAATGCGCGCCAAAGACCGCCAGCAAGCCGCATTGGCGGCCGTGGCTGCACAAAGCCAAGCGATGTTTGAGCACGCAGAAGCCTTCGCGGCGTCATTGGCGCGTGATCTCGAACGATGCGCGGCGATTCAGGCGGTCGTGGCACGGGAGCTTGATCCCATCGGCTGGCTGGTGAGAGGGCATTCACAAGAACGGCGGGTTTATGATGTTAACCACCGCCTCGGAATCCTCGCCGCCTTCGTGCTTTTGAAGACGTTCCAGACCATCGAATTTAACTCGCATTTGGTTGTATCGAGCTGCGACAAGACGAAACTTATCCTCCTTCCCCCACGATTCACAGATCAGAAACCGCTCGTTCCCAAGTGAGAGAGAGTAGTCGCCGGTGGTCTTTTCATTTCGGTTCGCCTTCGAAAATACGGCGGCAGAAAGTAAGGCCCAGATGACGCGATCAGGCATATGCAATTCGCCATGCGCCAAAAGCCATTCTGAATAAAAGCCGCCCTCAGAGCGGGTGACAGAATAAGCGGAAGGCACTTCGTCGCCATGTGCATGAGAACAGCGAAACACTTCATAGACGACTTCTGCGAAGTCTGGTTGTTTGTTCTTGCCGAGTGTTATGTTGGAGAATCGTGTCTCAACGAGATCAAAGCCTGCGCCCATCGCTGGCTCTAAAAGCCAATAATAGGAACGCAGGCAGTTCACGTAGCGAATGCCAACTTTTCTTTCTGACGGATACATTCGCTTGGATGTCGCATCAATCGCAATGCACGCGTGCAAGAGAGCAGCATCAAGCTTTCCAGCCACTGCATCATCGATTGCGCATAGAACGTGTTGGGACAATTTCATGGTCTGGCTATAGTCCTTTATTGTGCGGAAGGCGGCGGTCATTCGGGCGCGTCGAGCAAGATTCTTCGAGCATCCCAGCAAATCATAGAGGCGATGTGATCGAACGATAGGCCCGCTTCGGCCGCCGATCTACGACGGGTCGCATCAAACCTCACTATCCACACCTTCACCAAAAGTTTGAGGTCTTCCATGACACCATCAGACCGCCGCGAAAAGGCGCGCCTGCGCTCAGAGCGCTGGCGCCGCGCGCATGGCATCATGCCGAGGCGCCCGGCACAAAAGCCGTGGCTGGCCGAAGGCATCGGCCGGTCAACTTGGGTACAGGCGGCGCGCCAAAGCCCGCCAGCGAGCCGCACTGACGATCGTGTTTGAGCGCGCGGAAGCCTTGGCGGCCAATCTGGCCAGCGATCTCGAACGATGCGCGGCGATTCAGGCGGTCGTGGCGCGGGAGCTTAGCGTCAGCAAAGCTTTTTGAGGCGATCTGTTGACGGTCCCCGCGTGATACGTTGGTCTAACGAATACCTCCGAGGCTAAATTATGGACAGCAAGACGTTTAAGAGACTTGTCGAGGCGACCGCCCCGCGTGTGAAGACCGGTGTGTGCTCGCATTGCGGAAAGACGATTTTCAACAAGCGGGCAGATGCCAAATTCTGCTCTGCAAAATGCCGGACGGCCGCGTGCCGGGCGGTTTTGCCGAGGCCAAGCGTGCGAGAGCTTGCCCGACTGCAAGCGTTAGTGCAACACCTAGAGACCGAGAATGCCCGGCTGCGAGTGTTAGCCCAACGCCTAGGGCTCGAAGAACCTCCAGCTGTAAACGTTAGCCCAACAGGAACCAAAAACCTCGAGAGTGTAGCGGCTGAGGTGCGGCGCTCTAAGGTTGCGCGGAGCGAAGCGGTCGCGGAAAGGAGAGCCGCGCGGTTGATGCGTCGGTGATAGCGCGGAATAGGACGCGCAATAGGACGCGCTGTCGCCACCTCAGAAAACCTATCTAATTCAACAACTTGACACACAAATTGGCGGAACCCCCTGAATCCGCATGGGGAACGGCTGAAGAAATACAAGTTCCCTCAGGGTCCGAGACGGCCGACGGGTGCGCGTGCACACCGCCCTTATGGTTAACAGGGATAAATTACCATCATTATGGAAGGGAGGGCGCCATGTCGGGGATTATGGAGCGTCTCAAACAGTTTTTATATCTTATGTTCCTTTGTGTGTTTCTGTTGATCGTTTTCATTGATTTTCGCAGCATCTGCGACGCTTCGCAGAAGCTTCTGCAGCGGGCTTCGACGGTGACCTCGCTCGAGGTCGCCAACATTAAAATGAACTTCAGCTCTGACACGGTTTCGGCTGTGTTCAGCAATCTGAAGTTGGATAACGTCGACGCAGCCCAGCGCAGACAGGCCCTGGATCTGATTCATGATCTGGACCCGCAGGAATTTCTCCGGCTGATGTATGTCGGACAGCTCGACGGCCTTTGCGAATTCGATCATCCAACCTCGCAAATGCGGTTTGACGTTGCGACCGATTACCGCTTGAGCGAGAAGCGATTGGTCACAATCGTCGAGAGCCCGGATATTTGGGAACGGACGACCGAATTTTTCCGGCAGCAGGAGGCAAGCGGCGAGGCTCCCGAACATGGCTACCCCCGGAAATGCTACGTCATGCTGCTGACGCCCGACGGGTACAACGTCAAGTCAGCGCTCGTCGGAACATTCGGCAGCGCATTCAAGGGCGCTCCAACCAAGCCCGATGCACCGGAAACACTTGTTGCCTCTCAATAAGCCCTGCACCCCAAGGGCTGGGAGCCGCTCTTAGCCCTTAAGCGCGTGCATTCGGTATGCAACTCGACGGCGTTGCAGGCCGGGGGGATTGATTTGCCGCAATCCGCGGCTTTCCTATATTGGATAAGAGTTAAGTTGCGAGCTTCGCCCGATCTGGTCCGGTGCTCGCGATATACTCCCAGAAGGCCCACGCGCATGACCAAATCCGATGCCCCTGATCGCCATAGAAGCGAGAACTCGCGCCTGGTTCGAAGAACTTCAGGAAAAGATCATGGCTGCGTTCGAACTTCTGGAACAGGACGCGGAAGGGCCTTTCGCGGGCCCTGACTTGCGGCCGGGCCTATTCGAGACCAAGCCCTGGGTTAGGAGCGAGGGCGGCGGCGGCCGTATGGGCTTTCTGCGCGGGCGCGTGTTTGAGAAAATGTGCGTTCATACTTCGACCGTTTTCGGGACTTTTCCGCCGGAATTCGCCAAGGACATTCCGGGGGCTGAAGAAAATCCAAGTTTTTGGGCCTCCGGGGTCTCGCTGATTGCGCATCCTTGGAACCCGAATGTTCCGATCGTTCACATGAATACCCGCTTCATCGAAACCACCAAGGCTTGGTTCGGCGGGGGCGCCGATCTCACGCCGGTGCTCGATCGGCGGCGCGTGCAAACCGATCCCGACGCACGTGACTTCCACGCGGCGATGGAAGCGGCCTGCGCCGGTCACGACAAAGTCGCCAACTATGCTAAATACAAGCAGTGGTGCGATGAGTATTTTTTCCTGAAGCATCGCAACGAACCACGCGGGATCGGCGGAATTTTTTACGATTATCTCATTTGTCCGCCTCAGGACGAGACCATATTCGCCGAGAATTTTGCCTTCACCCAGGCCGTCGGCACAAGTTTCTTGTCGATCTATCCAGAAATCGTGCGCCGCAACTTCGCGCTCCCCTGGTCAGAGGCGGATCGGGATGAACAGCTGACGCGGCGCGGCCGCTACGCCGAATTCAATATGATCTACGATCGCGGAACAATTTTCGGCTTGAAAACCGGCGGCAATGTCGAGGCGATTTTGTCCTCGCTGCCACCCCTCGCGCGCTGGCCCTGAGCAAAGTCCGATTTGGTCGGACGCTATTGGGGTTTACTGTCCGATTTGAATGTCCACATCCGGTGAGCCGCGAAGCTCCAGAGCATGACGATACCCGTGGTCGCGACTTGCGCCGGGAGATAGGGAATTCCGGCGCCGCGGACAAATAGGGACATGAAGACATAGGTTAGCGCGAAGCCGACCACGGCCACCAGGAGGAAGCGAGAGGCCGCCGTCTCATGCCGCAGGTCCGAGTGAAAGACGTGCCGGCGATTTAGAATATAGGAAACAGTGCCGCCGGCCGCAAAACCCATCAAAGCCGCCGCAACTGCGGAAATGCCTGCCCATTCAACAAGCCCGATCAAAAGGGCGTAATGGACAGCCGTGGCGATGAAGCCGACCACGACAAAAGAGGAAAACTGGTGCAGCAGGCAAATCATGCTGCGGGAAACCGCCCGGCTGTGCCCCCGCGGCGGCAAGCGGAGGCGATCGCTGTTGCCGGTGGCCCAAATTGTTTTCCAAATGGCTTCATGAGGTTCCTGCCGCGCTGCGAAAGCTTTGTCAGGCTTTCGGCGTTGCCGTGACGATCTTGCCGGTTGGCATGGTTCAAGGGGCGCGGGCGAAGCGAAAGGTTGCGGTCAAGCAAGCAGATCATATATCTCTGAATGACAATTTGTCCGAGGGATCGGCTAGGTCTACGCTGTAGCCCTTCTCTTCTAGACCCTCTTCGCACGAGGCCCCAATGTCAGCAACCCCCCGGTCCACCAACCCTTCGCACGCTAAAATGATCATCGTCGGGTCGGGGCCGGCTGGTTATACGGCTGCCATTTACGCGGCGCGCGCCATGTTGGAGCCGGTTTTGATCTCAGGCTTCGAGCCCGGCGGTCAGCTGATGATCACCACGGACGTCGAGAATTATCCCGGCTTCGCCCTGCCTATCCAGGGGCCCTGGTTGATGGAGCAGATGAAGGCACAGGCGGAGCATGTCGGGACCCGCATGGTGTCGGATCATATCGTTCAGGTCGATCTCGGCCACCATCCATTCCGGCTCACGGGCGAAAACGGCGCCTATACCTGCGACACGCTCGTGATCGCGACGGGGGCCAAGGCGCGATGGCTCGGAATCCCGTCGGAAGCGGCATTCAAGGGCTATGGGGTCTCCGCC
This sequence comes from uncultured Alphaproteobacteria bacterium, assembly GCA_963785995.1. Lineage (GTDB taxonomy): Bacteria > Pseudomonadota > Alphaproteobacteria > Rhizobiales > Beijerinckiaceae > Methylocapsa. The sequence goes on from CAWAXL010000016.1 coordinate 13,614, forward strand.
TGCGCGACCTGCGACGGATTCTTTTACCGGGGCAAGCCGGTCGTTGTCGTGGGCGGCGGTAATTCGGCGATCGAGGAAGCCTTGTATCTCAGCCATATCGCCAGCGAGGTCACACTTGTGCATCGGCGAGACTCGTTTCGGGCCGAACGCATCCTTCAGCAGCGTCTGATGAAAATGCCGAACGTCGAATTGATTTTCGATCACGTCGTCGACGAGATCCTCGGCGAGGGTGAGCCGCGCGGTGTCACTTCAGTCAGATTGCTAAACGTGAAGTCGGGCGTCACGCGAGACCTTCCAACGCATGGGGTTTTCGTGGCGATTGGCCATGAGCCGGCGTCCAATCTATTCAAGGGTCAGCTCGAGATTAAGCCTAATGGTTACATCCGGACCGTGCCTGGCTCGACCGCGACGAGCGTGCCGGGAGTTTTCGCGGCCGGCGATGTTACCGACGATATTTATCGCCAGGCGGTGACCGCGGCAGGCCTTGGCTGCATGGCAGCGCTAGATGCCGAACGGTGGCTCGCGGCGCAAAACGATACAAGAGCGGCGGCCGAATAAAGAGCCGTCGAATGGGGGAGCGAGTTTGGATTGGGACAAGCTGCGGACTTTTAGTGCGACGGCAACGGCAGGGTCGTTTACTCACGCGGGGGAGGTACTGGGCCTCAGCCAATCCGCGGTGAGCCGTCAGGTCAGTGCCCTTGAACAAGACCTCAAAGTCCCTTTGTTCCATCGCCATGCGCGCGGCCTCATCCTGACCGAACAAGGCGAGCTTTTGCTGCGAACGGTGCGCGAGGTCATGGCTAAGCTCGAAGCCGCGCAAATGGAGCTCAATGAAAGCCGCGAAAAGCCGGATGGGGAGCTACGGATCACAACCACGTTCGGGATCGGGATCGGTTGGCTCACGCCGCGTCTTGGTCCGTTCCTCGAGCTTTATCCCGACATCAAGGTGGAGGTGATCCTCGCCGACGAGGAGCTGGACCTTAGCATGCGCGAGGCCGATGTCGCCCTCCGGCTGCGCGAACCCTCGCAGCCCGATCTAATCCGACGGCATCTCTTTGCGGTGCATTATCATCTCTATGCATCGGCGGAATATTTGCGCCGGCATGGCCAACCGCATTCGCTCGACGAGCTCGCCAATCACCGGCTGCTTGCCTATGCCACGACGTCCACGAGTTTCCTGAACGATCTCAATGCGCCGCTTTTCGCCGGCCGAGACGGCAAGGATCGGGTCGCGGCGATGTCGGTCAACAATATCCCGGCTTTGCAGCGTGCGGTGGAAAGCGGCTTGGGGATCGGAGTTCTGCCGGATTATTTGAACGAACCCGAAAGCGGTCTGGTGCAATTGATGACCCACGCGGTCACGCCCACCCTCGATTGCTATTTCGTCTATCCCGAAGCCATGAGAAATGTCGCTCGGGTGCGGGTTTTTCGTGATTTCCTCGTTTCGAGCGCGCAAAGGTGGCACTATTGAGCTTGCCCCCGGCGGTGGGGCCGTTGTTTTCTCAGGCGTCGCAAAGCTATAATATCGTTTGTGCGAGCCATTCCTCATTGATGTGAACGTTTTTATTCCGTCCAATCAGAAAGGAAGTTGCTATGCAATTCCTCCGACTGACAATTCTTGCACTTTGCTTTTGCGCGACCCCCGTGCTCCTGACACCCGCATGGGCGCAAGCCGTTCAGCCCTCGGCTCCCAGCCAGGCCAGTCCCGCTCCGGCGCCAAAACCCGACAGGGTTAAACCAAAGGCCGCGGCGACGCAGCTCCTCGATATAAATACGGCGAGCGAAGATGAACTGCGCGCCCTCAAAGGGGTCGGCGACATCCGCGCCGCCAACATCATCAAAAATCGTCCCTACAAGGGGAAGGATGAACTGGTGCAAAAGAAAATCATTCCGGCCGCAGTTTACGCCGGGATAAAAGATAAGATAATCGCCAAGCAACAATGATGGGTCGCAAATGAATGCCCGCGCCGAACCTTGTTTGGCGCGGTTTTTGGCGACCTTCAGCGATCGATCGTGTCGAACTCCCCAGCCAAGGACGATTCATGTTTCCGAAGCCCGTGCCGCGACTAGAGATGAATACCTACGCCTATGAAAGCACCCCGATGGTGAAACCGACGGGTTTTCGCGAATATGACGCGCGGTGGCTTTTCGAGAAGGAGATCAATCTCATGGGCGTGCAGGCCTTGGGCCTTGGCCTCGGCACACTTCTCCATGAGATGCGCATTTCGCCGGAAATCGTCACCGGCCATGATTTTCGCGCTTATTCGGCCTCGATCAAATATGCCTTGATCACCGGCCTGCTGGCGGCGGGGGTCAAAGTCCATGATATCGGCCTCGCTCTGTCGCCGATGGCCTATTTTGCGCAATTCGACCTCGACGTGCCGGCGGTTGCGATGGTCACCGCCTCGCATAATGACAATGGTTGGACCGGCGTGAAAATGGGTGCGCAGCGACCGGTCACTTTCGGCCCGGAGGAAATGGGCCGCTTGAAAGAGATCGTTCTGGAAGGACGATTTCGCTACGCCGATGGCGGCTCCTATCGGTTCGTGGAAAATTTCCCGGCGCGCTACATCGCCGATCTCACCAACCGGCCAAAAATCAAGCGCAGACTGAAGGTGGTCGCTGCCTGCGGCAATGGGACCGCCGGGGCCTTCGCACCCAAAATCTTGGAGCTCCTCGGCTGCGAGGTCATTCCACTCGACGCCGACCTCGATTTTACCTTCCCGCACTACAATCCAAATCCCGAAGACCTTGAGATGCTGCATGCGATGGCCGCGAAAGTGATCGAGACCGGCGCCGACGTGGGACTTGGGTTCGATGGCGATGGCGACCGCTGCGGTGTCGTCGATAATCGCGGCGAGGAGATTTTTGCCGACAAGATCGGGGTGATGCTCGCGCGGGATCTGTCAAAACTCTACCCGAATTCGACGTTCGTGGTCGATGTGAAATCCACTGGCCTTTTCGCGACCGATCCGCAGCTTCTCGCGCAGGGCGTCAAAGCCGATTACTGGAAGACCGGCCACTCCCATATCAAACGGCGGGTCACCGATCTCAAGGCCCTCGCGGGATTTGAAAAGTCAGGACATTTCTTCTTCAACGACCCGGTCGGCCGTGGCTACGACGATGGCATTCTGACGGCCATCCATGTCATTGAAATGCTCGACCGCAATCCCACAAAATCGATGGCCGAGCTTTACGAAGAACTCCCCAAAACATGGGGCTCGCCGACCATGTCGCCGCATTGCGACGACGAAAAGAAATATGCCGTCGTCGACAAGGTCACCGAGCGCTTCAAAGCCATGGAGGCCAAGGGCGAAACGCTGACCGGCCAAAAAATCCGCGATATCGTCACGGTCAACGGTGTGCGCGTGACGACGCAAGACGGCACCTGGGGCCTTGTCAGGGCTTCATCGAACAAGCCCGAGCTCGTTGTTGTCGTGGAAAGCCCGAAGTCGGAAGCAAGGATGCGGGAAATATTTGCGGCGGTGGATTCCATTCTCCGGGAAAACCCGGAAGTGGGCGCCTATAATCAAACCATATAGGGGGCGTTTGTCCAATGTCGGCGGCTAGCCTCAAATGGCGGATAAGCGCAATTTGCCTGTTGACGCTGTTTGCCTGCGGAGCGGCAGAAGCCGAACCTCAGGACAATGACGCCGACGCGTCGCCGATCGCGGACTGCGACAAGGCGTCAAAATTGCCTCTGCCGAAGGTGGAGGTCCCGACCCCTGCGGAGAGAGCGGCGCTGAAGGGTTGCGACTCCGAAGCGCTGTATTTTGGGATCGGTATTCCGAAGGATCCGGCGCGCGCGCGGCAATGCGCTTATGTCGAGCGCGAAGCCTTCGACAATGGCTGGCCGAATTTGTTCTCCGGCACGGGCATGCTGATGACGATCTATGCCAACGGCATCGGAGCTCCGCGCAGCTTCGATCTCGCGTTGAAATTTGCCTGCGAGCTTCAAGGCGCGCCAGCGGAGGAGCAAGGCTGGGTCGCCCATCTGGAAAAATTCAAGAGGGAACATTGGCGCGGTCAGGACTTCAGCCCGTGCGAGGATATCACTAGCGGCGCCGCCCAGGGTGCCTGCGCCCAGCATGAAGCAAGGCTGGCAGCGGAAACGCGCAGGGAAAAGCTCACATCCCTGATCGGCGGCTGGTCCGAGGAAGAACGCCGGGCCTTCGCGACCCTTGAAAAAGCCAAGAATGCCTATGTCAAGGCAGAGGCGGATAATGAAGTTGATATGTCGGGCACCGCGCGCGGGGCGATGTATGTCGAGGCTGAACAGGCGGAAGAAGACCGTTTTCTCGCAATTCTGCAAAGCCTGATCAAAGGCGAGCCTCCAGCGTCCCCAAAGGAAAGCTTCGCGGAAGCGGACGCAAAGCTCAACGTTCTTTATGGAAAAATCTTGAAGACGAAGGACAGTTCCGCGCGGGGGACGGTCACCAAGGATGGGATCAAGGCGACCCAGCGGGTATGGCTGCGCTACCGCGATGCCTGGGTCGCCTTCGCCAAGGTCAAATTTCCTCCGCTTGCGCCGGAAAATTTGACGACAGCCTTGACCTCCGATCGAATCAAGCTTCTCGAAAACTTCGTCGATTGATTTAGAGCGAGCCAAGGCGAAGGAAGGCCGCCGTAGCGAACCGTTCCCGCCTCAATTGGCCGCGTAGCGCGCCCTAGGGTCTCCCTGAAAATTATAAGAACCGATATGGGTCAGCTTTCCTTCCGTATCGAGCCATATTTTGCCGCCGATGTCGCGCCATTTTTGGCAAAAGCCAAAGTCCTCGCTGACGTAGGCATTGGTTTCCTTGTCGATCAAGCAGTCGAACAGGGCATAGTTTTCCTGGCCGGTCGCGTTGGAATAGGCGTGCGCGCTGCGGTACCGGGTTTGCGGATAGGCCGCGATCATCCGTTCGATGACCTGCCGCTGCAACAGCATGAAGCCGCCCCCGCAGTAAATAGCAGTGGCGAAACGCCCGTCGCGTTTGAGGCCGGGTCCGACACAGAGCGTGCCGACATAGAGCAATGGCGCGGCATGGAATGGTTCAAGGACCGTCGCTGCCCGTTTAATCGCAGCATTGTTCCAGTCAATGACCTTCAAGGGATAAATCCCGGCGACAAATTCACGATTGAAGTTGAGCATGTGATAGACCTGCTCGGTCTCGAAGCTGATGTCGGCGTCGATGAACAGCAAATGCGTCGCGGTCGGCGTGTTCAGGAATTGGGTGACGAGGGTGTTGCGGCTGCGGGTGATGAGCGAGTCATGGCCAAGCAGCGCCAGGGTCGTGTCGAACCCCGCCTGGCTTGCGAACTGAATCAGGCCGAGGACTGACTGCATGTAATGTTGGGACACCAGACCGCCGAAACAGGGGGTGGCTATAAAGACAGATGGGCGTTGTGCGGTTTGGGTCATGCCTATCCTGACCGGCGCTCCGGTCACGGACCGTGAGGCACCGACGCGTGGGGTTCCGTCACGGAGGGTCTAACGATCCAAGCCTGCGCGAAGCCTGCGGCTCGTCACCCGATCGAATCCGGCAGGACGCGGGGGAGAACAAGCGTCCGAACCGATCTCAAATCGCAGGCACCCCAGGTCGCGCGGGGTGAGCCTTGGAGGCGCGTTGCCGCGTAGGCCTCCGTCAGGCTGGTGTTTGCATCCGCAAGGGCGGACAGCGCCCCCAATCGGGCGATTTTTTCAGCGATGATACGCGCGCTGCCTTCCACATCCTGGCCACCGAGACTGTGCTGGATTTCGGCGGCCGCCGCTTTTCCGGCCGCCCCGCATCCTTTGGCAAGCGAATGGATGACGGCCTGAGATCGATCCGGATTGCGGCTCAACACTCGCAGAACGTCGAGGGCCACGACCGTGCCGGAGCCCTCCCAGATGGCGTTCAGCGGCGCCTCGCGATAGAGGCGCGCCATCGGCAAATCTTCGACATAGCCATTGCCGCCGAGGCATTCGAGCGTCTCGTAAATGAAGTTCGGGGCGGTCTTGGTAATGAGATATTTAATCGCCGGGGTCATCAACCGCGCATAGGCGGCTTCAGCTTCATCGATCGGCGCCCGCTCGCAGGCGCGGGTCAGCCGGAAAACCAGCGCGGTATTGGCTTCGCTTTCCAGGGCGAGATCGACAAGAACCGCCTGCATCGCCGGCTGATCGGCAAGACGGCGCTGGAACACGGTACGATGGCGTGCGTGATGGACTGCCTGGGCGAGGCCAAATCGCATCTGCCCGGCGGCGGCGACGGCGCAGTCGAGCCGCGTCCATTGGACCATCGCGATGATGGTCCGCACGCCTTCGCCTTCGGGACCGAGGCGCTCGGCATAGGCGGCATCGAACTCGACTTCGGCCGATGCATTCGAGCGGTTGCCGAGCTTGTCCTTGAGCCGCTGAAATCTCAGCGCGTTAACACTGCCGTCCGGGCGAAATCGCGGAAGAAGGAAGGCTGTCAGGCCTGCGGAAGCCTGGGCCAGCACGATAAAGGCATCCGACATGGGCGCCGACAAGAACCATTTATGGCCGGTAATCTCATAATGTCCGTTTTGCGCGCTCGCCTTGGTTATGTTGGCGCGAACGTCGGTTCCGCCTTGCCGCTCCGTCATACCCATGCCGAGGGTGACTGCCCGCTTCTCGAACCAAGGCTTCCTCGCGCCATCATAGTCGCGGGAAAGAATATGCGGCATCCAGGCCGCATGGATCTCGGGGGCGGCTGCGAGCACTGAGACGCTGGCATTGGTCATGGTGATCGGACACACATGTCCGGCTTCGATCTGTGTTGCCAGGTAAAGCCGCGCGGCGCGTTCGCTGATCCGGGCCTGGCTCGGCGCCCTGTTGTCGAAGGCCGAGCAATGGAGACCGGCAGCCATGCTTTTTTGCATCAAGCTGTGATAGGCTGGATGGAAATCCACCCTGTCGCTTCGAGTGCCCGTTGGATCGACAACGTAAAGACGCGGCGGATTCTCATTGGCGAGCCGACCAAGCTGGATCGTTTCCGCCGAACCAAAATCCCGGCCGAAGGCGGCGAGGTCCGCAGCCTCGCAATCGACGCCGGCCCGCCCAAGCGCCTCGCGAAGCGGAAGATCCGTGGTGAAGAGGTCGATATTTTCGAATGGCGGCGTTTGATTGAAGGACGCTGCCTCGAAACCACCTGCAATGCTGGGCATGGGTATCCCCCTTGAGCCTCATCGCGAAGAGACTTCATTTTCGCGATCATGACGTGCGGCGGGATGGCTGCGGCCGCAAATCAGAAACGGTCACAGTCCGCTTCGGCCCTGCGGGATCTCTACTGGCCAGCCACGCGCAGGAAAGCGGGGGCGGTATCGAGCTCCCGCAACAGGGCTTCGTTGTGGCTGATATAATCCCGGGTCAGAGGAACCGTATGGAGCTTCTTTGCGAGTTGGATTTGGAAAACCACCAGGCCCTCGTACCGGAAGGCGCATTCGGACCCTGCAAGATAAAGCTCCCACATGCGGCAGAAACGCTCGTCGTGGAGAGCCTGAACCGCGGCACGGTGATCTAAGAACCGTTCGCGCCAAGCTTTGACGGTGTCCGCGTAGTGAAGCCGCAGGATCTCGATGTCGGTCACAAAAAGACCGGTGCGTTCGATCGCCGGCATGATTTCCGACAAGGCGGGCATGTAGCCGCCGGGGAAAATATATTTTGCGACCCATGGGTTGGTTGCCGCGGGTCCGTCCGCCCTGCCAATGGTGTGAATCAGCGCCACGCCATCGCTGTCGAGCAAATCCGCGATCTTCCTGAAATAGGATTCATAATGGGCAACGCCGACATGCTCGAACATTCCGACCGAAACAATCCGGTCGAAGCGACCGTTCAGCTGACGGTAGTCAAGCAAACGAAAATCGATGGCGCTGGTTAGGCCCAATTGCGCAGCCCGCGCCTGCGCGACCTTGAGTTGGGCGGATGAAAGGGTGAGGCCGGTGAGGCTGGCGTTGCAAAACTGCGCCAGATAAATCGCTAAGCCGCCAAAGCCTGACCCAATGTCGAGGATGGCATGGCCCGGCTCGACCAAGAGCTTTGCAGCGATGTGGCGTTTCTTGGCCAGTTGGGCTTCTTCGAGATTCTGGCTATCCCTTTCGAAGTAGGCGCAGGAATACTGCAAATCCTGGTCGAGAAAGAGCCGGTAAAGATTGGTATCGAGATCATAATGATGGGCGACATTGCGCTTTGCGCGCAGGAGGTCGTTGGGGTGGCGGAGGTGGCGAAGTGTTGATCGTGTTTTTTGGAACACCCGGACCCAAAGGGGGCTCTGCGGGGCCGCCATATTGACCGCAGCGAGCGTCAGAATGTCGAAGATAGTGCCTTGCGTGACATCGATCCGGCCGTCCATGTAAAGCTCGCCGAAACGCAGTTCTGGGTCACGAAGGAGCTTAGTGAAGACGGCTTTGTCGTTGAAGCGAAGCGCTAGCTTTTTACCTGAGCCGTCGCCGACGCCGAATTTATGGCCATCCGCAGTCTCGATTTCGAGAGATCCCGTTTTGATTAACTCAGCAAAAAAAACGCGAAGCAATTTTTCCATTTTCTTGCATCCGCTGATCCTGCACCGGTTTCGCTAAACTAACGCAAAAGAGGCACTCGTGGAAGCGTGGACCAAGCACGACAATCTCGTGCGCATCAGCACATCCCTCCCCCTTCAGCCGGGCGATGGAACGTTCGTCAACGAGTGACGTTCCTTTCCCATTGTCACGCATACATAAACGGCAATGGCACTCGAAAGGTTCGGGTGCCGCCCCCAAACGAGGGCGCTAAAAAACGGAGAATGCTATGAAACGGTTTGGCATATTGATGGCCTCCGCCGCACTGGGCGTAGCTCTTGTTGCGAGCGGTCCCGCTTCGGCAAGAATGGGCGGCTGGCACGGTGGCGGCGGCTGGCACGGTGGCATGGGCGGTTGGCACGGTGGCGGCGGCTGGCACGGTGGCATGGGCGGTTGGCACGGTGGCGGTTGGCGTGGCGCCGGCTGGCACGGTGGTTGGAACCGCGGCTGGCGCGGCTATGGTTGGAACCGCGGCTGGGGATGGGGCGGAGTTGGCTTGGCTGGCTTGGGCCTTGGCTATGGCTACGGTTATCCCTACAGCTATGGCTATGGCTATCCCTATGGTTATGGTTACGGCTACGGCGCCGGAGCTGGATTGGCGGCGCTCGCAACCGCCCCGCTCGCAATCGCTGCTGGTGCGACCGCGCCTTTGGTGACCGGCCGCAGCGTCGCAGCCGGCGGAAATTATTGCGCGACTCCGATCAAGACATGCTTGCTGTATGAGACATCATGGGTCGGAAACGGCTGTTCCTGTCGAGTTCCCGGCGGCCGGGCGCGCGGATCCGTGACTCCCTGATTGCGGACTTCCGTTGACAATCATTTAATACGATAAGGCCGGATTAAAACCCGGCCTTGTTTTTTGAGCGATCCGCTAAAGCGGGATGAGGAAAAGTGGAAACCGGTTTTCCGCCAGCATCCCGCTCTAAATTTTTGGAATCGATCACGTTCATGATTTTGGATTGAGTTAATCCAAAATCATCGTGATCTAAAGCGCGAAATAATCGCGGTACCAAGCGACGAAAGCCCTGACTCCCTCGGTCAGGGGAGTCTTCGCGGTAAAGCCCGTCAAGGACGACAGGAGCGATGTGTCCGCGAAAGTGAACGGTACATCGCCTTGTTGCATCTCCATAAAATTATAAGTGGCGTGCAGCCCGGTTGCAGCTTCGATGGCGGCAACGAAATCTATTAAGCTCACGGGCGTCTGCGCGCCGATATTGACGACGCGCCAGGGCGCGACGGGCGATAGGCTGTCCTGGGCAATCTGTTCGGTCCGGTTGCCGACGAAGGGCGGGGCGCATTTGAGCAAGCGCAGCATGGCTTCCACAAGGTCGTCGACATAGGTAAAATCCCGGGTCATTTTCCCGTGATTATAGAGGTCGAGGGGTCGGCCCTCGAAAAGTGCCGCGGCGAATTTGAACAGCGCCATGTCCGGCCGGCCCCAGGGGCCATACACCGTAAAAAATCGCAGCATGGTGATCGGTATTTTGAAGAGATGGCTATAGGCGTGGGCCATTTCCTCATTTGCCTTTTTGGTGGCGGCATAGAGCGTCAAAGGATGATCGGCCCGGTCGGTCTCGTGGAACGGGACTTTGGGATTGGCGCCATAGACGGAAGAGGTGGACGCCATCAGGGCATGCGCCGGCGGAGCCTGCCGCATCAATTCCAGAAGGTTGAAGGTTCCGACCAGATTTGCGTCAATGTAGGCGCGCGGGTTGTCGAGGCTATAGCGAACCCCGGCCTGTGCGGCGAAATGGTAAATCGCATCGAAGCCGCAGCCGTAGATTTCTTGCAATGCAGCAAAATTTTCGAGCATGACCTCATGGCCCGAAAACCCCTGCCTTTGCAGTAATATTTCCTGCCGGCGAAGCTTCAGGTTGCGATCGTAGTAGGGGGTAAATCCATCGATGCCCACAACCTCATGGCCTTCGTCGAGAAGACGTCGGGCCATGTGAAAGCCGATGAATCCGGCGCTGCCGGTGACAAGAATGCGCATCTTTGGGTAGGTACGTTACGGAATTGACGGCCTGCGCGAACCTAGTTAAAGCCTTTGCCACCCGCGGAGACTAAACCCCCCTCGCATATTTTTTGGGTTATAGCCACATCTATGGTATGTGCTTTTTTGACCCCTCCGCCGGTCTCCGGGTACTTAGGAAGAGGTAAAAAAACTAAACGACCCTCTTGTGATCATTTAGCCCGCGCGGGTTCATTGAACGGATCCGCTGCTGCGATCGGAGTTCGGAGACCGTCTCAATATGCCGTATTCGCGCTTCTTCGATGACGCGATTTCAAAGCTGAAAGCGGAGACGCCGCTACCGGGTTTTCGCGGATCTCGAGCGCAATGCCGAGACTTTTCCGCGCGCGCTTTGGCCGGGTCCCGAGCGCGTCGAGGAAGTCGTTATCTGGTGCTCCAACGATTATCTCTGCATGGGCCGCCATCCGCAAGTGATCGAGGCCATGACCACAGCGGCGGTTCGGCATGGCGCCGGTTCCGGCGGCACCCGCAATATTTCAGGGCACCAATCATCCGCTCGTCGAACTCGAGTGGGAATTGGCCGATCTCCACGGCAAAGAAGCAGCGCTCGTCTTCACTTCCGGGTGGATTTCCAATCTCGCGACAATTTCCACGATCGGTGATCTTCTGCCCGATTGCCTGATTCTCTCGGATGAGTTCAATCATAATTCGATGATCGAAGGCATCCGCCGCTCGAAGGCGGAGCGGCAAGATTTTCCGCCACAATGATGTGGCGCATCTCGAACAGCTTCTAAGTGAAGCGGGCCCGGCGCGGGCCAAGCTGATCGTCTTCGAAAGCCTTTATTCGATGCATGGCGACATTGCGCCGGTGGCGCAAATCGCCGATCTCGCCGCCCGCTATAATGCGATGACCTATATGGACGAGGTTCATGCTGTCGGGCTTTATGGTCCGCGCGGCGGCGGTATCGCCGAGCGTGAAGGCGTCATGGACCAAGATCGACGTCATCGAAGGCACGCTCGCCAAGGGGTTTGGCACGCTCGGCGGCTATATTGCCGCCAAGGCGGCAATCGTCGATGCGGTGCGCTCGCATGCCCCGGCTTTCATTTTCACCACCGCTCTGCCACCGGCGGTCGCCGCCGCCGCGACAACCGCGGTGCGCCTTTTGAAGCAGAAGCAGGGCGACGGAGCTTCGCACGCAGCATCAGCGCCAGGCGATGCTCACCAAACATGCCTTGAGTGCGGCGGGCTCCCGGTGATGTCGAACCCGTCGCATATCGTGCCGATTCATGTCGGCGACGCCGAGCTCTGCAAGCGCGCAACCGACATGCTGCTCGATCGCCACGGCATTTATATCCAGCCGATCAATTACCCGACGGTCGCCAAGGGCGAAGAGCGTTTGCGCGATCACGCCAAGCCCGCTGCATACGGACGCCCATATCGTCCATCTCGTCGAAAGCATGGTGGATGTCTGGAACAGCCTGAAGCTGCCATTCGTGGAGTCGGCCAAGATCGTCGAATTCAAGCGCGAAAGCGACGCCCGCTGCACGTTCCCGGAGTTCAAACGCGCGGCCGAATAAGCCTCGTTTTGGACTTAAGTCCCGCGAGGTGCCGTTACCCAACTTGCTTGGAGACTGCCATGCGGCCACTCACAATTTTTCTCAGCCGGTTCATCGGGCTCTTCACCCTTGTGCTCGCTTTGGCGATGGTTCTCCACCAGGCCTCTTTTATCGAGATCGCAGACCGGCTGGTTCACGATGGTCCGCTACTCTTTATCAGCGGGTTGATCATTCTGGCCATTGGTCTTGCCATGGTCCTCTCCCATAATATTTGGTCGGGCGGTGCTTTGCCGGTCGTCATCACGCTGTTTGGCTGGATCCAGCTCGTTCGCGGGCTCATCTTTCTTCTGGCGCCGCCGGACGCCTTGGGCTCCCTTTTTGAAAAAATGAATTTCGAGAAGTTTTTGCCCTTTGTGACAGCAATCGCTTTTGTCCTTGGTCTCTATATGACCGTCATGGGATTTCGCCAATCGCGGGCGTGACTGCCAGAAGCGCTCTTCTCCCCGACGCACGGCTCATGCTAATTTTCAGCTCATGAGTAAGCCGGTACCAATTGACCGCCTTGATGCGGCGCAGGCCCGCCGCGATCACGCGCGCCTCGGGGAACAAATCGCCGCGCATGACCGAAGCTATTACAGCGAGGACGCGCCGACGATTTCGGACGCCGAATACGACGCCCTGCGGCAGCGCTACGAGGCGCATCGAGGCCGCCTTCCCGGAGCTTGCCACACCGGACTCGCTGACCAAGAAAGTCGGCGCCGCCCCTTCGGAAAAATTCGCCAAAGTCCGCCACAGAGTGCCGATGCTCTCGCTCGGCAATGTTTTTGCCGATGAGGACGTGGCGGATTTTGATGCGCGTGTGCGCCGATTCCTTGGGCTTGCCGCCGATGCGCCGCTCGATATCACGGCGGAGCCAAAGATCGACGGATTGTCCTGCTCCTTGCGCTACGAGAAGGGCAAGTTCGTGGAGGCCGCCACGCGCGGCGATGGCTTTGAGGGCGAGGACGTCACCGCCAATGTGCGCACCATCGATGAAGTGCCGAGAACGCTCACCGGCAATGCGCCGGAAATCCTCGAGGTGCGCGGCGAGGTCTATATGACGCACGCCGATTTCGCGGCATTGAACGCGCGCCAGGCGGCAGCCGGCAAGACCCTGTTCGCCAATCCGCGCAATGCGGCGGCGGGCTCGCTGCGTCAGCTCGATCCGTCGATCACCGCCGGGCGCCCATTGCATTTCTTTGCCTATGCCTGGGGCGAGCTCAGCGCTTTACCGGCGGCGACGCAAATGGAGATGATCGCTGCCTTTAGAAAATTTGGTTTGCCGGTCAATCCGCTGATGGTGCTTTGCCACTCGGCCGAGGATTTGCTCGCGCATTACCGGGAAATTGAATCGATGCGTGCTTCCCTCGGCTATGACATCGACGGCGTGGTCTACAAGGTCGATAGCCTCGCATTGCAGCATCGCCTCGGCTTTGTCTCGCGTTCGCCCCGCTGGGCCGTGGCGCATAAATTCCCGGCCGAAAAGGCGACCACCGTCCTGCGCGATATCGAAATCCAGGTGGGGCGGACCGGCGCGTTGACGCCGGTGGCGCGGCTCGATCCGGTGACGGTCGGTGGCGTCGTCGTTTCAAATGCGACGCTGCATAATGAGGATGAGATCGCCCGCAAGGACATCCGCATCGGCGACACGGTGATCGTTCAGCGCGCCGGCGATGTGATCCCGCAGATTCTTGGACCGGTCCTGGAAAAGCGGCCCAAAGGCGCCAAGCCCTATGTGTTTCCCCACATCTGCCCGGTCTGCGGCTCGGCGGCGGTTCGCGAGATCGATTCAAAAACCGGCACCGCCGATGTCGTGCGCCGCTGTACCGGCGGTCTCATCTGCGAGGCCCAGGCGGTCGAGCGCCTGAAACATTTTGCATCGCGGAATGCCTTCGACATCGAAGGGCTTGGCGACAAGCAGATTGAGCAATTTTTCCGCGAGGGTTTGATCAAGACGGCCGCCGATATTTTCACGCTGGAGGCGCGTGAAAGAGCTGGTGTTCTAAATCTCAAAGGCCGCGAAGGGTATGGCGAAACCTCGGTCGGAAATCTTTTCAGAGCCATCGAAGCCCGCCGCACGCTCCTGCTCAATCGCTTCATCTTCGCGCTCGGCATCAGGCATGTGGGGGAAACCAACGCACGCCGTCTCGCCCGCTATTTCGGTTCCTTCGAGGCGCTTCGCGCCACGGCGCGGGCGGCGTCGGAAGGCTCGGACGCCCGCGCGGAGATCAATAATATCGAAGGGATCGGCGAAGTCGTGGCGGAGGCCATCGCCGATTTTTTTGTCGAAAAACACAATGAGGAGGTTCTCGACGCGCTGCTCGATCATGTGAAGGTGGTGCCAATGGAGGCCATTGCCTCGACAAGTCCGGTTGCCGGCAAGACGGTGGTCTTTACGGGCTCGCTTGAGCGCATGACCCGCGACGAGGCCAAGGCCCAGGCCGAGCGCCTCGGCGCGAAAGTCGCAGCATCCGTCTCCCAAAAAACCGATCTCGTCGTTGCCGGGCCGGGTGCCGGTTCAAAGCTCGCGAAGGCGGCCGAACTTGGAATTGAAACCATCAGCGAGGAAGATTGGTTAAAGCTGACCGGGCAGGGAGGCGAATAACTCCAAGGGTCACACAACCGTCGGCCCGCGGTGTCTGGGCATACTGAAAGGAACAGCCTGAAAGCGATCTAGAGGAGCGGAAGGATTCCCTTTTGATGGGTCAGCACTGGCTAACGCCGATCGGCCTGCGGCCAAAAGAGGCGGCCCCGCTCTTGCCGGCCGGCGAGGACACGTCATTGCAGACGGTTCCGCTGTTCCGCGAAAGGGCGCCCTGGTTCGGGGGCGATCTGCAAACTCTGCGCAATTTTATGCGCGGCACCCCGCCGGACTTGCCGGGCGGGGAGCGCCTGTTGCTGCCGGTGCCCGATGGCGACCGGCTGGCGGCGCGGCTCGACCGGCCGGCCGGTGCGGTGAGGCGGCCGCTCGTCGTGCTCGTGCATGGACTTGCAGGCTCCGAAGTGAGCAGATCCGTGGTGGTGAGCACGCGGTATCTTTATAGCCAGGGCTGGCCGGTCTTGCGCCTGAACCTGCGCGGATCTCTCCCGTCGCTCCCGACTGCAGCGGGGCATTATCATGCCGGACGGACCGGCGATCTGACGGCCGCCCTGCGGGGACTCCCTGATGAACTGACCCGCCATGGGATCATTCTGTTCGGCCATTCGCTGGGCGGCAATCTTGTGCTGAAATTCATGGGCGAAGGCGGGCATGGCCTGCCGGTGCTGGCGGCTGTCACAGTGTCCGTCCCGATTGACTTGGCGGCGACCTCCGCGCAGATGCTCACAAGGCGCAACTTTGCCTATCAACGCTACATGCTCGAGGCGATGAAACGCGAGGCGCTGGCGCCGGGCGCGGCGGTGAGCACCTCTGAGCGGGCGGCGATCGCCGCGGCCAGGAACGTCTATGAATTCGACGACCACTTCATCGCGCTGCGCTTCGGCTACCGGGATGCCCAAGCCTATTACGAAAGCAATGCGGCCAAGCATTTCCTCGCCGGCATATCGCGGCCGACGCTGATCCTGCACGCGCTGGACGACCCTTGGATTCCGGGCGCTTGCTACGCGGCGGTCGACTGGCCGCGCCTGCCGATGATCGAGGCGGTGCTGAGTCCGGCCGGCGGGCATCTCGGCTTCCACGGCGAGGGGAGCGGCGTTCCTTGGCATGACCGGGTGACGGCGTGGTGGCTCGCGCGAAGGTTTCGTCCTTCGCCCAAATGAGATGATCGAGCAGCTGATTATCGCCGCTCTTACGGCCGAACGGCTCGGCGCGAGGATGGCGAATCTTCTACAGATCCTGTTGCGCATGACTCTTACGTCATGGCCGGGCCTGACAAACATACACGTTCCGTGCTTGGATGCCCGGCTCAAGGCCGGGCATGACGTAAGAGTTGTACAGTTTACCAGTTGAGACGCTCATAGAGATCTTCCCAATCCGGGTTCATCTCGTGAATCAGGGCGAGCTTCCACACGCGAGGCCAATGTTTGAGGTTCTTCTCGTGCTGCAGAGCATCGCGGATGTCGTCATAAGTTTCGTAATAGACGAGGCGTTTCAACCCATAGCGTTTCGTGAATCCGTCTATGACGCCTTCGCGATGCTCCCAAATGCGGCGTGAAAGGTCGCTGGTCACGCCAATGTAGAGCGTGCCGTCGCGTTTGTTCGACATGATGTAGACGTAGCCGCCTTTCATGCGGTCAACCTCGTCACGTCATGGCCGGGCTTGACCCGGCCATCCAAATATCCACCGTTTGTTGTTGGATGCCCGGCTCAATCGCCGGATCAAGTTCGGGGACGGGCACGACGGTGAGTGGCAAGAAAGATCAGTTTGGTATTGGCGTGCTCCCTGCTAGAATTATGTTTTGCCGGGGCATACCATGTCGGGGACGCTCCAAAGGTATGTCGCTGGCAGCTTCGTTGCGAAGGAGCGGAAACGATTGCGGTCCCTATCGAGCCGTAACTTTCTTCCGCCTAGAGTAGCGTCGGCTCCCTTCCCTGAGACAACTTTAAAACCAGATCCGTAGCACGCTCGGATTTTATAGCTCTGCGCCTTGTAAGGTCTTTGCCCACGCGTCAGCGCAGCGCTCTTTCAATCTCCGGCAGAATCACATCCCGATAGCTCTCCTCGCTGATCGGCCCGACAAAACGATAAGCGATCGTGCCATCGCCTTTGACGATGTAAGTTTCGGGAACCCCATAAACGCCCCAGTCGATCGCGGTCCGTCCCTTGCGGTCGGCGCCGATCCGCGCATAGGGGTCGCCGGCCTCGGAGAGGAAGCGCCGGATGTTGGCTGGCTCGTCCTTATAGGCGAGGCCGAAAACTTGTATGCCCGAACGGGCAAGCGTCGCATCTTTCGATAGCCGCATGATCAGCGCATGTTCCTGGTGGCAAGGCACGCACCAGGACGCAAACACATTGACAAGGGTGACCTTGCCTTGCCGAAAATCGGCGTCGGAAAATCCGGGCTTGTCGGCGAGCCCCTCGACCGGCGGCAGGGTAAAGCTGGGAACCTGCCGCCCGATCATCGCCGAGGGCAGCAGCGAGGCATCGCCCGAATAGAGCCGCACGAAGAACAAGGCGGCGAGGGCGGCAAAAACGATCAAGGGCACATAAATGAGAAGCGGCCGCCGCGCGGGGGATCTGGCCTCCGGCCTCGGTTCGGTCGCCGCCATATCAGTCCAAGCTTTCCGGGTTTCGCGGCGTCAGGCCGTCTTGACCCGCTTCATTGCGTCCGGCCCGCTCGCCGAAAGCCGCAAGGGCCCGCTTCAAGGTCAAATAATCGGCCAGGATCGTGAATATCATTCCCGCGATCACGACAAAGGCAAAGGCGTAGGCCGCGACGACGAAGCCAAGATGCGGATCAGGGCTCATAGGCCGCCTCCCAATTGGATGAGGGCCGCGCGGCGCCGGACTCCTGCGCGCCGAGGATCGCGAGCCGGCGTAGACGCCGGCGAAGGATCTCGTTGCGGATGGCCATGAGATAGAGCGTTACGAACAGGAAGGTGAAGGCCAGCGCCATGACGAGGAGCGGCCAAAGCATGGATGTGGCGATGGCCGGTCCGCCAAGACGAAACACGGAGGCCGGCTGGTGCAGGGTGTTCCACCAATCGACGGAAAATTTGATGATCGGAATATTGACCGCGCCGACGAGGGTGAAAATCGCTGCGGCCCGCGCGGCCTTGCCGGGATCCTCGATCGTGCGCCAGAGGGCCACCAGGCCGAGATAGATCAGGAAGAGCACGAGAACCGAGGTGAGCCGCGCATCCCAGACCCACCAAGTGCCCCACATGGGCTTGCCCCAGATCGAGCCGGTCACAAGGCAGAGAAAGGTAAATCCGGCGCCGAGCGCGGCCGCTGCTTTCTGCGCGGCATCGGCGAGCGGATGGCGCCAGACCAGCGTGCCAAGGGCCGCCGACGTCATGACCGCATAGATGAACATGGCCAACCAAGCGGCCGGCACATGAAGATACATGATCCGGACCGTCTCGCCCTGCTGATAGTCGGGTGGGGCGACGAACCAAGCGAGGTAAAGGCCGGCGCCCAGGAGCAGGGCCGTCAGCGTGGCCGACACCGGCACAAGCACGCGGGACATGCGTAGGAAACTCGTCGGGCTGGCATAGTTGAGCATGATTTTATCTAGGCTGCCGCACCGCCAAACGCAAATCCGGCCACCTCTCCGTCACGATGGTCTGCCACCTTGCCTCCAAGCGCGGCAGACCTCCGTTCAATCCGAGGCTGTGGCTTGTTCAAAGGGGGGCGACGACCCGGTAGTAAAGACCATTATTGCCGTACAAGGGCTGGAACCAGGTCCCGTCGCACACGTAATAATTGATCCCGTCCACGAAATTATACGGACAGCCGACCGGGACGCTAACAACCATGGAGCCGATGGCATAAGCGGCTGCAGCCGCACCCGCCGCGTGAGCTGCGGCAGCGGCTGCGCCGCCACAATTCCAGCAGCCGCCGTTGTAGTAATGATTGACGACGACGGGGCCGTGGAAGCCGCCCCCGTAATAGCCCCCGGCATGCCAGCCGTCTCCGTGCCAGGTTCCGCCCCAATTTTCATGCACGCCGCCAGCGTGCCAAGCATTGTCGGCGGGTCCCATGCCCCCCGCGTGCCAGGCACCGCCGCCGCCGAAACCGGCGCCGCCAAATCCGCCGCCGCCGAATCCGCCGGCGTGAAATCCGCCGCCGCCAAATCCGCCGCCGCGGAAAGCGTCGGCCGGTAGAGATCCGCTCAGTGTGAGTGCCGCGGCAAGAAGAACGCCGCTCATAGAAAAGTTGCGCGTCATGATATTGACCTCATCTCGAATCTGGGACCGGATCCCGAATTATTCCTTGGAGGATTGCTGGTTATCCGGCCGGTCGAAGGGAATCTGCTTGGTGGAGGCTTTGGTATGCGGCGCAAACGCCACGTCCTTGCTCAGTTTGCCGTCGAGCTTCCAATTGGAAAACTCAACCATATGACGTGGTTTCTCCTGCGCGTCGGCCGCCGTTGCCCAGATGAGCCGAGGCAGCTTGTCCTTCGATCCGATCCAGATCTGAAGATGCACGCTCTGGTCAGAGAGGGAAACGATATCGGTGGCCGTATCGCCCACGACTTCCGATTTGCCGATCACAAAGGCGCCGGTCAATCCATCGGTCAGCGTCTTATAGGGGTTGGCGACGATGAAATCGACAAAGGGGAAATAGACCCCCGCCTTCTTGTAGATGTCTTCGAGCATCCCTTCGACATTGCCGGGCGCATCCGTGATCGCAACCAGGTCGGCCTTGGGGGTGAAAACCGCAACCTTCGAGCCGTCATAATAGAATTCTGACGGAGGCCCGTCGCCGGGCACGATGACGCGAAGCTTATTGGGTCGCACGAGCAGAATGTCGGAGCGGGTATGATAGAACAAGGGCTGGCCGTTGCGGGCAGGGACGTCAAAGGCACCGTGCGCGACGAAAGCGATGCTCTTGGCCGCCGCCAGCTTTTCGCTCATGGCCTTGATCAGGTCGAGCGCCGCCGGCTCAATCGCAGGGTGGGCCGGATCTTGCGCCACTGGCTCCGGCGCCGCGGCCTCTGGCGCCGCGGCCTCTGGTGTTGTCTCCGGTAGCTCTGGCGTCGTCACCGTCTCATCCGGATCTGGCGCCGCCGTCTCCGCCATGCCGCTCTGCGGCAAACAAAAACTCAACGCAGCACATAATAGGAGAACCCCAAGCTGTTTCATAATGGCCTCAATTGCCCTGGCGTCACGCGGAAGGTGAATTACACAAAAACATATCGAGTATAAATAATAAAGCTGTCGCCAGCGTAAATTCGAAAGAACAAAACACTTCGAACATCTATTCACTCATATGCCGGAGCGCGGCGGCGGCCGCGACAGGCGCACCTACGAGGGCGATCAAGGTCAGGGCGCAAAGGATCAAAAAGGGAGTCGCGAAAGGGACGAGCGACTGCGAATCCTGCTCCCGCCGCCGCGACCCCGAAGATCAGTACCGGCACGCAAAGAGGCAGGATCAAGACCGCGAGCAAAAGCCCACCGCGGCGCAGGCTGACGGTTAACGCCGCGCCCACCGTGCCGATCAAAGTGAGGGCGGGGGTGCCGGCAAGAAGGGAAAGGGTGACGCTCCAAAGCTGGCCGGCCGGCAAGCCGAGCATCAAGCCAAAGAAGGGCGCGGCCGCGACCAGAGGGAGGCCGGTTAAAATCCAATGGGCGAGACATTTGACGAGGACGATCAACTCCAAAGCGGTGCTGCTGGTCAAAAGCAGATCGAGCGAGCCATCCTCGTGGTCGGCTTGAAACAGCCGATCGAGCCCGAGCAATGTCGCGAGCAGACCGCTGATCCATAAGATCGCCGGGGCGATCTTGCCCAGCAAAACGAGGTCCGGTCCGATGGCGAAAGCGCTCAGCGTGACGAGGATCAGAAAAAAGACCACCCCAAGACTGGTGCCTCCGCCGATGCGCCGGCCGACTTGCACTTCCCGCCTGAACAGCGCGTAAAGAGGTGAGCCAGGTCTCAGCCGTTGGCCGGAAAGCCGCTGTATTTTCATGGAGATAGCCGAAGCTCAGGCCCGGCCAGATCGAGCCTGGCGTGGGTGGCGGCGACAATCATGCCGCCTTCGGCCAGATGCGCTGCCATGATCTGCGTCATGAGCGCTTGCGAGGCGCTGTCGAGCGCCGTCGATGGTTCGTCCAGAAGCCAAATCGGACGCTTGACGATGCGAAGCTTGGCGAGCGCTGCGCGCCGCTTCTGGCCAGCCGAGAGATAGGCGGCCGGCAGATCAGCCGTATGCGAAAGTCCGAACTCCGCAAGCGCTGTTTTCGCTGGCAGCCCGCCGTTCCCGGACTCCAGCATGGCAGCAAAAAAATCGAGATTTTCGCCTGACCGTGAGAACGCCCTTGAGGGCATCGGCATGACCGATGTAATGCACCTGTTCGGCAAGCGTCTTGTCGGATGCAGGAGCGAGAGCGATTGTCCCCTCGGCAAGGGGCAGGAGCCCGGCGAGCGCTCGCAGAAGAGTCGATTTTCCGGCGCCATTAGGGCCCGTGACGGTCAAACTCTCGCCTGTCTCCAGCGTGAAGGAGAGGTCCGCGATGACGATCCGGCCACCGCGTTCGACGGTGAGCTTTGAGGCAGAAAGTCGCATCATGAATTAAACCGCCAGCGGCCCAATCGCACGAAACAAGGCTTTCCTCTATCATCCGTGTAGCTCTTGGCGTAAAAATTATTTATAAGCCACAGCCTCTTCCCACTATTTCGACCAGACTTCCGCGGGAACAAGTCCGATGACGTCGCTCGACAGTTTCAAATGCCGCAAGAAGCTTACGGTAGGCAGCAAGACCTATCATTATTTTTCGCTCAAGGCGGCGGAGAAAAACGGGCTCGCGGGGATGCGCAGCTCCCGTTTTCGATGAAGGTTTTACTCGAAAATCTGCTTCGCTATCGAGGACGGCCGCACCGTCACCAAGGAAGATATCGAGGCGGTCGCCGCATGGGTCACCAACAAGGGGACGGACCGAGCGCGAGATCGCGTTTCGTCCGGCCCGGGTCTTGATGCAGGATTTCACCGGCGTGCCGGCGGTTGTCGATCTTGCCGCGATGCGCGACGCCATGACGAGCCTTGGCGGCGATCCGCAAAAGATCAATCCGCTGGTGCCGGTCGATCTTGTCATCGATCATTCGGTCATCGTCGATGCCTTCGGCAACAGCAAGGCCTTGAAGACCAATGTCGATCTTGGAATATGGCCGCAACGGCGAGCGGTATCGGTTCTTGAAATGGGGCCAGGGATCGTTCGACAATTTCCGCGTCGTTCCGCCCGGCACCGGGATTTGCCATCAGGTCAATCTCGAATATCTCGCCCAGACGGTTTGGACCCGCAAGGAAAAATATCGCACCGCCGCGCGGCAAGGCCGCCACCGTCGAGGTTGCTTATCCGGACACGCTGGTCGGCACCGATTCGCATACGACCATGGTGAATGGACTCTCCGTCCTCGGCTGGGGCGTCGGCGGGATCGAGGCGGAGGCCTGCATGCTCGGCCAGCCGCTCTCCATGCTGCTGCCGGAGGTGATCGGATTTCAGCTGACCGGCAGGCTCGCGGCCGGCGTGACCGCGACCGATCTCGTTCTCACCGTGACGCAGATGCTGCGGCAAAAAGGGTGTCGTCGGCAAATTCGTCGAGTTTTACGGGCCGGGCCTCAATCATCTTTCGCTCGCCGATCGCGCGACCATCGCCAATATGGCGCCGGAATATGGCGCGACCTGCGGCTTCTTCCCCATCGATTCGGAGACGCTCTCCTATCTGGCGACTTCGGCCCGCACGCCGGCCCGCGTCGCCCTCGTCGAGGCCTATGCAAAGGCGCAAGGGCTCTATCGCACCAAGACCACACCCGATCCGGTCTTCACCGATACGCTGATCCTCGGAATTGCGATCGGTCGTGCCGTCGATGGCCGGCCCCAAACGTCCCGAGGGGCGGGTCGCGCTCGGCTCGGTCGGCGCGGGCTTCAAGGCCGCGCTCGACACCGAATACAAAAAGCCAGGCGAGATCGCCAAGCGTTACGCGGTCGAGGGAAAGAATTTCGATCTCGGCCACGGCGATGTGGTGATCGCCGCCATTACGTCCTGCACGAATACCTCGAATCCGAACGTGCTGATCGGCGCCGGCCTGCTGGCCCGCAACGCGATCGCCAAGGGAATTGGCGTTAAGCCGTGGGTCAAGACGTCGCTTGCGCCAGGAAGCCAAGTCGTTGCGGAATATCTTGCCAGCCTCCGGACTGCAGAAGTCGCTCGACAAGCTCGGCTTCAATCTGGTCGGCTTCGGCTGCACGACTTGCATCGGCAATTCGGGACCTTTGGCGCCGGAAATCTCGAAGACCATCAACGACAATGGCATCGTCGCCGCGGCGGTTCTTTCCGGCAACCGCAATTTCGAGGGCCGCGTCAGCCCCGATGTCCAGGCCAATTATCTTGCCTCGCCGCCGCTCGTCGTCGCCCATGCGACTCGCCGGCACGGTCGCGATCGATCTGACGAGTCGATCCGCTTGGTCACGACAAGAAGGGCCATCCGGTGTTTCTCAAGGACATCTGGCCTTCTCAGGATGAGATCGCCGAGATCATCGATGCCTTCGTGACCAAGAAGGTGTTCAAGTCGCGCTACGCCGATGTTTTCAACGGCGACACGCATTGGCGAAAGGTCAAGGCGCCGGCCGGTGAGACCTACAAATGGGACATCGGCTCGACCTATGTGCAAAATCCGCCCTATTTCGAGGGGCTGAAAATGGAGCCGGAGCCGGTCCGAGGAGATCGAGAATGCGCGCATTCTGGCGCTGTTCGGCGACAAGATCACGACCGACCATATCTCGCCGGCGGGTTCGATCAAGGAAGCGTCGCCAGCCGGCCAATATCTCGTCGAGCGGCAGGTTTCGAAGGACGATTTCAACCAATATGGAACGCGGCGCGGCAATCATGAAATCATGATGCGCGGCACCTTCGCCAACATCAGGATCAAGAATTTCATCCTGCAGACAGAGACGGCACCGTGCCGGAAGGCGGCCTGACACAAGCATTGGCCGGACGGCGAGGAAATGTCGATCTTCGAGGCCGCGATGAAATATGCAGGCGGAGGGCGTTCCGCTTGTCGTCTTCGCCGGCGCCGAATACGGCAATGGCTCCTCGCGCGACTGGGCGGCAAAAGGCACCAAACTGCTCGGCGTCCGGGCGGTCATCGCCGAATCCTTCGAGCGCATTCACCGCTCGAACCTCGTTGGCATGGGCGTCCTGCCGCTGACGTTCGAGCCCGGCACGACGTGGAAAAGCCTGCAGCTCAAGGGAGACGAGCAGGTCACCATCCATGGCCTCGGCGGCACATTGAAGCCGCGTCAGATGATGGAGGCCGAGATCAAATATTCCGATGGATAGAGTGGAGAAGGTGCCGCTGCTCTGCCGGATCGCGACGCTGGACGAGCTCGAATATTTCAAGAATGGCGGCATTCTTCCCTATGTGCTGCGCCAGCTCGCGGCGGCGTAATTTTTCGGTTTGGGCGTGCGTGGGCAACGGGAGCTTTGCGGCTCCGCTTTCGCGCCGCGTTTCATGGATCGCAAAGCATGGCTCATTATAAGCTTTTCGTTCTTCCGGGCGACGGCATCGGCCCCGAGGTCATGGCCGAGGTCGAGAAAATCGCCGCTTGGTTCACGAGCGAAGGAATTGTCCATTTCGAAATCGAAAAAGGCCTTGTCGGCGGCGCCGCCTATGACGTTCACAAGACCGCGATCAGCGATGCCGACATGGCGCGCGCGCAGGCGGCGGACGCGGTGCTGCTCGCCGCCGTCGGCGGCCCGAAATGGGATGGCGTTCCTTATGAAGTCCGTCCCGAGGCGGGTCTTTTGCGGCTTCGCAAGGATATGAATCTCTTTCGCCAATCTGCGCCCGGCGATTTGTTATCCGGCGCTCGCCGATGCCTCGTCCCTCAAGCGGGAACTCGTCGATGGCCTCGATCTCATGATCGTTCGCGAATTGACCGGCGGCGTCTATTTCGGCGAACCCAAGCAGATCATCGATCTCGGCAATGGCCAGAAGCGCGCCATCGATACGCAGGTCTATGACACCTATGAGATCGAACGGATCGGCCGGATCGCTTTCGAACTCGCCCGCAAGCGCCGCAACAAGGTGACGTCATCGGACAAGCGCAATGTGATGAAATCCGGCGTCCTTTGGAACGAAGTCATCACCGCGCTGCATGCGCGCGAATATCCCGACGTCGAGCTTGAGCATCAGCTCGCCGACGCGCTCGGGATGCAGCTTGTGCGGCGGCCGAAGCAATTCGATGTCATCGTCACTGATAATCTGTTCGGCGACATGCTGTCGGACGTGGCGTCCATGCTGACCGGCTCGCTCGGCATGTTGCCTTCGGCATCGCTCGGCGAAAAAAGTACGAAGAGCGACACCCGCAAGGCGCTCTACGAGCCGGTGCATGGCTCGGCGCCCGACATCGCGGGCAAGGGGATCGCCAATCCGATCGCGATGATCGGCTCGTTCGGCATGGCGCTGCGCTATTCCTTCAATCTCGGCGACCTTGCCGATCGCGTCGAGAAGGCGATCGCGGACGTGCTCGCCAAGGGTCTCCGCACCGCCGACATTGCGGGCGATGCGAAACAAACCCTTTCGACGGCGCAGATGGGCGATGCGATTCTGGCCGAGCTGAAAGCGGGGGCGTGAAATAGGCAATAGCGCGTCGTCATGAGCACCGATCTTGATACGGACACCGCCACTGCGCAGGCGATTTTTCGTTCCTACGACGGGATGGAGGGTTTGGCGGCGGACACGATCGCATTGCCGGCTCTGCCACGCCCGGCTGGATGGCGCGCGTTCTTTTTTCAAATATATCCAGGCCTACTGGTAGCGGCGACGATCGCCCTGGCCGCCACATGGTTGTCACAACAGTATCGGTCTCCGGTGATGCTGTTCGCCCTTCTTTTCGGGATGACCTTTCACTTCCTGCATGAGGAGGGCCGCTGCGTGGCGGGGATCGAATTCTCGTCGAAGGCGGTGTTACGGGTCGGCGTGGCGTTGCTAGGGGCGCGAATCACCACCACCCAGATCCTCGAATTGGGAGGCATGCCGATCGCGACCGTCTTGGGGGGAATAATCAGCACCATTGCGCTCGGCGCCTTCGTCGCCCAGCGGCTAGGGCTCAGTCGTTCCTTTGGGGTGCTATCCGGCGGTGCTGTAGGTATCTGTGGCGCCTCGGCGGCCCTGGCCATCGCTTCGGTGTTGCCCCGTACGCCCGAAAGCGAAAGGGACACCATACTCACCGTGGTGACGGTGACGGTGCTGTCCACCATCGCCATGATCGCCTATCCGCTGTTCGTTACGGTGGTTGGCCTTGATCACGTTCATGCCGGCATCTTTCTCGGGGGCACCATCCATGACGTGGCCCAGGTGGTCGGCGCGGGCTATTCGATCTCGCCACAAACCGGCGACGTGGCGACCTACGTCAAGCTACTGCGGGTCACCATGCTTCTGCCCGTGGTTTTCTCCATCGCCTTCGTAATCAGTCGTGGAGCGAAGGGCGCCCAGAGTGGCGCGAAGGCGAAGCTTCCGCTTTTTCTGGTCGGCTTCGCCGTTCTCGTGGCGCTGAATAGCCTCGGCCTGTTGCCCAAAGTGGCGAGCGACGCAGCCAACGATGTGTCTCGCTGGTGCCTCGTCACGGCGATCGCAGCGCTGGGCATGAAGACTTCGTTCAAGGATCTTGCGGCGGTCGGGTGGAGGCCGATCGCCCTGATGCTGCTTGAGACCGCTTGGATCGCGGCCATTACTCTCATCGCAGTGATGTTCGCCTATTAGGTTTCACCGCTGCACGCGATATTTGACCCGCTTGTCTCTCATTCATCGTCGTTATCATTGTCGAGCCAAATGAGCAGGCGCTCCCGAAAGCTTGCGGCCTTACTCTGCCGCGGCGGTTTCGGTCACGTCCACCGGTGTGTAATTCATGACCGGCGCGAGCCAGCGTTCCACCTCCGTCACGCTCATTCCCTTGCGCCGCGCGTAATCTTCCACTTGATCGCGCTCGACTTTGGCGACGCCGAAATAATGCGCTTCCGGATGGGCGAGATAGAGGCCCGACACCGATGAACCGGGCCACATCGCGAAGCTCTCGGTCAAGGTGACGCCGATCCGCTTTGGCGCCTCGAGCAGGCTGAACAGGGTTGCCTTTTCGGTGTGATCAGGCTGCGCCGGATAGCCGGGCGCCGGGCGGATCCCGCGATAATCCTCCGCCAGTCGCTCGTCATTGGTCAGGGTCTCATCGGGCGCATAAGCCCAAAACTCGCGCCGCACGCGTTCATGCATGCATTCGGCAAAAGCTTCGGCAATGCGGTCGGCGAGGGCTTTGACGAGAATTGACCCATAATCGTCATTGGCTTTGGCAAACCGGTCGGCGATCTTGCCTTCCTGCGCTCCGGCGGTGACGACGAAGCCGCCGATATAATCGGCCTTGCCGCTATCGACCGGCGCGACGAAATCGGCAAGTGCGAGATTGGGGCGCCCGTCCCGCCGCGCCAATTGCTGGCGCAAGGTGTGGAAAGTCGCAAGCTCGTTTGTCCGCGAGTCGCCGGTATAAAGCTTGATGTCTTCTCCGATGCTGTTGGCTGGCCAGAAGCCGATGACGGCCTTTGGGTCGAACCAGCGTTCCTCGACAACGCGTTTCAGCATGGCTTGGGCATCGTCCAACAATTGCCTGGCCACTTCGCCCTGCTTGGGATCGTCGAGAATTGCAGGATAGCGGCCGCGCAATTCCCAGGTCTGGAAAAACGGCGTCCAATCGATATAGGGAATGATCTCGCCAATGTCATAGGTGCGAAACACCCTTGTCCCGCGAAACGTCGGACGCGGCGGATCGTAGCTCGCCCAATCTGGGCGGAAAGTATTGGCCCGGGCCTTTGCGATCGGCAGGCGCTGCTTGTCAGCCTCGGCCCGGCGATGCGCATCGGCGACTTTAGCATATTCGGCCCGCACCAATTCGATCGTGAGGTCGCGGGATTGGGATGACAGAAGCGATTGCACGACGCCGACGGCGCGGCTCGCGTCCGTCACATAAACAGCCTGACCCTTGGCGTAATTCGGGTGGATCTTGACCGCGGTATGAACCCGGCTCGTCGTCGCGCCGCCGATGAGCAAGGGCAGATCAAATCCCTCGCGCTCCATCTCGGAGGCGACAAAACACATTTCATCGAGCGATGGCGTGATAAGGCCGGAGAGGCCGACGCAATCGACTTTTTCAGCTCGCGCGGTCGCGAGAATCTTCGCCGCCGAGACCATGACACCAAGATCGATGACTTCGTAATTGTTGCAGGCCAGAACCACGCCGACGATGTTCTTGCCGATGTCATGCACATCGCCCTTGACCGTCGCCATCAAGATCTTGCCAGCACTGGAGCGCCCGGCGCCCCCGTTCTTTCTCTTTTCCTCGTCCATGAAAGGCATCAGATAGGCGACGGCTTGTTTCATCACCCGCGCCGATTTGACGACTTGCGGCAAAAACATCTTGCCGGCGCCGAACAGGTCGCCGACGACATTCATCCCGGCCATCAAGGGGCCTTCGATCACATCGAGCGGTTTTGCGGCAAGCGCACGCGCTTCCTCGACATCGCGGTCGATGAATTCGGTAATGCCGTTGACGAGCGCATGTTCAAGACGCTTTCCCACCGGCTCCTCGCGCCAGACGAGATTCTTTTCGAGTTTTTCCGCGCCTTGGCCTTTGTAATTTTCAGCAAGATTGAGCAGCCGTTCCGTCGCGTCGGGGCGGCGGTTGAGGACCACATCCTCGCAGGCCTCGCGCAGTTCAGGATTGATTTCGGCATAAACGGACAACTGGCCCGCGTTGACGATACCCATATCCATGCCGGCCGCAATCGCATGGAAGAGAAACACCGAATGCATGGCTTGGCGGACCGGCTCGTTGCCGCGAAACGAGAAGGAAAGATTGGAAACGCCGCCGGAGATATGCACGAGCGGAAACCGCTTGCGGATTTCCTGCGTGGCTTCGATGAAATCGACGCCGTAGTTATTATGTTCTTCGATGCCGGTTGCGACGGCAAAGATATTCGGATCGAAGATGATGTCTTCGGGCGGAAATCCCACTTCCTGCGTCAGAATTTCATAGGCGCGGGTGCAGATATCGACCTTGCGCTCTTTCGTATCGGCCTGCCCCTTTTCATCGAAGGCCATCACAACGACGGCGGCACCATAGGAGCGCACGATCTTGGCGTCGGCGATAAATTTTTCAATGCCCTCCTTCATCGAGATGGAGTTGACGATAGACTTGCCTTGCACGCATTTCAGGCCGCCTTCGATCACGGCGAACTTCGATAAGTTGATCATCACCGGGACCCGCGAGATGTCGGGCTCGGCGGCGACGAGGTTGAGGAACTCGACCATGGCCTTTGCCGAATTGAGCAGGCCTTCGTCCATGTTGACGTCGATCACCTGCGCGCCCATCGCCACTTGATCGCGGGCCACGTCGAGGGCGGCGGCAAAATCGCCTTCCTTCACCAATTTGCGGAATTTGGCCGAGCCCGTCACATTGGTGCGTTCGCCCACGTTGACGAACGGAATCTCGTGATTGAGCACAAAAGGCTCAAGCCCCGAGAGGCGCAGCAGCGGCTCGATTGTCGGTATCTTTCGCGGCGCAATCCCCTGGATACGCGCTGCGATCGCATGGATGTGCGCGGGCGTCGTGCCGCAGCAGCCGCCGATGATATTGACGAGTCCTGCGTCCGCAAATTCGCCGACGAGAGAGGCCATATATTCCGGGCTCTCGTCGTAAAGGCCGAACTCATTGGGGAGGCCGGCGTTGGGATAGGCGCAAATCAGCGTATCTGCGATCCGTGAAAGTTCGGCGAGATGGGCGCGCATTTCGCGTGCCCCGAGGGCGCAGTTGAGCCCGATCGTCAGGGGCTTGGCGTGGCGCAGCGAGTACCAGAACGCGGTCGGGGTCTGGCCTGATAGAGTGCGCCCGGACAAATCCGTAATCGTGCCGGAGATCATCACCGGCAAGTGCTCGCCGCGGGCTTCGAATACGCCGTCGATAGCGGCTAGGGCGGCTTTGGCGTTGAGCGTGTCGAAGATGGTCTCGACGATTAGCAGGTCGGCCCCGCCCTCGATCAGCGCGGTCGCGGCTTCGGTATAGGTTTCCCGCAAATCATCGAAACTGACCGCGCGAAAGCCAGGATTGTTGACGTCTGGCGAAATCGAAGCGGTTCGATTGGTCGGCCCCAATGCGCCGGCGACGAAGCGGCGCTTTCCGTCCTTCTGCTCGGCCTCATCTGCCGCTTCGCGGGCCAGCCTTGCGGACTCGGCGTTCAACTCGAAGACAAGTTCTTCCATCCCATAGTCGGCTTGAGAAATTCGCGTCGAATTGAAGGTATTGGTTCCGATGATATCGGCGCCGGCTTCCAGATAGGCGAGGTGAATCGCTTTGATGGCTTGCGGCTGGGTAAGGCTCAACAGATCATTGTTGCCGCGCAGATCCCGCGGCCAATCGGCAAAGCGATCGCCGCGAAATTCGGCTTCGCTGAACTTGTGCTGTTGAATCATGGTGCCCATGGCGCCATCGAGCACCAGAATTCTTTCCCGAGCAGCGGCTTGAATTGCCGCCCGCGTTTCTTCGCCGGTAAACCTTCGGGTCATCAGGCGGCCTCTTGTTCGAGTTTCGGGCGAAGGCCCAACAGATGGCAAATCGCATAGACAAGGTCGGCGCGGTTCATCGTGTAGAAATGGAAATCCCTTATACCGTGATCGACAAGATCGAGGACTTGTTCAGCGGCGACCGTCGCGGCAATCAGCCTTCGCGTTTGCGGATCGTCGTCGAGCCCTTCGAAGCGGTCGGCGAGCCATTGCGGAACACTGGCGCCGGCCTTTTTGGCGAAATTGGCTGTCTGCTTGAAGTTTTGGACCGGAACGATCCCAGGGACAATGGGAATGTCGATCCCGCGCGCGCGGACCTTATCGACGAAACGAAGGTAACGGTCATTTTCGAAAAAGAACTGGGTAATTGCCCGGTTGGCTCCGGCATCGATCTTTGCTTGCAAGACATCGATATCGGCGTCGGCCGAGATGCTTTCGGGGTGGCCTTCCGGATAGGTGGCGACCGAGATCTCAAAATCGGCGACGCGCTTGATTCCTGCGACCAGCGCGGCCGAATTCGTATAGCCATCCGGATGCGGGCGAAATTTCGTCCCGGGTCCATCTTGCGGATCGCCGCGCAGTGCGACGATATGGCGGACACCCGCGTCCCAATAGTCGCGGACGATGGCGTCGATTTCGTTCCGTGCGGCCGCGACGCAGGTCAGATGTGCGGCTGGCTTCACCGAAGTCTCGTTCACGATCCGCGCGACCGTCGCGTGAGTGCGTTCGCGCGTGGAGCCTCCGGCGCCATAGGTGACCGAGACGAAACTTGGACCGAGCGGCGCCAAACGTTTGATCGAGTCCCAAAGAGTTGCCTCCATCGCTTCGGTCGCCGGCGGGAAAAACTCGAAGGAGACGGAGATGTCGGGACAAACCGTGCGGCTTGCCCGTGGAAAACTACAGGACTGCATCTCGTTCATGCGACCGCTCGCGTGGTTAAGGGAAGGGGGTCAGCGATAATCCGGCGATCGCGCCCGAGCCAAATCGATACCATCAGCTTGCCCCCTTCGCCGGGGTCGGGGACGAGATGGTCCTTGGCGATGAAATCCAATCCGGCGGCGGTCATGAAGCCTGCCACTTCCTCCGGCGCGAATCCGAGCCGCCGATGGGCATGATCGGTGCGGAGATTTTCTTCCTCGTGCGGCGCGAAATCGACGATCATGAGGCGCCCCCCCGGACGCAAGGCGCGTCCGGCTTCGCGAATGGCCCGCAAGGGATCATCGAGATAATGCAGGACCTGATGCATGATCACGAGATCGTAGAAATCCGTTTCCACGGGCACCGCATAAATATCGCCTTGCCGCAATTGCACATTGCGAAGGCCCGCCCGCTCGATGCGGACGCGGGCAACGCTCAGCATTTGCGGCGATTGATCGACCCCGACGGCGCGGTCGGCGTGCGGGGCCAAAAGTTCGAGCATCCGACCGGTGCCGGTGCCAAGATCGAGCAGCGCGTGCAACGGGCCAGGGCCGATTGCCTTGAGGATCGCGGCTTCGACGCGTTCCTCGGGGATATGCAGGGCCCGCACTTGATCCCAATTCGCAGCTTGCGCCGCGAAATAGCGGGCCGCTTGATCGGCGCGCGCTTGGCGCACCTCGGAAAGCCGCGCCCGGTCGGCCGCCAGATGCGGATCCTCCGGCGCCAACCGAGCGATGAGATCACGCGCCAGGCCAGCGACTGGGCCGGTTTGGGCAATGAGAAAGAAAACCCAGGCGCCTTCGCGGTGACGTTCCACGAGCCCAGCTTCCACGAGCAGTTTCAAATGGCGGGAAATGCGTGGCTGCGATTGGCCGAGAATTGTGACAAGTTCGCTCACCGTGAGTTCGGCTTCCGCGACCAGAGCCAGTAGACGCAAACGCGTCGCCTCGCCAGCGGCGGCCGAGGCGCCGAGAACGGCGTCGAAAGAGACGTGTCCTGGATCAGACATGGGGCTTTCCAAAAAATATCATGGCTCCTATAAATATGCATATATATTTATATGTAAAGCTATTTTGCGCGTTCCGGCGGATTGACGATTACGGGCTTGGATAAGTCGGCGCCGAGAGATAGTTTGGCGCCGCCTCCTAACACTTTGATGCCAAAGGTGGGTCGAATGAAAATTCCTGCTTCTTTAATTATTATTGGAACCGTTGCCTTTTCCTGCGCCCAATCCGGCTTTGCGCAGGCCCAAGCTACCCCGCCGGCTGCGGCGACCGCTCCCAAAGCCACCGACGCCGATGCGGCTCGAAAGGCCAAGGCCAAGGAATGTTCGGCGAAAGCGGACGCTCAGGGGCTGCATGGGAATGCCCGCAAGACATTCCGGGCAAAGTGTAAGGGAACCTGACCCGCCCGTTTTACAAGACCTGCATTAAGGTCAGCGCAAAAACCAGGGGCCGCGGCTGCGCCTCGGCCTCTTTGGCTTCCGAAGGTCACGCCTCCTCGCATTCGCCACAGTGCTACGGCAACGAACACGCATGATCTTACTCCGGTCCTTTGCTTTCAACTTTCTTTTCTACCTGACCACCACCGCGCTTGCGATTTTTGGGCTGCCGGTCCTTTTCATGGGCCGACGAAGCGTCCAGAGCTACGCGAAGTTTTGGACCGGCTCGGCGGTTTGGCTGTTGGACACGGTCTGCGGAACCAAGATCATATTCCGCGGCCTCGAGAACTTGCCGCGCGGCGCCTGCATTGTCGCTTCAAAGCATCAATCGACCCTCGAAACCTTGGCGCTGACGACCAAGGCGTCGGATTTTACCTTCGTTCTCAAACGCGAATTGTTGCGGATCCCCATTTTCGGGTGGTACCTCCAGGGCGCAGAGCAATTGGCGATCGATCGCGCCAAGCGAAGTCTGGCCCTCAGCGATTTGGCGCGCCAGGCGCGCCAGGCCGTGGAGGAGGGCCGCCAGATCATCATTTTTCCCGAAGGCACGCGCAAAAATGTCGGCGCCCCGCCCCAATACAAGTCAGGGGTCGCGCATCTTTATTGTGAAACCGAAGCGGTCTGCGTGCCGGTCGCCTTGAACGCGGGCCTGTTCTGGGCGCGCCGCAGTCTGACGATTCATCCCGGCAAGGTTACGATCGCTTTCCTGGAACCGATCGTGCCGGGCCTCGACAAAGAAAGTTTCATGCAGCTTTTGGAAAGCCGGATCGAAGCGGCGACGTCAGAACTCGTCGCCGAGGCGCTGGCTGCCGATCCTTCGTTGAAAGGCGCGTTGCTCAAAGACGCTGCAGTCTCCTAGAGTGGGATGAGGAAAAGTGGAAGCCGGTTTTCCGCCCGCATCCCGCTCTAAATTTTTGGAATCGATCACGTTCATGATTTTGGATAGAGTTAATCCAAAATCATCGTGCTCTAGAGCGGCGGATATTCAGGTTGAATCGAAGGGATTCCGGTGAGGCGGGTTTTGTGATTCACTTTCATAAGGAGGTGAGTCGCGATGCCGAAAGCCTATTCGCTCGATCTGCGTGAACGTGTTGCCCGCTTTGTCGAGGCTGGCCAGTCACGCCATGCCGCCGCCGCACATTTTCAGGTGTCGGTATCCTTCGTCGTCAATCTGATGAAGACCTATTATTCGAGCGGACGGCTCGCGCCTAAGCCCGGTGGTGGGCGGCGACACGCCAAGCTCGATCCGCATCGGGCGTTTCTGCTGGCCTGTGTTGCCGAGAAGGACGATATCACCATGCCGGAGCTGGCGGCCGAACTGGCGGCTACCACGGGCACAAGGGCCGATCCTGCCTCGATCTCGCGCTGGCTCATTCGAAACGGCTACCGCTTCAAAAAAAACGCTGCTGGCCAGCGAACAAGATCGGCCCGACGTCCGGCAAGCGCGCGAGGAATGGACGGCCACACGGCAACCCTGGATGCGGCTTGAACCGCACAGACTGGTCTTCCTGGACGAGACCGGAACCACCACCAAGATGACCCGCCTGCGCGGCCGCTGCCTGAAGGGCCAACGGCTTCGCTCCAAAGTCCCGTTCGGCCATTGGAAAACACAGACCTTCGTCGCTGGCCTGCGCTGCCACGGCCTCACCGCGCCTTTCGTCGTCGATGCTCCGATGAACCGCCGCATCTTCGAGACCTATGTCGAAACCCAGCTCGCGCCGACCCTCGAAAAGGGCGATGTCGTCATCATGGACAATTTGTCAGCCCACAAAAGCCCGGCCGCCGAAAAGGCCATAAGAGCTAAGGGGGCATGGATCCTGTTCCTGCCGCCCTACAGCCCCGACCTCAATCCCATCGAAATGGCTTTTGCAAAACTCAAAGCCCATCTCCGTGCCAAGGCCATCAGGACCATCGACGCCCTCTGGCAGGCAATCGGCCAAATCTGCGACCTGTTCGAGCCCGCCGAATGTCAAAACTACTTCGCCGCCGCAGGATATGGATTCACTTGAGTGTCCGATGCTCTAGCGTATCTTTTTTTGCCCCTACGGCGCCGGTTTGGTGTCCATCGGAAGGGGCGGCGGAACACGATGGGCGACCGCCGGCAGGGATTTGAGATAGATCCCGATTGCCCGTGCGTCGGCCTCTTCCAGCTGGTTGAATTGTGTCCGCCAGGGCATGGCAGTGGACAGGACGCGCCCGTCGGGCGTTACGCCACTTTTGAGGGCTTTGATCAGGTCTTCGACGCTCCATGTGCCGATGCCGGTTTCAAGGTCCGGTGTGATGTTGGGCGGGTAAAATCGCCCCAATGTGCCGGCTGGGATGGGGCGTTCCCCGCCTGTCATCAACCGTTCGACAATAAGTTCACCCGCTGCGGTGTGCGCGGCGTATGGCAACCCGCGCAGCCGGTGATCCTGGCAAGATAGGCACCCTTCGCAAGCGGATCGAGGGGCTCCGCAAGGACGGGGCTGGCCGCAAACATGAAGCCCATCGCGGCAAATGTGGCTCGGTCCAGCGCGGTCAAGATTGAGTCTTGTCTTGGACCGAGTGAAGCAGTTCGCGCATCATCCCTCTCAATCCATGCAGCTGATCGATCAAATTGAGAATGACCCCTATGCCCTCATCATTGACGCCAAGATCATGCTTCAGATCCTTGATGAGCTGCGCCCGCGCAATATCGGCGTCGGAAAATTCTTGGCCGGTCGCCCCTTGGCGCGGGATCAACCATTCTTCCTTGATCCATATTTCGAGCGTCTCGACTTCGAGGCGGGTACGGGTCAAGAATTGCAGCCGATCGACCATCTACCCCTCCATCCCGGCGCGAGGATTTTCTTCTTTTCCCGCGATCCAGTTCATTGCAAACGCCTCAAGCTCCGGATCGATCTTTTCAGGGAGCACGATCTTAAGAGTAACATATTGATCGCCAGGGGTTCCGTTTGGCCGCGCCGCGCCCTTGCCCTTGAGGCGAAGGACCCGGCCCGTGTTGGCCCCTTTCGGCACCGTCATGGTGACCGCCCCCGTCGTTGTCGGCACCCGCACTTCCCCACCCAGAACAGCCTCGGTGAGGCTGATCGGCAAATCGAGATGAATGTCATCGCCCTCCCGCCTGAAGAAGCGGTGAGGCTTGACCTCGATTTCGACCAGCGCATCGCCCGGCTTGCCGCCGCCGAACCCCGGTTCGCCCTTGCCGCGCAAGCGTAGGATCTGGCCATCCCGCGTGCCAGGAGGAACCACGACGTCAAGGGCGGAGCCGTCCGGCAGCATGACCCGGCTCGTCGCGCCGTTCACGGCGGCAAGAAACTCGACCGGCAGCTTGTATTGAACGTCCCTGCCGTCCGTGCGAGCCCGCGTCCGGGCGTTGCGGAACAAATTCGACAGGATCTCTTCGTCCATCATGTCGGCGTAGCCTGCATCGGACGAATACGGATGATATTCCGGGCCGGCTCTCGCGTAATCGCGATAGAACTGGTGCTGAGGCCGTTCCGCGCCCGACGCATCGATCTCGCCGCGATCGAATCTGCCCCGCTTCTCGTGGTCGCTCAGAATGTCATAGGCCGAGGCGACCCTCTTGAACTCCTCCTCGGACTCACGGTTGCCGGGATTGAGGTCGGGATGCAGTTTCTTGGCAAGCTTGCGATACGCCTTTTGAATGTCCGCGGCGGAGTCGCTTCGTTGCACGCCCAGGATCTCATAGGGGTCTTTGGTCACCGCATCCTCTCGAAGTCTGGGCGTTGGGCCTGGTCCCGGTCTATGTTTTGGCCCCGACACGTTTCGTCAATGTCATATTATCGTGGCGGAAGTCCAATGTCTTTCAAGACAATTTTGACGCAGAGTGCCAGCTTTCCGCGAAGCTTTTTGGCGCTAAAACATGAGGCGGCGGCGCTTTCGGCCGCGCCGAGGTTTTCGAAACTCAGCGGTTCGGACAGGACGGTCAAGTTTCTTGCAAGGAATGGCAAACGATGCGGCGTCCCCAAACTTCATTTCTATTCGACCTCGATGGCACGCTCGTCGACAGCGTTTACCAGCATGTGCTCGCTTGGCACGAGGCGCTTGAGACCGAGGGCATCAGGCTTTCGATCTGGCGCATTCACCGCAAAGTCGGCATGAGCGGGGGCCTTTTCACCAATATGCTTCTGCGCGAAACCCGACAGGAAATCAGCCCCGAGCGGATCGAACGCCTGTTGAAGCTTCACGCCGCAGCCTACGAACGGCGGTCGCGCGAAGTGCAACCGCTGCCCGGTGCACGCGAGCTTTTGGCCTATTTGACCACGATGCAAATTCCCTGGGCCATTGCGACAAGCGGCCGGCTGGACACGGCGCGGCCCGTGCTGGAGCAGCTCGGGGTCGATTTCGACCGCGTTGTGATCGTCACCCGCGACCAAGTCAGATTTGCCAAACCGGATCCCGATCTGTTTCTGACCGCGGCGGAACGGCTCGGCGTTGAGATCGAGACCGCGTCCGTGGTCGGCGACAGTGTCTGGGACATGCTCGCGAGCCGTCGCGCCCGGGCTTTGGGGATCGGCCTGTTGTCCGGAGGCTATGGCCAGGAAGAGCTCGAGCGCGCGGGAGCCTATCGCGTCTACGAGGACCCCGCCGATCTTCTCACCCATATCGATGAAGTCGCCGGCCGGCAATGAAGCTGCGCTAGCGGGCCGCGTCCCACGGCGTCCAGCGCCAGTTTAAAACCTCGGGCATGTCCTGGCCATGTTCGCAAACATAAAGCTTGTGGCGTTCCATGGTTGTCCAATAGCGCTCGCTCGCCGCCTCCCATTGGTCGCGGAGGCGCTCGATCCGATGGATCGCATCGAGCGCGAGTTGATAGCGGTCTAGCCTGTTCATGACGACCATATCGAAGGGCGTCGTCGTGGTTCCTTCATCGCAAAATCCAC
The DNA here is from genome assembly GCA_963785995.1 of uncultured Alphaproteobacteria bacterium. Taxonomy (GTDB): domain Bacteria; phylum Pseudomonadota; class Alphaproteobacteria; order Rhizobiales; family Beijerinckiaceae; genus Methylocapsa. Next base: position 51,172 of record CAWAXL010000016.1, read on the forward strand.
GCACATGGATATTGTCGTGGTTTTGCCGCCTGTAGGTGAGCCGGTGAATCAGGGTGGGATAGCCGTGGAAAGCAAAGATCACCGGCTTGTCGGCCGTAAAAATCCGGTCGAAATCCTTGTCTTCCAGCCCGTGCGGATGTTCCGATTGCGGCTGCAGCGCCATAAGGTCGACGACGTTCGCGACGCGGACCCGGATGTCGGGAACATATTGCCGCAAGAGGGTCACCGCCGCCAGGGTCTCCAGAGTTGGCACGTCTCCGGCGCAGGCCATGACGACGTCGGGATCGCCGCCCTTCTCATTGCCGGCCCAATGCCAAATTCCAGCACCGGCGCTACAATGGCGAACGGCCGCCTCGATATCGAGCCATTGCCACTCGGGCTGTTTCCCGATGACAATCAAATTCACATAGTGGCGGCTGCGAAGACAATGATCGGCAACCGAGAGAAGACAATTGGCATCGGGCGGGAGATAGATCCGCACCGTGTCGGCCTTCTTGTTGGCGACATGATCTATGAAGCCTGGATCCTGATGCGACGAGCCATTATGATCTTGCCGCCAGACATGTGAAGTCAGCAAATAATTGAGCGACGGGATCGGTTTCCGCCAAGCGATCGTGCGGGTGGTCTTCAGCCACTTCGCATGCTGGTTGAACATCGAGCCGATGATGTGGATAAAGGCTTCGTAGCATGAGAAGAGACCATGGCGGCCGGTGAGAAGATAGCCTTCGAGCCAACCCTGACAGAGGTGCTCGCTCAAAACTTCCATCACCCGGCCTTCGGCGCTGAGATCGATATCCACTTCGTCGATGCGCGCCATCCATTCCTTCCCGGACACTTCATACACCGCCTCAAGCCTGTTCGATGCGGTTTCGTCCGGGCCGAAGAGGCGGAAGTTTTTGTGGGGCAGGTTGAGTTTCATCACATCGCGAAGAAACCCACCGAGAACGCGGGTCGCTTCGGCTCGGACTGCGCCCGGGGTTGCAACGCTCACCGCATAGGCGCGGAAGTCCGGCATTGAAAGGGGACGCAGCAGTTCTCCGCCATTGGCATGTGGATTGAATCCCATGCGCCGATGTCCAGTGGGGGCCAGAGCTGCATAGTCTTCGCGAAACGTGCCGCATTCATCGAAGAGCTCGTCCGGCTTATAGCTCTTCATCCAGTCTTCGAGCTGAGCCAAATGTCCGGCGGTTTTGAACTCGGTAATCGGAACCTGATGCGCGCGCCATGTGCCTTCAACCGGCTTTCCGTCTACGAATTTTGGCCCGGTCCAGCCCTTGGGCGTTTTGAAGATGATTATTGGCCAGCGCCGCCGCTCCGGCGGTTGCGAAGAGTTGCGGGCTTCGCTTTGGATCGCGCGAATCCCGCTCAGAGCCTGGTCCAACGCGCTTGCTAGAAGCTGGTGAACTTTGTCGGGATCGCTCCCCTCCACGAACAGCGGCTCATAGCCATAGCCTTTGAAAAGATCGGTTAATTCCTGCTCGCTGATTCGCGCCAGTACGGTTGGATTGGCGATCTTGAAGCCGTTGAGATGCAGGATCGGAAGAACCGCGCCATCCCGCGCCGGGTTGAGAAATTTGTTGGAGTGCCAGCTGGCGGCGAGCGCTCCGGTTTCCGCTTCCCCGTCGCCGACGACACAGCTCACGATGAGGTCGGGGTTGTCGAATGCCGCCCCATAGGCATGAACGAGCGAATAGCCGAGTTCGCCGCCTTCATGAATGGAGCCCGGCGTTTCAGGGCCGACGTGGCTCGACACGCCGTAAGGCCAGGAGAACTGGCGGAACAGCCGGCGCAGGCCATTCTTGTTTCGCTCGATATTCGGATAGCGCTCGGTGTAGGACCCCTCGAGATAGGTTTGCGCCACGAGGCCCGGGCCACCGTGACCGGGGCCGATCACGATGATCATATCGAGGTCGTTCGCAGTGATGAGCCGATTGAGGTGCACATAAATAAAATTGAGGCCCGGCGTCGTTCCCCAATGGCCGAGAAGGCGTGGCTTGACATGGTCCAGGGTAAGCGGAACCTCAAGCAAGGGATTGTCGCGCAAATAGATCTGCCCGACAGAAATATAGTTCGATGCGCGCCAATAGGCGTTCATTTTTTGCAGAAGTTCGGGTGAGAGGACGTTCGGCTTTAAGGCGTGCACGGGCGCTGGCCCGTGGGTGGCCGACAACGCTTCGCGGGTCAGATTCCCTGTGGCTTCGGGGCTGCTCATGACGCGAACTCCTACTCAGGAGATAAGACCGGGACGGCCGAGTCTCATTCGTTTCTCAGGCTGAGAATATAGGCCACCACATCGTCGATTTGGGTTTGGGTCAGCACCAGATTGGGCATCCGTTCGTGCGAGGTCTGCAAGAAGGCGTGCAGTGAAATCGACGTCGTTGAAGGCATGTTCGCGATCGAGACAAAACTTGGTCCGTCGCCGTTTGTCTCATCATTAGGGCCCACCGCGTGACAGTCGCTGCACCAATTCTTCGCCAATTGCCGGCCCATCCCGGTATCGCCGTTGACAATCTGGCCAGGGGCGGAGGTCGCTGTCGCAAGTGTCGCAGCGAGCAGACCACAGGCCAGAAAAAAACTCAAAGATCCCCGCGTGGAAACCAGTGGCATCATTTGCTATTCCTCAGGTGGAAGCGTCGGAGGGGTCTACCTTAATTAGGTCGAGGTTAAGTGCGGACCAGGGGAAAGTGAAATGAAATCGGCGCCGCTGTGGCCTTGGCGGCGCCGCTGGACGGACCGAACATTGATCGGCGCATCTAGGTTTTCGGGATTTGCGGAGAATACTTTACCGGCCTGCCTGGAAATAAATCGATGTTGGGGTCCAGTTTGGTCCGCAAGCATAGCGCGCGTGGCCGGCTCGCAAGATCGCGCTACATGACGCCCATGGGGCCGATCATCAAGCCATCCGCGACCTTCTTCTGTTCATCGCTGAACGAAGCGTAAAGGGGATCAAGCGCCGTTCTGATCGCCTTTAGATCGGCCAGATGCTTGGTCAGCTTTTTCTCGTGAGCTTCGAGCTGTGTTGGAAGCGGCTCCGCGGCGCTGGCTTCCGTCGCTTCGTGATGCATGGCTCCCTCAGCCGGTGCGGGGCTTTCGAGCTTCTTGATTGCGCCTGCATCGGGGTAGGATATTGAGCCCTCTGGTGCGGCCGCGGGTTTTTCGGCGGCAGCCTGCGGCTTCTCGTGATGCGGCGCTTCCATCGATTTTGCGGCCGAACGGAGTGCGTCCGCAAAATTGTTCCATAGGGGCAGCTGCGCGTCGGTAATTTTCAGATCGGTCTTGAGCGAGGCAAGACGATTATCGATTTGCGAAACCATCATCGACATCATGTGATGCATCATGGCCCGCATCTTTTGCATGTGACCGGCCATGTTTTGGCAGCTCATCATGTCGTGCATGGATCCCATGTGTTCCGCCATGTGATCCATGTTCTCGGCCATCGCCTCGCAATTCATCTCGGAGTGTTCGCCCTTCATCCCCATGGACATGCCACCGTCGGTATGCTCATGCCCTGCCGCCGGCGGAGCGGCAGTTTCGGCGGACGCGCTTAAGGGTCCGAGCGCCAAAGTCGCAGCAATGGAAAGAACGGAGAACGGACGACAGACACGAGTCTTCATAGGTGTGCTCCTCATTCGCGAAAGTTTCTTTTTGCCAGTGTTGGTGACGGACTGAGCCAATACCGACTGTCCGCAATTCATGAAGGGGTGATGACGCCGGCAGGGCCGCTCGGTCCGTCGGCGAGCTTAAGGCGTTCGGATTGTGTTTAGCTAAGCCGGGCGGGGACGGGGCGCCCTGATCCAGGTCAATCTTTGTCGCATCGCAGGAGCCGCTCCTACATCTGCTCTTGTCGCGCTCATGCAGCGTTGCAAGGAAACCTTGCCGCCTTTGAGACTAAGTCTGCAGCGCTGCGGCGTCAAACCGCTCGAAAAGATGCGGCGGGTCGGGTAAGAGGGGCGCAGACGGGATTTATTTGATCGGGTTTCATGCCGCAGCATCAAACATACAGATTTTCAATCGCGCCGATGATGGATTGGACGGACCGGCATTGCCGGTTTTTCCATCGCATTCTGTCACGGCGGGTGCGGCTCTACACCGAGATGCTGACAACCGCGGCCGTTCTTCATGGTGAACGGCGTCGCCTGCTTGGCTTCGAGGCTGCCGAGCACCCTGTGGCCGTGCAACTTGGCGGTTGCGATCCCACCGAAATGGCGGTGGCGGCGGAAATTTGCGCCGATTTTGGCTATGATGAAATCAACCTGAACATTGGTTGCCCGTCCGAGCGTGTGCAGAGTGGGGCTTTCGGCGCCTGTTTGATGCGAGAACCGGATCTCGTCGGGGATTGCGTTGCCGCGATCAAGGCGCGCGTCGCCTTGCCGGTGACAGTCAAGTGCCGCACGGGCGTTGACGAACAAGACCCCAAAGCCGCTCTCGGGATTTTGGCCGAGCGCGTCATTGCCGCCGGCTGCGACGTCCTCATTGTCCATGCCAGGAAGGCTTGGCTGAAAGGCTTGTCGCCCAAAGACAATCGCCACATTCCGCCGCTGGATTATGACCTCGTTCATGCGTTGAAGCAGCGGTATCCCGACATCCCTGTTGTGCTCAATGGCGGCCTTGCAACATTGGACCAGATGCAGGCCGAACTTGGCCGCTTCGATGGCGTGATGGTGGGACGCGCCGCCTATCAGACGCCTGAGCTTCTACTCGATGTCGATCCGGTATTGTTTGGTGAGGCGCCCCCGATCGCAGATGCGAGGGCTGCGGTCGAGGCGTTCATTCCTTATGTTGAAGCCCGCCTGGGCGAGGGCATCCCGCTCCATGCGATGACGCGGCATCTCCTTGGACTCTTCAACGGCCGGAGAGGAGCGCGGGCGTGGCGGCGCCATCTCGCAACCGAGGCCGTCAAAAGGGGCGCGGATGCCGAAACTCTGCGCGCGGCGCTGAAGCATATAGAGCCCTCGCAAGAGGATACGGAGCAAGCGAGTCACGAGGCCTCGTCCGGCCTTGGCGCGGCAGCAGCATAGATTGAACGCGTGCGGTTATGCTTTGGCCGGGCTATCGACCACTTGAATTGCTGCCGTTGGATCGCATTTTACAGTATAGCAAAACAAGCCCTCGATTGGGTTTTGTCTCACCAAGTCTTGGCCTCACGGAGTTGTTGTTCTGGTGGCAAGAATTCTCTGGAATGGAGACGAAACGATGAAAAAACTAGCATTCATCCAACGTAACAACGAACGCCATTGGGTCGGCGATGGGTTTCCGGTCCGCAGCATTTTCTCCTACCATGATTTCAGCCGGGAACTGTCGCCGTTTCTGCTGCTCGACTATGCCGGCCCGCATATGTTCTCTCCGACAGAGCAAAGGCGGGGAGTCGGCGCACACCCCCATCGCGGTTTCGAAACGGTGACGATCGTTTACAGCGGCGAACTCGAACATCGGGATTCGTCCGGCGCCGGCGGGTCCATCGGTCCCGGTGATGTGCAATGGATGACGGCGGCCGCGGGGCTCGTTCACGAGGAGTTTCACGCGCCCGAATTTGCCAAGCGCGGCGGACCCTTCGAGGTGATTCAGCTTTGGGTCAATCTCGCGGCCAAAGACAAGAAGGCTCCCCCGGCCTACCAAAGCCTTTCCAATGCGCAAATTCCCCGGGTCGATCTCCCTTCGGATACAGGCTATGTGCGGATCATCGCTGGCAATTACCAAGGGACGCAAGGGCCGGCACATACATTCAGTCCCATGAATTTATGGGATATCCGCCTCAAAGCTGATCGTCCTGCGGAGTTTCGGGTTCCCGCCGGCTGGACGACCGCGCTCTTTGTGCTGAGCGGCCGTGTCCGGCTGCCATCGGGTGAAACAGTCGGGACGGCTGAATTGGCGGTCTTCGATCGGGAACAGGAAACATTCGCCCTCGAAGCGCTGGAAGATACCAAACTTCTGCTTCTCAACGGGCAGCCCATCGATGAACCGGTGGTGGGGCACGGGCCCTTCGTTATGAATACAGCGGCAGAGATCGACCAAGCGATGGCGGACTATCGGAATGGACGCATGGGCCGGCTCGAAGCCGCCCGCGCATAAATCCTCGGCCACGACGGGGTGAACCGGTTCGAAAAGCCGGTTCACTCCACCGCTTTGCCCATCCTCCCGGCGAGATCCTGAATATATTGCCAGGCCGTGCGGCCCGAACGCGAGCCGCGTGTCACTGCCCATTCGAGCGCTTCGCGCTCGAGGTCAGCAGGGTCGCACGGCAAGGCCGAAATAGTCCGCATAGCCAAAAACCATGGCGAGATAGTCGTCTTGCGAACAGGAATGGAAACCGAGCCAAAGGCCGAACCGGTCGGAAAGCGAGATTTTTTCCTGAACCGCTTCGTCCGGATTGATCGCGGTCCCGCTTTCATTTTCGACCATGTCCCTGGAAAGAATGTGCCGGCTGTTCGAGGTTGCATAAAACAAGCACATTCGGCGGGCGCCCCTCGATCCCGCCTTCCAGAACGGCCTTCAGCGATTTGTACTTCGTGTCCGCGCCGTCGAACGAAAGATCGTCGCAAAACACCAGAAAACGCCACGGGGCCTCGCGGAGGAGCGCCATAAGGCCGGGCAGGCTCATCGATGTCCTCGCGGTGTATCTCGACCAGTTTGAGGGGCTTAACGCCGGGGTGGGCGACCAGCCGCCGATTGATTGTCGCGTGGACGGCCTTGACGAGCGAGGATTTACCCATGCCGCGTGCGCCCCATAAAAGCGCATTATTGGCTGCGAAGCCCTGCGCGAAGCGTTCGGTATTTGGACAGCAGGGTGTCCCGAACCCGGTCGATGCCCCGCAGCAACGCGATATCGACCCGGTTGACCCGCGGCGACAGGGACGAGAGCTGGCGTTGCCGGCATCGAAGACGAAGGCGTCGGCCGGCGCTGAAGTCGCGAAGTAGGTCGTGCGGGTCCCGGCGAGCTTCTCAAGCGCGGCGGCGATCCGCTCCAGCGCTCTTGCCGTTTTCGAGAAGGGTGGCGACGTCTGTTCACTCTGGTCATGTCGTTGTCCGGAAGCAAGGAGCGGCTTTAGTCTCTTTAACTGGCGATGCGGAACTGGAAGCTTGACCTTGTCAGAAATCCAGGCGACGCCCCTGCCATACGGGTTGATCGTTGTGGCAAGGGAGGGCGATCGCCCAATAGCGCGAAAATCGGCGTTCTGGCGGATCCCGTTTTGGCGCCATTGCTTTCGCGCCGGCTCTGGCTATATTCGCGCGCCATCCGGATGGAGTTCCGCCGAGGGCGAAGTCTTCACGGACTCCGACAAGGAGAACCGATTTTGTTTACATCTGCTTTCGCCCAGGCCGCCGGTGCTCCTGCCTTCCGCACGCTCGCCGTGACCGATTTTCTCACCAGCACGCCCGATCGTGCCTTTCGTGATGATCATTGCTATCATGTATTTTCTCATCATCCGTCCGCAGCAAAAGCAGGCGAAGGAACATGCCAATCTCATCAAGAATATGCGCCGGGGTGACAGTGTCATCACGACGGGCGGCCTGATCGGCAAAGTCATCGCGGGTGGTCGACGATGACCGAGCTCGAACTCGAAATCGCACCGAATGTTCAAGGTTCGGGTGGCCCGGGCGATGATTTCGGACGTGCGGTCCAAGGGCGAGCCGGTCAAGGAGCAAGGCTTGAACATACGCTAAGCGAGGAAACGGCCGACCCCGGGCGATGGCGCCGCCGCGCCCCAAATCGTTGAGATTTGAAAAAATCATGCTGCGTTTTCCGGCCTGGAAGATCATATCCATTCTGGCGATGACGGTGTTCGCACTTCTTCTCATCGTGCCGAGCCTGCTGAGCCCGGACATCGCGAGGCGTTGATTTCGCATCTGCCGAAGTGGGTGCCCGCCCGCGCCATTGTGCTCGGTCTCGATCTGCAGGGCGGATCGCATGTGCTTTTGGAGGTCGACAGCAATTCGGTCGTGAAGACCCTTGTCGACAATCTGCGCGACAGCGTTCGCCGGGTGCTGCGCGAGGAGAAAGTTTCGATCACGGGCGGCATCGGCGTCTTCAGCCGCGCGGCGTGCAATTGCGCATTCCCGATCCCACCGAGCGCGCCAGGGTCATGCCGAAACTCAGGCAATTGGCGGCGACCTTCGGCAGCGGCATTACCGATACGCGCGCGCGCTCCGGCTTTCGACGTGACCGAGAACGACAGCGGCCTCATTCAGTTCACGGTGACCGAGGCGGGCGTCGACAGCAAGATCCGCCGCGCGGTCGAGCAATCGATCGAAGTGCTGCGCCGCCGCGTCGATGCGCTCGGCACGACCGAGCCGAATATCCAGCGCCAAGGCACGGACCGCATTCTCGTCGAGGTGCCGGGCCTTCAGGATACGAGCAAGCTCAAGGAAATTCTCGGCACGACGGCGAAGCTCGAATTCCGTCTGGTCGGCCGAGCCGGGCGCCGATCCGGCCGAGATCGAGCTTTTGGATCAGGTGGAACAACCCGGCAAACTTGCCGGTCGAGAAGCGCGTCATGGTGCAGGGCGAGGATTTGACCGATGCGCAGCCGGGCTTCGACAGTCGCACGCAGGAGCCGATCGTCAATTTCCGCTTCAATATTCGCGGCGGCCAAAGGTTTGGCGAGGTCACGTCGGAAAATGTCGGCAAGTTGTTTGCCATCATCCTCGACGGGAAGGTGATTTCGGCGCCACGCATCCTTGGCCCGATCACCGGCGGTTCCGGCCAGATCTCCGGCCGCTTCACCGTGGAACAGGCGAATAATCTCGCCATTTTCCTGCGCGCCGGCGCACTGCCGGCGAAACTCACGATTGTCGAGGAACGCACGGTGGGGCCGGGCCTCGGTCAGGATTCGATCGACGCCGGCAAGCGCGCCGCCTATGTCGGCGCCGCCCTCGTCGCCTTTTACATGCTGATCACCTATGGCATTTTCGGCGTCTTCGCCAATATCGCGCTGTCGTCCATATCGCCTTCATCTTCGCCGGGCTCGTGCTGCTGGGCGCGACGCTGACTCTGCCCGGCATCGCGGGCATTGTTCTCACGATCGGCATGGCGGTGGACTGCCAATGTCTTGATTTATGAGCGTATCCGCGAGGAAGCGCATCTCGGGCGCTCGATCATTTCGGCGCTCGACGCCGGTTTCAAACGGGCCTTTGCGACCATCGTCGATTCCAATGTCACCATGTTCGTCGCCGCGGCCATTTTGTATTTTCTCGGTGCTCGGGACCGGTTCGCGGCTTTGCCGTCTCGATGGCGCTCGGAATTCTGACCTCGATCGTGACGGCGGTGACGATGACGCGGATGATGATCGCGCTGTGGTACCGCTACAAGCGGCCGATGAAGTTACCAATCTAATGGCTTTGGCCGAGGCGGACGCTGGCGGCGCAAAAGTTGTGCGGTACTGTCATGCGCCACGGCGAAGGGATAAACTGCTCCAATGTGCCAGCGAAACCGCCGAGTTTGGCAAAAGGCCTGATCGAATGAAACTCCTGCGCCTTGCGCCCGAGAACACCAAATTCCCTTTCATGCGCTTTCGGCGCGTGAGCTATCCGTTCTCGGCGCTGCTCTCGATCATTTCGGTCGTGCTTTTCCTGATCGTGGGAATGAATTTCGGGATCGATTTTTCTGGCGGCACCTTGATCGAGCTGCGCGCCAAGATCGGGCACCGCCGATATCGCCCAATTGCGTTCCATCGCCGAACACTGAAGCTCGGCGATGTCGAGGTTCAGGGTTTTGGAAGCCCGTCGGACGTGACCCTGCGGTTCGGCCTTCAGCCGGGCGGTGATGCCGCGCAGCAGGCCGCGGTCAATCTGGTGAAAGACGCCATTGGCGATGGCTACGACGTCCGCCGTACCGAGGTCGTCGGCCCGCGCGTCTCCGGCGAACTCGTCCAGTCAGGTACTCTTGGCGTCGTTATTTCGATCATCGCCGTGCTGTGCTATCTCTGGTTCCGCTTCGAATGGCAGTTCGCGGTTGGCGCCATCATCGCGACCATGCACGACCTCTTGCTGACGGTCGGATTTTTCGCGCTGACCCGGCTTGAATTCAACACGACGTCCATTGCGGCCATCCTGACCATTGTCGGCTATTCCTTGAACGAAACGGTCGTGGTGCTCGATCGTATCCGCGAGATGATGCGGAAATATCGTAAAATGCCGACCGATCAATTGATCGATCTTTCAGTCAACGCCGTGCTCCCGCGGACCATCATGACCGCGACGACGGTGTTTCTGGCCCTTCTTTCGCTGGTGGTCTTCGGCGGCCAAGTCATTCGCTCCTTCTCGCTCGCGATGATTTGGGGCATTTTCGTCGCGACCTATTCCTCCGTCTTCATTTGTTCGCCCATGCTGATCTATCTTGGACTGCGCAGCGAAACTGTAGGGCAGGCGCCGACGCCGGCCGATGCGTCCGAAAAGGCGTCGTCCTAGACGGTGGTCCCCCGTCCTTTTGGCCAGGGCACAAACAGCTGCTGAGGATTTCTAGGCCCCGATCGCATAGGGCCGATGTTTGCTTGTCATCAGAATGCAGCCGATAAGGAAACACAGGAGAACCAACGAAGGACCGACCGTCCCCAGATCGAAGCCGCCATTCTCATTGGTTTTCGTGAGCAGCGTACCCAAGGTCGTGCCCATCGGACGGGCAAGGACGAACGCAAGCCAAAACAAAATGCTTCGCGAGATGTTCGTCAGGCGGTAACAGGCGACGATGGCAGTCAGCAAAGCTGCAACGACAAGCCAACTACTTTGGTAGCCAAGTCGATCGGATAAGAGATCCCCGAGATCGTTTCCGAGCGTGTTTGCAAAGAGCACGGCGACCCAGAAGAATATCTCGTCTTTTGGTTTGGTGACGGCGGCAGCTGATACGGAGCCGAAGGTGAGTCGCCACAGCGCTAGGATGCATGCTAGGGCGATCGCCAAGACCAGCAAGCCCTTTGCATACCCCAACCCAAGAGTATGGACGAAATAATCTGACAGTGTCGTGGCGGTTGAGTTGCTCGCAACGAGGATCGTCCAAAAGATGAAGGGGCATAGGCTTTCAAAGCGGTCTGCACCGCGAGAATGAAAGCGAAAAGCCCGAAAAATATAACCGTGCTCAGCCCGAAGCCGAAATTCAATGTTGTTGATAAAAGGTCTCCGCCCGTCTCACCGAGAGTCGTCGCGCTAATCATCATGACCCAAAAGGCAATGGTGATTGGGGAAACCTTGTGCGTGGTGTCATTCATGACATGCAAACCTGCCGTTTGGAATTCGCAGCGAACCGAAAAGCAATTCGTAAACATGGGAGAAACGTGCCTCGGTCGGGCGCGCGGGTTCTCCTTGGTTGTTAATATATCATATTGAACTCCCTTGGACAAAAGCCAACGAGCGCTGGACCCAGAGCCTAAAAAGCGTTGAAACTGTTTGATAGAGTGAGATGAAAAAGCGACAAAAAATGGTCCAGGTAAAACGATGATGGTCGAGCCGAAATACGCCGGCTTCCTGCCGGGCATCCATGCCATCGAAGGATACGGAGCAGGCGGTTTTCGGTTCGCCGGAATGTCGCATCGCGGTTCCATACTCGCCCTGCCATCTGGCATTTTGGCATGGGCTCCGGCCATCCCAGCCGAGATCGATGTCGCATCTCTGGACGCGGTCTTTCATGAACCGCCGGGGCTCATCGAACATCTTCTGGTCGGAACCGGACTGGAGCTCGTGCCTTTGTCGAATCAAATACGCCAGCGCCTCCGCGAGGCCAATATAAGAGCCGAGCCGATGCCGACCGGAGCCGCTGCACGGACCTATTCGATCCTGCTCGGCGAGAAGCGCCGGGTTGCGGCAGCGCTTCTGGCCGTGCCGTGATGAGTGAATCAAAGAGCCACGCCGGCGATCAGGATTATGCCTATTGCGATCGGCTGTTGCGCCGCGACGATGTCGACCGGTGGCTGGCTAGCCTTTTCATCCCGGAGCAAGCGCGGCGGCATGTCCACGCCGTCTTCGCCTTCAGCCTCGAGATCGCCCGCGCGCGCGAAGTCGTCTCGGAGCCGATGCTGGGAGAAATCCGGTTTCAGTGGTGGCGGGACGCGCTGGAGGGGACGGCGTCGGAGGATGCGAAGGCCAACCCCGTCGCAGCAGCCTTGCTCGATACGATCGAGCGTTTCAATCTACCGAAGCCGCTCTTTCTTGAATTGATCGATGCACGGCTGCGCGATCTTTACGACGATCCGATGGAATCGATCGAGTCGCTCGAAACCTACACCAAGGCCACATCCACAAATCTTTTTCAGCTTGCCGCGCTGATCCTGGACGGTGAGGAGGGCGGCGCAGGTCTTGGCGTGGGCGATCACGCGGGGATCGCCTACGGGATCACCGGATTGCTCCGGGCTTTGCCTTGGCATAGCGTGCGTGGGCAGGTTTTCGTTCCGGTCGAGATTTTGCAAGCGCAGGGCGCGGACCTCGACGATGTCATGACGGGGCGTGCTTCCCCTGCGGTCATGGCGGCTCTCGCGGACATGCGCGCGGTCGCCCGCAACCATATCGATATTTTTGACGCTCGGCTTCGCGGCCTGCCAACCAAGTCCCGTCCCGCCTTTTTGGCCGCTTCCCTCTGCGAACCTTATTTGCGACTGATGGAAAAGCCAGGCTACGATCCTTTCAAAACCGTCATAGAGCTTCCACAATGGCGCCGGCAATGGACCCTCTGGCGGGCATCGCGCACCTTCGGTTGAAAAGGAGCCATTTCGAAAGGCTTTATTCGGCGCGCGACAGTTGCTAGAAGGCATATATGGCCACACCGACCGACCCTCGTTTTCGGCGAATTATGGGCCCGGCCCGCGCTTGAGCGTCTGGCCGGGGGGACGTCGAATCCATCCATGCGGCTTTGCATTTACCAGCGGCTTTGCCGCGCCGCGCTCGCGTAGGCCTGAATGAAATGAACGAACAGACGAAGGCGGCCACGGACACCCCCGCCAATAGCGCGGAGAACGCGCCGGATTATTCAAAGAGCCTTTATCTTCCGCAAACCGATTTTCCGATGCGCGCCGGCCTGCCGAAGAAGGAGCCGGAGCTGCTCGCCCGCTGGCGCGAGATCGATCTTTACGGACGTCTGCGCGAGGCCGGGCGGGGCAGGCCGAAATTCGTCCTGCACGACGGGCCGCCCTATGCCAATGGCAATATCCATATCGGCCACGCGCTGAATAAGATCCTCAAGGATTTGGTGACCCGCTCGCAGCGGATGCTCGGCAAGGATTCGAATTATGTGCCGGGCTGGGATTGTCATGGCCTGCCGATCGAATGGAAGATCGAGGAGAATTATCGCGCCAAAGGCAAGAACAAGGATGCCGTGCCGATCAATGAGTTCCGCAGCGAATGCCGCGTCTTCGCCGATCATTGGGTCGAGGTGCAAAAAGAGGAGTTCAAGCGGCTCGGCGTGATCGGGGATTGGGATCATCCCTATCTGACGATGAGCTATGCCGCCGAAGCGCAGATCGCCCGCGAGATCATGAAATTCGCGGCGAATGGGACGCTTTATCGCGGCTCGAAGCCGGTGATGTGGAGCGTGGTCGAGAAGACCGCGCTGGCGGAAGCCGAGGTCGAATATGAGGACCATGTCAGCGATGCGGTGTATGTGGCGTTTCCGGTAGCATGTTAGCGCTCACGACCGGTTGGAAGCCGCCCTAGATGATCGACCGCGAACAGTGGACATCTTTGGGCGAGATGCGTTCGTCGTCATCTGGACTACGACGCCATGGACGATCCCAGCTAATCGCGCGTCAGCTTACTCATCGAAAATCAGCTATGGTCTTTATCAGGTCATGGCTGCCCCCGACAGACAATTGGGCCAAGACAGGTCGCCTATTATGTCTTAGCCGACAATCTTGCCGAACGAGGTATTCAAAGCAGCAAAAGTCGATAAATTCGTAAAGCGCGCAGAACGTCGAGCCGGGGGAACTTGTTTGCATGACATGCTCCACCATCCGCTCGCCAAGACAATTCGCCGACTACGACTTCAAAGTTCCGCTTCTCGACGGCGATCATGTCACCGACGACACCGGCACGGGCTTCGTCCATACCGCGCCGGGCCATGGCCGCGACGACTTCGACATCTGGATGGCGAACAAAGCGCGATCTTGAAAGAGACGGCATCGACACGCGCATCCCCTACACCGTCGATGCCGATGGCTTCTTCACCGAGGAAGCGCCGGGATTCACCGGCCGCCGCGTCATCGACGACAAAGGCAACAAGGGCGACGCCAATGAGGCCGTGATCAAGGCGCTCATCGAGGCCGGCAATCTCGTGGCGCGCGGAAAGCTAAAGCATCAATATCCGCATTCCTGGCGCTCGAAAAAGCCGGTCATTTTCCGCAACACGCCGCAATGGTTTATCGCGCTCGATAAGCGATCCGATCCAGACGATGCAGGCACGCCTTCGAGAGGGCTCGGCGAGCAAACCTTGCGCGAGATCGCCCTCCGCGAGATCGCCGTTACGAAATGGTATCCCGCCGCTGGCGAAAATCGCATCACCGGCATGATCGCCAATCGCCCGGATTGGGTCGTTTCGCGCCAGCGCGCCTGGGGCGTGCCGATTGCGATCTTCGTCAACAAGGACACGAAGAAAATTCTTCGTCGACGACAAGGTCAATCAACGCATCGCGGATGCCTTCGAACAGGAGGGCGCGGACGCCTGGTTCGCGGAAGGCGCGGCCGCGCGGTTTCTCGAGCCGGAACATGATCCGGAACAATACGAAAAGATCGACGATGTTCTCGATGTCTGGTTCGATTCAGGCTCGACCCATGCCTTCACGCTCGATGATCCGAAGCATTTCCCGGGCCTTGCCGGCATCGATCGCATACGCGACGGCGGCCAGGACGAAATCATGTATCTCGAAGGCTCGGACCAGCATCGCGGCTGGTTCCATTCCTCGCTGCTGGAATCCTGCGGCACGCGCGGCCGCGCGCCCTTATGACGCGGTTCTGACGCATGGCTTCGTTCTCGACGAGAAGGGCCAGAAAATGTCGAAATCGCTCGGCAATGTCGTCGCGCCGCAAAGCGTCATCAAGGATGCCGGCGCCGATATTCTGCGGCTCTGGGTGGCAGCCTCGGATTATTCCGACGATCTGCGCATCGGGCCGGAAATCCTGAAAACCTTCGTCGAGACCTATCGCAAGCTGCGCAACACGATCCGCTGGATGCTCGGCTCGCTCGCCCATTACGATGCCGCCGATCCGACGAGGCTGGCAGGCGATGGGCGAGCTCGAAAAGCTCATGCTACATCGTCTCGTCGGAATTGGATGGCGAGATCCGCAATGCCTACTGCGGCGTTCGACTATAAGCGCGTTGTCGCGCGACTGTCGGCCTTCCTCAACACCGATCTTTCGGCCTTCTATTTCGACATTCGCAAGGACACGCTCTATTGCGAGCCGCCGTCGAGCGAGAAGCGCCGCGCCGCGCTCGACGCGATCGAGCAGATTTTTCGCTGCGTTACATGTGTGGCTCGCGCCGATTCTTGTTTTCACCTCGGAGGAGGCCTGGCTTATCCCGCTACCCCGAAGCCGTCTCGGTGCATCTCGAAGGATTTCCGGACGTGCCGGCGTCCTGGCGCGACGATGCGCTTGCGGAAAAATGGGAGAAGATCCGCCGTGTCCGCTCGGTTGTCACCGGCGCCCTGGAGATCGAGCGGGCGCAGAAGCGGATCGGTTCTTCGCTCGAAGCCGCGCCAACCGTGTTTATTGTCGATGCCGGCCTGCGGCGACATTCTCGACTCCGTCGATTTCGCCGAAATCTGCATCACCTCGGACATCGCCATCGAGGCCGGCGAGGGACCGGCCGACGCCTTCCGGCTGGACGACATCCAGGGTGTCGCGGTGCGTACCAGCGCGCGCGCCGAAGGCAAAAAATGCGCCAGGTCGTGGAGAATTTCTCCGTTGGTCGGGAGCCGATCCTGAATTTCCCGACGTCACGCCGCGCGACGCGCAGGCCTTGCGGGAATTACAGGCGTTGGGACGGTGGCCATGAGTGCTCGCCTCCTTGGCTTTTTGGCGGCGGGCGCCGACGCTTGCCGCTGATCAAGCCAACAAGCTTTGGCTTATCTTTATATTTGGGATCGAGGCGCACCAGCCTGTCCGGCTGACGCCTTTTTTTGACGTGATTTACGCCAAAAACCCCGGCATTTCCTATTCACTGTTGCGCGCCCAAACCGCAATGGAGCGATTTGGGCTGCTCCTGATTGACCCTGACGGCCACGGCGTTCCTGGGTTTCTGGCTTTGGCGGTGCAGCGACGAAGACCACGGCCTTGGGGCTTGGCTTCATCGTCGGCGGCGCGCTCGGCAATGCCTATGACCGGCTGGCCTATGGGTTTGTCGCCGATTTCTATCATTTTCATATCGGCACCTTTTCTTGGTATGTCTTCAATCTCGCGGATGTCGCGATTGTCGCCGGTGTCGTCCTGCTGATTTATGATTCGCTCTTTCCGCAAAGAAAATCCGGCGAGGTCGGTGGGGCGGCTCAGCAATGATGAGGTTTTGCCGCTGATCTGCCTCTAAAAAGCCCCGAACGCCGACCAAAAAGACTGCGGCATGAAATCCAGCGAGGATTCAAGGCAAGCCGGATGCGTGACGCGTCCCAAGGCTGAAGAGGATAGACGTGATGATCTTCGACATGGTTTTGTGGCGCAGACTTGGCTTGGCGACCGCGGCGGTGGCGCTCCTTTCCTTGCAGTGGGCCCACGGCGTCCCCGGCCCACGCGGAAGAAGACACCAACCCTGTTCAATTCGGTGCTCGGCTTCGTCGGCATGCAGTTCGACAAGGAACAGGATCGATCGATTATCGCGCCAGGGCGCCGATCGTGGTTCCACCCCGCATCGATCTGCCGCCGCCGAAGGAAACCGTTCGCGATCCGTCCTGGCCCGATCGACCCGCGACGTGGTCGAAGAGCGTCGCCGGGCCATGGATTCGCGCAGGCCCGCGCCGCAGATCAATCCGAATTCGCGGGTCGAAATGTCCCAGACCGAATTGCAGCAGCAGGGCCGCGCGGCGTTGCCTTCGAACCCCGGCGGCGGCAATGATTGTCAGGCCGGCGCTGGCACTCCGATCTGCCTCTATGCCCCCTGGAAAGTGCTTCAAGCTGCCGTCACTGGCGCCCAGCCGGACGTTATTCAGCCAGGACCGGAGCCGTCGCGGAAATTTCTGACCGAGCCCCCGCCAGGCTACAGAAAGGCGACCGGTGTCGCCAAAGCAACTGTCGAAGCCCCCAAGGACCGGCCCGATTCCGCCGATCCGCAAGCCTTTATCCGGTCGCAGCGTCACAAATCTTCGATCGATTAGCGGGGCGGGTAAAACCGGAGTTTGCCTGACCTGAGCCGGACCGGCGGGAGTCCTCGCCGTGGTTGCGGCCGCCAGATTAAATCTGTGCTGTTTTTCAAATTTCTATCCTATATTCGGTCCGGGACCCTGCACAGCGGACGGCAGCGGTCAGGCGCCTCCGCTCGTTAGCTTGAGGCGATGAAACGTCTGGAAAGCGATGGATCGAATGTCTTTTGGCGAAGCGGTGGTGGTACAAAACCCGGTTTCTCTCACCCCCACGGCGCAAGCGCCGACCCAGCCTGGCGGCCCGGCGATTACGCGTGCCAAGCTCGCAAACGGTCTCGATATCGTCGTCATTCCGGATCACCGCGCGCCGGTTGCGACGCATATGATCTGGTATCGCAATGGGTCCGCCGACGATCCGCTGGGCAAATCGGGCATCGCGCATTTTCTCGAACATCTGATGTTCAAGGGCACGAAGAGCCATCCGCAGGGGAAATTCTCCGAGCTCATCGCCGATATCGGCGGCCAGGAGAACGCCTTTACCTCGAATGACTATACCGCCTATTTCCAGCGCGTCGCCAAGGAACACCTCGACGTCTGCATGGAATATGAGGCCGACCGGATGAAGAACCTCGTCCTGACCGACGAGGTTGTGGCGCCCGAGCGCGATGTCGTTCTTGAAGAGCGGCGGATGCGCACCGATTCCGACCCTTCGGAGCAGCTTGGCGAGGCCGTGCAAGCGGCGCTTTTCACCCAGCATCCCTACGGCAGGCCGATCATCGGTTGGAGCCATGAGATCGAGGGCCTCGATCGCGTCGACGCCCTTACCTATTACGACCGCTTTTACACGCCGGAAAACGCCATTCTCGTCGTCGCCGGCGATGTCGAGGCAAAGGACGTCATTGCGCTCGCCGAAAAATATTACGGCTCGGTCCCGGCGCGCGGCGAACCGCCGAAACGCTTCCGTCCGCGCGAGCCGGAGCCGCGCGCCCATCGTCTCGTGACGCTTGCCGATGAGAAGGTCGAGCAGCCCTCGCATCAAACCATCTTTCTGGTCCCGTCCTATAGGACGGCCGCACCCGGCGAGGCGGAAGCGCTCGAAGTTCTCGCGCATCTTCTCGGCGGCGGCCAGACGAGCCTTCTGTTCAAGACCTTGGTCATCGAAGACAAGATCGCGGTGACGGCGGGCGCCCATTACCAGGGGACGGCGGTCGACGATACCCGCTTCTATGTCTACGCGATGCCCGCGCCGGGGGTGACGCTCGAACGCCTCGATGCGGCGATCGACGCGGTGATCGCACGCGTCACCGCGCAAGGCGTCAATGAAGCCGATGTCCAGCGCGCCAAAACCCGCCTCGTCGCCGATGCGATCTATGCGCAGGACAATCAGGCGACGCTTGCGCGCTGGTATGGCGCTTCGCTCGCGACCGGCCTCACCATCGAGGATGTTGCGCAATGGCCGGATCGAATCGAGGCGGTGACCGCCGCGGACGTGAAAAAGGCGGCCCGCTGGCTCGACAAGAGACGCAGCGTGACCGGCTTCCTTCTGCCCGCCGAACCGCAAACGACGGAAAGCGTCGGGCCAAGCGCATACGATCGCGTGCTGAACGCAGGCTTTCCTCCGGTTGAGTGGAATAAACTCTTGAATAATGACATGACCCAGTTCGCCCGTACTGAAACGCCTTCCCGTGCCTCGGCTGTGCAGAAGGTCATCTCGAAGGGCGGCCTCGAGGCCTGGCTTGTCGAGGATTACGCGGTTCCTCTCGTCGCCCTCGAATTCGCCTTCAGGGGCGGAGCCTCCCAGGATCCGATCGGAAAGCCTGGCGCTGCGACGCTTGCTCGCCGGGCCTTCTCGACGAAGGGGCGGGACCCTATGATGCGGAAGCATTTCATCGCGCCCTCGACGAGGATGCGATCGAAATATCCTTTTCCGCCGATCGCGATCTTTTGACGGGCCGCATGCAGACCTTGTCGAGGAATAGCGCGCGCGCCTTCGAGCTTTTGCGGCTCGCGGTGACCGAAGCGCGTCTCGACACCGAGCCTTTCGAACGGGTCATGAGCCAGATCGCCGCCGGTCTGAGACGCGAGGTGAATGAGCCCGACTTCGTCGCCAGCCGAAGCTTCCGCGCCATCGCTTACCCAAATCATCCCTATGGCCTGCCGGTGCGCGGCGATCTTGCGACTCTGACCGACGCTGACTCGCGGCCATTTGATCGATATGCGCAGCACGTATGCTTTGCCAGGGGCAACCTCAAGATCGCCGCCGTCGGCGCGATCGACGCGGCGACGCTCGCGCGCCATCTCGATGATGTCTTCGGGCCGCTGCCAGGAAAAGGCCAATCTCAATCTCGTCGCGCCAGCCGGTTTTTCCGGGGCCGGCACGCGGCATGTCACGCCGATCGACGTGCCGCAATCGACCATCCGCTTTGGCCGCGAGGGGATCGCCCGCAAGGACCCGGATCTTCATCGCCGCGACGGTCATCAACCATATTCTGGGCGGCGGAATTTTTTCGGCCCGGCTGTTTCGCGAAGTGCGCGAGAAACGCGGACTTGCCTATTCGGTCTATTCGCAGCTCGTCACCTATGATCACGCCGCCATGTTGACCGGCGGCACATCGACCAAGAATGAACGCGCCGCCGAATCGATGTCCGTGATTGAAAGCGAGATTATGAGCCTCGCGGAGCTCGGCCCGACCGAGGAAGAACTCGACAAGGCGAAGAAATATCTCATTGGCTCCTATGCGCTTCGCTTCGACACCTCGACCAAGATCGCAAACCAGCTCCTGCATCTCCAGACCGAAGACTTTGGCGTCGACTATTTGGATGAGCGCAACAGGCTGATCGCCGCAGTGACGATGGAAGACGCCAAACGCGCCGCAAAGCGCCTTTTCGGCGACGGGAAGCTGCTCGTCACGGTGGCGGGGCGTCCGGAAGGGATGTGAGGCTGGACAGTCTCCGATCCTTGATTGAAAATCGGGATCAAAGATGGTGCTTGTGCTTGGAATTGATGCTGCTTGGGGCCGCCGAAATTGCAGCGGCGTCGCCCTTTTGGATCACTGCGGGATGAGTAATCGCGTGATCTGCGTTGCTCCATCTGTCGACCGTTTTATCGCTTGTGCGGAGGGTGACGAAATCAGTTGGCTCCCGGGCAAAGCGCGCGAGCCGGATCCGGATATTGCCCGTCTTCTTCGATCCGCGGAACACCTGGGCGGCTGCGCAATCAATCTGGTAGCAATTGATATGCCGTTGTCGAACAAACTGATTGTCGGCCGACGCACGGCCGACACTGAGGTGTCGAAAGCTTTTGGCCGACAAGGGGCGGCAGTTCACAGCCCATCGAGCCTTCGTCCGGGTCGATTTGGACAGTGGATTCATCGCGCCTTCACGGCGGCAGGGTTTGCGCTTGCGACCAAAGCGTCAGATAATTTCGCCGATTCACGTCTGATTGAAGTTTTCCCCCTGGCCACCCTCGTTAGGCTCATGGGATTGGACTTTCGTCCGCCCTATAAGGTCGGCAAGACGGCGACCTACTGGCCTGGCTTACCGTTGACTGACCGGAAAAACTGCCTCTGTAGCGAATGGCGTAAAATCATCGATTTTTTGAAAGATGAAATTTGCGATTTAGATTTCAATTATCCGGAGCCATCCATGGCAAAAAGCTTGAGCGCCTTGAAACCTTATGAAGACGGGCTTGACGCGATCATTTGCGCCTTGGCGGGCGCCTATTTCTTTGACGGACACGCGGACAGCTTTGGAGACCAAGACGCCGCCATCTGGGTTCCAAAACCGGTTCGAAGATAATCCTGCAAACCTCCCCACGAGACCCATCCCAGGGGGCAGCGCCCATGCCGATCCGCCGCCTTGATCCCGTTCTTGTTGATCGCATCGCCGCGGGCGAGGTCATCGAGCGGCCGTCCGCCGTCGTGAAGGAATTGGTCGAGAACGCGCTCGATGCGGGCGCGCGGCGGATCGATGTTGCCATTGAATCCGGCGGCCGCAGCCTGATCCGCGTCGTCGACGATGGAGCTGGCATGAGCGCCGAAGATCTCGACCTCGCGGTTGAGCGTCATGCGACCTCGAAACTGCCGACGGGCGATCTTTCGCAGATCGCGACTCTCGGCTTTCGTGGCGAGGCTTTGCCGTCGATCGGCTCGGTCGCCACGCTCGATATTTTTTCAAGAACGGAGGGTGCGCCGCATGGGTCGCATATCACGGTCGATCAAGGTCTGAAGAAACCCGTGGCGCCTTGTGGCGCGCCGCGGGGAACCCGTGTCGAAGTGCGCGATCTTTTCGCTGCGACCCCGGCTCGGCTGAAATTCCTGAAAAGCGATCGTGCCGAGGCGAGGGCCTGCGCCGACGCTTTGCATCGCCTGGCGATGGCGCACAAGGAGGTGCGCTTTACCTTTGCTGGCACGGAGACCGCCGGTTTCGATTTTCTCGCTTGCGGCGAGGACGACAGCCTGCTCGCAAGGCTCGCCGATGTCGTCGGTCAGGAGTTTCGCGGCAATGCGCTTCCGATCGAGGCCGTGCGGGAAAATATCTCGCTCGCCGGCTACGCCGGCCTGCCGACCTGGCACAGGGCCAATGCGCAGGCGCAATATCTCTTCGTCAACGGACGGCCGGTCCGCGACAAGCTGCTGTCCGGAGCAGTGCGCGCCGCCTACATGGATTATGTGCCGCAAGGGCGGCATCCGGTCCTCGTCCTTTTCGTCGATTGTGATCCGCGCGAGGTCGATGTCAACGTGCATCCGGCAAAGGCGGAAGTGCGGTTCCGCGACTCCGGCCTCGTGCGCGGTCTTCTGATCGGCGCCTTGAAGCAGTCGCTGCAAGCCGCGCTGCATCGCGCAACTCCCTCTCATGGCGCGGCTGCACTCGATCTTATCTCCGGGCGCCATAACCCGGAGAGTGCATTTCCCCGGACTCCTTCACCCGCCGCCGATTGGGATTGGCGAAAATCTCCGGCCTATCCGGGTGTCTCCGAGCCGGCGGCGCAAGGCTTTGCGGATCTTGCGCTCCTCAGTGAGACAAGCACGGCCGATACACGCCCTCATGCGCAGGAGATTGCGCAAGAAGATATCGATTCTCCCCTCGGCGCGGCGCGGGCGCAGATCCACGAGACTTATATTGTTTCCCAGACTCGCGACGGGATCGTGATTGTCGATCAACATGCAGCGCATGAGCGCCTTGTGTATGAGCGTCTCAAAGCCGCGCGGGCCGGCCGTGATGTAGCGCGGCAGACGCTGCTCATTCCCGCGATTGTCGAGATGGAGCAGGGCGATGTGGAGCGCATCGAGGACGCTGGGCCGCTGCTGAGGGAGTTGGGCCTTGTGGTCGAGGCTTTTGGGCCGGGCGCGGTCGTGGTTCACGAGATGCCGGCCGCTTTGAAATGTGGCGATGTGGAGCGCCTGATCCGGGATCTGGCCGCCACGCTTTGCGAGGACGACCGCGCTTTGGCCCCGTTGGAAAAACGCCTCGATCATGTGCTCGCGACGATCGCGTGCCACCACTCGGTTCGCGCGGGCCGCCGTCTTGGTGCGGCGGAAATGAACGCGCTGTTGCGCGAGATGGAGCGAACGCCAGGCTCCGGCCAATGCAACCACGGGCGTCCGACCTATATCGAATTGAAGCTTGCCGATGTCGAAAGACTCTTCGGGCGCAAATAAGTATCCTTGCGCGCTGCGCTTGTTTCAGGGCAAGAGACCAAACTTCGTTCCCAAGACTCTATGCGCGCCGCGACCTTGGCCTTCTGACATTTCCATCGCCGCGCGGGAGTATTCAGGTCCACCATGAATGTTCTGATTCTCGGTTCCGGCGGGCGCGAACATGCGATCGCCATCGCGCTTGCGAAAAGTCCTTTGTTGCGAAATCTCGTTGTCGCGCCCGGCAATCCGGGCATGGCGTCGATTGCGCATGTGGTTGTGCTCGACATCAACGATCATGCGGCGGTCATTACATTTTGCAAGATCAACCGAATCGATCTCGTCGTCGTGGGTCCGGAGGTGCCGCTTGTCGCAGGTATCGTCGACGCTCTCGCGGCAGAGGGGATCAAGGCTTTCGGTCCAACCAAGGCGGCCGCGCGGCTCGAAGGATCGAAAGCATTCACCAAGGAATTTTGCCGCCGCCACAACATACCGACTGCCGGCTACGCGGCTTTTCAGAATGCCGCCGCGGCCAAGGAGTACGTGCGCAAGCAAGGCGCGCCGATTGTCATCAAGGCCGATGGACTGGCTGCGGGCAAGGGCGTGATCGTGGCGGCGCGTGCCGACGAGGCAATCGCGGCCATTGACACGGTGTCCGGGGCCTTCGGCCGAGCGGGACACACGCTAATCGTCGAGGAGTTTCTGGAAGGGGAAGAAGTCTCCTTCTTCGTGCTTTGCGATGGCCGACGGGCGCTGAAATTTGCTTCTGCGCAGGATCATAAGCGGGTCGGCGAAGGAGAGCAGGGACCCAACACGGGCGGAATGGGGGCCTATTCGCCGGCACCGATCATGGATGCCGGGATGAGCGAAATTGTCATGCAAAAGATCATTGAGCCGACGCTCGCGGGAATGGCGGCGGAAGGCACACCTTTCAAAGGCGTCCTCTTTGCCGGCCTCATGATTTGTAAGGAAGGGCCCAAGCTGATCGAATTCAACGTGCGGTTTGGCGATCCGGAAACCCAGGCCATACTGCCCCGCTTAGAAGAGGATCTTCTCCCCCTGCTCATCGCCTGCGTCGAGGGACGCCTGCCGGAACGGGCGGTGCGTCTTTCTCCTCTGACCGCGCTTAGTGTCGTGCTCGCCGCCAAGGGTTATCCCGAGGCGCCGATCAAGGGGAGTGAAATCCGTAACCTCGCGCGGGCCGAGGCCATGCCCTTCGTTTCGATCACTCATGCCGGGACGAAGCGCGTCGGCGACAAGCTGATCGCCGATGGTGGCCGCGTCCTCAACGTGACAGCTCTTGGCGTCGATGTGGCGGAGGCGCGGGCGCGGGCCTATGCGGCCATCGATATGATCGAATGGGCTGGCGGTTTCTGCCGTCGTGACATCGGCTGGCGGGCATTGCAGCGAGCTTGAAACTTTGCTGCCCAAGCCGCGCGTGACTACGCGGCGATGCGGGCGAACACGACTTGCGTATCGCCATAGCGACGTCGCTCGATCTGCGCGAAGCCCTCTGGAATAGCGACTTCGGCCTGCGCTGCTTCTTCGATGACCACAAGGGCATCCGTGCTGAGCCAAGCGCCGCCGCGCAACGCGGCGAGCGTCGGCGCGACCAGCCCCTGATTATACGGCGGATCGAGAAAGGCGAGATCGAATCTCTCCGTCTCCGGCGCGCGGCCAAGTTTGCGCGCGTCGCGCTTGAGGATGCGCGTCGCGCCGGCGAGACCGAGCGATGTGACATTTACGCGGATGAGTGCGCAGGCCTCGGTGCCCTGGTCCACGAGCAGCGCAAATGCCGCGCCCCGCGAGAGGGCTTCGATCCCCATCGCGCCCGTACCGGCAAAAAGATCGATGACCCGGGCATCGGTCACCGGGTTCCCGTAGGAATGCGCAAGAATATTGAAAACCGTTTCACGCAAGCGGTCGGAGGTCGGCCGGATCGCCCCTGAAGCCGGGCTCTTCAGCGCGTGTCCTTTCAGACTGCCGCCGACAACGCGCATGGCATCACGACTTACCGCGAGGGCGCTGGGGTCCATCACCCCGACGGTCTGGCTTTCTGCCGCCCGGGCGTCCCTGTCCGGCTTTGCCTTTTGGCTGGGGCCCGCGCGAGGCTTCGCCGGGTTTTCGCTCGTGCTGGCGCGCGGGACGGCCTTCGCCTGATGCTCTTGCTGGCTTATCTTCGGAGGTCCGCCAGGATTTTGTGGCCCCCTGCGGGCGGTCGCCAGACTTTGCAAAGCGCGACCGCTGCGGCCTTTCCGAACCGTCTCGTTCCGTCCGCGATTTGGACGACGATCCATAGGCGGGCTTTGATTTGGGCGCCGACCCATAAGCAGGCTTTTTGCGCCCATCCTCAAGGCGTCCGTGACGCCCAGGCGATGGTTTGCTTCTGGTTTGCTTTTTGTCGTCGACTGTGACGAGACGTTCGACGTGAACGGTCCGGCCACTGCGATCGGCGGTGTCGTGTCGCTCGATCCGTTTGCGCTTCGCCAAACCTGCATCGCCATGTTCGGCGCGCAAGACCGAAATATGCTTTCGCTGACGCGGCGGGGGCTTAACCTTTAAGTCTGGCCGTTCTTCGGTTTGACGCTCGACTTCTCGCGGCTTGGGCGCGCGGTCACTTCTTCCTCGCCGTGGAGTCTCCGGGCGTTCGCGTGCGGGACGCGCACCGCTCTCCGGCCGGCGGCTGGTCAGAATTACCGGGGTTGGTTCGGCCTGCTCTTGCATCGGGCTCAAAAAATCGGCTCCGGCGGCCTTTGCGAGCGTAGGCCCGAGCTGATCCCGCAGCACCCGCGTCGGCACCTCGTCGACGGCGCCCTCGGCAATTTCGCCCAGCTGAAAGGGTCCGAAGGAAATCCGGATCAGGCGGTTGACCTCAAGCCCGACATGCTCGAGCACACGTTTGATCTCGCGGTTCTTGCCTTCACGCAACGCCATTGTAAGCCAGCAATTGGCGCCTTGCACACGATCGAGCGTAGCTTCAATGCCCGCGTAATTCACGCCTTCCAGCGTCACACCCTGGCGGAGCTGGTCGAGAATGCCTTGATCGGTCTCTCCCTTCGCCCTTACGCGATACCGCCGCACCCAGCCGGTCGAAGGCAGTTCAAGGACGCGGGAGAGGCCGCCATCATTGGTGAGCAGCAGGAGTCCTTCCGTATTGATGTCGAGCCGGCCGATGCTGACGACACGGGGTCCCTGCGGCCAATGCTCGCGCAAAAAATCGAAGATCGTCTGCCGGCCCTCGGGGTCGTGTTCAGTCGTCACGAGGCCGCGCGGCTTGTGGAACAAGAAGAGCCGGGTGCGGGCGCGTTGGGCGAGGGGCTCGCCATCGACGGTGATCTTGTCGTCTTTGCGGACATTTACGGCCGGGCTGGTGATGATCGTGCCATTCAAGCTGACGCGGCCTTCGCCAATCCAAGCTTCCGCGTCGCGGCGCGAACAGAGGCCTGCCCGCGCCATGACCTTGGCGATTCGCGCGCTTGTGTCCTCCGGGCTTGATGGCGCCGCCTGGACCGGATCGGGCTTGGGCCGGCTCCAATCGCCTGCGGGCGGTTTTTTTCGCGATGGGGGATGTGGTTTAAGGTCTGCCGAACCCTTAAAGTCTTTTTTTGCCGTAGCGCTGCCGCGCGTCTCCTTGTTGAGGCGAGGCCGCCCGCCGGCCGCGGGACCGGAAGGCTTGCGGTGGGAACGAGGGTCTTTATTGGGATGGTCGCGCATAGAGCCTGATAGCAGACTATGAACTCAAAAGGGAACCAAAGGCGTTTGATCTTATCGATCAAATGAGGACAAGATCGCGCCAAATCCCGTCTTCACAGGCGCTCCTCCAGGTCATCCAGGTCATGCTGCATTCCGAAATCGATCCGATGTCCTGCGCTTTCAGTGAAGCACGCGCGGCCTTGGAACGCGGCGAGGTCCCGGTCGGTGCCGTGATCGTGCGCAACGGCAAGATTCTTTCCTTTGCTGGCAACCAGACCCTTGGCGACAGGGATCCGACCTCCCATGCGGAAATCCTAGCGATCCGCCGGGCGTGCAGCGCTGAAAATTCCGAAAGGCTGACCGGCTGCGATCTTTATGTCACGCTGGAGCCTTGTGCCATGTGCGCGGCGGCTATTTCCTTTGCGCGCCTGCGCCGTCTCTATTTTGCCGCGCCTGACCCGAAAGGCGGAGCCGTGGAGCACGGGGCGCGTTTTTTTTCGCAGCCGACCTGCCACCACGCGCCGGAGATTTATGGCGGGATCCGCGCCTTGGAAGCGGCCGAACTGCTGACGTCCTTCTTCCTGGCTCGCCGTTAAAGGGTTGAAAAGCAATGGGTTTATAAAACAAGTCCGGCCATAAACCGCCCTGTGGTCAGGCTGCGGAGAGCGGCGTACTTGACAGCCGAAGGCGCGAACACCTAAACGAAAGAGCCCCTAGCCAAGCGTCGAATGACCATAAAGCCCAAGCTCCATGTCTACCTTTGTGCGCCGCGCGGTTTTTGCGCGGGCGTCGTGCGCGCCATCGACGCAGTCGAGGAGGCGTTGCGGATCCATGGCGCCCCCGTGTATGTCCGTCATGAAATCGTGCACAACAAATATGTCGTGGAAGGGCTGAAGGCCAAAGGCGCGATCTTCGTCGAGGAACTGGACGAGGTTCCGGACACGACGAAGCCGGTGATCTTTTCCGCCCACGGCGTGCCCAAGTCGATCCCGGAACAGGCTGAAGCCCGTAAGATCTTCGCTATTGACGCGACGTGCCCGCTAGTCACGAAAGTTCATCGCGAGGCCGAGCTCCACCACAGGCAGGGCCGCCAAGTCCTTCTCGTCGGCCATGCGGGCCACCCCGAAGTTGTCGGCACCTTGGGGCAACTGCCAAGCAATTCAATTCTCCTGGTGCAGACCCCGGAGGATGTCGAAAACCTGCAGCCCGTAAACGAGAATAATCTGGCTTACGTCACCCAGACCACCTTGTCTGTCGACGATACTCGCTCAATGGTTGCTGCCCTGACGCGCCGGTTTCCCAATATCGTCGGGCCGCATCGGGAGGATATTTGCTACGCGACGACCAATCGGCAGGAAGCGGTGAAGCATGTTGCCCCAATCGTCGATGCCTTGCTCGTGGTCGGCTCTTCCAATTCTTCGAATTCGCAAAGGCTGAAGGAAGTGGCCGAACGGTCGGGATGCAAGCTTGCACGTCTTGTCTTGCGCGCCGAAGATGTCGAATGGGATCTGTTCAGCAATATTTCCACACTCGGAATCACGGCCGGTGCCTCAGCGCCTGAAATTCTCGTCGAGGAAATCATGGACGCTTTCGCAAAGCGCTTTGAGTTGCGCGTCGAGACCGTGTCGACCGCGGACGAAAGCGTATTCTTCCCCCTCCCGCGTGAGTTGCGGCAAGCGGTGTAGCCTAAAGCGGGCGGAGCAGGGTCGCCTTCCGAACTGCGACAACGCCATTGATGCTAGTTTCAGCGATTCTCATTGCGGGACCAACGGCGAGCGGCAAGTCCGCGCTGGCGCTGCGTCTCGCGTGCGCCCTGGACGGCGTGGTCATCAATGCCGATTCGATGCAGGTCTATCGCGATCTTCGCATATTGACGGCGCGTCCGGATCTCCAAGACGAGACCAAGGCGCCGCACGCGCTCTTTGGACATGTCGACGGAGCGACCAATCATTCGGTCGGGCTTTGGCTGAAGGATGTTGCGCTTGCGCTCGATGCGACGAGACGCTCCGGCCGCCTGCCGATCTTGGTCGGAGGCACCGGACTTTACTTCAAGGCTCTGACCCAGGGTCTGTCGGAAATCCCGCCAGTTCCCGATGAGGTGCGCGACAGAATGCGGGCGCGCGCGCAAAATGTTCCAGTCGCGGTCCTCCACGCCGACCTCGCTCGCCGAGATCCAATGATGGCGGCGCGATTGCGGCCGACTGATCCGCAGCGAATTTTGCGGGCGCTGGAGGTTTTTGAGGCCACAGGAAAAAGTCTTTCTCTTTTTCAGGCCAAGCGGTCCGCGCCGCTGCTCGACCCGGCGCAAGCTGTCGCGGTTTTCTTGGCGACCGAGCGCGACGAGCTCAAAGCGCGGATCGACAAGCGTTTCGACGCCATGCTGACGGACGGTGCTCCGCAGGAGGTCGATGCGCTCCGCGAGCGCGGCCTCGATCCGTCCTTGCCCGTCATGCGGGCGCATGGCGTGCCGCATCTGATCGCCCATTTGCAAGGGGAAATATCCCTGGCCGAGGCCGCGAGCCGCGCCAAACTTGATACCTGCCGCTACGCCAAGCGGCAATTGACCTTCGCCCGGCACCAGCTCCCTTTGTTTAAATGGGCCAGGCCGGAAGACGCGGAGGCGCTGATTTTAAGCGCGCATTCTAAAGCTAGTGCCCCCAAAACATGATCTGGCCGATCGTCAGCAGAATTTCGGCGACGATCAGGATCACGACGGTTGCTTCGAGCCGCGTCGCGCGATCTGCGTCGATCATGTCGGTGAGCGTTCGTGCCGTTTCGACGATGACGTCGAGCTTGCGTTTCAGGGTCTCGGCACGTTCCTTCAGTTCATATTCGTCTTCAAGCCGGGCATAGAGCCGTTCGAGATCGGGCCGGTCCCATAGTACATCGGGCTTTTCTTCGACGGCGACGCGGCCTGACACTCGATGCTGAACAAGCAGCGTTTGGCCGATCAGTTTCAACATCGAGCGGCGCTTCCAAGGTGGCCGGCCATTGCGGGCGAGATCGGCGGCGAAAGGTTCGATGATGTCGAACACCGCGTTGACTTCGCGTTCGTCGCGGCCGAGCGAAACGCTCTTGGCCAGGGCGTCGGCGACAACCAGCAGGCGCTGGGCGGACAAATCCTTCATCGCGATGGCGCCGCCGGGCGGGATCTTGTCGTCGTGATCGGGTGAAATCTCGAGGACTGCGGATTCGTCGTCGATGTGCTCGTGCGGGCCGGAAACGCGCAATTTCACCTGCTTGAGCACGCCATCCTCTTCCAGTGGCGACAAGCCGATCATGACAGCGACGCCAAATCGGTACAGGGCGACGAATCCATGCGCACCGGAGTGAAAGGCCAGAGGCGTCGCCGAAATCATGTCGGACCGTTCGAGCCCGGCGGCGTCGATCCGGTCGCCGAGGAGCAGCGCGCGCGCGGTGACACGGCGCTGGCCGCCCAAAATAATTGGGGGAGTTGGCTGTGTATCATTGGTCATGGTCTATGAGTACAGGGCGGGAAGGAGGTTTGGAAGCTTATTGCGGCCGGCAACCCCAACCGTGTCCCTTCGGCATTAAACAGGCGCGGACGCCCCGACCCCACTAGTCAAGCTTACGGCAAACCATGCGTTGTCTCCAACAAACCTTATTGACCGTGTCGCACGCATCAGCTAAGAGATAAGCTGTTAATCGGCTGGGGATTTCCTGTGAATATCCTTGTTATCGTAGCGCGCGCGCCTGAGACGGGGCGGAGATAGGCTCCGCATTACCCGGAACTGGCGCGTATCCAAGGCCCTCAGGGGCCTTTTTTATTGTCCAAATCCTAGAAACCGAGAACAAATTCGTTGCAGGGCATGCGTTGGAGCAAGACATGAGCAATCTGATGACCGGCGCGGAAATGGTCGTCTGGGCGTTGCGGGACCAGGGTGTCGAAACCATTTTCGGCTATCCGGGCGGAGCCGTTCTGCCGATTTACGATGCGCTCTTCCACCAAAAGCACATCAAGCACGTGCTGGTGCGCCACGAACAAGGGGCGGCCCATGCCGCCGAAGGCTTCGCGCGGTCGACCGGCAAGGTCGGCGTGCTTCTGGTCACCTCCGGTCCAGGCGCCACCAACGCCATTACAGGCCTCACCGATGCCTTGATGGATTCAATCCCGTTGGTCTGCATCACCGGCCAAGTGCCCACCCATCTCATCGGCTCGGACGCCTTCCAGGAGTGCGACACTGTCGGGATCACGCGCCATTGCACCAAGCATAATTACCTGGTCCGTCAGATCGAGGATTTGCCGCGCGTTCTGCACGAGGCTTTTTATGTTGCCCAGAACGGCCGTCCGGGACCGGTCGTCATCGATATCCCGAAGGACGTGCAATTTGCATTAGGCAGCTATATCGGGCCGATCAACATTGAACACAAAACCTACCGGCCGAAGCTCGACGGCGATGTTGACCGGGTCAAGGAAGCGGCTGCGATGATGGCCGCAGCCAAGCGCCCGATCTTTTATACCGGGGGCGGGGTGATCAATTCCGGCGTGGAAGCCTCGCGGCTGCTCCGCGAATTGGTCGGCCTCACCGGCTTTCCCATCACTTCGACCCTGATGGGGCTCGGTGCCTATCCGGCATCGGGCAAGAACTGGCTCGGAATGCTCGGCATGCACGGCACCTACGAGGCCAACAACGCGATGCATGATTGCGATCTGATGATCGCGGTCGGCGCGCGGTTTGACGATCGCATCACTGGCCGGCTCGACGCCTTCTCCCCCGGCTCCAAGAAGATCCACATCGATATCGATCCATCTTCCATCAACAAGAATGTGAAGATCGATCTCGGCATTGTCGGCGATTGCACGCATGTGCTGCGCCAGTTGATCGAGGCTTGGCAGGGCCATTCAGCCGATGCCGCGGCGCTCGCCAAATGGTGGATGCAAATCGATAAATGGCGGGCCCGCAATTCGCTGGCATTCGTCGCCTCGAAAGAGGTGATCAAGCCGCAATACGCGGTTCAGCGTCTTTACGAATTGACGAAGACAGCGCGACACCTACATCACGACCGAAGTCGGTCAGCATCAGATGTGGGCGGCGCAGCACTATCATTTCGAGTCTCCGAACCATTGGATGACGTCGGGCGGGCTTGGCACCATGGGATACGGTCTTCCGGCCGCGATCGGCGTCCAGATGGCGCATCCTGACGCGCTCGTTATCGATATCGCAGGCGAAGCGTCGATCCTCATGAATATCCAGGAGCTTTCGACGGCCGCGCAATATCGCTTGCCGGTCAAGATTTTTATCCTCAACAACGAATATATGGGAATGGTGCGTCAATGGCAGGAGCTGCTGCATGACGGACGCTATTCGGAGAGCTATTCCGAGGCGCTGCCTGATTTCGTCAAGCTCGCCGACGCCTATGGAGCGCATGGCATTCGCTGCTCGGACCCGGCCGATCTCGACGCCGCCATCATGGAAATGATTGAAACACCGAACACGGTTATCTTCGATTGCGTGGTCGACAAAACCGAAAACTGCCTGCCGATGATTCCCTCCGGCAAGGCACATAATGAAATGATTCTCCCGGGCCAGGACGCGGACCTCGAAACTGCGATCGACGCCGCCGGTAAGATGTTGGTGTAATGTCATGAACGCATCCGTCGCTCCGCTCTCTCCCTATTCGTCCGCTCTCGGTAAATCCAACATCGAGGTGCATACGCTCTCGGTTCTGGTCGATAACGAGCCGGGCGTTCTTGCCCGCGTGGTCGGTTTGTTTTCGGGACGCGGCTACAACATCGAAAGCTTGACGGTGGCGGAGGTGGCGCATGCCGAGCATCTTTCGCGGATCACGATTGTCACGTCCGGGACACCTGAGGCGATCGAGCAGATCGGCCATCAGTTGGAGCGGCTCGTGCCGATCCATAAAGTCACGGATCTGACCTTGCGCGGCAACGCCGTGGAACGCGAGCTTGCGATGATCAAGGTCGTCGGCCGCGGCGCCAATCGCGACGAAGCTTTGCGACTTGCGGACGCCTTCCGCGCGCGGGTGATCGACGCCTCGATCGAGAGCTTTGTCTTTGAACTTACGGGGGCTGTCGGCAAGATCGACCAATTCATCGAATTGATGCGGCCGATTGGGCTCGTCGAAGTCTCGCGCACCGGCGTGGCCGCCATTTCGCGCGGCCCCAACCCCATTTAACGGGGTTAGGCTGGCTTTTGGAAAATTTTGACCCCAGCGCTGCCGCGGCCTAAAACCCCGTCCAGCCCATTTTGAACAGGCGGCACGGCCGCTCTTTGCACGAGGAAACACCCAGACATGCGCGTCTATTATGATTCCGATGCCGACATCAATCTCATCAAGGGCAAGAAAGTCGCGATCATCGGCTATGGAAGCCAGGGCCATGCGCATGCGTTGAACCTGAGGGATTCGGGCGTCAAGGAGATCTGCGTCGCCTTGCGCGAAGATTCCGCCACGGCCAAGAAGGCGGAAGCCGTGGGGCTTGAGGTCAAGAGCGTCGCCGATGCCGCCAAATGGGCCGATGTGGTGATGCTGCTCGCCCCGGATGAGTTGCAGCGCGACATCTATCGCGACCATCTCAAACACAATCTGAAGCAGGGCGCGGCCTTGATGTTCGCGCATGGCCTCAACATCCATTTCAATCTGATCGAACCGCGCGGCGATCTCGACGTTTTGATGGTCGCGCCGAAGGGGCCCAGGCCATACCGTGCGTTCGGAATATAAGCGCGGCGGCGGCGTGCCCTGTCTCGTCGCGGTCGCGCGCAATCCGTCCGGCAATGCGCATGACCTCGCCCTGTCCTATGGCTCGGCGATCGGCGGCGGCCGCGCCGGTCTGATCGAGACGACGTTTCGGGAAGAATGCGAGACCGATCTTTTCGGCGAGCAGGTGGTGCTCTGCGGCGGTCTCGTCGAGCTGATCCGCAATGGGTTCGAAACCCTGGTCGAGGCGGGCTACGCGCCGGAAATGGCCTATTTCGAATGTCTGCACGAGGTGAAGCTGATCGTCGACCTCATCTATGAGGGCGGCATCGCCAATATGAATTATTCGGTCTCGAACACCGCCGAATATGGCGAATATGTCACCGGGCCGCGCATCGTGACGGCAGAAACCAAGGCCGAGATGAAGCGCGTGTTGAACGACATTCAATCGGGCCGTTTCACCCGCGATTGGATGCTCGAGAACGAAGTCAACCAGACCTCCTTCAAGGCCATGCGGGCGAAGGTCGGCGGCGCATCCGATCGAGGAAGTCGGCGCGCAGGCTCCGCGCGATGATGCCCTGGATCGGCGCCAACAAGCTCGTCGACAAGGACAAGAATTAAGGCGGGTAAGGGCCAAAACCATTGCCGACATGGACATGATCATGTATATGATGATGTCCATGGTCGGGAGATGGACATGAGCCTTGCGAGCCAGCGATTGGTTGTCCCGATTACGGCAAAGGACAAGGCGCGCGTCGAGCGGAAGGCCGCCCTGGCGGGCAAGATTTCGACGGCCGAATTCGTCCGGCGGGCGGCGCTGAATTACGAGCCCGCCGATGACGCGACTGAGGCGGAGCTGCGTAGCCTTGTCGCTGGTTTCGAAGCGCTTCATGCCAGCACCCTTGCGCAGCTCGATCGCACCGACGCGGCCCTCGATGCGGCGCTCGCTCATTTCAAGCGGGAACCAGGGTGAGCGGGATCGGCGACGCGCTAAAGGCGATCAAGACAGCAATCCTGCTTGAGGAACGGATCACAAGCCAGGGCAGGAAGCTGGAACAACTGGCTCTGAACATCGTCGAAATGGACAAGCGGCTGGCGGCGCTCGAAGGCCGTATGGAGGGTTTCCTCGCTGCGGCTTCGGCTTTTGGCAGTGGCGCGCGGCGTCCGGCAAAATTGATCGAAGCGGCGCCCAAGGAGCGGCGGAGCCCGCCCTCGGCGCAAGAAAGCTGAAACGCCGTTCATGAGCATGTGTAGCGATGCGGGCAAAGTCCGGTGCGCGTCCGATCGAGGAAGTTGGTGCCAAGCTCCGCGCGATGATGCCCTGGATCGGCGCGAAGCGCCCGTCTCGAAGGATGAGGACCCACGCAATGGGCGTTTAGAAAATGCGCCCTCGCCCTTCGAGACAGCCTTTGGGGCTTCCAATCATTCGGAAGGTCGCGATCAATTTGGATACTCACCTGACTTCTGGGCATCTTTGGCTCTGTCAAAGATTTACCTGAAGAGGTCTGCATGGCTACCGGTGCGGACCAGAATAAGATCGTTGCCGTCGATCTTGTAGAGAAGCAACCAGTCCGGCTCAATGTGGCAATCGCGGGATCCGCTCCAATCGCCTGTCAGGGGATGATCCTTCAAGCGCGGCGGAAGCGGCTCGGCCGCAATAAGCATACTCAATACGTCACGCAATTTCGACATGTCCTTGCCTCGCCTTTGAGCGCGGCGGATATCGCGGCGGAATTGCCCGGTATGTACCGGCGTCCGCATTAAATCCCGAGTTTGCCGAACAGATCGGCGGCATTCTTGGATCGCACCAAATCTTCGCCCCGGTCGGCCTTACGCAGCGTCCGGGCGGTGACGGCATTCGGCACCTTCACGTCAAAAGGCAGGGCCTTTTCAGCGGCGACGCGTATCAACATCATGCGGATGGCGTCGGAAACCGACAGGCCCATGTCTTCGAGAACGTGGGCGGCTTCCTTTTTTACGCGCTCGTCAATTCTGGCTCGTACAGTCGTATCGGTCGCCATGGCAAAACTCCTTGTAGCATCATTGTAGCTACAAACCGGCGCAAATTGCAAGATTTTTGCACCACAGGACAAAGGGTGGCCTTGGGGGAAGCAGTCATTCACTCAACCCGCCTGAGCGGAAGCAACTCAAACGCCCAATTGCGGAGGTCGATATCCACAGTTAGGCATTTGCCGTATCGTGTGCGATCGCAAAGTCCGCATGTGCGGATCACAAATTTCGATGGAACCTGCGGTGAGTTGGACACGACCGGAAGTTATCTCTGCTCGCCGTATAAATCTATTGGTCTCAGCGACTCTGCTTTTGTTACACTATACAGGACGAAAATTCGAATCGAGGGTGGTCTTTATTGATGGGAAGATCGATAATTGATCGATGTTCCAACGACAGGGCTAAGTCGCATAAGTCCCATTATGGAATGCCGTTTTAAGCATTCGGAACGTAGCAGTGTGGGCTCTTGAGCCGAACATCACGACAAGACCGTAGCGTTTGCCATGCAAGCGGAAACCGCCCCACGTGCCTCACCCCTTCTTCTCGGTCTTGAACAAAAATGGCGCGACATCGCCGACGCCAGGTGCGCGCGACGCCGCATAGGGCATTGGACGGCAGACTGCCATGGCGGACAGCCCGACCCGCGCGGTCAAGAGCCCGTTCAGCACGCCTTCGCCGAGACGCGCTGACAGTTTGGCCGCAATGCCATGACCGACGAATTGCTGAAGAATGCTATCGCCGGCGGCCATGCCGCCGGTGATTGCCATATGCGCCGCGATCGAGCGCAAAAGTTTAAGAAACCCAAGCAAGCCCGGCCTGCCGCCATAGATGACCGCGATGCGCCGGATCAGCCGGATCGCCTGTGCCGCGACGAAGACGACGTCGATGATCGCGCGCGGCGCTAGCGCGGTGACGACCGACACGCGCTTGGCGGCGGTCGCGATTTCTTGGCGAACCTCAAGGTCAAGCGGCTCGACGAGGGTGCGTTCGGCGATATCGATCAGGTCGCGTCCATCGACAATGTCATGCGTCAGGTCGCGGAGATGGTTGCGGGCGCGGGCGGTCTCCGGCCGCGTGGCGTAGAGCTACGACAGCTGAAGGACGAGGCGCCTTGCTTCCTTGAAATCGTCGGTTTCGCGCGCATGCGCAAGCCCGATATGCAGTCTCGGCGATATGGCGTTGGCGGAGGATGGCGCTGATTTCTCGCACCGCGAGAACGAACAACGCAACTCCGGCAAGGGCTGCCAGCGCGAGGGCGACCGCGCCGAAGAGCGGCGACCGGGCAAAGAGATCATCGATCAGCCGTGTCAGCCAAAGGCCAAAACTCGAGCGAAACGAGACCGCCCAAGGCCGACCAGAAGACGCCCGACCAGGATAGAAACGTGCGGGCAATGACGCCTTGCTTTTGCGCGACCTCGACCGCGGCTTCATCGGCATCATGGGCGGCCATCACCGCCTTGGCTTCCGCTTCGTAAGGATCGGCCAAGATTTCGATCACGACGGCGCCGACCGGCTTTTCATTGAGGGAGCCGGTGAACGTCATGCTCAGCTCGTCGAGGCGGTAGGCGCGTGGGCGGGGTTTGGGTTCAAGCGCCACGCAATACCTCGTTGGACTTTTCGCCTGGCGGGCAGCCGCACAGCGAGCGTAAGCTGGCGGCAACCCTAGCGTTAAATCAGTCATATAGTGCTTGATTTGGGTCATGAAACAGAATGGCTGTCGATGGCCTCACGCGAGCCGGTCGCCGATGAGGAACTGGAGCGCGCGGTCGAGCCGAATATGGGGCGGCGGGAGAACGCTGCCATCCTCGCCCCGCACCGCGATGGGAGGTCGGAAACGAACGAAGCGGTAGTCGATTTCGCTGGGCTTGACGGTGCGCGCCTTCGCCATGAAACACGGCTTCCGGATCGCTCGGAAGTTCGCCTGGATAAATCGCTGCTTCCGCTTTTCCATCGAAGACTTCGTCGCCGATATGCTCGCCATCGAGCGGCGTGCCGATGACTGCTTCCAGCGCGGGCTCGTCGGGACCGCCGACCTTGGCCTCGCGGGTCGCCCGGACCGCGGCAAGCGCGATGACGTCGACCACGGCGCCGACCGTCTCGACACGCGCGATGGCCTTGGCGGTCAGATGCCGCAAGATCGCTTCCAGCCGGTCATGGCTTGTGTGATGAAGATGATCGGCCTTGGTCGCGGCGAATAGAATTTTGTCGATCTTCGGCCGAAACAGGCCCGACAGTAGATTGCCGCGTCCCGCTCGGAACGCGGCGAGAACATCGGTGATGGCGATTTCGAGATCGCGCATCGCGGCGGGTCCGGCGTTCAGGGCCGCCAGCGCGTCGACGAGCACGATTTGACGATCGAGCCTTGCAAAATGATCGCGGAAAAACGGTTTGACGACATGTGCCTTGTAGGCCTCGTAGCGCCGCTCCATCATCGCGGCGAGCGAGTCCAGCGGGTAGGCTTCGCCTTCGTCAAGGGCGAGCGGCACGAAGGTCAGGGCAGGGGAGCCTTCGAGGTCGCCGGGCATCAGGAAGCGTCCCGGCGGCAGGCTCGAAAAATGATATTCGTCGGCACGGCATGCGCGCAGATAATTGGTGAAAAGTTCGGCGCCGCGGCGCGCATCGTCTTCATTCGCCTTGCCGCGCGGATCGATGTTCGCGGTGAGCCGGCGCCATTGCGCCGCGAGCGGCGCCCGGACGGCACTCGCCGAGGCAATGAAAGTTTCGCGTGACCATTGCGCGTAAGGATTTGCCGAGCAGCGGCAAATCGAGCAGCCATTCGCCGGGATAATCGACGATGTCGATGGTCAGGGATTGGCGTCCGGGCCGCAGCCCGGTCTTTTGATCGAAGTAGAGACGCAGCCGAAGTTCGGAGATGCGGCGCGTCGATTGCGGCCAGTGGCGAGCCTCGAGCCGGCCCCCGGGCCCCGCCAGGGCGGCAATGTGATCCTCATAGGCGAAACGAGGCACGGCGTCGTCTGGCTGCGGCTCGAGTGTGCCGCCGATCAGGCGGCCTTCCGCGTGGGCCCGGAACACCGGCAATGTATTTCTGCGGCCGCGAAGCGCGGGGCTCGCGGCCTTGGTCAAATGTTCGATGAGAGCGGTGATGAAAACGGTCTTGCCGGCGCGCGACAGCCCGGTGACGCCGACGCGGATGTGCGGGCCGGCGGTCATTTCCACAAGACTCTGCGCCACGGCGCGGGCTTCGAAAAGAAGATCGGAGATCAGGGACAAATCAAGAATTCCAGCGGTTTTCCGAAAATTTGGAGCGCAACAGAACGAGCCGGGCGGGGACGAGGAGAATCGGTAACGCAAACGCGCCCAGGAGTGTAGCCGGGCGGCACGATTTCTTAGGGGTTGAGCGCAGAAATCATCGGCTCTGGCGCGAATCCGCACTGGGGGTGCCGTTCTCAGGGGGCTCTGCTGGCGATTTCTTCGCTCCCCCGCCTCGGGCGATGAGGCCGACCGCGGCCGCGATCAGTTCGCTCCTAGCGCCCAAGGGGCCGATTTCGACCTTCGCCATATTCTCAAGCAGGCGCGCCAGATTTGCGCTTGGGGCTCCGTTATCCGCAAAAAGATTCAAATCCTCTTCCGGGCTGGCCGCGATGCCTTCGATCGCGCGGAGCGTGTAATTTCGGATACGCTGGCTGTCTCCCAGGCAAGAAACGATGTTGCGCGGCGGGGGCGTTGGGAATTCCAACGCGGCAATCCGAACCCGAACCGGCGTTGGGCGTTCCGGCTCGCCCATGCCGACCGCGATCTCCGGCGCCCGCATCAGGGCCAGCGGCCGGCTCGGCACCACGGAAGCAGAGGAGGCCAGGGCTTTGCCACGGCTGGGAAAACCGCGCCGGTGCGCGGCAAGCCAGCGGGCGCGCAGCGTATTTTGGATGCCCAGGGGAGCGATGCCCTGCAGCGTTTCAGGTTGCGCCGGGGCCGCCCTTTGCCGCTTGGTGCCGACCGTGGCTGTCGTTCCGCCGCATTGGGCGGGTGCCCAACGCGAGAGAATGGCCGAGGCCGAGTGGCGCTTGTAGTCTTCATAGTAACGCCGGACCAGGATTGCCGCGGCAACCGCGCCGTCGAGGGCGGACGCAAAGGCGACATGGCCTTCGGAGTCCGCTGCAATCTCGCCAGCCCAGCCGGCGCGTTTTATGCACCAATAATTGTTCAGCTTTACACAGCGCGGGACTTCGGGCGCGCTTCCGTTCGCGAGTTTGGTCTTAAGGTCAGGCCTCAGGTCAAGGTTGGCGGCGGCTTCCAGACGCCAATTCGTGACGGCGCGTTCGCTGGGACGAAACGCCAATTCATTGTTCGGCGGGGAGGGCGAGGATTCCTCAGAGGCAACGGCGACCAAGGATCCGGAAGGTTGCGTTTGCAGCTCACTAGCGCCGGTACGGCCCGCCAAGATCGCGCCCATTGCGATGACGATCAGGCCGAAGACCCCGGAAGTCATCATGCATCTCTTTCTGGGACCGACTCCCCGCAGAGTTCAGCGCATCTTTTGCGCACGCGGAATATGATCGTAGCCTGGGAGGTTCGCAAACGACATGAAGCTGTCGAGTTGGGCGTGAGCGGTGCCCATGTCATGCCAATGGTCACATTCCAAATATATCACCGCGATACAAGGCGCCGGAAAATTGCGGGGGAGCGGCGCCCGCTTATCGCGGCCGCTGACCAGAAGCCGTGCAAATTCCGCGATACCCGGATTATGTCCGACAATCAGCAACGTCCGGACCGACCCCGGAGTTTCGGCCACGACATCATGCAAGGTGTCGGTATCCGCATTGTAGAGCGAAGGCTTCACCTCGCGAGCGACGCGGGGCAAGACCTGCAAAATCGCGTCCAGCGTGTCGAGAGCGCGGCGTGCCGGCGAGACGAGGGCGAGATCGGGGATGAGCCTCAGCTCGCAAAGATACGCGCCCATGCGACCGGCATCGGTTCGTCCCTGAAGCGTCAGCTGCCGCGCCAAATCTCCTTCCGGAGAGTAAGCTGCAGCTTCGGCGTGGCGGACGAGAAGGAGCTTACGCATCTTTGCTTGAATCTCATTAGAGGCGTGAATGTCAATGGCGGCCGAACGAATTAAGATCTGCGCCGCGCATTAGTGAGCTTCCAGACCTTTGCGAGACTTGGCAAGCCCTTGGACCGGAGCGGGCTGACCGAAGCTGATAGCGGGACTTTTTCCCGCCACCAACATCTAATGTTCGCCTCGTGGATCGAACCGGCTTATCGGCTCAAGATTCCGGCAGCAATTTCGTGACCTCTGTCACGCACGGTCGCGATTTTCGAAAGTGCTTGAGGTTTTTCCCACCGCGTCGGGAAGACGATCGACGTTTTCGGCAGCGGTCTGGGTGGCTGTTTCGGTCACTTGCCCGAAGGAGTTGATCGATTGACGCCAAGCATCTTGGTAGGTTTTCGTGATCTCGCGAGGGAACGCCGCAAACAGTTCTGTGAATTTTCGCGCGTGCTCAGCCGAGTTCTCGAGCGCTTCTTTGACGTAGGTGGACTGGATGGCAAACACCTCCTGGAGGCCTCGCGCATTGCGAAGTTTTTCCATGGTTTGCGTCGTATGTTCAATCGATTGCTTGGAAATCTCCAGATATTCCCCGGCAATTGCTTGAATGTTCTTCGAGATGGCGCTGACCGCGGCCTCTGCCCTTTCGACAGCGTCTTCCGTCCCACGTTGAATCTGTTGGTTCATCTGGTTTTCCTCCGTTTCATCCCCAAAGTGGCAGTATGGAGATTCGTTAACGGATGAAGCCCGACCCGGTTGCCACGATCGCAAAATTTCCGATTTTTTACGAGCGTATGACCAATACCGAACAGTTCGCATGGCGCACGATCGTTTTGGCGTTTGAGCCGATGAGATAGGTCGCCATCGAAGGCCGATGCGAACCGACCACGATAAGATCGGCCCCCCATTCTTGCGCCTCAGCCAGTATCTCTACGTAAACGCCGCCGAATTGCACGGTGCAGGATCTGTTTTCCTTGGGAAAATTCAGACCATCGGCGATGTTTTCCAATTCCCGCGAGGCGCGTTCCTGCTGTGACTTATCAAATTCGGGGGGAACATATTCCATGAAACTCGCGGGGAGCAGAGTTTCAACCGTCAACAGCCGGAGCGCTCCCTTCGACTGCAGAGCGAGTTCAGCGGCCGCGTCGAGGGCGCGTTTTGCAATGGAATATTCGGTGAGGTCGATCGGCACCAATATTTTCTTGAACATTTGACTGGCCCTCACGCTGCTGGAACCGATTGTCTCCCGCCTCGTGGCAGGGAGGTTAATTTGTCTCAATGCTCCCCGTGCCTGGGGTCAGGCCACACTTTCGGCGTGGCGCAACGCATCGCCGACGGCCGCGAGTGCTGCCTCCGCGCCAGCGCCATTTGGCCCCCCTGCCTGGGCCATGTCACGCCGTCCCCCGCCACCCTTGCCACCGAGTTTGATGGCTGCCGGCCGGACCAATTGGACAGCATCGAATCGCGCCGTCAAATCCGCGGTTACGCCGACAACAATTCCGGCTTTGCCCTCGTCATCAACGCCCACGATCGCGACAACCCCGGAGCCGACGCTTTGCTTTGCATCGTCCACCAACGATTTCAGATCTTTCATGGCAATTCCGGAAACAGTGCGGGCCAAGAATTTGATTCCGCTGATGTCCTGCAGGGGCTGGCCATTTGCAGATCCGGTTCCGCCCAGAGCGAGTTTTCTGCGGGCCTCGCTTAATTCACGTTCGAGCTTGCGGCTCTCTTCAATGAGGTTGGCTAGACGCTTGGCGGCATCTTCTTCCGGTGCCCTGAGAAGCGCTGTGACCTCATGCAACCGTTGCGCCTGAGCGGTCAGGTGGCGGCGCGCTTCGGTTGCCGTTTTGGCTTCCACGCGGCGGACGCCCGCCGCAACGGCGCTTTCGGAGATGATCTTAATGAGACCGATGTCGCCGGTGCGCTCGACATGAGTGCCGCCGCAAAGCTCGGTTGAAAAGGCGGCGTCGGGGTGCGAATCCTTTTCATGTGCGAGGGGATAGCCCATCGCGACGACCCGCACTTCGTCGCCGTATTTCTCGCCGAAAAGGGCGCGAGCGCCGGACTTAATGGCATCATCGACGCTCATCAAACGGGTCACCACGGGTGCGTTGTCGAGCACGGCCCGATTGGCGATGTCTTCGATACGAGCAAGTTCTTCCGAGCTGATCGGCTTTTGATGAGTAAAATCGAAGCGTAGGCGGTCCGGGGCGACCAGCGATCCCTTTTGGGAAACATGGCTGCCGAGGGTCTGGCGCAGAGCCTCATGCAAAAGATGCGTCGCCGAATGGTTGGCCCGCAGTGCCTTCCGACGCTCGTGATCGACGATCAGCTCAAGGGAAAGTCCCGGACGCAGTTCGCCTTCTTCGACCGAACCTTCATGAACATAGAGGTTGCCGAGCTTTTTTTGCGTATTGCCGACGCGAAAGCGCACGCCCTTGGTTTGCATCCATCCGGTGTCGCCGACCTGGCCGCCGGATTCACCATAAAACGGTGTTTGGTTCAGGATGACGAATCCCGACTCGCCTTGGCTCAGACGGTCAACTTCCGTGCCGTCTTTTATGATCGCCGCGACAAGGCCTTCGGCCTGCTCCATGTCGTAGCCCAGAAACTCCGTTGCCCCAGCCTTTTCCTTGACCGAAAACCAGACCGCCTCGGTGGCGGCTTCGCCGGAACCCGCCCACGCCTTGCGGGCCTCGGCCCGCTGGCGTTCCATCGCGGCCTGAAACCCCTCGATGTCCACATGGAGCGATCGCGCACGCAAGGCGTCCTGCGTAAGATCGAGCGGAAATCCAAAAGTGTCATAAAGTTTGAAGGCGACTTGCCCCGGCAGCGTGCCGCCTTGGGGAAGATCCCGGGTTGCATCGTCGAGGATCGAAAGGCCGCGCGCCAGCGTGTCCTGAAAACGGGTCTCTTCAAGCCGCAGGGTTTCGGTAATGAGGGCTTCGGCGCGCAAAAGCTCGGGATAGGCCTGACCCATTTCGCGCGAAAGCGCGGGAACGAGCCGCCACATCAATGGCTCGCGGGCGCCAAGCATCTGGGCATGCCGCATCGCGCGCCGCATGATGCGGCGAAGCACATAACCACGGCCCTCGTTCGAGGGGAGAACTCCATCGGCAACAAGAAACGCCGATGAACGAAGATGGTCGGCAATAACTCTGTGGCTCGCCTTTTGCGGACCGTCCGGGTCGACGCCGGTCGCCGCAGCGACGGCGAGGATCAAGGACCGCATCAGGTCGATGTCATACGTGGAGGGAACCCCCTGCAGCAGAGCGGCGATCCGTTCGAGCCCCATGCCGGTATCAATAGAGGGCCGCGGGAGTTCGACGCGAAGGCCGGGGGAAACCTGCTCGAACTGCATGAAGACGAGATTCCAGAACTCCAGGAAACGGTCGCCATCTTCGTCGGGACCGCCGGGCGGGCCGCCCGGAATCTTGTCGCCTTGGTCGAAAAAAATCTCTGAACAGGGACCGCAGGGTCCGGTGTCCCCCATCGCCCAAAAATTATCGGAGCTCGCTATGCGGATGATCTTCGAATTGGGCAGCCCCGCGATCCTTTTCCAAAGATCATAGGCTTCGTCGTCGTCATGATAGACCGTGACCAGAAGCCGGCTTTGGTCCAGATCAAATTTTTGGGTGACCAACTTCCAGGCAAGCTCGATCGCAAGCGGCTTGAAATAATCGCCAAAGGAAAAATTTCCCAGCATTTCAAAGAAAGTGTGGTGGCGCGCCGTGTAGCCGACGTTGTCGAGATCATTGTGTTTGCCGCCGGCGCGGACGCATTTCTGGGCGGTCGCCGCCCGCGTATAGGCGCGCTTTTCGACACCGGTAAAAAGGTTCTTGAACTGAACCATTCCGGCGTTGGTAAACATGAGCGTCGGGTCATTGTGCGGCACGAGGGACGAAGACGCCACAATCTCGTGCCCATTGCTTTTGAAAAAATCGAGGAAGGCCGACCGGATCTCGTTGACCCCGTTCATTTCACTTTACCTGCAGTCTCGGTCGAGTTTCGGTTTTGCATTACGGAGTCAATTTCGCTGCAGGCTCGCCGCTTGCTTGAAAACAGCCTAAGCCTCGGCGTCTGCGCCGCTGGAAATCAGGGTTCGTTTTAAAGCATGTTCCTTCCAAGCTGAATAGGCCGCCACGACGAATTTATCCACTGATGGAAGAAGGGCTTTTGTCCGTGATCCTCCCGCATCGGCAAAAATTATGCCGGCTGACCGCAGGATCGAGAGCCAGAAGCCGTCGAGTCCCGGGGGCGCCGGCATAAGCCTGATAGGCTGCGCAATAATCGCGTTGACTTTGGCGCTAACGCTAGAACATGCTCCAACTCGTTGAACTTGAGCGATTCCCTTTCGATCAGATGATTCCATCTGATCGGGAAGCGCTCTAGCTGCCGGTGTCCTCGGCCGATCCATCAGCCTGATCGAGAATGCGATCTGCGA
The DNA here is from genome assembly GCA_963785995.1 of uncultured Alphaproteobacteria bacterium. Classification (GTDB taxonomy): domain Bacteria; phylum Pseudomonadota; class Alphaproteobacteria; order Rhizobiales; family Beijerinckiaceae; genus Methylocapsa. Next base: position 95,902 of record CAWAXL010000016.1, read on the forward strand.
TGAGACCCGAGTTCTCGCGTATTTCCTTTTCGATCCGCTCCGCAAGCTGCGGATTGGCTTTGAGGAAATTCTTAGAATTTTCCCGGCCTTGGCCGAGTCTCTGACTGTCGTAGGAGAACCAAGCCCCGGATTTTTCGACGACGCCGGCCTTTACGCCAAGATCGATAAGCTCCCCTATTTTCGATATGCCTTCGCCGTACATGATATCGAATTCGACCTGTTTGAACGGCGGCGCGACCTTGTTCTTGACGACCTTGACGCGGGTCTGGTTTCCGGTGACTTCGTCATGATCCTTAATCGATCCGATCCTGCGAATATCGAGTCGGACGGACGCGTAGAATTTCAGCGCGTTTCCGCCGGTCGTGGTCTCGGGGCTGCCATACATGACGCCGATCTTCATCCGGATTTGATTGATGAAGATCACCATCGTCTGCGAGCGCGAAATCGAGGCGGTGAGCTTGCGCAGAGCCTGGCTCATGAGGCGCGCCTGAAGGCCCGGCTGGCTGTCGCCCATTTCGCCTTCGATTTCGGCACGCGGCGTCAAAGCCGCGACCGAATTGATGACCAGAACATCGACCGCGCCGGAGCGGACCAGCGTATCGGTGATCTCGAGCGCCTGCTCGCCGGTGTCGGGCTGCGAAATCAAAAGGTCTTCGAGATTGACCCCGAGTTTACGGGCATAAATGGTATCGAGCGCATGTTCGGCGTCGATGAAGGCACAGACGCCGCCCTTTTTCTGGGCTTCGGCGATGACATGCAGGGTCAAGGTCGTTTTGCCAGACGATTCAGGGCCATAAATCTCGATCACTCTCCCGCGCGGGAGTCCCCCGACGCCGAGGGCAATGTCTAGGCCGAGGGATCCCGTCGGTACGGTATCGATCTCGACGGCTTTTTGGTTTTTCCCCAGCCGCATGATCGAGCCCTTCCCAAAGGCGCGTTCAATCTGCGACAGAGCGGCGTCGAGCGCCTTGGTCTTGTCCACGGAAGTCCCTTCCACGAGGCGAAGGCTGGCTGGTGACACGGCTATAACCCCTTCTGGCATGTGCGAAGTCCACGCGCAACGTGCGCTGCAATGATGGAATTGTACATGATTTGTTCGCAGCCTCAAGTTCTTTTTTTGTTCTTGGATGGGTATAGCTATCGTGCGCCTCAGCCACACTTTGGGCACCACCCCTGCAATCCATTGAGTTTGAGAATCGCGTATTCACGTACTGCACCGGCGACGGCAGGCATCGGCAGCATCGAACGGTACCTTGAGCGCCACCCATCGCTTGGAGCCGCAAGCTGACGCGATAAGCGGCTGACTGTGTTACCTCAGCCGCGCGGCGAGGATGAGGGTTGGGTACGCGAAGTTATGGAAACGCCTAGCGTCGGGGGTCCGGGCAACTTCCGGGTAGTATTGCCCCAACGCAAAACTTGATCCATCCAATCGCCTAAGCATTAGGAGCGAACCGGCGGTTTAACTCCCCCACGCCGCTTAATTCGAGCCGCAACTCGAAAAAGATCGGGCATATTGACACGCGTCGGCCCACGTTGCTCGACAACGCCAAGGGCTATTAATGATCGAAGAAGCGCCTCTTCACGAGATATGCCCTTGTCTTCGAAGGCGAGCGGACCGGGTCGGTCCGAGTTCCGAAGCATTGCCTCAACTTTCTGAACTGTCTTACAATCCTTCCACCGTCGTATGAAGATGTCAGGGTCACAGGGAACTTCGAGTTCGGCTAAATCGTCCAGGGCCTCACCAATCCAAACATTGTCCTCCTTTAATTCATCAACGCGCAACTGTGAGGCTGCGACCACGCCTTCCTTAATTCCATTATAGTCAATTGCGGTTTTCGATGGTGCCTGTCTCGTGGTCGCGGCTTTATTTACTGCTAACAGAAAACTACGCGGGCTTGTCTGCTCAAAAGCATCTGCCAGATGCTGGTGTAGCCAAGTATATGTACGACCGCGACGACGATCGGCTCCCATAAATTTCCCAGCAATTTCAGAAAAGATTACCGCTTGCAAGTCCTCATCATCACGTAGTTGTTCTGGTAATTCATCAAAAAAATTACTTTGCCTAATTACC
>CAWAXL010000017.1:0-46267 GCA_963785995.1 uncultured Alphaproteobacteria bacterium
GGCCGTCCACATATGAACAGGGTATATGGAAAAAGTTACTGCCGTTCAGGCCCTAGCGTCTTTGGCGCAGGCCACCCGGCTCGATGTCTTTCGGCTCTTGGTCAAAAAGGAGCCGGAGGGGTTGCCGGCGGGGGAAATCGCGCGCCAACTTGGCGTGCCGCATAATACGATGTCGGCCCATCTTGCCGTTCTGGCGCGGGCGGGGCTGACCAAAGCGGAGCGGCACAGCCGGTCGATCATTTATCGTGCAAATCTTGCCGCAATCCGGCAGCTGACGTCCTTTCTTGTTGAGGATTGTTGCGGTGGCGTGCCGGAAGTATGCAGGCCAGTCATGGCCGATCTTTCCTGTTGCCTGTCCAAAGAGGGCGCCGATGTCTGAACATGTCTACAATGTCCTATTTCTCTGCACGGGCAATAGCGCACGCTCGATTCTCGCCGAAGCGATTCTCAACAAGACCGGGGCCGGGCGCTTCAAAGCCTTCTCGGCTGGCAGCCGGCCGAAGGGTATGGTTAATCCCTTCGCGATCAAGGTGCTGAAAGACAAAGGCTACGAGACCGAGGGCCTTCGCTCGAAGAATTGGCCGGAAGTGGCGTGACGGCGATGGATGTCACCATCTACCACAATCCCCGCTGCGGTACGTCGCGCAATACGCTTGGCCTCATCCGCAACGCGGGTGTCGAGCCCCACATCATCGAATATTTGAAAACGCCCCCGACCCGAGCCTTATTGAGCCAGCTTGCAGCGCGGGCAAAGGTTCCGCTCCGCGCTCTGCTGCGCGAGAAAGACCCCAGTTTCCGCGAATTGGGTCTCGATGATGCAAGCCTTGGCGATGATGCTCTGCTCGACGCGATCGAGGCGCATCCCAATCTTCTCAACCGGCCGATCGTGGTCTCTCCGAAAGGCGTGCGGCTGTGCCGGCCTTCCGAACTCGTCATCGACCTTTTGCCGCCGCAGCTAGGTGAGTTTTTCAAGGAAAGCGGCGAGCGCGTCATCGACGCCCATGGCCGCAGGGTCGCCAGTGCGTGAGCGTTTTGAAGTCATTGAAATGAGGCCGCATGTCCTTTTTCGAACGCACACTTAGTCTTTGGGTCGGGCTTTGCATCGTTATAGGCATCGGCCTCGGTCATCTCTTGCCCGGCGCCTTTCGTGCCATCGGCGCGGCCGAAATCGCGGATGTCAATCTGCCGGTCGCGGTGCTGATCTGGCTGATGATCGTGCCAATGCTCAACAAGAGCAGGCCTTGGTACGAGCGGGGCCGCCGGCAGCGGCGCGCTCGTCCGGTGGAGAGCCAACGCCGTGGTTGACTCGCTGGCTCTGCCCAACACTGTGCCGGCGGCTTTTGAGATGCCAACTGCGGGCTCATTGCAACTTGCTCAACTTGGCCCTCGGCCGCGCATCCTGCTGCTTTATGGATCGCTGCGGCAGCGCTCTTACAGCCAGTTTTTGACCCTGGAAGCAGCCCGTCTCCTGGAAACCTTTGGAGCCGAGACCCGAATTTTCGATCCGAGCGGCTTGCCATTGCCGGACGATGCGCCGGAAGAACATGCCAAGGTTGTCGAACTGCGGAGCCTTTCAGCCTGGTCGGAAGCACAAGTCTGGTGCTCGCCGGAGCGTCACGGAGCGATGACAGCGATCATGAAGGCGCAGATAGATTGGATTCCCCTCTCAATCGGGGCGCTCCGACCGACCCAAGGAAAGACCCTCGCCGTGATGCAGGTCAGCGGCGGCTCGCAATCCTTCAACGCGGTCAATCAATTGCGCATCCTTGGGCGTTGGATGCGGATGATTACCATTCCAAATCAGTCGTCCATCGCCAAGGCCTATGAACAATTCGATGAGGAAGGTCGGATGCGGCCGTCCCCTTACTACGACCGGCTGGTCGATGTGATGGAGGAGCTGATGAAATTCACCTATCTGACGCGTGGCGTCTCGCACCACCTGACAGACCGATACTCGGAACGGAAGGAAGCGGCGGAAAAGCTCGCCGCGCGGGCCGGACTCAGCGCAATCTGATTTACGGGCGGCCGACTCCGCATGTCTGACCATTTTACATGCGTAAAGGGTAAGGGGGCCGGGGACAGCGTGGCGCTTCTTCGCGCCACGCCAGCAATTGCTTGTCGATTAGCCGAAATGCAGACCGCCGAGCGCCAATAGCCCGACGAGCACGACGACAAACCCAGCAATAACGGCAATCATTCCGTTTCTTCCATACAGACGGCCGGTAAAAAACGCCGCTGCACTGAAAACAATGATCATAGCAATCAATATGACAAGGCTGGCGCCAGATCCTTCACTTACGTCGATTGAGCTTCCGGTCGGGTTTACAATAGCCATCGTCGATCTCCCTTTAATTTATTATCTTTGCCAATAAGGGCCGAGGTGCGATCTGCAGGCGGGATTTGCTTGCCCCGACCCCCACAAAGCTTGAAAATTTTATGACGCTCGCGGCCGGCAAAATTGATTTGCCTCAAATCTGGGGCTGCGATCTAAGCAGGCGAGACCATGTGACGCGGTGCCCGGGATGGATAGACGCCCCCTTGACCCGCGCGCCTTAACCCCCTAGCTATCCCGTTTCGGGCGCCTTCGGGCGCTTTTACATTTGCGGTGGGCGAATAAGCCTGCCGAAAACGCACCCGTGGCGAACCTTCAATCTCTTGCGTTGAAGTGTTGAGCCTGTCGGCGGGGCTGATTTACGGGCCACGCAGAGGAGGGCGCGTTCCTCCCCCAGTGGCGGGAGGACGCGGATTGAGCGCCACGCTTTGCTGCGTGAGCGCGCGCCCGTGTCCTTTTGTCGGCGCAAACCGATAGAGGACACGCGATGACAAAGCGCGCGGAAGCCAAATATAAAATCGACCGCCGGATGGGCCAGAATATCTGGGGCCGTCCCAAGAGCCCCGTCAACCGGCGCGAATATGGGCCGGGCCAGCACGGGCAGCGCCGCAAGGGCAAGCTGTCCGATTTCGGCACCCAGCTCAAGGCCAAGCAGAAGCTGAAGGGCTACTACGGCAATATTTCGGAAAAGCAGTTCCGCAAATATTACGCCGAAGCGATCCGCATGAAGGGCGATAGCGGCGACAATCTGATCGGGCTTTTGGAACGCCGGCTCGATGCCGTGGTCTACCGCGCCAAATTCGTGCCGACCGTTTTCGCCGCGCGCCAATTCGTCAATCACGGCCATGTCAAGATCAATGGCCGCCGGGTGAATATTGCGTCGCACCAGGTGAAGCCCGGCGACACGGTCGAGATCAAGGAGAGCTCGCGCCAGCTCATCCTCGTTCTCGAGGCGCAGCAACTCGCCGAACGCGATGTGCCCGATTATTACGACGTCGATCACGACCAAAATGACGGCGAAACTCAACCGGATTCCCATGCCGTCGGAAGTCCCTTATCCGGTGATGATGGAACCCAATCTGGTCATCGAGTTCTATTCGCGCTAAACGCGGGCCGAAAGTTTTAGGGCGGGAGGATCTATATCCTCCTGCCCTTTTTAGAGCATCGGACACTCAAGTGAATCCATATCCTGCGGCGGCGAAGTAGTTTTGACATTCGGCGGGCTCGAACAGGTCGCAGATTTGGCCGATTGCCTGCCAGAGGGCGTCGATGGTCCTGATGGCCTTGGCACGGAGATGGGCTTTGAGTTTTGCAAAAGCCATTTCGATGGGATTGAGGTCGGGGCTGTAGGGCGGCAGGAACAGGATCCATGCCCCCTTAGCTCTTATGGCCTTTTCGGCGGCCGGGCTTTTGTGGGCTGACAAATTGTCCATGATGACGACATCGCCCTTTTCGAGGGTCGGCGCGAGCTGGGTTTCGACATAGGTCTCGAAGATGCGGCGGTTCATCGGAGCATCGACGACGAAAGGCGCGGTGAGGCCGTGGCAGCGCAGGCCAGCGACGAAGGTCTGTGTTTTCCAATGGCCGAACGGGACTTTGGAGCGAAGCCGTTGGCCCTTCAGGCAGCGGCCGCGCAGGCGGGTCATCTTGGTGGTGGTTCCGGTCTCGTCCAGGAAGACCAGTCTGTGCGGTTCAAGCCGCATCCAGGGTTGCCGTGTGGCCGTCCATTCCTCGCGCGCTTGCCGGACGTCGGGCCGATCTTGTTCGCTGGCCAGCAGCGTTTTTTTTGAAGCGGTAGCCGTTTCGAATGAGCCAGCGCGAGATCGAGGCAGGATCGGCCCTTGTGCCCGTGGTAGCCGCCAGTTCGGCCGCCAGCTCCGGCATGGTGATATCGTCCTTCTCGGCAACACAGGCCAGCAGAAACGCCCGATGCGGATCGAGCTTGGCGTGTCGCCGCCCACCACCGGGCTTAGGCGCGAGCCGTCCGCTCGAATAATAGGTCTTCATCAGATTGACGACGAAGGATACCGACACCTGAAAATGTGCGGCGGCGGCATGGCGTGACTGGCCAGCCTCGACAAAGCGGGCAACACGTTCACGCAGATCGAGCGAATAGGCTTTCGGCATCGCGACTCACCTCCTTATGAAAGTGAATCACAAAACCCGCCTCACCGGAATCCCTTCGATTCAACCTGAATATCCGCCGCTCTAGTGCTGAAATGGCATTGTTTTGGCCGGCTTTGCCACGCTCAAGACATGGGGCTGCGTGGTGGGCGAGTGAGCAACGCTCTAACGAGCCATTGTCCTCAAATCGGCGATGCTTTTGCCGATGAGTTCCTCGCCAAAGGGTCCCCGTGCCTCATTGGTCAGCACTTTTTCGGCGGCCTTGGTTGCCGCATCGGCGGCGGCTGCGCGCACATCCGCTGTCGCCTGCGTCTCCGCCAGGGCAATTTTCTCTTCGGCCTGCTTGGTCCGGCGCTGCAGAAATTCAGCCATGCGCGCATGCGCCTCGCTGGCGACTCTTTCCGCCTCGGCATGAGCTTGCGCAACGACGGCTTCGGCCTCGGCCTGTGCTTCGGCTCGCCGCTTCTCATAGGAGGCAAGGACAGCCTGCGCTTCGGCACGCAGCTTCGCCGCCTCATCGAGTTCCGCCTTGATTCGTGCCGTGCGGCTATCGAGCGCGGCGTTGATTTTTTTATGCACTCCCAAATAGCCCAATAGGCCGACGAAGATTGCAAACCCGAGGGCTACGAAAAACTCCTCATTAAACATCTAAACTCTCCAGCGTCAGGCCGAGGCGATCGCGGCCTTGATAGCCTTGGGGTCGGCGGGTTTGCCGGTAATGTGCTCGACGATCGCCGCTGCGGTTTCATTGGCGATCGCTTCGACATTGCCCATGGCCTTGGTCTTCATCTGTGCGATCTGCGCTTCCGCGGCCGCGAGCTTGACGTTGAGCTCGCGTTCCTGTGCCGCGCGTTTCGTCTCGGTTTCGGCATTGAGTTGCTCATGCGTCTCCTGGGCCAAAGCGAGCGCCTTGGCGCGGGCGTCAGCAATCGTCTTGTCATGCTGAGCCGCGGCTTTCTCCGACTCGAGACGGAAAGCATTCGCCTCGCTGATGTCGTTTGAGATCTTATCGGCGCGCGCACGCAAAATATTTTCGACCCGGGGCAGGGCGATTTTCGACATCAAAAGGTAGAGCAGCCCGAAACTCAGCGCGAGCCAGATCAGCATCGGCATGAAGTTGGCCGTTTCAAAGGGCGGAAATGCGCTCGGTCCGTGATCCATATCAGCGGGAAGCGCGGCGCTGGTTTCCGAAACCGGCGTTCCATGTATGTTCATTTTTTCCTCTAGCTCGGCAATTCGCTTTTCGAGGCGCCCGATCTCGGGAAGCATGACGGACTTGCCAGCCGCGGGCGCGTGGATTTCGGGGGCGGTGGAATTCTTCAAATTCGTGGCCTTGCCTATCGCACTTTCTGCCGCGGCAATGCGGTCGGCGAGGGTTGCCAGGGCTGTGTGCGATGTTGCCAGGGCCTGCATGTTCGACCGTTCGATCGAGCTGAGCTGCTGGCTCACTGTGGCGAGATCTTTGTCGAGCCGGGCGATGTCCGCATTGGCACCCCCGAGAAAATGCAGCGCCAAGGCAACGCCGAACGCCGTGATCGCACCGGCACCGCTGGCCGCAAGGAGCGAGCGCGCAGAGGGTGAGAGGTTCAACTGCTTAAATTGGACGACCGCTGCGTTGAAAATGCGAATTCCGAACGCGACCGTAGCCGCTGTGCCCGTTGCGAGCGCAATGGCAACGCTGCGCGCGTCGCGAAGATATTTGGCTCGCGATTGCACGATAGATTCCAATCGGGCTTTCACGTCGTTCACGGACGGACTCTCCTGGACGGGACCGATGCGCCCAGCATCGTGCCGGGGCGCATCGGAGTTCTTTAATCTTACTTGAGAACGAAGAGCAGAAGAATTGCCACGAGGAAGGCAAAGATACCCAAGCCTTCGGCAAGAGCGGCACCGATGAAGGCGCGTCCGAATTGTGCGTCGGAAGCCGTTGGATTGCGCAGGGCGCCGGATAGAAAGTTACCGAAAATCAAACCGACGCCGATAGCTGCGGCGCCCATGCCGATGGCGGCAAGACCAGCACCAATATATTTGGCTGCAACGGGATCCATTATTCACTCCTTAAAGCTTCCGATAGGTGGGCGACCGATCTGTTGTTAAATATTTATTCAGTGGCCCGGATGAACTGCGTCGTTCAGATAGACGCAAGTTAGGATGGCGAACACATAAGCCTGCAGGACCGCGACCAGCAATTCGAAAGCGGTCAGGACGACCGCCGCTGCAAGCGGCAACGGTGCGAGCACGGCAAAGGCGCCGGCGCCAAGCAGGCTGACAACGAACCCGCCCATGACCTTGAGCGTGATGTGGCCGGCCAGCATATTGGCGAAGAGACGAACCGAGAGGCTGATCGGGCGGGAGAGGAAAGAAATGATTTCGATCGGCACCAGAAAGGGCAGCAGCGCGATCGGAACGCCCGACGGTACGAAAAGCCTCAGGAAATGGGTTCCATGGCGGATGGTGCCATAGATGATGACAATGCCGATCACGAGCGCTGCGAGCGCGAAGGTCACGGCGATCTGGCTCGTGATCGAGAAGGTGTAAGGAATGAGCCCGATCAGGTTGGAAAACAACACGAACAGAAATAGCGTGAAGACGAACGGAAAGAAGCGCATGCCATCATGACCGCCCGACATCTGCACCGTCGAGGCCACGAATTCGTAGGACATTTCGGCGAGCGACTGCATTCGGCCCGGGATCATGCGAGCGCGAGCGCGTACCGAGCAGCATCAGCGCGGAAACCGCCAGGACGACGACAAGCATGAACAACGACTGCATTGGTAAAAGAGGCATCGATACCGAAGGGATGGAGGCTTACGATCGGTTCGAGATTGAACTGGTGGATCGGGTCCATGGTGTGTTCTTCAGCCAATTTTCTGTTCCCTGCCTCAATGCGTGATAGCGATCAATAATCCCGTTGAAACCGGCTCAAAGCCCCGCGGCGCGCTTGGCGCCGTTGGCCATTCCTAGCCGCCTTGCGAGCCCGTAGACTTGGTGGCAATCCGATATACGTTCCAAAACCCTGCTCCCGTCCCGATCAGAAGGAAGATCAGAAGAAAGGCCGGAGAGGTCCCCGCCGCTCCGTCGATCCACCAGCCGATCAGCGCCCCGACCACGACCGCCGCCACGAATTCGCTCAAGACACGAAAACCAAGGCTCATCGCGCCACCGACAGAAGCAATCGATGGACCGCCTTGCCCCGCCTCTTCCTCCCGCTGCACGTTTTGAGCCTTGCGTTGGGCGTCGAGCGCATCGGACAATTTGTCCAGTCTCGCCTTCAAAACCTCGCCTTCGCGCGCCCGCCGTGCATCTTCGCGTCGTTCTTCCTCACTCCGCGGATCTTGGGGTTCGTCCTCTTCCGGTCGATTATTTCCCCGATCCCCGTCGTGCTTCGCCACCGGTCCTGCTCCACCGTTTGACTTTGATCCGCCTCGCAAGGCGAGCTGAGCGCACTCTATAAGACGCTCCTGCGCAAAAAGCGAGAAAGATGGCTGTTTGAAGGTGGGGCGAAACGGATTGCTTGACGCGGTAGGCGCGTCCGAGCGGGGCGCACCTTATGGGCGCTAGAAGCTTCTGTCAAGGCACAGGCTTGAACAGATAAGCCACTGAAATGTCATGATCAATTAGGTTTTCTCGAAGAGCTGGAATGGTTTGCCGCAGTCATCCGGCGTCGCGGAAACGTTCGGCCTCTTCGAGATCGACGCTGACCAGCTGGCTCACGCCGCGTTCGGCCATGGTGACGCCGAAAAGCCGGTTCATCCGCGCCATGGTGATCGGATTATGGGTGACCGTGATGAAGCGGGTCTCGGTCTTGGCGCGCATATTGTCGAGAAGATCGCAGAATCGTTCGACATTGGCGTCGTCGAGCGGCGCATCGACCTCGTCGAGAACGCAAATCGGCGCCGGATTGGTGAGAAAGATCGCGAAGATCAAGGCCATCGCGGTAAGGGCCTGTTCGCCGCCGGACAGCAGCGTCATGACCTGCGGCTTTTTTCCCGGCGGCCGGACGAGAATTTCCAGCCCGGCTTCGAGCGGGTCTTCCGATTCGATCAATTGAAGCTCGGCCGAGCCGCCGCCGAAAAGAGTCGTGAAGAGCTCCTTGAAATGGGCGTGAACGACGTCGAACGCCGCACAGGAGTCGTTCGCGTCCCTCCTTGTTCAGGCTTTGAATCGCCTGGCGCAGCCGCCGGATCGCTTCGGTCAGATCGGCATGTTCGGTGGCCAGATTGGTCTTGGAGGCCAGAATTTCGTTCAATTCCTCCTCGGCCCGCAGATTGACGCCGCCGAGCCGCTCACGGTCCTGCTTCAATCCGTCGAGCCGCTTTTCCACATCCTCAGCGGGCGGAAGTTCGTCGCCTGGCGTGACAGGGGCGAGGCCGAAAAGCTCGGCCTCGCGTGCAGCCAATGATCGGTCGCAATCATATGCGCAACTTCGCCGCAGCGCGCCCGTGCGGCTTCGAGCTTCGCTTCGCTGCGGGCTTTTTCTTCCCGGGCCGCGCTCATCGCTTCGAGGGCGCCGCGCGCGGCGCGATCCGCCTCGGCAAGCCGCGTCTCGGCCGCGACGCGCTTGTCGGCGGATTGTTTGCGGGCGTCCTCGGCGCTTCGATTTGGCGCATCAAGGTCTGGCGGGTCACGAGGAAACGTATTCGGCGCGTCCACGAGTTTCTGCAGTTCTTGGGCTGCGCTTCTCGCGTGGCGCGCTTCGAGCGCGGCGATTTGACCGCCCGCGCGTTCGCTGCGGACCAGCCAGGATTGGCGTTCATCCTCGATCGCCTGCAGCCGCTTGGCCCGCGATCTCGGCCTCGCGCAGATGGGTTTGCAGTTCGGCGCTCGCTTCGGCCACCATGGCGCGCTCTTGCGGCCGTGCCGCGCGCGCCGTTGTCGAGCCGCGCAGTGAGTTCTGTCGAAGCGATCCAGTCCGGCCAAGCGCGTTCTCGGCCTAGCACGTGTTTTTGGCGGGCTTCGTCCTTTGAGGCCGTCAAGGCGAAGAAGCGCTTCTTCGAGCGCCGAAAGCCGCGCCGCTGTCTCGGCCTGACGTTTTTCGGCAGTGATCTTTTGCGTCGCGCGCGGCTTCGACCTTGCGCAACGCGTTCTTATGCGCTTGCCGCGCCTCGCTCTCGGCGGCGGCCGCGGCCGCGAGAGCGGCTTGCGCCTGCTCCGCATCGGTTTTCAGGGCGTTGGCCGCGTCCCGCGCGGCTTCGGCTTCGATCGCCAGATCGCCGAGGCGGTTTTTTTCGGCGAGGCGCCGCGCCGCCGGGGTCGGGGCTTCAGCGGCCTGCGTGAATCCGTCCCAGCGCCACAGATCGCCTTCCTTCGAGACGAGTCGTTGGCCGGGTTTCAGCAGCGTCCGCAGCGCGGCGCCTTCAGCCCGCAGGACGACCCCGATCTGGTTCAGCCGCCGCGCAAGAGGGGCCGGCGCCGTCGACCAGCTTGGCGAGAGCGCTTCGACGCCCGGCGGCAGAGACGGATCATCCGACGCGTCGGTCGACGCCCAATGGGCGGGCGAGGCCGGATTGGTCGAGGCGTCGAGATCATCGCCCAGCGCCGCGCCGAGCGCGGCTTCATAGCCTTTCGCGACGCTGATTTCCTCGGTGACCGGCGGGCCAGAAGCCGCCGGTTCCGGCATTCAGCAATTTCGATAGCGTGGCGATTTGCGTTTCGAGGTTTTGCGCCTTGCGCTCGGCGTCGGCGAGCGGCGCCCGCGCGTATTCAGTTCGGCCGCGCGCGCCTCCGCATGGCGGGCTTCGGCAGCGGCAAGGTCATCTTCCCGCGCCTTCGCCGCCGCGAGGGCCGTTCAGCGCCGATTGCAAAGCGGCAAGGTCGGCGCCGCCCGCGGAGTTTTCGCAAGCGAGCGTGTCACGTTCGCGCGTCACCTTTTCGATTTCGGCCTGGAGCCGCGTGAGCCGTGCCGTTTCTTCCCGCAGGGCCGTCTCGAGCGCCGCCGCGCCGCGCCTCCATCGCGGATCGCGTATCCTGCGCCTCGGCGAGGGCCTTTTCGGTGACCGCGAGCAGCCGCCTCGGCCTCGCGAGCAGGCGGCGCGCGAGCCTCGATCTCGGCTTCGGCCGATTGCCGCTGGCTCGCAAGCTCCTCTGCCTCCGCTTCGAGCCGCGCGAGAACGGCCGCCGCGTCCTCGATCAGCGCGGTTTCGCGGGCCATATCGCTTGTCGTTTGCGCGATTCGGCGCTCCAGCTCGCCGGTGCGGTTTTTGGCGCGCCGTTCTTCGCCGTCCAGCGTCTCGCGGGCGAGCACGAGCCGTTGCAACTCGCTGCTGGCTTCGGCCTCGGTGTCGCGCAACTCCGGCAACTCATGCGCGGCGATGGCCTGCAGCTTGGCGGCCTCGGCCTGCGCCTTGGTTTTTTCCGCGACGTCGCGGAGATCGGCTTCGAGCCTTGCGTTCGGCCGATTGAAGCGCGCTTGCCGCCTCCGTCTGGCTGATCAGGGCCAGCAGCGCTTCGTTTCGCCGGATGTCGGCCGGCAAGGCCGCGGTAGCGGGTCGCCTGGCGGGCCTGTCTTTTGAGACTCTCGGCCTGGCTGTCGATCTGCTGCAAAATGTCGTCGAGGCGGGCGAGATTGTCTTCGGCCGCCTTGAGGCGCAGCTCGGCTTCATGGCGGCGGGAATGCAGCCCGGCGATGCCGGCGGCCTCTTCGAGAATGCGGCGGCGCTCCTGCGGCTTGGCGGCAATGATCTCGCCGATCTGGCCCTGCCGCACCATGGCCGTCGAGCGGGCGCCGGTCGAGGCATCGGCGAACAGCAATTGCACATCGCGGGCGCGCACCTCGCGTCCGTTGACCCGGTAGGTCGAGCCCGACTCGCGCTCGATGCGGCGGGAGACCTCGATGACGTCTCGCCATCGTTGAAGCTGGCGGGCGCCGTGCGGTCGCTATTGTCGAGAAAGAGGACGACCTCCGCCATATTGCGGGCCGGCCGGTCGCCGCCGCCGGAAAAAATCACATCGTCCATGCCCGACGCGCGCATGTTTTTCGACGAGCTCTCGCCCATGACCCAGCGCAGCGCTTCGACCAGATTCGATTTGCCGCAGCCATTCGGCCCGACAATGCCGGTCAGCCCCGGCTCGATATGGAACTCGGTCGGCTCGACAAAGGTCTTGAAACCCGCGATGCGCAGCTTGGTGAGTTTCATGTGCAGGGCCGCGGAACGGTTGTTGGATCATTGCCTATTCTTCAACGAAGCTTCTTAGCTTTTGGTTAACCAATCGCGCCAAGTGATGCTTTGGACCAATTGCCGCATGATTCGCAAATGCCGATTAGCGCGCGAAGGCTACGGCAAAGGCAAGGCTTTGCGTTGATTTAGCTGTGAAAAAGCACGCCATGTTTGTGTGGACCAGTCTCGCGCGTGGCTTCTCGAAACCCTGCAGTGGTTCGGCTTGGAAACGACATATAAGAGTTGTTTCAATCGCGTGCCCACTAACCAAAGCAGACATCGGCTTTCAGCAGCGAAACCGGAGCCAGGTTGAGCGTCGATAAATTCGTTAGGATTTTTCCGCCGCCGCGATAGGTCTGAGTCAGCTCCGTCGTCGCGGCACTGTACGTCACATTGTCGGGTAAGTAGTCCCCGATCTTGTCGGGCTTCTTGGCTGCGAGCTGCGGAAACTGTTGCAGTTCATAGTACATGGCATCCTTTAGAATATTGAACGCCGTGCGGTTCGGCTGCGCCGCCTCGTCATGATATGGCCCCACGCAGGCCAGTAGGACCCTGCAGATCGCCGGGTAAAAGCCGTTCATGTTATCGCGCAGTTTGTCGATAAGCAGTAGCGTCAGGCGCTGCTGGAACGGAGTCATCCCGTCCGGCTGATGCCCGTGTCTCGGAAAAGTCATCAGGAAAGTCCGGATGGCGGTAGTCCAGAACGCGTCTTGGACGCCCGTGAAGCGATTCGATATGGCGGCCAACGCCTCGTAGACGACCGCGACTAGGGTTTCTAGGACGTCGTGACGATACTGCTTTGGATCGACGACATAAAGCGCTTCATAGTCGCTTGGGTGCACCTTAGTTTGGAGCCTTTCAGCGAATTTGATTACCAATTCAACCCCATGTTCCATCTCAAGTGGCATATGGTAATCGCGACTCTCAGTTGCCTGATATTCCCAGGCTCTCATAAAAATAGTTCTATAGAAGTTCTGGATGCAGAACGAGACCTTTGCATCATAAATCGAGCCTGCATCGATGAGCGCCGTCAGACATCGTTCAGCGGCACTGTTGAAACGTTTGACCATCGGCTGCGTAATGGTATCGCTACTAATCGAGATGAATGAGAGTGGATTATAAGTATCAAGAATGAAGTATTTGGAGAAAAGACTTTCGGAAAGGATGGGCGCCGTGCCGAAGCCGTGATAGCCAACTTCGCGCGCCATCATACCGTCGTCGCGCAAGATTGCCTGACGCGCCAATTCGCGGACGAATTGCTCGGCGCCGCGTGCATGAATCTTTTTGGCTGCGATTTCGTTCAACATCTCTGCAACGCGCCACGGCAAGCGTTTGACCAGAGTCTCACAAAAGGCAGGATCAGCCACAATTCGCAGAAACGACGAAGCGTACTCTGCACGCTCAATCTCCTTGCGAAACCGAAAATTGAAGAATGCGGACGTCTCTCGAAGTCCATCCGTGAACGTTGCGGTGTTTATCAACACAGGAAGGCTGCGACCAAGGTCGTCCTCGTAGTCGATATGATCCTGCTCGTTCGCGGACGATAGCATCTGGGCGGACATTACTGTGAATTGAACGATCGTTTCCGGCCGGACGCGAATGGGCTGAACGATCGCAAGAATGATAGCGCCGTAGGCAAAAGCAAAGAAAAATACAGCGGCGATTTCCCAGACGATCGGATACCCCCAAGGCCCGGCATGGAGCACCGGGAAGCTCGGAACTACAGCCGCCACCAGAACAGCCAGCGCACCCAAGAAGACGCAAGCGTACAGCCAGCGTAGAGACAAATATCGCGCGCCAAGCCGAAAAAGGTAGATGGGCTTAAGAAGCTGTTGGACTGCAAGCGTGAAGCCCAAGGCACCTATGGCCTCACCCAGGCTGAAATAAACTGAGAATGGGGCTCCGGGATTGTAGGCGCATAATCCCAGTGCTTTAACCCCCAAGCATGCATAGGAAAGAGCAGGGACAAGGGAGGAAGTGTCAGTCATTTTGTCAGTTGAGTTAACCCTGTGGTATCTTGAACAGACATCAGGTTAAACGAACATATACAATTGTCAGCAGATTTTAGCAGTTATACGCCACAGTAATTTGTTATCGTATGCCTGCTCCTGTTTAAAACAGCCCCTCCCCAAATCTACTCCCCCTCACTCCCCGGTCCGTTGCGAAAAAGCCCGCGCGACTTCCACAAATTCGCTCGGCATCATGATGATCGTCATGGTGTTTTGCTCGGCGCCGACTTCCGTGATCATTTGCATGCGCCGCAATTCGTGGCCGGACTATGCATGATCGTTTCCGCCGCCTCGCGCAGAAGCGTCGCGGCATCGACCTCGGCTTCCGCCTTGATTCTGCGGGCGCGTTTTTCGCGCAGCGCTTCGGCCTCCTGAGCGATGGCGCGTTGCATGAATTCAGGGATTTCGACGTTTTTCATTTGCACTCACTCGACCTTCACACCCCAAGGTTCGGTCACCTGATCGATCGAAATTTGCAGTGCCCTGGTTATGGTTTCCTGCTCCTTGAGGACTTCGTCGAGCGAGTGCTGACCGATCACATTGCGCAGCGATGTGATCGCCACCTGGATGACAGAATTGCCGACATCAACGACCTCGATCACCGAACGTTTTGGATCGATGGTTCTGCGCCAAATCACGGCGTTGATCTTGATCGGCACATTGTCGCGCGTGATCGCCTCCTGCTGCTCGACCGACGTCGTCATGGTGCGCATGTCGATCTTCCATTGCCACTCGATGCCGGGGATCAGCAGATAAAGACCGGGGCCGGAAGTGCGGGCATATTTGCCGAGCCGGAAGACCACGGCCCGTTCATATTGATTGGCGACCCGCACGCCGGTGAGCAGAAACAGGAGCAAAAGGATCCCAGCGAAAAAGCCGATCATCGTGCGGTGCTCCTATGCTTGCGCGGCGCCAGCCGGCGACGCGCCATGATGGTTCAGGGCTGTTTTCTCCACCAGGTGTCGAGCGTTGCGCCACCTGACGCGGGGCCATGTTTGGGCGAGCGTTGCGGCCGCGCGAGTTTTGCGGAGGCTGCAATCCATTGATCCGGCGAATGGAACAAGGGCACGATATAAAATCCGGAAAGCAGCACGCGATCGTAGGCACGGACGGCGGCGACAAATTCCTCATGCGTCTTGGCGGCGAGCATGGCACTGATCAGCGCATCGACGGCGGGCGACTTGACCCCTGCGAGGTTGAACGAGGCCTCCTGATCCGCGCTCGCCGAGCCCCAGCGCGAACGCTGTTCATTGCCGGGCGAGGCGGAGGCGAGCCAGCTTCCGATCATCATGTCGAAATCGAATTTCTGTCGCCGCCGTTGATATTGGACTTCGTCGACCGCGCGGACTTTCGCCAGAACGCCGATTCGCGCCAGCGAGTCCGCGTAGTTGAGGGCGAGGCGCTCCTGATATCTGTCCTTCACCATGATCTCGAAAGACAAGGGCTCGCCGCCTTTGCTCAGACGGCCATTTTCGATTTCGTAGCCGGCCTCCTTCAAAAGCGCGAGGGCTCGCTTGGGGTTCGCCCTGTCGCCGCCCGAACCATCGGTCGAGGGCGGCCGCCAGTTGCCGTCCAGAATATCCTTGCGCACCACGCCGGGAAACGGCGCAAGCAAGGCGAGTTCAGTTTCGCTCGCGGCTCGTCCCGTCGAAGCGAGTTCGGACTCGGCAAAGAAGCTCTGCGTCCTCGTGTAAAGCCCATTGTAAAGATTGGTGTTGATCCATTCGAAATCGAACACCAGTCCCAGCGCCTCGCGAATCCTGCTGTCGGCAAACAGCGGCCGGCGCAGATTGAAGACAAAGCCTTCCATTCCCTTGGGTCCGCCGGAAGGCAAGGCCTCGCGGATAACCCGGTGATCGCGGATGGCCGGGAAATTATAGGCATTGGCCCAGCGCGCCGGATTGGTCTCCTCGCGAAAATCGAGCAGCCCGGCGGCGAAGGCTTCAAACAAACTGTTGGCGTCACGGAAATATTCGATATCGATCTCATCGAAGTTGAACAGGCCGCGCCGGACCGGGAGGTCTTTGCCCCAGTAGTTCGGATCTCGGCGCAAAAAGATATGTTCGCCCGGTTTCACGTCGGTGATCACATAGGGACCAGAACCCGTCGGAATCGCCAAACTTGCGTCGTCGAATTTCGCAAGATCGATCTTATGGCGCGGCAGCACCGGCATCAGCGCGAGTGTCAGCGGCATTTCCCGATCGCCAATGCCGGTCAAATCGAAGCGGATGGTTCGTTCGTCTGGAGTGTCGACCGATTTGACGAGAGCATAAGCGGCGCGCTGCTGCGGCCGGCCTCTGGACTTCAAAAGTTCGAAGGTAAAACGGACATCGGCCGAGGTGATCGGCTCACCGTCCGAAAAATGGGCGCCGGGATCAAGCCGGAAGATCACCATGCTGCGATTGGGGTCTGTCTCGATGGTCTTCGCAATCAAGCCGTAAAGCGTAAAAGGCTCGTCGAGCGAGCGCGTCATCAGGGTTTCGAACACATTGCCGTTGAGGCCTTGTGCCGTTGATCCGGCTTTCAAGTTGAAGGGGTTGAGACTATCGAAGGTGCCAAGAAAACCGATCGAAAGTCGACCACCCTTTGCGGCGGCTGGATCGGCATAGGGCAGATGATTGAAAGGCGCCGCGAGGGCGGGTTCGCCGTGCATGGCGATCGCCGGCACCGAGACCGGGGAGGGCGGCGCCGCAGCGTCGGCGAGCGTTGGGCAGCATGCGGTTCGCAAGCTGAAGGCGATGAGGGCAACGGCAACCGCCGAACGACGAAGCAAATAATCTATCATCGCTACCATGAGACCTTTGATCGGCTATTCTGGGAAAAACGCCTCAGCTTTTCCTTATTTGCTTCAGGAAGCCTGGAAATATGAAGCTTTTGGAGGAATAGGGACAAATACTTAATACCTCAAATTGGGAGGCGGCTCTGTTTCTGCCGCGTCGCAACATTGTTTACGCCTGTTTTCGCGGTCCCCTGTCTTGACTTTTGTGACGAAAAGCTCGACGTAACGAACGCGACCGCGAAAAAGCGGCGCCAAAATTAGGTACCTACCGGGAGAGGACCATGAACGATCACGCTGTCGCCACCGTCAACGGCATTCTCATTGCCACTGTCATTATCATGGTTATACTTGCCAAGATTTGGGCGTAACGAACCCTGCGCGCGGCTGCGATAAACGTGGCCGCGCCAATTCGCCTGCGCTATTTATGGCAGGATCCGGCTGGTCAAGCGTTGCACTTGCGCGTGATGAGCGGAGGAGCATGAACCTCGAATTGGGTTTATTGTCGCCGCGCATTGCACCTTGACCGCCGTTTCATTTTCAAGACCAGCGCGAGAAACCTCTCTGCGCAAAATCAGCACCCCTAGACCTCAGGCACTGGCGTGTGTAGGGAATCGGCTGGTCCGCTCGAGGGTGGGCGAACACAGCGCGGGGTCGGATTAAACAGAAACATTCGATATCATTCCGGTCGAGGCTGCTGCGGTAAAGGGTCTTTTTCTGACACTTGCAGCGGGGAACAATCCATTGTAGCCACGCTTTGCAGTTCAAAAGCTGAGGCTGCGTCACATGTGAACCGGGGTCTTCCTCACACAAAACCGATGCTGCCGGGGGTTAAAATGTGCGAGCCATCGCTTGGTGCGTATCAAACATAATTTGCAGCCCCAGCGAAGCGCGTGGCTTTGCGTGACAGGGCCAGCAATATTTGCCCGGGCGCTGCCGTCGCCGCATCATGGACCGTCGCCGGGTGGTCGGCGCGACGGCGGTCTCGAAAGTCCGATCACTGGAAAGGAATTTGGATGCCCTTCTCGTTGAAATGCTTCGTCGCGGCCGGCTTGGCTGGCTTCGCCTTGATGGCGGGCACCGATGCTTTCGCACAGGCAAAGAAACCCGCCCAACCGGGCCAGGCGGCGCCGGCACCTGCCCAACCTGCTGCTCCCGCGCCCGCGCAAGGTGAGGCCGCACCGGCGCAACAGCAGCCGCAGCAGCAAGCCCCGCAAGGTCCGATCAAGGTCGATCTGGTTCCGACCCAAAATGATTGGACCAAGGTTTGCGGCAAGGATCCGAACGCGAACAAGGAAATTTGTTATACAACGCGCGATTTCAGTTCGCAGGCCGGGCAGCCGCCCGTCCTGGCATTGGCAGTCTATGACATCAAAGGCGACGACACGCGGGTCATCCGTCTGTTGGTTCCAGTCGGTCTGATGTTGCGTCCGGGCTTCCGTTTCGCCATCGATAAGGGTCCCTTGGCGGAAGGTGCCTTTGAAATCTGCTTCCCGAACGGATGTTTTGCCGAAGCCAAGGTCAAAGGCCCGACCATCGACCAGCTCAAGAAGGGCTCCGTCCTCAGCGTCGCGGTCAAGAATCAGGTCAACAACGAGATTACTTTCGCGATTCCGGTCGCGGGCTTCGGTCGTGCGTTCGACGGGCCCCCGATCGATCCAAAAGTGCTCGAAGAGCAGCAGAAGAAACTGCAGGAGGAACTGCAGAAACGGGCCGAAGACGAGCGCAAGCGCCTCGAGGCGGCAAAACCCGCCGATGGCGGAGCTGCCGCACCAGCGGCACCGGCCGTGCCTTCGCCCGCGGGCAAATAGCTGCCTGCTGAAGGTTGAGCCGCCCACGCGCGGTGGCTCAGTCGAACCCTTGAGCTAAGCTGGTATTCCGGAAATTTAAATTGCTTGAGCGTTGGGGTTTGCGCCGCGATTGACCCCCAAGCGGGACAATGCTTAAATTGAAACAGAGCTGCCGCCCCCTTGGGCGGCACTTTAATTTTAATGGTTCGCCAGCGGACTCCTCGAAGCTAGGCTTCCGAGCATCTTCCGCGTCGATGAACCTTCGGTTCGTCATTCGAAAATGCGACAATAAGAATCGGTAGGCTTTCACGAGAATTGGAAAATGGCCAACCGCCTGGAGTAAAAAGAGTGACGTCGTCGCTGCTTCCGACCTATGCCCGCTACAAGCTTGCGTTTGAACGTGGCGACGGAGCTTGGCTGACCTCAACAACCGGCGAGCGATTTCTCGATTTTGGCGGCGGCATTGCGGTGGCCTCGCTCGGCTACAGCCACCCCCATCTCATTGCGGCCCTGAATGAACAGGGCGCAAAACTCTGGCACACGTCCAATCTGTTCGAAATCCCGCAAGCCGAGCGCCTAGCCACGCGGCTCGTCGAGGTGAGCTTCGCGGATTACGTTTTCTTTACAAATTCGGGAGCCGAAGCGGTCGAGGGGGCCATCAAGACCGCCCGCAAGTATCATGCGGTCAACGGACATCCGGAAAAATTCCATATCATCACATTTGCCGGCGCCTTCCACGGTCGGACGCTTGCGACGATTGCGGCTGCCGGCAATCCAAAATATTTGGAGGGTTTCGGCCCAAAGATGGAAGGTTTCGAGACGGTTCCCTTTGGTGATATCGCGGCCGTCAAGGCAGCGATTGGTCCGCAAACCGGCGCGATTTTCGATCGAACCGATCCAGGGCGAGGGCGGAATCCGAATGGCGGAGCCGCCGTTTCTGCGTGCACTGCGCGATCTATGCGACCGGCACGGCCTGCTGTTGATGTTTGATGAAGTGCAAACAGGCGTGGGCCGCACTGGCAAGTTGTTTGCTTACGAACTTTGCGACGTCAAGCCTGACATCATGGCGATTGCTAAGGGACTCGGCGGCGGATTTCCGCTTGGCGCTTTTCTGTCCACGCGGGAAGCCGCCAAGGGCATGACAATTGGCACACATGGCACGACATTTGGTGGCAATCCGCTGGCGACGAGCATCGGAAATGCCGTCCTCGACATCGTGCTGGAGCCGGGCTTTATCGACCATGTCGCTGCGATGGGCTTGAAACTGAAGCAACGCCTCGCCGAGTTGAAGGATCGGCACAGCGCTGTGATCGCCGAGATTCGCGGCGTCGGGCTCATGCAAGGCATTGCGTTGCGGGTCCCGGTCAATGATTTCGCGGCGGCTGGGCGCGCTCAAGGGATTCTGGTCATCCCCGCTGCCGAAAATGTTGCACGTCTTCTCCCGCCGCTGATCATTGGCGAGACCGAGATCGAAGAGGCGTTCACCAGATTCGACGCGGCCTGCCGCCGAATCGGACAGAATAAGCCCCAAGCCGTGATGGCCAGCGAGACCAAAGTATGAGCGCGCTCATAAGCCAAGGCTCTTTGGCGGGGGCACGGCATTTTCTCGACCTTTCGGAAGTGCCGGCGGGTGAGCTTCGCCTCATATTGGACGTCGCCTCTCGCATCAAGGCGACCCGGCGCAAGGGGCAAAGTCCGGTTGACCGGCCGTTGGCCGGGAAGGTCCTGGCAATGATTTTCGATAAACCGTCGACGCGCACCAGGGTCTCGTTTGATCTTGCGATGCGTGAACTCGGTGGCGAAACCATCATGCTGACCGGTCAGGAAATGCAGCTCGGCCGGGGGGAGACCATTGCCGATACGGCGCGTGTCCTGTCTCGCTTCGTCGATGCCATCGTGATTCGCATTCTCGACCATTCCGCCATGAACGAGCTCGCCCGCTACTCGGACGTGCCGGTCATAAACGGCCTGACCAAACGCTCGCACCCCTGTCAGGTGATGGCGGATATTCTTACGTTCGAAGAAAAGAAGGGGCCCATCAAAGGCCGCAAGATTGCCTGGAGCGGCGACGCCAATAATGTGCTTGCGAGCTGGGTCCATGCCGCGCAGCGGTTTGAGTTTACCTTGCATGTTGCCTCGCCGGCCGGACTCGATCTGCAAGGGGAAATCCTCGATTGGGCGCGCGGGTCGCACGCCGCCGTGAAACTCACGCAGGATCCCTTCGAGGCGGTGCGGGATGCCGATGCGGTGATCTCCGATTGCTGGGTTTCTATGGGCGACGAGGATGAAGCTTTTCGGCAAAAGCTTCTGGCTCCCTTTCAGGTCAATGCCAAATTGCTGGCCGCGGCTGGCCAGGACGCAATCTTCATGCATTGCCTGCCGGCGCATCGCGGCGAAGAAGTCACGGATGAGGTGATCGACGGTCCACAATCCGTTGTGTTCGACGAAGCCGAGAATCGGCTACACGCGCAGAAGGGAATCCTCGCTTGGTGCCTTGGAGCCGCCAAGCCATGATTGGCCGGGGGCCTTCTGATTCGATTGCGCGTCTCGTTTCGGATGAAGGCCGCGATGATTTGGTGCTCCCTTTCGCGGTGGAATCGCTCGATGTGCGGGGCCGCGTGGTGCGCCTTGGGGCTTCAATCGACCATATCCTGGCCAAGCACGATTACCCCAAGCCGGTCGCACGGCTCCTCGGCGAAGCCGTTGCATTGACGGCGCTGCTGGCCTCCTCGCTCAAAATCGAAGGCCGGTTTCAGCTGCAAACCCGGAGTGACGGCGCGATCGAAATGCTGATCGTGGATTTCGACACGCCTGGCCGGTTGCGCGCCTTGGCGCGTTTCGATGCGCAAAAGCTCGATGCTGCGGTTAGAGCCGGCGAGCTGATCGGGAAAGGCCACCTCGCCTTGACTATAGATCAAGGCAATGAGACCTCGCGCTACCAAGGAATCGTCGAGCTGCAAGGGCAGGGGCTGGAGGAAGCAGCGCATCAATATTTCCGCCAATCCGAGCAAATTCCGACGCGTGTCCGTCTTGCCGTTGCCGAGAGCGTGACGGGGTCTGGCACGAGCTGGCGCGCGGGCGGCCTTCTGGCGCAATTTCTACCGCGATCGGCAGAAAGACGCGTGCGTGCCGATCTCGATTCCGGCGATGCACCGGCTGGGCTTCGGTTCGCAATGCCCCCGGAAGACGATGCCTGGATGGAGGCCAAGGCGCTGGCCACGACGGTCGAGGATCATGAACTCGTCGATCCGGGCTTGTCGAGCGAGCGGTTGCTCTACCGATTGTTTCACCA
The DNA here is from genome assembly GCA_963785995.1 of uncultured Alphaproteobacteria bacterium. Classification (GTDB taxonomy): domain Bacteria; phylum Pseudomonadota; class Alphaproteobacteria; order Rhizobiales; family Beijerinckiaceae; genus Methylocapsa. The sequence continues at coordinate 21,481 of CAWAXL010000017.1, forward strand.
ACCCGGCGTCAAGGTGTTCGAGCCGCAAAGCGTCCAGGATGGGTGCCGGTGCTCGGAGGACCGAATCCGGGCGATGCTGCGCGGCTTCACGCAGGGCGAGCGCTGCGACATGACCGGCGACGACGGGATGATCGGCGTGACCTGCGAATTTTGCTCGACATACCGGGCGTTCGATCCGCAAGATTTTGATGCTTGATCCACTTGGGAGAGCTTGTCCCCTGTAGGTTTACTCATCACGTTGCCTCTTTTTTTTGCGTTGCGCATCTGCCACGGCGGGCCGAATACTTCGCGGAACCTTGCTAATTTTGTTGTAGGTTTGTCGCGTCGGCGTAACCTGATCGAAATTCAGTTTCGTCAGGAGAAGGCCAATGTGGCGTCCATTCCTTTTGGTATCAGCCAGCGTCGGGGTGCTTGCCGGGACCGCCCTCGCCGCCGATCTTCCGGTCGCGCCGCCCCCGCCCCCGCCGGTCTTCACTTGGACTGGCCTTTATGTCGGCGGATACGGTGGTGGCGAGATTACCCATTCGTCTTACAACACCGTCGTGGGGCCGCCACTTGCGGGGCCTTCGCACTTTACGGCTGCGGACGCAGCGGTGGTGAGCGTCGCGGGCAGCCAAACGCAAAACAAAGGCGGCTTCACCGCCGGCGGCCAGCTCGGATATAATTGGCAAATTGGAATGGTGGTGCTCGGCTTCGAAACCGATATCGGCGGCGTCACCGGCTCAACCCGACGTTTCAGCACCGGCGCCGTCTTTGGCGGCGTTCCCTTCGGAATGACCCAGAGCGTGGCGAATGGCCTGTTCGGAACCGTACGGGGGCGGGCCGGCCTTGCCTTGGATCGCCTCCTCATCTACGCGACTGGCGGTCTTGCCTATACAAGCGGAAAATATTTGCTCGACTATTCCGATGGCGTCTCGCCCGCATTCGGTACCGCGTCGGCTGGCAACAAGGTTGGCTATGTCGTCGGCGGCGGCGTCGAATATGCGCTCAACAATAATTGGAGCGTAAAGGGCGAGTTCCTCTACTCGCAGTTCTCCAGGGTTTCGGCGACCGGGCAGATCATCAATCTCGCCGTCCCCGCCTTTACCAACACGCTCGCAACTTCGGCGCGGGTGCAGAACTACACCGGTCGTGTCGGCCTGAACTACCGGTTCAACTGGTTCGCTCCGCCTCCGGTGGTCGCGAAATATTGATGGGTTGCGTCTGGCATACTCTCCTGCCAGTTAAACTTAAACTCGGCCCTCCGGCCGGGTTTTTTTGTCCGGGAAACCCCATGGCTTCTCGGCCCGCTCATTCTCTCAAGCGTTCACATGGCCAGCGCAAGCACGCGTTCCCGAAACCCGACTTTAGCTTTGCTTAGACCGAAGAGCTGTGCCACCGCCAGGGTCAGGTCGCCTGCGCTCAAGCGGTCGTTTTGGCGCCTTGCAATGGCTATCGCCGATTTGATCTCGCACATCGCGATCATCTCGGGCTTTTGCAGTCTCGGCGGTGCCTTGGATCGATCGCGTACGACGGGCGCATTTGCCTGTGCGGGCGTGAACCAAAACCCCGCTTCACTGCGCAGACCCGGCGCATAATCCAGGGCCCGTTTGACGGCTTCGGCAATGCGCGCGCTGGTCCGGCGCTTACCGAACAGCGAAGCGGCCCGCCGGGCAATCTCGTCGCCATGAATAGGGCCTTCCTGTTCGACAATCGATTGAACGATGGTAGCGAGTGTTGCGGTGCCGATTTCATGGAGGTCCAGGCCAACTGGAACCTCGCATTTTGCCAGGGCATAGGCAGTTGGGTGCAAGCCATCTGCGCAGACCGGCTTAAACTCGCTGCCGGGCACGGAGGGTTGCCCGGCCAACACCAAATTCCGCGCCTCGAGTTCACGTGCTTCTTCGAGTACCAGCTTCAGCTTCGCCAGTTGTTCGGCGCGCCTATAAAACCAATCCGTGCTCCAGATGCGATAAAACCGTCAGCCGAGTCCTTCGAGAACTTGCTGGCGCAGCCGGTCGCGTTCTCGCGCCCAGAGGGCCGAATGATACGTTGCCCCATCGCACTCGACCGCGAGCATATAGCGGCCGGATCCGGCGGGATCGCGCACCGCAAGGTCGATCCTAAACCCCGCCGAACCAATTTGAGGGTCGACCGTGTAGCCGAGGGTTTCGATGGCTGCGGCGACGTCGGCCTCGAAGACGGAATCAAAATCCGCGCCGGTCGGGCGGCTTTCGTCAAGCACACCGCTTTCTGCGAATTGTAGAAAACGCTTGAGCACACGTGGCCCTTCGCCGGTCACCCGTTCCAGATTGATTTCGCCGGGGCCGAACGAAAGGAAGACTTCGCAACGGACGCGAGCTCGCGTGAAGAGGACGTTCAGGCGCCGCTCGCCGCCTTCCGCGGAGATCGGTCCGAACGCCATGCTGTCGAGAGGTTGACCGGCGTGGCGAGGACCGTAGCCGATCGAGATCAGGATCACATCCCGCTCGTCGCCCTGCACATTTTCTAAATTTTTGACGAAAACATCTTCAGGACCGCGATCGTCGAGGTAGCGGTCGAGCACCGGATTGACCCGCCGCCTTGCCTCCAGCATGTCGCCGATGAGGTCGCGCTGAACCGTTGAAAAAGTGACAATCCCAAGCGATAGCTGTGCGCATCTGCCCGCGTGGTCTTCCACGGCGTCGACGATCGCTTCGGCTTCGATTGTGTTGGTACGCCGTCCGCCGCGATCATAAGCGCCCTGCACGCGTCGAAGGTTAAGGCCGATTCCGTCGCGTTTCGTCACTGGCGCTGGCGGCATTATGAGATGACGATAGAATTCGGCGTTGGAAACTTCGATCAAAGAGGGATGCCGAGACCGGTAGTGCCATCGTAGCATCCGGCTTTCGAGACCTCGGGCCTCACACAAGGAAAGAATGCTTTCAAGATCGGTAATGGGCGCAACCTGCTGGGGCCGGCTCTCCGCCGCATCGCTTTCGGCCAGTTCGTTTTCATCGACGATCATGCGATCGAAAAAGCTTGTGGGCGGCAATTGCTTCTTATCGCCCACGACAACAATCTGCTTGCGCGCAATAAGTCCCAAGGCGTCCTCCGGACGGACCTGACTTGCTTCATCGATAATCAGGATGTCGAACTCGACAGATCCCGGCGGCAAGAATTGCGCGGCTGAAATCGGGCTCATCAGAAAGACCGGCTTGATCTTCTGGATGGTGGGGCCGGCCAGGTTCATCAGCTTGCGGAGAGGTATATGCGCGCGTTTGCGGGCAATCTCGCTGCGGATCACGCCCATCCCGCCCTGCGCGCCATGTGGAATTGCAGCTTGATGACGGGCGCGGACGCTTTGGACGGCAGCCTCGCGCGAGGTTTCCTCAAGCCCGACGAATCGCGCAACCAGTGCGTTCTGGCTGTTTCCGTCGAAGTGTGCGAGGTCCGGATCGGCCACGATCGCCCGTTTCCAGCAGGCCTCAGCGAAGGCGGTTTCCAATTCGAATTGGACATGACCGGGATCGAGCCGCCCCGCAGCCAGTGCATCTGCGATCCGGGCGGGTCCAACCGCGCGGGCTTCGTTGTCGGCCTTGGCGAGTCTCGCCCATTCCTCGAAGCGGGCGGAATTTGCCGCCCATTTCGCAGCCCGCTCGCTAAGATGGTTCAGATCTATGCTCTTCAGCGTGTCTGTCTGAAAAACTGCGGCGATGTCGATTTCGAGAAATGACACGACCCGCACAAAGGCGTCGAGAACGTCGTTCAGTGCGAGTTCGAGATGATCTCTGTGCACCCTGGCAGCGCCGTCACGGGCAAAACCAATGACGCGTTCGAGGTTGAGATGCGGATCGAAGGCGGACAACTCCTGAATAAGGGTTGCAACCGTATGGATCCGAAGAAAGGGATCTTTTTGACCGTGCGAGGGGTCGCCGAGCAGGCTTGCCAAGCATTTTGCTTCGGCGGCCAGTTTTGACCGCAGCCTTTGGCTGACGATGAGCGCGTCGACAAGCTCGAGACGTTCCACAGCCTGCTTCGGTAAAGGCACCGAGAGGAGGGTTGCGAGCGACCGACTGGCCTCCCGATAATCTTTACCGAAGCGGGCGAGCCAGAACGCCGCGCCTTTGGCCAAGGGTGCCCGAAGCCCGCGGACCGGGGCAGACCAAGCTGCCGGATGGAATTTGCCAAGATAGGGCGTTTGCTGTTGCCGCCAAAGCGTTCCCAGAGCCGCGCTTGCGGGCGGCATATTGGAGAGGGCGTGAAAGATCGCGCTCAGCGTCTTGACGCCCGCCACGGTCGAAATCTCGGGCGCAGCCAAAATAATTTGTAAGCATACTGGCATAGGCAGCGAGCGCCGCCGCCTTGTCGGCCAGAGTTTGGATGTGGCGAATTTCGCGTTGAAAGTCTGCGGGCTGCAGGTTGATTCGCCTGACGCCAAAATAGACGTGGCTATTGAGGGCGCCCGCGTTCTCGGTGAGATCGGCAAGCCGCCCCATAGACTGAGATTTCTTCGCGAAGCTTTCGCCAGTCCACAAAACTGCTTCCTCCACCAGATGCCGATCGGGCGCGAATCCAAGCCGCGCCGCTGCGATCTGAATCGAAAGCGCCTTATAGGGCGTCATGCCGGTGTCTTCGATCGGCGTATGCAGACGGTTGGCAACGAGGTTAAGGCGGTCACGTACGAGGGTGAGCTGTTTTGCTTCTTCATTGGCAGCCGATAGGCTCAAATTTGCGCGCAGCGTCCGGTCCAACCGTTCGGCAACCAGGCGCTTACTAGTGGAATGGCTGTGGAGTTCGAGGCAGATATCCTCGAGCCCCGCTTCACGCAGCCTTTTATGGACGACATTGAGCGCCGCCATTTTCTCGGCGACAAACAAGACCGATTGTCCGGCATGCACCGAGGCCGCAATGATGTTCGTGATCGTTTGCGATTTACCTGTGCCAGGCGGGCCTTGAACGACGAGGTTGCGGCCGGCGCGAACGGACTCAATGACCCGTGTTTGTGATGAGTCGGCATCGACAACGTGAACGAGGTCGAGGGGACTTAGGATTTCGTCCAGCTTGGCGGCTTCGGGGATAATCGGCGGCTCGGCCGCAAACCCGTCGCATAGGAGTCCGCGGACCAGCGGATGCGATACAAGTATATTGTTCGGCCAGTTGGCGGGTTCGAGATCGCGCACCATCAAAAGCTTCGAGAAAGAAAAAAACCCGAGCTCGATCGCATTGGGATCGACCGACCAGCGCCGCTTCACCGCAACGACATTGGCAACCGCGTTAAAGTAGCCGGACGGCAGCCAATCCTCGGTTTCAGGAATGTCAGGCAGCATAATCCCGAAGTCGGCACGCAGGCGCTCTTGCAACGCCTGATTGGTCCCGATTTCATCGTCGCGAAGCTTCACGTCATATGTGGAACGCTTCGTATCGCGCACGAGTGAAGCGGGAACCAATACGAGCGGAGCTTCGCGTGGGACCTCCGATTTTTCATCCTCATACCAGCGCAGAAAGCCAAGAGCGATAAACAGGATATTGATGCCACGCTCTTCCTCCGCGGTCTTGGCGTCGCGATAAATGCTATGAAGACGTCGCTGCAAATGTTCGGCTGAAAGTGATGTCTGCAAACCCGTCCAACAGGCCTGCTTCGTCGTGACCAGCCTTGGCGCTTTTTGTTTTGTGGGTTCACGCTGGAGGTCGGTAAGGACTTCACTTGCAAAAAACCGGAGCGGCTTTTTTCCCTGGGCCAGGCTCGTGAAAAGCTGATCGCTGCTGGTGCCGTGAATTGCGAGGGCGCGGGAGCGCTTGGAGTCGCGAGGCGTATGAATGAGACGGCTGCGATTTCCGGTTTCGATCAGCTTGGTCCGTGCATCGGCCAGCGATTTCTCAATATAAGGTTCAGAGTTTTCGGGAGAAATCTGTCTCCTTGCTTTTTTAATCGGGGTGACTTCGCCCATTTATTTATCCCCCTGCGGACCTTTTGGTCGCGCTTCAGTTGCCATGGAAATGCCTCAATCTTCGATGGCTATTCTGGGATAAATGATAAGTAAATATATTTATCAGAAATTATTTTATATTATGCTAAACCTTCCGTGACCTTTATCGCCGCGAGATACTCTTAGAACCCGAAAAAACGGGCTGGGCATTGGGCCGCACCCCAAACGCAAAGCGAAGCAGGAAATTAAAATTAACCGATCGCTTACCTCGATCCGGCATTCTCTCCCCATGGTCATTTACAGGCGCGTTCGCGCAACGCTCTACCCTTTGCTCCTTTATTTCATATCCGGCTCGGTCGGCGGTTATTTCGTTTGGCATGCCGTGAACGGAGAGCGCGGAACTCAAAACCAAGGATGAATACGAACATAAAATAGCAACGCTGCGCGAAGAATTGAAGGTTTTGAAGTCCGAGCATGAATTATGGAACTCATAGAAATGAATTATTGTCCGGCCGGGCGATCGATCGGGATCTTTTGGACGAGGAGGCCCGCGCGCTGCTCGGGCGCGTTAGCCACAACGATCTTGTCGTGTTTTTGCCGAAGCCATCGAGATGAATTGAACGCATAAATGGATCCCCTTCACCGAGCCCTCAAAGCTTTGCCTCAGTGATCTAAATTTCTGAGGTCGATTCTGATCGGGAACTTACCCCGGATCGCGAGATTTAAGCGGACGCCGCGCTTGCCGGTCCGGATCAGATTATGCGCCATGAATATTCGCTCGATGCCCTGAATTTTTTCCTGGCGGATGTTCGCCAGGGGCTTGGACCCTATCTGGCGATCTACCTCCTGACCGAGCGGCATTGGACGGAAGATCAAATCGGCCTCGTCATGTCGATTGCGGCAATCTCTGGCCTGATCGTCCAGGCTCCCGCGGGCGCCTTGATTGACGTGAGCCATGCCAAAAGAGCGATAATCATTGTCGCTGCGCTAGTTGTTACGGGTGCCTCAATCATTCTCCCCTTTATGTCCTCGTTTATGCTCGTCGCCGGTTCGCAGCTGGCGGCCGGTGCGGCAGAGGCTTTCTTTGCGCCGATAGAGCAACAGCCTGTTGCGATGCAAACCTCATGAGCTTGGCATCGTTCGACATCCGGACATGGGCCACGGTCGCGATCTTCGTTGCGACCTATACAGGGGTCGCTCTTGGCCGTATCCCCGGATTTCGGATCGATCGTGCGGGTATTGCGCTGGTCGGCGCTAGCTTGATGATCGCGCTTGGCACCTTAAGCCTTGAGGAGGCATTCAAAGCCATCGACCTCAACGCCATCGTTCTTCTGTTGGGTATGACGATCATTGTCGCGCAATTGCGAGTCTCGGGCTTTTTTGATCTCGTGACCAGATTTTCCATCCGCCGTGCGCCGGGACCGATTGTGCTGTTGACCGCGGTCGTCATCGTGACAGGATTTTTTTCTGCTTTTCTGGTCAATGACGCGATTTGCCTAGTCATGGCGCCCCTTGTCATCGACGTCACGCGTGCCTTACGGCGAAATCCGGTTCCCTATCTGCTCGCCGTGGCGATGGCGTCGAACGCGGGCAGTGCTGCGACCTTCACCGGCAATCCTCAGAACATGATCATCGGCGTCACGTCGCATCTGCCCTATGCCGAATTCTTCATCCATCTTGCTCCGGCCGCGGTGGTTGCGCTTCTGCTGACCATCGGGTTGGTCGGCGTCCTTCATCCGAAGGAATTTTCAACCTCTTTTGCGTCAGCCGCGCAAGAACAGAAACTGCGCCGGCGGTCCTGGCAACTCGCCAAGGGTCTGCTCGTGACCCTGGCGGTGATGGTCAGTTTTTTTGCAGGCGTTCCCATCGCCGAGGCGGCGCTGATCGGCGGTTCGCTGCTGCTTTTGTCGCGCTCTGTCAAACCGCGCAGAATCTATTCCGGAATCGATGGCGGACTTCTGCTGATGTTTGCCGGACTTTTTGTTTTTGTCGCGGCTGCCGAAAAAATGCTTCTGACACCTGAAGTCACCGCGGCGGCGCGGCAGCTTCATTTGGCAAATCCGTGGGTTTTGTCGGGGTCGACGGCTCTTCTGTCGAACCTCGTCAGCAATGTGCCAGCGGTTTTGATTCTCAAGCCATTCGTCTTGGCCCTCCCGGATCCCGACAAAGCCTGGCAGATCGTAGCGATGAGTTCGACATTTGCCGGCAACCTCACCTTGATCGGTTCGGTCGCAAATCTGATCGTCGCCGAGCGGGCCAAGCAAGCTGGAATAAAGCTTTCCTTTCTTGCGTATGGGCAAATCGGCCTACCATTAACCTTGGCGAGCCTCGGGTTTGGAACCTGGTGGCTCGCGTGACGAGATCACGACGAAATGATTGTTTCCAGGTCCCGGCCGCTTCTCGCATAAGTGGAACCGGCCCAAAGATCAGCTTTAGCCCTTAATTTCTGGTGGCGTTGGCGGTTGAACCCTGGCCGGAGGGCTCGCTTTCCGTCCGCCGCTGCGCTATTTTTGAACTTCAGCCGGCTCCGGCGTCGCAAAGGGGCTTTTCATGGCCACCGCATCTACGAGCGCCCGCGGGAAACCCGCGCCGCGCAAATCGCAAAACGCGCCCGCGAACGGCGCCTCTTTCACCAAGGAAGAGGAACTGAGCGCCTATCGCAATATGCTGCTCATCCGCCGCTTCGAGGAAAAGGCCGGGCAGATGTATGGCATGGGGCTGATTGGCGGTTTCTGCCATCTCTATATAGGCCAGGAAGCGGTGGTCACCGGAGTGAAGATGGCGGCGACCGATGGCGATCAGACGATCACCAGCTATCGTGATCACGGCCATATGCTCGCCTGCGGCATGGACCCCAAGGCGGTCATGGCGGAATTGACCGGACGGGCGAGTGGCGCCTCGAAGGGCAAGGGCGGTTCCATGCACATGTTCTCCAAGGCCGAGAATTTTTATGGCGGCCATGGCATCGTTGGCGCGCAGGTGCCTTTGGGGAGCGGTCTTGCCTTCGCCAATCGCTATCGCGGCAACAAGAACATTTGCTTCACTTATTTCGGGGACGGCGCGGCAAATCAGGGCCAAGTCTATGAGAGCTTCAACATGGCCGAACTCTGGAAGCTGCCGGTCGTCTATATTATCGAGAATAATCTCTACGCCATGGGTACTTCGGTGGCGCGGTCTTCCGCCCAGCCCGATTTCTCCAAGCGCGGCCAGTCCTTCAATATTCCCGGCGAACAGGTGGACGGCATGGATGTGCGCGCGGTGAAAGCCGCTGCCACCCGCGCCGCTGAATGGTGTCGGGCCGGCAACGGTCCGATCATCCTCGATATGCAAACCTATCGCTATCGTGGGCATTCGATGTCCGATCCTGCGAAGTATCGGTCGAAGGACGAGGTGCAGAAGATGCGCACGGAGCATGATCCAATTGAGCAGGTCCGCGCGCGCTTGCTGACCAATCAGCAGGCGAGCGAAGACGATCTGAAAAAGATCGATGCGGAGGTCCGCGCGATCGTCGCGGAGGCTGCGGATTTCGCCTCGCATGAACCGGAGCCGGATCCGGCCGAGCTGTGGACCGACGTCTCGAAATGAGTGGGTAGAACTAAACGGCAGGTCAGTTCGACTGAGGACAATCAATGGCGACCAACATTCTCATGCCCGCGCTTTCGCCGACGATGGAGCAAGGCAAGCTCTCGAAATGGCTGAAAAAAGAGGGTGACTCGGTCCGCTCGGGCGATATCCTTGCTGAGATTGAAACGGACAAGGCGACGATGGAGGTGGAAGCCATCGACGATGGCACGCTTTCCAAGATTCTGGTTCCGGACGGAACCGACAATGTCGCGGTCAACACCCCGATCGCGGTCATTACGGGGGAGGGAGAGGACGCCGCGACAGCCCCGCCCGAAGCGGCCTCGCCCAAAACCCCGCCGCATGAATCCGGTGACGATCAAAAGCCTGCCGCCCGCGGCAATGGGCCAGATCGCGCCAGCAAGAGTGATGGCGAAGCGAGGGAAACGCCGAAGGTTTCAGCAAAGCCGTTAGTCAATGCGCCCGTTGCGCCGAAACCTTCGCTCGACGTATCGGCTGAGGAAATTCCTGCCGGCACCGAGATGGTAACGCTTACCGTGCGCGAAGCCTTGCGCGATGCTATGGCGGAGGAAATGCGCCGCGATGACCGCGTTTTCATTATCGGCGAAGAGGTCGCGGAGTATCAGGGCGCCTATAAGGTCACTCAGGGGTTGCTCCAGGAGTTTGGCGAACGCCGCGTGGTCGATACGCCGATTACTGAGCATGGTTTTACTGGCCTTGGCATCGGTGCGGCCTTGGCCGGGTTGCGTCCGATCGTCGAATTCATGACCTTTAATTTCGCCATGCAGGCGATGGATCAGATCATCAATTCCGCCGCCAAGACCCATTATATGTCGGGCGGCCAGATGGAAATTCCGATTGTGTTTCGTGGTCCGAATGGGGCAGCCGCGCGGGTTGCCGCGCAACACAGCCAGGATTATGCCGCCTGGTTCTCTCATATTCCAGGGTTGAAGGTCGTCACGCCCTATACGGCGGCGGACGCCAAGGGGCTTTTGAAAAGCGCCATCCGGGATCCGAACCCGGTGATTTTCCTCGAGAACGAAATTCTATATGGGCATACGTTCGAGGTGCCCAAGCTCGACGATTTCCTGGTGCCCATCGGCAAGGCACGCATCGCGCGCGCGGGTAAGGACGTCACCATCGTCTCCTTCGGCATGGGCATGGTTTACGCCATGAAAGCAGCAGCCGAGCTTGAACAGCAAGGGATCGACGCGGAAGTCATTGACCTGCGCACCCTCCGGCCCATGGATAGCGCGGCGATTGTCGAATCCGTGAAAAAAACCGGGCGTTGCGTGAGCGTTGAGGAGGGCTGGCCGCAAAGCGGTGTTGGCGCTGAGATCATCGCCAGGATCATGGAACAAGCCTTCGATTATCTCGATGCTCCGGTGGTTCGGATTTGCGGCAAGGATGTTCCGATGCCCTATGCGGCGAATTTGGAAAAACTGGCTCTGCCGAATGTCGGTGAGGTTGTCGCGGCGGCGAAAGCGGTTTGTTACCGCTGACGCCCAAATAGAGGTGATCCCTTTTCATGCCGATCGACATTCTGATGCCAGCCCTTTCGCCGACGATGGAAAAAGGCAACCTCAGCCGCTGGCTCAAAAAAGAGGGCGATAAGATCAGTCCCGGCGATGTGATCGCCGAGATCGAGACCGATAAGGCGACGATGGAAGTCGAAGCGATCGATGAAGGCGTGCTCGCCAAAATCGTAGTCCCGGAAGGAACCGCCGATGTGCCGGTCAACGATGTGATCGGCTTGATCGCGGGCGAGGGAGAAGACGCCAAGACCGTCGCATCAACAAAAAGAGAGCGGCAGTCCGCGCCGACGACCACGACCACGCCGAGTCCGCAACAAATTGAATCCGCAGGGCAAGCCGGTGCTCGCCAAGAGGCGGGGCCGGCGCCTCTCCCATCAGCGCCATCGGCTATTCCGACCATGGTCAATGGTCAGCCAGGACCCCGCATGTTCACTTCGCCGCTCGCGCGCCGGATCGCCAAAGACTCTGGCCTCGACCTTGCCTTGGTCAAGGGTTCGGGGCCGCATGGTCGGATCATCGAGCGCGACGTGAAAGCAGCACTTGCTCAAGCGCCGGCAGCCTTCCGAGCACCTGCACCGGCAATGGTTCCGCAGCAAGCGCCGGCTCTCTCGGACGACCTCATCAGAAAGAATTTCATCGCCGGCTCTTACGAGGAAGTGCCGCATGATCAGATGCGCAAGATCATTGCGCAGAGGCTGATCGAAGCCAGCCGCACAATCCCGCATTTCTATCTTTCCGCCGATTGCGAACTCGATGCTTTGATGGGTCTACGCGCCGCCATCAACGCAGCCGCGCTCAAGGACAAGGATGGCACGCCCGCTTACAAAATCTCGGTCAATGATTTCATCGTCAAGGCCCTCGCGCTGGCGCTGATCCGCGTTCCCGACGCCAATGTGACTTGGACCGAGACGGCGATGCTGAAGCACAAGCACGCCGATGTCGGTGTCGCGGTGGCCATCCCCGGCGGGCTCATCACGCCGATTGTCCGCGCGGCCGAGACCAAAAGCCTGTCGGCGATTTCAAGTGAAATGAAGGATTATTCGGCCCGTGCGCATGCGCGCAAATTGAAGCCAGAGGAATATCAGGGGGGCGCCTCCGCAGTCTCCAATCTCGGCATGTTCGGCATCAAGAATTTTTCCGCCATCATCAATCCGCCGCAAGCGACGATCCTTGCCGTCGGCGCCGCCGAGCAGCGGGTGATCGTGAAGGATGGCGCCCCGGCGGTTGCCACGCTCATGAGCGTGACGCTGTCCTGCGATCATCGGGCGGTGGATGGCGCGCTTGGTGCGCGGCTTCTGGCCGCGTTCAAACACATGATCGAAAATCCGGCGGGGATGCTGGTTTGATCACCCTTCCAAGCCCCTTGCCGCAATCGGCAGGAAATCAGCGGGGCAATCCCCATGGCTAACCCCTATGATGTTCTGATCATCGGCGGCGGTCCGGGCGGCTATGTCGCGGCGATCCGTGCGGGCCAGCTCGGCTTCAGGACTGCCGTCGTCGAACGCGAACATCTGGGCGGCATCTGTCTTAACTGGGGCTGTATTCCGACCAAGGCCTTGTTGCGCTCGGCAGAAATTTTTCAATATCTCAATCATGCGAAAGACTTTGGCCTCACAATTGAGGGCAAGATCGGCTTCGACCCTGCCGCGGTTGTGAAGCGATCGAGAGCCGTCTCGGCGCAATTGAACAGCGGCGTCGGTTATCTCCTCAAGAAGAACAAGGTCGATGTGATTTGGGGCGAAGCGGTGATTACAAAGCCCGGCGAGGTCCTGGTCGAAGTCTCCAAAAAGCCCGCGATGCAGCCGCCGAACCCTGTTCCCAAGGGCGTTCTGGGGCCCGGCACCTATTCCGCCAAGCACATCATTGTTGCGACCGGCGCGAGGCCGCGCGTCATCCCTGGCATGGAGCCGGACGGAAAACTCATCTGGACCTATTTCGAGGCCATGGTGCCGGAGAAGTTTCCAAAAACCCTGATCGTCATGGGGTCCGGCGCGATTGGGATCGAATTTGCGTCCTTCTACCGCAGCATGGGCACGGAAGTGACCGTCGTCGAAATTCTTCCTCAGATTCTTCCCGCCGAGGATGCGGAGATCGCCGCGCACGCCCGCAAGCGTTTTGAAAAACAGGGCATCAAAATCCTGACATCGACCAAAGTGACGAAGATCGACAAAAAGGCGGACAGTGTGGCCGCCGCCATCGAGGACGCAAAGGGCGAGACGCGGACATTGGAAGCCGAACGCTTGATTTCCGCAGTGGGCGTCATGGGAAATGTCGAGAATCTCGGGCTCGAAAAGCTCGGGGTGAAGATGGTGCGCGGAACCATCGCGGTGGACGGGATGGGGCGCACCAATGTGGCGGGGCTTTACGCCATAGGCGATGTGGCAGGGCCGCCCATGCTGGCGCACAAGGCCGAGCATGAAGGCGTGATCTGTGTCGAGGCGATCAAGGGCCTGACGCCGCATGCCATCGACAAGAACATGATTCCGGGCTGCACCTATTGCACGCCGCAAATCGCCTCAGTAGGCCTCAGTGAATCGAAGGCTAAAGAGGCGGGGTACGAGGTTCGGATCGGCCGCTTTCCCTTTATAGGAAATGGCAAGGCGATCGCGCTTGGCGAACCCGACGGGCTCGTCAAAACTATTTTCGATGCGAAAAGCGGAATGCTTCTCGGCGCCCATATGGTTGGGGCCGAGGTTACGGAACTGATCCAGGGCTTTGTCGTCGCCATGAATTGCGAGACGACGGAGGCCGAACTCATCAATTCGATCTTCCCGCATCCGACACTATCGGAAACGATGCATGAAAGCGTCCTTGATGCGTATGGGCGGGCCATCCATATCTAAGCTTGCTCTAGCTACCGGGAGCCGAAAGGTTAGGTCGTTAAATGTCCGATTCAGCCGATCTACCGGATACGCATGGCGCGCCTGAGGCGCGGCCGCGTCATCCCGAAAAGGCGCATCGTCCCGACCAGCCCGTGGCACGCAAGCCCGAGTGGATCAGGGTCAAGGCGCCAGGTTCGCTCCGATGGACGGAAACTCAAAAAATCGTCAAGGAGCATCGGCTTGTCACCGTTTGCGAGGAGGCCGGCTGTCCGAACATTGGTGAATGCTGGGAGAAAAAACACGCAACCTTCATGATTATGGGGGACACCTGCACCCGCGCTTGCGCGTTCTGCAATGTCAAAACGGGCCTTCCCGCTGCCCTTGACCGAAACGAGCCCGCCCGCATCGCCGATGCGGTCGCAAAACTCGGGCTCGCCCATGTCGTGATCACCTCGGTCGATCGGGACGATCTCGCGGACGGGGGTGCGCAACATTTTGCCGAGGTCATCAAGGCGATCCGCGCGACCAGCGGCAAGACCACAATCGAGGTCTTGACCCCGGATTTTTTGCGCAAAGCCGAAGCGCTCGAAATCGTTGTTGCGGCGAAACCAGACGTCTTCAACCATAATCTTGAAACAGTCGCTTCCAAATATCTCGAAGTGCGCCCGGGCGCGCGGTATTTTCACTCGATCCGGCTGCTCCAGCGCGTCAAGGAGATCGATCCCGAAATCTTCACCAAATCCGGAATGATGCTTGGGCTTGGCGAGGAACGCCATGAAGTCCTTCAGCTGATGGACGATCTGCGCACCGCTGATGTGGATTTCCTCACCATGGGCCAATATTTGCAGCCCACCCGGAAACATCATGCCGTCGCGCGGTTTGTAACGCCGGCAGAATTTGACGCCTATGCCGAGGTCGCGCGTGCGAAGGGCTTTCTGCTAGTGTCCGCATCGCCCCTGACCCGCTCCTCGCACCACGCGGGCGAGGACTTCATCAAATTGAAAGCGCAACGCTTGGGCCTTGCGGGAGTGGCTCCGAGCCGCTAGAGCAGTCTCGTTTTCCTAGCATGCCCCTTGGGCCGATCGCCCCGGAGCCTTGGCATGTCCTGTAAACCGATGCTGTGACGGCGGATGCCATCCTTTCAAACCACCCATCGGGTCCGCCATAGCGCGTCCGAAATGTTCGATCTGGTCGCCGACATCGAATCCTATCCGGAGTTCGTACCCCTATGTGTCGCCTTGCGGGTACGCCGGAGGAAAGAAGAGGAGGGGATCCTCACCTTGGTCGCCGATATGGAGGTTGGCTACAAAGCCATTCACGAGACCTTCACAAGCCGGGTCACCTGCGAGCGGTCCAAGCTGGCGATTCTGGTCGAATATATTGACGGACCCTTTAAACATTTGGAAAACAACTGGACCTTTCGGGACCAAGGCGAAGGTCGCGCGTGCCTCATCGAATTCAAGATCAATTACGAATTCAGAAATCGCGCGCTCGGGCTCCTCATGGGCGGAATGTTCGATGCGGCATTTCACAAATTCGCCGAAGCTTTCGAGCGGCGCGCCGATCGCGTCTATGGAAAGTCCAAGTAGGTTCGCTCAGCCGGAGGCGTCGAACAACAGTTCGATCGCGGCGGCAAGCGCGGCGGAGCGCACTCCATCTCGGCCAAGGTCGCCGAAGCGCCTCTCCGCGGTGACAATGACGCCGCTTTTGCGTGCGAGACCGAAATGAACGAGGCCAATCGGTTTTTCAGGTGAGCCGCCGCCGGGTCCCGCGACTCCCGTGATCGACAACGCAATGTCGGCCCGCGCATGGGAAAGAGTGCCTTCGGCCATGGCTTTTGCGACTTCCGGACTGACGGCGCCGAATTGTTCTATCAGTGCCGGTGGCACACCCAGACATTCTACTTTCGCGGCATTCGAGTAAGTGACGAAGCCTCGCTCAAAAACCAGGGACGAGCCAGGGATGGCAGTGATCAGAGCCGCGACGAGTCCGCCCGTGCAGGATTCAGCCGTAGCCAGGGTCTGCTCCTTTGCGTGGCATTGCGCGAGGAGCGCCGCTGTGCGGCTGAGGAGCGCCTCAGAAAACATTCAACCCCCGCTGGCGAAACCGCCTGCATCAAGTGGCAAAGTTTGGACGGCTCAGTCTATGTTGCATGAGCCGCCGTCGAATGTAACACAAATGAGGCATGAGGCGTTGCGGTCTTCAGTCATGGGGTTTTTTCAAAGTCGGATTTGTAAAGGGCGGGGGAGCTTGCACCGTCTTCCGATATGCCTGCCTTTGCTTTGCTTGTTTCCCGTGAACATCGCTTGGGCGGCCCCGGTCATTTACAACCAGCCCTTCTCTGCGAAAGCGGGAGACATCATCAATCTGCTGGGAAGCGGATTTGGGACTTCGCCCAAAATCATTTTCAAGCCTGCGCATCGTCCCGCTGCAATCCCGGTAAGAATTATCCGGGCGGACGAGAATCTCATCGCCTTTGAAGTGCCGAAAAGCCAACCGCTCGACATATATGCAATCTCGGTCTCCGACGGTAAGACGACAAGTGCCCCGGTTTCCATCAACACACCTTGCGCGACGCATTTTGATACGCCTGAAATCGGAAGCAAAAGCCGTTTCCGTATTTTTGGGCATAATTTGCGTATGTCGGCAGCCGCGCCGACAGTGGCGTTCATAGATCCAAAAACAAATGCGAGCCTGTCGGCAATTGTCGATGTCGCCGCGAGCGATGCCTACAGTCTGGCCGTTGTGGCGCCAGAAAATATTGTGCCTGGCGCTTCTTATCGGCTTGTGGTTTCGAACGGACTCGCATCATCGCCGGTCGAAAAAACGCTCTTGGGACGTCCGCCGGCAGGAGAGGATCATTTTAAGCTCGGCGTGCCCTGGGGGGCGGATTTTATTTACCGGGATGGTCCAGCCTACCAGGCCGGAGCGACGAGAAGCAGCCAGGCCGACCATCACCTGTTCGACGTCACCAGTGATCCCGCTTTAAAGCTCCATGCGCTGGGCGATGGCATTGCGGACGACCGGCCAGCCATTCAAGCCGCCATCGACCTCGCTGCCGCCCATGGCGGCGTCGTCTATTTGCCGGCGGGGCGCTATCGGCTCGCGTCGCTGACCAATACCAATGGGCTCACCCTGAAATCGAACGTGGTTCTTCAGGGACATAGCGCCAGCGACACGACCATTCTTTATGGCCCATCCGAACCGCAAATAGCCGGATATTCATTCAAAGGGATTGAATGGCCCGCGAACACGAAAAACTCCGGCATTGCGGATCTCTCGCTCCAGAACATCGACAACACAAGCCAGAAAGTGAGCAATGCGGTAGGCAAAAGCCCGTCCCAGAATCTATTCATCGCGCGGGTGAATTGGGATCTCGGCAGCGGAATTTTTATTCTCATGCAAGGGGTCGACAAGCTCGTCGTAACCAACTCGACGTTCCGCCAATCCGCCAACAGCCAATTTCCAAATATTGATTTTCGCGGCAACAGCGGTGTCGGGCCGGTCTATCTGTGGAATATAAGCTATGCGATTTTTCGAAATAACAAGATTTCCTGGGCCTCGGGCCAAAATTCATTCAAGGACGTCGACGGGGCCGTGATCGAAGACAATCATTTCACGCGCAGCGCATCCGACCAGATCGTGGCTGGCCCGGAGAATCTTTCCTGGGCGCAGGGCGATCAAAAAATTGCCGTGGGAGACGTCATCCAACGCAGCGAGGGCCGCCAGCTCTCTTTGAACTTCGCCAAGAATATTGCCGTTCAAAACAATGTTTTCGATGTCTCGGACGGGGTCTTGAAGCATAATTGGTATGATGGCGAGACGCTTTTGAGTGAAGGCGGAGGAGCCTCGCACAAGCACGATGTAGGCACGGCAACGGCAGCCGGCGATTTGACCATTACCGACAATTCGAAATGCGCGGGTGCCTGCACTTGGGGCTATTCCGCAAACTCAATGATTGCGATTGTGAGCGGCAAGGGCTGGGGCCAATGGCGCCGGATCGTTGCGCAAAGCGGCAATAGTTTTACGGTCGATCGGCCCTGGGACGTCGTTCCGGAGGCGGGCGACCATTTCTCGATTTTCGAGCCATCGTATGAGAATGTTTTGATCCGCAATAATCTGATGCAGGATAATCCCGCTGGAATTTTATTATACCACGCTGCCTTCCTAAATGTTTCCATCGTCAACAATACGTTGATGGACAATGGCGGTATTTTTCTGCGAGGGGATCAAAGAAAAGGCTCGATCGGGGCCATGAGAAATATTGAAATCATTGGGAACACTCTAAAAAATACGAAGGGCCAATTCCCTTCCTATATCGTTGCCGAGTTTGCCTTGATCGCCCCGAATGCGATTTGGGGCACCAATATCGACAGCATTGTGGTGCGCAATAACGCGCTCACCGCCCGCCCTGGAACGCCGACCTATCTCTTTCCAGAAGGCTATATGAGCGTGGTTCAATACCAAGCAGGTGGGGCTGGGTTTTCGCCAGATAGCGCGGCCCCTGCGATCGCGGGCATGGTCTTCCAGGGAAACAGTTGCAATAAGTGCCCGGTCGCCTACACGCTCAGCACGGGCAATAGCGGCACGATCATCTGGGGTGCCATCGCCGGCGATGCCGCAAGTGCGCCGCATCAATTTCTTCTCGACAAGAAGATAGCGAATACCGCCAAGGAAGCATCCGTAGGGACAGTCGTTGGCGGCGATTAGATCAACGCGTGGGTAAGTCTATTCGAGGCGGACCATCACGCTGTCCGTTGCGCCTTGGGCATCCATGACCGAAACGCGCACGAAGCCCGTCCCATCGGGAGTCCAGGTCGTTTGACGGCGAAGGTCCGGGTTTCCCAGCGGCACACCATTGATGATCCATGTCAGCGGCAAAACGCCTCCCTCCGCTTTCAGGGCAAGTCGTGCGTTAGGCTCGGACGGTTGCGCTGCATGATCATGCAAGCCAAGATCGACTCGCGCTCCATCTGGCGGGAAGGCGATCTTCAATTGCGCGCGGCTGACGTGGCGGCAAGAGCCTTCGGGCACATCCTTGCGCAGATGCCGCAGGGGCGGCGGAAGCGTAGCGGTGCGGCTCGACAGAATATCCGGGCGGGCGGGGCGGGAAACTCGTGCTCGGTGCCAAGCCTTGCAAATGCATCGAACAGGACTGGCGCCGCTGCCTGCCGCCCGACCAGCCCGAACACCGCGCCATTGTCCGGCCGCCCTAGCCAGACCGCGATCGTGTGCGCCTTGTCGAAACCGATCGCGAAAGCATCGCGGTAGCCATAGGAGGTCCCGGTTTTGATAGGCGATGCGCCCATACGGTGCGTTGAGCGGCGGCGGCGCGCCGCGCAGAATATCGGCGACATACCAGCTCGCGACGGGCCCGGCGATCCGGCGCGTTTTGGCATCAGCCGTCGCCTTGTCCCGCGACGGTTTCAGTCAGCACGGGCACATTTCCGCCCCGCGCCAGACCCGCATAAAGCGCGGCGAGATCGCGAAGGGTGATGCCAAGCCCGCCCAACGCCGCCGCAAGCCCTGGCGCGGTGTCATCGGGCAGCACGATCCGCGCGCCCGCATTGCGCAGCCGCGCGATGAAATGGGCCGGGCCGATCTCGTCGAGCAATTCGACCGCAGGCAGATTGAGCGACGATTGGAGTGCGTGCCGCGCCGTCACCGTGCCCTGAAACGAGAGATCGAAATTTTCCGGCGCGTAACTGCCATAATGGCGTCGGCCGGTCGTCCAAAATGGTTTCGGGATGGGCGATGCCATTCTCAAAGGCGAAGCGCATAAATGAAAGGTTTTAATGCGAGCCGGGCGAGCGGATGGCCTCGGTCATGTCGATCGACCCAGCACGCTCTTGCGAAAAATAATCCGCGGTGCCAACATGAGCCCGGATCTCACCGCTCGCATTGTCGATGACAAGGATCGCGCAAGACAGGGTCTGGGCCCAATCGCCGCCGCCGCCGTCATGCGCCAAAGTCCTCAAGCGAGGCTTGCAGTTTGGCATCGAACGTCAGACGGATGGACTGCGCTGCTCCGGCGCGCGCCGGGAGGCTGCCTCGCTCGCATGCGCGGCAAGCATCGGAAACGCCCGGCGGCTGGCGCGGCACCACTTCGCGCTTGGCGTCATCGCGCTCGGCGCCAGTGATCACGCCACGCGCGAAAACCCGGTCGAGGACGGTATCGCGGGCTGCCCGCGCGGCATCCGGATAACGATCCGGCCGCCGTGTTTCCGGCGATTGCGGCAAAGCCACTAGCAAGCGCCGCCTCGCCGATCGACAGCCGCTTGGGCTCGCGGCCGAAATAGGAAAGGCTCGCCGCCCGCAGACCTTCGATATTGCCGCCATAAGGAGCGAGCGACGAGGTAGAGATCGAGGATTCTGTCTTGCTCGTCGTGCCGTTCGATCTCGATCGCGCGCAGAATTTGACACGAGCTTCCCGGAAACGGATTTTTCCGCGCGCGGCGCGGGCAGCCGCGCCACTTGCATCGTTAGCGGTCGAGCCGCCCGAAACGATATGGCCATGACTTGCCCATTGCAGCGCGGCGCGGCCGAGGCTCAAAACATCGACGCCCGGATGGGCGTAAAAACGCTGGTCCTCATACGCGATCAGCATCGCGATGAAGCGGGGATCGACATCGGTGGTCGGACAGGAAGCCGCCAGCGCCCATCCGGGTCGTGAAGGCCCGCAACAAGCTGACCATTGCGATCGACGACGACAGGCGAGCCTTCGCGCGCCAGCGCGAGATCGAGCGGAGCCGCAAGCGATCCAGGATGACGACGGTAAGAACGGCAACCGCGAATGTAAGGACAAGACGCCGCGATCTTACCAAACTGTTTCACGTGAAACAGTTTGGTAAGGAAAACACGCGCAATCGGACCAAAATGTTTCACGGGAAACAGTTTCATTTGGGTGCGGCGATATCGATGGCGCCAAAAGCCGTGCGGCCAAATCGTTCCGGACGGTACATGTCCTCGATCGTCGCGGGCGGGCTGACATAATGGCCGGGCGTCACCGCGCGGACGATATAGGCGACGGAGAAGGTTGCCTTGTCGTGCCCGTCGCGCAGCGAAGGCGGCGACAAAACGATCGTCGCGATATTCGGTGTGCACCGGCTCGACGGTTTTCTTAAGCAAGGATAGGGCCTCGGTCGAGCCGCCCTCGAACAGATCCGGATTGTCGATCTCCAGGCCCGCAGGCAGACGATCGATCAGAAGCAGCCGCGCGAACGCCGCTTCATATTCGGTGACCGTCAAGGCGACGACAAAACGGTCGTTCTGCTTGATCGCCGCGTGGCTCGACCGGCGTTCCGTCCAGCGTGTAATAGGCGCGCTCGATCCGGTAGCCTCGCTCGGCGGCGGGCTCCGGCGTCAGCGGATTGCCGGAGACCGTCAACAACGACGCTCACCGGCGCCTGGCCCGTTATTGGCGATGGTGACGGTCTTGCTTGTCGAGCGCGGCGGCGGCCCAACTCGCGAAGAAGGCGCCTTGCATGCGGCGTGCCATCGACCGACAAGGCGATGTCTCCGCCTGTGTCGGAGAGCGCCTCGGCGGCGAGCACCATGAAGGCATTTTCCTGCGTGCTGGTCAGAGCGGTTTTCGCGCGTGCGTCTTCGACGATCTTCGAGGCGCGCGCAATTTCGGCGGCAGGCATTTGCGTCTCGACGCCAAGCGCGAGAAGCCCGGCGCCATCGCGCAGACGCGAACCATAATCGGGGCTCGAATAGAGCGGATTTCCGATCGTGCGCAGAGCGTTCCGATGCCTTTGCTGAAAACCGCCTCGGCGCGCGGGCGGTCCCCGAGCAGGGCAAGCGCGGCGGCGAGCTGGGCGCGGGCGAGCGGGCTCTCGAAGGAGTCGAGCTTGGCGTCGGCGAGATAGCGCAGATCGCCCATGACTTCGCGGCCGTTGCGCGCGAGAACATAAGCGGCATAGGCGATCGGGGCGCCCTGTCCTGCGCCAATATCGTTCGAATTGGCAAGCAGATTGCGCAGACGCTCCAGTGCCGCATCGAATTTCTTTTGCGGCACGTCGAAATTGATTTTCCCGCGCGCGGGTCAGAAAATCGGTGACGAAGGCATGCAGCCACATGTCGTCGGCATCGGCGGACGACCAAACGCCAAAGGCGCCGTTCGAATCCTGCCGCGCCAGCACCCGCTCGATGGCCTCGCGGATGCGCTGATCGACATTCGGGATCGATCCCGAGCGCCTCGCTCTTGGCCAGTCTGTTCACATAAAGAAGCGGCAGGGCACGGCTGACGATCTGCTCGGAACAGCCATAGGGATAGCGATCGAGCGCTTGCAGGAGGGCCGGAACATCGATTCCGGCAAGCGAGCGACACGGCGAGCGAAACGCCGCCGGTGCCGGGCACGAAATCGGCGACAAGATCGTTGCGAGACGGTGAGGCTCTCCGCCGGCGCCGAGCGTGCGCACCGAGCGGCGATAAAGCTTCGAGGTGCCCGGCGAGACGTCGAGCGCGAGCGTCTGCGGCGCGTCCAAGGCCGGGCCGGTCAGTTTGAGATCGACGTCGGCGCGGCCAACCCCGGTTGCCGTGACCGGAACTCGTCAGCGACTTGCGCTGCCCCGGCGTCGAGCTTGAATGTGCGATGCAGGACATCGGCCTGCGCCGAGATCGGGCCCGTGAAGGTCGAGATCGAGGGCGTAGTCTCCGGGCTTGCCTTCGACATTGTCGATCTGCAACAGAAAATTGCGACCGATCGCCAAGCGACAGAAAGCGCGGCACCGTCACCAGCGCGACGACCGGATCGCGGACGATGACCTCCGTGCTGGCGCTGCCCGCCTTGGTCTTTGTCCAGGCGACCGCCATGACTTTTACGGTGCCGTTGAAGGCGGGCAGATCGAAGTCGATCCGCGCCTTGCCGTCCGGTCCGGTTTTGACGACTGCCGGAAAAGCGCGCAGCGGCTCTTGCGTCGGGCGTTCGCTGCGGACAGCCGGCGATGTCATGTCGCCGCCGGAGCGGATGGCGCCACGCGAGCCCTGCATGCCATCGATCAGGAGACCGTAGAGATCGCGGATTTCCGTGCTCAATTGCCGCTGACCGAAAAAATAGCCGCGCGGATCGGGCGCTTCATAATGGGTGAGGTTGAGAATGCCGTGCATCGACGGCGGCGACGGTCACCCGCGCTTCTTCGCCCTGGGCAAGACCCTTGATTTCGAGCGGTATCGTCAAGGGGCCGCGCGGCCTCGCCTTCGCCGGCGGATCGAGAGCTTGACGTCGAGCCCATGCGCTTCGGATCGATGGCAAACCAGGCAAGCCCGATCGCCCGGCCCGGCATGCGATGGGCGGCCTTGTCGAGCGGGCGATAGGCCAAGCACCACGGCATAGGCGCCAGCGCCCCAATCCGCCGAGACCGGAAGTGACTTGACTGTGTCGCCTTCTTTGACATCGAGGGTCGTCAGAGTGTTCAAACTCTCGCTGACGATCGCGATGGTCGCGGTGCCGGCAAAGCGCGAGGCGATGCGCAGCCGCATCTCCTCGCCCGGTTTGTAACTTGCTTTGTCGAGACGTGACATCGAGAAGGTCCGGGGCTTGCGCGCTGGCATCGCCCGACCAGCCGCTTTCGAACGTAAGGCTCGTCGGCAGATCGGCTGCTGTCGTCGCTTGCGAGATCGAGCCGGTATTGGCCAAGCCCGACGATGGCGGAAATTTTGGCGGGCGCATCGAGGCCAATATCGATCTTTCCTTCGGCGACTCGCTTCGAGGATTTCACCCGCTCGAAATTCCAGCGTCCATCGGCACGATACCATTGGTAATCATTGCTGACCCTGTAGAGCGACCAAGCAACACCCTTGCGCGCGACGCGCGCACCATCCGCGCCGACCGCGATGACGTCGAAATTCGCCGCCGCGCCTTCGGTCAAGGTCGTGAAATTCTTCTTGACGCCAATCAAGCCCATCTTCGGAAGAATTGGCAGGACGAGCGAGCGCTCGACGGCGCGCCCGCCCGGCTCGCCGGCGCGCAGAATGATCTTGGCCTCGAGCGGGCGAGCCGCCGTCACGTCGGGAATGGGCGCGAGAATTTTGGCGGCGCCCTTCGCATCGGTCGTCGCGACATCTTCGATCTCATTGCTGATCTTGTCGAAGGGCTCGTCCTGCAGCCCCGCCGACATAGCCTTTGAGGGCGGGCAATGGCGATTGTTCGGCCGCATCGATCTCGACCTCGCCGGTGATCTCGAGATCGGCGCCCGGCGCGCCGTAAAGATAGCGCGCTTGCCGCGGCAACTCGACCGCTGTCACCGAAGCGCGCCGCCGTCGCGGCCGGGTGCCCAAGGAAAATTCGAGACGTTCGGGCACATAATCTTCGACGAGGAAGCTTGTCTGCCCAACGGCGCTTCCTTTGGATCCGCAAAAGCCTCGACGCGCCAGGTTCCCGTCGAGACGCCCGAGAGCAAGGGCAAGCGCAAGGCTGCGGCCGCCGTCCCCCTGATCCTCCGTTTGGACCCGCTTATATTCGACGCCGTCGGGACGTTTGACAACCAGCGTCAGCGGCGCGGACGCCAACGCCCGTGCCCTTTCCATCGCGGAGCAGGGCGGTGATGAAAACCGTCTCGCCCGGACCGGTAGACGCCGCGCTCGGTATAGACCAGGGCATCGAGCGCGGCGGTCGCCGCGCGGCCTTTGACGCCCCGGTCGGTCAGGTCGAACGCGCTCGCCTCGAGGTCGAGGAAACCATAATCGCCCTTGCCGTCCTCGGCGACGAGCGAGACTCGGCGCGACCCCGCCCGTGCCGCGCGCAAATCCCGGATCGAAATGGATATGGCCGGCCTCGTCGGTGCGCTTTCGCGGTCAAAATCTCATTGTCGCGCGCGATCAGGCGCACGTCGACTCCCGCAAGCGGCTGGGCGCTGGCGAGCGAACGCAGAAACACATGAATGCCGTCCTTGCCGGTGAACGGCGTGAGGCCGAGGTCGGAGACGATGAACCATTGCGTCGCGGTCGTTTCGCCGC
>CAWAXL010000018.1:0-198539 GCA_963785995.1 uncultured Alphaproteobacteria bacterium
GGACATCCGATAATCGCGGTTGGCGCTTGATCGGCCGATAGTGCCGCGATCCGGGCGGCGTTGCCCGGTGATTCGCACCATCGGAGGCTCATCGATGACCTACTTTGTTGGATTGGACGTCTCGCAGAAGATAACAGCTATTTGCGTCGTCGACGACACCGGCCGAAGACTATGGCGGGGCCAGTGCCCCACAAATCCAGAACAAATCAGCATTTTGGTCCGCCGGCATGCGGGGGATGACGCCCGCATAGGGATCGAGACCGGAGCGATGACGCCATGGCTGGTGCATGAACTCCGCAATCTCGGGCTCGAAGTCGTTTGTCTCGATGCCAGGCATGCGCGTGCCGCCCTTGAGATGCAGATCAACAAGACGGATCAGAACGACGCCGAGGGATTGGCTCAGATCGTTCGCACGGGCTGGTACCGGTCCGTTCATATGTGGACGGCCCCGATTGGCAAGCGGTTTTTCTCGACGTTCTGAACGGTTGGCGGCTAGCGGTCATATGTCCGGCCTGTTTGTGCGGACATGTCCGCTGGCCCTGATGAAGTTCGACGACAAAGGTTCCTATCACGTCAGCGAGCTTCGCGCTCTGAACGGGTAGCGGAGTGTCCTTCGTCTTCGATCGCCGTCGTGTCGTTCATCACGCTTTGTTTCGCCCTCGCCAAACTCTTTGTTTCGAAGATTAGGCTTGCATCGTCAGCGGCTCACGCGCGTTCGAACGTCTCCATGCGGAACGCCTCGCCGGTCGTCATCATCGCCCAGATGATCCGCGCAAGCTTGTTGGCCAGCGCCACCGTGACCAGCCGCGCTGGCTTCTTCGCCAGAAGCCCGACGAGCCAATCGCGCAGGGCGCCTTTGCGCTTGCCCGCCACGCGCAGCACCGATGTCGCGCCCAGCACGAGCAGCTTTCTGATGTATTGGTTGCCCTGCTTGGTGATAGAGCCGAGCTTTTCCTTGCCGCCGCTGGAGTTTTGCCTCGGCGTGAGCCCGAGCCAGGCGGCGAAGTCGCGCGCGGATTTGAAGACCAGCGGGTCCGGGACGCTGGCGACGATCGCCGAGGCGATGATCTTGCCGACGCCCGGAACGCTCGCCAGCAATTTGCTCGTCTCGCTTTGCGCATGGGCCTTCGAGATCTCTTTCTCGAGCGAGTCGATGGAGGCGTCGATCACCTCCAGTTGCTCGGCGAAAACCTTCACGACCGCGTTGGCTGTTGCAGGAAGCGTTGCGTCTTCCTTGGCCATTTCGATCAGCTCGTCGGCGCGTCCGATCCCCTTGGCGGCGATGAGGCCGAACTCCGATAAATGCCCGCGCAGGGCGTTGATGCACATCGTGCGCTGCTTGACCAGCAGCTCGCGCGTCTTGTGCAGCGTCAGCGCCGCCTGTTGCTCCGCGCTCTTGATCGGCACGAAGCGCATGTCGGGCCGTGACACGGCCTCGCACACGGCCGCCGCATCGACCGCGTCGTTCTTGCCGCGCTTGACATAGGGCTTGACGTAAATCGGCGGGATCAGCCGAACCTCGTGACCCATCGCCCGAAGTTCACGCGCCCAGTAGTGCGCCGAGCCGCAGGCTTCCATCCCGATCAGGCACGGAGCGACATCGGCGAAAAACACCAAAAACTGCGAACGCGGCAGCTTGCGCGTCACGGCTTGGCCCTTCTCGTCGACAAGCGCATGAATTTGAAAATAGCGCTTGCCCAGATCCACGCCGATTCTGATAAACTGCTTCATGGACGGTCCCCCTCCTTGTGGCGCTCCGGCGGCCACGCTTTGGCACTCTGATGCCGTCGAGGTGGGGCCGTCCACACCATCACGTCAAGTCGTTCGAAAGCCACCGCGCGCGTGCTCTTCTTGGCGCAAGGACTCAACTCATCGGCATGACCACGCGATTGTCCAATCACATCCGGGGGGTGCTCAAAACATTTGGTCTTCTGCCTGGCGCGATGCGGGGATTGCCTTTCGATCGGAAGGTTGAAGCTCTGATACTTCACCGTTCCGACGTCGCGCTGATTGTCCGGCCGATGCTCGTTGCCTGGCGGCATCTGCGCGAGCAAATTGCTGTTTTCGACAAAGCGATCCGTGTATTGGTGAGGTCAAGCTCCGCCTGCCGGCTGCTCATGAGCGTGCCGGGCATCGGCGTGCTTTCTGCGCTTGCATATGTAAGCACAGTTGAAGATCCAGGGCGCTTCAGCCGGTCACGATCCGTAGGCGCGCACCTCGGGCTTACGCCGCGACAATATCAATCGGGCGAGGTCGATCGAAGCGGCAGGATTTCAAAGTGCGGCGACACGCTCGCTCGTACTCTATTGTACGAGGCTGCTGTCGTGATTCTGACGCGGCTCAAGAAAGCCTCGAGCTTGAAGGATTGGGGGCACGCCATCGCCAAGCGATCGGGCAATGGCAAGGCGCGGGTGGCGGTGGCCAGAAAGCTCTCCGTTATCTTACATAGTGTCTGGCGTTCAGGACAGCCGTTCCGCTGGCCGGAGCACGCAAACGCCGCCTGACTCCATAGTTCATAAGATCCATCCGAGCAAAATTGCGGATGTGATGGTTGCCCGCCGGGCGAGGGTACGGGTGGCTGCGAAGGTGGGCCTTGAGCGGCGTCATTATATGCCAGCTCGTTGTGGACATTGCAGCACCTGTGCTTCGGACCAGATGTTGCGGCGGATTATTCCGACCGCGGAGAGAACCGTGACCCGGGGCAGCAACAAAAAAAGCCATTGACAAAGGAGACGCGATTAGAGAACGGCCCCTTTGGCAAGACGTTGGCATTGTCGGAATGCGTGATCGGTTGCTTTCATATGTCCGGCCTGTTTGTGCGGCGTAGATTTTTGCCGCTGGCCCTGATGGAAATCCGCCGATGAGGTCCCTGATCAAGCTGGCGCGCTGCTGAAGCGCATTGAATCAGACGGGTTGGCCTCACCATTGGCTCGATCGTTACACATCATCGACTGCCATTGCCAATTCGGTTTGCCTAGGCCCCCCTCAGGCGGCCAGTTGGTAGGGCCGGTAAGCTTCCTTTCGCGTCAGGACTACCCACGCGATACGCGCCAGTTTGTTGGCGAGCGCGACCGAGACGATCCTGAACGGCTTCTTCTCCAAGAGCTTCCTGATCCAATTGGCCATGGGCGTTGGCTTGTCTTTCGTATGGCGAATGACTGCTGTGGCGCCGACAACGAGCAGCCGGCGCAGGTACCGGTCTCCTTGCTTGGAGATGCCTCCGAGTTGCGTCTTGCCTCCGGTGGAATGCTGTTGCGGCGTTAGGCCGAGCCAGGCGGCAAAATGTCTGCCCGACCGGAACTGCTCGGGATCGGTGACGGTGGCGGCCATGGCTGTGGCTGTTACTATGCCGAGGCCGGGGATCGCCGTGAGCCTTTGACTGGCCTCACTTTCGGCATGCCACGCGAGGAGCTTACGATCCAACGCCGTGATCTCCTCGGAAAGCGTCATGATCTGCCGAACCAGAATTTCCAACATGGTGCGGGCGTAGGATGGCAAGGCATCCTTGTCGGATAGAGCCTGCTGCGCCAGCTTCGCCAGATTGGCGATGCCGGGATTGGTCACGAGACCGAGTTCCGCCAGATGCGCCCGCAACGCATTGGCGAGCATGGTGCGCTGACGAACGAGCAGCGACCGGGCGCGATGGGCCATGAGAATGCTCTGCTGCTCGACGGTCTTTACCGGCACAAACCGCATTGTCGGGCGTTGCACGGCTTCGCAAATTGCTTCGGCATCCAACGCATCGCTCTTGCCCCGCTTGACGTAGGCCTTCACGTAAGAGGGCGGAATAAGGCGTACCTCGTGACCCATGGCAGCAAGCGTGCGAGCCCAGTAATGGGCTGTTCCGCACGCCTCCATCCCGATCAGGCACGGCGGCAGCTTCGAGAAGAAAGGCAGCATCTGTTTGCGATGTAACCGCTTCGTCAGCGTCGCGGCGCCCCTCTCGTCGACGCCATGCGCCTGAAACACGCTTTTCGCCAGATCCAGTCCAATCGTTCTGATGGTCATTGTAGCGCTCCTCGTCCCGCTGCGGGTGGCCGATCGGCATCATAGCCGCCGGCCCTGGGCGGGGGCGTCCACATCATCAAGGTTGCTTTCGCAAGGAGGCGGGCTTGATTCGGGGATTGATGAGCAACGAAGAGTGGGCGTGTTTCGAGCCGTTCGTAACGATCCGCGGAGCGCATAGTGGGCGGCGGCCGAAGGATCACCGCCTTGTTCTGGATGGGATTTTCTGGCTCGCCCGTACTGGAGCGCAGTGGCGGGACCTGCACGAGCATTTCGGGAAGTGGTCGTCGGTCTATCGACAGTTCCGGCGCTGGACGCTCGCCGGATTGTGGGAATTCCTGCTGGAAGCCTTGAACGAGACCGAGGGGGTCGGCGAGAGCGTCCAGATGATCGACAGCACCATTGTTCGGGCGCATCAATGCGCAGCCGGCGCTAAAGGGGGACTCCGCGTCAGGGTCTTGGGCGCTCAAGAGGTGGCTTCACGACAAAGATTCACCTCCGCACGAACGGCGAAGGATTGCCGATAGCCGCCGAGATTACCGCAGGCGAGGTCTCGGATTATTCTGGCTTTGATTCCTTGATGGAAGCGGAAGGGCCGGAGGCCAAAGTCCTGCTTGCCGATCGCGGCTATGATTCTGATCATATTCGCGAAACATTGGAGGAAAAGGGCGCGGCGACGGTCATTCCGACACGCAGGAACCGCAAGGTTCAAATCCCGGTCGATGGCCACATCTATGCCTTGCGCAACCGCATCGAACGTTGCTTCAACAAGCTCAAGAACTCTCGAAGGCTGGCGACCCGCTACGATAAAACCGCAGTGAGCTATCTCGCCTTCGTCCAAATCGCCGCTATCCGGATTTAGAGCGGGATGAGATTTGGCGGAATTGGGAGATTCCTTTTTGTGGAGTTATGTGATTCAAGCTTCGTGCTGGGGCTGCGAGGCCAGCATGGATGACGCGACCTTATTCAAGTGATCTTCGTGAGCGCGCGATGGCGCGGGTGGCGGCGGGCGAGACGATCCGCGTCGTAGCGGCGGCATTGCGGATCAGCCCCTCGTGCGTTTCAAAATGGTCGGGACGCCTGCGCGCGACCGGCAGTGTGTCTGCGGGGCAGATCGGCGGCTACAAGCCGCGCGTTTTGTCGGGCGCTCACGCCGACTGGCTGTGCGCCCGGATGTCGTCTGCTCCTTTCACGCTGCGCGGACTGGCGGCGGAGCTTGCCGAGCGCGGCGTAAAGGTCGATTACAGGTCGGTCTGGGAGTTCGCCCATCGCGAGGGGCTGAGCTTCAAAAAAAACCGTCGTGGCGGCGGAGCAGACCAGGCCTGACGTCGCCCGCAAACGCGCCCGCTGGAAGGCCTATCAGGACCGGATTGATCGCAGGCGTCTCGTCTTCATCGACGAGACCTGGGTGAAGACCAACATGGCGCCGCTCAGAGGCTGGGGCCCGCGCGGCCAGCGATTGAGAGCGATGGTCCCTTATGGCCATTGGAAGACCATGACATTCCTCGCCGCCCTGCGCCATGATCGCATCGATGCACCTTGGGTCGTCGACGGCCCAATCAACGGCGAACTGTTCCAGCTCTATATCCAGCAGATCCTTGTCCCGACGCTCTCTCCCGGAGACATTGTCGTTCTCGATAATCTCGGCTCCCACAAATCGCATGCCGTCAGAAGCGCGATACGAGCAGCAGGCGCGCGGCTGTTCTTCCTGCCGCCCTACTCGCCAGACCTAAACCCGATCGAACAGGTCTTCGCCAAACTCAAGCACTTGCTGCGAAAGGCCAGCGAGCGCACCGTCGAAAACACATGACGCCGCGCCGGAGCGCTCCTCGACCTCTTCCCTTCTGGCGAATGCCAAAACTATCTGACAAACGCAGGATACGCTTCCGTCTAAAATCATCCCGCTCTAGATACACGCATTTGTCAACAGGACCTAGCTAAACTCAGGCGTACGACGGACTTCGGAGTTGGCCGGTCAAGCGAGCACTTGGATTTCCGGCTGTCCCTCATTGACCGTTCCTATGATTCGCGCCGCTCGATAGCCCGCCCCGGCAATGGTCTGAAGCAATGCCGGCGCTCGATTGGGATCGCAGGCGACGAGCAGGCCGCCAGAAGTTTGCGGATCGGTGAGGATTTGCCGCCGCCATTTTGGAAACCCGGCGGGAAGTGTTACTTCGCTCCCATAGCTTGCCCAGTTGCGCTCCGACGCGCCAGTGACGAAACCCTCCTGCACGAGGTTTGCGGCATGCGCGAATACCGGCAGGTCACCGGCGCGAAGGGTGATCTTTGCCGCCGAGCCCCGCGCCATTTCGAGTCCGTGACCAAGGAGACCGAAGCCGGTAACGTCGGTGATCGCATGGACGCCGGCCTCATGCGCGAGTTCCGCGCCGATGCGATTAAGCAGCGTCGTTGATGCGATCAGCTCCGCATAGCCATCGTTTGAGAGCGCGCCTTTCTTGAATGCCGCCGAATAGATGCCAACACCAAGCCCCTTGGTCAGGATCAGCGCATCGCCGGGTTTGGCGTCGCAATTGCGGCGCAACTCCGCCATCCGGCATGTACCGGTCACGGCAAGTCCGTAGATTGGCTCGGGCGAATCGATGGAATGGCCCCCCGCCACCGGAATGCCCGCCTCGGCACAGATCGCGGCGCCGCCTCTCAAGATTTCGCGCACCGTGTCCGTCGAAATTTTGTCGATTGGCATGCCGAGGATGGCAAGCGCCATGAGTGGCCGTCCGCCCATGGCATAGATGTCCGATATCGCATTGGCCGCTGCGATCCTCCCGAAATCGAACGGATCATCGACCATAGGCATAAAAAAATCGGTGGTCGCGATCACGCATGTGCCATCGTCGAGCCGCCAGACGGCGGCATCGTCGCCAGTCTCGGTGCTGACGAGAAGGTGTGCAAATGGGCCGCCCGCCGGCTGGTCGGCGAGAAGTCGTTGCAGCACCGACGGCGCGAGTTTGCAGCCGCAGCCCCCACCATGCGCAAGCGCGCTGAGACGAATTGGCGCGGCGGCGGGGCTCCCAACGTCCTGCATGGCGAGAAATCTTTTCTGGTCAGGCCGCAACTGCGGTTGACTTGATCGTATATTTGAATGTGTCGGCGTCGAGACAATCGCGCCGCACCGAAGCGATGTCGGCCTGCGGATACATCAGGAAGGCGACTTTCGGCCCTGGACCCGGCAACGCCAGATCATGCGCGCTGTTGTAAGCGATCCAGTTGCCTTCCCATGCGCCAAACAGCTTTTCGCGCGCGGCCACGACCTTGGGATCATCGATAGGCAGGCCTCCCTCGCCTTCCTCCAGCATCACCTTGCGTACGTCCGCCGGATCAACCGGCACCCAGCCGAAATTCGATAGAAAGACCTCAGCTCGGCAATGCTGCGCCTTGGTGACGATTTCCGATTTGGCGCCGAGACTTTTGTACCCGAACTTCGATGGTGCCACGCGCAGCCCATAGACGTCGCGCGCGGGCAGGCCGGCGGTGCGGGCGAGGCCAACATAAAGCGCATTGATGTCGGCGCATTTGCCGCCCAGATTGCCGCTTTTCAGCATGCCGGCGATGTCGCCGGAGCCGCAACCGCGAGTCTTGGGATCGCGGAATGTGTTTTCGACCACCCACGCATAGATCAATCGTGCCTTGTCCAAATCACTGGTGGCGCCGCCGACGATCATGTCCGATGTTTCCTTGACGATTCCGCCGGTTGGAATCAATTCGGTCGCGCGGAGATAATGCGCGCGGTCCTTTCGTGACAGAATGGCAGCGGCGGGTTTGCCGAAATCGACGGCGCGGTCCCGGATCGCGATCCGGCTCGTCACCTCGACAAATGGCGCCGCTTCGCCCGGCTTCCACTCCACAAAAAGCATTTCAGCGCCGTCACCCTTTTCACGCGTGATCCGGGCCTCCGCGGCGTTGGCCGTCCATTTGCTCTTTGTCGGCCGGTTCCAGCCGTCTGCAGTAAAGCCAGGCAACGGCACCCAGGCGCGGGCCGGGCCGGCGCCGCCAGCAAGCTCAATGCGAGTGACAATGTCATAGCTGCGCCATTCGCCCGGCTCCGGCGCAAAAACAGCACCTGCGCGGGCAAGACCAGGCATCGCTGCCGTCACGGATAAGGCGGCTCCAGTTTTGAGAAAATCCCGGCGATCGATCATGGTTCGCTCCCAGAATGTGTTGCCGGCCTAGTTAATGAAATTTTGTCGAGCAGCTGGTCGACCATCGGGGCGTCCCAGTCGACGTCGCCGATCGCGACCCGGCCGGGGGTCAGCGTCTCGTCGAGCATGAAAGTGGTCGGCAATATGGAGATTGCCCAGGCCTTGGTGACCGCGCGGTCAGTGTCGAGCAGGACCGGAATAGAGACCGACCGCGGCGCGAGGAAACGCTCCACCGCGAGTTCGACCTCACCGACGTCGATCACGAGCACGCGAAGATCATGCAGCTTGTGGCGCGCGGCGAAACGGTTGAGGGCGGGAAGCTCTTGGCGGCAAGGTTCGCACCAGGTCGCGAAGAAATGGACGAGCGTGATATGACCGCGATGGCCAGCGAGGGCCTTTCGCCCTCCGCCCAGCGCATCGAGCTCGAATGGCGGCATGGGGCTGGGGCCGGCGGTCCAAGGCTCCAAACTCGCGGCTCGCGTGCCGCCGGGGAGCATGGCTAAGCCTGCGAGCAAGGCCGTGGCCATGATGACGGCGGTCTTGGGCCAGCCTGGCCGGTCAGAGCCGCGCCCCCGAGCCGTTTTCCACACTTCGTCTTTAGGGATCAATCGTGAACTCCGCGCCGCAGAGATCCCGGAACGGCGCCAGGGGATGCGGCACGTCAATGATCCAAGCACTAGAAAACTGCCCCGAACCTCGGGAGCGATCGGACTGGTCACGTCTCGACACTAAAGCGTCCGCTATGGGCCCGTCAATTCCCGGCGGCAAGAAGACCAAGTATCGTCGTAGCTCTCCTGAGATTGGGGCCATGGCCGCCATAGCGTTATGTAATAAATGAAAATAAAGCTCGCGCCGCCCTGATCCAATATTTGTGCGATACCCAAATCTTTGCGCGGCGTGATGTGCTTGCTTGCGGCGTCGGCCGTCTGGAGGCTCTGCTTGCATTTATTTTTTGACACGGCGCGAAGTTGACGTACCATAAGGCGTTTCGAACGGGGATGAGAATTTCGGACTTTCCTCTGATGTCATACATTGCGCGCAATCCTTAGATGATGCGATCAAGGCATGATCTCGACCAAGGCGCGCTCGGAAGCGCGGGCAATGGGAGGTATTTTGCGATGAACTTTGAACTCTCGCGACGCCAGTTTCTTGGAACGGCTGGCGCGGGTCTTTCGGGCACGGCACTTGTGGCCTTCGGCTTCGGCGAAATCGAGGCGGCTTACGCCGAAACGATCCGTCCCTTCAAGCTCGCGAACACGACAGAGACCCGCAACACCTGTCCTTACTGCTCGGTGGCCTGCGGCGTCATCATGTATTCGAAGGGCGACCTGAAGAAGGGCGAGGCCGCCGAGCTCATCCATATCGAGGGCGATACCGACCATCCGACCAATCGCGGCACGCTCTGCCCGAAGGGCGCCGCGCTGCTTGATTTCGTCAAGGCGCCGACACGGCTCCAATATCCAATGCTCCGCAGGCCCGGCACCAATAAATTCGAGCGCATATCCTGGGAGCAGGCGCTTGACCGCATCGCGCGGCTGATGAAGGACGACCGCGACACCAACTTCATCGCCAAGAACAATGACGGCGTGACGGTGAACCGGTGGATCACTACGGGCTTCCTCGCCGCTTCCGCGACAACAAATGAGACGGCGTTCGCGACCTATAAGGTTGTGCGCAGCGCCGGAATGCTGGTCTTCGATAATCAAGCGCGGGTTTGACACGGCCCCACGGTGTCCAGTTTGGGCCCAACATTTGGCCGTGGCGCGATGACGAATTCGTGGACCGACATCAAGAACACGGATCTCGTCGTTATCATGGGCGGCAATGCCGCCGAGGCGCATCCATGTGGCTTTAAATGGGTCACGGAGGCGAAGGCCAACCGCGGCGCGAAGCTGATTGTCGTCGATCCGCGTTTTACGCGCTCGGCATCTGTTGCTGATGTCTACGCGCCTATTCGGCAAGGCACCGACATCGCCTTCCTGTTGGGCGTGATCAACTATTGTATTTTGAACGACAAGGTGCAGTGGGACTACGTTAAGGCCTTCACCAATGCCGCTTATGTGGTCAAGGAGGGCTTCGCCTATCACGACGGATTGTTCACCGGCTACGACGAAAAGAAGCGCGACTACGATAAGTCGAGTTGGGACTATGTGATCGGCGACGATGGCTATGCAGTGGTCGACGAGACCATTGAGAACCCGCGTTGTGTCTGGAACCTTTTGCAGGACCATGTCTCGATCTATACGCCGGACCTTGTCGAGCGCATTTGCGGAACGCCCAAAGCCAAGTTCCTGAAGATCGCGGCAATGATCGCGGAATGCTCTTCGCCAACGAAGACCATGACCTCGATGTATGCGCTCGGCTGGACGCAGCACTCGGTTGGCTCGCAGAACATCCGCTGCATGGCGATGTTGCAGTTGATCCTCGGCAACATCGGGGTGCGCGGCGGCGGCATGAACGCGTTGCGCGGCCATTCCAACATCCAAGGGCTCACCGACGTTGGTCTGATGTCGAATATGCTGCCGGGCTATATGACGCTACCGACCGAGAAAGAGGCTGATTTCACGAGCTACATGAAGACCCGCGCCTACAAGCCGCTGCGGCCGAGCCAAACAAGTTACTGGCAAAACTACAAGAAGTTTTTCGTAAGCTTCCAGAAAGCCATGTACGGCGGCGCGGCGATGCCGACGAATGATTTCGCTTATGATTGGCTGCCGAAGATGGATGTCCCAACCTATGACATTCTCCGGGCGTTCGAACTGATGCACCAAGGCAAGATGACGGGCTACTTCTGCCAGGGATTTAATCCGCTGCAGGCGTTCCCGAACCGGAAGAAAATTTCCGACTCGCTGTCGAAGTTAAAATTCCTCGTCGTCATGGATCCGCTCGATACGGAGACCGCGCGGTTCTGGGAAAAGCACGGTGATATCAATGACGTCGATCCGGCGGCGATACAGACCGAAGTTATCCAGCTCCCGTCGACCTGCTTTGCGGAAGACGATGGTTCCCTGACCAATTCGGGCCGCTGGTTGCAGTGGCATTGGCCAGGCTCGACGCCGCCGGGCGAGGCGAAGCGAGACACTTGGATCATGGCACAGCTCTACCTCCGCCTAAAAGAGTTGTACCAGAAGGAAGGCGGCGCATTCGCCGATCCAATCCTGAATCTCGCATGGCCCTACGCCGATCCGGGCGATCCCTCTGCCGCCGAGATTGCGAAAGAGATCAACGGAAGGGCGCTCGCGACGGTGACAGATCCGGCCGATCCATCGAAAATTGTCGCCGAGGCGGGCAAGCTCGTGCCGAGCTTCGCCGCCTTGCGCGACGATGGCTCGACGGCCTGCGGCTGCTGGATTTATTCCGGCTGCTTCAACGAGAACGGCAACAATATGGCGCGCCGCGACACGGCGGACCCGGACAGCACCGGCGCCTATCCGAAGTGGGCCTTCTCCTGGCCGGTGAACCGCCGGATTCTGTACAACCGGGCCTCTGCCGACATCAACGGCAAAGCATGGGACCCGAGCCGTAAACTGATCGAATGGGACGGCATGAAATGGGCCGGTTACGACGTTCCGGATATCGCACCGACAGCGAAGCCCAGCGAGGTCGGGCCATTTATCATGAATGCCGAGGGCGTCTCACGCCTGTTCGCTCGTGGCCTCATGCGGGATGGACCGTTCCCGGCTCACTACGAGCCGTTCGAAAGCCCGGTCGTCAATCTGGTTTCGCCGAATGTCCAGAGCAATCCTGCCGCCAGGGTCTTCAAAGGGGATTTGCAGCAGTTCGCGGACGTCGGGTCGGAGGAGTTCCCTTATGCCGCGACCTCATACCGGCTGACCGAGCATTTCCACTATTGGACGAAGCACGTCTGGGTCAATGCGGTGTTGCAACCGGAATTCTTTGTCGAGATTTCGGAAGAGCTCGCGGCGGAGAAGAAGATCGAGCTCGGCGGCTGGGTTCGCGTCTGGTCGAAACGCGGCTCGGTCCGGGCAAAGGCGGTGGTCACAAAGCGGGTGAAGCCGCTAATTTGCGATGGGAAAGCCGTCCACATCGTCGGCATTCCGTTGCACTGGGGCTTCACAGGCGCGGCGAAAGAGGGGTTTGGACCCAACGCGCTGACGCCCTTTGTCGGCGATGCCAATATCGAGACGCCGGAATACAAAGCGTTCCTGGTCAATATCGAGCCCATCAACGAGCCAGTGGCGTAGGGAGACAAGGTATGTTCCCACCAATCCCGAACCCCTCGACCGGACCCGAGGCTCAACGGTTTGGCACGCAAGACTTGATCCGGCGGTCGGCGTCCAATGTGACGCCGCCCGCGCAGCGCCAGGCCGAGGTTGCCAAGCTCATCGATGTCTCGAAATGCATCGGCTGCAAGGCGTGTCAGTCGGCCTGCCTCGAATGGAATGACCTCCATGAAGAGGTCGGCGTCAATACAGGCGTCTATGACAATCCGCATGATCTGACCTCGGCGACCTACACGCTGATGCGGTTCACCGAATGGGTGAACCCGGAGACCGACGATCTCGAATGGCTGATCCGCAAGGACGGCTGCATGCATTGCGAGGACCCTGGTTGCCTGAAAGCCTGCCCGGCGCCCGGCGCGATTGTGCAATATTCGAATGGCATCGTCGATTTCGACCACGACAAATGCATCGGCTGCGGCTATTGCGTGAAGGGATGCCCGTTCAACATCCCGCGCATCTCCAGCGTGACGCATAAGGCGCATAAATGCACCTTATGCTCGGACCGGGTCGCCGTCGGGCAAGGTCCGGCCTGCGCCAAGGCTTGTCCTACGCAGGCAATCGTGTTTGGCACCAAGGAGGAAATGAAGACACATGCGGCGGGGCGGATTACAGATTTGAAATCGCGCGGCTACGCCAATGCCGGGCTTTACGATCCGCCAGGCGTTGGCGGAACCCATGTCATGTACGTCCTTCATCATGCCGATAAGCCGGAGATCTATGCTGGTTTACCGAATAATCCGAGGATCAGCCCGATTATCGAGGTCTGGAAAGGCGTTACTAAATATGCAGGCCTCGCCGTCATTGGTTTCGCGGCCGCCTTCGGCTTTGTTCATCATTTAGTGAAGGGACCCAATCGCGTCTCCGACGAAGATGAGAACGCGGCAAAGCGGCTTGCGGGAGAGAGGATGCCATGACGGATGAACTCGCGCCTGGCGATGCCGTTCACCACGGCGATCCGGTCATCGTGGACCGTTACACCAAGGGCGCGCGGATCAACCACTGGATCACGGCAACGAGCCTCATACTCCTCGCGCTGTCAGGCATGGCGCTGTTCTACCCGAAACTCTTTTTTTTGACGATTTTGTTTGGCGGAGGCCAAACCACCCGCATGATCCACCCGTGGATCGGCGTCGTGTTGTTCTTCAGTTTTCTCGGGCTTTTCTTTCGCTTTTGGAAATTGAATCTGTGGAGGAGTGAAGACGGCACTTGGCTTGCTCGCATTCGCGACGTTCTCGCCGGCAATGATGAGCGGTTGCCCGAATTGGGCAAATACAACGCCGGTCAGAAATTCGTGTTTTGGGCGATGTCCATCCTAATTTTGATCCTGATCTCAAGCGGTATCGTGATCTGGGATCAGTATTTTTACGCTTTTACCTCGATCGAGCAAAAGCGTATCGCAATTCTCATCCATGCGATCGCCGCGGTTCTCGCGATTTCCGTGTGGATCATTCATGTTTATGCCGCGATCTGGGTGCGCGGCACGATCCGGGCGATGACGCGCGGTTCGGTTACCGGCGGCTGGGCATGGCGGCACCATCGCAAATGGCTGCGCGACCTCGTCGCGAAATCGGCCGGCGGAAAACCGAACAAGACACGCACCGGATAAGCGGATATAATTTGTTTGTCCACGTGGCCCGGCGGGTTCGTGAGGGGTGAGATGGCGCAAAAGACTGTGGTTTCGTCGGACCCAACAGCAATCGGCGAAGTCTCGGCCCCGCCTTTTTCCGTGCTTCCCGATCCCTCCCGATTGTTTGCCGTCCGTGCCGCCCGTCTGCGCACTCTGGCCGGGGCGAATGCGCTCGCGC
The DNA here is from genome assembly GCA_963785995.1 of uncultured Alphaproteobacteria bacterium. Classification (GTDB taxonomy): domain Bacteria; phylum Pseudomonadota; class Alphaproteobacteria; order Rhizobiales; family Beijerinckiaceae; genus Methylocapsa. The sequence continues at coordinate 14,212 of CAWAXL010000018.1, forward strand.
CCTATCTGAAGTTTTTGGCCGGACTCGCCGAAGCGCAGCACGGCATCATAGCGCAATTAACGGAACCCCATGCCCCGGACGCGGAGTCGATTGCCCGCGCGCGCGAATTTCAAATGCCGCCGCTTGATCGTGTCTGTGTCAAAGCAGACCCCGCGATGATGGAGACATTCGACCGGCTTTTCGGCTGCCTGAAGGAAATTGACATGCCAAATCCGGCGGCCGATGCTCTTGCGGGCGTCGCGGCAAAAAGTGCTGCCGAACGCAAGGCGATGGCATTCAGCATCCTTTCGGAGGCGTTGCCTTTCGAGTCCGTGGCCGAGCACGTCTATGTGGCAGCGGCGCTGCAGGTCCATTTCACCCGGCTCGCGGGTGTCCTCGACGCTGCGTCCCTGGTGCCGGTGGGCGATGGTCTCTGCCCGGTCTGCGGCGGGAGGCCCTCAAGTTCCATGGTGGTCGGCTGGCTAGGCGCGCATGGGGCCCGCTTTTGCTCTTGCTTCTTGTGCGGCACGCTATGGAACATCGTTCGCATCAAATGCGTTCTTTGCAACTCGACGGAGGGAATCGGCTATCAGGAGATCGTCGGCGGTCTGGGCACCGTCAAGGCTGAGACATGCGACAAATGCCATGGCTGGGTGAAAATCCTGCAGCAGCAGAAGGACCCAGCGATCGAACCTATCGCCGACGATGTTGCAAGCCTCGGTCTTGATCTTCTGATGCGGAAGGGCCCTTATCGCCGCGGAGGATTCAATCCCTACCTGGCTGGCTATTGAGGTCCTCGATGAGAGACGCCGCCGCGCGGCTGCGCGATATCCCATCGGTGGATCAAATCTTAAAGACAAGCCACGGCATAATTGCCGCCGAGCTTTTTGGATGTCCGCGCGCGACCTGTGCCGTGCGCACGGAGCTCGCCGATGTGCGCGCCGCCGTTCGCAACGGAAACCTGCTGCCAGCCCCCGAGGCCATCGCCGCCGCGGCGCTGGAGCGCCTTAAGTCCGGCGCGCGTTCGACCTTGCGCCCGGTCTTTAACCTCACCGGCACGGTGCTGCACACGAATCTCGGCCGCGCGGTTCTCGCCGAGACGGCTGTCGCGGCGGCGGCCGAGGCGATGTCTCATGCGATGGCGCTTGAATTCGACCTCGCGACCGGCAAGCGGGGAGAGCGCGACGATCATTTGCGCGAGATTCTTCGTGAGCTGACTGGCGCCGAAGACGCGACGATCGTCAACAACAATGCCGCCGCCGTTCTCATCGTGCTGAACAGCCTCGCCGCAGGCAAGGAGGCGGTTGTGTCGCGGGGCGAATTGATCGAGATCGGCGGTGCCTTCCGCATGCCGGATATCATGGCGCGTGCCGGAGCAAGGCTCAAGGAGGTTGGCACCACCAACCGGACCCATGCCAAGGATTATATTGATGCGATCGGGGACGAAACGGGGCTGATATTAAAGGTTCATCCGTCAAACTATCGAATCGAAGGATTCACAACCTCGGTCTCGCCCCGTGACCTCGCCGACATCGCGCGCGCGGCCAACATTCCCATGGTCCATGATCTCGGGTCCGGAACGCTGATTGTTCTTGGCCGTTTCGGCCTCCCGCACGAGCCGACGGTTCGCGAGGCTGTTACCGAAGGCGCCGATCTCGTGACCTTCTCTGGCGACAAGCTGCTTGGCGGGCCCCAGGCCGGCTTTATCGTCGGCCGCAAGCATTTGATTGCGGCGATCAACAAGAACCCAATGAAGCGAGCCCTGCGCGTCGACAAGATCCGGCTCGCCGCCTTGGAGGCGACCCTAAAACTCTATCGCGATCCGGACCGTCTTGCCGAACGCCTACCGACGCTATTCTATTTAGCCCGGCCCGCGGCCGAGATCGAAGCCATGGCGCGCCGCCTGCTGCCACAGGTGCAAAAGGCGCTTGGAGACACGATCATCGTGTCGCTTGCCACGTGCAGCAGTCAGATCGGTTCGGGCGCACTGCCCATGTCCACCCTGCCAAGCGGCGGCCTCGCACTCGCTCCGAAGGGCGGTGGACGGGCGCTCGACGCACTCGCGGCCGCGCTCCGGCGGCTGCCGGTTCCGGTGATAGGCCGGATCGAGGATGGCGTGCTCGGGCTCGACCTCCGCTGTCTCGACGACGAGGCGGATTTTGCCGCCAACCTCGCAAGTTTCGACTCGGCACTAGGCGGATGAGACGCCAATGAAATGGCTTGATCGTTTTCGCCGTCCTTCTGCATCAGACGAACCGGGAGACAGCGCGGCGAGCATTGAAATGTCCTCCGCGCTGGCCGCCGCCCAAGCAGGGGATTACCAGCTGGCACTCACACTCTGGGAACCCTTGGCCCGGGCAGGAAACGCCAGGGCGCAAAACAACATTGGCGCCTGCTTCGCCGAAGGTCTGGGAGTAGCGCGGAACCTGGTCCTTGCGGTCAAATGGCTGACATCCGCGGCCGGTGGCGGCGACCCGGTGGCGCAACGCAATCTCGCCACGCTCTACTTCAAGGGCGAAGGCGTCGAGCCGGATGAGCTGCGCGCCGCCGCGCTGTACCGCTCGGCTGCCGAACAAGGCGATGGCCCGGCCCAGGACATGCTGAGCTGGATGCTGCTCGAGGGCGAAGCGATTGCCCGTGATGTTTCCGGGGCGCGGCGCTTCGCGCTCGCCGCCGCTGCGCAAGGTGTCGCGTCGGCAATGACGCGCATGGGCATGCTCTATCACAATGCTCTCGGCGTCGAACGCGATCCAGTCGAAGCCGCGCGCTGGTGGCGCCGAGGGGCGGAGGCTGGCGATGCCGATGGCCAAGCGATGCTCGGTGCCGCTTTGCATCTCGGTTCGGGGGTCGAACGCGATTCCATCGAAGCGCTTGTCTGGCTCACGCGGGCGGCCACCGGAGGCAGCCAGCTCGCGGCGCCTTTCATTGAGACCGTGCGCGAATCGCTGTCTGCTGGAGACATTGTCGAAGCGCGGCGGCGCGCGGAGCTACCGGTTACGTCTTGGGAGAAGACGCCATGATCGTCGGTACCGCGGGCCATATCGATCACGGTAAAACATCGCTGGTTCGGGCGCTGACTGGGGTCGACACGGACCGGCTAAAGGAAGAGAAGGCGCGTGGCATTTCGATTGATCTCGGCTTCGCCTATTTGCCGGTGGAGGGTGGCGAAACCATCGGCTTTGTCGACGTGCCGGGGCACGAAAAATTCGTCCACACTATGGTCGCCGGGGCAAGCGGGATCGATTTCGTTCTGCTCGTCGTCGCCGCCGACGACGGCATCATGCCGCAAACGAAAGAGCATTTGGCGATCGTCGATTTGCTTGGCATCGAGACGGGCGTCGTCGCGCTAAGCAAAGCGGATCTTGTGACGCCGAAACGGCTCTCCGAGTTGGGGGCTGAGGTGCGCCGCGAACTCGCCGGAACCGCACTGGCAGGAACGCCGGTGATCGCCGTATCGGTCGAGACCGGCACTGGGGTAGATGCAATTCGCGCGCATCTGTTCGATGCGGCCCGTGGCTTTGCGCGGCGGCAAGCTTCGGGCCGTTTTCGCCTTGCGGTCGACCGTTCCTTCACGCTTCCCGGTGCGGGGACCATCGTTACCGGAACCGTGCTCTCCGGATCGATCGGCGCTGGCGACCATGTCGTCGTAAGCCCTCGCGGGCTTCTGGCGCGTGTTCGTTCAATCCATGCTCAGAATCGGCCGTGCGAACAGGGCCGGGCTGGCGACCGCTGCGCGCTCAACCTCTCGGGTGAGGCAATTACCAAGGATGCGATCGGACGCGGAGATATGGTACTCGACTCGGACCTGCATGCGCCGGCGGACCGGATCGACGCGACGCTGCGCGTGCTTGCGGGTGAGCCCAAGCGCCTCGGGCACTGGTTCCCGGTGCGTCTCCACCATGCCGCGGCCGAGGCCGGCGCCAGGATCGTCCTCCTTTCGGACGAGGCCGGGACGCCGGGGCAGGAAGGCAAAGTCCAGCTCATTCTCGACCGCCCGATCGCGGCCGCCGCAGGCGACCGTTACGTCCTGCGCGACACCTCGGCAAAGCGTACCATCGGCGGTGGGTGGTTCCTCGATCTGCGCGCTCCCACCCGCAAGCGCCGGACCGCCGAGCGAATGACACAGCTCGATGCCCATGCGCTCGCGAAACCGGCCCAGGCTTTGACCGCTTTGCTGGCGGCGCCCCCACATTACGTAAACCTCACCGATTTTGCCCGCGATCGGGCGCTGGGGACAAGCGAAGTCAATGGTCTTGCCGAACGCGACGGCGCCATCTGTCTTGGGGCCAGCGGAACGGTGCTCGCTATCTCAGCCGAAAACTTTGCCCAATTCCAACGTGATCTCCTGGCCCGGCTCACGGCTTTCCATGCCGAAAAGCCCGATGTCCCTGGGATTGGTCGCGAGCAGTTGCGGTTGCAGCTTGATCCGCGCCTTCCAGCACCCGCGTTCCGGAGTGCGTTGCAACTGTTGGCGCTGTTGGGCGAGATCGCCCTCGATGGTGCCTGGGTTCGGCTCTCTAGCCATGTGGTGCGGCTGACGACAAGGGATGAGGAGCTATGGTCGGTGATCGCGCCGCTCCTCGGTGGAGCCGAGCGTTTCCGCCCGCCGCGCGTGCGCGACATCGCCCATTCTATTGCTGTGCCGGAACCAGAGATCCGCCATGTCCTGAAGCTCGCCGGACGGCTCGGCCTCGCACATGAAATCGCGCATGACCATTTTTTCTCACGCAGAACCGTCGCAGAAATGACGAGGATCATGTTTGATGTCGCGAGGAATGCGGATGGCGGTTGGTTTAAGGCGGCGGAGTTCCGCGATCGCATGGACAATGGGCGGAAGGTTGCGATCCAGATTCTCGAATTCTTTGACCGTCATGGCGTGACGCTGCGGCGCGGCGATCTGCGTCAGCTTAATCTGCACCGGCTTGAGCTTTTTTTGGACGAGCCGGACGTGGAAAGGGATACGTCAAGTTCTGGGAGAGAAACGTCCCTGGTGGGGCGTCCGGACTTCAAATCCGGGAAGGGCCGCGAGCCGGTCCTTGGTGGGTTCGACTCCCGCTCTCTTCCGCCAGAACCTTCGCGGCAACGGTCGGGAGGCGCATGATAATGACACTGACTGCTGCATTCCCGAAACTATTGCGGCGAGAAGCCGAATTAGCGCCGGCAAACGAAAACGCCTATCGCCCCGAGGCCAGGTCACGGATTGCTTTCCGCGAACGAAACCGAACCTTTTCTTTCCGTCACTATAATCTGACCAATGTGACTGCCGAGAAGGTGCCTTTGCGCCAAACGGAAGACCCTACCTCCCAAGACCGATATGTCTTGAGTCACGACATTACTTGTTTTCTCCGTGATCGGTCGAAAACAGATGATGTCCGTTCAGGCGCATTTCGGAATTGCAGGCCGCTGTGAGGGATGTCTGCTTATCGTTGCAAACCGGGCTCCTACCAGCTGTCCAGATAAATGTGCACTTTGACCTCGCGATCGGCGGCACGCGTTAGTGTTTTGATGATTGGCCAGTCCGCCAGGACATATGCGGCCATGTCGATTTCGTGCCGGGTGCCGTCAATCAAAGCCACGTCAATATTTTCCAGGTTTTTGCAGGGTGAATAGTGATGACCGGCGCCGGATCGGCCGAAGACTGCGTTTGCACGATCCGTGCTAAAATTTAATGAAAATGCATTATTCTGCGTTAGCAAAGCTTTAATGGAGAGACCAACCTTGCTGCGCGCAAAACTCCGTCTAAATGCAATCAAAAATGGCCCGAGCGAAGATTGTTGAACAATCAAACGAGCCCTAGGCTGCCAATATTGCCATCCAGAGCCGCTGGGATGGAACTCGTTCCGAAATGTTCCCTTGCTGTTTTATCGAACGCGCTAGGCGATATATCGTTCATCGATGAATGGATCAGAAGCGAACGATCCCGCCGCCTCACGAGCCATTTGTCGCTATCCGGCTCGGCAAAAATCCGCCTGTGCGTTCGAGCACCGGATAGGCCGCTGCGGCAACAATGTGGCCGTTCACACGCTTCATGTCTCGCAAGAGGTTGAGGTAAAGCGCGCTGGTCTCGATCGTATCGAGTTCGACCCGAACGCGATCGTGCGCGATGTCCCGCGCTTTGCGCGCACCGCGCGCGTACAGTGCTGCCGCCTCGGGCTGAAAGCCGGGGTTTGCCGCGTTCGACAGGGCTTGCCCTCTAGCGCCCATGTCTTTGGTGACGGCGTCGATCACGCCGATCGCATTGTCGGGTTGGCCCGCATAAGTCATACCGAGCACCGGATCGGCGCGCAGCCCCGCGAGAGAAGCCTGGAAGGCCGGATCATCAGCGATCGGCGCAAAGTCGGTTGGGGATAGTGTCTGACCTTCCGAGGCGCGATAAAGTGGTTGCGTCGCCGTGCATGGGGGTCGATCTGGACCAATTTGGACGCATCGTCGGGCACGAACGTAGGGTTCTCGAGACCCTGGGCCTTCAGCGGAAGCAAAGGACCGTGACCGATGACATAGACACTGTCCTCGACCGCGTGGCCCGTCGCAGGGGCATCTCAAATGACTAAGCTCGTGTCCCGCAGCACTGCGCCACGGCTTCGTGGGGTGTCCATCCTCGAGGCGCTGAGCGCGATGTCTAACAGTCCGGCCGTCTGGCGTGCGAACCTCAAAGACCCGTGCGGGACCAGCAGGGATCGGCCGGCTGGCAGCGGCAATCGCGGCGATCTCTCTGGCCTGATTTTTAGCCGGTTCAACACGGCGTTTGGCCTCGACCACATGCCCCATCAACGAAATCTCCGCGTGCGATCGCCCGGCACAGGAGCACGCCCGCGTCGTCGTTATGAAACGCGCTGAAACGCAGGGCGCGGCTCATATTGGGCCCGAGCATGCTCGCTTGCATAGCCTTGCAATCGACTTGCGGCGGCCAAAACCTGGGATCAACTATGAGCGCGCCAGGGCCAATATTTTCGAAGCCAACGCATCGCTGCGAGCCCGCGTGAAGGCGGAACACATGGCCCACGAGCTTGCGAACACCAAAACGGGGACCACGAAAACGAGAACTGATTTCGCCAAGATGGTGACGACGGAGGAAATCGGTCGCACTCGAAAAGATGATCGCCTACGGCGAGCTCGATGATTTTACGAAATCCGATTTACACCATTCGATTGAGCGGCGAGCCGAAGAACTTCGAGAGCCTGGTGAAACTCTGCCGCAGGCCTACACGAGATTCATCACTGCGGACCCTGTAGGCCGGGTAGCCTTCCGAGCTTACCAATCTGCAAAGGTATGATCAGTTTCGCCTCGGGGGCGTGGTCGTGTGCTTTCTTCGTCCGTCAGCACGTGGAAACGGCCTGCCTGGACATGGTTGTGGCATCAGGCAGGCCCAAGACGGCGGCGCACGGGCGCGCATCTTGGCAGCCGCCGTCAATTATTTGCGCTAAGCGTACATGCTTGGGAGAATTGCGGCTGCTCATTCAGAAGCGATCTCCTTGTGACGTTAACCACAGCAGGCGTGAGCGCACGCATCTTGCGGCCAGAGTGCAACATACCTGAGTTAATATGTCCGTTGTTACGAGAGGTTACCACCCCGCTTGAAGTGGCACGCGCGTCTCGATTGGTAGAGCGCTTTGGCAAAGTCCTATTTGGGTCTTTTTAAACACACTCAACGGTGGAATATTTAACTGCAGTCGCCCAATTTTCTATTGAAAACTTTCGATGATCGACAGTAATGAAAATCTCGCAACCGCTATTCGCTCCGTTTGGCTACAAGTCTGCGGCGAAGAGTTGCGCTCACAACAAAATGTTGAATCGAGCCTGCCCGGCGGGTTTCGTGCGGTGCTCGAGCGGCGAGGGTATTATGAACGCTCAAGCACAGCCGAGGCCGAAGGCCTCAACATTTAAGGAAGCGAAAGTTAAGAAAGATGCGGATCGTCTTCTCCAATCAGATGTCGACAAAGACGTCACTTATCTACAAGCGAGATTAGGAGCAGAACCAGAAAATGCTCTCATCTCTGAGAACTGGGACATCGTGAGATTCTGGATGAAGTTATTCGCTTTCAGCGGATTGCTGATGGCCCAATTTGCTGGTCTTATGATGGGCAGAATTCTAAGAAATTTCCAATTCAATATACTCCGAAATGCAAAACGGTAGCTGCAGCTCTGCTGCTTCCTCAGTAACTCGAAATGCACCCGTTATCGGGTCCTTGAGTTGCATGCAGCTGAGGGCAATCAGATGAGCATTATCTTGCAAATGAAAAAGCGGCGAGCCGACTTCAATGCCACTCTAGCGCACGGACTTGGCGTCGAAACATTCGAACAGTTGCTCAAGCTCTATTGGGCCGACGCAAGGGATATGGCCGACATTTTTTTCGACCAGCTCGTGGCAGAGGACATCAGCCGTGAATGTTTTGAAACTGAGAAAAATACCGCAATAGAAACGGTGAGGACCGTGGCCCGCAACGAGCTTAACCAACTAGCTCCCTTACTCGCCGCCGAAAAGGGCGACTTCGATATGATCGTAGCCGCTATCATCGACTCAGCGTTCGAGCGAAGGCTCTCGGAAAGGCGCCACGAAGCGGCTGCTGAAGACCCATTTGTAGTTTGAACGCGTTTCGCCCTACATCTGGATCGGCATGGTTCGAGCGCTCGCGGTTGCGAAGAGCACATGCAAACATAGCCAGGGTTTACGGAAAACATAAGTGTTGGCACCCCAAGAACCATCCTTGCTATTTCCACAAGCGATTCTTGTTTCCATATGTTGCAGGATCGTAATTACCGCTAGCAGCGGGGGGATCGTTCGGTTTCATTCCTGCGAGAACGAAGTATCCTCTTATAACTAAGATGACAGTTCCTATTAACGCGCTGATGATAATCAATCTTTTCATCTGGTATCCTCTCAACAGCCCGTCGAAGGTCTTCTAAGCCATCACTTGGCTCATCATTTTTTATTTGTTGTTGTAGCCGAGAATTGCATTTGCGAGATCTTGTGCGCGAGCACCCTCAGGCCGTTGCGTTAGCGAGTATAAAAGTCAGCGGCTTGGCCTGAGCCCTAAAGGCCTTGCGCCGCCATACGGGAACCAAGAATTTTGACCGACGTTTGCGAACCGACCCCGATGGGTGTCGCAACTGCAAAGGAGTCAAAATGTTAAAAATGCTTGCTATTTCCGCCTCGGTTCTCAGCTTGGCTGGTAGCTTCGCTTTTGCAGAGAGCCCGAACACCACAGGGCGCTCGGTTGCAACCCCTTCAATGCTCTCGAACGTCTATAAGGCGAGCGTCTACGATCCTTCCGAAAAAAAAGCCGGCACGGTTAAAGATCTTATGATCGAAGGCGACGGTAAGGTATCGGCTGCGATCATCAGCGTCGGCAGTATCCCCGGCATCACTCAAAAGGATATCGTCGTTCCGTTCGAAGAGTTGAAAGTCTCCATGCGTGACGGCAAGACTTGGCTAGTGATTAATCGCACGCAAGAGGAGATAAAATTAGCTCCCGCATACAACGATACGGGCTTGCCGAGTGAGTATCGCTCCCCGGGTGGCGATATTAGGTAAGCAGGCTAGTACGGGGAGCCGCCAATCGGCGAATCCCCGCTTTACTCATGCGCTTAGTTCAAAAGCGGTGAGGTGCAAGTTCGCAAGCTGCCGCGTGCTTAGTGGATTTGCTTAGAAGAAAGCAGATCGCTCAATGCGGATTGCAAAGCACCGAACACCAGGGGCTTTTCGATCCATGGCGCAGATTTGAAAACGTCGTCAACATCTTGGCTGGCGGGATACCCAGATACGATAAAAAACGGAATATTCCTCCCGCACAGCTTTTTCGCAAGTTCAACACTGGAACCGTCTCTTAACTCTATGTCGATGATGGCCAGGTCGGGATGATGGAAGTGCAGCCATTCCTCTGCAGATTTGCACGTCGGAAACGATCCGCCCACTGTGGCACCTGCTTCGATGACCATTTCTTCGTACGAAATCGCGATTAAACTCTCATCCTCTGCGATGAGAACTATCGGCGTTCTTCGAAACTCCATGAAGTTCCTCCAGAAGCTGCGGTTTGCTTTTAAGATGACTGGCTTGACCGGCCCACATGGAAAGCCAGTGCGGGGGTTTTGACTGTCGATGAACGACGTCGTTGCATTTCGGTCGGGTGACGCGAATAGCCCCGCGATTTAGGTCAAGCTGGCAGAATTCTGTATGATGAATGCGGCATTCCTGCGATCAAGTCTCCGACGGCGGATATGTCCTCCGAGCCAAAGGGGCGCGACGCAGTTTTTCGAGAAATGAGGACGGTACTTTGAGACCGGCTCAAGCAGTGCAGGTGCGACGGATTTGCTGTGCAACCTGCCGAAAAAATAGGCGCCCAACCGAGCCGCGCTGAAAGCTCAAAGTCAGGCGCCAGGCCGCCTGGAGGAACACGGCCGTGACCCGAAGGAGCAAGTTGCGCGCCAGGCGGGTCAGCCGGTAAGCTCGACTAGCTCACTCCACATGTAGCTTTGCTTTGGGTGAAGCGTCCGCACATCGTGGAAACATATCATCCTACGCAAATTTGCGCAGTCACTGCGGTTTCTTCCGACTTGAGAGCCTTCACAAAATAGTCAGCGGCATCGCCCGAGCGGCGTTCGGTATTTCTGGGGTACAGCGAGTTGCAGGAGGCGAGCCGCAGATCCTTCCGATATTCGCCCAGCCGACGCATTTTCTATCCAGCCCCGATACTCAGGTGCGCAGCAATCGCCCGTCGATTTGGTAACTCTTGAGGTGCACTTGGCGGGCGCTGCAAAAAGGTACGGGAAGAGGTACTATCGGCGTACTCCACATTTTCCGATCATCGTTACGCTGGAAACTACCGGTGCAGCGTTATCGCCGGTCTTCTCCAGAATGTTTGATTTGGAGAATCCAAATGATTCGGCTTGTGACCGCTGAAAACCAACAGCACTATCGAGACGAGATGGATCAGGCCTTTCGGTTGCAACATCGATTTTTGGCGGGAAACAAGCGCTCGCCGAGACCGGTCCCGCTCTTAAGATGGGAGACTGATCGCTTCGATAACATCCACGCCGTACATATGCTTTACATTAATCGTCGCAAGGTGCGAGGATATCAGCGAATAGTTCCTACCACCCAGCCAAATTTATTGGCGGAGATTTCGCCGGAACTATGCGAAGTCAGTCCGCCGGTTGGCGCTCACGTTTGGGAGCTTTCGCGTCAATGCGTTCAACCGAATTATAGGGCCCCAAGAAGTTGTAAAATAGCTACCGCCCTTTGGGCAGGTTTGGTTGAATGGGGACTTGAGTGCGGCATTTCCAACTTCATCACAGAAATTGAGCCTGACTGTTTAATTCCTCTCGTCAGCCTCCACTTCAAGCCGATTCCTCTTGGCCTACCGCAGAAAATTGGTGGGCAAGAGATGTTGGCGGTTATACTTAGCTTCGATGAACGGACGCTCAACCGCATCCATGAGATAAGAGCTGATAAAAAGAAGGTCCTTGTTGGAAGTTCCCACTATCCCGATCCGCTTTATGCGTGAAATGCAGAGACCGCGTTCCATGGGTGCCTATTAAAGCAGGCGCCAGCAAGCGGCGTTGCTTATCTCCAGGTGACCAGCCACAACAAAGTCCCCTTCAGGTACGCGTCGAGTGCGACGAGGGCGGAGACGGTAGCTGCGGCTGTAAGAAGAGCCGTCAGTCCAAATTCCCAAAAGGATATCCGTGGGGTCAGCTTCACCGCATCCTCAGAGGTTGTGACGATCCAGCGTCGATAGGGAGGACCGTGCCGCCCCTCTCTTGCTGACATCGCTGCCGAACAATGAGGGGAGAAATTCATAGGTGCTTAAATCGGGCACACCTTTAGCCACTCCCATCTCTGCTCGTAGTGGGCAGATTGCCGCGCTGCATCGACGTCGTCATTCAATCGTCGTAGATCGTCCCTGGATTTTCATGAAAATGTCATCTGGCGAGCAGCGTCGGCCACCGAGCGCTATTGAACACAAAATGTCCGAGCCCCTAGTTAAAAACCTTCACTCACTATTCGCCGAGGGAGGTCGAGGCCTGGCTAAACAGATAGGGAGTTGCTAATTGGCGATTCCCCAATCTACGCTGGTGATGACCTTGGGCGTCCCAGACGGCGTGCTAATAAGGTGCACTTTGGAGCATCGATTTTATCATTAGCCGATCCCACAGCGGCGCAAATGAAAGGGCACTCCCCGTCATTATTGGACAGCCGGCGCGGGTGGCGCGAACCAATCGAACTTGTAGTTCACACCAGCGCGGATGATCGCCGCAGAGGTGCTAAACCGCGCGTTGTAAGTTGCAAGGGCGGGAAAGGTACCTGATCCCGGGGAGGCGAAATCCATTTCGTATTGGCATTGTTAAGGTCCGCGTATAATGCCTCACCCTTAATCGTCCAATTCGGGGCAAGAGCATATTCAACACCGGCGCCGACGACCCAACCAAAGCGTGTTGAGTTGACGCTGAAATAAGGGGTGTTGAACGTCGGGAAGAGATTGGAATTATGGTGAATGTTATCATTTACGTTCGCGTAGGCGAGGCCAGCCGTGAAGTAGATCAATGTCCGATCAACCGCCAGACCGAGACGGCCGCGCACCGTGCCAAGGTAATTCAGACGATTGGATTCGGAGGGATAGAAGGCGTTGATGGCCCCGTTGGGATCGACGTAGTTCGTCTTGTTGCTGAGCCAGTTGATATCGGTCTCTAAACCGTAGACCAGGTTTCCTGCCTGGAAGTTCACGCCCAGCGTTCCGCCCCCGGCAAATCCACTACTTCGCATGTTTGCCAGTCCGGGGTAGCCCAGAAAGCCGCCTGCAAGATCATCGTAACTATGAAATCCTTGAGCAAACCCAGCCGTTGCGCCGAGATAAACGCCTGCCCAAGTGAAAGCTGGCGGCGGAATAAAGAGCGGAGGAGCGACACGGGAAGGAAGATCGGCGCCAAAGGCGCTTGTCGATAGCGTCGCGATAAGCGTCGTCAAAAAACAGGTTTTACGAAACATGTGTCACCTAGCCTGCATAATGCATCGCCTTGACCGTTATGCCATGCACGCCGCCGCTTTCGCGTGATGTTTTTATGATTTCGTTGCGTGCGGACGCGCGTCATACTCTCCGGCGGTGGGCCAGAGGGCGGGATGGAGAATGTTTGCGGATTTGAGGGGACGGGTTCAAGGTTTGGGGCATGCGCCCCGGCGCTCAGGTGACGAGGCGCGGTATGCGCCCGAGCACGAGACGCAGAATATCCTGGGCGGGGCACGACGTCGGCAGGTGAACCCGGATCATCGTCTTCATCTCGACAATGCGGGCGGCGACTTTGATGAGCCGAAGGCGCAACGTGTCGAACTGCGCGACGCGCCACATTGAGCGCCTGGGCATCGATGCGCGCAGACCCCACATGATCCAGTAGGCTCCGGCGTGCAGGAACAGCCGGAATTGGTTCGCCGGAGCCTTCGTGCACGAGGTGCGGTCGGCCGCCAGATGCGTCTTCCACGATTTGATGTGGTTTTCAGCCTGGCCGCGCCGGCAGTAGACATCCTCGTAAAGGACACGGGCGTTGCGCGTTTTCAGATTGGTGACGATGAAGCGTGTGTCGGGCCCTTCCGCGCCGACTTCGACGCGTGCGATGATCCGCTCGACGCGGCTCCAGCTCGCGGCGCCGTCGAAGAATTCCTTGAATTGGCGGAGCTTGCCGTCCTGCGGCGCGGCTTCGAAGCGCGCCTTGGTGCTGGCCTCGAGGCCTTCGATATGCCGGCGCAATGTCGTGGTCGGCGCGACGCCCAGGATGTAATCGAGACCGTTGGCCCGGCACCAGTCAAGAACTTCGGGGCAGCAATAATGGCTGTCGGCGCGCAGCAAGATTCGGGTGCCTGGCCAGTTGGCCCGGATCGCCCGCAGCAGGCGGCGCAGGAAGGGGCCGATCTCCTTGCCGCCCGGCCGTTTGGCGGGGCGAAGCACCGTCGTGATGAAGCGGCCTTCGCCGTCGAATACGACGATCGGCTGAAAACCATATTCGTCGTAACGTGCATTGAAGAGCCGCAATTGCTGGCCGCCATGGACAGCATCGAACGTGTCGTCGATGTCGAGCGTGATCCGTTTGGGGACTTGTCGAAAGGATTCGCAATAAAGATCGACCATGGCGCGGCCCATGCGAAGCAAGGCGCGCGCGTCGGGCAGGTTCTCCAGACGGGAGATGGTCGATTGCGAACACAGCTCGCGATCGGATGGCGACAAGTCCAGCGCCATCTTGAACATGGGATCGCTTCGCAGGGAACCGGCGTCGTTGCCATCCTCGTAGCCTGCCGTGATCATCAGCAGTCGAAAACCGATGATGTCGGCGAGGCTGTGTGTGATCTGATCGGGCGAACGCGGATCTTCGATACAGGCTGCCAAACGATCGGCGACGCGAAGCCGTTGTTCAACCTCGCGCAACACCAGAATGCCGCCGTCCGACGACAACAGGCCACCGTCGAATTTAGCGACGACGGCCTTGCCGGAGACAGGTGACAGGCCCGGGAGCGGCAGCATAAGATTGTTCATGGCGGGTGTGGTCTCGCGGAAATGGCGTGGATTGGCGTCGATAACCAAATCCTACGCTATATCATAGCCTTGCGCCACATCCGCCAACCTGCGCTGCATTATGCGGGCTAGGTGCATAGAGAGGATTGCGCCAATTCTTGGTGCCAGTTTACGTAAAACAGTATTCGTAAATATTAGCTTTCCATCCGGACGGCGAATACAAAGCCACGGCGTCGATATCCATTCTGGCGCTTAGTACGTTTGTCCGAGGCGGTTTGACGCAGAGGCGCGTGCTAAAGCCAAATTACTTCGGCCATTACCTCAGCGCTGTGGCGCAATTGGCACGCGACTAGTAAATCTAGCTGGGCGTCTTTTGAACAACCTCGCGGCTAACGCAAGCTCCAGAATTTGGTTCCTGATCGGCTGCTCGCACCAGCCGAGGTAGCTTGGCCTGTAAAACACAGCTGGCTTGTAAAATGGACGAAGATGAGAGATACGGTCCACTTGCGCACTGACCTCGGGGCCACTAATGCTCGGTCAGTTTCTTCAGAAAAAAATGCGGCTGCGCCTTCGTAACGCCTCACTGCAAGTCGACGTTGGGGCCTACCTAGCTTGGTCTACCCTTGCCAATAAAAAGACGATCGATGATTCACATCGTGACCTCTGAGAACGAGCACCTTTACCGCAGCGAGATGGATCAGGCGCTCCGCTTGCACGACCGCCTCTTTGGTACGCCGGAGTGCGGGCACGCTCAATCCATCTGGTCCCGGAAATGCAACCGCAATGCTGTGCATACGCTCTACATTAAGCGCGGCAACGTGCTTGGTTGCCAAAGCATGGTCCCAGTAGCCGAGCCGCCTTTATTGCCGGAAGTCTCGCCAAAATTTGATGCGATCAAACTCCCAGTCGCCTCTCATATCTGGGAACTCTCACGCCAATGCGTGGAGCCTACTCATCGAATCCCTGAACGTTCCAAGGGCGAAATTGCCATTGCCCTTTGGTCAAGCCTTTTTGAATGGGGCTTCAATTATGGGGTATCCGACTTTATCCTCGACATTGAGCCCGTATGGCTGCTTCCCCTCGTCAAGCTCGAGTTTCACCCCGTTCCTCTTGGCCTGCCACGAAAAATTGATGGCCAACGTGTCATACCGGTTGTGCTTCGTTCAGATGGCCGAACGCTTAATCGCATCTACTCCCTGAGGGCCGCTCCAAAGGATCCGTCTGAATACGCTCTACCCATGTAGATTCCAGCGAGGCAGAGCTCATCAAATATTCTTCAGACACTTATGATTTGTGCATTGTCGGTGGTTTATTATTATGAACAATATCTTGTGCGAAACCACACTCCCGGAATCGCGCTGCTCTTTTTAAGGGATCGTTCGCGACCACGTATGACCGATTGCGTTTCCCTCCATTGCGAAACTGACGATCTTGGATATGAATTCAAAAAGTCCCCCGTTCAGCGCTGAGGAAGAGCGCATTTTGTCTTCCTTCACCCGACGCCTGATCGAAATAGCCGCCGTAGCCAGTGCGCACAGATCGGGCGCTTCCGCCCTTGAGGCTCTCAATACGATGCTGGTGCCGGCGATCTCGATCGATCGAGAGGGGCTTGTCGTCGACGTAAATGCTGCGGCGGACGCAATCTTCGATGATGACCTCACGATCAGCCACCAGCGTCTTATCGTCCGCGACGTTGAAGCTCGCGCGGCTTTGAAGGCCTCGCTCAATAGGTCTACTGATCAGGTCAAGACTGCTCTCGGTGAGCCTATAGTCATTCGGCGCTCCGAAAAATTACCGGTCATTTTGCGAATCTGGCCCTTCGAAGTGCCCACGCAACTGCCAAAAGTGCACTCGCTCATAACTCTGAATGCGTTAGGGCCAAAGCCCGGACCGCCTGCTGGGATGCTTGCCAAGACCTTTGACCTTACGCCGGGGGAAGCAAGGCTCGCGAGCATCATCGCGCGTGGCGTACCGCCTGAAATTGCCGCGAAAGAATTGAAAATCTCCCGCGAAACGGCGCGTAATCGGCTCAAATCGGTCTTTGTCAAGACAGATACTCATCGCCAAAGCGAACTTGTGGCCTTACTTCAGCAGCTCAAGTGACGCTCAGGTAGTGAGCCGGTGGCATAATGCGTCGATTGTCGATTTCTGCGAGGATTTGACCCGGTTTTTTCACTGAGAAGAGACCCGGGTGGATTTATGGTTCGATGGTCAGATTGGGGTCAAGGTCTTGGTTTTCTCCTTTCGTCCCTTTGTCGCCGCTGAGCTTGCCTTGAACCGAAAGCTGTCGTTTCCGGTTTCTGACGATGTGACAGTGATGCGTCAGGCGATCGAGCAATGCGGTCGTCATTTTGGTGTCGCCGAAGACCCTCGCCCATTCGCTGAAGCTCAGGTTTGTGGTAATGACTACGCTGGCGCGCTCATAAAGTTTGCTGAGCAGGTGGAAGAGCAACGCGCCGCCGGATGCGCTGAACGGCAGGTAACCAAGCTCGTCCAGGATCACCAGATCGCAACGAACCAGCCGCTCGGCGATCTGCCCCGCTTTTCCCTGCGCCTTTTCCTGCTCGAGTGCGTTGACGAGTTCGACGGTGGAGTAAAAGCGAGCCTTCTTCCGATGATGCTCAATGGCTTGAACGGCTAAAGCCGTCGCAATGTGAGTCTTGCCGGTTCCTGGTCCGCCGACCAGAACGACGTTTTCCGCCTTTTCTGTGAACTCACAACGATGCAGTTGGCGCACGAGCGCTTCGTTGACCTCGCTAGAGGCGAAGTCAAACCCGGTCAGGTCTTTGTAGACGGGAAAGCGGGCGGCCTTGATCTGATAGGCGACCGACCTGACCTCGCGTTCGGCGGTTTCCGCTTTGAGCAGTTGAGAGAGAATGGGAACGGCCGCATCGAAGGCCGGCGATCCCTGCTCCATAAGATCGCCGGCGGCCTGGGCCATGCCATGCATCTTCAGGCTGCGCAGCATGATGACCACTGCGGCGCCGGCGGGGTCATGACGCATGACGAGCCTCCCGCGCAGCAGCCTCGTCGCGTAGCGTGTCATAGCGCTCGACATCGGCGCGCGGCTCGCTGGCCAGGTTCAACGCTTGTGGCGTATCCACGGTCGGCGGAGCCGACGATTTTCCGTCGATCAGCCTGTGCAATAGGTTCAGGATATGGGTTTTTGTCGGCGCGCCATCGCTCAAGGCCAGCTCGACGGCGCATAAAACGGCTTGCTCGTCGTGCTGGAGGACCAAAGCCAGGATCTCCACCATTTCCCTGTCGCCGCCGGGATATTTGAGGAGATGTTGCTGCAGCCGCCTGAAGGCTTCGGGCAGTTCGGCGAACGGCGCGCCATTGCGCAAGGCTCCTGGCTTACGCTGGATCACCGCCAGATAATGACGCCAGTCATAAATCGTCTGCCCATGGCGGCTATGTGATCGATCAATGACCCGCTGATGCTCGCAAACGATCTGACCTTCGGCGGCAACGACAATGCGGTGCGGGTAAACACGGAGGCTGACCGGCCGATTGGCGAAGGAGGCCGGCACACTGTAGCGATTGCGCTCAAGGTGAACCAGACAGGTCGGCGACACACGCTTGCTGTATTCGACAAAGCCGTCAAAGGGACGGGGCAATGGCATGAGGCTCGCCGTTTCGCTTTCCCAAACATCGGCGATTGTTCCCGGCTGGCTTCCATGAGGGATTTCGCGCCATAATTCCTTGCAGCGTTGCTCCAGCCAATCGTTCAGGGCGTCAACGGTGGGAAAGCGCGGCGCCAGTTGCCAGAGCCGATGGCGGGAGTCCTGAACATTCTTTTCGACCTGGCCCTTCTCCCAGCCCGACGCCGGATTGCAAAAATCCACGTCAAACAGGTAGTGGCTGGCCATCGCCGAGAAGCGGGCGTTGATCTGCCGCTCCTTGCCTACGCCAACCCGATCAACAGCCGTGCGCATGTTGTCGTAGATCCCGCGCCGCGGAACGCCGCCCAGCACCCGGAACGCATGATAATGGGCGTCAAACAGCATCTCGTGGGTTTGAAGAAGATAGGCGCGAAGAAAAAACGCGCGGCTGTGCGACAGCTTGACGTGCGCCACTTGCAGCTTCATCCGCTCGCCGCCGATGATCGCCCAATCTTCGCTCCAGTCGAACTGGAACGCCTCTCCCGGCTGAAAGACCAAAGGAACAAACGTGCCGCGCCCGATGGTTTGTTGTTCGCGCTGCCGGTCCGCTTTCCACGCGCGAGCAAAGGCGGCGACACGACCATAGGAACCCTCGTAGCCAAGGGCGACCAGATCCGCGTGCAATTGTTTGAGCGTGCGTTTCTGCTTGCGCGGCTTGCTCGCTTCCGTCTTCAGCCAGCGCGCCAATTGATCGGCAAATGCATCCAGTTTGCTGGGCCGCGTCTGGAACCTTGAACTTCGGCTCGACAGCGCCCGATCGCAGATATTTGCGGATCGTGTTGCGCGACAAACCGGTCCGTCGCGCGATCTCCCGGATCGAAAGCTGATCTCGTAAGGCCCAGCGTCGAATAACGCCCAATAATGCCATGTCTATCACTCCGTCGACCCCCGCTGAAAACAGCCAGGGGCGGGTTCAAAACATGGGTCAATTCTCAGCGGAAATTTCTCGCTTTCCCGGGTCAGTTCTCGTGGAAATCAACAGGCAGAGACGCATCGAACATGTCGGAGCCAAACCGGCGGCCGATCTCAATGGGCCGCTCATTGTTTGAAAGCGCAACCACAGATCGCCAATGCCATTAAACATCGATTGCGCGAACCGTAAGCGCGCCTCGAAATCCCGTCCATTTCGCGCTGCACATATGTTATTGATAAGAATGGATGTCTGCGCTTTGCGCAGAGCGTCGTTCTCGGCCTCCATTGCGGTCGCTGCCAGGTTCGCGCGTAAAAGCCAGTTTCGCAAAGGAAACGAACGAGTTAGAAACAGGCGGTCGCCCCTCGCGCAGGGGCGTGGATCGAAACGCTGTTGACCCGCGCGACGTACCGCAAACGAAGTCTTTTCAGCTTTCCGCCGCCCGCCGACAGGCACTGCTGCCAGCTGCCGCCACGCCGTGTCGTGCTTCCATCCGAGAGCCGCTCGAACCCCCACGCAGTGATGGGTTCCATCGATCTGAGCTTTTGCTCAAGGAGCGCGGCGGTCTTCGGAATGAGACGAAGGTTCGGCGCGCCCGTCGCGTCAAGGTCGTAGGCAAGAAGATCGGCGAGCAGCGCCTGGCGGCCACCCGTATTCATCTCAGCGTTCCTCTCGGCGGAATAGGCGTGATTTTGCGCGACATGCGGAGCCACATCGAGAAAGCAAAATCGCCGCTCATCGAGGGCGGCCGGAACCACCCAGTCCTCGTTCGAGATAAAGATCACACGCACAAAATTGTTGAGGCGGATTGGATCGACGCCCTTGGCCTCGATCATCTGGCGCGGCGCCGTGATGAGGCCTTTCAGCCGACCCTCGGCCGCCTTGTCGCCCGCCCAAAATCCCTCATCGACCTGCAGGAGCAGGCAGCTCGCCATATGTGCGTTGAACTGCCCGCAATCTCATCGATCTGTGGCTTGCTTGCCCTTTTACGATCCCGGGACACGACGCCTGCTCGGGCGTCTGGTCATTTTAGGCGTCTCGATGGTAGGCCTGGAGGGACGCAGCGGGCGTTAGGAACAGGTGCGAAAATCGCAGAAAACCGGCGCCGCTCAAGGGCGCTCGGAACGGGTCGAGGCAAAGGCAATGTAGGCGGTTAGAGCCGTAAAAAGGCCCCAGCCGACGACCAAAACGAGTGTCATGAAAATGTCTCCGAAAATGTCGGACGCGAACGCAAAGTCCAGCGCGGCGCCTGCTTAGCATGGTGGCGAAGTGAGCTGCAACCGCCAGGGAGGTAAAACCGGCTTGGTGGCATGAACTCAGGCTCGCCCCGATCCCTTCCATGTGGTGAGCAATTTGGGTTGTTCAATGGCAAGCCAGGTCGGGCGGGCAATGTTCAAGTCGATGTGACAATCGAGCGCACACGCTTACAACGCTAAACGCCAGCATTTCGCGTTTAACGCGATATTTGCAACGCGCAAACTACGCCTTGGGGGCACGATCGCGGCTGAGAGGGGCTTTGCACAAGCTTCCATCCGATGTCTGGCGAGCGACGCAGCCAATTGGTGAGGTAAAGTTTACGCGCCTGCTGAGGAATATCCGAGGCCGGGTACGTCGAAGAGCGGATATTAGTGCGAGGCACCAACCATGCATCCAATGACCGCCTTGATCAGATCGCCATTGGAGTGCGGCTTTTGCAGAATCGCGGCAGCCGTGGTTAACGCAGGTTCTGCATGACCCACCGGATCGCCCGTGGTGATGACGACGGGCACGCCCCGTGCTGACAACAGCTGAACCAGCGGGCTTGCATTTCCATCCGGCATGTAGAGATCGACAATCGCTGCATCGAATCGAATGCCTTCGTCGAGGATCCGCCGTGCCAAGACCAAGGAATTGGCGATCCTCACCATGGCGACCCCGGCGTCGCCAAGACAAGCCTCGACGCACATGGCTATCAGCATTTCATCTTCGATGACGAGAACCGATTTTCCAGATAGCGGCAATTGCTGCGGTGACGACGGCAATTCTTTTGGCCCGGCCTGAAAGTCCAGGGGGAGCGGTGCTTGGTCCCTGCTCATCGCCGCCATTGCACGCGCCTTAAGCATAAATTACCGAGGCAATCTTACTCCATGCCTGAGCTGGGTCTGTTCGGTATCCGACTCTGTTGCAAATTAAGGAGCATCCTCAGGCAGCACAGCCCGCAGCCGTTCTCGAACCATCGCGTAACATTCGCAGGCCAAATCTTCGAGACCCTTGCGGTCGGTCACCACGATCCGGCCCCGGCGATTCTGGATGACGCCAGCCTTCTCAAGCTTGCGCGCGACCAAAGTCACGGTCGTACGCCGCACGCCGAGCATTTGGGACAGGAATTCCTGAGTCAGCGGAAGCACGTCGCTATCGATGCGGTCGCGAGTCTGGAGCAACCAGCGGGCGAGACGGCGGTCCGCTTCATGGAGGGCGTTGCAGGCAGCGGTCTGCTGAACCTGTGCCAGGAGCGCTTCATTGTAGCGCAGGATCAGATTTCTGATCGCTGCGCTCTTCTCGATCGCGACCTGAAATTGCGCGCTCGAAATGCGCGCAGCCACCAGGGGAGCTTGAACCACGGCCCTGGCGAAGGCGAGGCGGATGCCGAAAGCGGACATGGCTCCTACCACGCCTTCGTTCCCCACCGTGGCCGTCTCAATTCCTTGCCCGTCCGACATGATCGCCAGGAGAGAAATCATTCCCTGATGCGGAAAATAAATATGCTCGACCGGTTCGCCCGCTTCCTGCAAAAGCGTGCCTAACTCGAGCGATAGCTCCTTTAAGTGGGGGGCCAGGAGAGCGTAATCTGCAGGCGGAAATACCGCGAGCAAACGGTTTTGTTTGCCTGGGCCGAGGTGGTCGGACGCCATAGACGTGTTCCCTGCCCGACCGGAGGGGCCAATGACCGCAGGGATGAGAAATTTGGCGCGCCGATCAGCGCCTCCACGGATATCGTTATTGGCGACATAGGTATCGATTAAGGCAGCGTCTGTCGGATCTCCGACATTAAAGAAGAAACTTTTGCAGCGTCAATGGGTTGAACATTCAGAAATCCCGCAACCTTAGGCTAAGTCTCATGAAGATGTTGCATATTTTGATTGTCGAAGACGAAGCCCTGGTTGCGCTGGATCTTGAGAATATGATTATGGAGATAGTCGAAGCCGACATCGTGATCGAGGCGACCATTGCGGGCACCAAGAAGACTTTACTTAAAGATCTCGATTTTGCTTTTCTGGATATCGATGTAACTAACGGCAAGACATTTGAGATTGCGCAAATTCTTGTACGCAAGAACGTGCCCTTTGTTTTTGTTTCGGCTTCCGCGCAAGCAGAGCTGCCAGCGGCCCTGCGCAGCTCGCCTTTTATTTCAAAGCCATTTTTTCCGGCAGAGATCGAGCACGCGCTTGAAGCCCTGACCGAATAGGACCAAAGAGGTTCGTCCGCACGGCGCTGTTGCGTGCTAAAACGCCCGTCAGCGGGACGGAAAGGCGCCTCCGTCAAAGCTTGGAACGAGCCTGCTGCGCCTGATAGCAGGTTGCGTTCAATTCTTCCCGGAAGAGCGGATCGTCGAGCTCTTCGCTGGCTTCAATTAAATTATCTCGAATTTGCAAATGAGCCTCAATCGCCCGCCAATCTGAAAATTGTCCGGTGGCGGCGAGGCTTCGCGCTCGCTTTCTTATGAAGGCGGCGCGTTCGAAAGTTGAATATCTGCAGCGCATCTTCGTCGCCCATGCTACGCGGAAGCATGGGGACATGGTGTGACCCGAAGAAAATTCAAGATAGTGCGGCCCGTCCCAACCCATGAATATCAGAGGGTGCATCCGCTTGGGTGTTGCCTACCCCAAAGCTTGGCCCCCGCACAGCGTCACGTTGAGGGATTTTACTCTGCCGATCGTTTGTCTTGCTGGAAAGGGAAAAAGAGACCCGGCTGAATAAATTGCTAGGAGCTTAAATGACGTCCAGCCCGCAATCCAATTGGCGCATGGGCCAAGCACGCTTCCGCGGCGGCAACGCCACTCTTATACGCGCCATGCGCCGTTGAAAAATCATGGATCGAACATGCCTCGCCCGCAAAGAAGATGCGGTTTTGGATTGGTGTGCCGAGCACGGAGCGGGCATCCGCTCGACCTGGCCTTGCGTGTGAATAGGATCCCAAGACGAGCGGGTCGTTGGCCCAGCTGCTGACCTTTAGCGGCTCCAAATGAGAGACGATCGCGGTGCCCAGAACCGAGGCGATCTCCTCGGTCGCAAAGGCGATCATTGCGGCTTTGCCAGCAGTTTGCAGTTCGCGAGCCAAGCGGCCACCGAAATAGGCTTCGATCACAGGCCGGCCCAAGGGTCGAATATGATAGGTGCCTGTCGCTGTCCGATCTGTTGCCCCAAAAATGCTGGCGTCTTCTGGAAATTTGGCGGCATCATCAATTTTGAGGAAGACCTTTTCAGCGTAGCCGAGCGGGAGGTCGGCGGCAGCGGCGCATGGTGCTAAGAGTTCGGGCTTGAAACATAGTGCATCAGCAGCCAACAGATTGGTCGAAACCGTAACAATGACCGCTCGAGCTCGTAGAGCGCCCTGCGCGGTTTCAACGCGAAGGTCAGAATCTGAGTGATCAATCTCAGTGACTTTGCAGCCTAGGACTATGGGAAGACCAAGACTGTAGCGTGCGATCAATGTTCCGAAGCCGGCCGGTAGGCGCCAATTGATTTGCGTGTCTGCGTATCGAAACAGATCCACCGCCGAGACCCGGTCGAGTTCCGCTCCGTTGATGTAGGTCGACGTCGCATCGATCAGCGCGTTCCATGGGCTCTCCGGCTCAAGGTAATCGCCCGCAGGCCGATCAATAATCTCCAAACCGGTCTCAAACTGGCTCCAGAAGCGCATCGAGGCTTTGCCAAACGCACTATGTTGCGCCGGCGCCATTCCCATCTGGCGCTTCTCATCTTGCCAAGGCGGTGGAGACTGATCGATCTCGAAACCAAGAGCCGTGGCAATCTCGGTCCAGGGGTTGACGTTTGCTGAATGCAGCCAGCCACATCCAAGATCAATCGCAGGACCGTCGCCTTTGCGGAGGCTGTAGGCCCGGCCGCCGACGCGATCGCGCGCTTCGAGAAGCAGCACATCGATTTTGGCCTCGACGAGACGGCGCGTCGCAGCGATTCCGGCTGCCCCAGCCCCGATTACGATGACATCGCGCTCGCCATTCGACATGGTCATCGCCTCCGGTTTCAACGGCGAAACATTCCTCGGCCTGTTCCTTGATGAACGCCAGGGCTGAGTGCCAGAAGCGCCTCGCGAGGCGGGTGCCGTGCTGCGACCAACTGGACAGCAAGGGCTTAGCGTGCCGCGTCGAATTCGCCCGAGGCCCTTTGGCTCGAGCTAAGGCGAATCCATCACTGGACCTGTCGGAGGAGGGCGACAAGTTCGCTCTGGCGATGGGTATCCGTCTTGGCGAAGATGGATTTGAGCCGATTCCGCGCCGTTTCCTTGGAAATTTTCAGTTCTCTTGCGGCAGCTTCTGGCGGTACGCCGCGGGCGATGATGCTCGCGAGCTTGGCTTCCGCAGGAGTTAGATGAAAGGCTTTGGCAAGCATCGCTGCGGGCGGCCCAGGTTTCGGCCCTAACGCATTCAGCGTTATCAGGGCATGCACGTCCTGTTCAGGCAGGTGTGCTGGCCCCTTAAAGGGCCAGATGCGCAAAATGATTGGCAATTTATCGGAGCGTCGAACGACGATCGGCTCGGCGATGGTGACCTCTACTTGATCGGTTAATCTATTGAGCGATGCCTTTAAATCCGCGCGAGCTTCAACGTCCCGAATAAAAAGACGCTGATTGCTGACCATGACCTCATCATCAAAAATCGCGTCAGCCTCAGCATTCATGCCGACAACGAGCCCATTTCGATCGATTGAGATCGCAGGCAACAGCATCGTATTGAGCGTATCGAGGGCGGATACCCCCGCTCGATGGGCGCTGGCAATGGTCGCCATTTCGATGAGACGACGGGTGAAGGAAGCTAAAATAAGCTCTTCCTCGGCGCTAAAATGGGGAGGCTTTGAAATTATATCCAACGTCGGCATTCCACTGTGGAAGAAACGACTAAGAGGTCAAACATAGAAGCTTGCGAGCCGCTTTCTAGGAGTCGCCGCTGCTGCGACGTGTGATTTCGTACGAGCACCTAAGCTGTGATTTTGGTGTCGTTCTCTAATTAATAAACAATCGACAATTCACAAATCACAATAGTTTGCTCATTAAACTAACGCCGGTATGCGGCAAGGCGTGATTTAGCCCTCGACGTCGGTCTCGGGCCGATCGCTGCCCGGCGATGCTTCATCGTGCCAACGGCCTTCCTTGTCTTCATACGAAATGTCCGTCGAATCGCCTGGAACACTTTGTTCGTTCGCGGCGCGATCCGCCGCTTGCCGAGCGAGGTCATGGGACGGGAAGGTTTCGGAGAATACTCCGTCGACCCGATAGGCCCAACCCCCGTCATGTTCGACAACCTCATAGATAATCCTTGTCATGCATCGCTCCTGTTGCATCGGAACCGGCAGGGTCTCATACCCAGGGTGAACTGGCTAGGCTGCGAAGCGGCGTCGGCCATGGCCGCGCCCAATAGATAAAATCCTGTTCGGCAGACGGGGTTCCCATCGAAGCGGGCGGCAGCTTAGCAACCCCGGCTCCGAATGGGGTGGAAAGTTCACCAAAAGCGCACTGATCCAATGGTTTGGCGAAGTGGCTTGGGAAGCCGCCCTAGGCGAGATCGTCCTTCAAACGTTGGAAAAACGCTTCGAGCACGTCGCGGCGTAAGACGTAGCTGGCGAATTTACCCTCCCGGACGACCTCCACCAGCCCCGCTATTTCGAGTTCTTTCATGTGGTGGGAGAGCGTCGCCGGGTTGATGCCCATGCAGTCGCGCACCGCGCCGCAGGCCGTCGCGTCCCGGCGTTCACCGAGACGTTTCAAGATTTCGTAGCGGCGCCGGTCGCCCAAGACCTTCGCGATCAGAAGAACCTGATCCTCCGTCAGCGTTTTGGCGGCCGGTTTCGACATCCCCACACCTTCGAGCATGACCGCTTCGAATTGAATCGATCATGCCCATTTTTCTATCGGGGGCGCGCCCACGCCACAAGAGCATTATCTGCTTAGCGCAAGCCGCCCGAAACGACCAGCGTATCGCCTGTGATCCAACGCGACTCGTCCGACGCCAAGAACACCGCGACGGGCGCTATATCGTCCGGCCGTCCGGTCCGCCCAAGCGGCGTCAGCGCGACAAATTGCTTTTCGAAATCACTGCCGATGACGCCCGCAGCATGTGTGCCTTCCGTGTCGATCACGCCCGGATTGATCGAATTGACCCGAATTTTCCGGGGACCCAGCTCCTTCGCCAGCACGCGCGTCACCGCGTCGACCGCGCCTTTGGTGGCGGTGTAGACGACCGAATTCGGCGGATTGAGATCGCTCGCCACGGAACCGATATTGATGACGCTGCCGCCTCTGTCGCCAAAGTGCTTCGCTGCCGCCTGTGTCGCCAGCAGCAGGCCCAACACATTGATGTTGAAATGCCGGTGAAAGTCCTCTTCCGTGACCCCCTCGAGCGGCAAAAGATTATAAACGCCGGCGTTATTGACCAGAATGTCCAGCCGACCAAACGCTTGCTTTGTCTCTGCGAAGATTTTTTCGACATCCGCCGCTTTTGCGACGTCCCCTTGCACGGCGACCGCTTTGCCACCCTCGGCTTTAATATCGGCAACGATGCGATCAGCGCCTTCCTTGCTCGAGGCATAGTTGACGACCACGGCCGCGCCTTCGGCAGCGAGGCCTTTGGCGATTCCCGCGCCAATACCTTTTGACGCGCCGGTGACGACCGCTATTTTGCCAGACAATCTGCTCATGACTTACTTACCCTTCCAAATTGCATAGTTCGATAGTTTTATAACTATCGAACTATATTTGCAACTAGGTAAGTCGGCCGCGCGGCTTTTCAAGGGTGGGCGCCTCGGCGGGACGTATTAAAGCGATGACGAGATAAATCATCACGACCGCGATCGCGATCGTGCCGAGTATGTTATCGAATGTCATGGCGACCCTCATAAATTGGCGCACGCGCTGAGATAAAGGGCCGTCCCCGCAAAGGCGGCTGCGCCGATCACAACGAAGACAAAATCGAGGATGATGGGCATGGGACAGTCCTTTTGGCGCGTCGGCGACAAAAGCTGTTTCGCCTGAAGACGCGCCCAAAACTAAGTACGATCAGAAAGCTATCGTCAGCGGCGTATAGATTCGAGTGCGCTCAAGGGCCTGCCGTATATAAATCTCATAAAAATTGCGTTGCGGAACAAGTCGCAACGCCTGGGCTGAGTTGGGTTTGTCAACTTCAAGGGTGGATCACAATAAATAGGTCGTGCGAAGCGAATGAGACCATCTCCGCATTTTCTATTGGGTTACAGGGTGACTGCGGCTTGATCCGACGAATCTTCGCAGAGCGCATCGAGGCATGCATGAGACCGTCGAAGTAATCGCGCAGGGAGAGCCATGCCGATCGCAGCAACATCGGCATGCGAAGGGGGCCAGGCGGGTGCAGGGCCAGTTTGCTTAGGTGACCAAGAGCCTCAGGACAGTGTACCCCAGGGTCACGAACGCTGCCAGCGCCACCCAGTTTTCCTCATTCAGCCGAAAGCCCATTTTCATTTTCAGCCTCCAACCCGCGGGACAACACCCGAGCTAAGAAACTTGGCCCAATCAATGGTTCCGGCAAGCCCCTGGCCGCGTTATTCTCGGCCATGGCTCCCGTTAACGTGGCCTTGGCCGTGCGGGAGATGCGGCCTTTATGGGAGCTGTTCAGGTATGGTTAGACCGTAATGCGCGAGGTAATAAAACCCTATCCCTATGAGAGCGGCGATCGCGAAAATCTTGAGGATGTCGGAGCGGCGTGTCACGGTGGACCTCCATTCTGCATGATAGCTGAGCCGGCGGCCGTCGAGGGACGGCCACCGTAAAGGCTTATCGTGAAATCAGCTCCGGTAAAATCGAACTCCGGTTGAAAACTGAGGGTGGCTCCGCCTGATTTGCCGCCCGTCAATCGATCCGAACCGGCATAACGTCCTGCATGTTGCCCATGAAATTCCAGGGACCCTTGTCACGCCACCACCAGAGCTCCTTACGTGGCGCATCGGTATCCGCGATGAAAACATAGAAATTGGGCTCTTCAATTTTTTGGATGATCGTGCCGGCCTGGCCATGGACGGTCCCCGGTTTCTTGACGCGGAACGTGTTGCGCCGCCCAGACGGCAGGGTCTCGACATACTGGCTGCCTTGCATCGCCCAAATTCTTTTGCCGGGATCTGGGTCCTGAAATCTCGGCGTAAACGTAAAGTGCGTTGGTTGCACGGCCAAGGCATTTCCGCCGATCGAAGCCAGCATAAAGGTCGAGATGGCGGCGATATAAAATTTGTGAGCTTGCCTCATATCAATGTCCCCTCGACTTTGAGTCCACAGGAGGAACCCGCCAAACCCTATCCTGGCTCCCTGGGGCTGACATCGGACACTCGACCTATCCGCGCAGCTTTGAGCGTAATTCAATCGGCTTGGCGGCGGTTTCGCTTGTCGAGCTCGACGGGTCATGGCAAGGCTCACGCGTCATCGCCATTCGGGTCGGCCCACCGGCTCTTCGCCCGTCCGGCGGGGGTCAGCACGCCGCAGAAGAAAAGATCGAGGGCCTTTTCGAAGGCTGCGCGGGGTGTAAGGTCGGTCCGGGCCAGCACAGCCGGATCATGCATGCCCTTGATCACCTGGAGCCAATATTCGATCAGGAACGTCACATCGATGTCGGGGCGCACCGTCCCTTGTTCGGCGCCCACAGCCAGGACACGGCCAAGCAGAAGTGGAATATTGTGCTCTTTGAGCGCGTCGATTGCGCGATTGAGATGCGGCGCGAATCGCTGAAGGTCGCTCAGAAATTCCGGGCTCATCGCGCCGAATTGGGCGGCGACGATGGTGAGCACGCCTTCGAGCTTGCCGGGAAACCGATCCGGCCCGGCAAGCACGGCCTCGACTTGACGGCGGATGGTCGCGCCCGTCGCCGCGATGATGGCGGCGACGATTGCATCCTTGGATGGGAAATGGATGTAAAGCGTCTTCTTGCTCATTCCGAGCGCGAAAGCGAGCCCGTCCATGGTGAGACCGCTGTAACGTTCCCGAAAAAGAATCTCTCGCGCGGCAGCAAGAATGCGCCCCGCCGCCCCATCGTCCAAATCGATGGGAGGAAGCGGTAACGGGTCGTTTACGATCCGGTGGCTCTCCTTGATGGTTCATGGAGCGCTGTGCTTGGCAGCCTCCGTTTATGACGTAGCGCTCGCCCCTAGCACATGATCGAGGTAGTTGGCGAGCCGCGCGAGATCGCGGGGCCCGCCGCGCGCCGCCACCACCTGGTCAGGGCGCACCAACACCCAACCCGGGACACCGATATGATAGCGGTCCCGAACCTGGCCGCCCGGATCGCTTTTTGCGTCGAGCCGGATCAGCGCGAGATCCTTGCCTCGATAGGCGGCAATGCTGTCGAGCGGTATCGGCGCCGCGGCGTCCTCGAACACGAGCAGAGTATGATGGGGGCTGCTAAGGCGTGGCCAGAGCGTGCTTTTTTGGCCATTTTGAGGATCGATGAAGTCGGCGTCGCGGGCCCGCGTGCCAACATCGGTGCGTTGAGCATGGCGCGGTGGCACCCCGAGTTCCACGAGAGGGCCGCCGCGATAGACGATCTGAGTCTCGGAGAGTTCCTCCTGCAGCTTCTTCTGCACCCAGGGCAGCTTGCCGGCGACCACCATCGCAAGATCCCGGATCAGGCGCACCGCCATCCCCGTGGCGAAGGCCGCACGGAGCTTCTGCGCCGCTCCGTCGACGACCTCGCGGGCCACCGGCCGCCGTTCGGCCTCATAGCTGTCGAGGAGCAATTCAGCGTTGCCCAGGCCGCGAAGCGCATGCGCCAATTTCCAGCCGAGATTGGTGGCATCCTGGATCCCGGTGTTCATGCCCTGGCCCCCGGCCGGACTGTGGATATGGGCGGCATCGCCGGCAAGGAAGATTCGGCCCATGCGGTAACGGCCGGCCAAGCGTTCATTGATGCGGAATGCGGAAAGCCAGGTCGGATCGTGAAGCCGCGCACCGGGTGGCCCGTGACGGTCCATGTGCGCTTGGAGTTCAGCGAGCGTCGGCGGTGCATCCGCGCTGTCCGCCCGCATGGCGAAGATGCGCCAGGTCGCCTCCTCGAACGGGAATAAAGCGACAGTGCCGCCCTGGTGCCACCAAATGTAAATTGTGCGGTGGTCGAGGCCGCCGCCGGTGATCTTCACATCGCCCAGCAGATAGATGTGCGGCTCCGTATCGCCCTCGAAGGTCACACCGAGGCTCTGGCGCACGATGCTACGGGCGCCGTCGGCACCCACGAGATATAGCGCGCGCACCTCTTCTTCCGCGCCACCGGCATGACGGATGCGGGCCGTGACCCCTGTCTCGTCGTGGGCAAAGCCGACCAGTTCGGCGCCACGTTCCACTTTCACGCCGACTTCGGCCGCCGCTCGCTCAGAATCTCTTCCGTGCGCTGTCGATACCGGCGCCAACCGCCAACCTGCCCAACCGATGCCGGCCATCGCCGAATGTCAGCGAATCCAGCCTTGCGCCTGACGCCACGAACTTATCGATCACGCCAAGGCCGGCCAGCGCCTCCAGGCTGCCGCTCCACACGGCCAGCGCCTTGGACATCGTCGCGGGGGCCGCCAGACGGTCGATCAAACGCACATTCACTCCATAGCTTCGGAGGAGCGCGAGAGGCCCGTTGGTCCGGCGCCGGCAATCAGGACAGAAGTTTGGGCAACGCTGGTCATGGGTTTCCTTTCGACTTTGCCGCGTTGGGCGAGGGCGAGCCAACGCAATCTTGTAGCGTGGCACCGCTCATGGAAACTATAAAAACTATTACAGTATTTAAAGTATCAATGTCAATAGAGGGGCTAATATTTTTCGATAAATATCATCAGCGCCTACTAAGAAACGCCCGGACGAATTGCTCCAAGCCGCTCGATATGTGCGGCCGAGCAACCGACCTCGAGGAAGCCCACGCGTCCTAGATTTTGCGGCTATCGTAGGCCCAGTGAAGCAGAGCCTGGCGCTGACGCCGGCGGCAGAGCATATTGCCCGGCTCGCAATGCCGCCGAATTTGTCCGATGTGACGCCGGATCGCTTTCCAGCGCCTGATTTGCCGTTGATCTTCGTCGGGCATTCGGCGGCCCATGTAATAGCGGCAGTACCATTGGAACCAGCCGCGCGGATCGTCCGGATGGATCCAGCCTTTGTCCCGCCAAACGGAAAGCGGCTGGCTGGCCAGAACCCCGAAGAAATTTTGAGCGGGGTCGCGGCCTTGGGGCGACAATTTCGCGCCGACGAACCAGGATTTGGGAAACTCTTCCGCCGTGTCGGTCATATATTTGCCGCCGAAAACCCCCAGCTGCAACATTTGCCAGGGCGTAAGGTCTGGCTGGAATTCAGGGTCGAAATTATGCCCGGCAGGCTCCGTCAGCCTGTAACGATAACCGCTCTGCATCTTGTCGTTTACAAGCACGGTTTTCACGAGAGTCCCCAATGCGCACTCCGGGTCGGACTCCAGAACACATGGCCGGCGATTTCAGATCCTAGCCGCAAGCCTTAAGCATGCTATCGGACTCCAGGGTCCCCGCGCCGCTGAAATTTCCTCGGACATGCTCCCATGAAAATTGATATTCTCCCCGCACAGATGGTTTTGGAATTTCCGATGCAAAAATTTTTGGCCGCGTTGGCGCTAACTTCAATGCTGCAAGGCTGCGCCTTGGTCCAAAATCAACAGGCTGTCGATGCCGGACCGGCCTTGATTGGAAAGCGGCGCGCGGAAATCATGGCTTGCGCCGGTACGCCCGACCAAATCGTAAAAGCGGACGGGAAAGAAATCGCGATCTATATTGTTGTCGGCGCAGCTCGACATTTGGTGAGCGGTGCTGTCCTCGGTCGCGGCCAATGCACCACAAGCATCGTCTTCGAGGCCGGACGTGTATCGGCGGTCAGCTATGCGGCGGCTGATCCGGGCATCCTTGCTCCGCTGGAGTCGTGCGCCCAAATCGTGGCAGGCTGCCTGCGATAAATCCTCGCCTCGACAGCTAAAGAATTCTTGTTCCAGCTTTCGCTTTTGTGCCGGGGTGCGAAGCGGCGATATCCTCGAAGGCGATCGGTCGGCTGTTGAGCGAAGGCGCAACGGGATCGAATTCTATCCACGCCGTCGAAATCCGAGCTCTTTTCCTTCAGCGGCCGTCGCGTGATGACAAACCCTTGGCGCTCAAGAACCGAACGCACCCGCCGGGCTGTCTCAACACCAATATGATATTGCGATCGGGAAGCTGGACCGTCTACCTGCAGCCACGCGGTCCGAATAGCGGCGGCCAAAAATTCATCTACGTCATCCATTGAAATTTTTCCAAAAATCGACGAACCGGAGCAATAGACGCTCCTCTTCGTCTGCTGAACGGATTCTGGAAAGACCCAAACGGGGTTCGCAAAAGATAGGGTAGCGCGGGCTTACCCGAATTGGCGGAACGCTCTTGTGGGCGGGATCTCGCCGCGGTTCCGAGGCAGGCTTGTCTGCCGGCGCCGGCGTAGAATTTGTCTCTCCTGGGTGCTCGGATCCATTTTGCGCTCTTCTTGCACCACCAGGAGTATTGCAGAGGCGATGACATCCACTGGCCGTCTTTCTCTCTGCGGACCACGCATCTATTTATCCTCCAGCTCAGCAGCTCCAGCTCCTAAAAAATTAACGAATCACAGGCCGCATTGTTCCCGACCCCCGTTTGAGTTTATCGTCATTGATAGGCTCTTCCGCCTAAGCTCTTCGCCGGTTTTGATCGGGAAGAGGGGGCGGTCCGGCATGGCAACCGCTTAGACCCGTCGAAGTCTTGCTGTCTGCCAGGGTTGCTCCAAAACTTCGGTGATCAGCCGCCGGGATTGAGAAAGCGCTCATCCACCGGAATGCCATATCCGTTCGCCAGCCGGTTTGTTTCATTCGCAAGACCGGTGACGGCCAGCAATTCGGCGAATTGCTCGTCGGTCATTCCCTTGCCGCGCGCGGCGGCTGTGTGCGACGCGATGCAATAGGGGCAATTGTTGGTGACGCTGATGGCAATGTAAATCAGCTCCTTGGTCAGCGGGTCCAGGGCGCCTGGCGCCATGATCTGCTTGATGTTGTCCCATACGCGCTTCAAGGTCGCCGGATGAGTGGCAAGCGCCTTCCAGAAATTGTTGATCCAATCAATCTTGCGGGTCGCCTTGATGTCCGCGTAGACGGCCAGCACCTCTTGCGAGGCGGCGTTTTCTTCAATCAATTTTGTCACTTTGCCTCTCCTCCATTTCCGGCTGCGATAAGATGAAAAAAACTCCCTGTCACCGTGCCGCGCCGACTGCCTTCGGCAAGTTCGTTGCCGCCATAGGCATCCCGCACAAATGCAAACGGCGGGTCGGGCGTAGCCGCCTCTTCGATCGTCGCATAGTGAAACTCATGGCCGCGCAAGCGGGCCCCGGCCGTCCCTAAAAAGTGATCCTCGGCAAGCCGTGCTTCGCGATAGCCGAGGTGGAGCTTTCGCCGGGCGAAATTGAAGGAAGGACCAAGCAGTCCCCCCATCCTGTGGACCCCACCTTCCTTGTCCGTCAGCTCTTGGCCCAACACCATGTAGCCGCCGCATTCGCCGTGGACGGCTTTGCTTTGAGCAAATTTGCGCAAGCCCTTGAAAAAATCCTCGGCCGCGGAAAGCCGCCCGGCATGAAGTTCGGGATAGCCGCCCGGCAGCCAGCAGAGCGTGCAATCGGCAGGCGGCGGCTCATTCGCAAGCGGCGAAAAGAAAGCGATTTCGGCGCCGGCCTGGCGCCAGCCCGCCAGAATATGCGGATACAAAAAAGAGAATGCCTCGTCCCGCGCAATCGCGATTTTCTGCGCTGGGGGGACCAGCGCAAACGGCGCGCTTTCGCGGTGTTCCGACGACGCGCGGGCCGCCGACAAGAGAGCGCCGGTATCGACATGTTCAGCCACAAAACCGGCGAGCTTTTCCAACAGGGTATCGAGATCGGCGGTTTCGGAAGCTTGCACGAGACCGAGGTGGCGCTCCGGCAGACGTATATTTTCATCGCGTGGCAAGGCACCGAGAACTTTTATTCCGAGCGCCTCTATGGCTTGTGACGCGAGGGTCCGGTGGCGGGCACTGGCGATACGGTTCAAAATGACCCCGGCAATATGGATGCGGGGATCGAAACTGGCGCAGCCCTTGACGATGGCCGCCGCTGTTTGCGACTGCCCGCCGACATCCACAACGAGCAGGACAGGCCAGCCGAGCCTGGCCGCGATATCCGCAGTGGATCCGGTGCGGCCTGGCGCCGCCGGTACACCGTCGAAAAGCCCCATCAAGCCTTCGCACAGAATAAGATTGCAAGCTTCGCTGCTAAGGGACGCGAGCGCGTCGAGAAAAGCCGGTGACATTGCCCAACTGTCGAGATTAAAGCTCCGTCTTCCGGTGGCGGCGGCATGAAACGCCGGGTCGATGAAATCCGGCCCGCATTTGGCGCCCGCGACGCGCAGGCCAGCGTTTTTGAAGGCCCGCATGAGGCCCAGGCTGAGCATGGTCTTGCCGCTGCCTGAACGCGGCGCGGCAATAACGAGGCCGCGTGCTAGATTGTTTGAAAGGTGGCCGCTGGGAGTCACGAAAGGGCGCTTTCTGTCCGATGAGCGAAGCCGACGAAATTTCTGCGCGGGCGGCACCTTTGCGTAAGGGCTGGACGACCGGGGCCTGCGCCGCCGCCGCCGCACGCGCAGCCTATGAGGCGCTGGTCAGCGGGGCCTTTCCCGACCCTGTCGCCATCACTTTGCCGGGCGGCTCGCGCCCGCTTTTTGCGCTCGCTTACGAGGAGCTTGGCGAGGATTTCGCCAGCGCAGGCATCGTCAAGGATGCGGGCGATGATCCCGACGTCACTCATGGTGCCCTTGTCATCGCCCACGTCCGCCATGGCGCGCCTCGATCTGGCGTCCTGTTTCGGGCGGGGGAGGGGATTGGCATGGTGACCTGCGCGGGCCTCCCCTTGCCGCCCGGCGAGCCGGCGATCAACCCGGTTCCCCGCCGGATGATCATCTCGGCCATCGAGGAAGTTGCCCGCAGGTGCAGTGTTGCCGCCGACGTCCTTGTCGAGATTTCGATTCCGGGTGGTGAAAAAATTGCCGAGCGAACCCTGAACGCGCGTCTCGGCATTATGGGCGGTCTTTCGATCCTCGGAACGACGGGGATCGTTGTCCCGTTTTCCTGCGCGGCCTGGATCGACACGATTCATCGGGGCATCGACGTTGCCCGCGCCGCTGGCCTCGATCATATCGCCGGCTCGACCGGCTCGACCTCGGAGGCCGCCATCAAGGCCTTGCATGGGCTGCCGGAAATTGCGCTGATCGAAATGGGAGATTTCGTCGGCGGCATGCTGAAGTATTTGCGTAGGCACGAAGTTGCCAAGGTAACGATCGCCGGAGGCTTTGCCAAAATGACCAAGCTCGGACAAGGTCTTCTTGACCTCCATTCGCGCCGCGGCGAAGTCGATTTTTCCTGGCTTGCGGCACTTTGCGCGGTCGCGGGCGCCGGCCATCAATTCATCGCGCAGGTGAAAAGCGCCAATACCGCCAAGGAGATTCTTGGATCTCGCGCAGGCGGAAGGTTTTGACATCGCGTCCCCGGTTGCCGAAGCGGCCTGGCAAACCGCAGCCAAGCCCCTGCGGGACAGCAATATCGCGCTTGAAGTCGTAATTTTCGATCGAGAGGGGGGTCTCGTCGCCCGAACGCCTTTTCGGCGGGTTCATTGAGATTTTTCTCGAAACTGGCGCTGATAATCCGGATCGTAAAGGGCGCTGTCGCGAAAATCGCGTGGCTCCAACACCGGCCCCACAAGAATCAGCGCGGTGCGCTCCATCGGCGCATCTTTCAGTTTGCAGGCGATCGAGGCCAGAGTTCCGCGCAGAATTTTTTGATCTGGCCATGAGGCCCGAAATACGATCGCGACCGGGCAATCGGCTCCATAGAAGGGAGTTAAATCCGCGACCACCCGATCGATTGCATGGATGGAGAGGTGGATGGCGAGTGTTGTCCGTGTCTTTGCGAAAAACTCCAGCCGTTCCGAGTCCGGCATGGACGAGGCGCGTCCCTGAGTTCGGGTCAAGACCAGCGATTGCGCGACTTCCGGCAAGGTAAGTTCAACCCCCAAGGCGGCGGCAGCGGCTGCGAATGCGGGCACGCCCGGCGTGATCGTATAGGGAATTGCTAGACGATCGAGTGCCCGCATTTGTTCGCCAAGCGCACTCCATATCGAAAGATCGCCCGAATGAAGCCGCGCGACGTCCTGGCCGAGTTCATGCGCTCGCTTGAATTCCGCGCAAATCTCTTCAAGATTTATCGCGGCGGTATCAAGGATGCGGGCGCCTTCTGGGCAATAGGCGAGCAAAGCGGAAGGCACGAGCGAGCCAGCAAACAGACAGACTGGCGAGCTTGCAATCAGATCGCGCCCGCGTAGCGTGATGAGATCGGGGGCACCTGGACCCGCGCCGATAAAATGAACCGTCATGGCTTCCTCTTGGCGATCGCACAACTTGCGCCTGCTGCGCTGATCCGCGGGACGAGCAGGGTGGACGATGGCCCGCCTCCGGCCAGCGCGGCGGTTTCGGCGATTGACGGAAGTCCAAACATTTGCGCAATGCGCGGCGAATGGGTCAAGGCGCGCGGTGCGGCTTGCTGCAAAACCTCTGCGCCGAGAAAAACAAGTTCCAGGCGCAAAGCCTGCGCAGCGTCGGAAAGTCCCGCCTCTTTGGATTTGACGTCGAGCGTGAACAATGTCGCGGGGCTGCCTTCGCATCCAGCCAAGGTGACGGCACGGCGCACCAGAGCGATGATCGCTTCACTGGGACAATTTTTTCTGCATCCAATTCCGATGGCGAGCGTGCTCTCATTTTGATGTGGATCGTGATGCTTCATCGCTTCGTCACCGCCCATTGCGTAACCGGCCGCGCCGGCTGCCAGCCATGAAAGCCTCCGATGGGGTCCGCCCGCGAAATCTCTATGCGTAGCAATTCGCCTCCCTGGGCCTTGAACCGGTGGCTGAGTTCGGCCTCGGTTTCGAGCGTCACGGCGTTCACGACAAGCCTTCCTCCGGGCGCCAGCGCGGCGAATGCGGCATCGAGGAGCTTTGGGTCGCTCGCTCCGCCGCCGACGAAGATCGCCTGGGGCTGCGGCAGATCCGCGAAGGCCGCAGGCGCCGTGCCCGTGACGACTTCGATTTGCGGCACGCCGAGCGCCGCGGCATTGGCCAAGATGCGGTCCGCGCGATCCGCGCGCGCTTCGATGGCGATGGCACGATTGGCGGGATCGCAAAGCAGCCATTCGACCGCAATCGATCCGGATCCCGCGCCGACATCCCACAAAAGCTCACCCCGCTTCGGTGCCAGCGAGGAAAGCGTAATGGCGCGGACCTCCCGTTTGGTCAGCTGTCCATCGGTTGCAAACCAGGTATCGGCCAGGCCGTTGGCGAGCGGTACAATGCGAGATTGCGCGGTCTCTGCGATTTCAAGCGCCACAAGGTTTAAGGGATCGATCGAATTGATTGCGAAAGCCTCGGCGGTCGTCTTGCGCAGGCGCTCTCGTGGTCCTCCCATCGCTTCCATGACGACGACACGCGTTTGGCCAAGGCCCCTTTCGCAAAGCAGCTTTGCAAGGCGTCGCGGGGTTGTTTCGTCCCAGGAAAGACATAGCAGTCGTGCCCGCGGTTGCAGCGCGGGAATAATCCGCTCCAACTCGCGCCCATGCAGCGAGATGAGGCCGCAATCCTGCAGGCTCCATTGCAGCCTTGCCGCCGCGAGACTGAAGGCCGATGGGGCCGGAAGGCAGTTCATTTCAACGGCCGGAACATGGCTGCTGATCAGCGTGCCGACGCCGAAAAAGAACGGATCGCCCGAAGCTAGCACGCAGACCGGCGTCCCGCGCCGGGCCAGAATCTTGGGAATTGCGCCGGCAAGAGGCGAGGGCCAAGTCATCGTCTCGGTGCCGAGCGGGCCGGCGAGTGCCAGATGGCGGGCGCCGCCGACGATCAATTGGGCTTGCGCGAGCAATGTTCGCGCGGCAGGAGAAAGGGCTTCGATGCCGTCTTCGCCGATGCCGATCAATGAAAGCCATTTTTCAGGTGCGGCCGGCGAAGTCATGATAGCCCTGGCAAAGGCGCGGGAGGGGAGCAATGCGGGTTCTCGTGCTGGGCGGAACCTCGGAGGCAAGCGAGCTGGCGCGGCTTCTGGCCGACAGAGCCGACATCTCCTCGATGCTGTCCTTTGCCGGCCGCACCAAAGCGCCGCATGCGCCGCCCATCCCCTATCGAATTGGCGGATTCGGTGGGGCAGAGGGGCTTCGTGCCTATCTTGAAAGCGAGCGCGTCGATGTGCTGGTCGATGCGACGCATCCTTTCGCCGAGCAAATGTCGGGTCATGCGGACATCGCCGCGGCTCGCGCGAAAATACCGCTCGTGGTTCTCTCGCGTCCCGCCTGGCGTCCGCAACCCGGCGATTTCTGGATCGAGGTCGCCGACATGACGACCGCTGTCGCCGCCTTGGGGCCAGAGCCGAAGCGCGTTTTTCTGACGATCGGCCGGTTGCAGATCGATGCGTTCGCGGCGGCGCCGCAGCATTTCTATCTCATTCGCGCCATCGAGCCGCAGACTGCCGCGCCCGGTTTGCCGCGCCATCGCGTGATCCTGGGGCGCGGTCCCTTTGCGCTCGCGGAGGAGGAGGACCTGTTGCGCGCGAATGCGATCGACATGATCGTTACCAAGAACAGCGGCGGGGCGGCGACCTACGCCAAAATCCTCGCCGCGCGAAACCTCAGGCTTCCGGTCATCATGGTCGCCCGGCCGCCGCAAGCTTCGGGCCTCGTCTTGCACGATCCGGCGGAGGTTCTGGCCTTGATCCTTCGTCATGGCTCGACCCCGCGCGGCGTATAGACGAACGGCGCCTTGCCCTCGCGGGCGATGGTTTTGGTTTGGCTCGATCCCACAATAACAAGCGTGCTCATATCGGCAAGGCTCGGGTCTGCGCCGGCCAGCGTCACGACTGAAATGGCTTCGTCAGGCCGTCCCACCGCACGGGCGAAGACGACTGGGGTATGGCCGGCTTTCAGTTGGCGCAGCAACGCGAAGGCATCATGGATGCGTTGCGGCCGCGCGTGGGAAGCCGGATTGTAAAGCGCGATCACAAAATCCCCTTCCGCCGCCGCCGCGAGCCGCTTTGCCAGCAGCGACCAGGGCTTGCGATTGTCCGACAATGAGATCGCGCAGAAGTCATGCCCCAAAGGCGCGCCGATCCGCGCCGCCGCCGCCTGCATCGCCGAGATGCCGGGGCAGACCGTGACGTCGATGTCGCGCCAGGCCGGATCGCCCTCTTCGATAGCCTCGAAGACCGCCGCTGCCATTGCGAAGACCCCCGGATCACCGCCGGAGACAAGCGCCACGTTCCGGCCTTCCTCGGCTAATCCCAGCGCCAGCCGCGCGCGCTCCAACTCGAACTTTGTTGCCGCTTGGGTGGCGTGTCTGCTCTTGGCAGATCGGCAGCCGTTCGAGATAGGGCGCGTAACCGACAAGGTCGCTCGCTTTGGCAATCAGGTCCGACGCCTCGGGCGTGAGCCATGCATCATCGCCCGGCCCGAGACCGATGATCCGCAGAGCTCCTTTCCCTGGCAAATTCATGGGCGCCTGCCTTCGCCCGGAATGAGGATCGATGAAAAATAGGGCGCGTGATCGTCGGTCTTTGCGGACAGCGGGAAAATCTTCTGGTGTTCGCTCATCCCATGCTCAACGTAGATCGCGCTGGGAAGCCGCCCGGCCTCGACGATCGCGGCACGAATCTTGGCAAGATTGGCACCAACCTTAATGATGACGACGGCATCGCTGGTGCCGAGATGGCGAACGAGCGCCGCGTGCGCCAGCGTGCCGGGCACGACACTCAAGACATCGTCGCCCCATGCCATGGGCGCCTTTGCCGCGCTCCAGCAGCCCGACATGCCGGTGATGCCGGGAACAATCTCGATGCTGAAACGGTCCTTCAGCCGGACATAAAGATGCATGAAAGAGCCATAAAAAAGCGGATCGCCTTCACACACCAGGGCGACATCGCTCCCGGCCGAAAGATGTGCCGCAATGGCCTCTTCCGCCGCTTTGTAGAAGGCCCGCAATTGCTCGACATAGGCGGGATCGCAAAAATGCATTTCCGTTGTCAGCGGATAGAAAAGCGGCAATTCCAGAGAGTGCCCGCTGAGCCAGCGATCCAGAATGGTGCGGGCCTTTCCGCGCGTCCCCGACTTGGCGAAAAAGGCGACAACCTGGCAAGCACCGATAATTTTCGCAGCCTTGATCGTCACTAGATCGGGGTCGCCGGGGCCGAGCCCGACGCCGAACAGCCGACCGGCCGATGCGGCGCTCATTCGGCTGCGCTCGCAATGGCGTTCAAGGCTGCAGCAGCCATCGCACTTCCACCCTTGCGTCCGCGTATCGTGACGAAGGGCGCGCGATTGTCCGCAATGAGCGCCTCCTTCGATTCCTCCGCGCCGACAAAGCCGACCGGCATACCGACGATGCAGGCGGGACGCGCGATTGTCTCATCGAGCATATCGAGAAGATGAAACAAGGCAGTTGGCGCGTTGCCGATCGCGACGATCGCGCCGTCGAGCCTGTCACGCCAAAGTTCCAGCGCCGCAGCGCTCCGCGTATTGCCGATCTCTTTCGCGAGCGATGGAACAGCGGGATCCTCAAGGGTACAAATCACCTTGTTGGCATGTGGTAGACGCGCTGCGATGATGCCCTGCGCCAGCATTTTGGAATTGCACAGGATGGGTGCCCCCAGCTGGAGCGCGTGGCGGGCATGCTGCACCGCTCCTTCCGAGAACATCAGATCCGCCGCGATTTCAATCATCCCGCAAGCGTAAATCATACGCACCGCGACCTGCTCTTCCTGCCGCGTGAAACGGGAAAGATCAGCCTCGGCGCGGATCGTCGAGAAGGAGCGTTTGTAAATCTCGGCGCCGTCCCGGACATAGCTGAAGCGGCTCGTTTTTGATGCCGCCGTCATGGGCGTTCAAGCTCTCTCTTTTGTGGCAGTTTGCGCACCATGGTTTCCATCATTGCTTTTGCTTCGGCCAGACTAAGTCCGGCATCGTTGCTCTCATAAGACTTCTCCGCCGTCGCGTCCGTAGCGAGAGTGTAGCGTGAGTCACGAGCAATGAGAGTATAGGGTGTCGCGGCGTGCCGCGCACACAGCTTTGCGCAGCCCGACACATGCAGCGCGATCCCGGCGCTTCGCAGTTGCCGCGCGACAAACATCAGCTCCAGGGCGTCGGTGTGGGTCTTGGTGGTGCCGCGCTCGCAGGCGTCCATGCCACCGCATGCGGCGATTGCAAGGCGCGGGTCCTGGCGGTCTACGATAAAATCATGCGCCTTGAAATAGGCGCGCAAGGCCGCGTCTTGAGCAACTTTAACATGCGGCACAATGACGGCGCGCCACGGCGTGAGCCTGATCTCGCCGCCCCCAAATTTTTCCGCTGCGAGCGCCAGCGCGTCGAGCATGTTCGCATTGAGTTGCCCGAACGTTGCGCCGGCTCCGAAACAGTTTTCGAACGGTCGCAGCATGCCGATGGGACACGGATCCTCGATCGCATCGCGCTGGCGGGCCGGAGCAAGGCTCAGCCCGGCCTCCCTGCCGATCGCCTGGCTCCCGCGGATTTGCATCAGTTCCTGCATCCGGCGCGGCGGATCGCAGAGGAGCGATGCGAGCCGTGCGGCAAGGATTGGAATTTCATGTATCTCGCAGCGTCCCAAATAGGTTGCATCGCAGGCCCGTCCGCCGATCCCGACGTCGAACCATTGGCCATTTCGTTCTCCAGCCCAATCGAACCTGACGTCGGCGCCAATGTTGGCCAGCGAGAGTACGCTACCATTGTCGATCACGATTCCAAATTTTCCTGGCAGCGCGTGCAAATCGGTGCGGGTGACGAGCATGGCTTCGAGGGCCTTGCCAGTTTCTCTTACATCCAGCTGCCCGTCGAGCCCCGCAAGCGGGCTGATCAAAACATTGCGGACCGCTTCGGCTGCCGCATCCGCATCGACGAGGCCAAGCTTGTCGAGCGTCTCGACCAGCTGAAGGTAAGTCTCCGCGCCGATCCCACGCATTTGCAGATTGGCTCGTGCCGAGAGTTCGAAGAGCCCATTGCCATAGTCGCGCCCAGCCTGCGCGAGTGCGCGTAGGACAGGCTGGGAAAGGGTTCCCGCGCTGATCCGCAGACGGATAAGAAGACCATCTTTCGCTTGCATCGGGCGCAACACGCCGGGACACCAGCCTTTGCGGAGCGTGGCTTGCTCATTGCTGACAAGAAGGGCTCTTGTCATGCGAGCGTCTCCCGCAGCGAGGCGAGGCAGGCCAGCGTCGAATTGCGGCGGCTCTGCCAAAATCCTCGATCGAGAGCCGCTTCAAATCGATCGGCAATTGCCCGTGTCGCCTTTGGATTGGCCGCGACAAGAAAATCACGCACCGCAGACACGCCAAGGGTTGCGTCGAACAATAGTTCAAAATGGTGGCTCGCCACCATGTCCGTCATGACCGCGAGGGCAAAGAGATGATCGATTGTTTCGGCGATTTCGGCGGCGCCACGATGGCCATGGCGCATTTGACCGGCGATCCAACGCGGATTGCTTGCGCGGGCGCGTACAACCCGTGCGATTTCCTCGCTCAACGTGCGGACTTTTATGGCGTCCGGTTGTGCCGTATCGAGATGATAGACCGCTGCAGCATTGCCGAGCATTCGCGCCGCGGCGCTAAAGCCGCCTTCATGATCGATGAACGCGTCGGAGTCGAGGATGTCCTGCTCGTCCTGATCCTGGACGTGCACAAGCGCATCGGCGCTTGCAACTCTATCGCTGAAGCCTGGATGGGCGGCACCTTCTCCTTGCGTCCCGCTAAAGGCATAAGGCGCGCTGGCTAGATAACGCTCCCCAAGATCTTCACGGGAGGCGGCGGCGTTGGCATTGATCGCACGGGTCAGGCCGATCCCATAGTTGCCCGGCGCCGCGCCGAAGATACGCATAGGACTTGTCGACATCAGGCGGTGCGCGGCGGCCAAGGGATTGATCTCGTCATCTTCGCCGCTTTCGCTCAGGGCTCGCACCGCTTGGTCGAACAGGCCGATCTGTGCCGGAAAGACATCACGAAAAAGCCCGGAAATACGCAATGTCACGTCGACCCGGGGCCGGGCAAGACGCGCCGGCGGGATGATCTCGAAACCGATCACGCGCGAAGTTGCATTGTCCCAATTTGGTTTGATACCCATCAGGGCAAACGCCTGGGCGAGGTCGTCGCCGCCGGTGCGCATCGTGGTGCTGGCCCAAAGATCCATGACGATCCGCTGCGGCCATTCCCCATGCTCCTGGGCATGGCGCGTGAGAACCGCTTGGGCGGCACGCTGACCAATCTCCCAGGCGGTACGGGTCGGCACCGCGCGCGGATCGATTCC
This sequence comes from uncultured Alphaproteobacteria bacterium, assembly GCA_963785995.1. Classification (GTDB taxonomy): domain Bacteria; phylum Pseudomonadota; class Alphaproteobacteria; order Rhizobiales; family Beijerinckiaceae; genus Methylocapsa. The sequence goes on from CAWAXL010000018.1 coordinate 57,898, forward strand.
GTAAAGATTGCGTCCGGTGGGCAGCACGTCGACGCGTCCCCGCGAGGGTGCGCCGCCGGGGCCGGGCGCGACAAAGCGGCCGTCGAGGGCAGCGATGAGCCCGGCACTTTCTCTCTCGCCGCAGCGCTCGATCAGCGCGCCGATTTCTTCCGCTTGCGCGCAGCCGGCCGTTTGCGCGAGCGTCATCGCGGTCGCATCGCGCAGGCTTGCCTGCGGCGATTGCCCGAACACATGAAGGCCATCGCGAATGCGCATCTCCTTGAGGTCGCAGAGCCAGCCGTCGAGATGCCGCAAGGCCGCCATCGGATCTGTGGCGTCCTTCAGTCCGCTGTCCTGCAGCACGCCGGTTTCCTGCGCGCACTCGAGGATCGCTTGCGCGAGAAGCCTCGCTCGCTTCGGATCGAGCGCCTCGGCGATCACATATTCATCGAACAGGGTTTCGATCTCAAGCGCAGCGCCATGGCTTCCGGCGGTTGTCAAAGGCGGCGTCAAATGGCCGATGGTGACGGCACTGATGCGCCGTTTGGCTTGCGCGGCCTCGCCGGGATTGTTGACGATGAAAGGATAGATGACTGGCACCGCGCCGAGCACCGTCTCCGGCGCGCAATCCTCGCTCAGCGCCACGGCCTTGCCCGGAAGCCATTCGAGCGTGCCATGCGTACCGCAGTGGATCATGGCATCGATCATTTCTCGCTGCCGGAGCCAGAGATAGAAGGCGACATAGGAATGGCAGGGAGGCAGCGCGGTATCGTGATACTCCGCTTTGCGATGGGAAGCGGTCCCGCGATCCGGCTGCAACGCGACGAGCAAATTTCCGGCCCGCAGCACGGAAAAACAAAATTCACCACGATCGGCCTCCGCTTCAGGCTCGCCCCAAGCGGCCCGGACGGATTGCACAAAAGCGGAGGGCAGGGCGTCGAGGGCCAAGGTATAATCGGCAAGGGTCAGATGTTCGGCAACATTCTTCTCTTCGAGGCAACGCATCAGATCGGACGGGAGCGGCCCGATGTCATATCCGGAGTTGCGCAAGGACTCGGCAATCGAGGCGACACTCTTGGCCGTATCGAGGCCAACGGCGTAGCCCCCGCGGCCGCTCTTGCCGGGATAATCTGAAAGAATGCAGGCGATCTTGCGCTGCGCGCGCGGCGTCTTGCGCAAATTCACCCAGGCGGCGGCGAGATCGGCGACGAAGCCAATCCGCGAAGGCAACGCAGCATGGATCAGGGGGGTAAATTCGAGGTCGGCATGATGGGCCGACTCTGCCTTGCACGCGATCGCCCGGGTGATCAGCCGCCCGTCCATTTCCGGGAGGACGACATGCATCGCAAGGTCGGCGGCGGCGAGGCCCCGCGAACTTGCTTGCCATTGCGGCTCGCTCGCCCCGGAGAAAATCGCCTGGAGGACCGGCACGTCGGCACGGTCAAGAACGCTTGTCACCGTGTCGAGGCGTGCCGAAAAACCCGTCGTATTGATGATGACGTCCGGACGAGCTCGTGCAATTTCCGCATCGATTGTGGCAATCGCTTCGGCATCCTTCAGGCTAGTGACGAAGCATGAGGTCACGCCGAGCCCCCGCGCGGCGAGCGCTTGCGCCAAGGCGATGATGGGGCCCGTATCATCGGCCAGCCTGTAGGACCGGTAGAAGATCATCAGCGCGTGACCCTTCGCGTCATCGAGCTGCCGGCAGCCGGCTTCGAAACGCCCGGCCGCCGGGATCGCGGCCACGGCTGGCGTCTCGGGCCAGGCAAACGGTGCGTGTATCGCAGTTTCAATCTCATCGAGAAGCGCGGCGATATGCTGGACGCCTCCGCTTTGGAACGAGGTGTGGATCCGGCGCAGGACCGGCGCCGACACCGTCGAGGCGGCATCTAGACGGGAATCCTCCATCCCATCGCCAGGTACGACAGCCAGCGCGAAATTTTTTGCCCGCGCCGCGCGGGTAAGCTCCTCAATTCCATAACGCCAATAGTCAAGTCCGCCGAGAAGCCGCACCAGGACGAAGCGAGCTTCGCTGGCAACTTTCTCGATGTAGAGATCAACCGAATAAGGGTGTTTGAGCGCACCGAGTTTGGCGAGGCGCAAGCTCATCGCGCCGTGGCTCCGCGTTGTGGCGGCGGCCGCGACCATCGCGAGATCGCTATCCGAAAAAGACAGAAACACGAGGTCGCCCGGTGTCTGCCCAAGATCGACGGCAGCCTCGGCTTCGTCGAGCGATCGCGTCTCAACGGGCAAAAGATGCATGGATCAGGACGCTCCGCTCGCCAGGGAAGTTGCGATCGAAGCCATGTCGAGGCCCTTTTCGCCGATGATCACAAGACGGCCTTTGCGACTCTCCTCGGGGCGCCAAGGACGATCGAACGTCTGCTGAAGCCGATGGCCGACGCCTTGCACGAGAAGCCGCATGGGCTTGCCCCGGACCTCGACGAAACCCTTGATCCGCAACACATCGTGGCGCCCGGCGATTTCGGTAAGCTTTTGCATGAGTGCGTTGCCGTCATCGACGGCGCCGATCTCGAAGACGGCACTTTCGAAATCATCGTGATCATGGTCCGGCTCGTCGTCGTGGCATGAGGGCCGGGCGGCGATATCGTCCTCCGCCGCAGCGTCGAGACCGAGCAGGATCGCCGCATCGATGCGCCCTTCATGGGCCGGCAGGATTTTGACCGCGCGGGGAAGGAGAGCCGCGATGTCGGCGGCAACGCGACGCTGCTCGTCCGGGGCGATAAGATCGGCCTTGTTGAGGATGATGAGATCTGCACAGAGAACTTGATCCCCAAATACTTCTTCAAGCGGATTGTCATGTGCGATCGAAGGATCGGCTTGGCGCTGGCGCGCCAATTTGGCCGGATCATCGGCGAAGCGTCCGTCCGCCACGGCCCTGCCATCGACCACCGCGATGACACCATCGACGGTTAAGCGGGCGCGAATTTCCGGCCAATCGAACGCTTTGACCAAAGGCTTCGGCAAGGCCAGACCGGAGGTCTCAATGACGATATGATCGGGCAGGGGATCGAGGGCGAGGAGCTTTTCGATGGCCGGCAGAAAATCATCCGCGACCGTGCAACAGATACAGCCGTTGGCAAGCTCAATGATGCTTTCCGCGCCGCAAGCAATGTCGCCGCAGCCGTCCAATATGCCTGCGTCGACGCCGATATCGCCGAATTCATTGATCACCAATGCGAGGCGGCGACCCTTGGCATTTGCCAGGAGGTGGCGGATGAGGGTCGTTTTCCCCGCGCCGAGAAAGCCGGTAATGATCGTCGCCGGGATTTTGGAAACATTGCTCATACGGGCACCCGGTCCTTGTCGTTGGGCGGGTGCTGCTTGCGGAGCGCTGGGAGAGACTGCCCCCTTTGCCGGGGCAAGCTCGCCAGCATCGACGATAAGGCCGGAGCACCCCGCCGGCCAGTGGTCGATCGAACGGCAGGTTTCCTGGCTCGCGGATCATCGCCCTGCGCCGCCTTCCCAGGTTCCGGTTGCCCGGCATCCCAGTGGCATATCGGCGCACAGCTCACCGCTAACAGTTGCGGGGGCAGCTGTGGATTGCACACGCTAAAGAAGCGCTGCACCACATTCCCTTTTACCCCTCGAAGAGAGGGACCGTTGCAGACGCGACACTAGACGGACTGGCGGGCGTGTCAATCATGGGCGAACGGCGCCGCCTCATCGGCAATTTTCGGATTCGCCGCGGGTAGAAGATGAAGGCGGTGCCAAATTCTGATGACAAGAGAGCTAGACCGCAAGCCAAGCGGCAACCCTCCGTTTGAAAACGAATGGGGCTTGACCATAAAGCAATTATACAGCACCTAATTTTCATGCACAGGAACAGCTGCCTCATTCTTGAAAAATACGGCAAGGAATTCTTTGCGCCAGGTTGCTCCGTATTGGAGATCGGCGCGAGCGGTCCTCCGTCGGACTATCAAAAACTCTTCGGTGCCAAGGCGGCGAAATGGGATACGCTGGAGATCGGGTCGGATTTCGCGATTCCGCCGACATATGTTTCAAAAGACGAATATAATTTCCCAGTTCCGAGCGATGCCTATGACGTCGTCATTTCAGGTCAGGTCATCGAGCATGTTCGAAAGATTTGGCGGTGGTTTCCGGAACTCGCCCGCATTTGCAAGCCCGGCGGCGTTGTCATCACGATCAATCCGGTAAGTTGGCACTACCATGAGGCGCCCGTCGATTGCTGGCGGATCTACCCGGAGGGCATGAAGGCCTTGGCCGAAGATGCCGGCCTTGAGGTTCTTTTATCCACTTGGGAAAGTGTGGAAATTCAGCGGCTCTGGTTCCTTCCCGCGCGGTTGCGGCGGAAAAACAGTCTTCTCCTTCTTTCAGGGCCGGCCTATCTTCTCAGCTATTTCCTGCGTTGGCCGTTCCAGGGCGCCTTTGACACGATAACGATCGCGCGCAAACCGCAGCCGACCGCCGAAAAGCCCGGGCCGTAACTGTTGCATGGCGGCGTTTATGGGGCGGCCAGGTAGCCTCGTCGTCGACCGGTGTCAGCAGTCGACCCTTGCAAGACAGTCAAGCGGTGCCCCTTTGCCGAGGCAAAGATGACCCAGCAAGCAGATGATTTGGACGCGCTTCGCCACCGGCAAAAGATGGAAAAGCGCAAGGCTGCTCAGGATGCCGAGGTAGCCTCCAAGCAGATTATCCAAAAAGGCCTCCTCATCGTTCACACCGGCAAAGGCAAAGGCAAGTCCACAGCGGCTTTCGGGCTTTTGCTGCGCGCGCTCGGCCATGAGTGGCCGTGCGGTGTCGTGCAATTCATCAAAGGCGCCTGGCAGACCGGCGAACGCCAAGCGCTGAACCGCTTTTCGGATCTGCTGGCATGGCACACGATGGGCGAAGGTTTTACCTGGGAGACGCAGGATCGGGCGCGGGACATGGCGGCGGCGGCGGCGGCTTGGGCGAAGGCGCGGGAACTCATGGCCGACCCTAAAATTAGACTTCTGGTCCTCGATGAATTGAATATCGCCTTGCGCTACGATTATCTGCCGATAGCCGAGGTTGTGGGGGCGCTGCAAGCCCGCCGGCCCGATCTGCATATCGTCGTCACGGGGCGCAATGCGAAGCCGGAATTGCTGGAGCAGGCCGATCTCGTGACGGAGATGAGCCTCGTCAAACATCACTTCGCGGCGGGCGTGAAGGCGCAAGAGGGAATCGAATTCTGAGTGGAGCGCGTCAGGCCAAGACGCTGATGCTTCAAGGCACCGGCTCCGACGTCGGCAAGTCCCTGATTGTCGTGGGACTTTGCCGCGCCTATCGCAACCGGGGGCTCAAAATTCTCCCGTTCAAGCCGCAAAACATGTCGAACAATGCTGCTGCAACTCAAGATGGCGGCGAGATCGGCCGTGCCCAGGCGGTCCAGGCGAGAGCTTGTGGCGTCGCCCCGCGCGTCGACATAGAATCCTGTCCTGTTGAAACCGCAGACCGGCAATGGCGCGCAGATCATCCTGCGCGGCCGCCTCATCGGCCAAGCGCAAGCCCGTGAGTATCAAGACTGGAAGCCAAAACTTCTGCCCGCTGTGCTCGAAAGCTTCGCAAAGCTATGCGAAGAGGCCGATCTTGTTCTCGTCGAAGGCGCCGGAAGCGCCTCGGAGATCAATCTGCGCAAACACGATATTGCCAATATGGGTTTTGCCCGCGCCGCCGATGTTCCGGTAATTCTGCTCGGCGATATTGATCGCGGCGGAGTCATCGCCCAGATCGTCGGCACCAAGGCCGTGATCGAGCCGCTAGACGCGGCCATGGTCAAAGGATTTCTCGTCAATAAATTCCGCGGCGACCCGGCTCTGTTTGCAGACGGCATGCGCTTGATCGAAGAGCGCACCGGCTGGCCAGGGCTCGGTCTCATCCCCTTTTGTGCGGCGGCCGCGCGCTTGCCCGACGAGGATTCCCTCGGGCTGGCGGCGCGAAAGCCGCCGGGAGATGGGCGCATTACCATTGCCGTGCCGATTTTGCCGGGGATCGCCAATTTCGATGATCTCGATCCTTTCGCGCTGGAAAGCGACGTCCGCCTGGTGATGGTCCGGAGCGGAGAACCCCTGCCGGTCGAGGCCGCGCTTATCATCCTGCCGGGCTCGAAAACGACGATTGCCGATCTCGCGGCGTTTCGGCGCGAAGGCTGGGATATCGATCTTTTCGCGCATCTGCGGCGCGGGGGCCATGTGCTTGGCCTTTGTGGCGGCTATCAGATGCTAGGCAAAACTCTGCGCGATCCCTCCGGCATCGAGGGTCCGCCCGGCGAGGCGCAAGGCCTCGGTCTTCTCGACATCGAAACCATCTTCACCAGCGAAAAAACGCTGGCGCCTGTAAGAGGTGTTGGGCGATGGGATGCGGCCGCGTTCGCCGGCTATGAAATGCATCTCGGCCGAAGTCATGGTCCGGATTGCGAAAGGCCGCTGGTGCGCTTCTCCGACGGGCGCAGCGATGGCGCGACCTCGGCCAATGGCCTTGTCAGCGGCTGCTATGTGCATGGTCTTTTCGCGGAAGCGGCGCAACGGACTGCGCTTATGGCCCGCCTGGGCGGCAAGGGCTCAGCTATCTCTTATGAAGAGACTCTCGAACGGGCGCTCGACGCCGTCGCCGCGCATCTTGAAGCGCATGTTGATCTCGACCGTCTTCTTACGCTTGCCAGATAAGCAGCGCCGCAAGCGCGAGACCGGACCAGTGCACGGCGCACGCGGATCGATAAAGCGCGAGTGCGCGTCGAATGTCCTCAGCGGATGCTTCGGTCGTGCCGGCCCCGATCCAGGAGTCCTCGACTTTGGCTTCGCCGTAAAGACGGGGGCCGCCGAGCTGAAGGCCGAGGGCGCCGGCGAAGGCCGCTTCCGGCCATCCGGCATTGGGCGAGGCGTGTCCGCGCGAGTCTTTTCGCAGCGTGTGCCAAGCGTCTCCTGATGAAGCTCCCGGCACGAACCAAGCGGCGATCGTGATGAAAAGGGACGAAAGCCGCGCGGGAATGAAGTTGACGACATCGTCGAGCTTGGCCGCGGCAAAGCCAAACGCCGCAAAGCGCGCGGTGCGATGTCCGATCATGCTGTCGGCGGTGTTAATCGCCTTATAGCAAAAGCCGCCGGGGAGGCCGCCGAGCGCCAGCCAAAAGGCGGGTGCAACGACACCGTCGGAAAAGTTCTCGGCAAGGCTCTCGATGGCCGCGCGGGCGATACCGGCCTCGTCGAGCGTCTCGACGTCGCGGCCGACGATTTTCCCGACAGCCGTGCGGCCGGCCTTCAATCCAAGGGGAAGCGCCGCGGCGACCGCCGCGACATGGGCATGCAGACTGCGTTGCGCGATGAGGCTCGAAGCGATAAGCGCTGTCAGCAGGAAGCCGACCGGAAGATAGACGGGCGCCAAACCAAGACCGATGAGAGCGGCGCTGCCCCCGGCGACCGCTAAAACCAGAATGAGCGCGACGAAGCCCAGGGCGCGCCGCATCGCAAAGGATTGATCCGCATGGTTCAAGGAGCGGTCGGTGAGCGCGATCAATCGGCCGATCCAGGTGACCGGATGACCGATGACCCGAAACACACCTTGCGGATAGCCAAGGCAAGCTTCGATCGCGACGGCAAGCGCCGCGAGCGGCAAGGTCGCAGCAAGTTCCATGGCTGATTGTCCTCTCCCCGACTTGCAGCGCTTAGCGCTTGTGGGTCATGGCGGCAACCTGGCGGCCGCGCGGGCGGCCTACCCGAAGGCGCCGGAGCCTTGGCTCGATCTTTCGACGGGCATTAACCCTTATTCTTATCCGTGCGGGGAACTCTCGTTGGAGCGCGCAACCCGGCTGCCGGAACCCCAGGCGTTGCGCACATTGGAACAAGCGGCGGCCCGCGCCTATCAGGTTCCGGCGGGGATGGAGGTGGTTGCCGCGCCGGGCACCCAGGCCGTCATCAATTGGCTTCCCTATCTTTTGCCGGCTCGGCGGGTCGGGATTTTGGGGTTCACTTACTTCGAGTACGCGCGGAGCTGGGCGGTCAATGGCGCCGAAATCACAACCGCCGACGATCTCGCCGGTCTGGCTGACACGGATGTCGCGATCGTCGTCAATCCCAATAATCCGGATGGACGACTTGTCGCCGCCGCCGATCTCCATACCCTCGCGGCCGCCATGTCCGCGCATGAGGGTTTGCTGCTGGTCGACGAAGCCTTCGTCGATTTTCTTGAAGCCAGCACCAGCGTCGTTCCGCAGATGCCCGCGCAGGGTGTCATCGCATTGCGCTCTTTCGGCAAGACCTATGGTCTGCCCGGACTTCGGCTTGGTTTCGCGCTTGCGCCAAAATCATTGGCGCAGCGATTGCGCGCCGCTCTCGGTCCGTGGCCCGTCTCCGGTGCTGCGATTGAGATCGGCACAAGAGCTTTGCTGGACAAGGCCTGGCTTGCAACGACCCGGGCCAAGCTGGAGGCGGATGCCGCGGCGCTAGAGGTGATTCTTTCAGCCACCGGTTTTACCTCGATTGGCGGCACACCCCTGTTCCGGCTCGCGCGGCACCCCGCGGCGCAATTGCGGTTCGAACGGCTTGCGGAAAACGGCATTCTGGTCCGGCGGTTCGATGAGCACCCAAGCTGGCTTCGCTTTGGAACGCCGCGCGGAGCTGACAGGGCACGCCTTGGTGCCGCGCTTACGGAATGATCCCAAAGGAAACTGGGTCAGCATGAACATTGAAGCTTATATCTCTTCTAAACAAGGTATTTTAAAACAGTTTTAAAATAGAAGCTGGCTTTCGCCGATGTAGAAAGGGCTATTTCAGTATCGAAATCATTTGTCGATGCGGTATAATTGTTTTTATAGCGTTCGAACCCAGCGCGGACTTTCCAGGGAAGCAAAATGACACTGACCGGCTTTACTTTCATTTGCATGGCAGGAGCCCTTGTCATTGCATCCCCCCTGGCGGCCAAGGAATATCCCATTGGCGTGCCGCAGGAGAAGAATGGAATGGAAATTGCTGCAGTTTATCTGCAGCCCATTGAGATGGATCCGCCCGATGCGATGCGTCCCGCCAAAGAGTCCGACGTCCATATCGAGTCCGACATTAAGGCGGCCAAGGACAACAAAAATGGTTTTGCGCAAGGGGATTGGATTCCCTATCTCGCCGTCGCTTATGAATTGACGAAGCTCGATGATAATCAAACGCAAAAAGGCGAGTTCATGCCGATGGTCGCCAATGACGGACCGCATTATGGCGACAACGTCAAAATGATGGGGCCGGGCAAATATAAACTCACGCTTACAATTTCCCCGCCGAGCGAAAATAAGCACGTCCATTTCGGCCGCCATGTCGATAAGGAGACCGGTGTCGCCCCTTGGTTCGCGCCCTTCTCGGTCGATTATCAATTCACCTTCGCCGGAGCGGGAAAGAAGGGCGCCTATTGAAACAGCGGCGGAGAGTTGGCTTGCGTGTCTTATGGGGGCCCTTGCTCGCGCTTTGCTGGGTCGTCGTTTCGACTAGGGCGCATGTGGAAGAGGAGCCTGTTTTTACGATCGAGTTCGACAACGGAAAAGTCGAACCGCAGCGGCTTGAAGTTCCGGCCAATCGGCGCTTTCAGCTGCAATTGCGCAACAAGGGCGATACGCCGGCCGAGTTCGAGAGCAATGAATTGCGCAAGGAAAAAGTCCTTGCTCCGCAATCGACATCGATACTGGTGTTCAGGACGCTTGAACCGGGAGAATATGTTTTCTTCGACGATTTCCACCCCGACGCGCCGAAGGCGGTCCTGATCGCGAAATAGAGCATGATCCCGCAAAGTTGCAGACTTTTCGGATAAGGTCATGCGGCACAACAGATAAAAGCATGATCCCGCAAAGTTGCAGACTTTTCGGATAAGATCATGCCCGCAAGAGTTGGAGACTGGTTTTTATGGCGGCATTTCTGGTTTCGCCCGAGCCCGCCGAACCTATGGCGCAGCCCGCGCGGCCCATCTCGCCTTCCCGCCTTGAACCGCCGCGCCCGAATTTGCTTTCGCGCGGCCTATCTTCGTTCGGCAATTGGCTGCGGCATCACCAGCGCCTGATCCAGCGCGGGCAATGGGTGATTGTCGGCATTTATATCGTGCTGGTCGCGGTGCCGGCATTTCTGCCACTGCCGGGGCGGCTGGCGCATATCTTCGACAATCTGACCTTGTTCGCGCAATTCGCTTTCTGGGGCATTTGGTGGCCCTTCGTCCTTCTCAGCATGATCTTGGTCGGCCGGGCGTGGTGCGGTCTGTTCTGCCCGGAGGGCGCGCTCACCGAGATGACCAGCCATTTCAGCAGAGGCCATGCGATCCCGCGCTGGATCACCTGGAGGGGCTGGCCCTTTGTGGCTTTCGCCCTCACCACGATCTACGGCCAAATGGTGAGCGTCTATCAATATCCAAAGCCGGCCTTGCTGATCCTTGGGGGCTCGACCTGCGGCGCAATCCTCGTGGGCTATCTCTATGGCCGCAACAAAAGGGTTTGGTGCCGCTATCTCTGTCCGGTGAACGGCGTCTTTGGATTGTTGGCCAAGCTTGCCCCGGTGCGTTTCAGCGTCGATCAGGAGGCTTGGGCCCATTCGCGCCAGACCGGCAATGCCGGCGTGCGGGCCGTCAATTGCGCGCCGCTCGTTGCCATCCGGACCATGCAGGGCAGCGGCGAGTGCCACATGTGCGGGCGGTGCAGCGGCTTTCGCGATGCCATCGAACTCGCGCCGCGCTCGCCCAATGATGAAATCCTGCATGTCGCCGGAGCCGCGCCGAAACCTTGGGAAAGCCTGCTCATCATTTTCGGCCTGATGGGAATCGCGGTCGGCGCCTTTCATTGGAGCGTCAGCCCCTGGTATGTCGCGCTCAAGCAGGCGCTTGCCGGCTGGCTTGTCGATCATGCAATCATGTGGCCGCTTCGGCAGCAGCCGCCCTGGTGGATCCTGACGGATTATCCCGACGTCAACGATCAAATGACCGTTCTCGATGGCGGCGTGCTCTTGATCTATATCTTCGCGACCGCGATCGCGATCGGCGCCTTGGTCTCATCATGCTTGTGGCTGGCTGCACGCAGCCTTGGCGCCTGGTCGAGCCCGAGGTTTCATCATTTCGCGCAGAGCCTCATCCCCATCGCGGCCTGCGGCGTGTTTCTCGGTTTGAGCGCGATCACCGTCACCGCACTGCGCTCCGAGGGGTTGCCCATCACATTCGTCGGACCGTTGCGGGCCGCGCTACTGGCCGGCGCCGCGCTCTGGTCGATTGTCCTTGGGTGGAAGATCGCGGGCCAGGGCACACGGCACTTGGCCCGGCAATGCCTAGCAACGCTCTTCGTCGGTCTTGCAGCGTCGATCGGCGTAGCAAGCTGGGTGATGCTTTTCTGGGTCTGGTAAGTCCGGCGCTTCAGTTGGACACGAGCGCGCGGGGCGAATGCGCTTCTTGCCGCACCGCCGTCGAGGACATCGGTGAGCGTGGCCCGTGCAGGAAAACAAATGCAGGCGGCGCGGCCGTGGCAAGTCGAGCGCTGGCATTTTCGCCAAGTCGATAGCGTGCAAGGGCTTCCGCCGCCCGCCCATGCAAAGCGGTCAGGGTCGAACCGGGGCGATCGATGACGGCGATGGGAACAAGTTTTGCGATATCGCGCCAGCGTTTCCATCGGTCGAAGTGCAGAAAATTATCCGCTCCCATCAGCCAGACGAAGTGAACGCCACGGCAGCGCGCTTTCAAATAGGACAGCGTCTCGTAGGTGTAGACGGTGCCGATCGCCGCTTCGATCGCAGTTACTTCGATCCGCGGATGATGACTTGCCGTGCGCGCGACTTCGATCCGTAAAGCCAGCGGCGCCAATTGGCGGGTGTCTTTCAGCGGATTGCCGGGACTGACGAGCCACCAGACCTGATCGAGGCGCAAACGGCGGAGCGCGATCAAGCTCACTTCCCGATGACCGTCATGCGCCGGATTGAAACTGCCGCCTAGAAGCCCGATGCGCAGGCCGGGCGCATGGGGCGGCATTTTGAAAGGGTTTACGACACTCAAGGGCGAATCTGGCCGTTGCCGCGGACACGATATTTGAAGGAGGTCAGTTGTTCGAGACCGACCGGGCCGCGCGCATGCATCCGGCCTGTTGCGATCCCGATCTCGGCGCCAAAACCGAACTCGCCGCCGTCGGCAAATTGCGTCGATGCATTATGCATGACGATCGCGGAATCCACCTCTTTCAGGAAGCGCTCCGCGGTCGCTTGATTTTCGGTGACAATGCAATCGGTATGATGCGAGCCGAAGGTTTCGATCTGGGCGATGGCCTGATCGATGCCCTCGACCACACGAACGGACATGATCGCATCGAGATATTCGGTACTCCAATCGGCCTCGCTGGCGGGCGTAACCCGAGGGTCCAGGGCGCGCACCGCTTCATCACCGCGCACCGCGCAGCCGGCATCGAGCAGCATTTTGACGAGCGGCGGCAAATGGGTTGGCGCGCAGGCACGATCGACGAGAAGGATTTCCGCGGCACCGCAAATGCCGGTCCGCCGCAGTTTGGCATTGAGAACGATGGTTTCCGCTTTGCGCAGGTCGGCGTCGCGATCGATGAAAATATGCACAATGCCTTCGAGATGCGCGAACACGGGGACTCTTGCTTCCGCCTGGACGCGGGCCACGAGATTCTTGCCGCCGCGCGGCACGATCACGTCGATATTTCCCTGCAGGCCGGCGAGCATCTCGCCGACCGCCGCACGGTCCTTTGTCGGCACCAGAATGATCGCATCCGCGGGGAGGCCGGCGTCGATCAGGCCCGCGACGAGGCAGTCATGGATTGCATGGCTTGAGAAAAAACTTTCCGAACCGCCGCGCAAGATAGCGACATTGCCGGCTTTCAGGCAGAGCGCTCCGGCGTCGGCGGTGACGGCGGGGCGGCTTTCATAAATGACGCCGATCACGCCGAGCGTAGTTGCGACGCGCTCGATGACAAGACCATTGGGGCGCTCGAGCCGCTCCAGGATGCGCCCGACCGGATCGGGCAGGGCGGCAATTGCGTCGAGTCCTTGAGCCACGGCCTCGATTCGGGCGCTGTCGAGCGCCAGCCGGTCGAGGAATGCGCTCGCCACATTGTTCGTCTTGGCCGCCGCCATATCACGCGCATTGGCGGCGAGAATTTCGGGCGCCCGCTGGCGCAGCATGGAAGCCGCCGTGCGAATCGCCCGGTTCTTGGCTTCGGTCGAGGCGAGCGAAAGGCGGTGCGCGGTGGCGCGAGCCGACCGCCCGATTTCGGCCATCAGGCCGGCGGTGTCGGCGTGGCCTGCGCCGCCCTCGATTCGCTTAAGAGGTTCCATTGCCGATCGGCTCCGTTGTGCCGTTGCGATCCGAGGTGACGACCATATCGTCGCGGTGGATGATGACCGTGCGCCCCGGCGTGCCAAGCAGGCTCAGTATATCCTGCGAATTGCGCCCGGCGATCAAGACCGCCTCGCTCGCATCATAGCCAACGAGGCCCCGTCCGATCTCGGCGGCCCGCGGATCGCGGATCAGGACGCAATCTCCGCTCGTAAAATTGCCCTCCACCCGGGTCACTCCGGCTGGCAGAAGGCTTTTACCATTCATGATCGCCCGCACCGCTCCGGCATCGACATGCAGAACGCCGCGCGGTTCGAGTGACCCCGCAATCCATTTTTTCCGTGCGGTCACGGGGTTGGAGCCGGTGAGGAACCAGGTACAGGGCACGCCGTCGTTGATGCGTGAAATCGGGTGCTCGACCCGTCCGTCGGTGATCAGCATATGGGTCCCGCCGGTCGTTGCAATCTTTGCCGCCTCGATCTTGGTGCGCATGCCGCCGCGCGACAGCGAGGAAGCGGCGCCGCCGGCCATGGCCTCGATCTCGGCGCTGACCCGGAAAACCACCGGGATCAGCTTGGCGTCGGGATTTTCCGCCGGGGGCGCGGTATAAAGCCCTTGAACATCGGAGAGCAGGATCAAAAGATCGGCGCTTGCCATGGTCGCGACCCGCGCCGCCAGGCGGTCATTGTCGCCGTAGCGGATCTCGTTGGTGGCGACCGTATCGTTTTCATTGATGACGGGCACGGCGCGGAGATCGAGCAAGCGTCCGATCGTCGCCCGCGCGTTGAGATAGCGCTGGCGTTCCTCGGTGTCGCCGAGCGTGACCAGGATTTGCCCGGCGGTTAATTTTTGATCGGCCAAGACCTCGGCCCAGAGCCGCGCCAAGGCGATCTGGCCGACGGCGGCGGCTGCCTGGCTGTCTTCGAGCTTGAGATCGCGTTCCGGCAGCGCCAGCACGGTCCGCCCAAGCGCGATCGAGCCGGAAGACACCACTAGAACATCGGCCCCCTGCCGATGCAGATCCGCGATGTCCTGCGCGAGCGTCACGAGCCATTTGCGCTTGGCGCCGCCCTCGGCCCGATTGACCAGCAAGGACGAGCCGACCTTGATGACAATGCGACGAAAATTCTTCAGGCATGGCAGAGCCGCCGGGTGCGCTGTCTCGACTTGGCCGGCCGTACTCACGGATGCCACTCCGCGACAGGGCCGGGCTGAACCTCTTGCGCAGCGCGTGCCTCGTCGATGACGCTTAACAGCCGGCGCAGGGTTTCGCGCAAATTGGTGCCGGTTGCGGAGGAGAGCCGCAAGGGCGTTTGCTTGGCGGCCCGCTTGAGGCGCAGCGCTTGGGCCTGCAAGGTTGCGGCATCGACGGTGTCGATCTTGGAGAGCGCGACGATTTCCGGCTTCTCCGCCAGTCCGCCTTCATAGGCCTCAAGTTCGCGGCGGACGGTCTGATAGGCCTTGCCCGCATGTTCGGTCCCGGCATCGACGAGATGAAGCAGCACGCCGCAACGTTCGACATGGCCGAGAAACCTGTCGCCGAGCCCCACCCCCTCATGCGCGCCTTCGATCAAACCCGGAATATCGGCGATGACAAATTCGCGGCCATCGCAGGACGCAACCCCGAGCTGCGGATGAAGAGTCGTAAACGGATAATCGGCGATTTTCGGCCTTGCCGCGCTGACGGTCGCAAGAAACGTCGATTTGCCGGCATTGGGTAGGCCAATGAGACCGGCGTCGGCAATCAGTTTCAAACGGAGCAAAATGACGCGCTCCTCGCCCTCTTGGCCCGGATTGGCGCGGCGCGGCGCCTGATTGGTCGAGGTCTTGAAATGGGTGTTGCCGAAGCCGCCATTGCCGCCGCGCGCAAGCCGAACCCGTTGTCCGACCTCGGTCAAATCGGCGAGCAGGACATCGCCTCCCTCTTCGAAAATCTGCGTTCCCGCCGGCACTTTCAAAATCGCATCGGCGCCTTTGCCGCCAGCGCGATTCTTCCCCATGCCGTGCATGCCGGTGGCGGCCTTGAAATGCTGCTGGTAGCGATAGTCGACCAATGTGTTGAGCCCGGAAACGCATTCGGCGATGACGTCGCCGCCGCGGCCGCCATCGCCCCCGTCCGGGCCGCCGAACTCAATGAACTTCTCGCGCCGGAACGACAGGCATCCGGCCCCTCCGTCGCCGGACCGGATATATACCCTGGCAGAATCAAGAAACTTCATTGCAAATCTTCGCCTTGGCTGGGGATCCGATCGATTCCGCGCAGACCGATCATGCGCCCGAATAAAATTGCGCGCGACAATAAATTCAGCGCCGTGGGTCGAGTGAAATCGCGGCCCTCAGCCTTCAACGCGGCGAGCAGCGGCGGCAAGTGCTGCCGCGTCGCTAATGTCGTGGCCTTGCTGTGCCATGGGCGGCATGGGTTGACTACGGTTGCCCTGCCGCAACCGGCCGGCCCATGATTTGCGATCGAGAACGAACCGGTCGCACGGATGCATGCCGCCCCGCGCGGGCAGGAAATCGAGGCCGGTATCGACAAAGCTGAAACCGGATTTCTCGAGAACGCGGCGAGATGCGGGGTTGCTCGTGCGGGAGTTTGCGACGATCCGCTCTGCCGGGGTCACGCTGAACACGGTCGCGACAAGCGCCTTCACGGCTTCGCTGGTCAGGCCCCTCCCCCAGTAGGCGGGCGCCAACACATAGCCCAATTCGACATCCTTGAGCGCGGCAAAGGTTACGCTCACGAGCCCGATCGTCTGATGCACATTGCTCTTGAGGGTCATCGCCAGAACAAGCGCGGATTTATTGGCGTTGTCCGCACGCGCCTGGAGAATGAAGCGCTCGGCTTCGCCCGGGGGATAGGGGTGCGGAATGGCCGCTGTCATCCGCGCGGTCTGCGGCAAGCTCGCAAAACCGGCAATCGACGCCGCATCGGACGCGCGCGGCCAGCGCAGCCAAAGCCGCTTCGTTTCGATGCGAAAAATGTCGTCCGAAGTGAGATCCGGGAACATGTGAGCTCCGGTCAGCAGACCCCTTGCGGAGTCTTGAACCAAAAAGGGTGGTGGGCTCCCCCAAACCCTCTCGGGCCTTCCGGACTCTTCTTCCTTATTTCAGGAGCGTTTTTCAGATCAGAAAAACCAAGTCCACCGTTCCAGGGGAGCAGGTGGAGGTCTTTCTAAGGTCTCCACCTTTATTGTGCCGCCTCTGCCTGAGGCAAAGGTACGACGGAAACATATGACCGGCCATCAGCCTTGGTACGGAACTCGATCTTACCCTCGGTCAAGGCATATAACGTGTGATCCGTACCCAGTCCGACATTCGCGCCGGGATGCCACTTGGTTCCCCGCTGGCGCACGATGATATTGCCACCGATGACGAATTCTCCGCCAAATTTCTTGACCCCGAGACGCCGACCTTTGGAATCTCGGCCGTTGCGGGATGAACCGCCTGCCTTCTTATGTGCCATCGATTTGGCTCCGAATTTTTCTGCGCGACGCGCGACTTGCCTTGCGGCCCTCTAAAAATCAAATCCCGTTCACGCCATCAGGGTGAAACTAGCTATTCACCGGCTGCGCTGGCGCTCTTGGCGGAAGGCTTGGCGCCGCCCGTTACAAACTCGGTGATCCGCACCAGGGTCAAATCCTGGCGATGGCCGCGCTTGCGCTTCGAGTTCTGCCGCCGCCGCTTCTTGAAAGCAATCGCCTTCGGTCCGCGCTTGTGCTCGACGATCTGGCCTGTCACGCTTGCACCTTCAATGAAGGGAGCGCCGAAAGCCGGCACGCCGTCCTGAGACAGCATGAGAACGTCGTCGAACGTCACGGTATCGCCAGGCTCGCCGACGAGCGTCATGACGGTGATCGTATCTTCGGCGGTGACGCTATATTGCTTTCCGCCGGTTTTGATGACTGCGAACACTTGACTTCCCTTGTATCCAATGCGGCTCCGCCGCTGGCAAAGTTTTCGGCGACCGACTTATAAGCGATCCGGTTAACCTGGATCGGATCCTAAACCAAAGCTCTCACGGCCGCATGTTATTTGTCGCGGACCGCTTTCCCTTTCGCGAAGTCGCGCCATGCAACATGGTGCGCCGCCACGGAGATAGAGCGGCATACCGAGGAGAATGTCCCCCGCATCGAACTCCGATTAAGGTCCAAAAATTTGGAAGCCCGCGAATTCGGATCGTCTTTTAAGCGCCCGAATAAATCACGAAACGATGTCCAGCGGAAAGGATTACTAAAGCCTAACCCTCTGGAGTCCTTAATCCTTTAAAGTGCTTACACGCATCCCCAAAAGTCAACGGCAGGGGCACCGGCAAACACAAAAACCGCGACGTTAATGTCGCGTTGACCGTGGCTTCCTCTACAAAGCTTGGCGTCGCTTGTCAACCAACCGAGCGTTATTTCGGCCGCCTCGCCGCCTGCCAAATCCCCGCGGTTTTGGATCGGGGCGCGGGTAGACTCCCTGCGCGTCTTCGCCGTTAGCCCCTGGCAAGCTGCGCCGCATTTGAGCCATCTTCAAAAGGTTAGCTTCGCAAGAGCTTTTTTTGAACGAAGCAGTGTCCGTTTCTTTCCGATCTCGCGCATTTGTCTCTCATTTCAACCGCTTTTGCGGATGGTTTCAATTGGGGCGTAGGATTTTCGGGGCTGAAGAGCCTGCCGAGGCCTCCAATGTTCTGGGGCCTTCTCCAATCTCCTGCCGCTCGGGGTCATGCGCATGAAAATCGGGGGCGTTGCACGCGGGGTTGAGCCAACGCGATGATGATGGACGCACCGGTACGAAGTCCAGGTCTTAGCATTGGGTTTGAGCCTGCGATGCGGCGCGCAGACGCCGAATTCGGGCTCGACCCGGCTATTGAGGTTGATGGCGGGCATCACACTTCATTCGATAGACGGCGGGTTTCGCTTCGATGGTTTTCCGGCACGCTTCTCACCGGCGTTTCCGGAGCCTTGCTGATTGGCGCGGCGATCTACGCGGCGCTTGGGCAGCGAACCTATTTCGCCGAGCCGCCCTCGCCGGCGCTCTCACAGCGTAAGGAGATCACCCTCGACTTTGGGGTCAATCCCCATAAGGGAGACCGTCTGGTCAAGGCCGTCGATCTGGTGGCCGCGAAGCAGAGTTTTCAGGCGCCGACCGCGATGCGGCTGGGCGAAAAGGAAGTCGTTAAAGTTCAGACCTTCACCCATGTTCAAACGACCTTGGCCATGGCAAGTGTTGGACTTTCCGAGGAGGTCCCACCCTTTAACCCTCTGAAAGTTCTTGCCAACGCGCGCAATCAGATGGACGCGGCGCAAGAACCCGTTCAGGACGACGCCGAGATTTCCTGGTCGACCCGCGATCTGGCCGGCCAGATTTTTTCAAGTCAGAGCACCCTGTCGCTGGAAGAGGTGCAGGCTCAGGTCGCCGAGCAGGTAAAGAATACGCTCGAAGCCGGTTCCAAACCGCTCGCCTTGCCGCCGCAACTTCTTCTGATGCGGACGTCTCGTGCCAATCTCCCCGGCGTTCTGGGCTACGCCAATTCCTCCGAACCGATCACGACGGCTCCATTTTCCACGATCGAAGTCCGCATGGTTCCCGAAAACGTGTCGAACGTCCCGCGTTCGCCGCAGATCTTGCAGCCGACGCAAATGGAGGAACGCCTCGTTGTGGTCCGGCACGGCGAAACGATCGAGGACGTGCTCCGCTCCGTCGGGCTTACCAAGGACCAGATTGCCAGCGTCGTGGCGGCCTTCAATGTCCAACGCGGGGAAGCGGCCGTGGCGGAAGGGCGGCGCCTGAAGCTGTTGTTCGCTGATCTCGACGGCTCCGGAGCCAATATGACCCTGGCCCGCCTATCGGTGTATTCCGACGAGACCTTGGAAACGAATATCGCGATCAACGATCATGGCGGCTACGTCCAGATGACGACGCCGCGTCGCACAGCCAAGAAACAGGCTCACGACGACAGCGACGATGACGACACGACGAGCGGCATGCGGCTTTACAATTCGCTCTATGAAACTGCCCTGAAACAAGAAATTCCGCGCCCGATCATCGACGATCTGGTCCGCATCTTTGCCAATGATGTCGACTTTCAAAGAGCGGTCACGGGAGGAGATACGTTCGAAGCCTTTTATGACGAAACCGAGGAAGGCGAAGGGCACAATCAGCTTCTCTACGCGTCCATTACCGCGCACAATGAAATCTACCGCTACTACCGGTTCCAAACTCCCGATGACGGCCTCGTCGATTTCTTTGACCAAGACGGGCGCTCGACCCGCAAATTCTTGGTGCGCATGCCGATCGTCGGCGGCCGGTTCACCTCCGGCTTCGGCATCAGATACCATCCCATTCTCGGCTATTCGCGTCCGCACACGGGGGTCGATTGGGCCGCGCCGATTGGGACGCCCATATTTGCCGCCGGCAGCGGCACGATCACCCAAGCGGGCTGGGATTCAGGCTATGGCCGACGGGTCGAGGTCCAGCATGCCAATGGCTACATCACAACCTACAATCACTTGTCCGGGTTTGCCCGCGGCGCCACTCGCGGCGCGCATGTACGCCAGGGTCAGGTGATTGGCTATCTGGGCCAGACTGGCCTCGCGACAGGCCCGCATCTTCATTATGAAATATTAGTGAACGGGCATTTCGTGGATCCGATGCGGGTCAAGCTGGCCCGCACCCGCGAATTCGATGGCCGCATGCTCGCCAATTTCAAACGCGAACGAGACCGCATCGACGCGTTGCTCGCCAAGGCGCCAAACGCCCAGCGGGTCGCCACGCGTCAGGCGGATCGGTAATCGCGGCTGACATTGAGACCTGGCGCCTGCTTGTGGCGCAGGCGTGAATAAGCGGACGGCTCAAGCAGCTTCCCCCCGAAAGCTGCTCTCGCATTTGCAACGCCTAGAGCGCTTCCCGATCAGATGGAATCATCTGATCGAAAAGGAAACGCTCAAGTTCAACGAGTTGGAGCATGTTCTGATCGAAAAAGTCGGTCAACTTTTTCGGAACATGCTCTAGGTTAGCGGAGATCGGAAATGATGACCGATTTGTCCGAGCCGATGATCTTGGTGCGCAGGAGGGTATCTCCGTCGAACCAAACCTCGCGCGCGAATTCGCCGTTCAGCGTATCGGCGATCTTGTAGTGATGGGCTTTATGCGTCACGCCGTTGATCGTGATGGTTTCATCGCCGATGTCGGTAACCTTGATGGTTAAGCGCTTGCCGGTGTCGGGTTCGAACGCCTCGACCCGATTGATCAGATCCTTGCCCCATACGCTTGCGGGGCCAGCCGTCTTGGGCAGGTCTCGATGCTTGCCGTCCACATCCATGCTCAATTTGTCGGGCGCCAAGGTGACGTCGACGGCATGTTTGGTCCCGTTGTCGTTGGTCCGCGACTTAAAGGTGATGAGCTGGCCATTCTTCCAGGTCTCGTTGCAGGAGTATTCGTAACGATAGGCTTCGATAAACATCACCTTGACCGAGAGGTCGGTC
Organism: uncultured Alphaproteobacteria bacterium; assembly: GCA_963785995.1. Classification (GTDB taxonomy): domain Bacteria; phylum Pseudomonadota; class Alphaproteobacteria; order Rhizobiales; family Beijerinckiaceae; genus Methylocapsa. Next base: position 78,633 of record CAWAXL010000018.1, read on the forward strand.
TTGATTTTCACGGTGGTCGTATCGTTTTGTTGTTCGATATCGACCAGGTCGGTGCCGATTTTCGTGCCTTCGCGGACAATATCGAAGACCCGGTGGATCTTGGTCGCGGCAGGAGGGTTGTCTGCGCCGGCGGGCGAAATGGTCAAGGCGAGCAGGGGCAGGTAAAAAGGAATAATTCGCATAATCACCACCGTTTTTGGGGATGTTCCGGCCTTAAAGGATAAAAACGTCGGTTCTAGGACAAATTGCCAGGACCAAGCCGGATGCTCAAGTCGAATTGAATAGGCTCAAGCCGGGAAGGCCGATTTTTCGGGTTAATGGCGTTCAAGAGCGGGATGAGGAAAAGTGGAACCCGGTTTTCCGCCCGCATCCCGCTCATGATTTTGGATTAAGTCAATCCAAAATCATCGTGATCCTAGGTGTCCGGGAATATGAAGGGACAAGGAAGGCGTACTTAAAACCTCGTTGATTCAGGCGCCTGCACCCAAGCCTATCCTTGGAGCCAGATCAACATCAAAACAAAGCTGGCGCCCGTTCTCGCAATGAATTGAAATCATTGCAGGGCGGCGAAGCTCAAGGCGGGAGCCAGACGTTCGCGCACAGCAACCGGAGAAAGCCCGTTTTGGCGCAGGGCTCTTAGAGGTTGGGCGCGGGTGCTTTTCGACAATTTTTGTCCGGAAGCATCGCGCAAGAGCCCATGATGGTGATAGGACGGCGCCGGAAGATCGAGCAGGACCTGCAACAGACGATGCAGGCTCGTGGCCATAAACAGATCTTCGCCTCTTACAACATCGGTCACACCCTGGATCGCATCATCGACCACGACGGCAATGTGATAGCTCGCAGGCGTATCCTTGCGGGCAAGGACCGCGTCGCCCCAAAGAAATGGTTCGGCGCAGACATCACGTCCGCGTGAATCCGGCCCATATTCGCGCCAATTGATCGGGTCCGTGATTTTCGCGAGGGCCGCGTTCATGTCGATTCGAAGAGCGCTGTGGCGGCCGGCGGAAATGCGCCGTCGCCGTTCTTCGTCTGAAAGATGCTTGCAGGTTCCAGGATAGACCGGGGAACCATCCGGATCCCGGGACCAATTCGGGGACCCGGCCACGGCATTCATGATTTCGCCGCGCGAACAAAAGCACGGGTAGGTCAGGCCCTGCGCGGTTAGGGTTTCGAGGGCCTTCGCATATTCGGGAAAATGCTCGGATTGGCGACGGACCGGCATCTCCCATGAGAGGCCGAGCCAGTGGAGATCTTCGTAAATCCCCTTTTCGAATTCAAGTCGGCAGCGTTCGAGGTCGATATCCTCAATTCGCAAAAGTAAACGTCCGCCCGACGCGCGCGCCATTTCGAAATTCAACAGGGCTGAATAGGCGTGGCCAAGATGGAGGTAGCCATTGGAGGATGGCGCGAAACGGAAAACGCGGTTAAAAGTCCGTGTCATATCTCAGGCTCCAGACCCGAGTCCCAGATCTGATAGCGCGGCTGCGGCAACGCAAGACGCAGCATTCGAACTCGCGCTGCGCAGGATTGCGCCCGAATTTTTATACAGGCAATCCAAATTAGCCCTTAACCACAGCCCGTAAAAATCCTGTAGCAAAAGCCTCAGCGAATGCGTCCTCGCCATCTGCTTGACCTTTGCAAAAAAACAGCCTTTTTCGGCGTAACGAGAATGAGGGGCGGCGGAACTTAAATGGCGGTTACAATCGAGGGCCCGCGTGTCGCGGCGAAATCGCGCGCGGCAAAGCAGCTGATCGTCTTCCTGCATGGCTACGGCGCCAACGGCAATGACCTGATTGGGCTTGCCCAGCAATGGCAAGGCCTACTGCCGGATGCAGCTTTTGCCTCGCCCAACGCGCCGGAACCATGCCCTGAAGCGCCCGCGGGCCGGCAATGGTTCCGCTTGACGATGCGGGACCCGACCGAACGCTGGAACGGGGTTAATCGAGCCGCCCCAATCCTCAATGCCTTCCTCGACAGCGAACTTGACCGTTGCGGTCTGGACGATACCAAACTCGCCCTGGTCGGTTTCAGCCAAGGGGCGATGCTTGCCCTTCACGCCGGGCTGCGGCGAGAGCGGGCACCGGCCGCAATCATCGGCTATTCCGGCGAGTTGGTTGGGCCTGAGTATTTGGATCAGGTCGGCAAATTGCGACCGGCCTCCAAATCACCCCCGATACTGCTGGTCCATGGCGGCCAGGACGAAGTCATTTCGCCCGAGGCGCTGTTTCTTTCGGCCGAGGCTTTGGCCGACGCGGGGATTGCTTCCCAATGGCATCTGTCCGCCAATCTCGGGCATGGGATCGACGGGCCAGGCCTCATTCATGGCGGATTGTTCCTCGCCACATGTTTCGGCCTCAAACAAGCTCCCGCCGTCAAACTGCGTCGATAGGGCGGTTTCCGCGTCAGCCGCAGATTCCGGGTGCGATGCCGCCCGAGTCCGGAGCCAGAACCGGTTGCAGAACTCGGGACCGCATAGGTCGCCGCCCGCCGCACGCCGACCGGCCGGTACAGCAATTTGGTCGCCTCGACGATCAGAACGCCGCTCCATGGCAAGGAGAGGCTGGTGCCAATCTCCTCGACGAAGGCAGCCGAATGCAAAAGGGTCCGGCGTTGAAAAGGGGGGACGTAAAGCGCTTCCGACCAATGGGTTGGCGAAAACAGCGTCTCCCGCATGAGTTCACCGAGTTGCGCGCGCGAATAAGGCTGCCCATGGCCGAATGGGGTCCGGTCGAGACGCGCCCAGAGACCGGAGCGGCACGGCACGACCACTATCACCCGGCCGCCGGGCGTCAAAATCCGCCAGACCTCGGACAGAAGGTCGCGCGGATGCTCGGTGATCTCGAGGGCATGGACGACGAGGGCCCGGTCTATGCAGGAGTTCGGCAAGGGCATTGCGGTCGTCTCCACCAGCGCCGACGAAGACAAGCCCGAAATCGGCCAGTTCAGGACCCCTTGCTCGGCCGGCATGAAGGCCAGCACCCGTACCGCCTCCTCGCGGAACACTTCGAGATAGGGGGTCGCATAGCCGACGCCCAGGATCGAATAGCCGCTGCAATTGGAGAAGCGCTCGCGCACGATCTTTTGAATGACACGCCGCGCGACCTCGCCCAACGACGAGCTATAGAAAGAACGAAGGTCAACGACATCGATCGACATGGGTTCGGCTAGGTTAGCGCGGACGGAGCAGATGTACGAGGGGAAACGATGATCTCCCCTTCACGCCAAAAAATAAAGCCTTGATTGATCCGCGCAGTTCGCCACTTTCCCGGGAACGCCGTTCAGGAGCATCGCCGCCATGGCTGCCCAAATTTACCAGTTTCTTTGCCTTGCCGACAATTTCGGGGTCCTGGTCCATGATTCAAGCACCCAGGCGACGGCGGTGATCGATGCGCCCGACGCGGTGCCCATTCTGGCCGCGCTCGCGGCCAAGGAGTGGGTGCTTACGGATATTCTGGTCACCCATCACCATTTCGATCATGTGCAGGGAATTGCCGGTCTCAGGGCCAATTTTCCTCATGTCCGCGTCACCGGCCCGGCCAAGGAAAGCGCCCAAATCGGCGGTCTCGACCGCGCGGTCGGAGAGGGCGATCTTGTGAGCATCGGCACGCTCGAAGCGAAGGTCATCGAAGTTCCCGGACATACCTCCGGCCATATCGCCTATTGGTTCGAGGAAGAGAATATTGTTTTTGCCGGCGATACATTGTTTGCGATGGGCTGCGGCCGCGCGTTCGAGGAGCGCCCCGCGGTGCTGTTTCATTCGCTGATGAAACTGGCCGCGCTTCCCGGCGGCACGAACGTCTATTGCGGCCATGAATACACATTGGCGAATGCGCGTTTCGCCTTGAGCGTCGATCCCGGCAACAGGGTCTTGAAGGCGCGCGCGGAAGAAGTCGCCCGCCAGCGCAAGGACGGAAAATTCACCCTGCCGACCACGATTACAAAAGAATTGGCAACGAACCCCTTTCTTCGCGCCGGCAACCCCGCTATCCAAATGGAGCTTGGCATGATGGGCGCAGACCCTGACGCGGTCTTCGCTGAATTGCGCGAACGCAAGAACCGCACATAGGCCCATCGCCGACCGAAGCAGAGTCCGGCACCCAGATATTCAGCGGGCAAAATAATGACCGATCCTTTGGCTGGCCGGAGCGCGGATGAAATCATCCGCATGCTCGACTTGTCCGCACATCCCGAAGGCGGATTCTTCCGGGAGACCTTTCGCGATTCGAGACAAGATTCGAACGGTCGTGCCGCTTCGACCTTGATCTATTTTCTGCTCGCCGCCGGGCAAAATTCGCATTGGCATAGAGTGGATGCCACCGAGGTCTGGCATTTCTATGCGGGAGCGCCGTTGGAGCTGAAGATTTCGCAAACCGGTCACGACCTGCAGATACATCATTTAGGTTGCGATCTGTTTGCCGGGCAGCGCCCGCAATATGTCGTGCCGGTGCACTGTTGGCAGAGCGCGGCAACGCGCGGGGCTTGGACCCTTGTCGGATGCAGTGTCGCGCCGGCGTTTGAATTCTCGGGCTTTCAACTTGCGCCGCCGGAGTGGCAGCCGGGTTTGCCCGAATAGGCTTGGCGTGATCCGCAAAGGTCTAAGGCTTATTCTTTCAAGACGAGCGTTTCGATCCGTTTTTGCAGGGCATCGAGCTGCCGCTTCATTTCCTCAATATCGGTTTGGGATTTATGTTCGGCGCTCGCGTCCGAAGGCTCGGAGGCTGGTTTTTCGTCTGGCTTGCTTTCTGAATTTTCAGACGATGTCTGGAGCGGGTTGCCAAACGGATTGAACATTGTGAGCGCTTGATTGAACAGCGCCATGTTCTTGCGGGTCTGTTCCTCGATCGATCCGAACAGCGGCGCGGCGACCGGCGCACCAAAATTACTGGCGACCTTGTCGCGGAACTTGGCTTGTTCACTCGTCAGCTTGCCGATGGTGAACTCAAGATAGCTTGGCACCAGCATTTGCATGCTGTCGCCATAAAAACGAATAAGCTGGCGCAGGAAGGTGATAGGCAGAAGACTTTGCCCGTTCTTCCCCTCTTGTTCGAAAATGATCTGGGTCAAAACCGAACGTGTGATGTCTTCGCCAGTCTTGGCATCGAAGACGAGGAAATCGTCACCTTTCTTGACTATGCAGGCGAGATCCTCAAGCGTGATATACGCGCTCGTCGCGGTGTTGTAGAGCCGCCGGTTCGCGTATTTTTTTATGATAATGGGACTGTTTTCTTTACCCATGGCCGCTACCGCCTCTTGCGTGGTGTCTAACCTAAGCAGGTTTCTCTCGATCTGACCATAGTTTCGATCCGAACGGGGGGCTCGCGGTTGCTGCCGCCTTGGAAGGCAGTTCGAACCAGGGCTTCGGAAGCAAGCGCCAACCCGTCTTGAGAGGTTGCTTGATGCGGGGCTCCACGTAAATGCATTGTGACATTCTAATAAATACAAGCATAAGGATATAAGCATAACGCCAAAGCAAAAAGCCTTGCAATTCCTCGCAAAAAATTGCCTGCATTGCGGAGCCGAAGCCTCAAGTGTTACTATAACCGATAAAGCCGGAAACGCGCACGCTGCGGCTTTAGGTCCAGGAGGGATACCCAAATGTCGGGTGATATTGTTATTGTGAGTGCGGCGCGTACCGCCGTCGGTTCTTTCAACGGCGCCTTTGGCGCGACGCCGGCCCATGAACTCGGCGCCGCCGTGATCAAGGCAGCGCTCACCCGCGCCAAGGTCGATGCCGCTGAGGTGGACGAAGTGATTCTCGGCCAGGTTCTGACCGCCAATCAGGGACAAAATCCGGCGCGTCAGGCCGCGATAAAGGCCGGTATTCCCAAAGAGAAAACCGCCTGGGGCCTCAATCAAGTGTGCGGCTCGGGCTTGCGCGCGGTGGCGCTCGGCATGCAGCAGATCGCCAATGGCGACGCAAAAATCATTGTTGCCGGCGGTCAAGAGAGCATGTCGCTGTCGCAGCACGGCGCCAATTTGCGCAATGGCACAAAGATGGGCGACCTCAAATTCGTCGACACGATGATCCGCGATGGACTGACCGACGTCTTCAACGGTTATCACATGGGTCAGACGGCTGAAAATGTCGCGGCAAAATGGCAGCTCAGCCGTGAAGAGCAGGATCAATTCGCCGTCGCCTCTCAAAACAAAGCTGAGGCTGCGCAAAAAGAGGGACGGTTCAACGAAGAGATCGTACCGTTCACCATCAGCGGCAAAAAGGGCGACATCGTTGTCGCGGCGGACGAATATATTCGCGCGGGCGCGACACTCGATGCACTCGCCAAGCTGAAACCGGCCTTTGCCAAGGAAGGCACGGTCACCGCCGGCAATGCGTCAGGCATTAACGACGGTGCGGCAGTGCTGCTCCTGATGAGCGCGAAAGATGCGAGCGCGCGCGGGCTTGTTCCGCTGGCCCGCATCGCCTCCTGGGCCACCGCCGGTGTCGATCCTGCGGTGATGGGGACGGGGCCGATTCCGGCCTCCCGCAAGGCACTCGAGAAAGCCGGTTGGAAGGTCAAGGATCTCGAACTCGTCGAAGCCAATGAAGCATTCGCGGCGCAGGCCTTGGCCGTCAACAAGGACATGGGCTGGGATCCCTCCATCGTTAACGTCAACGGCGGCGCCATTGCGATCGGACATCCGATCGGTGCTTCCGGCGCGCGCGTCCTTGTCACGCTGTTGCATGAGATGCAGCGGCGCGGCGCAAAGAAGGGCCTCGCAACGCTCTGCATCGGTGGCGGCATGGGCATTGCGCTGACCGTCGAGCGTTGATCTTCGTCAATCGCGCCGCTGTCCGGATCATCCATGCTTCCGGCGAGCGGCGCGTTTGAAAACCGATCAGTAATAAGAAAATTTCTGAAATCAAAAAATTAGAGGTATGATACACATGTCCAGGATAGCGGTAGTCAGCGGCGGCTCGCGCGGGATCGGGGCCGCCATCAGCAAGACGTTGCAAGCGGCTGGACACAAAGTCGCCGCAACCTATGCCGGCAACGATGAAGCTGCCGCGAAGTTCAATGCCGAGACCGGAATCGCCGTCTATAAATGGGACGTTTCAAACTACAAGGCCTGCGCCGAAGGGCTCAAGAAAGTGTGCGAGGATCTCGGGCCGATCGATATTCTCGTGAACAACGCGGGGATCACGCGCGACATCATGTTTCATAAGATGACGCCGGAGCAATGGTATGAGGTCATCAACACCAATCTGAATTCGCTGTTCAACATGACCCGGCCGGTCATCGAAGGCATGCGCGAACGCGGCTTCGGGCGGATCGTCAACATCTCCTCCATCAACGGCCAGAAGGGCCAAGTCGGCCAGACCAATTACACCGCCTCGAAATCCGGCGACATCGGCTTTACCAAATCGCTCGCCCAGGAAAATGCCAACAAGGGCATCACGGTCAACACGATTTGTCCCGGCTACATCGCAACCGACATGGTGAAGGCCGTGCCGGCGGAAGTGTTGGAAAAATCCGTGCTGCCGCAAATTCCGGTGCGGCGTCTGGGTGAACCCGAAGAGGTAGCCCGCTGCGTTCTGTTCCTCGTTGCCGAAGAGTCGGGCTTCATCACCGGTTCGACGCTCAGCGTCAACGGCGGCCAGTATATGTCGTAATTGCCAGGCGTTCCCAAACAGAGCGGGCCGCGGGATCCTCCGCGGTTCGGCGTGAAACCAACCAATCGCCGCCCATGTTTTAGGAAATCGCTCGGGACGTCCTGTCCCCCGCTTTTGTTGGGAGGCGCGGTGATGACCGAGTCCAAAGAGTTCGAGCCTGCCCGCTGCGATCGAGGCTTTTCCAAGCCTGAAGTTTGATGAATGGCACGCGACCTGCGCGACGCTTCATCTGTGGACGCAAGTGATCGGCAGAATCCGGCTTGCCCAAGCCACGCCGATCAACCACTGGTGGCATGTGCCCCTCTATGTGACCGCCCGCGGGCTCACAACCTCGCCCGTGCCCTATGGGCTACGCAGTTTCCAGATCGATTTTGATTTTATCGATCATCGCCTGCTGATCCAGACCAGCGACGGGGCGAGGGAGTCGTTTGCGCTGCAACCGCAAAGCGTCGCCGATTTCTATCGCGCGGTCATGAGCAGCCTCTCCGCGCTTGGACTCGACATACGGATCTGGACTACTCCGGTCGAGATCCCTGACCCCATTCCATTCGAGCAGGACGTCGCGCATTGCGCTTACGATCCCGGCTATGCAAATCGATTTTGGCGGATTCTTCTGCAGGCCGATCGGATTTTTACGGCTTTCCGAGGCCGCTTCGTTGGCAAGGCGAGCCCGGTTCATTTCTTTTGGGGGAGTTTCGATTTGGCGGTGACACGCTTCAGCGGACGGGGTGCGCCGGTCCATCCGGGCGCGCCCAACGTGGCCGACAAGGTCACGCGGGAAGCCTATTGTGACGAGGTCAGCAGCTGCGGCTTCTGGCCAGGCGGGGCGGGCATGGAAAGACCGATTTTTTATTCCTACGCCTATCCGACCCCCGCTGGATTTGCGACGGCGCCGGTTCGCCCCGACGCGGCCTTCTTCAGCCGCGACATGGGGGAATTTATTCTACCCTACGACGACGTCCGGCAGGCTGACTCTCCAGAAGAGGTTCTCCTCTCCTTCCTGCAGAGCACTTATGGAGCCGCCGCAAGCCTCGCGCATTGGGATCGAACAAGGCTCGAGCGCGTGGTCGCCTGATCTTTATTCAAGCCGCGCTCTTGCGCTTCAAACCCTCTTCGTAGGAAATTGCCTCGTAGTCAGAAAGCGAGGCGTATTTCAACCCGACGTCGGCAAGGGCGTCGAGCTTGGCCGAGGTGTCGAATTTCTTGAGCTTCACCTTGTCGACGTAAAAAATGTCGATCAGGCAATTGTAGACGGTCTCGTCGTCGATAGAGACGATGAAAATCTTAGCTGCGCCGATCGGTATATACCAACGGCAGCCGAGCGGAATGTCCGCGACATAGATGAGATATTTGCCTTCGCCATCGAGCGCATCGCCGAAGGTCTCGACGAGCTTGGGCAAGGTCGCATATTCCTTGATGGATCCAGCCATAAAGCCGATCGCCGGCTTGCCGCTTTCGGAGACCGTGAAAACATCCTTCAGGACGGTTTCCGGGTCATCATAGGAGATGTCGCCGCGAAAGCCGAACCGGCCTGCGACATGGGTGTCCGCCTTCAGGGCCGGCTTAAGGAGCCGGCCTTCAGCCTCCAATTTGGCGAAAGGCGTGTCGGTAATAGCTGTCATAAATGATCCTCAATGTCGTAAACTCGCCAACAATTGGGTCAATCCGCGCACTCCTTGAATATCGAGCGCGCAAGCGGGCGAGATCGACGGGTAGGATCGGGGTCCTTCCTTGGTGACGCCGTTCCATCGAAGCCCTTCTGAAGATTTTCGATTTGGAACGCCTATTGTTTAGGCAAGCAAATTATGTGCCTATGCCTTTTGGCTTTGCCCCTCACACGTAAAGCTTGCCGCCCTTTTGCAAAAACTCGGCGCTCTTTTCCGCCATGCCTTTCTCGACTTCGGCCATCGCCGCGACCTCGTCGCGCAAGTCCTGGGTAATCTTCATCGAGCAGAATTGCGGCCCGCACATCGAACAGAAATGCGCGGTTTTATGCGCGTCCTTGGGCAGCGTTTCGTCGTGGAACAACCGCGCCGTATCGGGATCGAGGCTTAAATTGAACTGATCCTGCCAGCGGAAATCGAACCTCGCGCGGGACACGGCATCGTCGCGGATTTGCGCCGCGGGATGGCCTTTGGCGAGATCGCCGGCATGTGCCGCGATCCGATAGGTGATGACGCCGACCTTCACGTCGTCGCGGTCCGGCAGACCCAGATGTTCTTTGGGCGTCACATAGCAGAGCATGGCGCAGCCGAACCATCCGATCATCGCCGCGCCAATGCCGGAGGTGATGTGATCATAGCCCGGCGCAATATCGGTGGTGAGCGGTCCGAGCGTGTAGAAGGGGGCTTCGCCGCATTCCTCCAGCTGCTTTTCCATATTGATCTTGATCTTGTGCATCGGCACATGGCCGGGGCCTTCGATCATGACCTGGCAGCCTTTTGCCCAGGCGATCTGGGTCAATTCGCCCAGCGTCTCGAGTTCGGCAAATTGTGCCCGGTCGTTGGCGTCGGCAATCGAGCCGGGGCGCAGACCATCGCCGAGCGAGAACGACACATCGTAGGCGCGCATGATGTCGCAAATCTCATCGAAGCGCTCGTAGAGAAAGCTTTCCTTGTGATGCGACAGGCACCAGCGCGCCATGATCGAGCCGCCGCGCGAAACGATGCCGGTGGTGCGCCGCGCCGTCAGCGGCACATAAGCGAGACGGACTCCAGCGTGGATCGTGAAATAATCGACGCCCTGCTCGGCTTGCTCGATCAAAGTGTCGCGGAAAATCTCCCATGTCAGCTTGACCGGATCTCCATCGACTTTTTCCAGCGCCTGATAAATCGGCACCGTTCCGATCGGAACCGGCGAGTTCCGCATGATCCAGTCGCGGATATTGTGGATGTTGCGCCCGGTCGAGAGATCCATGACGGTATCGGCGCCCCAGCGGATCGCCCAGACCATCTTCTCGACCTCTTCGGCGACCGATGACGTCACCGCCGAATTGCCGATATTGGCATTGACCTTCACCAGAAAATTGCGGCCGATGATCATCGGCTCGAGTTCCGGATGATTGATGTTCGCGGGAATGATCGCCCGGCCTCTTGCGATTTCGTCGCGGACGAATTCAGGCGTAACGAAGGAAGGGATCGAAGCGCCAAAACTCTCGCCGTCGGCAAGACGGGCCGCCGCGCCTTCCTGCATCTGTTCGCGGCCGAGATTTTCCCGCGCCGCGGCAAAAATCATTTCCTCGGTGATGACCCCGGCTTTTGCAAATTCATATTGCGTGACGAGCGCGCCATCGCGGGCCTTGCGCGGCAATCTGTTGGCAGGGCAGGGCGGGACCAGACGGTCCAGGCCAACATTGCCATTATCTTCGGGCTGGACGGCGCGCCCGGCATAGGCGTCAAGCCCCTGGCGGCGGGCGAGCCAGGGCTCGCGAATAGCCGGGAGGCCCTTGGAGAGATCGACCGTGATCTCGTCCTGCGAATAGGGTCCCGAGGGGTCGTAGACTCTGACGGGAGGCTCATGCGCGGCAGGATCGAGGGCGATTTCCCGGAAGGGCACGGCAATGTCGGCTCTGCCTTGCGGGTGATGATAAATCTTCTTCGAGCCCGGCAGCGGGCCGACCGTGACGCTTTGCGGAACGAGATTTTGCGGTTTGTTTTGAATATTCATCGCGATGCTCCGCTCGGGTCGTGGCCAACAAGCAGGAGGGGCTGGCGCGAAACGGCCCAATGGGCCCGTCTTCGCTTTGCCTTATCCCTGCGCTGGCATTACCCAGATCAGGTTCTACGGGTGTAATCTCAGCCGCCGTTGCCGGCAGCACCCCAGGGCGAACTGAGAAGTATAGGCCGCACGGATGGATCGGGCAAGCGGCGCGGGAAGCCGGCAGTGCCTCAGGTTGAAATTTGTTTTTTGTAAGGGCTGTACTTCTTCGGCCGCGTCTAAGATCGCGAGGGTATCTTCCTGCCGAGCAGCTTTTCGGTGAAACCGGCGATTATACGGCCTAACGTTGGATGTAATCCGGTAAATCGAGGTCATGCGCATGAAGGAATGAACTTATTTGCTCATTATTCAACTCCACGTCCTTATTGCATTTCCGCATACAGGCCCAAACCAAATTGTCTGGACCATCCAACCATTCAGGTGTTAACCCGTATACAATGACTCCGCGTAAAAACGGAATGCGGTGCGCAGCCTGTAATTTTGCACCCACGTCGTGTCGTCCACATAGTTCGCAAACTTTTTGGCGGCTTAACAGCGCTTTAGCTGCATATCTTACAGGAGGCCGTCGACGATACGTCTGCCACTCTTCTTCCGTGAGGAACACGCGGCCATCAAATCCACGCCAGGCTTTCGAATATACGACGATTTTACTCTGGCTCATGGCCTCATTCTCGTTCGACGGTCTTTGGGAGGCGCCTTCTCAGCAGAAAAGTGTAAGATTCCGACGAATCTCGCAAAGTACTCAGATTTCAAACCGAGATACTACCAAAAACTTCACCGCTCGGGACCCGTTGCGCTCTCATGCCAGCGGCCAAGCAGAAAGGCGGACAAGGCCGCCAACGCCACGAAAATCGCGATCCCCGTCAGCGAAATCAAAGTCAGCGCCGCAAACATCCGCGGGATGTTGAGCCGGTAGCCGGCTTCGGCGATGCGGAAGGCAAGGCCAGCGCCTTGGCCGGCATTGCCCGCCGCGAGTTCCGCGACGATCGCACCGATCAACGCCAGGCCGCCGCCGATCCGCACGCCCCCGAGAAAATAGGGGAGCGCCGCGGGCAGGCGCAAATAGCGCAGCGTCTGCCAGCGCGACGCCCGGTAAAGCGCGAAAAGATCGACGAGATTGCGATCGGTCGAAGCAAGGCCCAAAGCGGTGTTCGACAGAATTGGAAAAAAGGCGACGAGAAAGGCACAGACAAGCACCGCTTTCGGCGCTTCGAGATAAATCAGCAGCAAGGGAGCGATGGCAATGATGGGCGTGACTTGCAAAACGATTGCAAAGGGCAGGAAGGAACGCTCCACCCATTTCCATTGCGCGAAAAAAACCGCAAGGCCCGCCCCGCCGATGACGGCTAAGGCCAACGCGCTGAAGGTCGTCCACAAGGTCACGAACAAGGCCGGGATGAGGATCACCCTGTCGCTCACGAGGGTTTCGAGCACAAGCGAGGGGGAAGGAAAAATGTAAGGAGGCACATTCAGCGCGCGAACATAGGCCTCCCAAGCCGCGAGGACGGCCGCAAAAACCAAGGCCGGGGGACCGTAGCGTAAAATCCATTGCCGCGCCGTCATCGGCCCGCCTCATCGACAGTGTTGACGGCAAGCGTTTTCATCTCTGTTGATCCTCTTGCATCGCGCTTTGCAATGCGAGCGAAGCCTTCGCGCACATCTGCGCATAGGTCGGACTTGTCCGGAAATTCTTGCCGCGCGGCGTGGCGGCATCGATTCTAATTTCCTCGACGATACGGCCCGGCTGCGCGGCCATGACCGCGATCCGGGTCGAGAGATAGACGCTTTCATAAACCGAATGAGTCACGAAGACGATGGTGGTGGCGAGTTCGCTCCGCAACTGCAGGAGATCGTCGTTAAGCCTGAAGCGCGTGATCTCGTCGAGCGCCGCGAAGGGTTCATCGAGCAACAGCAAGAGAGGACGCAGGACGAGCGCGCGGGCAATCGAAACGCGCATGCGCATGCCGCCAGAAAGTTCGCGGGGGAACATTTTTTCGGTGGACGCAAGTCCCACCATTGCCAATGCCTCGGCGACCGTGGGTGCCGCAGCCTGCCGCGATACACCCTGTAAACGCAATGGCAGAAAGACATTGTCGAAGACATTGGCCCAGGGCATCAAGGTCGCGTCCTGAAACACGAAGCCGATGCTCGCGCGGTCGAGCGCGAAGCCCCGTTCGAGGCTGCCGGACGAGACCTTATCGAGACCCGCGATGAGCCGCAAAATCGTCGATTTGCCGCAGCCCGAAGGGCCGAGCAGGGTCAGAAATTCCCGGGCGCGCACGTCGAGGTTGAGGCCGTCGAGCGCCAGCGTTCCGTTCTCATAGAGCTTGGCGACATCTCGCAAGGAGACGAGCGGAGCAGGCGTCGTCATCTGCTTTTCTTCATGGCCTCGGCCGCAAATCCAGACCGACGCCCTTGTCGATGAAGCGGAGAGTATAGGCGCGAGTGTAATCGAGCGTTGGTTTGAAGAGCCCAGCCTGCACCATTTTGTCGAAGAAGCTTTTGATTCGCGCGTCCGTCATGGCGCCGACGCCGAGTTTTAAAGAGTTCCCGGAATCGACGATGCCGCGCTCTTTCAACTGGGTCACCGAATAGGCAAGCTGGTCGTCGCTGATATCGGGATTGTCGCGTTTGATGAGGGCATTCGCGGGTTGAGGGTCACCGTAGATGTAATGATACCAGCCGATGATCGAGGCGTCGACGAAACGCTGGACGAGATCGGGATTTGTCTCGAAGAGATCGCGCGTTGTTTCAATCGTCGTCGAATAGGAATCATAGCCGTAATCGGCGGCCAGGAAGACATTTGGTTTGAACTTGCCCTGCCGCTCGATCGCAAAAGGTTCGGAGGTCGCATAGCCTTCTTCGATCGAATGCTCGTCGGCGATGAAGGGCGCGGAATTGAACGTATAGGGTTTGACATTTTCATCTTTAAAACCATAGGCGAGCTTCAGCCATTGATAGACCGAGACGAAGGCATCCTTGCCGATGAAAGCGGTCGCCTTCGGCAGATCTTCCATGCGGTCGAGGCCGACGCCAGGGTGCGACATCAAAATGAAAGGGTCTTTTTGGAACATCGCGGCCACCGCCACGATCGGAATATTCTGGGCGACCGCGTCAAAGGACTGAATGAGATTGGCGCCAAGGTGGAATTCTATTTTTCCCGCCGCGAGCAAAAGCCGGTTGTTGGCGAGCGGACCGCCTTGCAGGATCGTGACGTCGAGCCCGTATTTGGCGTAAGTGCCGTCGGCCTTGGCCTGATAGAAGCCGCCATGCTCGGCTTCGGCCAGCCAGTTGGTGGCAAAGGTGACTTTATCGAGGGCGAGTGCCGGGGAGGCGGCAAGACAGAGCGCCGCGAAGAAGAGGGCGAAATAGCGTTTCAAGACGAATCCTCTCAAGTCCTCACCCTGAGGAAGCCCGCGCGACCATCCTTCGAGACGCCCACTGCGTGGGCTCCTCAGGATGAGGGGGAGGCTCTCACTCATGATAGCAACAATCGGGGGGAAGGTAGTCGGTAAGTTTCAAAACCGCTTTTGCGCCAGGGCGGCAAATGTGCGAGCTTTTCGCTCAGAGCCTGTTTCAAAAGCTCGCCCTCATCCGAGGAGCCCAAGTAGTGGGCGTCTCGAAGGATGCACAGTGCTCCTCGCCCTTCGAGACAGCCCTTCGGGCTTCCTCAGGGTGAGGGCCTACGGTCTGGGTAAGCTTTTAAGGCCGCACGCCGCGAGAGGACCAATCCATGCTGCCCACAAAATTCTGGGCCGAGATGACCTGGACCGATTTTCAGGCCGCCGACATGGCGAGCACCATCGCGGTTCTGCCGCTCGCCGCGACCGAGCAGCATGGCCCGCATCTGCCGCTGGGTGTCGATAGCTTCATCATGGAAGGCCATATCGCCCAAGTCGTCGAGCGGCTGCCGAGCGAGCTTCAGGTCTTGTTTCTGCCCGTGCAAAATTGCGGCTGTTCGATCGAGCATACGGATTTCCCCGGTACGCTCAGCCTTTCGGCATCCACTGTCATTGCGGCCTGGACGGAAATCGGCGAATGCGTCTATCGTACCGGCTGTCGCAAGCTGGTGCTCCTGAATTCGCACGGCGGCAATAGCGCGATCCTCGACATTATCGCGCATAATCTTCGCGCGCGCCTCGGCATGCTGGTGGTGATGGCCTCCTGGCAGCGCTTTGGTGCGCCGGACGGGCTTTTTTCCACGCAGGAAACCGCTCATGGAATTCACGCCGGCGAGATCGAGACCTCGCTGATGCTGAATTTTCGGCCTGAACTCGTGCGCATGGATGAGGCCGGCGAATTCAAGTCGGAGAGCATTGGGATGGAGCGGGAATTCAACTGGCTGCGCTCGGGCCGTCCGACCGGCTTTGGCTGGATGAGCCAGGATTTGTCCGAATTCGGCGCGATGGGCGATGCCGGCGCGGCTTCGGCGCACAAGGGCGAGACCTGCGCCGATTATGGCGCCACGGCCTTCATCGAATTGCTGCAGGACATCGACGGCTTCGATCTGACACGGTTGAAGGGCGGTCCGCGGTCTTAAGCTTTGTAAGATTTTCGGGACCTATCGTACCAAAAGGTTTCACGTGAAACATTTTGGTACGATGGCCTTAAAGAGAGCTGCCTATTCGGCGCGCCAGGGAAAGGTCCAGGTCTCGGTCAGGGCCCGCGACCCGGTCCGCAGGAAGGCGCGGATATCGGTGGATTGGCCGGGATCGAGCTGCACATCGATGACGGCGCGAAATCCTTTGGTATGGATGTTGGGAACGATGAAGAATCGCGTGATCTTGCCTTGGCTCGTCGAGGGAACGACCTCGACCAATTGCGGATCGTTGGCGAAATAGGAAAGGTCGCCGCCGGTGAAATCGATGATGAAGCGGCGCGAGCCGGGCGCTGGGGGCTCGGCCGAACCGAGCGCCGCGGCCGTCGTCTGATAGGTGTTCAGCGCGCGGCCGTTCGGCGACAGCCGGGCCAGATTGAGACTGGCGATAATTCGGTAGCCGAAGTTGAAAGGCTTACCGGGCTCGGGCGACTCCTTCGGGACGAAGGAGGCGACGATATTGTCGTTGGTCTCGTGCTCGGTCGGAAGTTCGACAAGTTCGACGCGCGCCTTCGCCCCAGCTCTCGCTTGGCTCGACCCATAGACTCGGCCGCATCTCATAGGCGAGATCGAGGTCCTGGTAATGGTCGAAGTCGCGGTCCCGCTGCAAGCAGGCCAAAACCATGAAGGTCGCGGTCGAGAAAGGCGGAGACTTCGGGCTTTACCGGGTTGCGCAAGGGGCGCCAAATCCATTCGCCGGTTCCCGAATGGATCAACAGCCCGTCCGAATCATGCAGCTCGGGGCGAAAGTCCTCGTTGAACCGGTGATCATCCTCGCCGATGAAGAACATCGAGGTCAAAGGGGCGAGGCCGAATTTGACGTTCGCCTTGCGCGGAAACAGCGTGGCGGATATTTCGATCGCAGTTTCGACGCCGGGATAAAGATCGAAGCGATAGGCGCCGGTCGTCGAAGGGCCGTCGAGCAGCGCATAGATCGTGGCCTGGTCGGCGTTGGGCTCCGGCGTCTCGATCCAGAATTCGCGAAAGAACGGAAACTCCTCCGCGATCGGTGCCGGCCTCGACCGCAAGCGCCCGCGCCGACATTCCATAGCGTTGATCGCGGCCGAGGAAACGAAAATAGCTCGCGCCCAGAAAGGCGATCACCTCGTCGAAGACCTTGGGCGCTGTTCAAGGGATAATGCAGTCGAAAACCGGCAAAGCCGAGATTGACCGGCAAGCGGCTTGTCGATCTTGGTGCGGCCATAATCGAACAGATTGGCGGAATAGGGAATCGGCGTCGGAATGCCGTCGCGGATCGTATTGATCGTCACCGGGCGCCGGTAGAGATGGCCGAGATGGAACAATTGCAGCCGGAACTGGCTTCCATTGGCGCCGAGAAAGGCTTTGTCGGGACGAAACCTGATGTCGCGCCAGGCATCGAAATCCAACTTGTTCAAGGCGTCGGGAAGCGCCGGAGACGCCGTATCGAAATCCGCCGTCGCAAGGTCGCGGGCGCGGCGTACGACATCGTCGAAGTCGAATTTGGGCTGCGCCGGGGCGACCGTGGGCGCCGACGGCGCCTTTCCGGCCTGGGCGAAGACGGGTCCAATGGCTGATGGCAAAGCGCCCGAAACGACAAGGCACTGGACGAGGACGCGGCGGTTAAGTTCGGTCATGAGCAATTCGAAAAGGAGGGTCGTGCGCGGGTCGGGTCTGGCGGGAGGGCTTCCGTGAGGGGTTACCCATCTTTTCGGTGAGCGGCAAGCAGGGCTCTTGCCGGGATTCAAGTCGACAGGCGCTGGCGACATGCCGCGATTTCCGCGACCGAACTAAGGCAAAGCCACACAGCCATTTTATGGCCGATGGATTTCTGTGGCGTGTGGCGCAGCGGTAACGCTTTTCTCCTGAATACCCTGGTCCGCAGCCGGTTTTTATGTGCGATTTGACAAACGTGAGGCGGGCGGCCGCGCATTTCTTCGAAAAAAGCTCTTGTAATGCTGGCGGAATCACATATTTTCCGTTTTGCCCAATTTCGCACGTGCCTGTGGTCGTGTGTCGGTTGGCGGGGATCCGGACAAGAGGCCGGTTAACCGCCGCAAAAGGACCGGCAGCCGGAGGCGAACCGGCGAACCCCGCCAAACGGGGGACGCGACTTAAAGCAACGACGGACCGGGCTTTTTCGTCTCTGCCAGCCTCCAAAGCTGGCTTACCGAAGAGGCTAGTCTTTCTTGCCGGGCGTGCGGAGAGGGATTTCATCCCAATCCAAGCGATGGCCATTCACACTTTGGACGGCGTACTCCGCCTTGTCCAAGGTGAGCATGTCCAACGGCGCAGCATCAGACCGCGCGTGGTCGGCGAGGCGTTTGCCTCGGCAACCCGCCAGCGGTCGCGGATGGCGGGTCAACATTGGCGGTCGCGTCTCCAAAGCGCCGGCGTCGATGCATCGCCATTCACCCGAAGCTTGTTCGTTCCGGTGCGAAGACCGCACCCTTCGAAGGGATGCCGCGATGACCGATCGTATTCTGGAGTTTCTCCGCAATCGCCGCGAGGACGGGCCGTGCATGGTGCTCGACCTCGATGTCGTGCGTGACAATTACTTTCCTTCGCCAAGGCTTTGCCCGACACCCGCGTGTTCTACGCGGTGAAGGCCAATCCAGATCCGCGCGTGCTTGAGCTGCTTGGCGCGCCTCGGCTCCTGTTTCGACACCGCTTCGGTCGTCGAGATCGAGCAGGTCCTGGCCGCCGGCGCAACCGCGGAACGGATCAGCTTCGGCAATACGATCAAGAAGGAGCGCGATATCTTGCGCGCCTATGAGCTTGGCGTGCGCCTGTTCGCGGTGGATTGCGAGGCCGAAGTCGAGAAGATCGCCCGTGCCGCGCCGGGAGCCAAGGTGTTTTGCCGCATTCTCTGCGACGGCAGCGGTGCCGAATGGCCGCTGTCGCGCAAATTCGGCTGCGCGCCGGAAATGGCGCCGAAGCGTTCTCGAACATGCACATCGGCTTGGGCTGGTCGCCTTCGGCCTGTCGTTTCACGTCGGCTCGCAGCAGCGCAATCCACGCATGTGGGATGGTGCCTTGAAGGCCGCCGCGGCGATCTTCCGCGATTTGGCGGAACGCGGCATCGACTTGCAGATGGTCAATCTCGGCGGCGGGTTTCCGACCAAATATCTGAAGAATGTGCCGGCGGTGAAGACCTACGCGCAAGCGATCTTCCAATCGTTGCGACGCCATTTCGGCAACCATATCCCGGAAACGATTATCGAGCCGGGCCGTGGCATGGTCGGCAATGCCGGCGTCATCGAGGCGGAAGTCGTTCTGATCTCGCAAGCAAGTCGGACGACGACAAGGTGAAGTGGGTCTATCTCGACATCGGCAAGTTCAACGGCCTCGCCGAGACGATGGACGAGATGATCCGCTATCCGATCCGGACCGCCTTCGACGGCGAGGCGACGGAGCCTTGCGTCGTGGCGGGGCCCACCTGCGATTCCGTCGACGTGCTCTACGAGAAGGATCCGTATTTTCTTCCCGTGGGCCTCGAAATCGGTTCGAAAGTGCTCATCGAAGGAACGGGCGCCTATACGACGACCTATTCCTCGGTCGGATTCAACGGCTTTCCGCCGCTTAAATCCTATGTGATTTGAGCGGCTTCGCCTGATCCCCGCGCGGCGGAACAAAGCTCCTCCGCGATCACCCTTTCATCGTCCCGAACGGCCGGCGAGGGCTCGATTGTCGAGCCCTGGTGTGGTGCGAGGGTCGTCGTGCAATCCCGGCAACGGCCGGCGGAGGCTCAGATGACCTTGATCGTGAATGATTTCGAAGTGCAGCGTCCGGCTTTTGTCGGAGGCGTTACCGAACCGGATCTTCTCATCGCCGGCGAATTGCCAGCCGACATTGAGGCTCGGGAATATTTGCTCGACGAGGCTTTTGGCGCCGCGCGTTTCGACAAGACGGTCGAACGGCTGCGCGCGGGCGCTTGCCCGCCCCAGGCCTGGCACTTGTTGCGAAGGACTCCGGCGAACTGGTCGGGACCTTGCGCATGTGGAACATTCACGCCGGCAAGGTGCCGGCACTTCTGCTCGGTCCGCTTGCGGTTGCCAAGGCCGATCGTTCGCGCGGAATCGGCCGCAAGCTCATGGCGGAAGCTTTGTTCCGGGCGTTTTCGGCTGGCCATGACGCCATCCTGCTGGTCGGCGACGCGCCTTATTATGAACCCTTCGGGTTTGCCCGGCGTCATACGCGGGGCCTGTCTCTCCCAGGTCCGGTCGATAAGACGCGCTTTCTCGGCCTCGAACTGCGAAATGGCGCTTTGGCGGAGGCGAAAGGCCCGTGACGGCCTGCCGGCGCGCTCGATCTTTCGGCGCATCGCGGCGGGCGCCTCTACCGCCGGGCCGCGTAATCTATCGTCACCCGACAATGCTTTAGATGCCGTTCCAGGCAGCAGTCATGTCCTGCGCTCGTGACTATGGAGGTGCCGCCGGCTTGAAGCTTGCGAGTGCCTTCTTGTACCGCTGGCGCACGGCCCGCATCTCCTCGACAATTCCGGAGAAATACCAATGTCGCAATGGCCCGTGCATGGCACGATTACAGGTCCGATTGTCCTGATCGGCTTCGGCTCGATCGGGCGTGGCGTGCTGCCGCTGATCGAACGACATTTCAAATTCGACAAATCGCGCTTCACGGTCATCGATCCCGAGGACAAGGATCGTCATCTTCTCGACGAGCGCGGGCATCGCGTTCACCAAGAAGGCCATCACGCGGGATGATTTCGTCGCGCTTCTGAAAGCCGCTTCTCACCAAAGGGCAGCGGCCAGGCCTTTGTCGTCAATCTGTCGGTCGATGTCTCATCTGCCGCGATCATGCGGCTCTGTCATGAGGTTGGCGCGCTTTATGTCGACACGGTCGCCGAGCCCTGGCTTGGATTTTACACCGACACCCGTCTGACCGCGTCGGAGCGGTCGAATTATGCCTTGCGCGAGGGTATTCTCGATCTGCGCCGCGCGCTGGGCAAAGGGACCGACCGCGATCTCCTGTTGCGGCGCCAATCCGGGCATGGTCTCCTGGTTCGTCAAGCAGGCCTTGCTCAATGTCGCGGCCGACTGCGGCATCGACGCCGGCGATCCGTCGTCCCGCGAGGACTGGGCACGGCTCGCGCAAAGAGTTGGCGTCAAGGGCATTCATATCGCCGAACGCGACACCCAGCGGGCAACGACGCCGAAGCCTCGCGGCGTCTTCGTCAATACCTGGTCGGTCGAGGGGTTTGTTTCGGAAGGCCTGCAGCCGGCCGAACTCGGCTGGGGCACGCACGAAAAACATATGCCGCCGGAAGGCAAGCGGCATGCCTTTGGGCCCGATTGCGCCATCTATCTGATGCGGCCGGGCGCGGGCACGCGGGTACGCTCATGGACGCCGACCGCCGAAGGCGCAGCACGGCTGGCTCATCACCCATAATGAGGCCATTTCTATCGCCGATTTTTTGACCTTGCGCGAAGGAGAAAAAGTCGTCTACCGGCCGACCTGCCATTATGCCTATCGCCCGGCCGACGATGCCGTGCTTGTCGCTCGACGAGATGGCCGGCGCGCAATGGCAGCGTGCAGGAAAAGTCGCACATTCTTCGACGAGAACGAGATCGTCGATGGAATCGACGAACTCGGTGTCCTGCTCTACGGGCACGCCAAGAATGCCTATTGGTATGGTTCGCAGCTTTCGATCGAGGAGACGCGGCGAATCGCGCCCTATCAGAATGCAACCGGGCTGCAGGTGACCTCCGCCGTGCTTGCCGGCATGGTGTGGGCGCTTGGAGAATCCGGAGGCCGGGATCGTCGAGGCGGATGAACTCGATTTTCGCCGCTGCCTCGAAGTGCAGCTTCCCTATCTTGGCCCGGTGACGGGGCACTACACGGATTGGACTCCGCTCGAAGGCCGCGCCGTCCTGTTTCCGGAGGATATCGATACCGAAGATCCGTGGCAGTTCAAGAATGTGATCGTGCGGTGAGGAAGGGACCAGACAATGCCGTTCGCATTCTGGCCGACTTCGCCCGTCGTATCGCAGATCATGGCAAGACTTCCTCGACTTCGCGTCGACGAAGGCTGACGGCACCTGGCTCTTTCGGGGGCATGGCGATGCCAGCTGGCCGCTTGTTCCGGCGATCGGCCGGCAGGCTTCAGCGGCGGGCTACCGTTTGGCCGACGAAAAAATTCTGTTCGATGATTTCGTGCATGAGGCGAAGCGCTACTTCGATGCTGCAGATTTCGCCGACCTCGAATGGCTTGCGATCGCGCAGCATCACGGGCTTCCGACGCGCTTGCTCGATTGGTCGACCAATCCGCTCGTCGCCGCCTGGTTTGCCACGGAGGATGAACGCAACTCCGACCGATGCGGAAATCCTTGCCATTCGCGTGCCCTTCGTGCGGCGCTTGACGAAGCGGCGAAGGTTTTCGGACCGCCGACAGGCGCGCCGGTGATCGTCGAAGTACCGCCGCGCGTCGCGCGGATCACCGCGCAGCAAGGCTGCTTCTCCTTGCACCCAGATCCGCAATCGCCGTGGCAGCCTTCGCCGCAGACTTACGCCTTGCGGCAAGTTTTTCGGTGCCGGGTTCGGAGAAAGCCGGATTTTCGCCGGCTGCTGCATATCTTCGGCTATGATACGCAACGGATCTATGTGGATGTGGATGGCCTGACCAAGACGCTGGCGTGGCGCTACCGGCAAAGATGAGAGTTCGGGAGGAACGAATGGTCCTGAATGAATCGACGGCTCCGGATCGCGGCGAGCATGCGGTATCCGATCAGATCGTGACTGGCCGTCCTCGGCCATGAGGTCGAGACCACTCCGCAATGGCTTGGGCTGACCCAGAGCATTGCCCGGTGTGACGTATTTTGCGACGGATCTCGATCCGCGCTCCTTCGAAAAGAGCGAAGCCGATGGGATTTGGCTCGGACGGGCGGAATTGCTTCTCAGCGCCCCCGCCGAGATCCGGCCGGGGCAAGCGCAACATGTGTCATTTACCTTGCCGGTCCGGGTTGAATTGGTGGAGAGCGGCGGCGTCTTTTCCGTCCGCGCGTTTGATTTCTATTCGCCTGACGAGGGCGAAGAGCCTCCGCCCAGGTTCGATCCCGACGAAGGTCCGCCAAAGCCATTGGCTGGGGACCTTTCGAGGGTCTCATGAACGAGTAATCGGGAACGCTTTCCCTATTCCGCTGCGAGTTTCACTCGGTGCGGGGCCGGCGCGGAACTGCTCGAGGAGCTTGTTCTCCTCCGCCTTGGCCGCCTTCAAATGGAGCGTCTTGACATGACCGTAGCCGCGGATTTTTTCCGGGATCGAGGCCAGCGCGACCGCGATTTCGCAATTGTCGGGGCGATAGATTTGTCAAAATCTCTTCGATCATTGTTTCATAGTCGGCGATGAGCTTGCGCTCGGTCCGGCGTTCCTGCGAATAGCCGAACACGTCGAACATTGTTCCCCGCAGCGGTTTCAAGGCGGCGAGGCCGCGGAACACGCGGCATGATCCAAGCGCCCAACGTGGATTTGATCGGCTCGCCCTTGGCGTTTTTACGGCCAAGAATGGGCGGCGCGAGATGAAATTCGAAATGCGGCTCACCTTCGAATGACGCTGCGATCTGTTTTGCAAACGATCCGTCGCTGTAAAGCCGGGCGACTTCATATTCGTCCTTGATCGCCAGCAGTTTGAAATAATAGCGCGCGACCGCCTCCGTGAGTATCTGCACGCCCGGGCATTTTCGTCCGCTCGACTTCCCGCGCCCTGCTTCACCAGGACCGCGTAGCGTTCGGCATAGGCTTTATTCTGATAGGCGGTCAGGAAACCGACGCGCCTTTCGATCAGCTCATTAAGCGTTTGCGATTGCCGTTGCACCGCTGTGCTCCGGCGCAGAGGCGCGGCAATGGCTTCCACGGCGGCGGAATTGGCGGCTTCCCGACGGCCCCATAAAAAGGCCGCTTGGTTCATTTCGACGGATTGGCCATTGAGCTCGATCGCATGCAGGATCGACTCTTCCTCCAGCGGCACGAGGCCTTTCTGCCACGCAAAGCCGAGCATGAACATATTGGCCGCGATCGAATTGCCGAGCAGTGCCGTGGCGACTCCGGTAGCATCGATAAAGTTGACGCCTTCCCCGGCGACCTGGCGGATCGCCCGCTTGATGCGCTCCGAGGGAATGGAAAAATCGGGATTGTGAGTGAAGTCTCCGGGAAAAATTTCCGCCGTGTTCACGACAACCCCGGTTTCATCCTTGCGCATGGCGGCGAGCACTTTCTTGGTGCCCGAGACGACAAGATCGCAGCCGAGGACGAGGTCGGCTTCGCCGGCCGCCACCCGGATTGCATGAACATCTTCTGGCCTTGCCGCGATCTTCACATGGCTGTAGACGGCGCCGCCCTTCTGCGCCAGCCCGGCCATATCGATAGAGCCGCAGCCTTTGCCCTCAAGATGCGCGGCCATGCCGAGAATGGCGCCGATCGTCACAACCCCGGTGCCGCCAACGCCGGTGACCAGATATCCCATAGGGCTTGGCGCCGATCTCGCGGAGCTGAGGTCGCGGCAAATCAGGAAAATCGCCGACTTCCTTCAGACGCGCCTTTCTCGGCTTGGCGCCGCGAACCGTCACGAGCGCCGGGCAAAAGCCGTCAAGGCAGGAAAAATCCTTATTGCAGCTCGACTGGTCGATCACGCGCTTTCGGCCGAATTCGGTCTCAAGCGGCTGCACCGACACGCAATTCGATTTGACGCTGCAATCGCCGCAGCCTTCGCAGACGAGTTCGTTGATGATCACCCGGCGGTCGGGATCTTCCAGTTCGCCCTTTTTCCGACGGCGGCGTTTTTCGGCCGCGCAGGTCTGATCGTAAATGAGCACGCTCACGCCAGGAACCGCCGCCAGCTCACGCTGAACACGATCGAGATCGTGACGTTCGTGGATAGCGACCCCTTGAGGCCATTGCGTCGCGGATGAATATTTCTTCGGCTGGTCGGTGACGACCGCGATCCGCGTCACATTCTCAGCGGCGACCTGCCGCGCGATCATGTCCACCGTGAGGCCGCCTTCGAGCGGTTGACCGCCCGTCATCGCCACGGCGTCGTTGAAGAGGATTTTGTAGGTGATGTTGACGCTGGCCGCGACCGCGAAGCGCAAGGCGAGCGATGCCAGAATGGTCGTAGGTTCCATCGCCGAGGTTTTGAAAGACATGCGGACGTTTCGAGAAGGGCGCCTCCCCGACCCAGTTGGCGCCTTCGCCGCCCATCTGGGTGAAGCCCTCGGTGGAACGGTCCATCCATTGCACCATGTAATGGCAACCGATTCCGGCGTAGGCGCGCATTCCCTCGGGTACTTGCGTCGATGTGTTATGCGGGCAACCCGAGCAGAAATAGGGGGTGCGAATGCCCAAATCCTCGGCGGCGGCGAGGGCCGCCTGCGCCCGTTCGAGCTTGTCGCACCCGCTGCACAAGATCGTCGCTGCGCGCAAAGCGCAGGATACGCCGGCCAATCGCGATCGCGATATCATTGGCATCGAGCGCGCCGGTGACGGGAAACAGCCAAGCGCCTTGCTCGTCCTTCTTGCCGATGCAAATCGGTTGGTTGGGCGAACCATAAAGCTCTTCGCGCAGCTGGACTTCAATCAGAGAGCGCTTTTCCTCGACGACGATGATCAGTTCGAGCCCGCGCGCAAATTCGCGAAGCCCGGAGGGTTCGATCGGCCAAGTGCAGGCGATTTTCATGAGCCGCAGGCCGAGCCTGTTGGCGGCGATCTCGTCGATGCCGAGATCGTCCATCGCCTGGCGCACGTCGAGATAGGATTTACCGGCCGTGATGACGCCAATCTTGGCGTTGGGGCCGCCAGAGGTAATGATCTTGTTCAAGCGATTGGCGCGAAGCCAGGCCAGGATCGCGTCCCGCTTATAATTTTGCAGGCGCTTTTCCTGTTCGAGGACGTTATCGCGCGCGCGAATGTTGAGACCGCCGGGCGGCATGCCGAAACCCGTCGGAACGACTGGGGTCACCCGATCGAGGGAGACGTCGATCGAGCCTGTCGATTCGACCGTATCCTTCAGGCATTTGAGGCCGACCCAGGTGCCTGTGAAGCGGCTCATCGCTAGCCCGTAAAGACCGTAATCGACAATCTCCTGCACCCCAGCAGGGGAGAGGATCGGCATCATCACATCGACAAAGGTGAACTCGGACTGATGCGCGGTAGTCGAGGATTCGGCAGTATGATCGTCGCCCATCAGGGCAAGCACGCCGCCGTATTTCGAGGTCCCCGCCAGATTGGCGTGGCGCAAGACATCGCCGCTGCGGTCGACCCCAGGGCCCTTGCCGTACCAGAGCGAGAAAATGCCGTCGAATTTGCCTTCGCCGCGCATTTCCGCCTGCTGGGTTCCCCAAATGGCGGTCGCGGCCAAGTCTTCGTTGAGGCCTGGCTGAAACAAAATGTTACTGGCTTCCAGCGCGTGCTTGGCGCGCTGGAAATTGATATCGAGTCCGCCAAGGGGCGAGCCGCGGTAGCCGGAAATGAAGCCTGCGGTCGAAAGCCCGGCGCGCCGGTCCAGCTCCCTTTGCATGAGGAGCAGCCGGATGATCGCCTGCGGACCCGAGACAAAGATCCGCCGCTTGGTCAGATCATATTTATCGTCGAGAGAGGTGGATTCGAGGTCCTGGGGGAGGTCGATCGGACCTTTGAGCGCGCCCGCCATCGCTTTTCGTCTCCTGCCAGGCGCTTGAGCCCGGCTATGCAGACCACCGCCGCCTCTCAGGATATAAGCGGGAAAGCCTCGTTTTCCAATATGCGACCGGCTTTTCCACCGGAGTTCAGCCGTCTCCGGCTCAATTACACGAACAAATGAACTATTCCGCCGGTTCGTGCAGTTTCATTCCGCGGTAATTATAGGTCGGCTCACTGCTCAAGTCTTCGCTTTCAGCCGCAAGCGCTGCAATTTCAGCCACCTTATCATGATGCGGCGAGAGATAACAGACAGGGTCGGCTTCCCGGGCGTCGCCGGTGAGCGCCAGCGCCTGACAGCGGCAACCGCCATAATCGACTGTCTTGCGGTCGCACGAGCGGCACGGCTCGCGCATCCACTCGGTGCCCCGGAAGGCCGTGAACGCCGGCGAATGGGTCCAGATGTCTTCGATCGAATGGTCGCGGACATTCCAGAAAACCAGATTTGGAATGGTTTCCGCCGCATGGCAGGGGAGGGCCTTGCCCGACGGCGTGACGTTCAGCCCCTTTTTGGCCCAGCCCCCCATGCAGGCCTTCGGGGACGCGGGCGTGATAATCCGGGACCACGTGGTCGATCACGATGACGCCAGCATAGGTTTTGCGCAGGGCCTCGACCTCGGCAATCGCGGCTTCGGCCTGGGCCCGCGAAGGCATCAGAGCGGCACGATTGAGCATTCCCCAGCCGTAATATTGCGTATGCGCGATTTCGACCCGCCGCGCGCCGAGCTCGACGGCAAGCTCGACCATTTTGCCGGCGTGCGCGACATTGGCGCGATGAATGACGGCGTTCACGGTCAGGGGCAGGCCGATCCGCGTGACCCAGCCCGCAACGGCTTGCTTGCGCGCGAAGCCACCCTGGTAGCCGGCGATTTTGTCGGCGGATTGAGGTTCGGAATCCTGGATCGAAAGCTGTACATGGTCGAGGCCCGCCGCCGCGAGGTCGTCGATGCGCTCTTGCGTAAGGCCGATTCCCGAGGTGATCAGATTGGTGTAGAGGCCGACCTTTGCGCAATGGGCGACGATCTCGACCAAATCGCGCCGCGCGGCGGGTTCGCCGCCGGAAAGATGGGCATGGAGAACGCCTAAAGCCGCAGCTTGCGAAAAGACCTGCTTCCATTGCGCGGTGTCAAGCTCGTCCGCGCGCGGCTCAAGGGCAAGCGGATTGGAGCAATAAGGACAGCCCAGCGGACAGCGATGCGTCAACTCGGCGAGAAGCCCGGCGGGAGGAGCAAGTTTGTCGGATACGGCGGTCATAGGTCCACCATTCTCTTGGCCGCGAGCTCGCCCAGCAGGGCCCGCACATCGGTTTCGACCCGCCCGCGTTCGGCAGAAAACTGCGCGACCAGATCATCTACGATTGCATCAAAACCGGCATTTCCATCGCAGCGCTTGAGAATCTCCACCGCGATGGAATCTAGCTTGATCACACGCTCGGGCGCCAGCAGCAGCCATTCGCCCCGCGTTTCATCATACTTCAACCTGACGCCGCGCGGTAGACGCGGTTTTGACATCGGAATCGATCGGCGCCTGGGCCGTCATGCCGCCCGGCCATGGGCCGCTTTGGGAACGGGCTTCCAGCTTCCCGGCGGGATCGCGCCATCCACATAAGCGCTCCAGAGCGCATCGAGTTGCGCCCACAGGACCGAGCATTTGAATTCAAGGGCGGCGAGGACGGCGTTCTGTTCGGCCCGCGTCGTCGCATGTGTCTTGACGAAGTCGAGAGCAAAGTCGCTGTCGCGCTTGGCTTGCGTCGGGCGCTTCGAGAAATAGGCCAAGGTATCCTTGGTGACGAAATCATAATGGGCGAGCATGCCCGCCATCCGCTCGGAGATAATGGTCGGCGAAAACAACTCCGTCAGCGATGATGCGACGGCCTCAAGAAGAGTCTCTGGTTCGGCAGAACTCGGTATAGGCTTCGACCGCAAACCGCGTCGCGGGCAAAATGCCCTGCGTCGAAATCACAAAGTCGCGGGAAAATCCCAGGCTATCGGTCAGCTTCAGCCAGCGCTCGATGCCGCCGTCGTCTTCCTGCCGGCCGTCATGATCCTCGATGCGTTTGCGCCATTCCCGCCGGTCCTCGACATTCGGCATCCGGGTCAGGATCGTTGCGTCCTTGATCGGGATCATCGCCTGATAATAATATCGATTGAGCGCCCAGGCCTGCACTTCCTCATAGGCGCATTGGCCGCTGTGCAAGCGGCGATGAAAGCGATGCAAACTATGATAGCGCTCGGCGCCGATCTGGCGCAGACGGGCTTCGAGTTCATCTTTGGTGAGAGGCGGCGCGACAATGCTCACAGGCAAACCTCCATGCCATCATAGGCGACATCCCAACCAGCCCTTTCCACCGTTGAGCGTGGCGCCGAATCTTCGATCAGAACCGGGTTCGTATTATTGATGTGGACATAAATCTTGCGGCCGATGCCGCAAGACGCGAGCATTTTAAGCGAGCCTTCTGTCTCCACTCATCGCCACATGGCCCATGCGCCAGGCGGTTTTCTGAGACAGACCCAGGGCCACCATTTCGTCATCCGTAAAAGTGGTGCCGTCGAAGAACAAGAGCTCAGCCCCGGCAAGCCTTTTCAAAACGCCTTCGTTGATCTTGGCGCAGCCCGGCACATAAAAGAAACTTTTCTCGCCGTCGCTGATCTCAAGTCCGACGGTCGTCTCGGTTTCAGCGCCGATATCGAGGTTGTCGCCTTCGAGATAAAGCGCAACTTTCCCGGGACCGCGAAAGGCGGTGACGAGTCAGCCCGAGGCCGGTATCGACGGGATACTCGAGCGTGACCCGCGGGTGTCGACGAGGTCCTTGTTCAAAACGCCGAAAATTCCATGATCGGCTTCGCGCCAAGGTCGCCCGGCTTCCGAACAGCGTAAAGCTCTGCTGCTCACGCAACGTCAAAAGGCCGGCGAGATGATCGACATCGGCATTGGTGACAAAAACCGCGCGAATAGGCGATTGCCGGGCACCCCCACGCGGATGAAGGCTCGGCGACGCGATGATCTGTTGGCGCAGGTCTGGCGAAGCGTTCAGAAGGAGCCAGCGCTCGCCATCGGCGCTGACCGCAAGGCTCGATTGGCTTCGCGCTTTGACGCGCTTATCGCCGTTCCAAGCAAGTTGGCAGACCGGACAAAGGCAATTCCATTGCGGAAAGCCTCCCCCGGCTGCCGAACCTAAGACGAGAATGCGCAAAGCGCGCTCAAAAATGGGGGAAGCGCTGAGCTTCCGCCGTCAGATTTCGGCGGAAAGATAGCTTGTAACTTCCATGCCGATGCAGATTTCGGTGATTACGGGGGTCGTCCAAGTCATGTGAGCCTCTGCCTTTGATCCAAGCGTTGCGGTTAGCCAGGCGCTTTCGTTTCCTTACCCTGAACAGTTTTCGAAGCTGTCCTGCCGGTTATTTAGCATCGGACATGACCTCGCGCTATGCTTTTTTCAAGCAAAATCCGGCGAAAAGGTGATCAAAGCCAGCTGCATTCGGCCGCAGATTTTTTCTCAAATGCTTCGATGAGGGTGGATTTTTCCAAAGTCAGGCCGATGTCGTCGAGCCCGCTCATCAGACAATGCTTCCGGAACGGGTCCACCTCGAATTTGACCACCCCGCCGTCGGGTCCCCGGATTTCCTGGGTCTCGAGGTCGACCGACAAAGTGGCATTGGCGCCACGCTTGGCATCGTCCATGAGCTTGGCGAGATTTTCCGGGGAGACAACAATCGGCAAAATGCCGTTCTTGAAGCAATTATTGTAAAAAATATCCGCAAAGCTCGTCGAGATAACGCAGCGAATGCCAAAATCGAGGAGGGCCCAAGGCGCGTGCTCGCGTGAGGAGCCGCAGCCGAAATTATCTTCGGCGACCAGGATCTTGGCGGCGCGATAGGCCGGCTTGTTTAGGACGAAGTCGGGATTCTCCGAGCCGTCCTCCTTGTAGCGCATTTCGGCAAAGAGCCCGCTGCCAAGGCCGGTACGCTTGATCGTCTTCAGGTATTGCTTCGGGATGATCATGTCGGTGTCGACATTGGTGATGTCGAGCGGCGCGGCGACACCGGTCAGCGAGATGAATTTTTCCATTTTTTGCGGGTCCAAATCTTTTTGGCAGCCGAGGGAGGGAAAGCTTTTCGCCGGGTTGCGGTTTTGAGTTAAACTGTTCGACGACCAGCCGCAGGGGCGCTTCTGCCCGCACAGCCCCAAGGGAGTTTCCATGATCACCGACCGCAACGAAGTGACGAGCATGATCCGTGCCGCCAAGGTGCAAAAGAACCTAAGCTGGGTGGAGGTGGCCAGGGCCATTGGCCAGAGCAAGGAATGGACGACGGCGGCCTGCCTTGGCCAGATGGCGTTCAACAAGGAGCAAGCGGAAAAGATTGGCGCCCTTTTTGGCCTTTCCGACGAGGCGGTCGCCTGGCTGCAGATCGTCCCTTACAAAGGATCGCTGCCGACCGCCGTCCCGACCGATCCGCTGATTTATCGTTGGTACGAGATCGTTGCCGTCTATGGGAGCACGATCAAGGAATTGATCCATGAGGAGTTCGGCGACGGAATCATGAGTGCGATCGATTTCTCGATGGACATCAGCCGCGAGCCCGACCCAAAGGGGGATCGGGTCAAGGTCGTCATGTCAGGCAAGTTCCTGCCGTATAAGACCTACTAAGCTGGACGGCGGCCAGCTCACTCCGCCCGCTCGATTTCGTGCATGTCTTCGTCCGAGAGGCCAAAATGATGGCCGATCTCATGCACCAAGACATGGGTGACGATGGCGCCGAGCGTGTCCTCATGGTCGGCCCAATATTCGAGGATGGGGCGCCGGTAGAGCCAGATCATGTTGGGAAATTGCCCGGTCATCGGTGTTGCTTCCGATTGCGCGCGGCCACGGCCGCGAAACAGGCCCAAAATTTCGAATTCGCTCTCGCAATTCATGTCATTGAGGGTTTGTTCGTCCGGAAAATCCTCGACCCGGATCACCACGCCCTCGCAGAGGCGGCGGAATTCTTCCGGCAACGCCGCAAAGGCCGCTTGCGCCATCATCTCCAGATCGGCAATCGACGGCGCCCCAACCCCGCTCCAATCGATCTGCGCCGCGCTCATTGCGGATCATGCCCGCGTAGAATTCGATCCCGCTTCTTGAGCCGCACATAAAGCGCCCCGGCGCCGCCATGCGGGCGCGAAGCTTCCTCAAATCCCACAATGATCGAATGATATTGCGCGCCGCGCAGCCACGTCGGCACGCTCTTGCGCAGCACTCCAGGCTCATCGGACATTCCGCGCTCGCCCTTGCCTGTCACCACCAGGACGAGCTGGGCGCCCTCGCGTTGGGCGCGCGTCAGAAACTGGTGCAGGGCCACAAATGCTTCCTGGCGCCGCATGCCATGGAGATCGATCGCGGCCTCGGGGGCGGCCCGGCCGCGCGCCAGTTTTTGGCGCAGTCGCCGTTCGATCGGCGCCAAGGGAGGCGGGGATTTGCGCTCGGCGGCCTGAGCCGGAGGCGGCAAGGGGCGCACGATAGCTTCCGACTTCGGTTTGGGCTTGCCGGCGGTTGGTGCTGCCTCGGGTTTTGGCGGGGCAATCGGCGGCACATGATGGCCGGGACGCCGGGCAACCCCTCGCGTGACGTCAAGCCAAAGCTCGATTTCTTCCGCGCTCAGCCGCCGGAGCCGGGTCTTGCCGGAAGACGGAACGTTTTCGTTCACCGGCCGAATTCCTCTTGGCTGGGCAATAAAACAATGAAATCACCTCTGTGCCGAATATCGCCTGCCCGGGCGCCGGCGTCATCCCCCGCGCCGAAGAAAATATCCGCCCGCGCGGGGCCGACGATCGCCGAGCCTGTGTCTTGCGCGATCATCAGGCGTCGAAACGGCGATGGGCAAGAGCTTTGCCAGGGAGGTTCGGCCGCGATCCAGACTGGCGTCCCGTAGGACCAGATTGCGCGGTCGACGGCGAGCGACCGCAAAGGCGTCAAGGGCAAGCCCTCGCCGCCGATCGGTCCGGCGGCTGGATCGAGATCCACGCCCAATGCAAAGAAGACATAGGATTTGTTGCGCTGCATCAAAGCGCCGCCCGGCTCCTTCGGGGCTTGGCCATGCGCGCGAATCCACTGCTTGAGATTCGCAAGCGACATGTCGCTTGCGGCGATTTCGCCTGTTTCGATGAGAATGCGTCCGATCGATGTGTAGGGATGGCCATTGCGCCCGGCATAGACGAGGCGGAGCACTCGGCCATCCTCAAGCCGGACCCGCGCCGACCCCTGCACTTGGATGAGAAAGACCTCGACAGGGTCGCGCAGCCAGACGATCGGCTTGGCATGGAGTGCAAGCGCCCCGGCCTCGATCGCGGCGCGCTCGGGCACAGGCGGCGGCAAATTTTCCGGACGGCCCAGAATAGGCGCGGTGAAAGCGGGGGAAGGGTTCAGCGACCCTTCGACAAAAGGTTCATAATAGCCGGTGAAAAAGCCCGCGCTTGCATTGGGGCTGTTGCCCGCGACACGGTAGGGCCGGAAATGGGTTTCGAAAAAGCGGCGCGCCTGTTGGGAGGTTTTGATCTTTTCGATCAACGCCGCGTGGCCGATGGCCTTCAGCGCGGGGGAGGGGGCAATTCCCTGTCGCAGGGGCGTCTTATGCTGCGCGATCGCACTGGCGGAAAGCGCAAAAACCTGGAACGCCTCGGCAAGATAGTCCTGTCCGAATCCGTCCAGATCGGCAAAGGCGAGAGGCGTCAGGGAAGGGTGGAGCCCCGCGAAGGATTGAGAGACCGCGGCGCCGGGCGAAGCAGGGGTCGAGGCCGTCATCGAAACAGTCTCCGCCACGCGCGCTTGGCCACGCGGTGACCGAGGCCGATTTTCACACCTTAGCTTCCCGCTTCCGTCGCCGCGAGTTTCCAATTTGGATCCCGCGATCCTGTGTCGCGGGCAAACGTCCAAACGTCGTTGACCTGAACGACTTTGTCCGGGCTCCCATCGATCACAGTGCCGGCCTGATCGCGCGTCGCGGTGATAATCTGAGAGGTAAAGCGCATCTTGATCTCGGCGGTATTTCCGCGCAGCGACGCGTCCTCGATCAAGACCTTGTCGATCGAGACGAAGGTCGTTGTGACTTTCTCTCCGCGCTTTTCATGTTCCGCAATGACGGCGGCAAAACTTTCGAAAACCTCGGGACTGAGAAGATTGCGTAACACCTCGCGATTGCCGGCGGCAAATGCGGTGACGATCATCTCATAGGCGGATTTCGCGCCCTCGATAAAAGCTTTGATGGTGAACGAGCGATCGGCGGCGGCGATGGCATCGAGGCCGTCCCAGGCTTTGGATCCAGGCTCGGCATAGGGCTTCCATCTGTCGACCTTGTCCGCGACCGGAGCCGCGATGGGCTCTGCGGCACCCGGAAGCGTGATCACGCGATTGTCAGCTTCACCGGGTTGAGCCTGCAAGGCGCCGCGTACGCGGGGCTGAAACGGATTCGTCGGCGGCTTTTCAGTTCCGCTGCGGGTCCCAAGGACAGAGCGAAGCTTCCACACGACGAAAGCGGCGAGTAGGGCAAAAATGATTGTTGTCATATCCACTGAATCTTGCATCGCAGTGCTTGTTATCTGGGTTTAAGCTGGGACTTGCCGCGCGTTAACGGTGCTCTTATCATATAGTGCTATGTGGGCGGAGACAAAGCCGAAGTCCAGTCTCGATGGTGGCCTTAATGCTTCAACCTCGATTCAACGGCATCTTCATGCGACAATCTGCCGTGCGTTTGCCGGTCCTTTTAATTATTTATGCCACGCTTTGGCTGGCGGCTGAGGTCGTCGCCTTTGGGTTCGTCGTGCGCTCGATCGGCTTCGCCGGCGCGATCCTCGCCTGCTTTCTCACAAGTCTTGCCGGTCTTGCCATGCTGCGGCGACTGGGGACTTCGGCAGCAGTGCGATTACGTCAGGCGCTGACGAAGCGCGCCCAGGACCAGGGCGGATTGTCCCGCGAAGCCGTGCTGGACGGGACGCTTTCCGGGTTGGGGGCGGTGCTTCTGATCCTTCCCGGTTTTGTATCGGATTCTGCTGGGGCTGGCCTTGGCCGCCCCCTCGATCCGCCTTTGGGTAACCGGGCGGATGCGACCCGGCATGCCCGGACAGCCGCCGAATGGGCGCCCCGCCGCGCCAAAGATGATCGAGCTTGCGCCCCAGGAATGGTCGCGCGGCGACGTCAGGGTCCCCGGCGCCGGGTCCGAGCCGGTTAATTAATTCGCCCTTGCCCTAAGCTTCAGGACGCGGCGCGCTCGTCGTCCCGCTCGTGCCTGTCGTGTCTGCGCTCGTAGCTGTCGCCACGACGGGGCCGAAACGACCGGCGCTCGAAGAGAGACAACGCCAGCGAGAACAAGGGCGAGGCGAGTTTGTTCACGTCCTCGACTCGGGCCACGAAATGGCCGCCACGTGTCAATTCGCGGTCGAGCTCGGCCATGGTCGAGGCGAGACCTGGATCCTCATCGCGGAACCAGACCTGCAGAATTCGCGCCCAGGCGATGGCGAGGCCTTGCAGCTTGAGAGCGCCGACCGGACCTTCCGAATCGATTCCCGCCGCTTCGAGCATGAAACGCATGGAGTTGACGACGACGCGATTGATGGCGGCGGCGGCCATCGGATCATGCCGGGCCCAATCGGAGATGGCTTCGAGGCCGAGCTTGTAAGGCGCCAGAGCATCCAGGCGGCGCATCAGAACGTCAAACAAGCGCTCCTTCACGGGCTCGCCG
Organism: uncultured Alphaproteobacteria bacterium; assembly: GCA_963785995.1. GTDB lineage: Bacteria > Pseudomonadota > Alphaproteobacteria > Rhizobiales > Beijerinckiaceae > Methylocapsa. The sequence goes on from CAWAXL010000018.1 coordinate 113,939, forward strand.
GACAATTCATCGCCGGTGGTCTTGAGGACAATGTTGTCGATCTTCCGCGAGAAGGCGGCCAGAATGGCGCCCTTCGAGGGGAAAAAGTCGCGAAACGTCGCGAGCGAGACATTGGCGCGGGCGGCCACATCCGAAATCGTGATGTCGTCCCAGCTGCGCTCGCTGGCGAGGTCCATGAGCGCCTCGATGATCGCATCGCGCGGATCTTTGGGCGCCGTCGCAAGGGTCTTGGCTTCGGGCGCGGCTTCGTCCCGCACCGAATCGGTACCGCCGCTTTGCTCAACCATTTTTCATCTCCCGGACCGGATCAACCCACATATCTAGTCCTTGCCAAAACCGGTTCCAAGGGCGAACCCGCCTATGGCTCAAAGTTATCGGAAGCTTTCGGCGATCCGCGTAAAAACCTAGTCTCGCAGCAATCGCTCGTGCACCTCATTACAGGATTGTTTTGCATAGACAAATTTGCCGCTCTTCAAGGTTACGCGACAGCCGGAATTGCCGGTCCAGAGCAGTTCGTAAATAACAGGGGGATAAATGAATACATTGCCAAAGTCGCTCGGAAATACGGCAAAACTTTTCTTATGGCTTTCTCCCATAATTGCTGTGCATTTTTGATAGGCACGGACATTTTTGCCGCCTGCAAACAATAAAAGGCAATGGGAAGGGCTAACGTCAGCAAAAGCTTCTATTTCCGCGCTGCGGACATAAGTAAAAATGCCTGCGACATTCGTTTGAAGCGCGATAAACGGGTCATCCGTTCCCGCCGCAAAGGCTTGCGTTACTATTCCTTGGCCCAAGGTGAAGGCTAGACAGAATATCCGTCGCAACATCCGCATCTACTATCCGGAAAGAGCCTCGGCGCGCCGCTTTGCGGCTTCGGCCGCGCGGCGCATCAGCGACGCGAGACCGTCCGGCGCCATCAGGACTTCGAGCGCGGCGGCGGTGGTGCCGCCCCTTGATGTCACATTCTCCCGCAATTCCACTGGCGTCTCGGGGGATCTGAACAATAATTCGCCGGCGCCCTCGACCGTGGCGCGGGCGAGGCGTTCGGCGACGTCTTGCGGCAAACCAAGGGCGAGCCCGGCCTCCGCCAAACATTCGGTGAAGTAGAAGACATAGGCTGGACCCGAGCCGGCAACCGCCGTCACGGCGTTGATCAGCCCCTCCTCCGCGAGCCATTCGATCCGCCCGGTCGCGGCCAGCAAAGCTTCGGCTATCTGGTGCTGGAGGGGTGTCACGGACGGGTTGGCGACCACCGCGGTTATCCCACGGCCGACGGCAGCCGGAAGATTCGGCATCGCGCGTGCGATGGCCCGCGCATTCGGCAGCCTCGCCGCGAGATCGGCCATGGTTTTTCCGGCCAGGATGGAGATGACCAGAGTGTTGACGGCGGCAAGGGCTCCGACTGCGACCGCGGCTTCATCGAGGCTTTGCGGCTTCATGGCGAGGACGAGAACGTCCGGCGGGCTTGACGGGGCACCCAGCCTGAACCCTCTGCCAGCCGCGAGTTGGACGATGCTTGGCGAGGGTTGCGGTTCGATCACGCTTATTTTTTGCGGGTCGTAGCCTTGATCGAGCCAGGCCCGCAGCAAAGCCTCGCCCATCTTGCCGGCTCCCGCGAGAACAAGCGAGGCGTCGAGGCGATCGAGGCCCGCCGCCGCCATGTCAGGCGCGGCCTTCGGTTTCGAGCATGATCGTGTCCAGCGCCTCGTGCCCGGTCTTGCCGGCCCACACGACAAATTGAAACGCTTGATAATAGCGTTCGCAAGCACGCACGGCAGTGGCAAGGACCGTTTTGCATTGCTGGCCGTTCAGCTCGGCGCCGCCGACCAGCAAAAGCGCATGTCTGAACATGATCACGCCGTCGGCCGGCCAGATGTCGAAATGGCCGATCCACAATTGCTCATTGATCAGCGAGACAAGGGACGAAAGTTCCAGCCGGCGCGGCGGCGGCACTTTGAGATCGAAGGCGCAAGCGACATGCAGGGCTTCCACCTGCGGCAGCCAGGTAAAAGCGATGTTGTAATCGGACCAACTGCCGGCCACCAGAATCGAAATCTCGTCTTCTTCGTCGCGGTCGAACGACCAGTGATTATGCGAGGCGATTCTTTCGATGATATCGACCGGATGTTCGGTGCGGTCGAATTCTGCTTGCAAAAGCGACATTCCAAGGCCTCGGGTGATTGCCCTTCGGGGCGTTGCCTCGAAGGACGACATGCGAAACGCGGCTCTACGACTCGAAAGGCCAGGCGCATGGGACACTGGCTTGCGACTTAAAACGTTGTTCGATCCACGATTTCGAAGGAATCACAACCGGGCGCGGTTGCGCAACTATCCCGACGGACGTTGTCCCCAATGGAGCAAGTTTTAGGAACCGAAAGGATCGTTGGCGCCGCAGGGTCCTGCCTAAAAGCGCAGAGCCTGTCCGGGATTCGACGGCCCTGGTCTCCATTTAGAAACATTTGGACGACTTTTTCTTGGGAGAATGGAATTCCATGTTGACATTTCTGTCAGACAGCCAAGATTTGCCGAGGCGCAAGTCGCGCAATCCGGTAATCGTCGCTGCCGTCGGAGTGTCAGTTCATGAAAGCAGCGCGCCCTACCGTGTTCTGGATCGGCACGCTGGCGGTCATCGCCACGATGGTTGTGCTGCTCCGCCAAATCCTCCTGCCGTTCGTGGCCGGGATCGCCCTAGCCTATTTGCTCAACCCGGTTGTCAATCGTCTTGAGAAATGGGGGCTGAACCGGGCTGTCGCGGCGCTTGGCATTCTCAGCGTGTTCATTATCGGCGTCGGCATTCTGTTGGTGGGGGCAGTCCCCGTCATCGGCGAAGAAGTTGCAATCTTTATCGACAAGGTTCCGAGCTATATCGGTCAGCTGCAAGCCCTCGCAAACGATCCGAGCCGTCCCTGGCTGCGCAAGCTTGTCGGCGAAGGCGTGAACGAAGCCCAGCAGTCGCTGGGCGAGATCGCCACCCTCGGCGCCGATTGGATTCCAAGCGTCCTCCGCTCGCTGTGGTCGGATAGCCAAGCATTGCTGTCGCTGTTCTCGCTTCTTGTGGTGACTCCCATCGTCACTTTCTATTTGCTCAACGATTGGGACGGGCTGATCGCGACGATCGACCGTTCGATTCCGGTGGCGCAGCGTGAAACGGTATGGACGGTTGCGCGCGAAATTGATGACACGCTTGCCGGCTTCCTGCGCGGCCAGGGGACGATCTGTCTCATCCTCGCCGTGTATTATGCGGTGGCTCTCCGATTGATCGGACTTAACCACGGACTGCTGATCGGCCTTGCAGCCGGCCTGATCAGTTTCATTCCCTATCTCGGGTCGCTGATCGGGCTGGTGCTGTCGCTTTGTGTCGCGGCGCTCCAGTTCTGGCCGGACTGGACGATGTTTCTGGTCGTGCTGGGCATTTTCGTCGGCGGCCAGTCCATCGCCGACTACGCGCTTGCGCCTTACCTCATCGCCTCGCGCATCAACCTCAATCCTGTCTGGGTGATGTTTGCGATTGCCGCGTTCGGCTATTTATTCGGCTTTGTCGGGCTGCTGATCGCGGTGCCGCTCGCCGCCGCGATTGGGGTTCTGGTCCGTTTTGCGACCCGGGAATATCTCACCACGCAGCTTGAGCCGGCGGCCCCCTCGGTTCCACTGATCAGCGTTCCCCAGGAACCTTTGCCGAAGAAGTCCGGCTTCTGGCGGTTCTGGGGCGAGGGCACCTAATAAGGAGCCGCTTCCGAGTCCTTTTTGGAACCCCGCGGATCATGCAAATAGAACAGAACCGCGATCGCAATGAATACCATCGCCAACAGCACTAGCAGCAGCGTCGATTCCTCAAGCCATGCGATGGCGGGAACTCCGCACCCCAGCACGACTCCGACCAGGCAGATCCGCCAAGCGGCGACGTGAACACCGGCCGTGAACGTCCCTAGCGCCAGAATGGTCAGCACGACTAAAGCGCTAGCGTCCGAATTCATGATCTGCTTCACATCGGAGACAAACACCAGATACATCGCCAGGACCACGGCAAACCAGTGAAGAGCCTGGGACTGGATGAGTTGCCAATGCGCCTTGGTGCCATGAATGTCCCCCCATCGGGCAATGACGCAGATCAGGCCAAAGAACGGGGCAAGAGCGATCCAATAGGTCGTCATTTGCTGCCGAGACATGCTGGTATAGGCGACTCCAAACAGCGCGAAAGAGAGCATGGCGACATAGGGCCATTCCCGAAGCAGGAAGCCGACCACGCTAAAGCGTGACACATGCGATACGGGCACGTCTGATTTATGGTCGAACATGATGCAAGCTCCGAGGCAATGACGGGCCTGTTCTGGAAAGCCGCCCGATCGATGTAAATAATCTTGGGCTTAAGGGAGGAAGCGGAGGGCTCCGTCGGGTTCAGTAGAAATGGAAACGCTCAATCCCAGCTCGAACGCGTCGTTGCCCGAAGTGGTTTCCAACCTTGCCGTCCGGCCGACCCTGAAGCTGGCCGAATTGCATCTTTCAGGCGCCGGGGCCTTTACTCGCGGCGCGAATCTCGGCCTCGAGCGCAGCTATCCTTTGACTTAATTTTTCGTTCTCGTCGCGCGCCATCGCGGCCATCTGCTTGACGGCTTCAAATTCCTCGCGCGTCACGACGTCCATTGTTGCGAGCAATCGTTCGAGTTGACTTTTCACGGCGGTTTCCGCTTCGCGGCGAACGCCTTGCGCCATCTCGCTGGCATCGGTCACGAGACGCGCGAAATCGTCAAAAACCCGATTTTGTGACATGAATCACTCCCATAGCGTAGGCGCTTGTAACACAGGATTGTTGCGAGCGACCACTGATTTATGAGGCCGGTCATGAAGCCGACATGACTTTGTAACCGATTGTTGCGCCAGTGTGGTTTCGCCAGGAGAGGGCGGGATCCCGGCTTGACTTAAGGCCAAGCAATTTGCCTTGATCCGGGCGCTGCGAACGCCACCCCGGCAAAGACGTTGCTTGCTTTCCCATGACCCGCGGAGCGCCATCTTGATCTCCCTTGCCTACCCAAGCATCGATCCGGTCCTGTTGACTGTTGGGCCACTGCCTATCCGCTGGTACGCATTAGCTTATATCGTGGGGCTGGTGCTTGGCTGGGCCTATGCCCGAACCCTGGTCAAGCAAAAAAGCCTGTGGGGCGGGGTGTCGCCGATCGATCCGGTCCAGATCGACGATCTGCTCGTCTATGCGGCGCTCGGTGTTATCCTGGGGGGGCGGCTCGGCTATGTGCTTTTTTACAATGCGAATTTCTATCTGGCCCACCCGGACGAAATTCTGAGTGTGTGGAAAGGCGGCATGTCTTTTCATGGCGGAGTTGTCGGCACTGCCCTGGCGATTTATATTCTCGGCAAACGCAAGAAGATTTCGGTTTTGAGTTTGGCCGATGTTTGTACCGCCGCGGTTCCGATTGGGATTTTTCTCGGCCGGATCGCCAATTTCATCAAGCCGGAATTATGGGGGAGGCCCACCGACGTGGCTTGGGCCATGGTATTTCCCGGCGCCGGGCCGCTGCCGCGCCACCCGAGCCAGCTTTATGAGGCGGGTCTCGAAGGCTTGGTGCTCTTCCTGGTCCTTTATATTGCCGTCCAGTTGGGTGCGCTGCACCGGCCAGGTCTCGTCACCGGGATTTTTGCCGTGGGTTACGGAGTAGCGCGGATTGCTTGCGAATTTTTTCGGGAGCCGGACCCGCAGCTCGGTTTTCTGTTTGGCGGTGCAACCATGGGCATGCTGTTGTCTTTGCCCATGATTGCGCTAGGGCTGTTGTTCATCTTTTGGGCCTTGCGGCAGGAGCCGAACCCCGGTCTGAACAGACCCGCATGACCGCGCTTGAAACCATCATCCGTGAGATGATCGCCGAAGCCGGCCCGATCAACCTTGAGACTTATATGACGCTGGCGCTGTCGCATCCCGCGCATGGCTATTACCGCTCCAGAATGCCGCTCGGCGAGAAAGGCGATTTCACCACCGCGCCGGAAATCAGCCAGATGTTCGGTGAATTGATTGGGCTCTGGTGTGTCGCGGTTTGGCGCGGCATGGGTGCGCCAAGTCCATTTCTTCTCGTCGAATTGGGGCCCGGCCGCGGCACCTTGATGGCGGACGCTTTACGCGCGGCGCGCGTGGCGCCCGATTTTCTTGCGGCTCTGGATCTGAACTTTGTCGAAACAAGCGAAATTTTGCGGCAATGTCAGCAGGTGGCGCTGCAGGAGTCCGGCTGTGTTGCGCGGTGGCACGATCGTGTCGAGGCTTTGCCCGCCGGACCGGCCCTTATCATCGCGAATGAGTTTTTCGATTGCCTGCCGGTGCGCCACTTCGTTCGCCGCGCCGATGGCTGGCATGAAAGACTGGTCGGCCTGGACGATGAGGGCCGTTTGCGCTTTGGCCTTGCGCCCTATCCAGATCCGGGTGTCACTCTGACAGGCGAGGAAGGGCAAATATTCGAGGCGTCCGACGCGGCCGCGCGCGTCATGGCGCAGCTCGCTGCACGGCTGGTGGCAGAAGGCGGGGCGCTGCTCGCCATCGACTACGGCTATGATACGCCGGCGCGCGGCGAAACCTTGCAGGCAATCAAGCGCCATCGGTTCGCGGATCCCTTGAGCGATCCGGGAGAAGCCGACCTGACAGCCCATGTCGATTTTTGCAGTCTTGGGCAGGCGGCGCGCGCCGCCGGCGCCGAAGTTCACGGGCCAGTGCCGCAAGGCGAATTTTTGACCCGCCTCGGCCTCTACGAACGCGCGGAGAAATTGCGGGCTCATGCCGATGCGCGGCAGGCAGCCGCGATCGATGCGGCGCTCGACCGCCTCGCGGGCAGTGCGCCCGGGCGCGCGGGTCAAACTCATATGGCGAAGCTGTTCAAGGTTCTGGCGGTGACCGCGCCGGGACTTCGGACCCCGCCTGGTTTCGAGGTGGCGGCGACATGACCCAACAAACGGCAAATCCTCTCTCAGCAACCGTTCTAGAGACGCCGGGCTTGACCCATGGATTCTTCACCCGGCAAGGCGGGGTCTCGACCGGAATTTATGCAACGCTGAATGGCGGCGTTGGATCAAGGGACGATCCACAAGCCGTCGCCGAAAACCGCCGCCGGATGGCGGCTTATCTTCGGATTGAGCCGGCGCATCTTCTGGTGCCGTTTCAAACCCATTCGCCCGATGCATTGGTGGTGACCCGGCCATTCACTGAACGTCCCCGATGCGATGCCTTGGTCACTTCGACGCCGGGCGTCGGCCTCGGGGTCACGGGCGCCGACTGCGGCATGATTCTGTTCGCCGACATGAAGGCGTGCGTGATCGGGGCCGCGCATGCCGGCTGGAAGGGCGCGCTCACCGGTGTGCTTGAAGCGACGCTCGCGAAGATGGAGTCGATCGGTGCCAACCGCTCATCGACGGTCGCCGTGCTGGGCCCGATGATCTCGCGCGATACCTATGAAGTCGGCGGTGAATTTTTAGATCGATTCCTTGCGGCCTCGCAAGACCATGCGCGCTTCTTTTCGACATCGGAACGCGCCGGGCATTTCATGTTCGATCTGCCGGGCTTTATCGCGGAGCGATTGCGGCTCGCGGGCATCGGATCCTGTGAAGACCTCGGACAGGATACCTATGCGGATGCCGAGCGGTTTTATTCCTATCGCCGCTCGATCCATCGCAATGAGCCGGATTATGGGCGGCAGGTGGCGGCGATCGCGCTTCTTTGAATTCCTGCGAAAGGACCAACCGAGTCCTGCTTCAACCTCAGGCGGCAGCCTTATGGATGATCGAGGAGTGCGGCACCGCCTTGGGCTCCGCGGGTGCGCCCGCCCATTCGGAATTGGCGGGAATTTGCTCTCCCTTCATGACCAGGGTCAGCGGCCCCAGCCGCGCATGGTCGGAAACCAGCGTATCGTAAAGCACCGTGGATCCGGCGCCGACGGTGACGCCGTTGCCGACAAAGACCTTGCCGACTTTCATCACGCGATCCTCGTAAAGATGCGTTTGCAAGGCGCTCAACGCATTCAACGCCGCGTAATCGCCGACATGCACGCAGTCGAATTCGGTGATGTCGGTCATGTCCATATAGACCCCACGCCCGAATTTCGTGCCGAACAGCCGCATGACCCAGGGCAGGAAAGGCGTGCCGCGCAAATGATCGAGCAGAACCTTGCCGGCCATGCCCCAATAGATGACCGCAACCGCCTCGGTCCGCATCGCCCACCAGGACCACATCGGTTTCATCATCGGCTCGTAGCGGCCCATGGTGATCCATTTCAAGATGATCACCGATGCCGTCAGAGCCGAGCAAATGGCCACCGAAGCGACCGTAAACTGCCACATCATTTGGAAATAGGCTCCAGCAAGCACGCTGGCGCTGAACCATTCCACCGCCCAGGTGCCGAAGGTGATGAACAGCATGGTCGGCAGGGAAATCGTGACCGCCTCGAAACAGGCGCGCGCGAATTTCTTCCAGCGCGGCGCTTCATAGGTCCAATTGGCACCGCCGCCATCGAACGTCTGGCGGACCGGCAGTTTGATCGGCGGCGATCCGAACCAGGTATCGCCCTTCTGCATCAAATGATTTGCGGGCGGCTTCGACTTGATGCCGATCAGCGCATCGGCCGGAATTTCGGTTCCAGCCGGTACGACGGCGCTATTGCCGACGAAGACGCGCGGGCCGGTCTTGACCCGTTTCAAATACATCCAGCCGTTGCGGATTTCTTCGTCGCCAAGGATGACCTCATCGGCGATGAAACATTTCTCGCCAATCTCGACGAGATCGTAGCGGCCGGACAGATTGGTCGAAATCTCAGCGTCCTTGCCGATCTTGGCGCCCATCAGCCGATACCAGACGCGCATGTAGACCGTCGCGAACAAGGACGACAAAGTCTCGAGCGTGACCTCGGTTGCGAGCGCCACTGCCCATTTGCGGAAATAGAACCAGGAATGAACCGAATAGGTCCCTTCGCGCACGCGCGGCAGGATGATCCAGCGGCAGGCCGCGATGAAGCCGACGGTGACGAGCACCATCACGAAGGCGGTCGGCCAGGCCATGATCGGGATCGACAGCATGTAAAGCGTGCGATCGAAATCGGCGATGCCGATCAGATCGTCGATCCGGTCGAAGACCCAAAAGGCCGGAAAGATCGGCAACAGGCCGAGCGGGCGGGATGGCGAGCAGCAGGACGGATACATCACGCGCCATGGCACGCCGCTGTGCGCCGCGAGGCCGTCGAGGGCGCGTCCAGCGCGGCGCGATCGACCATGCCGGTCTTGCGGGCCGGCGAGCCGTCCCAAACCTCATAGGCGCCGATGCGCCCACCCGCGCCGATCGCGGTCAGATCCGCCGAGTTCGGCGCCTTCCGCGATCACGACATCTTCTTCGATGACGCAGGACGAGCCGATATAGGCGTCGGCGCCGATTTCGATGGTGCCGATGATCAGTTCGTTTCCCTCGACCCGCGCATTGGCGAAATTGGTGATCGAGCCGATGCTCGCGCCGGCGCCGATCGAGATGAGATCGACGGCGCCCGGTTCGACTTCGCCGATGATCGCGTCCTTGCCGATTTTCGCACCGAGCGCGCGCAGATAGAGCCGCATGATGGGAGAACCCTGGAACCATTTGATATGGACGAGACCAAGGAAACGCTTCACCAGCCACCAGCGGAAATAATAGACTCCCCACAGCGGATAGCGGCCGGGCTTGGTCTTGCCGATGATCAGCCATTTCGCGGCGATGACGATCGCCACGGTCGCGATATTGATGCACATATAGACGCCGATGAGCGAGATCACTTCCTCGAAGAAGCTTGCGTCGGCGCCGGTCAGCAAGCATGTAGCTGACGAACACGCCGAGCCATTGCGCGGTCACCAGCGCGAGAATGACCGGCAGCGCAAGCGCCTGCGCGGCGCCGCAGAGGAAGCGGCGCAGCAGCGGCGGCGGCGTGAAAGAGAGATCCTCGGGCGGCGGTGCCGCGCCCATTTCTGGTCGAGAAGTTCGCCGATCGCGCGCAGCGAGCGCGCCGTATAGACGTCCTGCAAGGTAATGCGCGCCAGCGCCGGCGTCTCGCGCACGACCGAGATGAAACGCGCCGCGAGAAGCGAATGACCGCCGAGATCGGTGAAGAAATCGGCGTCGAACGGGATCGTCTGCGGCGGCAGCACGCGCTCGGCGGCCTCGAGGAGGATTCGCCTCGGTCTCGTTGCGCGGCTCTTCCTGCGCCTCGATCACCGTCGCTGGCGGAAAGTTCGATATTTGCTTCAGGCTCTTGCGGTCGATCTTGCCGGACGAGAGCCGCGGCAGGAGGTTTAGTAGTTCGAACCGCGCCGGCACCATATAGGCCGGCAGGACCGCGCGCAGTTCGTTGCGCAAGCTGCCGCGTGTCGATTTCGACGTCCAAGGCCGGGACAATAAAGGCGACGAGCTGCTCGATGTCGTGATCGTTGCGCAGGACGACGGCGGCTTGCGCGACTCCGGGAAGATCGGCGAGCTTGGCTTCGATCTCGCCCAGTTCGACGCGAAAACCGCGGACCTTCACCTGATCGTCGATCCGGCCGCGAAACGCGATCTCGCCATTGCGCGTCGATCTCCACGGCATCGCCCGACCGGTACAGGACCGGATCGGCGCCAAGGGAGGAATAAGGATTGGCGATGAACTTCTCGCGTGTCAGGCTGTCGCGGCGCAAATAGCCCTTCGCCACTCCGGGGCCGCCGATGAGGAGCTCGCCTTCGACTCCGGGCGGGAGAAGATCGAGGCGATCATCCGCCACATAGCAGGTGTAGTTCGGGATGGGCCGGCCGATCGTGACCGGCCGGCCGGGCCGCACTTCAGCGACGGTTGCGACGACCGTCGTCTCCGTCGGCCCATAGGAATTGAAGATCGTGCGCCCCGGCCCGCACCAGCGTGCTGGCGATCGCCGGCGGGCAGGCTTCGCCGCCGAGGATGATCAAACGCAAGGTCGCGACGTCGCGGGGCAGGAGACGCAAGCAAGGTCGGCACGGTGTCGAGCACGGTGACGTGATGCTCTTCCATAAGGCTGGGAAGCTTGTCGGCCTCGCCCATCATCTCGGCGCTGGCCACGAAAAGGGTCGCACCGACCAGATAGGGAAGCCAGATTTCCTCCATCGAAAGGTCGAAGGCGACCGAGGCACCCTGGAAGACGACGTCGGTCTCGCGGACCCCGTATATTTCGTTGGCGGCGCGCAAATAATGGCAGATGTTGCGCCCCGAGATGACGATGCCCTTTGGGGTGCCGGTCGACCCCGAGGTGTAGATGAGATAGGCGGGATCGTCGGGACGTGCACCAAGGGCGCGAGCGTCGAACTCGGTGTCCGCAACGTCCAAAGAATTGGTCAGGACTTCGGCATACGTCCAGGCCGGGCAAGCTGCCAGGGCGGCAATTTCGGCAACAAGGTCCGCGGAGGTCAGAACGCCCCAGGCTTCGGCGTCGGACAGACAGACGGCGATGCGCTCGACCGGCGCGTCGGCGTCGAAGGGAAGCCAGGCGGCGCCGGTCTTGGCGATGGCGATCTGCGCGATCAGGAGTTCGTGGCCGCGCGGCATCCAGAGGCCGACGATGCGGCCCGGCCGGATTCCCTTGCGCAACAGCCCTTTTGCGAGAGCCTCCGCGCTTGCGTCGACTTCGGCATAGGAAAGCTTGCCCTCCTGCGTGATCATCGCGGTGGCGGAGGGGTCTCTCGCAACGGTCGCCGCAAAAATTTCACAAAGCAATTCGTCGCGAATCAAATCCGGCCGGAGGGGACCATGCAAAATCGCGCCGGCTTTGAAGGGGAGGGTCTTGCCCTCAATTTCGGAGGAAGCAGAGGCGATTGCCAGCGTGTGCAACATAGCTATTTCCGTTTGCCTTTGCTCCCGAACACCCCAGCTTTGACACTGCGATCATGCTGAAATGCATTTGCCGATTGGCAAATTCGCCCCGAACGTTAAGGCTTTGCGGGATGACCCCGAACCGTCGCCCGCGCCCATGGCAGGACCGAAGCATCGATCGGAAACAATTCCATGACTGTGCTCTATCGACCCTTGAAGACGATTTAATTAAGTCTCGGTGCGCTGACGCACGTCGATCATGATCCGTATGAATGTCGATGTTGGAATTTAGAATAGCGAAATTGCACTAAACATCTCTTTTGTGCCCGAACTTTGTCGTGCTCGAATTGCCGTGCTTCAGCTCGATCCCAGGTTCCAACGCGAGACAATGGGCGTTCGCAACTGAATGGCCAGTGAACGCTTCAATCCTTGCCAAGAACGGAAATATCGGGGGCGGCGGGATTTTTCATGCCAACGACATGGTAGCCCGCGTCGACATGAAGGATTTCGCCGGTAATGCCGCGGGCCATCGAGGACAAAAGAAAGGCGGCGCTCTCGCCGACTTCTTCGATCGTCACGGTGCGCCGAAGCGGAGCATTATACTCGTTCCATTTCAGAATATAGCGGAAGTCGCCGATCCCGGAGGCCGCTAGAGTCTTGATTGGTCCGGCCGAGATGGCGTTGACCCGAATGTTGCGCTCGCCCAGATCCGCGGCCAAATAGCGGACGCTCGATTCAAGCGCAGCCTTGGCGACTCCCATTACATTATAATGGGGCATCCATTTTTCCGCGCCATAATAGGTCAGGGTCAACATCGCGCCGCCGTTGGGCATTAATTTTTCGGCGCGCTGCGCCACGGCGGTAAAAGAATAGCAGGAGACCAACAAAGAATTGCTGAAGTTGTCCGCCGTCGTGTCGATATATCGGCCGGTCAATTGATCCTTGTCGGAAAATGCCACGCAGTGCACGACAAAGTCTAAATTCCCCCAAATACTTTCAATTTGCTTGAAGGCGGCGTCCAGGGTCGCGGGGTCGGTGACATCGCAATCTCCCACCACATGGGCGCCGAGTTCCTTGGCCAAGGGCCGGACCCTTTTTTCGAGCGATTCGCCCTGGAAGGTGAAGGCGAGTTCGGCACCCGCCTCATGGGCAGCCTTGGCGATGCCCCAAGCGATCGACCGATTATTGGCCAGCCCGAGGACCAAGCCCCGTTTTCCCGCGAGGATTCCCGCAGTTTGTCGTCCAGGCGTAAAAATTCCCGGTTGCGTCATTCTCGATCCGGATCAGAAAACTAAGGAAACGGCCGATTGGAACGGCCGCGGTGTCAGCCGCGTTTAAGGGCTGCGTGGGTTTAGCGCAAGATAGGTAGAAATGGAAAGACCCCAGCCGGTTTTACTTCGGCGCTGGCGAAATTCGACCATTTGCACATAAAGATCGAAGAGGAAGTGCTCAAAATCAACAAGTTGGGGCTGGTCTTTTTCGGGAAGCCGGTCGCCTTTTGCGGCAACCGCACTAGGCAAGAGCCTGCGAAGGCCTCTATATTTGTGATCAGGGCGGAGCTGCATAAGGCCGGCGTTGGCGCCGGCGACGGAGCGCGAAGGTGAGCTTGCGAGAGCATCTGGATCGGTGTGCGCCGCGGTTACGCCGCTATGCGCGGGCGCTCGTCAGCGGCCAACCGGGGCCTAACGAAATGGCCGACGATTTGGTGAATGCCGTGGTCCTGCGCACCTATGAAACCGGGGCCAGCTTCCGAAAAATCGAGCTTTACCTCCATCTCTATTCGCTTCTCACGGAATGGCATCGCGAGGCCCTTGCAGCCGGTCGGCAGGGTGCCAAGACTCAGCAATCGAGCGGCGGACCTCATGCCGCGGAAAAAATTCCGCTTCTTGCCTCGCCTCAGGACAAGCTTGCAGGTTCGCTTGCGGCCTTGAAGCTCGAGGAGCGTGAAGCCTTGCTGCTGGTTGTTCTCGAGGGTTTCAGCTATGCGAACGCCGCGCGGATTCTGAAAATCTCTCGCGCGGTGCTGATTGCCCGTGTGTCACGGGCGCGGGTGGCCCTGCGGCAGAATTCTCCGGCCGAAATTTTGGTGCACGCGCCGAAGCTCCGCCCAGCCTATCTGCGTGTGGTCAAATAGAAACTGATGCCTGACAGCGGCTCCCGGCCCCCTGTGACTGAAGCGGAGTTGCATGGCTTCGTCGATGGCGACCTGGAGCCCGGACGCCGGGAGGCGGTCCGAAATTTTCTAGCAAATTCGCCGGCCGACGCGGCCCGGGTTCAAGCGTGGCGGCGACAGAACGAAACCATCCGCGCTGCTTTCGCTTCCGTTGAAAACGAGCCGATGCATCTGTCCTGGCCGGCTGTTCCTCCGACCGAGAACAGCGGAACTGGGGGTTGCGGGGCCAGCAAACTCGATCAGACCGTAGCTTCCCTTCAATCCTGGCGCCGATGGGCGGCGAGCTTTATTGCGCTGGCATTCTTGGCCGGGGCACTCCTGGCAACCGGCGGGAGATATGCCCTCGATCGGCTGAGCCGGTCGGATGACACGTCGGCCACGGATAGCGGACCGACGAGCAGATCGGACGAGGCTTTGGTGACCCGAACGATCTCCGCCTTGCTGGCCTTCGCGCCGCCCCCTAACGCAAAGGACGCGGCGGCTCGCCTGGCGCCAAAGGGCGCCGCCGCGCGGCGAGGGGAAGCCACGGCGTTGATTTTACCAAACCTTTCGGCGCGTGGGCTGAAGTTGGCCGGTGTTCGGGTCATGCCGAGCGAACTCGGCGAAATGTTGTGCATGTTTTATGCTAGGTCGGAGACGGTCGACGCCGCCCTTTGCGTCGAACGCTCCGATGATCCCAGCGACACGGTCACACGCAAGTCCGGCAAATTCCCCTCGGCGGCGGTCTATTGGCGGCAAAACGGGGCGGATTATGCCCTCGCCGGTTCCCTGACCGAGGCCGAACTCCAGAAACTCGCGGAGAAAATCCGTGCCGAAGTGGAGGCTTTCAACTAAAGGTTGCGTAATGGCGGCTGGAGTGGCCTCGCCGCCGGGTTACTTCATCTCACGGCGCGGATTATAGGGCTTTTGGGCTTCCCATTTGCGCAGGAGGCTGGCGAGATCCGGGTCCGGCTCATCGGGCAGAACGATTTTCAGGGTCACCAAAAGGTCACCGGCGGAGCCCTGCGAGGTGGGAAGGCCCTTGCCGCGCAGCCGAAGTGTGCGCCCGCCGTTCGAGCCGGGAGGCACTGCAAGTTCCACCGTGCCATCGAGGGTCGGCGCATTGACCTTGGCGCCGAGGACCGCCTCGTAAAGGGTGACTGGCAAATCGAGCCGCAGATCGCGCCTTCGACCCGGAAATAGGGATGTTTGGCAATATGCACGGTCACCATGGCGTCGCCCGGTTCGCCGCCCAAAGGACTGGGTTGACCCTTGCCGCTTGAGGCGAATTTGCTTGCCGTCTTCGATTCCGGCGGGAACCTTGACCTCCAGCGTGCGGCCGGTCGGCAAGGTCACCCGGGCCGTCGTGCCCTTGACCGCCTCGGCAAGGCCGATCGTCACGCTCGCGCTGACATCCTCGCCACGCTGGGGCGGCGCATGCGCGCCACGGCCTCGGCGGGCCCGCCGGCCCGCCCGCGCCAAAAAGATCGGCGAAAATGTCGCTCGGCGTTAAATCCTTGCGCCCCAGGTTGGCCCCGCCGAAATTGAACTCAAAATGCTCGAAACCCGGGCCGCCCGCACGAGCCCCGGCCAAAACCCGGCCCTCCGCGCCAAATCCTTCAAAACCATGGAAACGCGGCTTGCCTTCGGCGTCGATTTCGCCGCGGTCGAACGCGGCCCGCTTCTTCTCGTCGCCTAAAATCTCATAGGCCAGATTCACCTCGGCGAATTTTTCCTTCGCCTTTGGATCCTTGCTCTGATCTGGATGATATTTTTTGGCGAGCTTGCGAAAGACCTTCTTGATCTCGGCCATATCGGCGGATTTTTCAACGCCCAAAACCATATAAGGATCACGCATCGATCAGTCCCGTTGCCGCGCTCGCCCAGCTTGGCACGAGCGCACTGTCTCCTTCAATTTGGGATGACGCCCGCTGGCCGCAAGGCTTTTTGCCGGAAACCTCTGATTGCAGGAGAGCCAAGCCGCTTTTTAAACTCTTTTTCCAGGGTTTTGCTTCGGCGATCGTCCACTCGACCCTGCTTATCCGCGCAAGCGGTCCCTTGGATGGACTTCGCCGTCACCCTTGCGGTCGAGCTCGGCGAGAAAGACCCGGCAAATCCCGGACGTTCTGAGGGGTAGGCTTTGCCAACCGGTATGAACGAGCCCTTGTTGCCCGAATTCGGGATTTTCCCAGCCAACGAGCGAGCCATTGCCTTGCGGATCGAGGGCGGTCGAAAGCGCCGCCTTGGCGCGGCGCCAATCCTCGGGCTCGAGGAGCTGGCGAGCGAGCGACTTCGGGATCGCACCGGTCGTGTCTTCCTTGGAGGCGGCGACATCAAGGGCGAGATCGGAAATGACATGGAGCATCCGGCGAGGACAGCCGCGGCCGAGAGGCCGCCGAGAAGGCCGGCTAGGCGAGCCCGCGCCAGGGTGTTTTGCCAGAGAACTCCGGGGAAGCGCGCGAAACGAAAAATGGTTCGCTGCCGAGCCAGCCGTGCTACAAGGCGTCGCGCAAGCGAATATCGGACGATTGCGGCGAAGATCTTCCCCTGTCACGATTTGGCCGCTGGTTAGACCGTTAAATTTGACTCTTCTGGAGGTTTACGTTGAACGAGTTAACGAGTCGTGACTTCACCGACGGCGGACGATCCGTTTGCTCTGTTTGCGTCTTGGTTCGAGGCGGCCAAAAAAGCGAGCCGAACGATCCGGACGCGATGGCGCTTGCAACGGTCGATGCCAATGGCCTGCCGAATGTGCGCATGGTCCTGCTCAAGGACGGCGGACCGTCCGGATTTGTCTTCTACACAATTCGGAGAGCGCCAAGGGCCAGGAGCTTCATGCCAATATGCAGGCGGCGGCGGTCCTTGCACTGGAAATCGCTGCGGCGGCAGGTTCGTTTGCGCGGCCCGGTAAGCTTCGTCGACGACGCAGATGCGGATGCCTATTTCGCAAGCCGTCCTTTGCAAAGCCAGGATCGGCGCCTGGGCAAGCCAGCAATCGCGGCCGCTCGAAAGCCGGTTCGCGCTCGAGTCTGCCGCGGCCAAATATGCCGCGAAATTTGGCTTCGGCGAAGTTCCGCGGCCGCCGCATTGGCTCGGCTACAGGATTTCGCCGCTCTATCTCGAATTCTGGTCGGAAGGCATCTTCCGTCTGCACGACCGTATCGTTTTCCGGCGGCAAACGTCGCAGGAGCGCCTGGCGCAAGGAGCGCCTTTACCCATGAGCCCGGCCGGTTCTTCGCCGCGCCCAGCCGCACCGCGGCAGCACGGTCGGCGCGGGAATATCCCGAATCGTCCCTGTCTTGGCGTCAGCCTCGCCGTCTTTCGGGCCGGGCTCGTTCTTCTCGCCCGACGCGCCAGGCCGCCTTTTGCGGGCGCTTTTTCGCTGCCCGGCGGCCTCGTCGAGGTGGGCGAGACCTTGGAGGGCGCGGCCTTGCGGGAATTGCGGAGGAAGTGCGGTCGATGCGCGGATCATCGCGTTCAATCAACTCGTGGAATCTAATCGATCGCGACGGCGCCGGCAAAATCCGCCATCATTATGTGATCGCCTCCTTCGCGGGCGAGTGGATCGCGGGCGAGGCCAAGCCGGGACCGGAAGCCAGCGAAACCGTCTGGGCCGAGCCCTCGCGTCTCGCCGCTCTCGACTGCACGCCCAAGATCGCTGCGGTGGTGGAGGCGCGCGCAAATTGCTCATTGCCATGCGCGGGCGAAGGCAGGCGCCATCGCGAGAGCCGGCCGATGAAGAGGAGCCTGGTGATTCGCTGGCGTCAGAAATCTTCTGCGGATGCGCTTCTCGCGCTCTTGTTGTGGCGCGGTTTGCGTCTCGATCGTCGGTTCCGGCAAATGCCCAATTCGACTTCTTCTTGGCCGCTTCTGCCCGCGGGACCGCCACCGGCGCAGATCAAGGCCACCGAGCCGCCCCGTGAAATCGACACAGGCCAAGGCCAAAGTGGCGAAGAAGACCCACTTCCCAAAGCGACAGCGGCAAAGCCACCTGCCAGGCGGCAAATCCGGCGCCGGAGATCCGGAGCCGCCGCCGCCTTATGATTCCGAGATCTTTTGAGGCTTGCCGAAATTCTCGGCGCGCTAACCTATTTCGATGAACTCTGCGGCTCTGCCCCCGCCGGCGACTGGCGCGCCAAGATGCAGTCGCTTTTAGAGGCCGAAGCCAAGACCGCGGCGCGCAAGGAACGGCTCGCCGGCAGCTATAACCGGGGCTTTCGCGACTACGAGAGGACATATCATTTTTGCACGCCAAACGCGCAAGCGGTCATCAGCCGGTTTCTCGCGGAAGGGGCCGGGATCGCGCATGAGGTGGTCAACCGCTATGGCGCGTCTTGAGAGATGCGCGCGCTGGTGCGCAAGCGCAAGATCGTTCTAAACTTAAAGATTGCTTAAGGTCCGCTCGCCGCTTGGCTCTCGGCAAGCATCGAGATTTTCGACACGCCATGAGGCCGCCGGCGCCGCGCTATCCATCAACGATGGTCTGAATGCCGTCATGAACCTGCGGCGAGGACTATTGCCTTCGACCCAGGTGAAGCCAGCGCTGGGATCGGCGCAAGCGATCTCCTGCTCGCCGATGAGGCGGTCGCAGAGCATGACGCAAATGTCCTCCAAAGGAGCACTCGTGTCATTCTCCTCGGTCATGCGATCGATTGAAGTTCTCCGCTTCCTCCACGCCATCCACGAGATAGATGATGAAGACTTCCTCATGGCCGGCAATGCCATGCGCGTTGACCCTGAACGTTTCCCCACGATATTGAAATTCCCGTACCATCTGGTCCGCCGCCTCTTCTTAGTAGGTGAGCGATGCGATGAGCCTCGCCGCGTTTCGGCGAGGATTTTGAAAACGCGGCGACCGTAGACATGGCCCGGAGCAATGGTCAAGGCACAGCGCCGGGACATTATGAAGCATGTCAACTGAGTATTCAGGACCGGACAAGATTGTCGTGTGTTCTAACAATTCTTACATAAAAGCAACTCGAAATTGAATCGAGTTGTATAGGTCCGACATATTTTGAAGTTTGGTTCTCTCGCCCACGATCGCTATGAAACACAATTCACTCTGATGTTTCGGTAGACCCGATTGAAAAATCTCATCACCGACATTTCCGGCCTCGGCGTCGGCCATGCGCACGACGAAAGGCTCGGCTCCGGCGTCACGGCGCTGATTTTTGACTCTCCCGCCGTCGCTTCGATCGCGGTCCATGGCGGCGGCGCCGGGCTGCGCGACACGGGCTTGCTCGAACCCGAAATGACCGTCGAGCGTGATCGATGCCTTGGTGCTTTCGGGCGGCTCCGTTTACGGCCTCGATTCGATGGGCGGGGTTGTTGCCTTTCTGCGCGAGAGCGGCCGCGGTTTCGCGGTGCGCGATATCAAGGTGCCGATCGTGCCGGGCGCGGTGCTTTTCGATCTTCTGAATGGCGGCGATAAGAATTTTGGGCGCGAGCCCATCTACTGGCATTTGGGCTATCAGGCCGCGACCGCGGCCGGGCAAGAGTTTCGCGCTGGGCAGCGTCGGCGCGGGCTTTGGCGCGACCACGACCGAAATCTGAAGGGAGGCCTCGGCTCGGCGAGCGCCGTGACGTCCGAGTGGTTTTGGGTTGGCGCCCTCGTTGCGGTCAACGCGGTGGGCCGCGCCACCATTGGCGATGGCCCGCATTTCTGGGCCGCGCCCTACGAACAGAAGGGCGAGTTCGGCGGCCTCGGCTGGCCCGCGCCTTGGCCTTTGGACGCGGCCGGCTTCCACATCAAGGGCGGCGCGGCGGAAAATACCACGATCGCGATCGTTGCCACGGACGCGGCGCTGACCAAACCGGAGGCCAAACGTCTCGCCGATCATGGCGCATGACGGCATGGCGCGGGCGTTGCGCCCCGCGCATGCGCCCATGGATGGCGACACGATTTTTGCCGCCGCGACCGGAACGGCGGCGCGAAACTCCCAACACTACGCGACAAGACCGAGATCGGCATGTTGGCCGCCGACTGTCTCGCGCGTGCAATTGCGCGCGCAATCTACGAGGCAGAGCCCTTGCCTTTTCCGGACGCCTTGCCGAGTTGGAAGGGGTGTTATCGCTGAAGCGGGATTTCTTAGAGTCGGACCCGAAAGGGGTTTCTCGATGCGGGCACAGCCTCGGTTATATGACTGACAATAGTTTTATTTTTTTTATAAAAAGCGAATATACAAAAATTGTATAACGATTAGGGGGCCACCGAGACCATAGTTCCATGATCCCGGAACCGCGCAGGCAGCGTGGGGCATTGCCGGGTCTGCGGAAGGTCTCTGTGAGCTGCCCTAACGGAGGATCGCCAACAAACGAGGAAAAACGACATGGCTCCAATCCCCCCCCCCAACTTTGTCATGGGAATGAACTTTAGTACCGCTTTCCAGTCGAAACCTATCTCTCAATCTGCGGCAGCGAACCAGATTGCCCCGCTTGTGAACATGGTGAAGACATTTTCTCTCCCGGATAAGGACTTCGTCACGGCCGCAGGGGGCAAGAACCCGGTGCTCACATATGCAGTCGGGACGTCGAATGACGACGTCGTGTCATTCGCCAATGACCAAACTAAGAACTTTATCACTAAGATCTTGCCATTTAAGGATAAGATCACCTGGATCTGCGTCGGAAATGAGCCTCTGGGTTCATGGCAAAATCATCAATTCGATAAGGTCTTGGCCCCCGCGGTCAAGAACCTCAATGCAGCATTGAATAAATCAGGATTGTCAGGGATCGGCGTGACTGTTCCCCAAAATTTCGAATTCATGGCGGCTTCCTATCCGCCATCCGCAGGCGCCATCAAGCCGGAGCTGGTGGAGATCATCAAGGGCACGTGCGCGATAATGAAGGCCAGCGGCGCCCCTTTCATGGTCAACATCTATCCCTTCATAACCCGCGTGCAGAATCGTGATGTCGTACCGCTGGATTATTGCCTGTTCACGGCGGGGTCTGACCACTGGGTTAAAGATGGGGCCTATACCTACAAGAATATCTTCGACGCCATGATCGATGCTCTGCATGTGGCGCTCGACAAGATCGGGTATGGGGACCTCGAAATCGTCATTGGCGAGTGCGGCTGGCCCACGGCCGGCGACGTGGACGCCAACAACGCAAACGCCCAGACGTTCCTGCAAAATTTGATCACTCATTGCAAAAGCGGCGCAGGAACTCCGCGACTTCCGAGCAGAGGGATACGGTGTTTTGTATTCGAGGCGTATGATGAGGATTTGAAAAGTACAGCGCCGGGGCCGTTTGAGACTCATTGGGGTGTTTATGATGGTAGCGGCAATCTAAAATTTCCTCTGCAATGGAAGTAATCAGCTTGCGGTCGGCTGCGCCGACCGGGCTGTGAACCGGCGTCATTGCAGTCCCGCGTTTCTCCAGAGAATCTGTCGCAATCGTGTAATGTGCGGACACTCCGAACGGAGGGTTCCGCACATGCTGATTGGGCCCGTGCGGGCGTCGACGAGGCGACCGGTGATCGGTCACACGTCCTTGCGATCAACGCCGAAACAGGGTTTCTTGGGCTCGATCTGGACGACCGGGAGAATAGAGATGGTCAGGACTCTGGTCCGCACATGCCTAGCTGCCATGACACTTTACGGCGGCCTTGCTTTCGTGCCCGCTGCGGCCGAAGAGACCAAGGAAAACGCTGCGGTCTGGAGCGTCCCAGATTTGACAAGTCTGCCGGACGATGAATACGGCCGCCAAGTGCGATTTGGGCGCGAACTTATCACCGCGACCTATGCGCATATCGGACCTTATGTGGCCGATCCCGCCAAACGCTATGCCGGAAACAATCTTGCCTGCGGCAATTGTCATCTCAGTGCGGGCACCAAGAAATTCGGCTTAGCGATCTTCGGGCTCTACGAATATTTTCCGCATTACAGCGCTCGATTGGGAAAAGACATATCCATTGAAGACCGGATCAATGCCTGCATGACCCGCAGCATGAACGGTCGCCCGCTCCCCAATGACGCGCCGGAAATGCAAGCCCTCGTTTCCTATGTCAAATTCCTGTCTTCCGGGGTCTCGCGCGGCGAGCAACTCCCTGGGCTTGGGGCCGGCAAGATGCCGGACCTCGATCGCGCCGCCGATCCAAAGCATGGCAATCAAGTCTATGTCGCGCGCCTGCCTCGGCTGCCACAATAGCAACGGCACCGGCATCGCGCTTTCTCCCGAGGATTTGGCTTTGGGCTATGCCATGCCGCCGGTTTGGGGCGAAGACAGCTTCAACAATGGGGCGGGGATGGCAAGGCTCATAACGCTCGCCAATTTCATCCACTTCAACATGCCGCATGGCGCCGATTATTTAAATCCCGTGCTGTCGCCCGCGGAGGCTTGGGATGTCGCGGCCTATGTGGAATCTCAGGCGCGCCCGCATAAATCGGGGCTAGACAAAGACTTCGCCGAAGACTTGCTGGATAAGCCCGTCGATGCACCCTACGGGCCATACGCCGACAACTTCAGCGAGGAGCAACATAAATACGGCCCCTATGGACCAATCCGGGCAGAAATCGCCCGTCTGAAGGCTGCAGAAGGACAAGGCCCCCGGGAAGGGGCAATGACATAGCGCGTTTTGCGGCGGCCGCGGCGGCGTGTTAGAGCAAATCCTCGGCAGAAAAGACTGCCGATTTTCTTGCCGACAAATCGCGTGAAACTTCGGTTTGAGCGATTCCGTTTGCCCGCACCTGGTCCTGCGGGCGGGCTACGTTTTCCGCCTGCCTCATCAC
Organism: uncultured Alphaproteobacteria bacterium; assembly: GCA_963785995.1. Taxonomy (GTDB): domain Bacteria; phylum Pseudomonadota; class Alphaproteobacteria; order Rhizobiales; family Beijerinckiaceae; genus Methylocapsa. The sequence continues at coordinate 136,639 of CAWAXL010000018.1, forward strand.
AAGCTCACGAGTTCACTTAAATGATCCCGCGCTATGCCCGTCCCGAAATGACCGCCATATGGGAGGCGCAGACACGCTTTCGCATCTGGTTCGAGATCGAGGCCTATGCCTGCGATGCGCTGGCCGAAATCGGCGTCATTCCGAAAGAGGCCGCGAAGGCGATCTGGGAAAAGGCCGGCCATGTCACGCTTCGACGTGGCGCGGATCGACGCGATCGAAAAGGTCACCCACCATGACGTCATCGCCTTCTTCACCCATCTTGCCGAATTCATCGGCCCCGAATCGCGCTTTGTGCATCAGGGCATGACCTCTTCCGACGTGCTCGATACGTGTCTTGGCCGTGCAGCTTGCGCGTGCTTCCGACATTCTGTTGGCCGACATCGACGCGTTGCTTGCCGCGCTGAAACGCCGCGCGTTCGAACATAAATTCACACCGATGATCGGCCGCTCGCATGGCATCCATGCGGAGCCCGATGACCTTCGGGCTCAAGCTCGCGCAAGCCTATGCCGAATTCGTCCGCGCGCCGCGAGCGTCTCTTGCGCGCCCGCGCGGAAATCGCGACCTGCGCGATTTCCGGGCGCCGTCGGCACCTATGCGAATATCGATCCGCGCGTCGAAGCCCATGTCGCGGAAAAACTCGGCCTTGCCGTCGAGCCCGCCTCGACGCAGATCATTCCGCGCGATCGCCATGCAATGTTCTTTGCGACGCTCGCCGTCATCGCATCTTCGATGGAGCGATTGGCGACCGAGATCCGGCATTTGCAGCGCACGGAAGTGCTGGAGGCGGAAGAGTTTTTTTCGGAAGGGCAGAAAGGCTCGTCCGCCATGCCCCATAAGCGCAATCCGGTGTCTGAGCGAGAACGTCACGGGGCTCGCCCGCCTCGTCCGCGGCATGGCCATGCCGGCCATGGAAAATGTCGCGCTTTGGCATGAGCGCGATATTTCGCATTCCTCGGTCGAGCGGATGATCGCCCCGGATGCGACGGTCACGCTCGATTTCGCGCTCGCGCGACTGACCCAAGTGATTGAAAAGCTCATCGTCTATCCCGCCAATATGCAGAAGAATTTGGACCGGCTCGGCGGCCTCATTCATTCGCAGCGGGTTCTTGCTCGCCCTGACCCAAAAAGGCGTGAGCCGCGAGGAGGCCTATGCGCTGGTTCAGCGCAACGCCATGCCGGTTTGGCGCGGCGAGGGCGATTTTTTGACGCTCTTGAAAAACGACAAAGAGGTGCGCAAGGTGCTCGACGCGGCCGAACTCGAAGAGCTGTTCGATCTTGGCTATCATCTGAAGAATGTCGATGTGATCTTCAAGCGCGTCTTCGGCGAGAGTTGAAGACCTGCCGAGCGAAGACAGCGCGAAGGAAAAGAGACGGTTGAAGATGAACGCAAAGGATCGTCTGGAAGCCTTGGTTGACAGGATCGTCGCGGATCCCGCCCTGCATGCGCGCTGGCTGAACACCTTCTCTTATCTGGAATATGTCGGCTTTCGCAAGATCGTGAAGAGCCAGAAGGCCGAGGCTTTGACGGCCCAATGCTCGGCCATGCTTGCGAAGAGGGCCGCCATGCGCTCGGGCTCAAAAAGCTAGCGATCAAATTGGGGGGGCCCGGTTTCGACTCCTATCAGCCCGAAGTCCTGCTTTGCGGCGAAGAGGCCGAGACCTATTTTCAGGATCTCGACCGGTTTTGCGATGAAGCCTTTGCGGATCGCGGCGATGAAGAGCGCGTCAAGCTTGCCTATTGCTATGTGACCTGGCTGGTCGAACGTCGCGCACTGGACGTTTACGGAATGTACAAAAATGCGCTGGGGGAGTCCGAAATCGCCAAGAAGCTCGGCGGACTTCTGGCGGAGGAAACAAAGCATCTTGCCGATGTCGAGGCCTCGCTTCGGGCAGCCGACCCTGAGTTTTCGATTCGCTCAAAGCAATTCGAAGTCGGTGGAAGAAACACTCTACCAAAATTTTATCGGCATTCTCAGCCGCGAACTCGCGCAAGGTGGATCGAACGCGGCAAAGCTTGCCCAATAGGCCTAACCCGACGAAATCCTCCTATCTGTGTAAGGCCGCAATTCCAATCATGATCGTGCCGGCGAGTTTTTGATGCGGACATCAGAGGCGGATATTCTTGTCATACCGGGCCTTGGCGGTTCCGGGCCAGATCACTGGCAGAGCCGTTGGGATGCCAAGCTTCCAACGGCGCGGCGTGTCGTTCAAGCGGACTGGGAGAAGCCCGATTTCGACGTCGTGGCGCAACCGGGTGATCGAGGAGGTAGAGCGTGCCGAGCGTCCGGTTATCTTGGTCGCGCATAGTCTCGGCGTGCTCGCCGCGGTTCATGCCGCGCAGGCTCTTGCGAACGCCGACAAGGTGAAGGGTGGCTTTCTGGTGGCCCCACCCTCCGGCACGGCCCTCACGCAACTTGATACGGTCGATCCGGCTTTCTTTGCTGTTCCGGATGAACCGCTTCGGTTCCCTTCGCTTGTGATCGCAAGCCGCGACGATCCTTTTTCATCCTTTGCCGAGAGTGAGGCCCTGGCCCGCGCGCTCGGCGCGGAATTGGTCGATGCGGGCCTCTCGGGGCACATCAATAGCGAGAGCGGTCATGGCCCTTGGCCCGAGGGGCTGATGCGTTTCGCTGGATTTTTAAAGACGCTTTAGCCGATCAGCAGAGCGCCGCGTTCATTACAAAGCCTGCTGGAACCGGACTGCCTGGCCCCGGGAAGGCGCGCCCAGCTCGCCTTCCCACATGACGCGGTGGCCACGAATGATCGTGCCGACGGGCCAGCCGGTAACCTCGAATCCGTCATAGGGCGTCCAGCCGCAGCGCGAGGCGATCCAGCGGTCTTCGATCGTTTCGCGCCGTTTCATGTCGACGACGTGAAATCGGCGTCATAGCCGACCGCGATGCGTCCCTTGCCCGCGATCCCGAAGAGCCGCGCCGGACCGGCGCTCGTCATGTCGATCAAAGCGCAAGCAGCGCCAGCCGTCCCTTGTTCACATGATCGAGCATGATCGGCACAAGGGTCTGCACGCCGGTCATGCCGGACGGGCTTTGCGGATAGGGCTTGGCCTTCTCTTCCAAGCGTATGCGGCGCATGATCGGAGCCGAGAATATCGGCGATGCCCTGCGCCACACCGCGAACCCAAATGCGTTCGCGATGGCTCTGCGTCGCGGACCGGCGGGTTCATCTGCAATTTCGTGCCGAGCCGCGCATAATCCGCGGCGCTCAGGGTCAAATGATGCGGCGTCACTTCGACGCTCGCGATATCCTTATGCGCCGCCAAGAACTCCATCTCCTCGCCGCACGAGACATGCAGCACATGGATCAAGGCGCGATTTTCCCGCGCGATCCGCACCAGACGCTCCGTCGACGCGCAGCGCCACCGTCTCGTCGCGCCAGACGGGATGCGAGGAGGGATCGTCTGGCTACACGTAAGTCCTTGCGTTCTTCGAGGCGAAACTCGTCTTCGCTGTGGAAAGCGGCGCGCCGCCGCGTTTGCGCAAGGATGGCGGCAACGCCGGCATCCTCGTCGACGAGGAGCGAGCCCGTCGAGGAGCCCATGAACACCTTGATCCCGGCCGCGCCCGGCAGCCGCTCGAGCTCGGGAATGTCGCGGGCATTCTCATGGGTGCCGCCGACCCAGAAGGCGAAATCGCAATGCATGCGGTCCGTTGGCCCGCGCCACCTTGTCGGCCAGCGCCGCCTCGTCCGTGGTCAACGGGTTGGTATTGGGCATTTCGAAAACGGCGGTGACGCCGCCGAGAACCGCCGCGCGGGAGCCGGTCTCCAAATCTTCCTTATGGGTCGCGCCGGGCTCGCGGAAATGCACCTGCGTGTCGATGACGCCCGGCAGAATATGCAGGCCCGTGGCGTCGATCGTTTCGCCCGCGGCGGCGCCGGAAAGATTGCCGATTTCGGCGATTTTCCCGCCGCTAATGCCGATGTCGCGCGGGCTCTCTCCGGTATGATCGACGACGGTGCCGCCCTTCAAAATCGCGTCGAAGCCCTGCGGCATTGGCTTGTCCATTGCAAAGAAAAGCAGCTTGCGCCTTGTCAGTGGCGGATTATCTACAAATGTGCACGGGGAAAGTCGAGGCTTAGGATGGAAGAGGGGCAGTGTCTTCTCAATGACCGTGGCATCATTCGGATGTCAGGCGGCGAGACCAGCAAATTTCTGCACCGGGTCATTACCAACAGCGTTTTGAGCATTCCCGAGGGCGAAAGCCGCTATTCCGGCCTTTTGACGGCGCAGGGCAAGTTGATCATCGATTTCTTCGTCATTCCGCTGCCGGAAGGACCGGAGGCGGGGTTTTTGCTGGATTGCCCGCGCGAATACGCGGCCGATCTGGTCAAACGACTCAATTTGCACAAAATGCGGGCTAAGATCGAAATCGAGGATCAATCGGAGACGCTGGGAGTCGCGGCGATTTTTGAGGGCGAAGCACCGGGTGGCGTTGGGGGCATTGTCTATCGGGACATGCGCGCGCCGGGCATGGGTCTGCGCATGATCGCGCCACGCGAGACCTTGTCGAAACTCATGGGTGCCGATGCAACGCGCTATGAAGCGCATCGCGTCGCGCAAGGCGTGCCCAAGGGCGGCGTCGACTTCGCCTATGGGGATACCTTTGTGCATGACGCCAATCTGGATTTGCTGAACGGTGTCGATTTCAAGAAAGGCTGCTATGTTGGGCAGGAGGTTGTCGCCCGTGTTCATTTCCGCAAGTCGGCCCGCAAACGGATCGTGAAGATCCATTTCAATGGGACGGCTCAGGCGACGGGCACGCCGATTACGGCCGGCGAAACGCCGATCGGCCAGGTCGGCTCGACGGCAGGGGACGAGGGGCTCGCAATGGTGCGGCTTGACCGACTGGAGGACGCGCGAGCGGCCGGCGCGGTAACCATGGCCGAGGGCGTTCCTTTGGAGATCGTCCTGCCGTCCTATCTTTCCAACTGAGTTCCGGCGGCCCGCAAAACTTTTTGGATGTCGTTCCCTGTCTAGCCCACGCCATGTCATAATTTGCGTTGAAAATAAATCCGGTTCCAGGGCAGTTCAAATGATGCGCTAATCTAAATGTCTCGCGGGTCGAGGGCTCAAAAGCATGCAATCCAACAGCAACTCTTCCAGCCGCATTCCGCTCAGCGAACGCTTCCTCTACTACCGAGGCCTCTTTCGAATGTATATGGCGGGAGCCGCCGATGCCGACATGGCGCGTCTTCGCGCAGACTTCGATCGAATTGACAGTTTAACCAAGTCTACTCTCGGACGGGGATTCGCCCATTTGCGTGCGGTCGAGATTGGATTTGGCGCTAAACCCTACCGAATTATGTACTTCAACGCGCGTGGGGTCGATGCCTTCGGGATTGACATGGACCAACCGGTCTTGGAGGGCTCCCCGCAAGAATTCCTCAAGATCGCACGTAGGAATGGGCCGCTCCGCGCAGTCAAATCATTTGCCAGATACACGCTCTTTGAACGCAATGCCCGCCGTAGGTTCTTCGATCAGATCCGGCGGAGCATCGACCCTCGGTTTGAGTTTAACTCAAAGAGATTAGTCATTGGCGATGCCGGAGCGCCCGACGTTTGGAAACGAATTACCGTCGAGCCAGACCTCATTTATTCGTTTTCCGTGTTTGAACACATTGATCCAAACTCCCTGGTGCGGTTGCTTGAGTTCTTGCGGCAACGCATTCGAGCAGATGCGCTATTGTACATCATCGTGACGGTTTACACGGGGCTGATCGGCGCCCACTTAACCGAATGGTATGCGCATCGCTTGTCCGAAAAAGATAAGCGGTCGGAGCCCTGGGAGCATCTTCGACGCAACCGGTTTCAGCCCGACACCTATTTGAACAAATTGACGAGGCGTCAGTATGCGTCCCTGTTTTCGACCTATTTCGAGGTCTTGCAGGATCGGCCTCTTTGGCCCGATTTGGGCAAGGAATATCTGACAGACGCCGTGCGGCGCGAATTGCCTCAATATGACGAGTACGAGCTTCTTTCCAACGACGTGTGTTTTGTCTTGCGGCCGAGGCATGCAGCCGCGTGACAGGAAAAGCGGTTCTTAGTCTCTGCTTTGGTCAAAGTTGTCATGGCATTGCTCGAAGCTAAGTCCGATGAGCGGCCGCGTTGCTCTTGGCCCGGCAACGATCCCCTCTATCTTGCTTATCATGACGAGGAATGGGGCGTGCCCGAACGAGACGACCGGGCTCTCTATGAAAAACTCATGCTCGACGGTTTTCAGGCCGGCTTATCCTGGATCACGATTCTCCGTAAACGCGAGGCGTTTCGTACCGCCTTCGATAATTTCGACCCGCAGATGATCGTTCGTTACAACGGCCGGAAAATCAACGCTTTGATGAACAATGCCGGGATCGTCCGCAACCGTGCGAAGATCGAAGGTACCATCACCTCGGCCCGCGCCTGGCTGGAGATTCAAGAAGGCGAAGGCTTTTCCAACTATCTTTGGGGCTTCTTCGATGGCCGCAGCGTGCAAAACGCCTATCGCGATGCGACCGAAATCCCCGCGCAAACCCCGCTTTCGGCAAAGATCGCCAAGGATTTGAAGAGCCGGGGATTCAAGTTTTGCGGACCGACCGTCGTTTATGCCTTTTGTCAGGCCACGGGCATGGTGAATGATCATCTGGTCACCTGCTGGCGGCACGACGCCTGCGCCGACCATGCGCACTGATGCTTCACGCGATGGCTGATGCAAGGGCGTGGGTCCGCTTGCCGTCCGGCAAGCGCCTCGATCTTTTGAACCCAACGCCGTTCGATTGGGAAGACAAGGATTTGGCCCTTGGGCTTGCGCGGACCTACCGCTGGGGCGGCCATTCGGCCTGGCCGTTGCCGCTCTCGGTGGCGCAGCATTCGCTGTTTGTTCTGGCCTTGTACAGGCGTCGCTCCAAGGATGCTCAAAACGCTCGCGCGGAGCTTCGCGAATTGCTGCACGACGCCGACGAAGGCCTGCTTGGCTTCGATTGTATTTCGGTGGTGAAGCCCTTTCTTGGCGAGGCCTATCGCACATTGACCACGCGATTGGAAAATGCCGTCGCCCTCCGCTACGGCCTGCCGCCATGGACCGCGGCGGAGCGCAAAATCCATAAAAGGGCGGATCGCGTCGCCGCCGCGTCCGAGGCCGTTCATGTGGTCGGCTGGACGCAAGAGGAAGTGCGCACGACTTTGCGGATTCCCTACAAGGCGCTGGCGATCGATCCGCTGGTGCGAAATTTATGGCGGCAGTGCCTGGGAGCCTTGGGCGCCGGCGCTCGCGGCCGAACGTTTTCTGACGGAGCTTGAGCGGCTGCGCCGCCGGGCTCGCTAAGTTCAGGGGCGGCATGCGGGGTTAGGCTTTAGCTTAACAGTTCCTTGCCGTAATTTTGGTGCGGTTCACCAGCGCAGCCGCCTGCAAACTGTTCCTTTTGGGAGTTGCACCCCTTATAAGGCGCTTGCCGGGAGGTGCCTCTGCCTGGCCCCTCGCAGGGAGAGCTCATCTTTGCCGCGAATCCACGTTTGCCCGCTTTCGAAAGTGCCCGAAACGGTCAGCGCGACCGGGGCGCGGAGCCTCGTCACCTTGATCGACAAGGGGACTCCGGTCCGCCGCCCGCGTGAAATCTCTCCCGAAAAACATCTTGTCGTCGTCATCTCCGACATTGTCGTGAGCCTCGAGCGCCATACTCTGCCCAGCGAAATCCATGTCGAAAAGCTGCTTGCCTTTCGTGCGGGGATGGGACCAGTCGGCCCCTCTGTTGATCCATTGCTGGGCGGGCGTCAGCCGCTCGACGGCGGCGGCCTTCATCGCCGCCTGCGCCTTGAACCCGGATCGCGAGCGAGGCTGAGATCGCACAAACGATCCGAGCCAATTCGCCGACCGCGACACCCAATGCGCGGCTGGTGGCGATTGCCGACGTCATGCTCGGACGCAACGGGCGAATGGTCGGGGCCGTCGAAAAAATCGGGCGCGGGTCCAATTGCTTTGAAGGCACGCCCTTCACTCTGGAGTTGCCTGACTCTCCGCGCTACAGATTGAAGCATGTCCGGGCGCGCCGCGTCAAAACGGCAAGGACGGGGTTCCATGGGCCAAAATGCAAAGCCCCCGCAAACGCAGGCTTTACCAACAGAGAGGCGACCTTGCCCGCCACCGACGCAGATATCGCGGCCATGTCTTTCGAGGCGGCGCTCAATGAACTCGAACAGATCGTCGACCAGCTTGAAAAAGGCACGTGTCGAACTGGAGCAATCGATCGTGATTTATGCGCGCGGCGAAGCGCTGAAGACCCATTGCAACACTCTGCTCAAAAGCGCCGAGCAGAGAATTGAGAAAATTACCCTGGCCGCCGATGGCCGCCCCAGCGGAACCGAACCTCTCGACGTGGACTGATCTTCCGTCAGTCCGGCAAGCCGATTGCATCGCCTCGCCCACCGAAACGATAATCCAACCGAGGTTTGACCCCATGGGCGATTATGCCTTCGCCGAGCCGCCGATCATCTCGCTCATGTCGATGTCGACCAAGCCATTCCCGGTGCGGCGCATCTATTGCGTCGGCCAAAATTACAAGGCCCACGCCAAGGAAATGGGCGGAAATCCCGATGTCGATCCGCCGTTCTTCTTCATGAAGCCCCCAGCGCCATCTTGCAGAACGGCGAAACCATGCCCTATCCGCCGGGCACCAGCAATCTGCATCATGAGGTCGAACTGGTGGTGGCGATGGCCATGGGCGGCAAGAACATCCCGCCCGAAAAGGTCAACGACATGATCTTCGGCTATGCCGTCGGTCTCGATATGACCAAGCGCGATGTGCAGAACGAGGCGAAGAAAAAAGGCCAGCCCTGGGAGATGGCCAAAGCCTTCGACTGTTCCGCGCCCTGCTCTTCGATCACTCCGGAAATGTACACGGGCGTCGTCGCCAAGGGCAAAATCCAGTGCAAGGTGAATGACGAACTGCGCCAGGATGCCGATCTCGGCGACATGATCTGGGGTGTTCCCCAAATCGTGCATTATCTCTCGCAACTCGTCGAAGTCCTGCCGGGCGATCTCATTTTCACCGGCACGCCGGCCGGGGTCGGCCCGGTCGTCAAGGGCGACAAGATCGAGGCGACCATCGCTGGTTTGGAACCGCTGCTGATCGAGATCGGCTAGGAAAGGCTCGGCTGGATCAAGGTCACGCTTGAGATTGCCACTGGGTCCCCGCGCGCAAAGAACCATTTCCCGGTTGCAATGGGCTCCGATTTTCCATCAAATCCCGGCCCCGGCGCTAAAAAGCAATTTTTGAGGAGAGTATTATGTTGCTTCGCGTTGCACCGACACGGGGAGCAACACCGATCTGGTTTGTCACCAAGGAGACGTGGCCGGAGGTGCGGTCGAGCTTGCCGCCGCAAGCGCAGGCTTTTGCCGCCGCCTGCGCGTTTGAGCCAACGCCCGGCAAATGCCAGATCCTGCCGGACGCCAAGGGCAAGATCGCGGCGGTGCTCTTTGGGATCGAGTCGAAGGATGCGCGCAGCCGCGATCTGCTGTTGCCCGGTCAGCTCGCGACCCTGCTGCCGGCCGGGCTCTATCGTTTTGCCAATGCCCCGCATGACGCGGCGCTTGCGGCCTTCTCATGGCTTGCCTCGGCCTATCGCTTCCACCGCTACAAGGCCAATGAGAAGGAGGGGCCGCAGCTCTGCGGTCCCGAGGGCGTCGATGCCGCGCGCGTCGAGCGGATTGCAAAAGCCGTCGCCTTGGGGCGCGATCTCATCAACACGCCGACCAACGACATGGATCCCGATGCGCTCGAAGCCGCGGCCCTTAGCCTTGCGGCCCAATATGGGGCGAAGGCCATGGTGATCCGCGGCGCGGCGTTGCTGCAGGAAAATCTTCAGCTCATTCACGCGGTCGGCCGGGCCGCCGAAAAACCGCCGCGCCTTGTCGATTTCAGTTGGGGCAAGGCAAGCCATCCCAAGGTCACTTTGGTCGGCAAGGGGGTGTGCTTCGATTCGGGCGGCCTTGATATCAAGCCCGATGCCGCAATGCTGCTGATGAAGAAGGATATGGGCGGCGCGGCGACCGCGCTTGCGCTGGCCTCGATGATCATGGAGGCGGGTCTTCCGGTGCGTTTGCGGGTGTTGCTGCCGATCGTCGAGAATGCGATTTCCGGCAATGCGTTTCACCCGGGCGACGTCTACAAGAGCCGCAAGGGTTTGACCGTCGAGATCGGCAACACCGACGCGGAAGGCCGGCTCATCCTTGCCGATGCGCTGGCTCTCGCCGATGAGGGCGCGCCGAATCTTTTGCTCGATTTTGCGACGCTGACCGGCGCCGCCCGCGTTGCCCTTGGCCCCGAGCTTCCGCCTTTCTATACGATGGACGACGAGCTCGCCACCGAGATCGCCGCCTGCGGCGCCGCCGCGCAAGATCCGGTTTGGCGGCTCCCCTTATGGGATCCTTACGACAAGCTGCTTGAGGGCAAGATCGCCGATCTCAACAATATTTCCGGCGGACCCTTTGCGGGTTCGATCACCGCGGCGCTGTTCCTGCGCCGCTTCGTCGAACGCACCGGCGCCTGGGCGCATTTCGATATTTATGCCTGGACGCCGACCGCAAAGCCCGGACGGCCGCTGGGCGCCGAAGTGCAGACGGCGCGGCTGCTCTATGATCTGATCGAGGCGCGCTACGGCGCGGGGGTCGGGGGAAAGAAAAGTCCGCGAGTCGCGCACCACATCAAAATCACCAGCGACGATCTCGCCGACGACGAAGGGGCAGGGCTGGAGGATAAGTCGCCGTAGGGATGGGGGATTCCTGTGGGATGTGCCGTGTTTGAAAAGAGCGGACGTTTGGGGCGCCGCAGAAAAACAGTAGTTTTGGTCGGCTCTGCCTGAAGCCATGCCCATGCTGTAATCGTAGGCCAGTATTCTTAGACCTGTGAATTAGAGCGGCCTTATCGGATGGCTTTTAGGCCGCTCTACTATGCCGCTCTCATCCTGATTATCGCGCGATAGGCGACGGCTGCTACCGGGAGACAGAGAGGGATGCCCTTCGGGGGAGGCGGTGGCTTGAACCGAGGGGGGATTTTAGCCTATCGTAGTATTTGTTCCAGTGCAGTGACTTCGAACCGGATACGAGGCCTAAGTTGGTCGAACTGGCATTCACTGAAGACAAAAACCAGCGCGCGAAAGCCGGGGATATGGCCGGATGAGAGCATCGGTGACTGACAAGGATCAACTAGAGTGCGGCCGAGCGGCGGATGGGGACGAAATCCGTATCGAAGGTCACTTGGTCGCCGCCGGGTAATGCCTGTCGATAAGCCGATGACATTCGAGTAGGGGGAGAGGTGAAGAGGCAGCTAGAGATCTTCTTTTCGTATGCCCACGAGGACGAAGACCTCATGAATGATGTACGCCGGCAGCTGATCGTCTACGAGCGCAATGGCCGGATCCTGAAGTGGCACGACCGGATGATTCCAGCTGGCACGGAGTGGCGCTGCCAGATTGACCGCAGGCTGGAGGCCGCACAGGTCGTTCTCCTTTTCATGAGCCCCCACTTCATCGAATCGCAATACTGCTACGAAGTTGAAGGCGAGGTGGCACTGCGAAGGCACGAGACTGGAGAGGCGCGTGTGGTGCCAATCGTTCTGCGACCATGTGCGTGGGAGGCGACGCCTTTTGGCGCCTTGCAGGCGCTGCCTGCCGACGCGAGACCTATCAGCAGGTGGACAGATCGGGATGAAGCCTGCCTCGACGCTGCGAGGGGAGTGATGAGGGTTGTCGACGAACTTATTGAATCCCGCGGCGCACTTCTATCTTCTGAGCCTCTGGTCTCGGCAGCCGCATCTGGGGCCGCGCCTCCCCAGACTACGCGAATGGCCGCGGCAACGGATTCGAAGCTCGTGTACTGCCGCAGATGTGGTCGAACGGCGGGTGAGCGGAGTGCCTGCACGGGTCAATACAATCATCACGAATTTGTTCCAGGTGTCGTTGGTGACTACTGTGCACGATGTGGTGTACGTCCTGGCATCCAGACTGTCTGCACCGGCCAATACACGCATCACGTATTTGTAAGTAGCACTTCGCGGTTGGTGATCTGTTCTCGGTGCGGTGTGAGTCCGGGCGCCAAGACTATTTGCACCGGTCAATACACGCATCACGCCTTCGCTGAGATGTGATAAGGTAACGGCCTAGAGAACGCTTTCAGCCGACGAAGGTGCGTCGACATTCCGCGAGCGAGGGGCAGACTCGTCCGCCTTCTCAGGCCCCGATCCTGAGACGGGGGCCTATTCGCCGCGATTCCGAAATTTTGGCGATCAATTTTATGCCTATCAAATTCTGCTCGTCTTGAAGGTCGAGGAAAGGTTCGCGAGTCGAACGGAACCTTATCCGCGCTTCGAAATCGATGCCTTGAGTTAAGGCTCTTTTAAGAGGGTTGCCGCGCGCACGCGGAGGTTGGAAGATGATGCAACGCCGGGCTGAAGAGCGGCCTCGAAAGGGCCGCCCTCCATCGCTCTCTCGTCAGTTAAGGATCTGGGTAACCTTATGCGTGTTTGCCTCGACGAGGACCGTATGCTCGTTCACGACGCTGTAGCGGTAGTCACTCTTGACGCCCAGGCTTGCTGGCAGCGGATAGAGCTCGACGCTGCTGGGCAGAACCGTTCCAACAGCCAATTTCTCCGTTATGCTGACGGACGGTTTTTTCTCTTTCGTGACGTATTCATGGACCTTCGCGGTCTGGTCGGTTGAAAGCAAGCTTGCGCCGGTGCTCTCTGACGTTCCAGCGACCCGCGTCGCTTTGCTTGTTGCCACGCCCGCACCAACGGGGGCGCTTGTTGGCTGCGCTTGCGCCGCGAGCGGCAGCGCGAGAATGGCAAGGATCGCGCCGAAAGAGACAATGCGTTTGGTCATGATTGTTTCTCCTCATGGCAAGCTTCCCTGCCTGCCGAAGAGGAGTAAAATCCTTTTCGACTGAAGCCCGGATGAAGCTTGCGTTCATGTCCGGTTCAAGGTTGGGCCGGGGACGCGCGAGGATCACGAAGGCTGGGGCAGGGGCGGTTTCTGCGCCGCACGAAAAGCAAGTCTCAGCGCTGCAATTTGTCCAGGGTGATCGGCAGATCGCGCACCCGCTTTCCGGTCGCATGATAGACCGCGTTGGCGATCGCCGCCGCCACGCCGACGATGCCGATTTCGCCCACGCCCTTGATGCCCAGCGGATTGATGAGATCGTCCGGCACCCCCGCTTAGCCGCAATCCGTCTCCACGCGGTCAAAATCGAAGCCGCAGAATAATTGTGGTAGACCGGACCCACCGTCGTCACAGCAAAGGTAAGAGCCATGGGCGTAAGCGCGGAACAAGTCGCGGCAGGGCAGGCCGTCTACACAAAGCGCATGCTCAATGCCTATGATTTTCTCGTGCTCGGACTCTCCAATAGTTTGATTTGGAAGTGCCCGACAGAACGCCTCCTGGAGCATTACAACGAGCACGTCTCGGCAAATCATTTGGATGTCGGGGTAGGGACGGGGTATTTTCTCGACCGCTGCCGATTTTCGTTGCCGACGCCACGTGTCGCTCTGATGGACCTCAATCGGAACGCGCTTGACTATGCTTCTCGGCGAATTGCCCGTTACAGGCCGGAAACCTATGTCCGAAATGTTCTGGAACCGATTTTGATGGATGCGCCGAAATTCGATTCGGTCGGTATCAACTATCTGCTGCATTGCATTCCCGGCTCAATCAACTCGAAGTCGGTGGCCTTCGATCACCTGAAGAGCTTGATGAAACCGGGTGCTGTCTTGTTCGGTTCGACCTTGCTCCAGGGCGGCGTCGCGCGGAGCTGGCCTGCCAAGCGCCTGATGGACTTCTACAACCGAAAGGGAATATTCTCGAACGTGCAGGATGACGCAGACGGTTTGAAGCGCGCGCTTGGCCAGCGGTTTGGATCGGTCGCGGTCGAAATCAGGGGTTGCGCGGCGATCTTCTCCGGATGCGTGTAAGATCGAACCACCACCCGGATCTTTGTCTCACATGAATTCATTCGACCGACGCTTGACACCCGCCCGCCCCGATCTCGCGGCTGCGCATTTGCGTGGCCAGGTCGAGGCTGCCGCCTATGTGCCGGGACGCGTTATGCATGTCGGTGCGGGCATCGCCGATCTGCATCATGCGCCGGCTTCCGACGCGCCGCTCGTGACCCAGGCGCTGTTTGGCGAAGTGGTGACGCTCTATGAGGATCACGAAGGCTGGGGCTGGGTGCAGCTCGCAAGCGACGGCTACGTCGGCTATATCGCCATGAATGCGCTGACTGAGGCAGCGATAAATCCCACTCATCGGGTGCAAGTCAATCGAAGCTTTGTCTATCCCGGCCCGAACATGAAACTCCCCGCGCGCGAGGGCTTGCCGCTTGGCGCACTTGTCGGCGTGCGGTCGGTTCAAAGCGGGTTCGCGCAGATTGATGAGGCGGGCTTCGTCTTCGCGGATCATCTTTGCGCAGGTGACGAGAAAGAGCGGGACTTCGTCGCCGTGGCCGAACGGCTCTTGCATGTGCCCTATCTTTGGGGCGGCAAGACGAGCCTCGGGATCGATTGCTCTGGGCTGGTGCAGGTTTCGCTCGCCGCCGCGGGGATCGCCGCGCCGCGCGATACGGATTTGCAGGAAAAGGCGCTGGGCTCGCTGCTTGCTTTCGACGCCGAGCTTGCGGGCTTGCAGCGTGGCGATCTCATTTTCTGGCGCGGTCATGTTGGGATCATGCGGGATGAAAACACGCTGCTTCACGCCAACGCGCATCACATGCTGGTCGCAAGTGAATCCTTGCGCGGGGTGCGCGATAGAGTTTTTGAGAAATCGTCTCAGCCGATCAGTTCAATTAGGCGGCTTTAGGCCCGGCTGGGGCGCGTCTCAAACCGAACTTAGAGCATGTTCCGAAAAAGTTGACCGACTTTTTCGATCAGAACATGCTCCAACTCGTTGAACTTGAGCGATTCCTTTTCGATCAGATGATTCCATCTGATCGGGAAGCGCTCTAGGTCCGGGATATAAACGCGATCGCTGTAGCGATCTGTTTTGACCCCGGACGCAAACCTCGGCTTCTTCGTCGGATCAATAGAGCGGCGGAATCTCTATGGAGGTACGGACCGGGCCGATGGACACCCGGCCGTCGGAGACGGTCAACGGAAATTTCACCCGGCCGGCCGTGGCGCCTTGGCTGCCGCCGAGAATTCCCGACAGAACCTGGCCGGCGGTGAGCAATGCGGGGTCCACGTTCAGGTGATGCAAGGCCTTGTCTAAGCCGCCGAATTCCGTTTCGAGCTTGCCCTCGACACGATGCTCGGTGTCGAGATCGAGTTGGCCGGTGGCATCGAATGCGATCGTGCCGCTTCTTAGCCGCGCGGTCGTAATGTCGATGCGGCCGTTGGCGGCGCGCCATTTCTCCAAAAATTCGGTGACGGTGTGGACGTTGGTTGTATCGGCTTGCGAGATCACGCCGGCGATTGACGCGGAAACCGGAAGTTGTGTGTCAAGAAAACTGTTCAAAGCGGGAAAAGACCCGTCGTTGAATCCAAACATGAAATCGTAAGCGTAATCATGCCGGTTGGATGCCAACACCACGTAGCTGTGAAAATCCGCGACCTTTCCCTGGATCACATCCGTACCGCCAACTCTTCCTTGCAGCACGATCCCATCGCCGATGAGAGCAATACGCTCGAATGTCTCGGGCTGGCCTTCGAGATCGAGAGCGAGGTAGGTCCATTGCGCCGTGAGATCCATTGTACCGTCGCTGCTCTTAGCGGCGAAGGGCGGATCCATTTCCGCGAACAGGCCGTCGGTGCGCAGGAGGGGCGCGCTAGCGCGAAATCCATGTACGGTCCCGGTGACTTTTTTGCCCAAGACCTCGCCCTGGAACAACAAGTCGGTGCAGGAAACGGTCACGGTGAATGGATAGCCCCCGGTTTTTTGATTGGGACAGGTCCATAGGCGGCCGCGTTGCGTTTCATCTGCCATCCATGAGGTCAGGATTGAAACGCTCTGCCTTGACATGATCAACCAGAGAATTGACCATCCAATCACCACTGCCAAGACAATGGCGCTAACCATAAAGACCGAAGAATTTTTCCAGTCGAAACGCGGTTTCGCCACGGGGCCTTTGGACTGCATATGTATCCTCCCAAAATGCGTATGATATGTTCTTATGCCACTCGGTCCAGCCAGCAAAGTCGGGCGGCGGCCGAGAGAGCGTTTAGTTTTCGCGGGGCGCGTCTTTGCTTATACCGCGCCCGAAAAAGGAGCAAAATTCTTCGATGGCCTCGGCTCGGGACCTTTGGGTGTTCGGTTACGGTTCCTTGATGTGGCGGCCGGGCTTCGACTTCGCCGGGCGTCATGAAGCTCATGTGCGGGGCTATCACCGCGCCCTTTGCGTCTATTCCCACGTCCATCGCGGCACCAAGGAGCGGCCGGGACTGGTACTCGGCCTCGATCGGGGCGGCTCCTGCAAGGGCGTTGCGTTTCATGTCGAGGCCGATGCCGCTGCTGCCACGCTCGCCTATTTGCGCGCACGCGAACAGGTGACGAGCGTCTACCACGAGGTGTTTCTGCGCGCCAGCCTTTCCGACGGGCGTAAGGTGACCGCCGTTTGCTATGTCGTCGACCGAAATCACCCGCAATATGCGGGGAGGCTGGCCCAGGCCGAACTCGTCCGGCTCGTGGCACAGGGGACCGGCATTTCGGGAACCAACCCCGAATATGTGAAAAATACGTATCGGCACCTCGCCGAACTCGCAATCTGCGACAAAACACTGGAGTGGCTGGCGGCCCGCTTCGCCTAGTCTTTTGACGCCTAAGCGCGGTCGGCAAACGAAATGCGAAAAGTTGACATGCCCCTCCGCCCCTATCAGGGTTGACGGTCCCCGGTGGTGCGTGATTTGCAGGGGTCCAATATGCGTCCATTCGACCCCAGCGAGTTCAAATGACCCGAATTCGTCGCCTACTGGTCGCCAACCGCTCCGAAATTACGATCCGGGTCTTTCGCGCCGCTACAGAACTCGGCATTCGCACGATTGCCATCTATGCCGAAGAGGATAAGCTTTCGCTGCATCGTTTCAAGGCGGACGAGGCCTATCAGGTCGGCATCGGAAAAGGGCCTCTCGAAGCCTATCTGTCGATCGAGGATGTGATCCGGGTCGCGCGGGAGGCCAAAGTCGACGCCATCCATCCGGGCTATGGCTTTCTTTCCGAAAGCCCGGAATTCGCGGAAGCTTGCGCCGCCGAAGGCATTATCTTTATCGGCCCGCGGCCGCAGACGATGCGCGAGCTCGGTAACAAGGTGGCAGCGCGCACCCTCGCTGTTTCGTGCGGGGTGCCGGTGATGCCGGCTTCGCCGGCCCTGCCGGACGATCCGGTCGAAGTGAAGCGTCTGGCCCGCGAAATCGGTTACCCCATCATGCTCAAAGCCTCCTGGGGCGGCGGCGGGCGCGGCATGCGGCCGATCGAGAGCGAGGACAAGCTTCTTGAAGCCGTGCTGAGTGCCAAGCGGGAAGCGAAGAACGCCTTCGGCAAGGACGAAGTCTATTTCGAAAAATTGGTGCGTAGCGCGCGCCACGTCGAAGTACAAATCCTTGGCGACAATCACGGCAACCTCGTGCACCTCTTCGAGCGCGATTGCTCGATCCAGCGCCGCAACCAGAAGGTGGTAGAGCGGGCGCCGGCCCCCTATCTCGACGAGGCGACTCGCGGCGAACTTTGCGAAGCGGCGCTAAAACTTGGGCGAGCGACCCATTACACCGGCGCCGGTACCGTCGAGTTTTTGATGGATGCCGACACCGGCGCATTCTATTTCATCGAGGTCAATCCACGCATCCAAGTCGAGCATACGGTGACTGAAGTGGTCACCGGGCTCGACATCGTGAAGGCGCAGATCCGCATCGCCGAAGGCAAGCACATTGGCAGTTCGAAGAAACCGGCATCCCGCCGCAAAAAGACATCAAGCTGTCGGGCCATGCCCTGCAATGCCGCATTACCACGGAAAATCCCGAAAACAACTTTCATACCCGATTATGGCCGCATCACTGCCTATCGCGGTGCGATGGGTTTTGGCATCCGCATCGATGGCGGCACAGCCTATTCCGGTGCCGTCGTCACCCGCTTCTACGATCCCCTGCTTGAAAAAATCACCGCCTGGGCGGCCACGCCGGAAGAAGCGATCCGCAGGATGGATCGCGCTCTGCTCGAATATCGTATTCGCGGCGTCACGACCAATCTCGCCTTCCTGCATAATATCATCACCCATCCGCGGTTTCTCGCCAGCGACTACACGACGCGATTCATCGACGAGACCCCGTCGTTGTTCGATTTCAAGAAGCGAAAGGATCGCGCGACGAAACTTTTGACCTGGATCGCCGACGTCACGGTCAACGGCCATCCGGAGACCCGCGACCGGGCACGACCTCCGGCCACGGCGCGC
Organism: uncultured Alphaproteobacteria bacterium; assembly: GCA_963785995.1. Lineage (GTDB taxonomy): Bacteria > Pseudomonadota > Alphaproteobacteria > Rhizobiales > Beijerinckiaceae > Methylocapsa. Next base: position 155,053 of record CAWAXL010000018.1, read on the forward strand.
GCGCCGGTTGTGCCTCAATTCCCGGCCGGAACAAATCCAAGATGGGACGCGGCAATTGTTTGAAAAGCTCGGCGCGAACACGTTTCGCCGAATGGATGCGGGGCGAGACACGTCTCCTGATGACCGACACGACCATGCGGGACGCGCATCAGTCGCTGCTCGCGACGCGCATGCGCACCAAAGACATCGCCGCGGTGGCCGGGGCCTATGCAAAGGGCTGCCGCAACTGCTCTCGCTCGAATGCTGGGGCGGCGCGACCTTCGACGTTGCGATGCGGTTTCTGTCCGAAGATCCGTGGGAGCGTCTCGCGCTCGTGCGCGAGCGGGCGCCAAACCTTTTGACCCAGATGTTGTTGCGCGGCGCCAATGGCGTCGGCTACACCAATTATCCCGACAATGTGGTGAAATATTTCGTGCGCCGGGCCGCCCACGGCATTGATCTCTTTCGTATTTTCGATTGCCTCAACTGGGTCGAGAACATGCGTGTCGCGATCGATGCCGTTTGCGAGACAGGCAAGCTCGCCGAGGGCGCGATCTGCTATACCGGCGATATTCTCGATCCCGGATCGGGCCAAATATTCGCTCAACTATTATGTCGGCGTCGCCAAGGAGCTGGAACGGGCAGGCTGCCATATCCTCGCGATCAAGGACATGGCGGGCTTGCTGCGGCCTTCTGGCGCGCGCGTGCTGGTCAAGGCGTTGCGAGAGGTCTGCGGTCTGCCGCTGCATTTGCACACCCATGATACTTCGGGGATCTCGGCGGCGACCGTGCTTGCGGCGGCCGAGGCCGGGGTCGATGCGGCCGATGCGGCAATCGATACCATGTCCGGCACGACATCGCAGCCCTGCCTTGGTTCGATCGTCGAAGCCTTGCGCCACAGCGAGCCGCGATACGGGACTGGATTCGGCCGTGATCCGCCAGACTCAGCTCCTATTGGGAGGCGGCGCGGGTCGCAATATGCGGCCTTCGAGAGCGACCTCAAGACGGGCACCGGCGAGGTTTATCTCCACGAAATGCCGGGCGGCCAGTTCACCAATCTCAAGGAGCAGGCACGCGCCCTCGGCCTCGACAAGACGCTGGGACAACGTCGCCACGGCCTATCGCGCGGCGAACGATCTTTTCGGCGACATCATCAAGGTCACGCCTTCCTCGAAGGTCGTCGGCGACATGGCGCTGATGATGGTGAGCCAGGATTTGACGCCCGACGACGTGCTCGATCCGGAGCGCGACATCGCCTTCCCGGCGTCGGTCGTCGAGATGCTGAAAGGCGATCTCGGTCAGCCGCCGGGCGGCTGGCCCAAGGCCTTGCAGGCGAAGGTGCTCAAGGGCGAAAAGCCGATCACCGTGCGACCGGGCTCGCTGCTCCCTCCAGCCGATCTTGAGCGCCGCCCGCGCCGAGGCGGAAAAGGCGTGCGGCCGGCAGCTGAACGATGACGAACTTGCCTCCTATCTGATGTACCCGAAGGTCTTCACCGAATTCGCAGCAACGGTACGCCGCTACGGGCCGGTCTCCGTGCTGCCAACGCCAGTGTTTTTCTACGGCATGCAGCTCGGCGATGAGATCGCCATCGAGATCGAGCCGGGCAAGACCTCGTGCTGCGTTTTGATGACGATCGCCGAGACGGACGAGGAGGGACAGGTCAAGGTCTTCTTCGAACTCAACGGTCAGCCCGGGTCATCAAGGTGCAGAACCGCGCGGCGGCGGTGAAAATCGTCGCGCGCCGCAAGGCCGAGGATGGCAATCTGTCGCATATCGCCGCGCCCATGCCCGGCTCGGTCTCGACCGTCGCGGTGCGCCTTGGCCAAGAGGTGAAGGCGGGCGACGTCGTTGCCACGCTGGAGGCCATGAAGATGGAGACCGTGCTGCATGCGCCGCGCGACGGCAAAATCGCCGAAATTCTGGTGGCGCCAGGCCAGCAGATCGACGCAAGGGATCTCTTGATGCGGTTGGAATAATCAAACCAAGCCGGTAGCCAGCAAAAATCCAACCATCACCATGCTGATCGCGACAATACGCTGGACGCTTCGCAACGTCACTTTTGTGACGAGGCGCGCGCCGATATAGGCTCCAAGAAAAGCCGCAACAGTTGCAGCAGTGACGACGCCAATGACATCCGGCTGGAGAGTTCCCAGTTTGTCGCGATAGAAGGAAAGACCGTAGACGGCTAGGCGGACGGTGTCGACGATAACGGTCGACACCACGCTGGTCCCGATGAAGGCGTCGCGATCCAATCCGGCCTTGATCAGGAATGCCGCGCGCAGCGCGCCCTGATTGCCGGAAAGGCCGCCAAAAAACCCCGAGAGCAAACCGCCAAAAACAATATAGCGGGGCGGAAATTTAAGATCGGCAAATCGGGGACTAAATTCGAGCAAGGCGAATACGATAATGAGGAGCCCGATCACCATATTGATGGGCAAGACTTGGTGCGTTCGTCCCGCAAAATCATAGGTCTCAATCACCGGCAGGCCAGCGAGGCCATTCAATAGAGACGCACCTAAAAGCGCCGCGAATGCCGCCGGAATGCTGAAACGCAGCACGACACCCCAGTCGGCCTTCCGCCCAACAAGCGCAACTTTGAACAGATTATTGGCGAGGTGGACAATCGCGGTCGCCGCGATTGCGACGGGCAAAGGAAAGAAAAGCGCAAAGGCTGGCATCAGGACCGTGCCGAGGCCAAATCCAGAAAACAGAGTCACGCAAGATACCAGCAAGGCGACGATGCAAATAATAAAATAGTCCATGTTGCCTCAAAGAGATCCGAGGGAGGAGAAATGCGCCGCTGGCAGTTAATCCGCGCTGGGCAGACGCCGGATGGTGAACTCGATGCGGTCGCCGGAAAGCTCACGCCAGGATTCGATTTCGGTCATGTAGGCGGCCTTCGGAAACTTGAGAAAATAGTCGCGCGCTTTATCGCGCGCCTCGGCACGGGGCAGGGTATAGGTTTCCCGCCGCCACGTACTCTTTTGGGCCGAATTGTCCGCGCGGGCGCGTACCCGCTTTCCAAGGCGGCGCGCGACGTCGGATGGTTTTTTGTATTCCGCGCTCATCGACCGGTTCCTGCGCCTCCCGCCTATCGTAGCGGGAATAATCGAACGTCCCAAATCTTGACCGCAGGCGGCCCGCGACTTTGGTTGCACGCCTAGGGCTAAGTCCGCCCGCCGTCCCCTGCTTATGTCGTTGCGCGTAGCGTTTCGTCCAGCAATTTGGCAAGACGAGCCGGTTCTTCGGGAAAACCCTCCGCTATCCAGCGGGCTCGCAGATCTTTCAATGCCTCGCCAATGGCGCGGCCCTCGGGGACACCCCGGGCGAGCAAGTCGGCGCCCGAAAACGGCAACTCTGGTACCGGCGTAGTTTGCAGAAATTGTCGCGCCGACTGCCATTCGCTCTCATGGCCGGGACTGGCATCGGCTTGGCTGAGCGTGATCGCATCAAGCGCGGCTTGGCGGCCGTGCAGGAACAGCAAGACCCGTAATTTATCCGGCTCTGGCGGCGCCTCGATCCCGTGCAATTCCATGAGGACCGTGGCGGCGCGTTCGAGACGCTCGTGCTCGGCGTTCGAAAGACGCAGGCGTTCGCGCAGGCGCTCGGCATCTTCCGAAAGATGCAGGCAAAGAGCGGCAACTCGAAGGAGCGGGTCTTGTGGCGCGCCGGCGGCGATCGCCACGACTCGGTGAAAACGTGCGGGATTGGGCGCCGAAGCCAGCAAGGGACCAAGCAGCCCATCAGCGCACATTTCCGTGACGATTTCGGGTGCACGCTGAGCGCAGAAGAGTTTTAAGAGCTCGGCGCGAACTCTTTCGCGGGAGAGGCGATCGAGGCCTTCTCTGAGACGGATCGCCGCCTAATGTCCCGCAAGGTCGAGCGAGCCTTCGCCGAAATCGGCCGAAAAGCGGTAGAAGCGCAGGATGCGCAGATAGTCCTCAGCAATCCGTTGCGCCGGATCGCCGATAAAGCGGATCTTCGCGCCGCCATGTCGGCGAGGCCCTGCGTGTAGTCGAACAGCCGTCCGTCACGAGCCATCGAAAGCGCGTTCACCGTAAAATCTCGGCGCATCGCGTCGGTCTTGAAATCGCGGCCAAAGCGGACGTCCGCGTGGCGGCCATCGGTCGTTATATCCTCGCGCAAGGTCGTCACCTCAAGTTGTATCCTCGGCGAGCACCGTCACGGTGCCATGTGAAGACCGGTCGGAATGGCGCGAAGGCCGGCGGCTTTGGCCTGCGCGATGATGGCCTCGGGCAACAAGCGTGGTCGCAAGATCGATTTCGTGAACCGGCCTGTCAAAGAGAGCATCGCGCAGCGCGCCGCCGACAATGCGGGTTTCTTCGCCTTCGCGGTCGAGCGCGGCAAAGATACGAAGCAGTTTTCATCATTGAAGAGCAGAGTAAGAGCGTCCGGCGCCTCGAGCCCTGCTTTTGCGCCGGCCTCATTCATTGAAGCCGTCCGGGTACGAGCTTTCCGCCTTCGATATGGGCCGGTATATAGGCGCCCTCATGGCGTGGCGCGAAAATGCCGAAGGCGAGCATGCCGATGACGGCGATCGCAAGACCCGCCAAGGTCGAGCGTCGAGACCGCGCTTTTGTTCCAATGTTCGATCGCGAAAGGATAGTTTCGGCGTAAGACCAGGTAGACCGCATAGGCTGCGAAGGGCGAGGCAAACAGCAACAGAGGTTCGAGGATGGCGCGCCACATCAGGAATAAAGCCTTTCGTAGAGATTGCGCAAAATGCCTGCGGTCACGCCCCAAATGTTGCGCGCGCCATAGGGCATCGCATGGAAACGGCGCAGTTTTCCTTCGATCTCCTGATGGTGCACCGCGTGATTGGCGCGTCCATGAGAAACGCGAACGGCACCTCGAAGGCTTCGTCCACCTCGTCGCGGATTGATCTTCAGAAGGAGACGGGCGCGGTCACCTTGGCGACCACGGGAATGATGCAAAAGCCGGTGCCTGTCAAATAGGGATCGAGATAGCCGAGCGGCTCGACGTGGCGCGCGTCGAGGCCGATTTCCTCCTGCGCTTCGCGCAAGGCGGCGGCAGCGGGGCTCTCGTCCGGCGCGTCTATCTTGCCGCCGGGAAAGGCGATCTGGCCTGAATGGACGCGCAAGGACGTGGTCCGTTGCGTGAGAATGACCCTGACTTCATCGGATAAGCGGCAAGACCGATGAGGACCGCGGCGGGGCAAAGGCGCGACGGGATCATGGCATGCGCAGCCCGCACGACGCATCTTGTGAACCGCTCCAGCCCGGTCAGCGTCGAGGCGCGCCCGCAGATGCGCAAAGACATTGGCGGGCGCAAAGCGCGCATCTCAGCGGATGCGTCTTCCTGGGCTTTCTATGTGTCATCGGCCTGTTTTTCTCGAATCGGCTTCGACCTCCCGGCCCCGGCCATCGGAAAGAAAATGCCCGCCGAAGCCACGCCGAAACAGCGCGCTCGCCTTCATGCTCCCTGATTTCGCCAAGCCCGACGAGATCAAGAAACACGGCGCGGGTGACGAGCGCCCACAGATCGCCGCGCATATGGATATAGGGTTTAATTCCGCCAGGCGCGGACTTTTCAAATCTTATGCGGATGGCCGGTCGACTTCGACCCAATCCCCGACATTGGTCGAAAAACGCAAAAGCCTGTTCCGGCTGCCGCCGCGCGACCGTCATCTCCACCGCGAGGAAAGGCGCGTCCTCGACCTTGATGCCGACTTTCTCGACCGGCGTGACGAGAACATAGCCTTCGGGGTCTTTGCGCAAAATGGTCGAAAAGAGCCGCACCAGAGCGGGGCGGCCGATCGGCGTGCCGCCATAAAACCAGGTTCCATCGCGGGCGATCCGCATGTCGATGTCGCCGCAAAACGGCGGATTCCATTGCTCGACCGGCGGCAGAGCCGTAGTTCGCCCGCTTCGGCGCCGTCTTGACCCGCCACTTCGGAGCGATCTGCGACGCTGGCGAAGGACACCAAAGTGTCGAGCGTCGGCCGAGACTTGGACATCGCGCCGGTGTTGAGAAGAAATCGCTTCGGCCATATTCTCCGCCCTCATTGCCGTGTGATAATTGAAAAATCGATCGCAAGGTCGCAAAAGCTGCTATCCAGATCGACAAGGCGGTTTTGATCCGTCCATCTCGCCGGTTATAAACGACGATCTAATTAGAAAGATCTGACGGAAGCCATGCGGCGCGCAGGGCGGCGTTGAGACCGGTACATTGATGCTCCAAGCCAAAAGGCCAAAACACCCATGCCGGAAGTAGTTACGGCTTCGCTCGAAGCCGCCATGGCACGCACCGCCGAGACCACGCTGGAGCGGATTGCCGCGGCGCGCGATTCGATCGAGACCGTCATCTTCGGCCAGACGGAGGTTGTCGAACAGGCGTTGGTCACCCTCCTTGTCGGGCGGCCATGGCCTGCTCGTCGGCGTGCCGGGTCTCGCCAAGACCAAGCTCGTCGAAACGCTTGGTACCGTTCTCGGCCTGGATACGCGGCGCGTGCAGTTCACGCCGGATTTGATGCCCGCCGATATTCTCGGCTCCGAAGTCCTTGAGGAAGCCGCCGACCGGCGCCGCAGCTTCCGCTTCGTGCGAGGACCCGTCTTTGCCCAATTGCTCATGGCCGATGAGATCAACCGGGCCAGTCCCCGGACCCAATCGGCTCTGCTCCAGGCGATGCAGGAATATCATGTCTCCGTCGCTGGCGAACGGCATGATCTGCCGCGTCCCTTTCATGTGCTCGCCACGCAAAATCCGCTGGAGCAAGAGGGCACCTATCCCCTGCCCGAGGCGCAACTCGATCGCTTTCTCATGCAGATCGATGTCGCTTATCCCGATCGTGCCGCCGAACGCCGGATCCTCATCGAAACAACGGGCGACACGAACGCCGTCGCGAAACCGGCGATGAGCGCGGAGGATCTCATGGCGGCGCAGCGGCTCGTGCGCCGGCTTCCGGTCGGCGAAAGCGTGATCGAAGCCATTCTCGATCTGGTCCGCCAGGCGCGTCCCGGCGATGGAGACGCTCAAGATCACGCAGCCATATCGCCTGGGGTCCTGGCCCCCGCGCGGCGCAGGCCTTGATGCTCGCGACCCGCGCCCGCGCGCTCCTCGGCGGGCGGCTTTCGCCGTCCCTCGACGATGTCGCGGCGCTCGCCGTCCCGGTGCTCAAGCATCGCATGGCGCTCACCTTCGCCGCGCGCGCCGAGGGCCTGAGCGTGAGCGAGCTGATTGCCCAGCTCGCCGGACGGGCCGGCTGACCGATGCCTCACGGTCCGGCTTCTTGAAAAAGATGAAAGCCGCGCCGCGCGGCGCCACCAAAACCGTGCGCTGGAATTGGCGCAGCGGTTTCCGGGCCTTTGCGCGCGGCGCGAAAGAGGCCGCCGCGAGCGTCATGCATGGCGTCCACGGACGACAGGCGCGCGGGCACCGGCGAGACCTTCTGGCAATTTCGCCCTTTTGTCGCGGGCGAAGCGGCGAGCCGCATCGATTGGCGCCGTTCCGCCAAGGACGAGCGCCTCTATGTGCGCGAGCGGGAATGGGAGGCGGCGCATACGGTTTACATCTGGATCGACCGTTCCGCCGTCCATGTGGTTTGCCTCCGAGCTCGCATTGCAGCCAAAAATCGATCGGGCGCTTGTGCTCGGCCTCGCCGCCGCCGATCTTCTCGTGCGCGGCGGCGAGCGCGTGGCGCTGCTTGGCCTCACGCCCCGCCTTCGCGGTCCGGCATATCGTCGAACGTTTCGCCGAAGTTTTGCTGGCACATGAAGCCGCGCCCGGTTACATGCCGGAGGAACTTGCCGCGCGCACATGAATCTGCCGCGCGGCGCCAAGGCCATTCTGATCGGCGATTTTCTCTCCGATCCGACTGCGATTTCGGCCACGATCGAGAGCCATCAGCGCGCGCGGCGCGCGGGGACATCTCGTCATGATCGCCGATCCCGGTCGAGGATAGCTTTCCCTTCACCGGCAATACTGAATTCGTCGATGTCGATTCGCCGGCGAGACTGCGGGTCGGCCAGGCGGAAACATTCCGGCCAGACTATATTCGCCGTCTCGGCCTCACACCGCGACGCCATTGCCGCCGCGGCGCGCGGCGCGCGGTTGGACGTTGATGGTCCACCGGACGGACCGGCCGGCCACCGAGGCGCTTCTCGCCTTGCGGGTGCAGCTCGATGCCGATCCGGCTTCAACTCTCACGCTCGAGCGAAGGAGCGCGTCGGTGATGTTCGGCATTCCGCTCGCTTTCACCTTTCCTTTCGTCCTCGCCACGCTCGCGGCTCTGCCGCTTTTGTATTTTCTGCTGCGCATCACGCCGCCGCGCCCGGCCTCGTGCCCGTTTCCGCCGCTGCGGCTCATCTTGAATCTTCAGCCCAAGGGACGAGACGGCGGCGCGCACGCCTTGGTGGCTGCTGCTTTTGCGCCTCACCATCGCGGCCTGCCTCATTTTCGCGATGGCGGGCCCCGTGCTGAACCCGCTGTCCGGGAGCCGAAGCGCGACGGGCCCTTGCTCATTGTTTTGGATAATGGCTGGCCGGCGGCGCCCGAGCTGGGAGCGCAGAATTGCCGCCGCGACACGGCGAATCGAGGCGGCCGGGCAAAATTCGCAGCTCGCCGCCATCGTTGCGACTTCGGAAGGCGGCCGCGACATCACGCCCCTAGATGCCGGCCAAGGCGCAAGATCGCCTGCGGGCGCTCAAGCCCGTGCCCTATGTTCCCGACCGGCTGCCGGTTCTGGCCGCGATCGAAACATATGCCGGCACCCATCAGAAGCCTGCCATCGTTTGGATCGCCGACGGGCTCGATCGCGGCCATGCACGGGAATTCGCGGAAAAGCTTGCGGCTCTCTCCGGCGAGCTGTGCTGGTGACGGATCGCGAGACAACGTGCGCGCGCTTGCGGGCGCCCAAAACGAGACCGGCCAGCCTCGATGCTGCGCGTGCTCCGCGCGGCGCCTTGGCGCGGAGTGCCGAGCGAGGGCGTTGTCCGGGCGCTCGACCACAAGGGGCTCGCGCTCGGCGAAGCGTCTTTCGATTTCGGCGGCGCAAACGAGACGCAAGCCAAATTCGAAATGCCGGTCGAATTGCGCAACGAGATCGCCCGTCTCGAAATCGCTCGGGGAACGTTCGGCGGCGGCGGTTTTCCTTCTCGACGAGCGCTCGCGCCGCCGCCGCGCCGGCCTTGTCAGCGGCGAAACGGCGGATGTCGCGCAACCGTTGCTCGCGCCGGCCTATTATCTCGCAAGGCTCTTGCGCCCTTTGCGGATATCCGCCAGGCAAGCCGCGTCCGCCGACCGATCCGGTGCGATCTCTGCTCGACGATCATGTCGGCGATCATGATCCTCGCCGATGTCGGCATGGTGCCGGGCGAGGCGCATGACGATCTCGCGCAATTTGTCGAGGACGGGGGCATTCTCGTGCGTTTTGCCGGAACCCATCTCGCCGGGGCCTCCGATGATCTTGTTCCCGTCCGGCTGCGCCGGGGCGGCCGGGTGCTCGGCGGCGCGATGTCTTGGGATACGCCGAAAAGGCTTGCGCCTTTCGACCGGGAGAGCCCGTTCTTCGGCTTGCCGGTTCCCGATGAGGTGACCGTTTCGCGCCAGGTTCTGGCCGAGCCGGATCCGGGCCTTTCGGCCAAGACCTGGGCGCGGCTTTCGGATGGAACGCCGCTCGTGACCGCGACGCGCCACGGCAAGGGAATGATTATTTTGTTCCATGTCACGGCGGACACGACCTGGTCGAACCTGCCGCTATCGGGATTGTTCGTCGATATGCTGCGCAAGATCATTGCCATGTCGGGAGAGACCGCGAAGGATACAGACACGACTAGCCGGCGCCGAAGCGAAAGCGCAAGCAACCGTCCATCGCGCCCTACCGGACACTCGACGGTTTTGGCGTTCTCGGTGCGCCGCCGCCCGACGCGACCGCCATTCCCGCCGGGTTCGAAGGCGCGGCCGTGCCCGAACATCCGCCGGGGTTTTATGGTCCGCCCGATGCGCTTGTCGCGGTCAATAGCTTGGGACCGCAGGAAACCATCAAAGCCGGCGGATTATTCGGGCTTGGCTTCGTCAATGAAGCTTTGAGCGCAAGCCGGCCCGATCGATCTCAAGCCCTGGCTCGATCGCCGCCGCGTTTCTCTTGTTCGCCGCCGATTGTTTGGCCTCGCTTTGGCTCTCGGGAGGGTTGCGCAGGCCCGCGCGGGGCGCTGCTTGTCTTGCCTTGTTCTCTGTGCCTTTGGTTCCCTGCTGCTCGCCACGCCGACGCCGCTCGCGGCCGAGCCCGCCGCCGCAAGCGCCCCTCCGGCCGATCTTGCCTCCGCGCTCAAGACGCGGCTCGCCTATGTGGCGAGCGGCGACGCGAGGGTCGACGAGGTGAGCCGGCAGGGCTTGATCAGCCTTTCGCGGGTGCTCGCGCGGCGCACGTCGCTTTCGCCCGGCGATCCGGCCGCGATTGATCCCGCCCGCGACGAATTAAGTTTCTATCCGCTTCTCTATTGGCCGATCGTTGCGGCAAAACCGCAGCCGCCGCACGAAGCGGTCGCCAAGGCCGCCGCTCTTCATGAAACAAGGCGGCACGATCATTTTCGATACGCGCGACGCGCTGACCGCGCGCCCTGGCGGCCCGCCGACGCCGGAGGCCAAATGGCTGCGCACCTTGCTCGATGGCGTCGATGTGCCGGAACTCGAACCCGTTCCCGGCCGATCATGTGGTGACGAAAACCTTCTATCTTCTCGATGGTTTTGTTGGCCGCTATACGACCGGCGCGACCTGGATCGAGGCTCTGCCGCCGCCGCCCGCCGATGGCGGCCTGCGCCCGGCCCGCGCCGGCGACAGCGTCTCGCCGATCATCATCACATCGAATGATCTCGCGGCGGGCTGGGCGAGCGACCCTGACGGCGACAGCCTCTATTCGCTGGTGCCGGGCGGCGAGCGCCAGCACGAGCTCGCGCTGCGCGGCGGCGTCAATCTCGTGATGTATACCCTCACCGGCAATTACAAATCCGACCAGGTCCATGTGCGCGATCTGTTGGAGCGCCTGGCGCATTAGCGCCGTATCCCGCGCTGCGGCAGGTGCTCGCCTTTGGCGAAGTTCTCAGTCATTTTCTTCCCCGAAAGTGGAGCGTTAGGCCATCCGAAGACATCCGGTCGGCTCCGGCATCAGGATTAGCTGTACACTTCCACCACCTGCATCATGCCGAGCTCCTCATGATTCATCATGTGGCAATGGAGCATGAAACGACCGGTAAAATCGAGAAAACGGGAACGGAAGGTCAGGCTACCGTTTCGCGGGAGCACCACTGTGTCGAGCCACACCGGCTCTGCCAGCGGCTCGTCATTTACCTTGATGAGTTGAAACGGATTGGTGTGGATGTGGAAGATGTGATCGTGTTTATGCAGATTGACGATCTTCCATTCCTCCACGGCCCCGAGGCGAACCCGCTGATCGACGCGGTTCATGTCGAAGCTGCGCCCGTCGATCCAGAACTTGAACTCCTGCCAATGCTCGGTTGCCTCAACCTCCGGCGCCTTCGATGAGAAGGTGAGCTGCCGACGGCCGGTAATCTCCTCGTCGCGGATGGTCGCGAGCGGCGAGGGCGGGAGCTTCCTCGGCAGCTTCATGGAAAGCGGCGTCCCCGCCACCACGACGCGCGCAATCAGCCCGGCGGGGGACGGATAGCCCTGGTCGTAAGGCAGCGCCCGCAGCTCATAGGTGCCGGGCACGCCAGCCTTCACCAAAAGATCGATCCGTTGGCCGGGGGCAATCAGGATGGCCGTCGGATCGTCGTTCGCATGGTCCGCGGTGCGGATCTTCGGGCTGGTCGATTCGGGAGAGCGCTATTCCATCGCGCGCGATGGGGTGCAGCCTATGGCCCTGAAGGGCCAGAAAAAGATCGTCCTGATAACCGGCGTGCAGCAGGCGCCAGCGCTGTACCTCGCCCGGCTGCATGGCAATCGTCGGCGCTCGCTGGCCGTTGACGGTGAGGAAACGAGTCGCCGTCTCGGGAAACAGCGTCTCGAAATTCTCGACCATCCCAAATGCATCGAACACGACTTCGCCCAAGACCAAAAGCCGTTCCCGAGCGGCCGCGATTTCCGGAACGTCATCGAAGTCCCCTTCGACGATGACGGCGCCGGCCATGCCGCTCGCCATTTGAACATCGGCGCCGCCATGATGGTGTGGGTGATACCAATATGTGCCCGCCGTGTGATCGGCGGGCAGCGCGATCTCGATCTCGTAGCTCTGTCCGGGCTCCATGGACCGCATCACATTGTCGGCGATGCCGCTCGGGCTGACATGTGCGCCGTGCAGATGAAAGTTCGTGGTGTTGAGATGATGCGGCTGGTCGATATTCGCCGGCATCGGATCGCGATTCGGCGGAAGATCGTTGATGAGCCGAATGCGCAGGACATCTCCACGGCGCACGCGCAGCGTCGGCCCGGGGATGGTGCCTTCATAGGTCCTCAGATAGAGCCGGTAGCCGCCGCAGTCCTTGTAGGCGTAGTTGACACGCAGTGTCGTCTTAAGTTCTCCGCCGACCGAGCGGCGTAGTTCCGGCTCCACCAGCGGCAAGCCCTCGGTAAACGGCGCCGGTCGCACCCCGATTGCATCCGCGGCCTCATGCTCGGACATATTCATGTCCATGCGATGATCGGGCACCTCGGCATGGGCGGTCTCGAAGGTCTGGTTCAATAAATCAGGGACGGCCAGAACGGCCCCGCCGCCTGCACAGGTCATAAGAAAACGCCGTCGCGAGTGACCTTTGCCGTGCGCCGCGGGCGATTGCACGTTTGGCTGGGTCATTCGGCCGTTGTCTTGATTTTCGGGACGATCGGACATTTGGGGTTCTTTGCGGTGTTTGTGGCCCGCTGGCCAGCCCGCTCTTGGATGTTAGGCTGGAAGCTTGGCGAAGCTGAGAGGTGGTTTGAACGGCAGGGCTGCCGGCCGAGGCCTAAACATGGAGTGCGGCCAGGCGGGCGGCGGTGCGATTGTGCTCCCGGATGACAGGATCCATGTCGAGCGTGACGATCTCGCCCTTGTCGACGATCAAGCGTCCGCCAACCACCGTATGGCAGGCCCGGGTCGGCGCGCAAAAGACCACGGCCGCGACAGGATCGCTGAGACCACCGGCGTAGGCGATTGCGTTGAGGTCGAGCGTGAAGAAATCGGCATATTTTCCTGGCTCAAGCGAACCGATGTCGTTTCGCCCGAGCACGGAAGCTCCTCCGATCGTGGCGATCTCGAGGGCATCGCGCGCCGTCATCCACTCGTTGGCACGGAGCGGATCGGAGGTGGAAAGCACAGTTTGCGGTCCCTCGGGAGGCAGCAGGCCAATCTTTAGCCGCGCGAGCAGCATGGTCTCGCGCACCTCGATCAGGAGGTTTGAGCCGTCATTGCTTGCCGCGCCGTCGACCCCGAGCCCCGTTTTGACGCCTGCATCGCGATATTTCTTCACCGGCGCAATGCCCGAAGCGAGCCGCATATTCGACGACGGGCAGTGACAGACCCCGGCGCCCTTGGCCGCAAACAGGCGGATCTCGTCATCGTTGACATGGACCGCGTGTGCGTACCAGACATCGTTTCCTACCCAATCGAGGGATTCCATATAGGCGACCGGCCGCAGTCCCTTATGCTCGAGGGTGTAGCGCTCCTCGTCCAAAGTCTCGCAGAGATGGGTGTGGAGATGCACGCCATAGTGGCGCGCCATTTTGGCCGACTTGCGCATCAGCTCGGCGGTGACGGAAAAGGGCGAGCAGGGCGCAAGAACGAGTTGCAGCATCGAGCCAGGCGAAGGGTCGTGATAGCGCTCGATAACCCGGATGCAGTCCTTGAGGATCGCGTCTTCGGATTCCACACAATCGTCCGGCGGCAAGCCGCCTTTCGATTGGCCGAGCGACATGCTTCCCCGCGAGACGACGAACCGGATGCCAAGCTCAGCGGCCGCCGCGATCTGATCGTCGACCCTGCAGCCGTTCTGAAAAACATAGGCGTGGTCGAAAACCGTCGTGCAGCCTGACAGGGCCAGCTCTCCACAGCCGACCAGCACCGCGGTGCGCGTATCTTCCGGCGTCCGGCTTCCCCAGATCCGATAATGCGCCTTGAGCCAGGGAAAGAGGTTGGTGTTCTGCCCCGCAGGCAGATTGCGCGTGAGAATCTGGTCGAGGTGATGGTGACAGTTGATCAGGCCGGGAAGCAGGATATGGCCGCGAAGGTCGAGAACGACATCGGCCGTCTCCGGCAATTCGGCGCTCGAGCCAACCTGCTCGATCACCCCGTCCCGTGCAAAGAGCCCGGCCTCCCTCAGTTCACGCCGCTGTCCATCCATCGTCACGAGCACGTCGGCGTTCTTTGCGAGCAGAGTCGCCATGTGAGTCCCGAAAGTCGCTGTAAAGGCGCGGCGAACGCCGGTTAGTTCGATACCGTAAACTGCCGGGCCGCGACTGCCAACCCGCGCTGGTCAAGAGGGGCACACTTTGCCGCGTCTTCCAACAGGCTAGGACATCAGGTTGACCTTGGCCGGACATTCGGGAACATTGGCCGCACCTCGGCGGCGTGATCCTGATTCAGCAGATCTCATTCCGTCGCGCGCGGTAGCTGAGGCGGCTGGAGAGCAGCTTCGGTGGCTTGTTCGTTCAACAAAGCCAGCAAATCGTCTCCGTCTTGAACCTCGATTACTTTATCGCCTAACCTGGCTTTTATTTTCCGTTTCGCGCGGAGATCGCGCCAATCTTTGGCGGTGCCGATGATATTTCGCGCGAAAACCGCGAACGCGCAATTGACCCTGCGGCGTAAGTGATCGTCTGCATGCTGATATAGTCGTGTCCCGGCATGCCTCCGAAATAATGCGGACCCGAATATCCAGGGGGGTTGTGCATTCTTTTCTGAAAATCCTCATTGGCTTGTTTTGACGTTTCGGACTCGCCTCGTTGGGCATTGTTCTTGATTGATAAATTATTGAGTTCCGCTTCTTTCTTGATTTCCTTCAGGAACGTTTCATTTTTATCCACGTCAGCCACGGGAGCCGGGGTCACGCTGTAGCGGTGGGCCACAGTCTCCGGATAGATGTGCTCCACCTGCTCTTCGACAAGCAAAAGTTCAAATTTCATCGTCATTGCCGGTATCCCGCTGGTCGCTGGTT
The DNA here is from genome assembly GCA_963785995.1 of uncultured Alphaproteobacteria bacterium. Taxonomy (GTDB): domain Bacteria; phylum Pseudomonadota; class Alphaproteobacteria; order Rhizobiales; family Beijerinckiaceae; genus Methylocapsa. The sequence continues at coordinate 170,156 of CAWAXL010000018.1, forward strand.
TCGCGCGGAAGACCGACATTTACCTCATTGCGGCCGCAAGGGACAAGCCAATCTGCCCGGCATGGAGCCGATAAAACAGTTGGGCTTTCCTGCGGAGGCGATTGGTCTGCGTACTCACGCATGCGGGGGCGCTAACATCAAAGGTTCTTTGAGTTGCACAATCTGATGCACCCCGTCCGCATCGACGATTTCGACGCTGGCCAGGAGGCCGGTTCCATCCTCGACATAGATCTCGCGAGGCTTGGGAATCATATGGTCGAGTCCCTGGAGCGCGACTTCGACTAAATCGTCCTTCTGGTCATACACTAGGCCAATCAGGGGCAACCATGTGGCTTGTGTTTGGTCACCGAGACGAAGCGACGCTACTTCGATTTCCGCCTGGCAGCCGTCGAGCATTTTGGAAAGGCGATCGAGAAATGGATGCCATTCTGCTTTTTCGAGCTTTCTAACGGTCATAATCGTCTCCGTGATTTGGTCGCCGCGCGCGCATCCGACTCATTGCATTGCCACAGCCACAATAGGTTGCGGACATGAAACATCTATGGCGCAATGACGCTGAGGCCAGCCCGAAGCTGTCGAAGATTAACCGTGAGCGGTGCATTCAAATCCGAATTCTATCCACGCCGCAGGCATTTCCTGGAGCCTATCGCCCAGGCTGCCGAACCATGCTCAACCGGCGTAGCGCCTCCGGAGTATCTATATCGACTTCGATCGCTGGATCATCCACCAAGCATTCCACCACATCTTTGCCCGCAGCATCGATCACCGCTCGGGCGCCTCGATCGCCATCGAGGCACTTTAGGGCGTCGAACAATTTTCTGCCGATCAGCGCCGGATTGCCGCGCAGCTTTCCGCGCACGGGGACAACCGCGGACGGCGGCTGCGCCGATTCCCCGAAAGCTTGGATCAAACGATCGATGAGCCCCGCCGAAATGCTTGGCATATCGGCGAGCAGGATGACCGCTCCGGCCGCAGTTTCAGGCAAAGCGGCGATCCCTGCTTGCAAGGAACTTGCAAGGCCGGTCGCGTAAGCCGGATTGAAGACGAAGGTGAGGCCAAGCGGTGCCAGCGCCGCTTCAACTTTCTCGGCGGCATGGCCAGTGACAACGAAGATGGGACGCGCGCGGGACGCCATCGCCATCTCCGCCACATGTCGGACCAGCGGCTTCCCATGCAAAAGCGCGATGAGCTTTGTCCCGTCCGGGCCAGCCTCAAATCGTGACGACTGGCCGGCGGCCAGGATGATCGCCGCAACCTCAGCCATCGGATATCGCGCTCGGCTCCGGGCGCGTAACGATCTCCAAGAGGAGGCCGCCGACGCCCATGCGGCGAATATCGGCGCTGCGGACCGGGATGCCTGCCAAAATCCGGTTCAAAACGAAATCGAAGCCATTCTCCTTGGGAGAGCGGGCGCAGCCCGGTGCGCCGATGACAGGTTTTTCGGCAGCAGCGCCGGGGAGCGAGCCCAGCAGCAGGAGATTTCCAGGATCGACTGGCATGCCGAAATGCTCGATCCTGCCGCCTGCTTTTTCGATGGCCGATGGCACTATATCGCGCCGGTCGGTGATCGCAGAAGCACCAAAAACGACGATCAGGTCGCTTTCGCTTTCGATTCGGTGGAGTGCCGCAACGAGCGGGGCGGTCTCGTGCGGCACACGCTCCTCAACCGCAATCCGGCTCCCGGCGCGGGCGAGCCTTTCGTCGAACACATGCAGCGTCTTGGTGACGGTCGATGGCTTCAACCCTGGCAGAAGCGTCGAGACAACCCCGACGCGGAAGGGGCGAAAGGGTGCAACGCATAGAGGGGCTTCGCTGGCAATTGCCACGGCGCGGTCGAGCGTGTCACGAGCCACTGCGAATGGAATAATTTTGGCCGTGGCAATCATCTCGCCTTCGACGACGCGGCGAAACGGCAACAGAGTCGCAAGCGTGATGGATTCATCGACCAGATTGACACGGTCGATGACGGGAGCATCGGCAAGGAGGACGCCGTTGCATCCGGCCATGAGGTTGCAACGGCCGGTGTAGGCCCTGTCTCGATGCACATGGGCGCCTGCAAGGCTTTCGGCAAGGCGACCAGCGGCCTCGTTCTCCCCCACCTCGCCAGGCTCCGCGCACGCGACGATGATTTCGGAAATGCCGGCCGCCTGTAGGGCCGCGATCTGCCCCGCGCCAATCCATTCGCCCTTCTTTAAGGTCAAGCCAGGCCTTCTGATGGCATGAGCGAGCAGAACGCCATTGCTTTCGGCAACCGGGAGCGATCCAAATTTCACGCGGCCCTCTCCGTTTCGGTGCGCAAGCGCTTGCGGCGCAATTCGGCAATGATTTCACCCAGGATGGAGACGGCGATTTCGGCCGGGCTGACCGCGCCGATGTCGAGCCCGATCGGAGCATGGATGCGCTCGAGTGCCGCGTCGCTGAAGCCTTTGCCGCGCATGCGCTCCAGCCGCTTGGCATGTGTCTTACGCGACCCGAGCGCGCCGATATAGAAGCAATCCGCGCGCAACGCTTCGGCCAAGCCCTGATCGTCGATACGCGGGTCGTGAGTGAGCAGCACGACAGCGGTATAGCGATCAAGATGCAGGGGCGGGAGCGCGACGTCAGGCCATTCGGCGATGAGCTGCACCGAAGGGAAGCGTTCCGGAGTTGCAAAGGTATTGCGCGGATCGACGATGATCATGTCGAAACCGGCGAGGCGGGCAATCGGTGCAAGCATTTGCGAAACATGGACGGCTCCGATCACGATCAATCGCACCGGGGGCACTTCGACGCTCACGAACAGCTCTCTGCCCTCCCGTTGCACCATCCCACTCTTGCCGAGCCGCAGCCGTTCTTCCAGAATGGCGGCCAGGGGATCGGAGACGGCATCCGCCCCGCGGATGAGGTGCTGGTCGCCCGAAGCAATATCGGTGACGAGCACGCACGCGCGCCGCAGGGCCCGCTCGGCGTTGAAAGCTGCAAGGAGATCGGCGCGGCTCGCGTCTATGCTTTGAACAAGGACCTTGATCCGGCCGCCGCAGGAAAGCCCCACCCGCCAGGCCGTCTCATCCGCGACACCGAATTCGAGCATGCGGAGTCCGCCCCGCGCGATCACGTCCAGCGCCTCGGTGATGACATCGCCTTCAACGCAGCCGCCAGAGACCGACCCAAGAAAATTCTCTTGTGAGTCGATGACCAGATGGCTGCCGACAGGGCGCGGCGCCGACCCCCAGGTTTCGACCACGGTCGCCAGCGCGACAGCTCGGCCGGCCTCCATCCATTCTTGCGCTTTGCGGAGAATATCGCCTTCGGTTTCCAGCATGGCGTGATCTCCGATTTCGGATCCGATCAAAGGCGGATGAGTACGCTCTCGCATGAAGCCTCACGCTTGGAAATAGGGTGCTCGGCCGAAAAGAACTGCACGCACGTAAAAGGTCGCACCATTGCGCTCGCCGTGTGCGGGAGACCGCCGAGGCAGCTCACCTGCCCAGAGAGGCAGATCGCGAGCAAGGATGCCACGCTCGATCCGAAGATTTTGCCGAACCAGCTCTTAAAGAGTGCATTGAGGGCGGCAAAGAGTTTGCTGAGGCCGCCCGCTGTTGTCGCCGCGCCTTCGGTTGGGGACATTTCAGTGACGGCCTGAGGTTCGCCGACGACAGAGCCAAATTTCACGAAAAAATCTCCCGCGAGCTTATGTGCGGTGCCGTCGATCAAGCGTCCGCCCAGCTGGGCCAGCTTGCCGCCGACGTCGGCCTTCGCGGTGTACTGCAAAAGCGTAGCATCGCCATCGGGAATAAGGCTGACGTGGGCGCCCCCCTTGGCGAAGCCGGCGCCGCCGCCGGAGCCTTCACCGGTAATTGTGTAGCCGTTCGGGGCATCTATGTCGGAAAGGGTGATCATGCCTTTGAAGGAAGCCTTCACCGGTCCGATCTTCAACGTGACCGTCGCGCGCATCTGCGTATCGGAAAGCTTTTCGATCGTCTCGCACCCCGGGATGCATTGCTTCAGCACATCGATGTCGTTCAGCGCGGCATAGACCTTTTCGCGCGAGGCGGCGATCTTCTGAGTTCCTGTCATATCCATGAGGCTGCTCCTATTTCTGGACGACGATCTGTCGCGGTTCAGATCGATGTCCCTGCCGCCTTGCCGCGATGACTTCTGCTAAAATCGAAAGTGCAATCTCATCCGGCGTGATGGCGCCGATATCGAGTCCGGCGGGAGCCTTGAATCTACGGAGTGTTGCTGGATCGACGCCTTCGACCGCCAAGTCCTTGCGCAAGGCCTCTGCCTTTTTGCGCGAGCCGACGAAAGCGATGTAGGCGGAAGGCACCGCGAGCGCCGCCTTCAACGCTGCGCTGTCCCCTTTGCCCTGCGTTGCCACGACAATGAATCCGTTGCCGCCATACCTGTCCGGCGGGTTGAACCCTTCGACGAGAAGGTCGACTTCGCCAAAAGCGGACTGATCGCTCGCTGCCGTGCAGACGATCACGTAAAAGCCGAACTGCCGGGCGAGATCGGCCAGGGCGACGCCGACGGGCGAGCTGCCGCAGATGACAAATTGCGGCCTCGGCAAAACCGGCTCGATGAAAATGTCCATTGTGCCGCGGCTCGGACACATGTTTTTGGCGAATTCTATTCCCTCGCGGGCCTCACCCGCCTTGATCCCAAGCTGATCCAGCAGATCCTTCGGCTGTACGCTGACGAGGCGTGGCTCGCCATCCTCGATCGCGTCGTGGGCGGCGCGCAGGACCGCGCCCCTTGCGCATCCCCCGCCAATCCAGCCGGCACAGATCGTGCCATCGGGACGGATGATCGCCTTGGCGCCGGCTTTTGCCGCGGTCACAGAGATCGTTCTCACCACGGTGGCCAGCGCGAAAGGCTCGCCCTTCGCCTTCATTTCCTTGATAAGCTCCAGAACGTCCATCGTTGCCATGGTCAGAGCCTCGCAAGATAGGGTTCGAGCGCGATAAGACTTTCGAGGTTGTGCGCGGGCGCGAACAGATCGATATAGGGCAAGGCCGCCTTCATGCCGCGCGCCTCCGGCGCATAATCGTGCCAGCCGAGCATAGGGTTCAGCCAGGCGATGCGACGGCAGCGGCGGCGCAGGAGACGCATTTCTGCGCCGAGCCGCGCCGGTTCGCCGGTGTCGTAGCCATCGGAGACGATAAGAACTGCAGTGCGCGAATGAATCATCCGGCGCGCGTGCCAGCGATTGAATGTGGCAAGACTGTCCCCAATTCGCGTCCCGCCGCCCATGCCAGTCGCGATGAGCGAGAGACGCTCCACTGCGTGCGCCGCGTTTTTCTCGCGCAATGCCGGCGAAATATGCGTGAGCCGCGTATGAAAAACAAAGGCCTCGGCTTCCAAAAACGTGTCCAGAACCCCGTGCATGAAGCGCAAAAATACCGGCGCGTAGAGGCTCATGGAGCCTGAGGCGTCGAGCAAAATCACCAGCCTCAGCGGCTTGTGTTTCCGGCGACGGTGGTAGAGTTCAATCGGGGTCCCGCCGTGTGGAATGCTGTGGTGGATGGTCCGGCGAAAATCGAGGCGCCCATGTGTGCGATGGGCGCGGTGCCGCCGGGTCAAGCGGATGCGCATCGAGTGCGCCAACCTGCCTGCCAAGGCATAGGCCTCCTCGACTTCGGCCGGATCGGTCATGTGACGAAAGTCGGTCTTGGCAAGGCTCTCGGCGCTGGATGCGCCTTCGCGCCGGCCTTGCCCTTCGGCGATGTCGGCCGCTGCTCCGCTCCGCACGCGCTCCACGCGATCGGCTTCGCCGGCAGAAAGGGAATCGCCGGGTGCGAGGGTTTGGCCCCGCGCGGCCGGTTGATGCGGCGATGCGCCACTGGTCCGCAACGCCGACTTGATACCCCGGGCAAGCCAAAAGGCAGCAAAGATTTCATCGAATTTTTCCCAATCGGATCGTCGACCGCAGAACAGGGCCCGGAACGCGGGGCGTAGCCGCGCACTGCGCTGGGCGATCGGATCGGCAAGCAGTGCAAGCGCGTCCCGTGTCTCGGCGAACCCGGTTGCAAATCCATTGTTGCGCAGAACCTGGACGAATGCGACGAGCCGCCTGCGCATGGCTTCGCCGGCCTCTCTTTCGTCAGACGTCCGCGACACCAATGCAGCCATGGCTTAAGCCACCTTGCCTAAAAGCCGGTCGCTGACCTCGCGCGTCATCCGGGCTTTATCCTCGGCCGTTTTGATCAAACACATGAGGGTCTCGAAAATTACTTCCGGGTCCTCCTGCAGCCGGCGCACGCCCAAGCCGACAAGCGCGGCAGCCCAATCGAGCGTTTCGGCGACGCCGGGGGTTTTGCGCAAATCCTCCTTGCGGACCAACTCGACCATCGTCGCGATCTGTAATGCCAGCGCCGCGTCAATATTCGGGAGCCGGGCCAAAAGGATACGCGCTTCCCTCTCCACGTCGGGAAAATCGACGTAATGATAGAGACAGCGGCGGCGCAAAGCATCCGATAACTCACGGGTGCCGTTCGAGGTCAACACTACACGCGGCACGGAAACGGCGGTCATCGTTCCAAGTTCAGGGATGGAAATTTGGAAGTCCGACAGTAACTCAAAAAGAAACGCTTCAAATTCTTCGTCCGCACGATCGATTTCATCGATCAGCAACACCGGGGGCCGTGGCTGCCGGATCGCCGCCAGGAGCGGGCGTTCCAGCAAATAGCGTTCGGAAAAAATGTGCTCTTCGATGTTGTCGGGATCGTCTCCTTCGCGTGCCTTGATGGCAAGCAGCTGGCGCTGATAGTTCCATTCGAAAAGCGCGGCATTCTGATCAAGGCCCTCATAGCATTGGAGGCGGATCAGCTTGGTCTCGTGCACGCTGGCCAGCGCCCGCGCAACTTCGGTCTTGCCGACGCCTGCCTCGCCCTCCAACAAAAGCGGGCGATGCAGCATATCCATGAGCCAAAGCGCGGTCGTCAGATCGCGATCGGCGATGTAGCCGCTCTCGGCAAGCCGCTTTGCGATCCAGTCGCGGGGTGTGGCGTCAGTCATGTCCATTCACCGACGGATTTCCGATCCCGTTCGAACATGCTTGGCATCAGCGCCTGCCGGACCGAGCCCCCGATAGGACATCATGCATGGAGCCCTAGCCGTTCGGCCACGGTCCAGAGCCGCCATGCGTCGTGAGGCATTTGAATATGTCCAGCTTCAAGGAACGCGAAAGCGTCGTTGACCGCATTGGAGAAACAGGGAACGCCGCCCACATGCGGGCTTTCACCGACACCTTTCGCGCCGATCGGATGGTGCGGTGACGGTGTTACGGTGAAATCTGTTTCCCACTTCGGAGTTTCAACCGCGGTCGGGAGAAAGAAATCCATAAAGGACGCACCGAGGACGTTTCCCTGTTCGTCATAACGGATCTCCTGGCCCATCGCGACGGCGAAGGCTTCGGTGAGGCCGCCATGAACCTGCCCTTCTATGATCATCGGGTTGATGCGTGTGCCGCAATCGTCGAGCGCATAGAAGCGCCGCGTTTTAGCAACGCCGGTATCCACATCGATATCCATCACGCAGAAATAGGCGCCGAAAGGATAGGTCATGTTCGGCGGATCGTAATAATCGACCGCTTCCAGACCTGGTTCCAGGCCAGGGGGCAGGTTGTTATAGGCCGCCCAGGCAATCTCCTTCATGGTTTTGAACTTTTCCGGCAAACCCTTCACCCGGAACCGGTCAATGTCCCATTCAACATCATACTCGGAGACTTCGAGAAGGTGCGCCGCGATCATCTGAGCCTTTGCCCTGATCTTGCGCGCGGCCATGGCCGTTGCGGCCCCGGCGACAGGAGTCGAACGCGATCCATAGGTGCCAAGACCATAAGGGGCGGTATCGGTGTTTCCTTCCTCAACTGTGATGTCTTCGGCCGGGATGCCAAGTTCGGTGGCGATGATTTGACCATAGGTCGTCTCATGGCCCTGTCCTTGGCTCTTCGTCCCCATGCGGGCGACGATGGAACCCGTGGGATGAATGCGTATTTCAGCCGAATCGAACATTCCTACGCCGAGAATATCGCAATTGCGGGAGGGACCGGCACCGACGATTTCGGTGAAGAAGGAAACGCCGATTCCCATCAATTCGCGGGTCTCACCCCGGCGGAATGCCTCTCGTTTGGCCTTCTGCTCAGCGCGCAGGGCAGGGTAGCCCACGGCGTCCATCGCCTTCTGCATGGCCACAGGATAGTTGCCGCTATCGTACTCCCAACCCAGTGCGGAATGATAAGGGAACTGCTCGGGCATGATGAAATTCTTCATCCGCAACGTGGCGGAATCCATACCGAGCTTGTGGGCCAGAACTTCGATGGCGCGTTCTATGGCATAGACGGCTTCCGTCACCCGGAACGAGCAGCGGTAGGCGACGCCGCCGGAGGCCTTGTTGGTGTAGACGCCGTCGACGTCGAGGTGGGCCACCGGAATGTCATAGGAGCCGGTGCAGATGTTCATGAATCCGGCCGGCCATTTGGTTGGATCCGCGCATGCGTCGAAGGCGCCATGATCAGCCAAGACGTGAATGCGCATGGCCAGCAGCTTGCCTTCTTTTGTCGCCGCGAGTTCGGTGGTCATGTGATAGTCGCGGGCGAATGAGGTGGTCGAAAGATTCTCCATCCGATCTTCGACCCATTTGATCGGCACGCCGAGTACGATCGAAGCCACGATGGCGCAGACATAGCCTGGATAAACGCCAACTTTATTGCCGAAGCCGCCGCCGATGTCCGGAGCGATAACGTGAATTTTATGCTCGGCGATCCCCGACAGAATCGATACAACCGTGCGCACCACATGCGGGGCCTGGAACGTGCCCCAGACCGTCAACTCGCCCTTGATCTTGTCCATCGAGGCGACGCATTGACAGGTTTCGAGGGGCGAGGGATGGGTGCGATGATAGACGAATAGGTCCTTGGTCGTGACGTCAGCGGTCTCGAAGACCGCGTCGGTCGCAGGCTTGTCGCCAATCTGCCAATTGAAAATATGGTTGTAGTGTTTGCGCTTGCCGTGGACGCCGTCGAGCTTGTCCTTGATATCCTCGCGCAGCAGCGGAGCATCCGGTTCCATCGCCAGAAAGGGATCGACCAGGACCGGAAGCGCCTCATATTCCACTTCGACGAGTTCGGTTGCATCGGCCGCGATATAGCGGTCTTCCGCTACGACGAAGGCGATTTCCTGATTTTGGAAAAGAACTTTCTCGTCCGCCAGAACGGCCGCGACATCGCCGGCAAGGGTCGGCATGTAATGGAGATTGAGCGGTTTGAGATCGGCTGCGGTCAAGACCGCCTTCACGCCGGGAAGTGCCAAGGCTTTCGATGTGTCAATGCTCTTGATGCGCGCATGGGCGTGGGAGGATCGCACGAAGTCACCAAACAACATGCCGGGAAGCTTGACGTCATCGACATATTGGCCGCGTCTCTGCGTGAAGCGAATGTCTTCGACCCGCTTGCGCTTGCAGCCCATGCCCTGAAGCTTTTCGACGCGCTGGTCCTGGGTGGGGGTAAGGTCGTTCATTCCGCGGCCTCCTGGTAAGGCACGCTATTGATTTTTGCGGCGGCATATTGAATGGACTTGATAATGTTCTGATAGCCGGTACAGCGGCATAAATTGCCGGAGATACCCGAGCGGATCTGATCTTCGGTCGGGTGCGGGTTTTCCTGCAGGAGGCGGTGTGCGCGCATGATCATGCCCGGCGTGCAATAGCCGCATTGCAGCCCGTGCATCTGGCGAAAGCCTTCTTGCAGCGCATGCAGCGTGCCATCCGGCGCCGCCATGCCTTCGATGGTCACGATGTTGGCCCCATTTGCCTGGACCGCGAACAAGGTGCAGGATTTGACCGACATCTCATTGAGGTCGACCGTACAGGCGCCGCAATGACCCGTGTCGCAGCCGATATGCGCGCCGGTGAGGCCGACCTGTTCCCGCAGAAAATGAATGAGCAATGTTCTAGGCTCGACCAAAGCCTCCGTGACACGCCCGTTGATGGTCATTTTGACCTGGACCTTCGACATGTGTTGCTCCGCTCGACTGACGTTTGTCATCCTTGGGCGCGTGCTTTCGCGCGTTCGATCGCGCGTCGAACCATCACTCCGGCCATTTTCGTGCGATATTCAGCCGGGCCTCGACCGTCCGTGGCCGGACTGGTGATGGCTTCCGCCGCAGCCGCGGCATTTGCGATCGCGGCGCGGTCGAGCACGGTCCCGACCAGCGCCCGCGCCGCCGCCTCGGCCAGGAGGGGCGTGTCGGCAAGATTGGTCAAACCAATGGAGGCCGTCGCGCATTTGCCATTTGCCATGGTGAGGATCACGGCGGCCGCGGCGACGGCATAATCTCCGACCTTGCGTTTCAGCTTCTCATAGGCATAGCCGTGGCCCATGGGCGGGGTGGGGATGCGGACCTCAGTCAGAATCTCATCGTCTCGGCGTGCGGTGTCATAAGCGCCGAGGTAGAAGTCTCGTGCTCGCACGCGGCGCGCGCCGTCTGGGCCTGCGAGCTGGTACTCGGCATCAAGTCCCATCATGAGCGCGGGCATGTCATTGCCTGGGTCGCCATTGGCGACATTGCCGCCGAGCGTCCCAAAATAGCGTATCTGCGGATCGGCGATCAGCAGTGACGTTTCGCCGATGATCGGTAGCGTTGTCGCCAGAAGCTGCGAGCGGATCATTTCGGCCTGCGTTGTCATGGCGCCGATTACGATGACATCATTCTCTTGCCTGATGCCTTTGAGACCGCTGATGCCGGCAAGGTCGATCAGATGTTCCGGGGCCGACAAGCGGGTTTTCATGACGGGAATTAGGCTATGGCCGCCGGCGAGCGGACGTGCCTCCTCGCCCAGCCGGGCCAGAAGCGCGACGGCTTCCTGCAAGGTAGCGGGCTTATAATATTCGAAACTTGCGGGGATCATGCGCCCCTCCCTTCGCCTTCCTTCACGACTGTTTCGCCGTGCTCGCTAAAGGATCATGGTTTCATGGGAAGGCGGCAACTGGCGATGCACGAAACGTAAAGAATTCTAACGAATTCCGGGTTACGGAGTTCCCTTCGAGAGGCGTCACTCTCTCAAGATTTCACACTTCGGCCGCGGAAGGAGCTACCGCATTTCGTGTTTGCACGAAATGCGGTGATTGCCGCCATTCAAAACGAGAATGGCGCGTGCGGTCAGCTGAGTCTCTGTCGCAGCTAGCGAGAACCGGCGCGAGCACGGTAGGCTTTCAATCGCCGGTCATCGTTCGATTCTGCAAAACGGTTCGAAGCTCGTTGAACTTTGCCCGGCTGACCGGAACGGTTCGAGGCAAAAGCCCAGTCAATTCGGCGATGGCGTTGTCCCCAGCCCGGCGTACGCATTTGACACGATCCAGGTTGATGAGATGACTGCGATGGACACGCAGGAAAGGGCCGCCCGCCAATTGCTCTTCAACTTCTCCGATGGCAAGCGGACAGAAAAAACTCTGTAGGCCGTCAAACACGGAGGTGTAGTGCGCGTCCGCTTGAACCGCAAAAATATGCTCGGGGCTGATGGAAAGCTTGATTCCCTCGCGTTCGATGGGAAGCATCTTTGCCTTTTGAACCTGCGGGGCCGGAGGCTCAGCGAAAACGGCGGGCGGTTCAGCTCTCGGCGCCTCTCCTGCTTGTCCGGCTTGAACCCATTCGGTCGCAAAGTTCATTGCTTCCAGGGGCCGCAATGCTTCGGCCCGTTCCGGCGTTTGACTCGATTGCTCCGGTACAAAGGTCAAAAGAAAAACTCCGGACAGCGCGAACGCGACGAAAGCCACGACGATGGCGAGCAGATCGGGGGAGACCGCAGGTGAGCTCGGCGGTATCATATTCGTCAGCGGATAGAAGGCCGCGCCCGCCATCGCCGTATAGTGCATCCCGGAAATCGCTAGACCGAGGAGCAGGGCGCAGACGAACAGGGAAGGCCGTCGTCTTTCGTTGAAGGTAAGCCAGAGCGCCGCCGCAGAGGCGGCGATGCTGATCACGATGCTGGCTCCGACGAGGCGGAAGTCGTGGACCATATGCGCGCTCGCATGCAGCGCCCACATGCCAGTGTAATGCATGGTCACGATGCCGCCGCCCATGACGATCGGCGCTGCGGCCAGGGTGAAATAGGTACGCGGCCACAGGCTGACCGCCTCCAGAGCCACGCCGACGACCAGCACACAAACGAGGAAGGAGAGAAGCGTGGGCAGCACGAGATAGTGACCGACACGGGCAGGCGCGCAGCGAGCATGCCGATAAAATGCATGCCCCAAATGCCAACGGCGAGGGAACAGGCGGCTCCCACCAACAGGAGCCTTCGCGTGGACCCATGCGATCCCTTGATCTGCAACGCTATGCGCAGACCGACATAACTTCCCTGAATAGCGATGAGGAGGGAAAGCAGGACCAGGCTCGGCTCGTAGATAAGAGGCATGAATGCGCCTCCGTCCTCCTGCCCAGTTTATGCCACCATCGGCATTCGTTTTTATCGATGGGCGTTGGCCCCAGATTAAAGCGGGCCGCCTCAATTGAAAACGAAAATATCGACGCGTCCCCGGATCGCTTCCTTCAGCCGGCATAGCGCAGGCGGCGCATCTCTTTGAAGGAAATCAAGCGCCGCCGCTCTTCGTCCCATAGCACGAGACGCACACACCCAAGGCTTTGCCGCAGAGTCAGCCGACCGGAGTCGCGAAGCTCAGGGTAGTCGCGCAGCACGTCCTGCAAGCGATAATAAGGTATCCTGCTCGATAGATGATGCACGTGGTGAACGCCGATGTTTGCGGTAAACCACCTCAAGATTGGGTGAAGATCGTAATGCGAACTGCCGTGCAGGGCGGCCTTATGCATGTTCCAGTCTTTGTCCTTGGCCCAGTGAGTGTCTTCGAACTGGTGCTGCACATAAAACAGCCAGACGCCGCCCGCCGTCCCCAAAAGCACGATCGGAAGCTGAATAAGGAGGAACAAACCGATGCCGACCAGCCACATCATGAATCCAATGACGACGGCGATAGCCAAATTGGTTGCCATGGTGCTGATCCAGGGCGTCCGGCCTTTGCGCATGAAGCCGAAAGGCAGGCGGTTCTTGAAGATAAAATAGAAGGCGGGACCGATCCCGAACATCACGATCGGATTGCGATACAAGCGATAGCGCAGCCGGCCCCAAGGGGAACATGCGGCATATTCGCGGACGGTGAGGGTTTCGATGTCGCCGACGCCGCGGCGATCCAAATTGCCGGACGTCGCGTGATGGATGGCGTGACAGCGGCGCCAATAATCATAAGGGGTCAGGGTCACTATGGCGATCAGCCGGCCCGTCCAGTCATTATTTCGTCCGTTTCGAAAAAACGACCCGTGCCCGCAATCATGCTGAATCATGAACAGGCGGATCAGAAGTCCGGATGCAGGAAGGATCAAAAGAAGATAGAGCCAGATTTGTTCGAAGCGCAACGCGATCAGCATCAATATCCAGGTCAGCGCGAAAGGAATAGCGGTGATCGCTAGTTCATAAACGCCGCGCCGAAGACTCGGCCGATGGTAGGCACTGAGCTTGCGCGTCCAGCTCCGAGCATCCGACTCAGAAGATGTGGTTTGAAAATCGGCCAGCATGGTCGTCTCTCCGTCTCGCGCGCGTTTGATCGCGCGTTACCGAGCGGATCGTCGATGTTCTGGGATAACCTACGGCGAACTAGGGTCCAGGCTTGAAAGCAAACTTATTAGTTGCAGCCGATAGGTGATGCAAGCGCAGCGGCGAAAATCTGGAAGCATGTCACACATAAGTGTCACGACAGCCTTGTCTGGCGCAGGGCCGGCTTGATGCTGACGAAATCGAGCTATTCGATGCCGGCATTGTCTGTTCGTTTGGGAAAACATCACTGCGGACTCTTCGCTGTCTTATTTAATCACAGGCTTTGTTGTTCGCGATCCTTTGCGGAAGCGAAGGCAAGGGCAGGGACAAGCCTTTCTCAAACCAGCGTCTTCAAGAGCCGCTCATAAGACAGATGTCTTTCCCGACGAGGTCGATCGCGGCTCCATGCTGGCGAATGAAATGCCGCAAGCCAACGCAGCTTTGCGTCGGATCGAGCCCAACCGCTGACCCGACTTCTGCGATGGGTGGCTGGAGTCAACTCGGAAGTACGGTAGATAAACACGCAAAATTCGGGGCCTGCGCCAAAGTGTCGCATAAGAAATTTTTAACTGACATTAACTAGCAGATTGAAAGTTTTGCCGCGAAAGGGAACCAAGAATGGGAACCGATTCTTCCCGATCGAATCGCTGCTCAGATGTGTTGAATCCGGATCGATGGGATTCGACCCGCCGTGCGGCCCTTGCTTCTTTGAAGCTTCGAGCGGCCTGATTTGCTGGAATTGCGAAATGTCGGAAGTGAATGTGTACCTCGTTCATTTAGATAGCGCGCGTTTGCCGCATAACGCTCTAACGGATTGGCTTGATTCAGCGGAAAGGAACTCGCTGCGCAGCCTATGGACGTGAAATCTTGCGGCGCCGCTTTGTCGCCGCTCATGCTGCGCTCCGCTTGATCCTGGGACGTGTGTTGGGGCGTCATCCGGCGGAAATCATTTTTCGCCGAAACGCGCGTGGGGACGCCCTGAGATGCCCGAAGGTCCGGCGTTCAATCTCTCCCATGCTGGTCCGCAAGCCTTGATCGCGGTCAGCGGACAACCGTGGGCGCCCATGCCGCGGACTACAAACGCTGGAAATTGTTTCCTGCAAGCTGAGGCCTCCTGGGTTCCCCCGCGCGATAAGTGGCTTGCACAGTAAAAGCAATGTGTTACAATGCTTGTCCATGACCCGTCGAACCAATTTTGGCGCAATGGAATGCCCTGTCGCCCGCTCGCTCGAATGTGTGGGCGAATGGTGGAGCATTCTTATTTTGCGCGACGCCTTTCAGGGCCTTACGAAATTCGACGAGTTCGAGAAAAGCCTAGGCATAGCGCCCAATATGCTGACGCGGCGGCTCAAACATTTGACCGCCAATGGCATGCTAAAAACGCGGCTCTATTCGAAACGCCCTCCCCGCCACGAGTACCTGCTGACCCAGAAGAGCCGGGATTTTTTCCCGGTGCTCGTGGCCCTGTTGGGGTGGGCCAATAAGCACCTTGCGTCTCGCGGTGTCTCATTGCAACTGGCAGACCGCGACTCCCTCACGACGTTCGAGCCGATCGTGGTCAATGATCAGGGCAATCCGGTCTCGCTTTCCAATATTGTTCTGCTGCCGGGAGCTGCGGCGTCCACGGAAATGCACCGAAGGCTGGAGACGGTGAAGGCTTTGCGTCCAGAACGGTCTCAAAAGCGCACCAGCGCCTAAGACGCGCCAAGCCCAAAGCCGTGGCTCCCTGCTAACGGTGCGCTTGGCGAGCCGTTCCAATCGCGCCCATTTTAATGGGGATTTGATCGGCCGGAGGCCGATCGACTACATCAATCCGCATGCGACCTCGACGGGGATCGGCGATCTGAAGGAGATCGAGGCGATCCGGACGGTGTTTGGGGCGGGCGAGAACTCGCCGCCGATTTCGGCGACCAAATCGCTGACCGGCCATTCGCTTGGCGCGACCGGCGTGCAGGAAGCGATCTATTGCCTGTCGATGATGCAAAGCGGCTTCATCTGCGAGAGCGCCAATATCGAGGAGCTCGACCCAGCCTTCGCCGACATGGACATCGTCCGTAAGCGCCGCGACGACATGAACCTGCGGACCGTCCTGTCGAACTCGTTCGGCTGCGGCGGAACCAACGCCAGCATTGTCTTCAAGCATGTCGACGCCTGAAGATAAAATCCAAGTCTGCGTTCGACGCTGCTCCACCGACGCAGGTTACACCACACTCCTTCAAGGCTGTTGCTCGCCTGGAACATCCTTGCTTTCGCCGAGGATCAGCTCATCGCCGGGGCGGAGATCGCCCGCGATGATTTCCGTGCTGGTTCCATCGTCAAGACCCGGCTTGACCAGGATCGCCATTGGCTTTCCGGCGCGCAGGATCAACAGCGGCGACCAGCCTTCCCTTGGCGCGCCGGCGCCGCTTTCGGCCGCCGATAGCAGCGCATAGCGCAGCGCCTGATGGGGTACGTGGACAACGTCCTCGCGCCGCGCAAGCTCGATCTCGATCCTTGCCGTCATGCCGGGTTTCAGCAAAAGATCCGGATTGGGCGCATGGATCGCGACATTATAATCGGCGGCGGGTTCGGATGTCGGTGGCGCTGGATCAATCTGCGCCACCTCTCCGGCAAAGTCTCGATCCACAAACCCCTCGACGGTCAAGCGCACTGTCTGGCCGGGCTTGATGGCGCCGATGTCGATCTCGTCGACCTTGGCCATGAGCCGCAGGGCGGAGAGATCCGCAACCAGAAATAGCCGATCCGAGGGGGTCACTTTCTGGCCGACTTCGACGCTGCGCGAGACGATGGATCCCTCGATCGGTGAAACAAGATCGGTCGAACCGAGAGCAATCTCGGCGGCACGGAGCGCAGCTTGACGCGCGGCGAGCGCCGCCTCGTCACGCTTGACCTGCGACTGCGCTCGCGTCAAAGCCTCGCGCGATTGAGCGAGTGCCTTGCGGGCCCGCCGCTTCGGCAGCTTCTCGTCGCGCGCGACGGCGGCCTTCGCAGCGGTGAGGGCGGTTGTGTCGTTCGCGAGCGTGGCTTTTGCCGCCGAGAGTTCCGCCTTGGCCCGATCGACGGCCTCCTGAAGGGTACGCGGATCGAGTTTCCCGCAGAGCTGGCCGGCCTTCACCTGCATATTGACGTCGCAGGAAAGCGACTGGATCGTGCCTGTCCTGCGGGCGCTGACCGGGACCGTCGCGGCGGCCACCAGAACGCCGCTCGCTTTCACGCTGCGGACAAGTGCGCCGCGTTCGAGTGTCTGGGTGCGGTACTGGATTGGTGTGTCCCGATACAGCGAGGACAGGATCCAGCCGCCTCCGAACGCGAGCATAATGACGACAAATGTCACAACCGCCGTGCGCCACCCTGCGCCGCGCGTGCCCGCGTTTTGGAGAGCTGGCGCAGTTGGGATCTGGCTTGTCTTGGCGTCTCCCTCAATGGGGGGCATTTCTTGTTGGCCGCCAGCGGTACGGCCCGAAACCAATTTGAGGATTTCGAGAATAATCAAAGGTGTGGCGGAAACAGCAAGGATGATGAGGCAGTCCCGGAAAGGCACGCGCGTTGTTTTGAAAAATGCCGCGAGCAGATCATTATGTTGGCTCCAAACCTGGATGGAAATCGACAGACCGACGACGGCAAGCAAAGTGAGATTTGAGCCAATGTTCATACGCCAAATGGAACGAGTGTCGCTCCGCGCGCCGAACGCGCGGAGGAGTTCGGCAAAGACGAGCGCGGCGAAGGCGTAGGTGCGCGCCGTGTCGACCGTCTCAAACCTCAGGCCGTAAGCGTAGGATCCGAATGACACGCCGGCAGTCAGCACCCCGGTCAGCACCATCATCCCGAGAAAGCGGCGATCGACGATATTCTCCTCTCGAGGACGGGGGCGCTGTTTCATCACGGCGGGATCGATTCGATCGGCCGCGAGGCAGAGTGCCGGAGGCCCGTCGGTGACGAGATTGATCCACAGCAAATGGATAGGAAGCAATGGCGCGGGCAGACCGATGACGACGCAGATTGTCATGAGCAACAGCTCCCCGCTGTTCCCGGACAACAAATAGTGGATCGTCTTTCGGATGTTCTCGTAGACCCCGCGACCTTCTTCCACGGCGGCAACGATGGTCGCAAAATTATCATCGGTAATGATGATGTCGGAGGCCTGCTTGGACACTTCGGTACCGCTGAGACCCATCGCGATCCCGACGTCGGCGCCCTTGATGGCCGGGGCATCGTTCACACCGTCGCCCGTCATCGCAACTACGGCGTTGTTGGCCTGCCAGGCGCGAACGATGCGCAGCTTGTGCACGGCGCTTACCCGCGCATAGACAGAAATTCCGGAGGCAAGGTCGCGGAGATTTGCGTCGGTCAGCCCATCGAGATCGGTGCCGGTCAACGCCTCTCCGCCGCTGTCGATACCAAGTTCGCGGGCGATCGCCAGCGCGGTGCGCGGGTGGTCACCGGTAATCATCACCACCCGAATGCCGGCCGCGCGACATCGAGCCACCGCGTCCTTCGCCTCCGGCCGGGGAGGGTCATAGAGTCCGGCAAGCCCGACGAAAACGAGGTCGCGCTCGACCGTCTCGGCTGTAAGAATATGAGTAGGTTGCGGATCGAAGTCGCGGAACGCCGAACCGAGCACCCGCAAAGCCTTGCCGGCCAATTCAGCGTTTTTCTCGGCGACTTCGTCCCGATCTGCCTCGGTCATCGGGCGGACGCCGTCATCGCTAAGAATATAGGCGCAGCGGGCCAGCAGGAGTTCGGGAGCGCCATTGATAAAGGCGCGCTGGCGTCCGTCAGGCAAGACCCGCACGACAGAGTGGCGCTTGCGTTCGGAGTCGAACGGGATCTCGTGGTGCTTCGGCATATCGCGTTCGAGCTCGTCCCTGCGGACGCCGGCCTTATGTCCGGCGGCAAGGAGAGCGCCTTCCGTTGGATCGCCGATGACCCTCCAGGCGCCATTGTCCCATTCGAGATGCGCGTTGTTGCAGCCGATGAGGACTTCGGCCATCTGCCGCAAGGGGCTTGCATGGCGCTCGTCGGTCATCTTCCCTTCGAAACGAGTCTCGCCTTCAGGACCATATCCTTCGCCGGTCACTTCGTAGCTGTGGCCGGCGATGAACAAGGCACGGACAGTCATTTGGCCGACCGTAAGGGTTCCCGTCTTGTCGGTGCAAATGACGCTGGTTGAACCGAGCGTTTCGACGGAAGCCAGCCGTCTCACCAAGGCGCGCCGTCTGGACATCCGAAGGACCCCGATGGAAAGCGCCGCGGTGACGACCGCAGGCAGTCCTTCCGGGAGCGCCGCAACGGCAAGACTGACCGACGTCAAGAACAGATCGAACGGTTTCGTTCCGCGCACCAAACCGAGCCCGAACAACAAGATGATGATGGCTAGCGTGGCCCAAAGCAGGACACGCCCGAAACTTTCGAACTTTTGCTGGAGCGGGGTTCCCTTGTCCTCGTCGGCCTCGGCGATGAGAGCCGCGATGCCGCCGATTTCAGTCTGCATCCCTGTAGCGACCACAACCGCGCGGCCAGATCCCGTTGCGACACTGGTGCCCATGAAGATCATGTTCTCGCGATCGGCGAGCGGGAGATTGTCCTGGTTTAATGCTTCGGCGATCTTGTCGACGGGGTCCGACTTTCCCGTCAATGCGGCCTCCACGCAGCTGAGCGAGGAGGCGATCAACAAACGGGCATCGGCCGCAACGACATCCCCGGATTCAAGTTCGAGGATGTCTCCGACAACTATCTCCCTGGCAGCGACGAGCGACACGGCGCCGTCGCGCCAGACCTTCGCCTGCGGCGCCGTCATTTGCTTCAAGGCTGCTACCGATTTTTCGGCACTGAACTCCTGATGGAAGCCAACCACGGCGTTCAGGACAACAATGGCGAGAATGGCGAAGGCGTCGATTGCCTCGCCAAGAAGGCCGGAAACGATGCCGGCTCCAATCAAGATCCAGATGACGATGCTGTTGAATTGGGCGAAAAAAATCGCCCAGGGGCTGATGGGCTTGGCCTCTTTCAGCGTGTTCGGTCCGTGCTCGGCAAGGAATTTCCGTGCAGCTGAGCTTGTCAGCCCGTTTGCACGAGCACCTAATCGGTCAAGGACCTCATTGCCGGTTCCCCAATACCAGGGCTCGCCCTTCGATCGGTGAGGTGTTGTGCTTGTCAAACTTTCGGTTCCGCGAGCCGCGATCTCCAAATATCCAATAGCATGATCGTGATTGTTACCGCCATGGGTCCAAGAATGACGCCGGCCGCGCCGAACAAATAGAGTCCGCCAACCAAGGAAATGAAAGCGGGGACGGTGTGAAGCTTGAGTCCATTAGCGACCAGCATCGGATACAAAAGATTATCGACGGTGCCGACAACCAGCCCACCCCATAAGAGAAGGATGATGGCTTTCTCCCAGTTGCCGTCGAGTGCGAGAAAAATGGACGCGGGAATCCAAACGATGAACGCGCCCAGGACCGGCACGACGGCCAGCAGAGCCATGACAAAACCCCACAGCAGGGGCGCCGGTAGTCCGAGCCACCAGAACATGAGCCCGCCCAGAGTCCCTTGCACGGCGGCAACCACCACGGTGCCGTAGATCGTTGCGCGAATGGTATCCACGATCTGGCAGAAGAGAATTTCGGTCTCCGTTTGCGATAGCGGCGACAGCTTCATCAGCCATTCGAGTGCCGGGCGGCGGTCCCGAAGGAAATAGAACAGCAGGAAGAATGTGAGCACCACGCCGAGGAGCTGCACCACCGAGCCGCGTACAAATGATGCGCCGGTGTTGGTCAGCCAGGATGCGACGTTTCCGAAAATGGCAGGAAGATTGATCTGTTGTTCGATCCACTGGTCGATCGGCGCAATCCATGCATGCGCGTCAATCGCACGTCGCCAAGCGCCGCCCTCGACCTGCGTCTGAATGAGGATCGCGCCCTTTGCCGCTTCACTGATAAGCCGCTC
This sequence comes from uncultured Alphaproteobacteria bacterium, assembly GCA_963785995.1. Taxonomy (GTDB): domain Bacteria; phylum Pseudomonadota; class Alphaproteobacteria; order Rhizobiales; family Beijerinckiaceae; genus Methylocapsa. The sequence goes on from CAWAXL010000018.1 coordinate 190,685, forward strand.
GATGACAAAGATCGCTGGCACGACGACAATCAGCGTGACCAGCAGGACCGTGATCATGGCCGAGACATTGGGCATCTTCAGCCTTGCTTCGATGGCCCGCTGAACCGAAACGAACAAGATCGCGAGGGCAAGCGCCCAGGTGAAGGCCGATAAAAATGGCAGGGCCAGGAGATAGCAAATGTAGATGCCGCCAAGGGTCGCCGCCGATAAGACAAGCGTGTGAATTCGATCCCTCGACTCCCCATTGCTTGCGGCCGACACTGTCCCGGACTTCGCGCGTCTTTTTATCCATAACACCACCCCCGGCGGTGAGAACGCATGCCGAACGCTGCCCACCGCTGCGGAATTCATGAACAAGAACCCGAATTGGTCAAGCCGTCCGTCATGAGCCGATCGGCGCAGTCCCGGGGTTTACGAGGCTCGTATGACGCCCGAATATCATGTTCGGGGTGATTGCGTGAGCGGTGCCTTGCCGCTTAGCGATCTTTACGTCGTGAGACGCTGCAAGGGAACGGATACCTCTATAATCAAACCATCCGCATACCAGTCCCGTGAAATTTGACCGGCCAGCTGCCCGGTCACTGTGGCTTGAGTAAAAAGCGTCCCGAATCCTTCAGTTTGGGGCTGACCTGAAAGCAGGGGGCCGTCAAGCTCCCGCCACGTCAAATTCAGCAGATCGTCTTCGACAAACCAGTCGACATTAACCCGTCCGCACGGAGATGACAGAGCCCCATGCTTGACAGCATTGGTCGCAAATTCGTGCAAAAGAAGAGCCAGGCTCGTGACGGAGTTTTCGCCGATCGCCAGCTCAGGTCCTGCCGCGATGACGCGCGTTTCCGGCCCCTGGTCCACATTGCAATAGGGAGAGACAATTGTCCGAATTAGGCTCAGCAAAGTTGTCGTACGCTCGCCTTTGACCAAGCCATCGGTAAGGTTGGGTAGCATGAGCTGGTGCGCACGAGCGAGCGCCTCCAGCCGCGTGTGAACCTGGGCGGCAAGGTCTTTCGGTGTTTTGGCCGAGCGCGCACTTAACGCGACGATGCCGCCCGCCAGGGCGAGCAAATTGTTGATGCGATGGTTCATCTCCCGGAACAGAAGCCTCTGTTGCTCCCGAGCTCGTTTGGGCTCGGTAATGTCTCGGGCGATCTTTGACGCACCGATGATTTTGCCGTCGGCGTCCCTGACCGGCGATACAGTCAAGGATATGTCAACCAATCCACCATCTTTGCGCAGCCGAACCGTTTCATAATGGTGGATGCGTTCTCCCTTACGAATCCGTTCGAGTATGCCGGGCTCCTCGTCATGCCTCTCGGGCGGGATGAGGATCGTGATCGGCTTACCTATGACTTCTTCCGCAGTATAACCGAAGAGGCGTTCCGCGCCGGGGTTCCACGTGGTGATAATGCCGTCGAAATCCTTGCTGATGATCGCATCGTCGGAATTTTCAACGATCGCCGCCAGCCGCCGCTCAATTTGAGCAGCCCGCGTCCAATCCGTGGGATCAATTATCATTGGGGACCTTGTCGTGCGCCAAGCCGTCGTTCTGGCGCCCTTTGTTTACCGCTTCATCTCCCGCCGGCAGTTGCAAAGGCCGTGGTCGGCCGACTCTCTCGAAGCGGTAGGTTGACATAAAGCTAAACACATCGGCGCCCTGCCTGTCTGTCTACTTGTGCACATAGGGGTTGCCAACCCGGAATATTTGGTAAGCTATTTAATGGCACCCAGGAGGTATTGTGTCTGACGATCGACCCGCCAATAATCTTTTGCGCACGCTACGTGAGACGGACTATGCGCTTATAGCGCCGCGCCTGGAGCTAGGGCAGAGCGAGGCGAATGAATTGCTCTATAACCCCGGCGACAATGTGGGGACAGTCTATTTCCCGTGCGGATCAAGCTTGGTCTCTTTACTCGTGAGCAATGAGGACGGGCGCGATGTTGAGACTATCCTCATTGGTCGCGAGGGAGCTGTTGGCGGCATCGTCAGCTTGGGCCACCTTCCGGCCTACTGTCGCATCATAGTCAAGAATGGCGGCAAATTCGTCCGCCTGCCGGTTGACCGTCTCGAAGCGGCAAAATCGAAATCCATCACGCTGCATCATTTGTTTGCCCGCTACGCTGATTGTTTGCTGGCGCAGATGTTCCAGGCAACGGCCTGCAATGCGATCCATTCGATCGAACAACGCGCCGCTAAATGGATCATAGCAGCGATGGAGCGCACTGGCGGCCAGGTTGTGCCGCTGACGCAGGAGCAGCTTGCCAGAATGCTGGGTGTCGGTCGCAGCTACACGAGCCGGGTCATGCAGACCTTCAAGGCGGAGAACATCCTGGAAATTCGGCGCGGCTCGCTTCTGGTTCGCGATTTCGAGGCCCTGCGGGCGCGCGCCTGCCTCTGCGACGAGAACGTCAAGCGGCATTTCGAGGGGGTGCTTCGTGGCGTCTATCCCGGCGAGGGGACCGACGAGCAACGGCGAGGAAAGCCAAAAAAACTGCGGCCAGATTCGCCTCGTAAATCGAGAGGCTATGTCTGACCGCAACTCTCCATCAGGCTCGATTTGCTACGAAACATTGTCGTCACGCACGCCGTATCAAGCTGGCAACCAAGGAAATAACGAACAGGATGATCGCCACCCAAAACAGGATTTTGGCACCTTCCATCGCCGTGCCCGCCACGCCCCCAAAACCTAAGAGAGCTGCAACGACGGCAACGACAAGAAAGACGATTGCGTAATACAGAAGATTACCCATGTGATCGGTTCCTTACAAAGTATCCACCGCGGAAAAAACGCTGGCCACATCTTTGAGTTCCCGACGGCGAAAGTAGAGCGGCCCCCAATCAAAGCGAAGCTTAATCTTTCGAGTGCCGGTCAGTGCAAAGATCGCGTCGGCCACCAATGATAATGGCCGACGCGATGCCTAGCGCTGTTGCTCGGAAGATACGCCTATAGGGGACTCGACCCAGCCGTGCGAGCAAACCAAACTAAAGTTTCTTATTGGCGACATCAGCAACCTTGTTGGCAGCGTCTTTGATGGCCCCTTTGGTTTCCCCTACGAGCTTTTGCGCCTCGCCTTTGGCTTCTTGAGCAAGTCCTTCGGCCTCAAGTTTATCGGAGCCTACGGCTCTGCCGATCGTCTGTTTCACTTTTCCCGTGGCTTCGTTGGCGACGCCTGAGATTTTATCTGTAGTGCTGCTCATTCTGAATCTCCATTTTGCCTGAATAGATAGGCTGCGTCTGAAACCGCGAAGCACAGGACAAGGTTCCATCAACGCCTTCGCTTTCGCCGTTGAAGCGTGCGCTCATATCATCTGGAACCGGCATCGATCTAGCTCGTTATAGACGGCTAATCGGCGTGTTTTTGGTCCAGATAAAACTGTTGAATTGAGAGGCGAAAGTGAACATTCATTCTCCTCGCAAAACAGCCAAAACGGCTCGCGGCTTTACCACAGCGGCTAATTACGTTGCCGCCGCATCCGGTAGGCCGGCTGTCTTTACCGTTGCTGTGCTCATCGTCGTGATTTGGGCGGCCAGTGGTCCGATCTTCCAATATTCCGACACCTGGCAATTGGTGATCAATACGGGAACCACGATTGTGACCTTCTTGATGGTTTTCCTTATCCAGAATTCGCAGAATCGGGATAGCGCTGCTCTTCAAGTCAAACTGGACGAGCTGATTCGCGTCAGCGAGGCCAAGAATTTTCTGATTGGCATCGAGCAGCTGACAGAAGACCAGATCAAAAGGGTTCGGGAAATATGTGTAGTCAGAGCGAGCGCAAATCGCGCTGTTGCGCAGGATGACACGAACACGAAGGCAGCATCTTCGTCTTCGGAAAAGCAATTGACCGAGAGCTGAAATCCTGGACGCTTGTTTTGTTGCCGCGTCGCGAGTCGGTCAAAAGAATAGTGGACTCGGACGAAACGTTGCACACCAAGCCCGCCACACCGCGGGACAAAACAGCTTTTTGGATCTGTCTCTCGTCAGTCCAACATCTACTGCACCCTCGAAAATAATCAAAATTGCCACGGACATTTCCTTCGCCGGCAGCGCACATCGCATGATTTGGCGGGCTGAGGCACTCAATACCGTCCTTGCGGCGAACTGCTTTTTAGAAAAGTCTTGTCTGACACGCTTAAAAATGTCGGCCGACGTGTGTTCGGCAGGGCAAACCTCAAAGTCCGTCCGAAAAGTTTGTTAACTGAGGCAAAGCTTTCTGAGCATGAGACGAACCGAGGCGAGGCGGAGGAAAGCGAGTGCGTTTGCGGTGAGATTTTCGAAATCTTTGGCCAGGCGGCGGCAGCGATTAAGCCACGCGAAGGTGCGTTCGACGACCCAACGTCGCGGCAGAAGCTCAAACCCTTTGGCCTGATCGGAGCGTTTGACGATTTCGATTTGGAGATGCGGCAGGATTTTGGCCGAAGCCTTTTGAAAGGCCGGCCCCTGATATCCGCCGTCAGCAAAGAGCTTTTGTAAAAACGGGTACAAGCCGAACAAGGTCGACAAAACAAGCACGCCGCCGTCACGATCTTGAATATCGGCTGGATGCACCACAGCATGCAGCAGCAGTCCTAACGTATCGACGAGGATATGGCGCTTCTTGCCCTTGATCTTCTTACCTGTTGGGGTGGACGGCCCCCGTACGGCATCAAATGTGCCAAAATGAGGTCGTTGCTGATCTCAAGCGAAGGGGACCGTCCGTGGAACAGATTATCCGAATCGGCATGGATACATCAAAGCATATCTTTCAGCTGCACGGCGTGAATGCCGCCGAAGAACCGATGCTCCGTAAGAAGCTGCGTCGCAAGGAGATGGTGGAGTTCTTCGAGAAATTGCCACCGACAGTTATCGCCATCGAAGCGTGCGGCGGATCCCATCACTGGGCGAGGTTTTTGCAAACGTTCGGGCATGAAGTGAAGCTCATCCCGCCGCAGTACGTCAAACCGTACGTAAAGCGCGGGAAGAACGATGCAGCTGATGCCGAAGCGTTATGCGAGGCGATGAGCCGGCCGACGATGCGTTTTGTGCCGGTGAAGAGCGCTGAGCAGCAGGCGGCCCTCATGCTGGTCGGCGTGCGCGACCGGTTAATCCGCAATCGTACGCAGCTCGCCAATGCGATCCGTGGCTATGCCGCCGAGTTCGGGCTGCCCGCCGCCAAAGGTATGTGCAAGGTCGAGCCACTGCTCGAGCGCATTGCGGCCGATGAGACACTGCCCGCTCTGGCACGCGAGCTGTTCGCGCTTCACGCAAAGGAATACGCCCAGCTGCAGGCGGAACTGGAGGACATCGAGGCCAAACTGATGGCTTGGCATCGTGCCGACGAGTGCAGCCGGCGCTTGGCGCGGATCCCCGGCGTGGGGCCGATCGGCGCATCGCTGCTGATAATGAAGACGCCGGCGCCCGACCTGTTCCGATCCGGGCGTCACTTTGCCGCCTGGCTTGGCCTGACGCCCAAAGACCATTCTACGGCCGGGAAGGTCAGGCTCGGCGTCATCACGCGCGCTGGCGACGAGGCGTTGCGAAGCACGCTGATAGTGGGCGCGACAGCTCTCCTTCGACACGTCCGGGAAGGGCGCGGCAAGAATGCGTCGCCGTGGCTCCTTGAGCTGCTCAAGCGCAAACCGCCGAAGCTCGTCGCCGTGGCGCTGGCCAACAAGATCGCCCGCATAGCCTGGAAGCTTATAGTGAGCGGCGAATCCTACCGAACATATGCTGCATCGCCCGATCTGGCCCGCGCAGCTTGAAAGATCAGCCTGTCACGGTGAGCAGACAACCAAAGCTACCGTGTTGAGCTGATGCCGGAACTTGCAAGCAAATGAGCAGATGGTGATCGGTCGATCCGAAACACGAGAAAATCCGTACGATGCAGTGGCCGTCGTGGGTCGCAAACTTGTTTGGAACTCGCGTCGCGGAAACCATCTTGGCCCGCGGTCATGTGCGACCGCACAAACTGAGGCCGGACATATGATCGCAAGCGATCCGATCAAATCACTGCCCAACGTCTTGCAGGGAAGGGGCCGTTCTCTAATCGCGTCTCCTTTGTCAATGGCTTTTTTTGTTGCTGCCCCGGGTCACGGTTCTCTCCGCGGTCGGAATAATCCGCCGCAACATCTGGTCCGAAGCACAGGTGCTGCAATGTCCACAACGAGCTGGCATATAATGACGCCGCTCAAGGCCCACCTTCGCAGCCACCCGTACCCTCGCCCGGCGGGCAACCATCACATCCGCAATTTTGCTCGGATGGATCTTATGAACTATGGAGTCAGGCGGCGTTTGCGTGCTCCGGCCAGCGGAACGGCTGTCCTGAACGCCAGACACTATGTAAGATAACGGAGAGCTTTCTGGCCACCGCCACCCGCGCCTTGCCATTGCCCGATCGCTTGGCGATGGCGTGCCCCCAATCCTTCAAGCTCGAGGCTTTCTTGAGCCGCGTCAAAATCACGACAGCAGCCTCGTACAATAGAGTACGAGCGAGCGTGTCGCCGCACTTTGAAATCCTGCCGCTTCGATCGACCTCGCCCGATTGATATTGTCGCGGCGTAAGCCCGAGGTGCGCGCCTACGGATCGTGACCGGCTGAAGCGCCCTGGATCTTCAACTGTGCTTACATATGCAAGCGCAGAAAGCACGCCGATGCCCGGCACGCTCATGAGCAGCCGGCAGGCGGAGCTTGACCTCACCAATACACGGATCGCTTTGTCGAAAACAGCAATTTGCTCGCGCAGATGCCGCCAGGCAACGAGCATCGGCCGGACAATCAGCGCGACGTCGGAACGGTGAAGTATCAGAGCTTCAACCTTCCGATCGAAAGGCAATCCCCGCATCGCGCCAGGCAGAAGACCAAATGTTTTGAGCACCCCCCGGATGTGATTGGACAATCGCGTGGTCATGCCGATGAGTTAAGTCCTTGCGCCAAGAAGAGCACGCGCGCGGTGGCTTTCGAACGACTTGACGTGAACGGACCGGTACCAGCCCGTGCGAACGATCTGAGCCAATCCCTCGGCGTCGTTCTGATCCGTCTTGTTGATCTGCATCTCAAGGGCGGCACGCGCATGCCTGGCATCGAGACAAACGACTTCGAGCCCGAGATTGCGGAGTTCATGCACCAGCCATGGCGTCATCGCTCCGGTCTCGATCCCTATGCGGGCGTCATCCCCCGCATGCCGGCGGACCAAAATGCTGATTTGTTCTGGATTTGTGGGGCACTGGCCCCGCCATAGTCTTCGGCCGGTGTCGTCGACGACGCAAATAGCTGTTATCTTCTGCGAGACGTCCAATCCAACAAAGTAGGTCATCGATGAGCCTCCGATGGTGCAAATCACCGGGCAACGCCGCCCGGATCGCGGCACTATCGGCCGATCAAGCGCCAACCGCGATTATCGGATGTCCACATATGCAGCGCCCCCTTTTTCCGCGCTCTTCACGCTCTGGCTGTCGATGACGCAGGCCGTCGGACTTGCTTCACGATCCATGGCTTCGCGACACTTCACGTAGAGCGCGTGATGAATGCGATCCAGCGTGCCGTCCCAGTTCCAAAGGTCGAAATAACCAAACAGCGTGCTCTTCGGCGGCAGGTCTTTGGGAACATAACGCCACTGGCACCCCGTGCTCAGCACATACATGAGACCGTTCACGATCTCCCGCGGCTCAACAGAGCGCTTCCGTCCGCCGCGTTTGGCCGGTGGAATAATCGGCTCGATGTGCGACCACTCATCGTCCGTCAGATCGCTCGGATAGCGCAGCTTGTCACGATTATATTTCGGGCGGTTTTCGGACGTCCACATTGGCGGCCCCTCATCGAATCAGGCAGCCACCGATAAAATCATAAATGATTCATCCAATTCAACTACTTCCCGGACGGACAC
>CAWAXL010000019.1:0-29507 GCA_963785995.1 uncultured Alphaproteobacteria bacterium
GAGCAATGACATTGTCTCGGGCGACGACATATTCGCAGCGGGCCAGTTCGAGAACAAGCGGCTTGTTGAGCGACGGAATGGCGGCGAAGTCGAACGTGTCGAAACTCTTCACCGCCGAAAAATGCGCGGAGCGGATGCGCCGCTCGACCATCCGTCTTTCGCGATCGATGAGTTCGAGCTCGGCGAGGCGGAGAAGGAAGCGGACATGATCGAGACCTTCGCGCGCGGCCTCCGCGGCGATTTTTTCATATTCGCGCAGGAAGGTCGGCAGTTTGAGCTGGCGGAGATGATGCGCGAGCAGAACCTGCGGCGGCGCCGGGCTGGCGGGAGGAGCCACCGCCATCACGCCGCCCTCCCGGAGACGAGAACCATGTAATCGGCGGCCGCGGTCGTCTTGACGTTGGCGGCGGGCAGATAGGGATAATCGCAAAGGTCGAGATTTGCGGGTCTGCATTCGACCTTGGCGATGACCAGTTGCTTGACGGCGTCGAAGCTGATGGCGCCGAGCCGGATCGCATCGAGCGCCGCCGCGGCGACAATCATCTCGGAGAAGACCTCCATCAGCCGCAAGACCTGGATAAACTCGCGCTTGCCGCGATTGCCCATACGGGCTTCCAGGAGCCGCCGCAGATGCTGGAGCGGTTCCGGCAATCTCCAGCCCTGCAAAGGAGCCGCCTGATCCAGCGCGCCGGGCTTTTGCTCGAGCAGCGCCAGATAGTGCTTCGGGTCGAAGACGAACTCGCCGCGGCCATAGACGCGCGGATGGCGGGCGATCTCGTTCGCGCCGCAGAAAATCACGACTTCGTCGACGAAGCCTTTCACCAGGACGTCGCGAAAGCCATAGGCGGTCGGCGCGGAATAATCGTTCATGCGATAGCGCACGAGCGCCGTGGAGGAGACCTTCGCCGAACGTTTGTCGCAAGGTTCGAAGGGCTCCGCGGGCAGATTGCGAAAGACGCCTCTGTCAGCGGCGAGCCGTTCGCCGATCGTCTGCTCATGGCGGCTGGCGCGTTCGGCTTGTCTGGCGCGGCAGCGCTCTTCGAGCAGCGCGTTCAGCGCCTCGAAGGAGGCGGCATGCGGCGCGGGCGTGAGGAAGTTCGCCCGGGAATATTTTACCAAGGCCTCGACCTTGCCCTTGTCGTTCCCCTTTCCCGGTCGGCCGAACCTATCCCGGAACAGGTAATGGCTGACAAGCTCGGTGAAGGCTTGGGTGCGCTTGCGTTTGCCGTCGCCGAGGATCTTCGCCACCGCGAGCTTCAGATTATCGTACAAGATCGAGATCGGAACGCCGCCAAAGAAAGCAAACGCCGAGACATGGCCGTCGAGAAAGGCTTCCGTCGTCTCCGCCGGATAGGCTTTGATGAAGCACGCGTCCGACTGCGGCAGGTCGAAGCAGAACACATGCAGCTTCATCCGCACGCCGCCGATGACCCCGACGCATTCGCCGAAATCGACCTGCGCATGGCCAGGCGGATGAGCAAGCGGCACGAAGACCTCGCGCGACTTCGTGCGCGACAGTCGCACGTAATCCTTCACCGCCGTATAGCCACCGAGAAAGCCGTGCTCGATCCGCAGCCGTTCGAAAATCCGCTTCGCCGTATGCCTTTGCTTCGGGGGCGCCGTCTTGTCGGCCTCGAGGATCGCGTCAATGACCGGAACCAGCGGTCCGAGCTTCGGCTTTTCGGGCTCCTTGGTCCGCACGTAGCCAGGCGGCGCCGAATAGCGGCACATCTTGGCGATCGTGTCTCGGCTCAATCCGAAAACCCGCGCCGCCTCGCGCCGGCTCCTTGCCTCGACAAAAACAAACCGTCGAACCGCTGCGTAAGTCTCCACCACAAACATTCCCGGCCGCCCTTCCGAATCAAAATTCGGAAAGCGTCAGCCCCAAAAGTGGCCGGGTTTTACTCCGCCACGCAGCCGCAAAATGCCGCCGCTCCGTGGCCTACTATTGCTCCGCCCCGTACAGCAAGGCCTTGTCCGGATCGATCCAGGGCCAGGGCAGTGTGTCATTCGCAAGCCGCATCAGCCGGTCGGCGACGGCGCGCTCCGCCCGATGCAGACCGGCCAGAAACACACAGCGTGTCTCGCCGACACTGTCGGCGACGACCGTGCCCTCTGTCAGTTCCAGACCAAGCGCGGTGCGGATCAGTTCCATTGGGACTTCGAGCAGCTTTTCGGCAAGCGGCACCAGCTCCTCCGTCGGCAAGCCGCAATGCCCTTCGTCCATGGCCTCGGTCAGCGCATAGGCGATGCCGGCACGAACCCGGATCATTGCCGTTTTTTCGATCCCGAGCTTCATGGCGATCGCATCGGCGGTCTTGAAGCCAATGCCGCGGATGTCACGCGCCAGGCGATAGGGGTTCTCCGACATGACCTGCACGGCGTCCGCGCCGTAGGTCTTGTAGATGCGCACCGCCCGCGCTGTGCCGACACCGTGGCTATGCAGGAAGACCATGATTTCCCGGACGATCTTCTGCTCGGCCCAAGCCGCGGTGATGCGATCGGCTCGCACCGGACCAATGCCCGTGACCTCGCGCAAACGCTCGGGCTCTGCCTCGATGGTATCGAACACCTTCTCACCGAAAGCGCGCACCAGCTTCTTGGCATAGACCGGCCCGATCCCGCGAATCATCCCGGAACCGAGGTATTTCTCGATGCCATCGAGCGAGGTTGGCTCCGAGGTTTTTAAAAACTTCGCCTTGTACTGCTGGCCATGGGTACGGTCATTGATCCATTCGCCCGTTGCGGTGACCCACTCGCCGGCGGAGATCACCGCGGCATGCCCGATCACCGTGACGAGTTCGCGGCGGCCGCGTGCTTTAATCCGCAAAACGCAGAAACCGTTCTGCTCATTGTGGTAGGTGACGCGCTCGACGAGGCCCGCCAACACTTCCTGGTTAGATGACTCCGGCTGCGGTTTCATGACAATTGTCACGGCATCTGTTGTGCCTTAGTGGGCGCCAAATCCCTTGCGCTCCATCCAGAAGCAAATTACCAATCGCTCGATATACCTAGATTTCTGGCAGCGGAATGAATTCTGTTTCGCCCGGGACAGGTCCGAACTTTCCCGCCTTCCAAGCCGCTTTCGCTTGCTCGATCCTATCCCTGCGCGAGGCCACGAAATTCCACCAGATGTAGCGTGGGCCCTCCAATGCCGCGCCGCCGAGAAACATCAAGCGCGCGGGGCGCGTCGCCCGCACCGTGATCCGGTCGCCCGGATGAAAGACCAGCAGCCGCGGCCCCTCAAATGTCTCGCCCGCGATATCGACCTCGCCCTCGACCACATAGATCGCCCGCTCCTCCTGGTCGGGATCAAGCGGCGCGCTTGCTCCTGCGGCGATTGACACTTCTGCATAGAACCATTCCGAGAGCATTCCCACCGGCGACTTTTTACCGAACGCGGAGCCAGCTATCACCCGCGCCCGTATGCCACCGTCGTCGATGGTAGGCAGACTTGCGGCGTCGAAATGCTGAAAAGTCGGGCCGATTTCCTCATGTGCCTGCCGCAGAGCGATCCAGCTTTGAATTCCGAATAGACCCTCAGTGCCCCGGCGCGCGCTCAGAGGGCTGCGTTCGGAGTGTGCGATGCCGCGCCCAGCAGTCATGAGGTTCATCGCACCCGGGGTAATTTCGAGCGCATTGCCTTCGCTGTCGCGATGCATCACGCGGCCGTCGAAAAGATAGGTGATGGTCGCAAGCCCGATATGGGGATGCGGGCGAACATCCAGGCCTTGGCCGGTGACGAACTGCACTGGCCCCATCTGATCGAAGAAGATAAACGGACCGACCATCTGGCGTCTGCTGTGGGGCAGCGCACGGCGAACTGAAAAACCGTCGCCCAGATCGCGCACGCGCGGGACAATGATCAGGTCGAGCGCATCGCAAGACTGTTTATCGCCGAGGATGGGGTCCGTTGCGGGCGTCCAGCTCATTCCATGCTCCCGTCTTGGCGGTGTCAGCAGATTAGCGGTATCAAGCGATACGGCACTTTTTTTTGGTACTCCACGTAGCCCGGCAGGTTCCTTGCCAGGAATTTTTCCTCGTCGATTAGTCGCCAGATAAGCGCGGGCATCATCGCGACGATGACGAGCAAGCCCCACCACGAACCGAGCGCAATTGGTACGCCAAGAAGCATGACAATGCCTCCGGCGTACATCGGGTGCCGTACGAACGCGTACGGGCCAGTTGATATAACTTTTTGGTCGGGGGCCAATTCAATGGTGGCAGATGTAAATGTATTTTCTTTGAACACGAAAAAAATGGCGAGCCAGCCGAGCACAACAAGCACGTCTCCCGCCAGGGCCGCATACGGCGGCATGTGAGACCACGCGAGGCGATGATCGAGTGCGGGGAAAATAATGAGGCCGATAAATCCCAGCGACGCGAAAAACATTATGATCTTTTGAGTCGCTTCCTTCTCAGCAGTCGGGCCCGCGCTCATCCGTCGCTCTAAGAGCTTGGGGTCATTCTTCATAAGGTAGAAGGTGATCGCGAGAGACGATGCGAAATATACGGCCAGGAACGTCCACGCCTGCCAGTAATCGAGCGTCCCCGCTGGAATAAACAGCAACGCCGCCATGACAAGAAGAAGGAACAGGAACCCGCGGAACGCTTTTCGATTGAGAGTGTCCATCTCGTACTAATAACACCTAGCTGAACGCGACGCATCGCATCCTACAAGTCGCGTTGTACCGGCCGCGAATCCGCTTGGCGTGGCGCGTGTGGACGACCGGCGTGTCCTCAACGGCATCCTTGGATGCGCCTCTTTTCCGTCAACTGCCTATGCCTGTCCCGTAACGAAAGAATTGAACAGTGTGGACGATGCGGGGGCCGTCGATTGCAGAATCCAGCCGCACACACCTGCGCGCTGATCTCGCCTTAGGCATGCGGTAGCCAGAGTGCCGACCTCTCATCGTTGGCCTGCTTCCCGTTTCAAGCCGTCATCGATCATCAGGCATGCCTGCCCCTTACCGCCATCAACGTGACCAGTTTATGACCAATAGCACGCCTTGGAGCCCCTGCTGCCAACACAAACATAGGAAAGGAAAATCGCACAGGGGATTGAAAATGTTCTGGACTAAAATTGACGGTGAAGAGTCCATCTTCGTTCAAAGGCTTGGCGATTCCTCATGCGAAACCCCGCGCCCGTTCACGGGGAGGCATTTGAGAAAAGTGCGTGGCTTTGGCGTCAGGAGGCGCCGAAGACGTCTGGAAACAGCGCCGACGCGTCATCCATGGCGCCGGTTTCGTGATAGCTCATGGGCTCGGCGTCGGCGTCCAACAGCCTGCCGTCGATCACCCTCCCCACCGCCAATACGTGGTCACCGGCTGGGTGTTCGCTGACCAGCTGGCATTCGAACCAAGCTAGGCATTCATGGAGCAAGGGCGCGCCGGTCCGACCCGCGGTCCACGCCGTAGAGGCCAATTTGTCGGCGCGCGCCGCCTGACCATAATGGGCGGCCAGCTCCAACTGGCCCTTCTTCAGCACGTTGACACTGAACGCCCCGCCTTGCTTCAGCAGCGCATAGGATGAATGTTGCGGATTGATGCTCAAGGCCAGCAGCAAGGGGTCGAACGACACCTGCATCACCCAAGCGGCGGTGAAGGCGTTACGCGCCTCTCCATGGGCCACGCCTACGACATAGACGCCCTGCGTCAGGCGCTGACACAAGGCTGCGATGGAAACGCTCATGCATCTCTCCTTGCCTCATCCCCAAGCGCTGTAGGGAAGCGCCTGCCCTCTCCAGGGTGACGCTGCACGAATCTGTCTGCGCAATTGGCGCTGTCAACAGCTCGTGCTCGCCGGCACATAGCGCGGGCCCTCAAAAGTCTCCACGACCATCCATCGCTTTGCTTCATGCCGACAGCCCTGACGCGGACACGCCAGGGGAACCTCAAGTCACGACACGTTCTGCATAGTCGTATGGCTAGTAATAAAATAGGTCTTCACGCCTCAACATGTTCCGCAAACCGGGCTGCGCCGGAAAGAAACTCTACGCCCGACGCAACACTGGAAAAGTCGGAGGCTCATTGACAGGGAGCCTGTTCCGGAGATGCTCCAGATCGGAAAGGCCACCACGTCATCCCGTCGTATGCCACCTTTTGAACGGTCATCCCTTGCTGGTTCAGGTAGTCCTTCATGTTTTTGTAGAAATCGAGCCAAAATAGATGCCCGTAACAGAACACGCCCTTTCCGGGAGCTTTGTTGAAAACGGATTTCGATTCCCGGTCAACGGCCTTGGAATAGAACATCCAATTACCGCCTCCTGCATCCTTGATACCGAAGCCGCGACGCCACTCAGGTGATGACCGAGATGCGGACTTCCCCGGAAGTGCGTCAATGCTCCGCAACGATTCTCCTGTTGACAATTTCTTTGCAATCCTAGTATTTCGAAGAGCCTGTTGACGCTTGCAATCTGCATAAGCAACTGAATTATAATAGAAACCATGCGACTGAAAATCGCAGTGTCGGTGGTTCAATTCCGCCCCTGGGCACCATTAAAATCCTTACAGAATTGCATAAATTCCGGTTAGAGATTTCAAGGTTGATGTCGCGAGGCCGGTCCGCCCTTAATGCCTCAATACCCTCACCGGGCTCGATATTGATGCCTGACTACCCCCGATCATAGAACCAGCGCGTAATTGACGCATTGGTTGGATGATGCGCACCTATATCGACATAGAAGCCGTTAGGAACATCACGGAAACAACGCTCAAGGAGTACATCTTCGAAATTCGGTGTAAAACTTATCACGGCAATACCCTCATAATTGATGTAAAATCAATCCGCATCGACCCGGCAATAAACATCATTTGGTTCGAGGCGACGCCAGAGCTCGTAGCCGTGCGCCTTCATGAATTCAACCATGCCGACATCAAGAAAGAGATTCTCGATTATTGCTACCTTTGGTGCTAGGGATCCAAAGGAAAATCCCTTCAGGCACTCCAACTCCCAGCCCTCGACATCCACGGCCAAAACATCAAGCCTCTTTAAGTCTCCGACGTTCGCGAGGATTGTATCCAGCCGCCTGGTCCTAACCTTTATCGTTCGCGTGGAGAACCGATCCTTCATAGTTGAAAGGAGCTTTTCAAAATCCCCGCGAATGCCCAAAGACGAGAAGGACTCGGCGCTAATTTTTTTTCCTTCATACTCAACATCGCCATCTGCCTCGGCAATTACAAAATCCACGTCATCGGCATCCGTATCCGAGCAAGCGAATTCCAGAATCTCGTGATTCAGCGACCGATGTATAGCGGCGAATGCAGGATTTGGTTCTACGCTGATAACCCGCCATCCCTGAGCACGGAATGAGGCGCCGATAGATAAAAAGTCGGGGCGTGCGGCTCCTATTTCAAGCAGAACTCCACTATGTTGGCCAGGAAAGAACTGCTCGAAAACAATTGTATCCATACCCCGACTCATTGAAGATCCGGGACAAATTTCTTGCGTTTTGCGATTAGGCGGATTCTGCTGCGCACATGATTCAGTCTGGTTTCCTCAGCGAAGAAGATCGCAAGGCGCTGACGGCCTTGGCGCGCGATGCGTCTTCGCCTTGCCGGGTGACGCGGCGTGCGAACGCCTTGGTGCTTTTGGACGCCGGGTGGAGCTGTCAGCAAGTCGCTAATGCGTTTTTGCTCGACGACGACACCGTGCGCGGCTGGCGCAGGCTCTTCGAGCAACGCGGGATCGAAGGCCTGACCAGCTTCAATGTGGGCGGGAGCGCAAGCTATCTGACCGCCAAGCAAGAAGACGATTTGAAGGCGTGGGTAGGCGCGGCGCTTCCGCGTTCGACACGCCAAATCGGCGCCTGGATCGAGACGGAATTCGGCCTCGTTTATGAAAGCCGCTCGGGGCTGGTCGCGCTGTTGCATCGTCTGGGGCTCGAATATCACAAGCCGGACGTCATCCCGCGCAAGCTCGACATAGAGAAGCAAAAGGCGTTCATCGAGAGCTACAATAATCTCTTGAATTCCTTGCCGGATAACGAAGCTGTGTTGTTCGTCGACGCGGTGCATCCGACCCATGCCGCGCAGCCTGTCGGCTGCTGGGCGCCAAAACAAGAGAAGCTCGCGATCGGACAAACGAGCGGGCGTCAGCGCATCAACATTCACGGCGCGATCAATCTGGAGACCGGGCAAACCCGGATGATCGAGGTCCTGACCGTCGACGCCGCTTCGACGATCCGTCTCCTGGATTCGATCGAGGCGCTCTATCCGCTGCTCGCGCTTATCCATGTCTTTCTCGACAACGCGCCCTATCATCATGCCAAGCTCGTGCAGGAATGGCTTGCTCAGCCGGGGCGCCGGATCAAGCTGCATTTCATTCCGTCCTATTGCCCACACTTGAACCCCATCGAACGGTTATGGGGCCTCATGCACAAGAACGTCACGCACAACAGATGCTACGCCACATGCGGACAATTCGCGGACGCCACGCTCGATTTCTTGCGCGAGAAAGTCCCCAAGAACTGGCGAAGATGCCGTGATGTGGTGACCGATAATTTCCGCGTCATCAACCCAAAGGATTTTCGGATTGTGACGTGATGGTGTGGACGGCCCCACCTCGACGGCATCAGAGTGCCAAAGCGTGGCCGCCGGAGCGCCACAAAGAGGGGAACCGCCCATGAAAGAGTTTATCAGAATCGGCGTCGATCTTGGCAAGCGGTATTTTCAGATTCACGCGCTGGTCGACGAGAAGGGCCAAGCGGTGACGCGCAAGCTGCCGCGTTCGCAATTTTTGGCGTTCTTCGCCGATGTCGCTCCTTGTCTCATTGGCATGGAGGCTTGCGGCTCGGCGCATTATTGGGCGCGTGAACTGCGGACGATGGGCCACGAGGTTCGGCTGATCCCGCCGATTTACGTCAAGCCCTATGTCAAACGCGGCAAGAACGACGCTGTCGATGCGGCGGCTGTGTGCGAGGCCGTGTCGCGACCTGACATGCGCTTTGTTCCGGTCAAGGGTGCCGAGCAACAAGCGACATTGACGCTCCACAAGACGCGCGAACTGCTGGTCAAGCAACGCACGATGTGCGTCAACGCTCTGCGCGGGCATTTGTCGGAATTCGGCTTGGTCGTCGCCAAGGGAATCGGACGCGCCGGCGAGCTGATAGAAATGGCCAAGGAAGACGCAACGCTTTCTGCAACAGCCAACGCGGTCGTAAAGGTTTTCGCCGAGCAACTGGAAGCAATCGACGCCTCCATCGGCTCGCTCGAAAAAGAGATTTCGAAGGCTCATGCGCAAAGTGAGACGAGCAAATTGCTGGCGAGCGTTCCGGGCGTCGGCAAGATCATCGCCTCGGCGATCGTCGCCAGTGTCCCCGATCCGCTGGTCTTCAAATCCGCCCGCGGCTTCGCCGCCTGGCTCGGTCTCACGCCGAGGCAAAACTCCAGCGGCGGCAAGGAAAAGCTCGGCTCTATCACCAAGCAGGGCAATCAATACATCAGAAAGCTGCTCGTGCTGGGCGCGACATCGGTGCTGCGCGTGGCAGGCAAGCGCAAAGGCGTCCTGCGCGATTGGCTCGCTCAGCTTCTGGCCAAGAAGCCAGCACGGCTGGTCACGGTGGCGCTGGCCAACAAGCTTGCGCGGATCATCTGGGCGATGATGACGACCGGCGAGGCGTTCCGCATGGAGACGTTCGAACGCGCGTGAGCCGCTGACGATGCAAGCGTAATCTTCGAGACAAAGAGTTTGGCGAGGGCGAAACAAAGCGTGATGAACGACATGACGGCGATCGAAGACGAAGGACACCCTGAACCCTGTTCAGAGCGCGAAG
This sequence comes from uncultured Alphaproteobacteria bacterium, assembly GCA_963785995.1. GTDB lineage: Bacteria > Pseudomonadota > Alphaproteobacteria > Rhizobiales > Beijerinckiaceae > Methylocapsa. Next base: position 9,774 of record CAWAXL010000019.1, read on the forward strand.
CTCGCTGACGTGATAGGGACCTCTGTCGTCGAACTTCATCAGGGCCAGCGGACGTGTCCGCACAAACAGGCCGGACATATGACCGCTAGCCGCCAACCGTTCAGAACGTCGAGAAAAACCGCTTGCCAATCGGGGCCGTCCACATATGAACAGGGTACACATTACTCTCAGCCGCCATCTCCCCAACCCTTCCTGTTCTTTGATAGCGGCTCATGATCCGCCGATTCTGTCAAAAAAGCGCCGTCACTTCTCAGCGTCGTATCAAGATCTACTCGGGACTCTTGGACAAGGAACACTAGGGTGCTTTGGTCCCCAGGTCGAGTAGTACTTCCATCATGCGTAACGACGTGCTCCAACGGCTTGAGGCCGATATTTGCGTTTACAGACCTGATGACTGCGTGGTCTCAACCGATCCATTCGAGGGGATACAAACGGTTAAATCGGTTGGAGCAAAACCTCCGATCCTTTGGGCTCAAAAACCGCCACTCTTTCCCGCAGTTAGGGCTTGATAAAGCTGGGAGCGTCGGCGCCCGGTCGGCCTTTTATATGGCGGTTGAGCTCAAAACCAGGCTCGCGAGGTCTTGACCGGGACGATAAAGCGGTTCTACCGCTGCCCTGCATGTGATCGGGGCAATAAGCCATCTCCCGGTCTCGCAATTGCGGGTTTGCTTTTCATCGATTAATTCTAGAAAATAGCGCTCGCAGGAGTGATGAAGATGAGCAAACTAGACCGGCCCCGCGAAATCATCGAATATTGTCTGATGCCGCTTGGGTTATCCACGACGACGGATGAATATAAGGAAGTCTATCGTAGGCTTGAGCATGTGATCAAGACACTTCAAATCATGGCGGCGCGAGAAAACAAGCCTGTTGCGATCGATTTTTCCAACATGCGGACGATCAATATCAACGAGGTTGCCCATGGGGATGACGCCTAAAGGGGCTTTCCTCCCCAAAATCCCCTAGATCGGCTCCTGTCGCCCGCATAGCTTGGCTGCGGCGGCGAATGGGAGAGGGGGCCGGGGCAAGCTCGCCGCTTTTTTGGCTCCCGCCCCCACTGGTCTCAATATCGGATCATTTCCATCCCTCAATCCGCGCGGCAACCTCCCTTCAGCCCGATTGCGCCAGAGCCACGTTTTGTCCATGCTTAAGGCGCGCGCGGAATTTTCCGGGGAAGATCAGGCCATGTTCGACAGCGTCACGGTGACGGCGGCCGCCCGTCTTCACCTTGGATTTCTCGATATGAATGGCGGGCTTGGCCGCCGCTTCGGCAGCCTCGGGCTCTCGATCGACGCGTCCACCCGGCTGACGATTCGGCGCGCCGCGACAGGAACGACCATCGACGGCAGTGAGGCAAGCCGCGCCGCGCGCTATCTCGAACTCCTGACCCGCCATTTCGGGCTCTCCTCGGCCTATGCTTTGACGATTCACGACGCGATCCCGGCGCATGCCGGACTTGGCTCGGGGACGCAGCTCGCGCTCGCGATCGGGGCGGCGCTTGCGGCGTCTCGAGGGCTTCCCGCGAATGCGGCGGACGATGCGCTTTTGCTGCGGCGCGGCGCGCGTTCCGGGATCGGCCTGGGCCTGTTCGAGCGCGGCGGATTGATCGTCGATGGCGGACACGGCGAGCGGACCACGACGCCGCCGGTCATCGCCCGCCTGGATTTTCCACCGCAATGGCGGGTTATTCTCGTCCTCGATCCGAGAACCGCCGGCGTTCATGGCGGCGAAGAGAACGCGACGCCTTCGCCACACTGGCACATTTCGAGGCGAGCTGCGGCCGCCGAAATCTGCCGGCTCGTTCTGATCAAGGCATTGCCGGCCCTGGCCGAACAGGATATCGGGTCCTTCGGTGACGCGATCGCGCGTCTCCAGGAGATCGTCGGAGATTATTTCGCACCCGCGCAAGGCGGCAGCGCCTTATGCGAGCGCCGCCGTGGAAGAAGTGATGGAGGAGCTTCGGCGGCACGGGGCGACAGGAACCGGCCAATCGTCCTGGGGGCCAACCGGTTTTGCATTCGCCGCCGATGCGAACAGGAGGCGCACGACTTCTGCGAATCCGTGCACGAAAAAGCCGCAGCCTTGGGTCTAGACATCGCGATCTGCAAGGGAGTTAATCACGGCGCTCTCGTCGAGGGGAAACTCCTTCGCAGCCGTCAACAGATAGGGGAAAATACGTGGCCAAAGAATATTTTGCACATGCTCAGTCCGTTCCGGCACATGAGCCCTTTCGACGTGAATATGGCGCTCGACGCCGGATATGATTCCGTCACTCCGTATATCGACGTCACGCTCGACGAAGTCACGCCCCTGGTGCAGGACGCCATGTTTTCGCGCTCCCCGCGGGATGCCGTCCGCACATGCGTTTTCATCGCCGGAAAGGATGCCGTTCTCGCCCTCGACATGCTGGAGCGGCTGCAAGGCGACATTGTTGAAGCCGTTCGAGATTTCCTCTTTCGCCGATCCCGCCGGGTCCTTCACGACGGCTGCCGCCATGGTCGCCTGCGTCGAGAAGATCCTGAAGAAAAAGAAAGGCAAGGCGCTCGCCAAATCGCAAAATTCGTGATTTTTGGCGCGACCGGCGCGGTTGGCTATACCTCCGGCGTCATCGCCGCGCTTGAAGGCGCCGAAGTGACGCTCACCGGCTATGATGGCGCCGCCCGGTTCAAGGCCAAGGCGGACGACATCAAGCAGAGGTTCGGCGTTCACTGTCCATGCCGTCCAGGCAAGCACGCCCGAAGAAATGTTCGACGGCGCTGGTCGACAAGGAGATCGTGCTTTGCGCGGCGGCTGCGGGCGTGCAAGTTCTCTCAGCGCAAGATGCTCGCCTCGGCGAAATCCCTGCTCGTTGCCGCCGACGTCAATGCGGTGCCTCCGGCAGGCATCGAGGGGCTTGAGCTCATGGCGAATGGCGTCGAACTGCCGGGCGGCAGTCTCGGAATCGGGCCGCTCGCCATCGGCGACGTGAAATACAAGACGGAATCGGGATTGTTCCAGCGCATGGCGACGTCCTCCAAGGCGATCAGCCTCGATTTCCGCGATGCCTTCAGTCTCGCACGTGAGATCGCCTGAAGCCTGGCGCCGCGATTTTGATCGCGGCGTCCTCTGGGCGGGCTTTGGCGGCGGCGGCGCGGCGCGCCGGGTTCAGGCCCGCTCGTCGCCGATTTTTTCGACGATGTGGATACGCGCGGCCTCTGCGCCGCGAACCGCCTTGTCGAAGGCGATCTCGAAGCCGGTTTACCGAGAGGCAGCTCTGCATTCCCGCGCTCGAAACCTTGGCCGAGGGAACGAGACGCCATGCGGCTTCGTTTATGGCGCCGGATTCGAGGATCGCCCGGAGCTCCTCGACGAAATTGCGCGGCGCTTTCCGCTTGTTCGGCAATTCGCCGGATGTGGTGCGCGGGGTAAAGGATCCGCTGCGGCTTTCGCAGCTCTTTGCGCCTCCCTGAACATTCCGCATCCCGAGATCAGCCCGGATTTGCCGAGCGACACCGCAGAATTGGCTCGTCAAAAGCATCGGCGGAGCTGGGGGAAGCCATGTCGCGCCGGCCGGAGACATCTGGCAGCTCGGGCGAGAAGACATCTATTTTCAGCGCATCGCGCCGGGACGATCCTGTTTCGATCCTGTTTCTCGCCGATGGAACCGATGCGCAAGTCCGTGGGACTCAGCCGCCAATGGGCGGCGCCGACGCCGAGGATGAGCCCTTCCGTTTTGGCGGCAGCCTTCGCCCTGCCGAGTCTTTCGCCGGAGCTCGAAGGCCAGCTTGCGGCGCGCGGCGGAAACCATCACGGCCGCGCCTGCGGCCTTCGCGGCCTCAACAGCATCGATTTTCTGGTCGACGGCGACAGCTTTACGCTGATCGAAATCAATCCCCGGCCCGGCGCGACGCTCGATATTTTCGAAGATCGCGACGGCACTCTGTTTCCGCGCCCATCTCGATGCCTGTCTCGGCCACCTGCCCGCACGCCCGCTTGCATTCGATGGCGCCGCGGCGGCGGCAATCGCCTATGCGCCGCGCGACGATTGCCTGCATGCCGGAATTCGACTGGCCCGATTGGACGGCGGACCGGCAGAAAGCCGCAGAGCGCATTGCGGCGCGCATGATCCTCTGTGCACGGTGAAGGCGCGCGCGGCGAAGCCCGCGCCGCGCCCGCGCGCTCCTCGACGAGCGCGACCAATTGGCTCCTCGGCCAGCTGGACCAGCTGCAAAACAAAACGACACCATTGGGAAGGAAACGGCATCTTGAGCAATCTTGATCTCAGTATCAACACACTGACCGGAGAAGCGGTCGACCGCATGGTCGCCGAACGCCGCGACGGCTGCGGATCACCGTGTCGCAAGGGGGAAGCGGGCGAGACCATTATCGACGCCGGCAAGAACGCCCGCGGCGGAATCGAGGCGGGCCTCGCGATCGCCGAAATCTGCCTTGGCGGCCTGGGAACGCGTCGACCTCGCGCCGACCGGCGCCAATCCGAAATGGCCCTTCGAGCTTTGCGTTCGCACGACCGATCCCGTCGATCGCCTGCCTTGCCAGCCAATATGCGGGCTGGGCGCTGTCGCATGGCGAAGGCAAATCGGCATTTTTCGCGCTTGGCTCAGGGCCCGGCCGCGCGCTCGCCCGCAAGGAGCCTTTGTTTTCCGAATTGGAATATCGCGACACGCGCGACGCGCGCGACACTCGTGCTTGAATCCGACCGCGCGCCGCCGCGCGAAATCATCGAAAAAGTCGCGCGTGATTGCGGCGTCCCGGCTGAAAATCTCACCTTCATCTTCGCGCCGACGCAAAGCCTCGCGGGCAGCGTTCAGGTCGTCGCCCGGGTGCTTGAAGTCGCGCTGCATAAAGCGCATGAGCTCAAATTTCCGCTGTCACGCGCATCGTCGATGGCGTTGCCTCGGCGCCGCTCTCGCCGCCGCATCCCGATTTTGTTCAGGCGATGGGACGCACCAATGATGCGATCATCTATGGCGGCCAGGCGCATCTTTTCGTCACCGGGCCCGCGGCAGATGCAAAGGCGCTGGCCGAACAGCTTCCGAGCACGACATCGCGCGATTATGGGCGACCATTCGCCGAGGTCTTCAAGGCCTACAAGGGCGATTTCTATTCCATCGATCCGATGCTGTTCAGCCCCGCGCGCGCCATCGTGACCGCTGTCGATACCGGCGAGACATTCCATGCGGGCCAGATCGATCAAGCACTTGCTCGATGTCTCTTTCGGATAGGTAGCAGACGGCGCGCGAGGACTTCTGGCGGGCCCAAAATCGCGATAGCCGTCGATCTTTACGATTGGCATGCGCGCGATCTTGGCCGCCGCCTTTGCGCGCGCGGGCGCGACGGCGGTGCCTATCCGCTCTGGCGCAATGCGGGTTTGATACACGGCGGCCGAGCGGTCTCGTTATTCCGGGCTTCGGCGCCGAACTGCCGGATGCGGTTTTCGTGCGCGCTATCGGTTCCGGCACTTTCGAGAGCGTGACTCTGCGCCTTGGGGTGTTGCACAGTCTCGCCGCGATCGGCGTGCCGGTAGTCAATTCGGCGCGAACCGTCGAAATCTGTGTCGACAAGGCGGCCACGAGTTTCGCACTTGCGCGCAACTCCATTCCAACGCCGCCGACCTGGACCGTTCAATCGGAACAGGCGGCACGCCAGATCGTGCGCCGCGAGGCGGGGCGAGGCCCGCTTGTCCTGAAACCCTTGTTCGGGGCCCAAGGATTTGGACTGAAACTGATCCGCCGCGAGGACGATCTTCCTGCCTTCGACGCCGTGGAGTTGGTCTATTATCTTCAGCGTTTTGTCGCGGTTGAGCACAATGGCTTTCGCGACATCCGGCTCTTCGTCTCGCACGGCAAAGTGATCGCAGCGATGACGCGCCACGCGACGACATTGGATTACCAACGTCAAACTCGGCGCGCGGCCCGGAATGGTTCGAAGCCGACTCCGAAATGAGCGATCTTGCCCTGCGCGCGGCAGCGACTGTCGGGCGGATTTCGCCGGGGTGGACATTATTCGCGACGCCACCAACTCCCCAAGCGTTCTCGAGGTCAACAGCATGCCCGGCTGGCGCGGCCTACAGAAGGTCGCGCCCTTTTCCATCGCCGATCGGCTTGCTGGCGATCTTCTGACAAGGATAGGTCGGCCGAGGGCGGAGGCTGCCGGTGTGAACGCAATCGCCGAGGCATTCATCGCTGCTTGCCGCGACGAGATCGAAGCGCCCAAAACCCGGCAATGTCCATATTTTCGCCGATGGACACGGCATGACGGCCCATGATTTTTTGCGCAGTGCCGAAGCCGCCGCGCCTGCCTTAATCGATCCCTCCGCAACGGTCGGCGCACGCATCAGCTCGCGGTCGAGGCAACATTTGAAGCGGTTGGCATGAACACCAATCTCGGCATCATTCTGTTATGCGCGCCGCTTGCCGCTGCGGCGCAAAAAGGCGGGGACCTGCAAAACGGCATTAAAAAACATTCTCGCTGGGCTCGACCCGCGCGGATGCGGCGGACGCCTACCGGGGGATTCTTACGTGCCTCGCCGGCGGGACTCGGAACGGCGCCGCGCCACGACGTTCACGGACCCGCGGATGTCACGCTCCTGGAGGCCATGCGGGAAGCCGCCGCCAGGGATCGGATCGCTTTTCAGTATGCAACTGATTTTTCTGACATATTCACGACAGGCATGAGCGCCCTGGGCGATGCTTTCGGTAAGCATTGGACGGCCCCCTGGCCGGTTGTGAACGTCTATCTCGCGTTTTTTGCTAGCTTTCCCGACAGTCATATCGCCGAAAGCATGGTCTTGAAACGGCCGCTCACGTGCAAAATGAGGCCAGGGACGCCTATAAAAGCTTCCAGACATATGGAAATCCAGAAGATGCGCTGCCAATTCTCCTGAGTTTCGACCAGCGCCTAAAGACGTCCGGTTTAAATCCGGGGACCAGTGCGGATCTTACCGTTGCGACGGTTTTCGCGGATCGGTTAACTCGGATCTTGATCAAGCGACGCAATGATGGTTGAGTGCGCCGGCGGCGGAAATCTTCGTTGCTATCCAGCTCAACCGGCCCGTCAAATGTCAGGACGTTGACAACAAGGATATTCGTCTGCATTTGTCGAACTCCTTCGACGGCAATTCGGAGCGAATTTCCTCAGGGAGGTTTTAACAATGGGGGTTTTAAGCATGGCGAAAATCAATAGGCTCCTCGTCGGCGAATCGCTCGTCGGAGACGGTAATGAAGTCGCTCACATCGACCTCATCATCGGACCGCGCGGCAGCCCGGCGGAAACTGCGTTCGCAAACGCGCTGACCAATAACAAGGATGGTTTTACCACATTGCTCGCGGTGGTGGCGCCAAATCTGCTCGTGAAGCCCGCGACCATCCTCTTCAACAAGGTGACGATCAAGAACGCGACGCAGGCCGTGCAGATGTTCGGTCCGGCTCAGCACGGCGTTGCCAAGGCCGTCGCCGACAGCGTCGCCTCCGGCGTCATCCCGGTCAAGCGAAGCCGACAATCTGTTCATCTGCGTCGGCGTGTTCATCCATTGGGACGCCAAGGACAACCAGAAGATTCAGGACTTCAACTATCAGGCCACCAAAGAGTCGATCGCGCGCGCCGTCAACGGCGAGCCGACACCGGCCTATGTCGTTGCGCAGCGCAATGTTGCGAAACATCCTTTCGCGCCGAATTAAATCGTCGCTCGATCAAAAGCATAAAGGGGCCCTGGCCCCTTTTATTTTTCCTTTGGGGCGCCTTGTCGCGCGGCTGCAAGGTCAACGCCGGTCAGCCGGCCATCGTGTAACGCCGACGCAACGAGGACTCCTCGGACTCCCGCGTTTTCAAGACGCATGAGATCCGAGGAGCCGCGAAGGCCGCCCGCCGCGAAAAGACCGGCGTTCGGCGCGCACCCCGCGACCTGGGCAAGCCGATCCAAGTCGGGACCGGCCTCGCTGCCGACCCGAGCCAGCGTCATGACAATGATCCGCGCAGGCCACAGATCCGGCCGGTCAAGAATTCCCTCCGGACCCAGAAATCCTTGGTTGCCAAAATCGAGGGAGAGGACGAGCCGGCGTTCTCCGGCAAGTTCGGCAAGCACCTTGCCGTTGAGGAGCGACTCGGTCCCCAGAACAAGATGCGCATTTTGGTTGCGATCGAGCCAAGAACGGGCTTCGACGGCATCGCACACACCCTCGTCGACCCAAAAATTGATGCCCGGAAAAGCAATTTGCAAATCATCGAGCGTCGGCCTCCGCTTGCCGTGCGATTCGATGCGATCGAGATCGGCAACATAGATCGTGTCGAAAGGATAGAGCGCCAACAACCCGGCGACGACGTCGAGCGGCCCGCTTGTCTGCGCGAGCGGCGTTGAGATCGGCGCATAGCTCTCGCGCAGGCCCTGACGGGCTCGAACGACCACCCCGCCTTTAAGATCGATCACGGGAATGACTTCCATCGCACGCTCCGGCATGATCTGCTCGATTATGGATCAACGGGATATTCCATAGACAAATGCAAACGATTATCGGATGGGATGTCGGCGGCGCGCATCTTAAGGCCGCCCGCGCCGAAAATGGGATAATTACGCAAGCGGTGCAGATCGCATGCTCCGCTCTGGCTGGGCCTTGAAGAGCTCGAACGCGCCTACCAGCAAGCACGGGCGGAAATCGGCTCGGCTCCGCTCAACGCCGTCACGATGACGGGCGAATTATGCGACGCCTTTGCAACGCGCGCAGAAGGTGTTGCGGGTCTGGCCACGCTCATGGAACGTCTGCTGGCCCCTGCAAACGTAGTTTTTTATGCAAGCCGTGCGGGCTTTGTCCGTCCCGAAGCAACCGCCGCGCACGCGGTCGACATCGCCTCCGCCAATTGGCACGCGAGCGCGGCCCTGACCGGCATGATGAAACATGCCGCGCTGTTCATCGACATGGGCTCAACCACGACGGACATTATTCCGGTCGCGCAAAGCATGCCGGCAAGCCGCGGCTACACCGATGCCGAACGTCTCACACAGGGAGAGCTGGTCTACACCGGCCTCGCCCGGACTTTCTTGATGGCAGGCCCGAAGCGAGTGCCTTTTGCAGGTCAATGGACGCCGCTGATGAATGAGTGGTTCGCGAGCATCGCCGATGTTCATCGCATTCTCGATCAATTGCCGGAGGGCGCCGACCTGATGGATGACGGCAGATGGGCGCGACAAAACCAAGGCAGCGTCGCGCGCGCGGCTGGCACGCATGATTGGACGCGACAGCGCCGAGGCGAATGATGCCGCTTGGGACAGGCTTGCGCAGTTCTTTGCGGAGATGCAATTGCGCGACATCATCGATGCGGCAAGCTCTTGTCCTTTCCCGCGGTCTTATCGACGCCGAAGCTCCCGTCGTCGGTGCCGGAATCGGACGTGGCATCATTCAAGAGCTCGCCGGAAGGCTAGACCGACCCTTCGTCGCCTTTGCCGATTTGATAGAAGTGACGCCTCACGCAAGGGACAAAGCGTCCGATTGCGCGCCGGCGGCGGCAGTCGCGCTTGTCGCGGCCGCTCAATTTCCAGCGTAAAAGGCTTCGTATTTTTGCATGAGCCAGGACCAAGCCTCACGCTCTTCCGGACCCGCCGTCTTCTCAAGGGCGATCGAGAGATAGGCGATCTCGCGATCGATTTTCTCGCGCGGCAGGATGTGCAGCCGCGTGACAGAGAATGGCAAATTCGAGGACGGCATTTGCTTGCCCGATTGAACCCCTCGAAAGGCGCATGCTGCTCTTTGTGCACGATCTTACAATGGAATCGCGGCCGCTGCGGGTCTACCTCCACCCGCGTGACTTTCAGTTCTGCATGGGCGAGTGCTCCAGCCAGGCGCGGCACGGGCACCTTTGTGCCCGCCACCAGCGGCCAGTCATGCCGGCCGGTGACCAAGCCCGGCGAATATGCGCGCGTCATCGGTATAGTTGGCGACGGCGAAAGGATTGTCCACGAGATTGTCGAGCGTTGTCGAGGGACGAAACGGCGCGATGATCCAGCCCTCGCCCGTCCTCGATCAGACCCAGCGGCGCAATATGGGCCTGCCTGAGCGATTGACTCGTCGTGACATGGCTCTCGCGGATCATCGGCATCGGTTGGCCTCCTGCGAGAAATCCGAATTTCCGTGCCCCCATACGTGTGACTGTCGGATCATGTCAGGCTTTCGCCGCAAGGTGTGACCGACTTCGCGCAGACGGTCCTGTGTCTTCTTGCAGCTTATCCACGGCGCAGCCCCAATCGAGCGGTTCGTCTTGGGTGTAGCGCTTGCCGAGCGCAAAGGCGATCTCGGCCTTGGCGAGCTCAGTGCCCAGATAGAACGCATGCGCACCATCCGCTTCGACGTCGAGCTTGGGATAAGAGGGAAAGCGCATCGTTGCGCGATGATGATGGCCATCGCGGTTGAAGACGTGAATACCATCCGTGGCTGTCATGATCCGAAAGCTCACGTCCCGCACTTCCGCGCGCGAGTTCGGCGATGTCCTCACGCGACAAAGGATAGGGCGCCAGATCATGAAGCTGCGAAAAGTCCGGCGTCATAGCCCTTGGGCAAGGCGCCGTCGGCGGACGCAGCAAACATGAGACGGCGCGCTGCATCATGCTCCTCGATCGTGCGCCGCGTATGCGGACTGACCTGAACGGTCAGCACGTTGCGAATATCGAGTTCCGAACAAACGCCCAGAAGCACGGCGGTGACGCCGCTCGAATCCGCCTCGGTCAATTCGGTGAGATTGCCGGTTCCCATCATCATCTCGGCATGAGGCAAACGGCCGTCTCGCTTCGATATAGCGATGGAGCGATTCGGTGAAGCCGAAATGGATCGGATCGAGGATCGGATCAACGAATAAAGGAAAGCCCCAACGCCTCTGCTTGTTCTGCGGCGCGGATCAGCGAGTCAAGATCGCCATGCGGCCTTGGCACAAGGACTGGCGTCGCGGCTGACCCTACCGCTATATCGAGCGTCGTTTCGTCGAGGCTCAGAAGAAAATCGGCGCCAGCCTTGGCGCCGCGCGCGAGTTCACCGGGATCGGCGGAATCGATGCTGACCCAATGACCCGCCGATTTCAAGGCCCGGATCGACTCTCTTCAAGATGCGGAAACGGCGTGTCGGGAAGACATCCGATATCGATCACATCGGCGCCGGACTTTTGCATCGCGGCCGCGCGGGCAAGCAAAGCCGTCGAACTGCAAGCGCGGAAGCATCGACGATTTCAGCAAAAATTCGAACTGAAAAACGCGAGAGATCCCTGCTGTGTCCGCCGCGCCCGAGAAAAGCCGGAAGATCGCTCAATTCATCGGGCCCGCGCGCAACCGGAACCCCGAGATCGCTCGACAGCTGCGCAAGATCGGCGCGGCAGCGGCCGGGCAAAATAATGCGGTCGGCATCGACCGGGCCGCGCCAAGCGGCGCATGATGATGGCTTCGGTCATCAAGGCGGCCACTTTGACGCCGATATCGCGAACTTCCCAGCTGAACGGGGTCTCTCCCATGGACTGCAAAATCCTATCCAATCGCGGATAGGCGAGATGACCGGTGAGAAAGAGAAGGCGTTCGTTCATGTCACCTTCAATTCGCTCCGGCGCTGCGCGATGAACGCTTGTAGGTCGCTCAAGCTTTCGGCGACGCTGGTCGCTTCGAAGCTTTTCAGCTTCTCGGAATTCTCAAGATCGATCCGCCGCGGAAAGACCTTGACCATGCCGTCGGGCGCGCGCGTCTCAAGCTCCGGCGCCGTGTCGCAGGCAAAGACAATGGAGGGGACCCGGCATTTGCCCGCCTGGGCGAACACGTTGCTCGCGAGATTATCTGATATGCCATAGACGAATTTGGCGACGGTATTCGACGTCGCCGGGGCCACGACGAGCGTGTGATATACCCCATGATAGAAATAACCGACCTGCGGCGAACTCGCGGCCGTATCCTTATAAACCCGCGCCGACTTCGGCATGTCGAGCTTTTGCTTATACATGGCGAAGCACCTCGGCGGCGGCCTTGCTGACGAAGAGATCGACATGCTCCAGTTCGCGCACGAGATCGAGGCACTCGTTGAAAAAGTGACCTGAACCGGTGAGCGCCCAACCCCAGCGCGGCGTGACGACTTTGCTCATTTTCGTACCAATCTAAAGTTCGGTCCGTGTGGCTGCAGCTTGCAGCTGCAACGCTGGCGATTGCGATTGGCCGATGGCTATGCCCGGCATTCCGCCACTTTGCAATATCGGCAGAGCCCCAGGCAGGGACGCCGGCCCCGCCAGCCAGATCTCGGCTTGGCTTCGCGCGGCAAAAAGTGGAAATAGCGGATCGACAATTTTGGCCGCGGCAAGTTCATCGACCGAGACCGTCGCTTGATCACAGGATTTGATGAGCAGCGACACGGCGCGCGTGAATTGTTCCGGCTAACCAGGCGGCCAGGGAGTCCGAGGTCATGTCCCAGGATATGGGCACATCCGATGCACCAAGCACCATAGCCGATGGCAGCCAGACGGGTATCTTGTGCGCATCCAAAGCGCTTGCGATTTCAGCGGGGGAAGCCGCCAAAATGAACTTCTCCGAATAGGCCGTGATCGCAATTGCGAATTGTTCCATCGCCAAAAGCGCCATGCGGTGGGCCGCCGACATCGCAAAGCCCATTGGCTCCTGTGCAGCGCGTACGCATCTCGCAAAGGGACCGCCGCCCGGAACCAGGACAAGCGGCCCACCCCAAGCCATTAAGGCTTCGAGCCAGGCCTTAAGCTGTGGAGAGGACGCGAGGCTACCGCCAAGTTTGACGATCGTCTCGCTCAATGATTTTTCGTCTTGCCGGTCTTGCCGTGAAATCCCAGGAAACGTTGATCGGCGACTGCCGAATTCCGCTACGCGCTCGCGTTTGATCTCGACCCCGACCATGCCGTTGCACGACGTCGAGCTTTTCGATGCGAACGCAAGCTCGCGTCACGCTTGGGTGACGCAGGATTTCATCCGCGAGATCGCCTGCGAGGGTTTCGATCAAATCGACATGGCCCCGGCCAAGAATGATTTTGATCGCAGTCAATGATGACGTCATATGAAAAAACGCCGCGCATGTCGTCCAACCGGCGTCGGGCGCGTCGAACATCCACATCGACATTGAACCGTACGTTCTGGTTGCGACCGCGTTCGAAATCATAGGCGCCGATTTCGCAGGGGAGCACGAGATCATGTACGAAGACCACATCGGTCTCGACGAATTGCTCGTCGGGGAGAACATAGCCGCGCCCCAGGAGGCGCCAATCGACGCCTGGCTCATCGCCCACGCTCAGTCCCGCTGCTTCAAAAGGAATAAGGTCCCGAATAATCCGGACCGACGCAGCATCGATCGCCGCCTCGCGCGATCGCCCGATGCAGAGGCTTCCGCGAAATCCAAGATAATTCGGCCCCAGCGGGAGCAGACGCGGCACGTCGGGAGCTTCAAGCGATCCCGCAAGGCCAGACAACAGCCCTTCTTCTCGGCACCTTGCGACGAACCGATCGAGTTCGGCAACGCCCATATGATCGAGAAGGCGGCCAGCCGTCTTCTTCTCCGTATCCAGCATGGCGCCGGCAAAGCCATGTTGGGCCATCAGCCGCAACAGATTCAGATCGGGCTGACGATCAGCAAAAAGAACGCCGACCAGCTTGGTGTTTTTGGCGAGAGGCTCCAGCACCCGGATCGTATCGTGGTCGGTTTTCTTCGATAAGAAACCAACCTTGACGTAATCGACCCCCGAAGCGGCGGCAGCGGCGACGGTGCCGAGGATGGCGTGCGGCGCATCCGATGCGGTCCCGGCCGCCGCGCTCACCGGTTTGCGCTTGCCGATCGCGCGCACGATTTCGGCGGCAACATGCGCATCGAGGACGCCGAGTGCCCCATTTTTGGAGTCCTTGAGATCGATGATGTCGGCGCCCTGGGCCCAAACCGTCTCCGCCTCGGCCGGACTGGTTACACTCGCGAGCATCAATGTCATTCTGGCATTTCCTCGAATGGCGTTGCCTGGTGGCCGTTGTTAGCAAGCTCGCGGGGACCGGCGTATCCGGCAAAGATGCCGCATGGAACCTGGATCGCGCCGTTATTCATGAACTTGCCGGTCTCTTTGCATGTTTTCGAAAAATATGAAAGCGGTCCGCCACGCCGCCACCTAGACCGCATCAAGCTGTTCCGAGATGGGCCGCGACAAGCGCACGCAGCCGTTCCAACGCCTCCCCTGCTCGCCGCTGAAGCGGTAAGCCATTGCAGGATCCGGCTTCCATCGCACCGAGAACGCTGTTTGTCAGAAAAACCTGATCCGCCGCAGCAAGGTCGGCCGCCTGAAGCGAGGTTTCGACCGGAACCAAACCCGCCGACGCGGCCAGCAACAACATCAGCGCCCGCATTGTGCCCGGCAAAGCGCCGTCGGAAACCGGCGGGGTCTCCAGTCGCCCGTCCCGAATGACGAACAGGTTGGCGATGCTGGCGCAGGCGATTGTGCCGCGCGTGTTGAGCATCAGTGCCTCGTCTGCACCCTGCCCGCGCGCCTCCTGCAGCGCGACGAGATTGTCCAGATAGGGCAGCGCCTTGATCCGGGAGCAAGGCGAAAGTTCGTTACGCCGAGTCGTGGTCGCGACACGGAGTGCCAGTGGCGTTTCTCTGGGCGGCGGCGGCGGCGCGAGCGACATCAGAATGGCCGGACGCGGCGCCTCCGGCGGGACGAGGCCACGCGGACCGCTTCCCCGGGTCACGGTGAGGCGGAGCACCGCGGAAGAAACGCTCTCGGCTACAAGATAATGCGCAAGCCCGGCACGGAGCTTGGAAAGATCCACGGCTCCTGTAAAGCCCAAGACGCCGAGGCCCGACGCCAACCGCTCAAGATGAGCCTCCAGATCGAGGGCCCGACCGCCATGGACCAGGATGGTTTCGAACACCCCGTCCCCGAGCAGAAATCCGCGATCCATGACCGAGATATGCGCGGCTTCGGGCGCCACCATGTCTCCGTCCAACCATACCCGCATCATTGCGGCCGGATGTGGCCGAGAAAATTGCGGAGCATTTGATGACCATGGTCCGTAAGGATTAATTCGGGATGAAATTGCACCCCGAAAGTCGGATGCTCACGATGCTGGAGAGCCATGATCTCGTCTTCTATCGACCAGGCTGTCGGCTCGAGTTCGGTGGCACCAGCGTCCAGCTCGACGATCAGCGAATGATAGCGGCCAACGCCAAGAGGATCCGGCAAGCCAGCCAGAATTCCCGACGCTTTGTGGCGTACCAGGCTCGCTTCGCCGTGCATCGGCCGCAGAGCCCGCAAAACCTTCCCTCCGAAAACTTGCCCGATGCATTGATGGCCAAGACAAATCCCGAGGATCGGCACGCGCCCGGAATATTCCCGCACAAGCTGCATCGAGACCCCCGCCTCGTTGGGCGTGCATGGCCCCGGCGATATTACGATCGCTTCGGGTATTTCGCCGGGGAGGTCCGCGTCGTTGCGGACGACGACCGGCGAAGCCCCGAGTTCGCGGAGATAATTGGCGACGGTGTGGACGAAGGAATCATAGTTGTCGATGACCAGGATCATCGGGCAAGTTCCTTGGTGCCGAAGGCCTCGAAAATGGCCCGCGCCTTGTCGAGCGTTTCTTCATATTCGGCCGAAGGATCGGACGCCGTGACGATCCCGCCACCCGCCTGCACGACACAGGTCCGGGCCCGAAAACTCGCGGTGCGGATGACGATATTCGTATCCATCGTTCCGTTGAAGCCGATGTAGCCGATGCAGCCGCAGTAAGGGCCCCGCGCATGGCCCTCCAATTCGGTGATGATTTCCATCGCGCGAAGCTTGGGGGCACCGGTGATGGAGCCTCCAGGAAACGCAGCCGCCAAGACATCGATGGGGCCCATGCCCTCGTTCAGGCGACCGACAACCGAGGAGACCAGATGATGCACCGATGCAAAGGTCTCAAGGCCGCACAATTGCGGAACCTGCACTGAGCCAGGCTGACACACTTTCGAGAGATCGTTGCGCAACAGATCGACAATCATGACATTTTCGGCGCGATCCTTGCGGCTTTCAGTCAGCGCCCGCGCCTGCAATGAATCGAGAATGGCATCCGAGAAGCGTCGTCGCGTGCCTTTGATCGGCCGTGTCTCGACGCGATCGCCCGCAACCCTGAGAAATCGCTCGGGGGAGGCCGAGGCGATGACGAAATCGGCGTGCTCGAGATAGGCCGCAAAAGGGGCTGGATTGCGTTTACGCAGACGGCGGTAGAAACCGAAATGATCGAAATCCGCCGGAACGGCAGCTTCAAATCTTTGCGACAAATTCGCTTGAAAAATATCGCCGGCAAGGATGCGCTCGATCACTTCGCCAACCGCCCTCTCATATCCGGCGCGGGTGAAATTGCTGTGCCAGCCGAGAAGCGATGTATTTCCGTCCCTGGGCGCCGTGCCTGCGCGGCGCAGCAAATCCTCGAATTTGCGCCCACGCTCGACGGCACGCCGAATTTGCGCGGCCGGCTCCATCTCGGGTAGACCCGTCGAAAGCACAAAGCCGCGGCGTTCGATCAAGTCGAAGGCAACGACCACGTCGTAAAGTCCGAGCGAAAGGTCCGGAAAGGCGAGATCGTTCAACGCCGGTTTCGGAAGATTTTCCAGACTGCGGCCGAGCTCATAGGAAAACAAACCGGCGATGCCGCCCTGAAACGGGGGCAAGCCAGGCGAAGGCGCGATCTTATATTTGTCCAGAGCGGCCTTCAGGCGTGCGGCCCAGCCGCTCCCGGCCTCTGCGGCTTCAAGTCGCGCAAAGGGATCCGCGGCAATAAAACTGTAGCGGCCAAGCTTTGGGTCCGCCATCGCGCTATCGAGAAAAGTCAGGAACGGCAGATCGCGAAGCGCAAAAGCAGCTTCGGCCGGGTCACAAAAATCGATTTCGATGACGTGCATCGAGCTGCCTTTGCAACTTCCCGGCCATGATGAAAACCTCCCCGGTTCTTCGGCCGTTGCTGCCGGGAACTCATTGGATATGGGAGATGCCCACAGATTCCAAAAGCCCCGTTCAAACACGCGACGGCCGACCCCAGGACAATCGGCTAACGGCGGGATTCACCCAATATGACGAACCGGAGCGCGTCCGCCAAGCCTAACCCGAGGGTCGCAGCAGGTTTTCCGCCAGCTATCTCGCAATTTCCCGTCGCTGCCTCAACGCCTCGGTCATTTTCCGGGCTCTTTTGGAGGTTCCAACGGCTTCGGGGATTCCGGGGCTGGTGCTGGGGATTTCTTATCCGGCGGCGGGGGGGCCGCTTTCTGAGGAGCCGCTGGACGGGCAGCCGGGCGCCCCTTGTAGGCAAATCGATCGGTCCGCCGTCTCGCAGAAGGCGACGCTGCTCGCAAACCCAAAGCGGTGGCGGGCGCAAACTGTGTTTTCTTCAGAATTCCGTTCGTGTGTGGCATGGGCCCTCCTGCTGAGCCTTATTCGGCTCGAACGCGATTTTCGTCAAGGCCGCAGCCGGCATGGTCTGTCTGTGGGAAAAAACGGCCACCGGCTGGCCTCTGACGAATTTTTAAATCTCTCGTCATTGTCCGCTTTGCCAGAAGCCTGCGAAACCTGCTCCGCAGAAAAAAAACTCAATCCCCGTCTTGCACCGATGGGTCGCATGACGTAGCCGTGAGCGTCCAAATGCCGGGTGACGACGACCGCGGCCATTTGCAGAACACTTGCGTGCTTCAGGAGGAGAGATGAGTGAAGCCGAAATAGATGGCAAGCCGGTTTCGCTCGAAGCGGCAGCCGAGCGATCGGCGGAAATCCTGCTCAGCGCGCGCATGCCCATCGTAGCCGGGCTTGGAACGGACGTTGCGGGCGCCCGCGTTTCGATCTCGCTCATGGAGCGGCTGCGCGGCGCCTATGATCATTTGCAGTCGGACAGAATTTTTGCTGACCTCGACGTCATGCGGCAAGCGGGCTTGATGTTCACCACGCCGAGCGAGGCGCGGCTGCGGGCCGACGTTCTGCTTTTCATCGGCAATGATCTGACGCGCATTTGGCCGGCAATGATGGAGCGGCTTTCGCCCGGCGAAATGCCGCCATTCGATCTTGCCCACCAGAAGCGGAAGGTCTTGTGGATCGCCCCCTCCCGGAGCGCGGCGAAGGCCGAGAAGTTCCCCATCGAAACGCTCGACACCACCAATCTGCACGCGACGCTTGCGTCCTTGCGCGCTCGCTTCTCCGGCAAGCCCATCAATGCCGGCAAGGCCGTGCTTCGCAAACTCGACGAATTCGCCGAAGTTTTAAAGAACGCTCGCTTCGGCGTCGCCGTCTGGGGCGGTGATATGCTCGATAGCCTTTCAGTTGAAATGCTGTATGGGCTCATTACCGACATCAACAAGACCACGCGATTCACGGGTCTGCCGCTCGGCGCCGAGAATAATGCGGCCGGCGTTTTGCAGACGTCGGGCTGGATGACCGGCTTTCCCATGCGGACATCCTTTGGGCGCGGCTATCCGGAGCATGACAGTTGGCGCTTCGACGCAAACCGCATGATCGAAAGCGGCGAGGCCGATGCCGCTTTGTGGATCTCGTCCTACGGCCGCGAGGTGCCGAGTTGGAAGAAGCAAGTTCCGCTCATCGCGCTGGTTCCGCCAAAAACCAAATTTGCGCGCGTGCCTCAGGTGCGCATCGAGGTCGGTCAGCCGGGGATAGATCACGATGCGGCGGAGTTTGCGCGTGAAACGGGGACGATTGTCGGTCGGGACGCCTCGCATACCAGTGAAGCGCTTTCGGTTGCCGCCGTAGTCGGCCAAATTGCACAACACATCGGGAGAGACGCCTAAATGCTGATACTTCTCAAAGGCGGCCGCATCGTCGATCCCGTGAACGGACGCGATGAAGTCGCCGATCTTTGGATCGAGAACGCGCGCATCGTCGCGGAGCCGCGCGGCAAGCTCCCTGACGAAGTGCATGACGTCTCCGGCAAGATCGTGATGGCGGGCGCGATCGATATTCACTCCCACATCGCGGGCGGCAATGTGAATTGCGCCCGGCTTCTGCTCCCGGAAAAACATCCGGCCCGCACTCCGGCCCCCGCCGCTCTGCCCCT
Source organism: uncultured Alphaproteobacteria bacterium (assembly GCA_963785995.1). Classification (GTDB taxonomy): domain Bacteria; phylum Pseudomonadota; class Alphaproteobacteria; order Rhizobiales; family Beijerinckiaceae; genus Methylocapsa. The sequence goes on from CAWAXL010000019.1 coordinate 28,816, forward strand.
CTCCACGGCCGGATGGTCGACCTATCAGACCGGGACCATCTATGCGTCCATGGGCTTCACCACGGTGATCGAGCCGGCCATCGTTCCGCATCAAGCGCTCCAGGCGCATCTGGAGCTTTCAGACATCCCGATCATCGACAAGGGGACGCTGACGGTCCTCGGCAACGACGATTTCCTGCTGTCCTTGCTGCGCGATGGCGAGGGGCAAGCTGCCGTCGCTGACTATGTCGCCGCGTCTGTCTCTGCAAGCAATGGCCTTGGGGTCAAATGCATCAATGCCGGCGGGGCGACGGCATTCAAATATAACGAACGCGCGTTCAGCCTCGATGACGTCGTGCCCTACTACGGTCTGACCTCGCGCCAGATCGTCGAGGCCCTGCAACGCGCGGTGATCGATCTTAAAATTCCGCATCCGCTGCATTTGCACGCCAATAATCTTGGTATTCCAGGCAATGTTTCCACCGCGATCGCAACGATCGAAGCGGCGCGGGGACACGCTTTGCATCTCGCGCATCTGCAATTCTACGCCTATGGCGACGAAGGCGACCGGGGCTTTTCCTCCGCCTCCGCCGAGCTTGCAGCGGCCGTCAATGCGGCGCCGAATGTTACGATAGACGTCGGCCAGATCATGTTCCGGCAGACCGTTACGGTCTCGGCGGATGTCCTGCGTCAGTTCAACAGCACCGGCATGG
>CAWAXL010000020.1:0-152997 GCA_963785995.1 uncultured Alphaproteobacteria bacterium
GGGCAAAAGAGGCGGATCTGGACTACGAACAATGGTCGAAATTTAACGAAATCCTCAAAGCCCTTAGTGACCCGAAGGGTGATTATGTCGATGGTTCTTATGTCTCAGACGCGCGGCGTCGTGCCACCGGGCTTCCGAGAACTGCACTTGATGGCCAGCCTCGTCGCGAGATGACCATGGCCGAAAAGCGAAGTTTCGATTTGAGGTTTCCGGGCGTGTCGAGATTAAAAATTCTATGAGGTTTCGATGAACTATCGCTGGGCACTTGCATACGATAGGGCGTCGGTCAGGGTTTATGACCGGGACGGAAGGCTGCATGTCGCCTCGGCCAATATCAGCAAGTCGAATGTATGCCCATATCGCGGTCAAGAGATACCGGATTATCAGATGCTTGGGCTCGATGCAGATCGAACCTATCAATTGCTGCGCGATCCTGACGAATTGGCAAAAGCTGCACCAACATTCGAGGGCGTGCCTTTACTCAGTAGTCATGTTCCGGTTTCAGTTGATGATCATCAACCTGATCTCGTTGTCGGCGCTGTGTCCAATCCTGTCTTTGAAATGCCATATCTCACGGCCTCGTTAGTGATTTGGGCACGCGATGCAATCGATGCGATCGAAGATGGATCGCAACGCGAGTTGTCTTCGGCCTATAGATATCGTGCCGACATGTCGCCTGGGACATTCGATGGCGTGCGATATGCGGGCCGCATGGTTGATTTAATCGCAAACCACGTTTGTTTGGTTGCCGAGGGCAGAGCCGGACCTGACGTCGTAGTCGGCGATAGCCGTCGCGCGATGGATAGTTTTGCCGCGATGTGTCCGGGCGCTGCGAACCTAAAAATCCTATAAGGAGTTGTTACAAAAATGGCTTCGAATTTGAAACTGGCGGCATCGCCGCCGTCGCCGCCGCGTGACGACAACAGAGCTGAGCTTGCCGAAGCCATTCGCCGCGAAGCGGATGCGAGGCGGGTGTTGACCGACGCGGAAAAGGCCGTTGATGTCGCGTGCGATCGCCGTGTGGAATTGCGGGCCAAGCTCGATGCGCTTCGCAAGGCGGCCGCCGAGGCGCCGGCTGATCCGGTTGCTAGAGTGTTGGCTGGGTCTGACATTGACTTTGGGAAGCTTGCCAGGGACGCCCTAGCGCGCGAGGTCGAACTTGAGCGCGAAATCGAGGGCTGGCGGGATGCGGAGCAAAAATGCGAGGCGGAAATCCCTACACGACGACAGGCGCTTTTATGGGCGGAGCGCGCCACGCAAGCCGAGGTCGAGCGCGTCGTGAAAAACACCGACATCGCGTCGAAGCTGATGGATGGCTTAGCCGATCTTGAAGCCGAGGTCATTCGGCGGCGTGTGGCTCTGCGGCATTTGCTATTCAAAGGAATGATCGCTGACGCTGATCGCGCTGCGATTAATTCTCATCTCCAAAATAACACCTTGCTGCCGGGCGGCGGCGGCTCCTTGCTCTGCTTTATGGATCATCCTGCGGAGATTGAATTGCGCAACACTATAGATGCGTTGATGCACGATGCCGACGCACCGTTGCCGGCATAATTTCGAATTCCCTCGTCTTTGGTCAGCGAGGGAGTGCCCAGCCGGTGGCGTTCATGGCGAATCCGGCGCCCCGCCGCCAGCCTTTGTCTCCTTGGGGCCGGCGGCGGGTTTTTTGATTGAGATGTCGGAATGTGGGCTGAACGAATGGCAATGGCAATTGATCCAAACCCAACTCTCCGCGCGGAGCTGACTGCTGCTCTTGACGTTGTGACACCGCAAATCCGAGGGCTTACAGCTTTTGGTTGGATACAATCGTTATCACCTGCGGCGCATGATGCGGTAAACAACCAAATCCTTGAGCGATCACGGCGCCGCTATCTGATTAAAGACGTGTTGCATGCGCTGGACGACGTTCGGGATGCGCTTGCGGCGCTTGCGGCGGATGGCTACCCGGAGCTTCCGAGTTCGCGGAAGGTTTTGGCGGCGTTGCGTGCGGAAATCGACGCGTTCGAAATTGTATCGGAGTTGAAATAATGTCGTTTCTATTTCGCCGCAAGAAGATAAATCCTGATCCGAGCACCGCGATCGTCGAAGAGCTAAAGGGGATTACCGCAGAACTTCGTTCAATGGCGGCGGCCATGGTCGAGATAAGCATCAAACTTGATCGAGTGGCTTCGACGCGTTTGAAACTTGTATCGGGGATAGGTAATGTCGCTGTTTCGCCGCAAGAAGATAAAGCCCGATCCCACCACGGCGATCTCGTCGAAGAACTAAAAAGGGATGGCGGCGGAACTCCGCTCTATGGCGCGGACCATTGTTGAGATAAGTGTCAAATTGGATCGAGTCGCTTCGACGCGTTCGAAACTTGACACGGTGCAGTAGGTTCGAATGGATTTCGTTGTTCGGACAGAGGGCCAGTGGTCGCTAGCGGAGGATTGGCCGCCTGGCGCTCGCGGACGGCCTCGTGAGCGCGAAGACGAGCCGTTGACGCGCGAGGAACGCGTCGAATACGCGCAAGAGATTGGAGATTGGCGCGAGGCGTGTCGAGAGGCGTGCAGCCTGCATTTAGAGGACTTATGGGGTGCCTATCCCGGCGGGCCGCCGCGCAGCGGGCTTTTGATCGGATAGCTATCCGACCTCGGCGACCAAAGAGTGGCCAATTTGGCAACTCTAATCGTTTCTTCCGTCGCCGCAATCTCTTCCTGGGTTGCGCACGCCATCCACATGGCGAGTATCTTGCGGTCAGGGAAGGCCACTGACGGGCCTTCGGCGACATGGCCGCTACTATGTGGTAGCGCGGGGCCGGAATGGCCGCCTGTGGGCTTTCTAATCATCGCCAAGCTTTTCAGCACGGCTTACTGATCGCCGTATTTGTCGCTCTGATTTTCCAGTCGCTTTGGCCGTTTCTTTGGTGAAGCGTTTCAAGTCGCCAAATTGGCGACTTGATTTCCTATCGCCCCCATGTTTCGTCTCCGGGTGGAATATCTCGTAAATCTCTTTGCGGCAGCGGTGGCGGCTGTGAAAGACTTCTCTGCCGTGTGGCCAAATTGTCCACTTGGTCCACTGACATTCCCGCCGTGCTTCGTCTCCGGATGCAACTCTTCGTAGATCGCCTTGCGGCGTCGGCTTGGGAAACTGCTTCAATTGAAGCAGTTAATGAAGGGCGTCCCTCGCCGAGGTTTGCTATCTTCGCCGCCACCACCACCACAAAGGCCAGGCAATCTCTTTTCGGCTCACTTTTCCTCAATCTCACACCGGCTCCGCACCCAGCGGCGTTGATCTTACGATTGGACGCTTACTTCGTAGACTTCTTCCACTGGCGGCGCAGCAAATACATCCCCGAGTTTGGCAGTTTGCTCTTGGAGATAGCCGCTGGCTTCATTGGCCTTCAGGTCGGCTTCGGTTTCCCACAAGCCAACCGTCATCCCTTTGCCTGTACTGCGGTCGGTCAACAGCATGAGGCTGATGAACCCCTTCTGCTGTTTGGCAGCTGGGATGACGGAGTTTTGAAAGATAGTGATGGCCTCTTCGGCCTTACCGGGCAGAACCTGGACGGCGAATATGCGGGCGTACATGAGCGTTTCTCCCTTCGTGTTGCCCAAAGGTAATTAGTCGCCTTTCTTCGGTTTGGTAGCGGTGCGCCAAGCCTTCTTGAGCCTCACGCCCGGCCCTCCACCGTTCTGTGGCAATGAACTCGATGCCGGCTGCATTAAAGTAGCCGCGATCTGCGCTACTTTATCCCCGCGGCCCATCCGCACCGTTTCGCTCGAATTTGACCACCGTTGACAATGCGAGCCCCGAGGCTTCAGCAAGCTTTACCTGTGTCCAATCAACCAACCCTCTGGCGCCCCGGCATTGCGCAGGAGTCATTTCCGCTTGCCTTTCGCTTTCCTAAGCTTCACGCCAGGTTCATCGCCGGCTTCATCGCCGGCGGAAGGTCGGTCGGATCGGCTCTGCTTATGTGCGACTACTCTGACGGTTCGTCCAGAATAGCAGTGCGATGCCGATCATCGCCACGGCTATTCCAATGATCAGCCATTGAAATTGTCCCGTCATGAAGCTCCCTCTCAAGAGGTTCAGACCTTGTAAGGCCCAAACCCCACCAATTAAGACTAAAACACCCCCTCCAATATTTCCGGCAATCTTCATTTTAGCACCGCCTTTTGGAGCTTCGCGCCGCTGCCGTTCTCAGTGATGAAACTCGACGCCTGCGGCCTCGCATCGACCAATTCCCTCAGAATTCTTGGACGAGACGCTCATTTCGAATGGTCGCGCCGCGTGATCCGCGTGCGGCGGTTTTTGAGCGTCTTCAGATTGTTCTCGGCAACAGCTTTCCTCATGGTGTTCATGCCAGCTTCGGGGCTGGGCTCCGTTGGCGCCGGTATGGAGGAAATTTTGTCTTCGAGCGCGTCGATTTGCTGTGAGATTTCTTCAACCTTTGCGCTCTTTCTGAGCTTCACGCCAGGCCCGTCGCCATTCTCTTCGACGAAGATCACGCCGGCGGCTTCAAGGGCGCGGCGGATGGCGGTGAGGGTCGAAGCCTTTGGGTCGGAACTGCCGTTCTCGATATTGATAAGCCCTGTCTTTGAAATGCCGGCACGCTCGGCAAGCTCAGCTTGCTTCAGGCCAAGCATGGCGCGCGCGCCGCGAATTTGTGCCGATGTGATCATGCTGCTTTTAGTAACCTAAAGCGGTCTTGAAATCAATTGCGCTTGACCTAATCGAGACTTGTGATAAAGTTTATCCGCATTGACTTAAAGTCAAGCGTTCACATTATGGAGCAAACCCAAATGCCGAACCACACCGTTCCGGCAAACAGGAATGGCTTGTCTGACGGCATGCACAGAAAGGAATGGAACAATGGCAAAATCGTTAACCAAGGCCGTGTTCGGCGTCCCCTCTGCCGAAGTCATCGGCAGGATTGGCACGTCGGACCAGGTCACGGCGTTGCATGCGGCGCACTATCGCTACGGCGCGCAGATTGCCGATCTGGAGCGGCAATTCGAGGCGAAGGCGTCCGAACTTCGGGAGAGCTATCTGGCCGAAGTCATCGCAATTCACGGTGGCGAGGCGGAATGACATGATCACCTCAATCTTACCGAAGGCCGCGTGACCCTTCGCAGGCCGGCCTACGGCCAATAACACAAAATGAGTTTGTAAAATGCTTGAGCTTTTCCACGCGATGCTGATCAGGGCCGCAAGGCGGATCAATGCCGGCGAAGCGCAAACTTCAGGCGGAAGTGGCCAGGGTCGGCCGGAAAGCCGCATGACGCGCGCAATAATGGTCGGCATGGATGAACGCGGAAGGCAAACCCCTGATCCAGGTTTGAGGCTGGGTGCGACCAGACCAGGGGTGAGTCACAACGGAATGACCGCCAGAGGCAAACCGCTAGCAACACGCCAAGCTTACAACGAACGAAGTGACATCCGTGTGACGTGGGGGCTGCGAAAACCCCTGATCCGGGGAGCGATTCCAGACCAGGGGCCGCCGCCTCAACCTGGAAGCGTTAGGCCAAGCCAAGGCGGCTACCCGCCAGTGCCCCCCCATGCCTGTGAGCCGCCCGGCGGGGTGCGTACCATGGTCTTGCGCGATGATGGATACAAGCCGGGAAGCTGGCGGGGTCGAAGGGCAGCAAAATCTCCTGAGCCGTGCGGTGGCGCACGGCGTCGTTGAGATTGTTTCGGCGCCCGAACGTTCCAAGTCATGAAAAGGAATCCAATCATGACAAACAAAGAACGGAAAATAAAGGAGGTCGCCGAACAGGCGCTCCGCGAACGTATCGCAGAGCTCGAAGCAATGCCGCCAGAGCCGGGCACGCAAGCACGACTCGACGCGGTCCGCAAACTTCTGGCGCTAATCACGACGAAGGCCTCCTGAACCTACCGTCGCCGCTTAGTTTCACCATCCAACAATCTACATGAAAGCTATGTAAAATGATTGAGCGCCATTGAGCGCCGAAGAGATTGTCACCTTTGATAATATACAAGGTCACAACTCTTCGGCCATGGCTTAGCTGGCTATCAATGCTCGCAGAACAAGGCAGCGGGCGCGCAGAACAAGAATCGGACGCACAAATAAAGATTTAGAGCAAACCCATGAAGAACATATCGTTACCCGAAGTAAGGGCTCCGCGGTTCGGCAATGACGAAACGCAAGATGTTTACATCCAGCTCATTCGCGACATGCAAATGCAAGCATTCAAAGCGCAAGGGCTGGCAGCTTTTGAATGTTCAAAGCGCGCGGCGGCTATTCACGAAGCTGGGCACGCCGTCGTTGAAACAGCTCTGGGTGAAGTCGTCACGGTCTGCCGAATTGAACGCAAGGATGTGATCGAGAGGGGATCGGTGAAGGAGGTTTGGCTTGGTTATACCAGACTCGAGAGAACAGAAGAAATTTTATTCGACAGTTCATCGCCCGCGGATATGATTATAATACAAGCTGTCCGTAAGCATGCGGGGCTCGCCGCCGAAACGGCTTTTGACCCGGACGCGCGGCTCGGATCGTCGCTTGACGAACTGGCAATGTGTCAAATGTTCTGTAATCTTGCCGGGAATAAAATTGTAATTGCTCAGCCCCCCGGCTGCAGCGTGCGGTTCAGGCAAGGTTCGGGAGCGGCATTCCGGCCAGTGTGAGGCGAATGGCTTCGAGCGCTCCGACGGCGCGGCGGCGGGCGGTTTCGACGACGGAGCGGATATCGGCATAAAGCTTCGCGCCCCATTCGGTGCGAAAACCGTTGGTGATTTTCCGGAACACCGCGCAGGGGCGTAGCGCTCGCTCGGAGCCGTTGTTGGTCGCCGGGATGTCGCGGTTGGTGACGAAGATGAACAGATGCCGCCGGATCTTCTTGACGATGCGCTGGAACTTGACGCCGGCCGCGTGCGTCGGCGTGCGAGCCATGAGTTTGTCGAGGCGAGCCTCAAGACGTGCGGCATAAACCTTCAGGGTCGCGTCGGTGAGACGTTCTCGCCGTCGTCCGATGCGGCAGGCGCGGCCCAGCAGGTGACGTAGCTCGGGGGCGAAGATGCTGTCGCCCGCGTCGATGGCATATTGCACATCACGAATGAAATGGGAGAGGCAGACCTGATTTTCCTTTTCCGCCCAACCGAACTGGCCGCCGTAGCGGTCGGAGACCCAGAAATCAGGGCGGAAATCGCCGAGGAAAGTCGAAACCACGCTTTTGCCGCGCGAGGGATCAGCGACGAAGACGGCGCTGTCCTTGTGGTGAAAGACCCATAGCCACCAGTTCCGTTTGCCGACCCGCACGCCGGTCTCGTCCGATTCCAGCGCGGTTCCTGACAGGAGCCGCGCGCGGATCAGGCTTGTCTGCGTGGCGAAGGGATGGCGGGCCGCCTCCAGCATGTTGACCAGCGCGCCTTCGCTGATGTCGAGCCCGAGAATATCGGACAAAAGCTTTGCCAGCCGCTCGAATGAGATGCCTTGCGTGAAGCGCAGATAGACGACGAATGCGCGCAGGTTCGGCCCGAAGGGCGAGCCTGGTTCCAGCCCTTGCGGCGGCGGGGCCTTGAACCTTTTCGCGCAACACGGGCAGGTTCCGCTAGACAGCGTGACGCGCGTGATATCGGGCTTGATCTCGGGGATCTCGACGTGATCGTAGGCCTCGCAGACGATCTGCGGCGCGCTGGAAACATCCGCGCCGCAATGCTGGCAAGCGGTCGCCATCATATCGCGCCGGGCTGTGGGATTTGGATGCAGCGGCCGATGCGCGCCAGCATGCGGCTTGCCCCTGAGCTTCGGTCGAAGGGTTGGCTTGCTCGCCGCTTCATCCGACGCCTTGCGCCCCTGCGATGGTGGAGTGCTCGAATTGTTCGGCGTCTTGGGTGGCAGGCCAAGTTTCGCTTCGAGTTCGGCGACGCGTGTCCGAAGCGCAGTGTTCTCCGCAACCAGAGCGTCGATCCGCGCTATCAGCGCGACAATCAACGCCTCTTTCTCAGGCGAATCAAGTGAAGGCAAATCAGGCGGCGGAGTCATCCATAGGTTGACTCACATTCCCCGCCGCGAAGCCAGTCCGTTCAAACGCCCGAGTCAATTCACCGCACCCCAATCCCATCTGGAAGGTAGGGGTGAGCAGTTACGTAAAATTAAGGTCGATGGTGCCGAAATATATCGTCGCGTCCTCCGTTGGAATCACCAAACGCTTCAAAGCCATAAGTCCACACACAAGGCAATAGTTGCCGCGTTGATGGCGCGCAGCGAACTGGCGCCGGGGGCCCTGAAATCCTTGCTTGGCGGCATTGAGAAAAATGTGCCGAAGCTGTGGCCGGATTAGCAGATTGCAGAGGTTCCAATGTCGGTACGCAAACGCACATGGACCACATCAAAGGGCGAAGCTTTGCTTAAGGCAAGGAAAGCAAGGAAGTGTTGCAATTGCTACGAAGTCCGAAGAGAAGGCAGCTCGGTCAGGTCGTCCAAATGGTTTGCGTCAACCAAGGCTATGGCCGCACCCGCACGTCACCTCCACGGACTTGACGTCATGTGATCGCATGTTGCCGATGGTCATCCCTGGGCCGGTGTAGCGACTCGCCTGCGGTGTCCTGAGGCGGACGGTGCCGACTTGTCGGAGGCTACTCTTTACAGGTTTCGCGATATCTGCGGCAATTGCCTTCGCCTTGTTCCCCTAGCTCCTCCTTGTGCAGGCATGCCCTCCGCAATTCCTCACATTCCTGCGGCATAGCTCCTTCGCGGCCATGGTCATCACCTATACGGACGCCTCCCGGGCCAATGTCAATGTCATGACGCATGAACTTGCAGAGCGCCGAGCAGCACCAGCGCTGCAAGGCCCATGCCGGGCTCTCGCCAGACGAAGCCGACGCACTGCTCGATTGGTGCGCTACCATGGCGCCAATCGGGTGGGGCAGGAGGAAGATTTAACGCATATCACCGGCGATAACTCCGCCCAAGACCATTACGAACGGCACATCTGAGAACGACATACATTCCCTTCGCAGATCACGGAGGATTTCCATAAATGGAAGCGGCTTCTGATCATTACGGTGCTCTATTTTATCGGAATTGCCCCGGGGAATGTTGAAATAGGAGGAGCGGCGTTGCTCGCCTTGAGCCGGTAGGCTCGGGGTGCTGATTCCACGAAAGGAAAGCAACGCCATGAAGAAAGCTATCACACCATTGACCGCTTTGCCTCCGACAGGAATGGGGGCTGTGGACAAAGCTTGGGACGCCGTTTCGGTCAGCTTTGATCGGTTCTGTCTGACGGCCGGGATCGAGGCGCTCGGAACCATGATGGAACAGGACGCCGAGCAGGCTTGCGGGGCTCGCCATGCCCGCAGCGATGGCCGGCGCGGTCATCGCTGGGGCCGAACCCAGGGCAAGATCGGCTTCCACGCCGGCAAGGTGGCGGTTGAGCGGCCCCGCGTGCGCGACCTCGGGGGCCATGAACTGGCGCTGCCGAGCTGGGAGCGTGCGGTCGGGGAGGACTGGCTCGGCAAGTGGGCGATGAACCTGATGCTGATCAACGTATCGACGCGGAAATTCCGCCGAGCGGTGCGGCATCCCGAGGGCGATGTTCCGGCGCCAGCAGGGGCCGGAGTATCGAAGTCGGCAGCTTCGCGGCACTTCGTGGCGTTGTCGGCTGCGCGCATGAAGGAATGGATGGGTGCGGATCTGTCCGGCCTCGACATCATGGTGGTGCAGATCGACGGCATCCACATCAGTGAGCATCTGGTGCTGGTGGCGGCGCTCGGGATCGATAGCGAGGGCTTCAAGCACCCGCTCGGACTGATGGAGGGCGCAACCGAGCACAGTGCTGTGGTGCAGGCATTGATCGACGACCTGATCGAGCGGGGCCTCGATCCAGCGGTGCCGCGTTTGTTTATCATCGACGGCTCGAAGGCGCTCGCCAAGGCGATCCGGCGTAGCTTCGGGCGCCACACGCCGATCCAGCGCTGTCAGATCCACAAGGCCCGGAACATCATGGAGCGTCTATCTCCCGCTCTGCATGCCTCGGTCCAGCGTGCGTTGCGCCAAGCCTGGGAACTCGACGATGCGGCGAAGGCGGAGAAACTGATCCGCAATCTCGCCCAGCGCCTCGAGCGCGACGCCCCTGGCGTCTCAAAAAGCATCCTCGAGGGATTGGATGAAATCCTCACAGTGAGCAGGCTCGGTCTTCCGGCGGAATTACGGCGCTCGCTGGCCTGCACCAACATCATCGAAAATATGATGGGCACCGTGCGTCGCGTCACCCGCAATGTGAAGCGCTGGAGTTCGTCCTCGATGGCTTTGCGCTGGACCGCTGCGGCCATGAACGAAGCCAAGAAAGGCTTTCGCAGGCTCAAAGCCTACAAGCAACTTCCTGCCCTGCGTGTCGCACTTGCCGCTCACTACGAAAAGGAGACCAACAATCGCGCTCTTGTCCAAACTGCGAAGGCCGCTTAACGTCATTCACGGCAACGCTCGCTTCACAAAGTTCAACAGAGCACGGGGCAATTCCATTTTATCGAAAAACCCATAATAGACGTATAGGAATCCCCACAACCACGGATCGTATGGATTACCATATCCGTCCACGGCGATATAATTCCTGCACTTTAGATTATCGGAGATCCCAATAATTTTTAAGTCGGCGGCGCGTATCTCGCCAGGGCCGCGAATGGTTACAATATCAACAACAGTTTCACCAACTGTCTTATTCGGATTGGCGACACACTCTTGCTTCAATGCCTCTAGGACATCCTCAAAGAAAAGTGGCTCTTGCAACCCGGCCTTGGTCCCAGAAGGGACAAGGACATTAACGCCAGAAACAAATCCGGTTAGAATTCCCAAATACATGTCGCTGCCCGAACGGTAGGCAAGAGTGAAATGCTCGCAACGCGTGTTGAATTCGCCCGCCCCTAAACCGGTTGACTCTGGCGGAAGTTTCAAGGGATCGGCCATAATCGGCAACACCACGGTTGAGACGATGATCGCTATCACGACAAGCTTTGAGGCGGCTGAGATCATATGCTTAATGTTCATTCTGCCAGGTTGCGCGCTTGACCCAGATGAGCAGGCGGAGCAGCACGAAAACCTAACATGCCTCAAAACTGGCAGCTGACTGGCCTTCACCGACATGGCCGCTTTCATGGTAGCGCGGGGCTGGAATTGCCGCCTGCGGGCTTCCTAATCGTCGCTGTCGCGGTAGCAGTGATGCCCGAAATAAGTGCCGCGCTCGCCCCATTCGGTGAAGCACTTGGCGCCGTCGTGAAGCCATCCGTTGCTTTGGTAATCTCCGCCATTGCGACAATGGCGACAACCAGCATGACCACGATCACTAGCGCGGCAAACGCGATGCCCGGCCATTTGCGGCGTCTAATGTCACGAATGGCGCGGTCCGTCAGCCGCTCGGCCTTGGCGCGGGTCATAGGCATGTTCCACGCGGCGGACCTTTCCAAAATCCCTTGGATGATCTCTTCCCGGCTTCCCTTCAGGTGGAAGGTCAAGTCGCCGGCCGAGTCAGCGCCGGTTGCGTGGGCTTTGTCGATAAGATAATCGCATTGCTCGCGGGTCATTGGCTCGGCACGGGCGATGGCACCCGCTTTAAGCTGCGTCCGAAGCTCATATCGACGCCATGACGGCAGGCGCGGCCGCAGGTCTTCACGGCCTAGCGAGATACCGGGGCGTAAGAGGCCGCCGAACATGCGCGGGCCGGAGAGCCGAGAATCTCAATTCAATTTCCCTTTTTTCAGCCTCACGCCCGCACCGCCGCCGTTCTCGGCGATGAACTCGACGCGTTTCTTGGGCACCGCCTGCCGATCGTCACTTCAAACTGCATAGGAAACAACATTGGCGATCTGTTCATCGCTCACGCTGCCGCGAAAGACGCCCAACGTATTCCGAATTGCTGCGTATATCTTCGTATCCGATGCGAATTTCTTTTTATCGGGGCACGGCTTCCAAGCCTCTTGATGCTTCGAATAATAACTGCTCAATGCTTCAATAACCGCTGCATCGCCAAACGCAGCGATCTTTTGTCGCGCAGCGATATACGAATTATCGGAGTTTTCTCTTAGCTCTTGCAGTTTAGGTGCATTGTCTCCCTTTTGCTTCGCCAGCTCCTGCGCCTGCCACAATGCTGTATTTGCTTCGACTAACTTCTCGTAACCAAGTTCCGCCTCCCTGGTACGAAATTCTTGCTCGATCTTGTATGAAACAGCAAACAATTCGAAGAGCCCGGTGATTATGGCGCTTACGATTCCAGCTATGACTGCGCTTGCGAGCAGTGTACTCCCCCATTCCTTCATTTTTCCCTCCTCGAATGGACGCAATACTCCAGCCCCAAGTGTAATTATTCGCCTCTCTTCGGTTTGGTAGCCGCGCACCGAGCTTTCCCGAGCTTCACGCCCGGTTCATCCCCATTGGTGAACTCGACGCCGGCAGCCTCGAGGGCGCGCTGTATGGCGGCAATTGCCTCGGTTGAAACCGAAACTTCCCGATCGCTTTCCGCGCGCTAGAGCACAGGGCTCAAGGCAGGGTGGTGCCTTAGCAGTGGCAGGAGCTGGCGGGGCGCCGCTTGTTACCAGCGCGTTGCCCCAAGTGTTGCCCCAGCAAAAATAAGGCTTAATCGCAACTGGAAGAATTTAGCATAAATATTTGATTTTATTGGTGGGCGGTGACGGTCTCGAACCGCCGACCCTCTCGGTGTAAACGAGATGCTCTACCAACTGAGCTAACCGCCCTAATTCCTACCAGCGACGTGGCCGCCGTCCTCTTTCCACGGCGAGACTAGGTCGCATACTGGGTCTGGAGCGTCAATCCGGTTACGGGGGTGGCAAGCGGCCCGATTTCCAATCAAACCTGGCCGACGCCGGCCTTCGCCTTTTCGGCCGCTTTCTTTCCCAGCCTTCGTTCGTCGAAGCGCTGCAAAACGGTGAAAAATGACGGGACAAATAAAACCGCCAGAAGAGTTGAGGCCAGCATTCCGCTGAAGACCGCGATCCCGATCGATTTGCGCGCCGAAGCGCCGGCGCCGCTTGCGAGCACCAGCGGCACCACACCCAGAATGAAGGCAAAGGACGTCATCAGGATAGGCCGGAAACGCAGCCGCGCCGCTTCAATCGCCGCAGCCATGATTTCCATGCCCTCCGCGCGTTTTTCGCGCGCATATTCGACAATCAGGATCGCGTTTTTGCTCGAAAGGGCAATGAGCAGGATGAGGCCGATCTGCGTATAAAGATTATTGGCGACCCCGAGCCCCATCAGCGCGCCGACGGTGCCGAGCAAAGCAAGCGGCACCGCAAGCAAAACGGCGAGCGGTAGGATCCAGCTTTCATATTGTCCGGCGAGGACAAAATAAACCAGCAGAATCGCAAAGGCGAAAACGTAATAGATCTGTTTGCCGACAGCCTTCTCCTGATAGGACATGGCCGACCATTCATATCCGGCGCTCGGAGGCAAGGTTTTTTGCGCGATCTGTTCCATCAGCGCGAGCGAGTTGCCGGAACTGAATCCCTCCGACGGCGTCCCGATGATCGTTGCCGTCGGGTAAAGATTGTAGAGGCTGATCAGTCCAGGCCCCACCACGGTTCGGACATCGACAATGGTGCCAAGCGGCACCATCGTTCCATTGCCTGCCCGGACCTTGAAATTTCGGATATCGTCGGGCCTGACGCGATATTGTCCCTCGGATTGGATATAGACCTGAAACACGCGGCCGAACTTGTTGAATTGCGTGACATAGTTGGAGCCGATGAAATCCGACAGGGCGGAAAAGACCTGGCCGACGGTGACGCCGAGCGTGGCCGCCTTGATCCGGTCGACCGAGACATAAAGCTGCGGCTCACCGGCACGAAACGAGGTGGTGAGATGGCTGAGGGCGGATTGCGTTTCACCATCTTGGAGAATGGCGCGCGTTATGTTTTCCAGCATCGCGTAGTCGAAATTTCCGTCCTTCAGTTCAACCTGCATTGTGAAGCCGCTCGCATTGCCGATGCCCTGGATTGGCGGCGGCACGATAACGAAGGTGCTGGCGTCTTCAATTTGATGCAGTGCGCCGTTCAGACCGTTGAAGATGCTGCGCAAGTCCTGACCCTTGGCCTTGCTGCGGCTATCCCAATCCTTCAGCATGACATAGGCGACGCCGCCGTTCGATAGGCTGGCGTTATTGTCGAGAACAGACACGCCATTGATCGCCAACACCTGATCGACGCCCGGAAAACCTTGCGCAATGGTGGTGACTTTTTGCATCACCGCCGTGGTGCGTTCCAGCGAAGCGCCGTCCGGAAGCTGCGCCCCGATCAGAACATAACCCTGATCCTCGATCGGCAAGAATGCGGTCGGAAGCCGGGTTAAGCCCCCGGCCGCGATCCCAATCAAAACGAGCGACACGAACACCATGGCGCCACTCACATGGACCATGCGGCTGATCAAGGCGGCGTAGCCGCGTTCGCAAGCGTCATATACCCGATTGAATCCGCGATAGAAGATATTGCGCCGTTCTGGCGGCACCGCGGGGCGAAGCCAGAGCGCGCATTGCGTCGGCTTGAGGGTCACCGCATTGATCGCGCTGATGAAGGCGGTGGCCGCTATGACGAGCGCAAATTGCTGATAGAGCTGACCCGTCAGGCCCGGCAAAAAAGCGGCGGGAATGAACACCGCCATCAGAACCAAGGTAATACCTACAATCGGCCCGAACAATTCATCCATGGCCTTTTCGGCCGCGGCCTGCCCGTCCATGCCATCATCGATGTGACGGGCCACCCCTTCGACAATGACGATCGCATCGTCGACCACGATGCCGATGGCGAGGACGATCGCAAACAGCGTCGACAGGTTGACGGTGAAGCCAAGCGCCCACATTGCCGCGAAAGCCGCGATGAGGGTCACGGGCACGGTCGTCGCCGGTACCAAGGTGGCACGCCAATCCTGCAAGAAAACCAGAATGACGATCAGCACCAGGATCGCGGCCTCGAACAGGGTTTTGTAGACTTCGTGGATCGAGGCCTCTACAAAGACCGTCGTATCGAACGGAATCGAATAGACAAGCCCCGGCGGGAACCTCTTGGAAAGCTCCTCCATCTTGGCACGGACTTCCTTCGCGACGTCGATCGCATTCGCCTCCGGCAATTGATAGATACCGATGCCTGCCGCGGGATGGCCGTTGAAGGTGAAGGATTGGCTGTAGGTCTGCGCGCCAAGTTCGACGTGACCGATATCGCCGACGCGGGTGATTTGCCCGCCATTGGCCGCGTCGACTTTTACAATGATCTTCTCATATTCCTTTGGATCGTTGAGGCGGCCGTTGATATTGAGCACATATTGGAAATCAACGCCTGCCTGAACCGGGGGCATGCCGATCGCGCCGGCGGTGACCTCTTGGCTTTGCTGTTGGATAGCGGTGACGACGTCGCTCGGCGTCAAGCCGCGCGCCTGAAGCGTCATTGGGTCCATCCAGACCCGCATCGCATACTGGCCCGTGCCGAACACATTGACGTTGCCGACGCCCGGCAAACGCGCCAATTCGTTTTGCAGATTGATGACGCCGTAATTTGAGAGAAAAAGACTGTCGAACCGCTCGTCCGGAGAAGACAGAGTCACGAATTGCAGAATCGATGTCGCTCTCTTCTGGGTGATCACACCCTGAATTTGCACGGCTTGCGGCAATTGCGCCATGGCTCTCGCCACCCGATTCTGGACAAGGACCTGCATGAAGTCGGCATCGCTGCCGATGGCAAAGGTGATCGTGAGCGTGTAGGTGCCATCGCTCGCGCTCGTCGATTGCATGTAAAGCATATGCTCGACGCCGTTCACCTGCTGCTCGATCGGCAGAGCCACAGTGTCGACGACGGTCTTGGCGCTGGCGCCGGGATAGCGGGCCGTAACCTGGACAGTCGGCGGTACGACATTCGGATATTGCGCGACCGGCAGCTTGAGGAGCGCCACCCCGCCGATCAGCATCATCACGAACGCCAGAACATTGGCGAGGATCGGCCGCTCGATGAAGAAACGCGACATCATGAGGGCAGCCTCAGCACCGGGCGTTTGGCCGGCCAGCAGGAAAGCAACTCATAATGCAGGGCGGGTCGCCCCGGTTGTTCTGCGTGCGTCCGGACCGTATCCATGTTCTGGCATATTCCTCAGGCGCAAGATGAATGAAATGGACTTGGCTTTGCGATAAGCAAGAACGATCTAAAGGTTGGAGGCTCCGCTTTTGCCGGCGCCCTGCCCCCCGGTCTCTGCAGCATTGACCTGTCGCGGTGAGACTTTTTGGCCAGGAACGGCACGTTGCGTTCCGCCGACGACGATCAAATCGCCGGGGGCGATCCCGCTATCTATGGCCCGCAAACCATCGTCCTGCAGAGGCCCGGTTTTCACCTGCCGCTGCTCCACGATGTCATCCGGCCCGACCACCAACAGATAGCTGCCCTGTTGCGAGGTGCCGATCGCCGTGTCGGCGACAAACAGGGACTTTTCCCTTTGGTCGATCGGCACGCGGATGCGCACGAACAGGCCGGGGAGCAACAGATCGTCTTTGTTGTTGAAAATCCCGCGGACCGTCAAAGTGCCGGTCGCTGGATCGACTTGCGGGGATACGTAATCAAGATGACCCTTGTGGGGATAGCCGGTTTCCGACTGCAGTCCCAGTTCCACCGGCACCTCGGTAATGTCGATGGCTTTGCCGCCTTCCTGGCGCCGCCGTTCCTTGACGGTAAGGACCTGTGCCTCGCTGACATTGAAATAGGCGTAGAGCGGGTCGACTTGAACAATCATCGCAAGCGGCGTCGGCCCGCTGACGCCGACCAGCGCTCCCACATCGACCAAATGATTGGTCACGACACCATCGAACGGTGCGGTCACTTCCGTGTAACCGAGGTTGATGGTGGCCGTCTCCACCCCCGCTTTCGCGCCGTCGACGCCCGCCAGCGCCTGATCAAGTTTTGCCTTGGCGTCTTCGACCGCCGACACCGAGGCCACAGCCTGTTTTCCCAGCGCGGATTTCCGCCCAAATTCCTGTTGCGCCTGGAGCAGAATGGCCTGCTGGGCGGCAAGCGTGGCTTTCGCCTGATCGAGAGCTGCGGCGTAAGTATCGCGTTCGATCCCGAACAGCCTTTGCCCCTTGGTGACCTTGGCCCCGTCTTTGTAGGTTTGCTCGGTGAGGAAGCCCTGGATACGCGCGTTAAGTGTGACCGATTTAAAGGCTTGGGTGTTGCCGGTCAGTTCGAAATAGAGCGTCAGCGGCCGCTCGACCGGCGGAGCGACGGTGACCTTGGCGGGCGGCGGCGGAACATAGGCATTATGCTTGTCGCATCCGGCGACACCGAGAGCCAGACCACAGGCAAGGGCTCCCGCGGCGGCGGTCCAGGTCTGCGATAAGAGTCTTGGCCGCTGCATGACCTCTCCCAAATCCGCGCTTCGTTGGCGAAGCCGATCCGCCCCGCAGTGTCGCCTCGCCGGCTAGAGCATCAGCCGAATCAGATGAAATCTTTGCGAATCGATAAGACAGAGTTGGCGGAAACTCGCACATTTAATGCTTTCAAAAATTGCATAAGCCGAAAATAGCGCAAGGAAAAGGCCGCGTACCTTTCGGCAGCGGCCTTTATCTCTGACTAGGCTGATCGTCCTCGACTAATGGGCGATCGCACCGGGAGTTTCCTCCTCTGTAGCAAGCGCCGCCACGGCCTTTGCATCCTCTTCCCAGACGATCGGCTTCGGTTGACGTATCAAGGCGTAACGCAAGACTTCATCCATACGGGCTACCGGGACGATTTCGAGCGCATTCTTCACCGAGTTCGGAATCTCAGCGAGATCCTTGGCGTTTTCCTCAGGGATCAGGACCATCTTCAGGCCACCGCGCAAGGCGGCCAAAAGCTTCTCCTTCAACCCGCCGATCGGAAGGACCCGGCCGCGCAAGGTGATCTCGCCGGTCATCGCAATATCGCGGCGGATCGGAATGCCCGTCATGATCGACACGATGGCGGTTGCCATGGCGACGCCGGCCGAGGGACCGTCCTTGGGAGTAGCACCCTCGGGAACGTGGACATGGATGTCACGCCGATCGAAGACCGGAGGCTCGATGCCAAAATCGACGGCCCGCGAGCGGACGTAGGACGCCGCCGCCGAGATCGATTCCTTCATGACATCGCGCAGATTTCCGGTCACCGTCATACGGCCCTTGCCGGGCATCATCACGCCTTCGATGGTCAGCAACTCGCCGCCGACTTCCGTCCAGGCCAGACCGGTCACGACACCAACCTGATCCTCGGTTTCGGCCTCGCCGTAGCGGAACTTCGGCACGCCGAGGAAATCGGGCAGATTCTGCTCGGTAACCGCGACCTGCTTCGTCTCGCCGGTGAGGATCTGCTTGACCGCCTTCCGCGCCAGCTTGGACAGTTCGCGCTCGAGGTTGCGGACCCCCGCCTCGCGTGTGTAGCGCCGGATCAGCAGGATCAGGCCGGCATCGTCGATCGACCATTCCTTGAGCGCGAGACCATGTTTCTTGAGCCCCGCCGGGATCAAATGGCGACGCGCGATCTCGACCTTTTCGTCCTCGGTGTATCCGGCGATGCGGATGATCTCCATACGATCCATCAACGGCGCCGGAATATTCAACGTATTCGCGGTCGTGACGAACATCACGTTCGACAGATCATAGTCGACTTCGAGATAGTGATCGTTGAAGCAGTGATTCTGCTCCGGATCGAGAACTTCAAGAAGCGCCGACGAAGGATCGCCACGGAAATCCATTCCCATCTTGTCGATCTCATCGAGCAAGAAGAGCGGATTGGAGCTCTTGGCCTTGCGCATCGACTGAATGATCTTGCCCGGCATGGAGCCAATATAGGTGCGCCGATGCCCGCGGATTTCAGCCTCGTCGCGCACGCCGCCGAGCGACATCCGGACGAATTCACGTCCGGTCGCCTTGGCGATCGATTTACCGAGTGAAGTCTTGCCGACGCCGGGAGGACCGACGAGGCAGAGGATGGGCCCGGTCAATTTATTGGCCCGGCTTTGAACCGCAAGATATTCGACGATCCGTTCCTTGACCTTTTCGAGACCAAAATGCTCGCTATCGAGCACGTTCTCGGCAATCGTCAGATCTTTCTTGATCTTCGAGCGCTTGTTCCACGGAATCGTCAGCAGCCAGTCGAGATAATTGCGCACGACGGTGGCTTCCGCCGACATCGGCGACATCTGGCGCAGCTTCTTCAGTTCCGCGGTCGCCTTGTCGCGCGCTTCCTTCGAAAGCTTGGTCGTCTTGATCCGTTCCTCGATTTCGGCGAGATCGTCCTTGCCGTCCTCATCGCCAAGTTCCTTCTGAATAGCCTTCATCTGCTCATTCAGATAATACTCGCGCTGGGTCTTCTCCATCTGCCGCTTGACACGGGTGCGGATGCGTTTTTCGACCTGCAGAACCGAGAATCTCGCTCTCCATGAGGGCCAGACATTTTTCGAGTCTCTTGGCGATCGAAATGGTCTCGAGCACAGCCTGCTTGTCATTGATCTTGACCGCCAGATGGGAAGCGATGGTGTCGGCAAGCTTGGAATAATCGTCGATCTGGGTGACCGCAGCCACGACTTCCGGCGAGATCTTCTTGTTGAGCTTCACATAGCCTTCGAATTCGGCAACGACGGAACGCGCAAGCGCTTCGACCTCGACTTTGTCGACCGGCTCCTCAAGGATCGCTTCCGCATCGGCTTCGTAGAAATCATCCGTGCGGGTATAGCCCTGCACCTTGGCGCGCACCTGTCCTTCGACAAGCACCTTGACGGTCCCGTCGGGCAATTTCAAAAGCTGCAACACCGAAGCCAGCGTTCCGGTTGTGAAAATCGCTTCTGTCGCTGGATCATCGTCGGCAGCCGTCATCTGCGTCGCAAGCAGAATAAGCTTGTCGGTTTTCATCACCTCTTCGAGCGCGCGAATCGATTTCTCGCGACCCACGAACAGCGGCACGATCATATGCGGAAACACCACAATGTCGCGCAACGGAAGCACGGGATAGCTTTCGGTCGTACCGGGGCGAACAGGTTCGCGTTTCTGGGTCATTTCATCGTCCTATTCGTCGAGACTACGGAGCAATATTGCTGAGATGGCAGCGCGGCTCTTGAGTTTCAAGAAGTCCTTGTCAGGACCACGTTGCCTTTTATGACGCAGACGGCTTACAGCTCGTAGAGATCGCGGACCAAGGCTCAAGCGCTCGTGCCACTCTTTTCGCTTCGTTCCGCATAGATGTAGAGCGGGCGGGATTTGCCCTCGACCACGTCGGGGCCGATGACAACTTGTTCGACGCTGTCGAGGCCGGGAAGATCGAACATCGTGTCGAGCAGAATGCCTTCCATGATGGAGCGCAAGCCGCGGGCGCCGGTGCGCCGCTCGATGGCCTTTTTGGCGACGACGTTGAGGGCCTCGTCCTGGAACGTAAGCTCGGTGTTCTCCATTTCGAACAAGCGCTGATATTGCTTGACGAGCGCGTTCTTGGGCTCGGTGAGGATTTTCTTCAGGGCGTCCTCATCGAGATCCTCAAGCGTCGCGATGACCGGCAATCTGCCCACGAATTCGGGGATCAGCCCGAATTTCAGCAAATCCTCCGGTTCAACTCTACGCAGGATCTCGCCGGTTCTGCGATCGTCGGGTGACTGCACGATCGCGCCAAAACCGATCGAAGTGCTCTTGCCGCGCGTCGAGATGATTTTCTCGAGCCCGGCGAAGGCGCCGCCGCAGATGAACAGAATATTTGTCGTATCGACCTGCAAGAATTCCTGCTGCGGGTGTTTGCGCCCACCCTGCGGCGGCACCGACGCGACCGTGCCTTCCATAATCTTCAAAAGCGCCTGCTGGACGCCTTCGCCGGACACGTCGCGGGTGATCGAAGGATTGTCGGACTTGCGGGAAATCTTGTCGATTTCATCGATGTAGACAATCCCGCGCTGCGCCCGCTCGACGTTATAATCGGAGGCCTGGAGCAGTTTCAAAATGATGTTTTCAACATCCTCACCCACATAGCCGGCTTCGGTGAGCGTCGTCGCGTCGGCCATGGTGAAGGGCACGTCGAGAATCCGCGCCAAGGTCTGCGCGAGCAGGGTCTTGCCCGACCCGGTCGGCCCGATCAGAAGAATATTCGATTTCGCCAGCTCGACGTCATTGTGCTTGGTCGCGTGGTTGAGGCGCTTGTAGTGATTATGTACGGCGACCGACAAGACACGCTTGGCCTGCGGCTGGCCGATCACGTAATCGTCCAGGACTTTGCAGATTTCCTTGGGTGTCGGAATGCCGTCCCGGCTCTTCACCAGCGAGGACTTGTTTTCCTCCCGGATGATGTCCATGCAAAGTTCGACGCATTCGTCGCAGATAAACACGGTCGGCCCGGCAATGAGTTTGCGGACCTCATGCTGGCTCTTGCCGCAAAATGAGCAATAGAGCGTGTTTTTCGAGTCGCTGCCGCCGACCTTAGTCATGGAAAGTCTCCGTATTGGCCGAAGCCATGTGCTGCTAACTCCGGTCGGTGTCGTTGGCTGAAATATGCTGCTTCCGCCACAGGCTGGCGGAGACGCATGAACCCGCCAAGAATGCCCACCGCAAACTCTATCCTAG
This sequence comes from uncultured Alphaproteobacteria bacterium, assembly GCA_963785995.1. GTDB lineage: Bacteria > Pseudomonadota > Alphaproteobacteria > Rhizobiales > Beijerinckiaceae > Methylocapsa. Next base: position 21,534 of record CAWAXL010000020.1, read on the forward strand.
TCCTGCTTTCCTTCAAACCATGTCCCGACCGCAGGCCGTTACTTTCCAATGTGTTGTTTCGCTTGCCGCCGCTCGACTTGTTAAGCCCGGTGCCATTCATCACCGACTTTCGCCGCGAGTCTAGCATCAACCTAACCATACGTTCCCACATTGGTTGCGCCAAATCGCACACGAAAGAAAATATAAGCAATTTACGTACCAATACAATCCTTCGTTCTTTGGCCGTTTCCTGACTTGGCCTACGCCGCTGCCCTTAAGCCTTCAGCCCCTTAAAGGCCGATTCTCGATGCTGCCTGCTGTCCATTAATAAACAGGCAAAAACCCGCTTCGATAGACCTATTTGCTCTCCGGCAGCGGAAGGTCGTCCGGCCGCTTGACGATGACATGGTCCACGATGCCGAATTCCTTTGCATCGTCGGCGGACATGAAATGGTCGCGGTCGAGGGTTTTCTCGATCGTTTCGTAATCGCGGCCGGTGTGTTTCACGTAGATCTCGTTCAGCCGCTTCTTGATTTTCATAATGTCTTCGGCGTGCCGAAGAATATCGGAAGCCTGACCTTGGAACCCGCCTGACGGCTGATGCACCATGATCCGTGCATTCGGCAAGGCGTAGCGCATGTTCTCCGCGCCGGCGCACAACAGGAGCGAGCCCATCGAGGCAGCCTGCCCGACGCAAAGGGTCGACACCTTCGGCCGAATGAATTGAATCGTATCGTAGATCGCAAGGCCCGCCGTCACGACGCCGCCCGGCGAGTTGATATACATCGATATTTCCTTCTTGGGGTTTTCCGCCTCCAGGAACAAAAGCTCGGCGATGATCACGGAGGCCATATGGTCCTCGACGGGTCCCGTCAGGAAAATCAGCCTTTCGCGCAGCAGCCGCGAATAGATATCGAAACCCCGCTCGCCGCGGCTGGTGTTCTCGATAACCTGGGGAATCAGGTAATTGTCATAGATTTCAATCGGATCGCGATCGCGCATGGCGCAGTCTTTCCTGGTAAGGATCTCGTCCTAGACGGGCCGGCATCACCTGGCAGGCCAGCGGGCGAGATGTCTGAGGTACCCTTTGGTTTGAAAAGATAGCATATTGCAGGTGGCGGGCCAGAAAACCTTACCCGCTGGTAAACTTGGCCGCGCGCGGTCGCCCCGGCGGCTCATTTTTCGCTGTCGACCGCGGTCTCCTCATCTTCCTCCGCGCTGGCCACCTTCAGGAGCTCTTCCTTGGAGACCTTTTTATCGGTCACCTTGACCTGAGCAATAATGTGATCGACGACTTTTTCTTCAAACAAGGGAGCCCTGATTTCGGCCAAAGCCTGGGGGTTCTTTCGGTAATAGTCCCAAACGACCTGTTCTTGACCGGGGAAAGCCCGCGCCCGTTGAGCCAGAGCGTGGCTGACTTCCTCGTCCGAGACTTTGATCTCCGCCTTGTCGCCGACTTCGGCCAATAGCAAACCAAGCCGCACCCGGCGTTCGGCTATTTTCTGATATTCGGCCCGCGCCGCCGCTTCGGTCGTGCCTTCGTCTTCATAGCTGCGCCCGCTCCGGCGTTGTTCGGCTTCGACCTTCCGCCAAACCGTTTCGAACTCCTGGGTGACCAATCCCTCGGGCACTTCGAATACATATTTGTTGTCGAGAGCATCGAGGAGATCGCGCTTCCATTTGCCGCGCGAGGCGGCAAGGTGGTCGCGTTCGATGTTTGCGCGAACGGTCTCCTTCAGCTTGCCTAGATCTTCCAAGCCGAAGCCTTTGGCGAAGGCATCATCGATCGTAATTTCGCCGGGTGCCGCCGCCGCCTTGAGCGTCACATCGAAGGTCGCCTCTTTGCCCGCGAGCTTGGCGGCGCTGTAATCCTCCGGAAAAGTCACAGCAATCGTCCGGCTTTCGCCGATCTTCATGCCTTCGACTTGCGATTCGAAGCCGGGAAGAAAGCTGCCCGAACCCAGCACGACATCGATATTTTCGCCGGCACCCCCCTCGAAGGCTTCACCGTCGATCTTGCCGACAAAGTCCAATGTGACCTTGTCCCCGTTTTCTGCCAGGGCTTCCCCCTCTTTGGGCGTGTAGGCCCGATTTTGTTCGGCAAGCCGGTTCAAGACCAGATCGACCTCGCTGTCGGGAACATCGACGATCAGCCGTTCGATGGCGATCTCTTCGAACCCGCCCAACTCGATCTTCGGCAAGACTTCGAGCGCGACCGTGAAAGCGAAATCGGCCTGCGCTTCAAACACTTTTTCGATTTCGTCCTTGTCGCCGCCCAAATCGATCTTGGGCTCAGTGGCGAGCCGCAGCTGATTGTCTTCGACGATCTTGCGATTGGCTTCGTTGACGGCATCCTGGACAACTTCCGCCATGATCGAGCGGCCGTAGAGCCGCTTCAAATGCGAAACCGGAACTTTGCCCGGCCGAAACCCATCGATCCGAGCCTTGGCCCTGACCTCGGCGAGCTGACCTTCGACGCGCTCCGCCAGATCGGTGGCGGGAATCACCACCTTGAATTCCCGCTTGAGGCCCTGCGAGAGGGTTTCCGTGACCTGCATCTTACTAAACCTTTTTTGACTGCGTCGCCTTAGAGCAGGTCCTTAAAAAAGTTACCAGACTTTTCGACAAGAACCCGCCGCAACTGTTTGATTTCAACCGAGTCCTTGAACCTCAAATGAGGCCATCCGACCGCGATATACAAGACCTAACTTTCACTTTGAGAGGGGCTTCGCTGGCGGGGCGCGGCCGTTTTGCCGGGTGATCGGCGACCCCGCGCCCCCGGAGACCGCTCAAAGATTTGGTGCGGGCGGAGGGACTTCGAACCCCCACGATTTTCACCACCGGAACCTAAATCCGGCGCGTCTACCAGTTCCGCCACGCCCGCCACATATTTCAAAGGCTTAAGGTTCAAGCAGCGCCTCCCGCCGCCAGGTCGCGGAGCTAACGCTCCTCTAGCGGCGCTCTCAACCACCCCAAGGCACGCTACGATGTTAATTTTGGATGACGGCTGTATATCGGTCTGCTCTCGATACCTCAAGCTCTCCTGAGCAGGTATTTTCCAAGATCATCCGATGGGGTCTGGGCGATAAATCGGACACAACAAAGCCGCTCGGAGAAATGAGCGGTGGCCGCCTGCTGATGAAGTTGCGGGACGAGAGACTTCAGGTCGAGGGAAGCCTTGTCGAAGGGCGACCGGCAGCCACCGCTTTGCCAGCACCCCCAACCGGTTTCCGGGCAAACTACCCCAGACTCCCGGCGGTATTAACCGTAATTGGATTGGCCTCTCGGGACTGTCGGCGCAGCTAAGACGACGAAACGCTGATAAAGCTCGATTCGTTCTGGCTCAAGCTGGAGGCGGAAATTCCGACCGGCTCTATCGAAACGACTTCAAAAGTATGGAACTCACTGTCCTCCCGGATCGAGACATAATCTCCCAAAATGAACCGGTCGGTAATGAAGTCGTGGCTGATCGCATTTTCGGGATGATCGCCCTCGAATTGGAAGGCCCAGCTGCGACCGGATTTCCGCAGCAAATGGGCAGTTTCGACCGCTGCGGCAGGTTTAAGGCGGATGATGCCACAAAACTCATGATAAAGGCGCCACAAGGCGCTATCGATTCGTCCGTTGCCATCGATTGGCGCGACAAGAATATATCCAATGGATTGAGCGCGCTGCCGCTGGCCTCTGCCGCTTGCAGGCTCCAGCCGAATGCGCAGAAAACTTGCCGGAAGTTCTGCCCAGGTAATTTTTGCGATTTGGGGCAATCGTTGCATCTCGCCCTAGCTTGCTGAGAAATTAAAGACAAAATTCCGGTCGACGTTGAAGCTAATCTTAGAGCGATAAGTTCGAGCGCGCTGTGCGTTGAAACCGCGACCAAGCCCGCGAATGGAAGAGGAGCTAAATCGCAGCAAGCGGCGACAGATGAACAAAGTCTCTCTTTGCGTGCTCAGTCAGACCGGAGGTTCCCCACCCGACGATTTGCGAAGTTCCTGCGCCATCTCGCGCGCAAAAGAAGCGCAGCGGTGGTCGAATTTTTGAATAAAATCGGACCAGGGCGAAGCGTTTTCAAAGAACGCAGCGTAAGCCCGCAGTTGCGCAGCCGCGATATCCTGTGGCTTAGCGCTTTGGTTGAGCCCGGCCAGTGAATGCCCTAATTCCCTCATCGCGGCGAGATAGGGGACGGCCTGGCGGCTCAGGGCGTCGGCGTAGGCCTTCTGAATATCCAACGCGAAATGTTGAAAACGCTTCACATTCTCATCGAGACCGTTGGTGCCCGGCGCCGGGAAGCCCGGCCAGGTCAGGAAGGTTAAGGAATGGTCCGATCCTAATGAAGACGTGTGATCATTTGGATTTATCACGCTCATGGTTCCCATCCCGATGTTTCCGACGGGCCAAGTCGGATGTAGTACCGCACCGGCCAATAGCCAAAGCTGATGTCAAACGTCATTGACGCAGATCAACAGGGCCGTTGATTGAGCCATCTGTTGCCTTGCGCGGGTACAGTAGGCGCCCAAGATAGGGATAAGCCGTCTGGCTACAGGCGGCATGACATTGGCGGAGATCAGCAGACAATGCAGGAAAATTTCCCCGATAAACCAGGTGTCATCGCCCTGCCCCCGGTGATCCTGGGCGGAGCCGTCGCGCTCGGATTAATTCTTAATTTTATCTGGCCGGCGAATTTCTTGCCCCGCGAGTTTGCCATTCCACTCGGCGCACTCATTGCCCTCGGCGCCGTTGGCCTCGCTTTTTTGGCGGTTCGAGAAATGCACGCCGCGAACACGCCCCTGGACGTCCGCAAAGCCTCGAAGGACATCGTATCATCCGGCGTCTTTCGCTTCACTCGCAATCCGATTTATCTGGGAATGGTTCTTCTGTGCGTGGGCATTGCCTTTCTCGTAAATTCCCTGTGGATACTTTGCCTTGCCGTGCCGCTTGCGTTTATTCTCCAAAAAGGCGTCATCGAACGGGAAGAGGCCTATCTCGAGCGAAAGTTCGGTGAAAAATATTTACGCTACAAGGCGAGCGTCCGCCGTTGGCTGTGACAGAGTCAGCGTGACCGCGACCTCCCGTTCACGTAAGGATTTTTGATGCCGCCCTCGTGTGCGACCCTCAGTCGTCGGCTTTTTCTTGGGCAGACGATCGCCAGCGTGCTGACCTTGCCGGCTAGGGCGGACTCCCCTCCCCATGCCGCGGACAATTTTCATCATATCCTCGAAGCAAGACCCGGCAGCCTTCGCCTTGTGCCGGTGCCCGGCGTTGCAACCGACGTCTGGGGATATAATGGAGAAGTCCCTGGACCGCTCCTGCGCTTTAAGAAAGGCGAGGAAGTCAGGGTCCGGCTCATCAACAAGCTCGAACAGAACACAACTTTGACTTGGCATGGCGTGCGGATTATCAACGCCATGGATGGTGTGGCCGGCCTCACTCAAAAGCCAGTGCCGCCGGGCGAATCCTTCGATTATCGCTTCATCCCCCCGGACAGCGGGCTTTACTGGTACCATCCGTACGTCTTGTCCTCGATTCGCGAACAGATCGATCGGGGCCTTTATGGCGTCATGATTGTTGACGAGCCGGAACCACCTCCAGCCGATCGCGACATGCTCGTCGTGATTGCCGATTGGAAGCTCGACGAAAAAAACCAAATCGCCGGCGGGCTCGACGCTCAAGCCGATTCCGGCAGCGAGCGGAACGCTGCGCGGGTCACCGTCAATTCACGGATTCTCCCTATCGCTGAAACCTTGCCGCCCTGTTCGCGATTGCGGCTGCGTATTTTGAGCGCCGTGGACACAAGGCTGATCCAGATCCGCTTTACCGGGTTGAAACCTCTAATCCTGGCGCTTGACGGTCAACCTTGCGAAGCCTTCGAACCGGCAGGGCAGACACTGCCCCTTGGACCGGGTGCGCGTTTTGACGTCATGCTCGATCTTCCGGCGGAGGCCGGCCAAGAGGCGCATGTGATGCTGCTCGGCGAGGATGAGCCGGACAGCATTCTGCTTTCCTTCAAAACGATGGGCGAAAAGCAGGCGCCGCTGTCCCCCATTGTCTCGCTGGCACCAAATCCGCTTCTGCCCACGCAAATCAAGCTGCAGGCCGCCCGCAGGATTACGATCACGATGGAGGCGGTCCTTGGTGCCGCGCCGGCAATGGCCAACGCATCGGATCGGTCGTTAAATTGGAAGCTCAATGGTGTCGCCCGGGACGGGTTTGCCCCCGCTCCGCTGTTCTCGGTCAAACGCGGAACCCCGGTCACTCTGGCGTTCATCAACCGGACGGCCGTCGTTCAGCAAATGCATGTGCATGGGCATGTGATGCGCCTGCTGCATGATCTTGACGATGGCTGGGAGCCCTATTGGCGAGACGCCGTTCTCGTTCCGGACGGAAAAACCAAGCATGTCGCCTTTGTTGCGGACAATCCAGGCAAATGGGCGATCGATTGCCTGTTGGCCGGGCGGCTGGCACATGGGATGGCCACATGGTTCGAGGTGACCTGAAGCAACCCTTGGCCGACAAGCGCTAAAGGCTTGCTGTCAATTGTGCGCCGGGCGCATTTTCTTGACAAAGAGGCTGACGATCAAAGCATGCGCGACATGCTCCGCCATGCAGTGATAGCCAAGATCGTTGAGATGGAAATTATCGCCCGCCATCAATTGCAAATTGGCCCTTCTTTGGGCGATGAACCTCATCGCTTCATAGCGGCGAACGTAAAGAGCTTTTTCTTCCGCCGCGATCTTTTGCAGCATGTCATGGATCGCAATAAAATTGGGGTCGTGTGCCAAGCGCGACGTGTATTGCGCGCCGACAAGCACGACGTCGATCCCATTTCCCTTCAGCCAGCGGATCGTCGAACGCACCGTGGCTTCGAAATCCTGAGGGGCTATTCGGGCCAGTGCGTCATTGGTCCCGAGCTGCCATAGAACCAAGTCCGGCTTCCGGAGCGCGACCTCGCTTTTGATCCGCTCCGCCGTGATTTCTGCCACTTCTCCAGCGACACCGCGGTTGAGGATCACGATATCAACGCCCTTGAGCGCATGTTCAAGGATCGATTCGAGTTGCGAAGGATAGCTGTTGCTTTTCGACGACGCCCCAGACCCCAGCGTCGAAGAGGAACCGATCGCCAGGATTTGCACGCGATCGCCTTTCTTTAACGCCTCTGTCACATTCGGAAGCGTGGCTGGGGCGGCGATATCTGTCGCCGGCACATCGCAGGGCGGACTTAACGGGGGCGCATCGGGGGCCACGCCGACGTCTTCGGCCCGGGCCGCCAAGATCAAGAGCCAGCCGAGCGCGAAGGCGAAAATGGCTGTTTTGCCAGCTCCGCCCGCAATCTTTCGCGCCATTCTGCTGCCCATGCGATGAAACCCATAAGGAGGACACCCAAGATAAGGATGCACGCATCCGATGCAATGTGTCCACCGTAAACAAATCGGACGATCTGACCGCTTAGGCTGAGAAGGGACAGCGCGCAGAACACCCCCAGAGAATTGCGCCCAAGAAGACATAAATACCCCGACGCATGCGGGATCCATCGGCCGATCATTTTAAAACTTCCGGCAAACACGGCCGCCAAGGCGAGACTATGAATCAGCCGCGCGGGGGACAGAAAGGTCTTGTCGAACGCGAAAAAGAGCTTCGGCTCCGGAACGGCAATCGGGTCGGGAGAGAAATCGGTCAAAGCCACGACAACGCCGAGCAGCACCACGGGGAAAGCGAGCCAGCGCAAAATATCGCCGCGGCGCCGCGCAAATCCTCCAAGACCGTCTTCGCCGGCAAACAGAAAGCCGAGGACATAGATGAATTGCCAAGCGAGCGGATCGAAGAACCAGGTTCCCTCGACCGGCCAAGTCGGAAAATTTATTCCGAAAACCAGCGCTCCCACATAGATCGCGAGCGAAGCCAAGGGCAAGACCGGCCGCGCGTAACGGTGCGTGAGGGCGATCGCTGGGGCGATAAAGATCAACACGACGTAAAGCGGCAGGATGTTGAAATAGCCAAGCTGATGGGTCAGCAGAACAAGCCCGATATGGGCTTTGACGGGATCGTTGAAGACAGCAGACGCGTTATGCCAATCGAGCAGGAATGGCGCATCGAGAAGCAGCGCAGCCGCCGCAAGAAGCGCAATTGCCAATTCGGTCACGACCATTTGCGCCACATAAACGTGGAAGGCGCGGACTTCGAGCCTCACAACGAGCCAATAGGCGGGCAGCACAACCGCAGGACCGTCGATAAGCTTGCGCATCGCCCAGCCGGCGAGAAACACGAAAAGCTCGGCCGAATCCGAAAGAGATACATTGCGATAGGTGAAGCGCTCGAAATAAAGCCCCGGAATGTGGTTGATGAAAATCGTGACGAGGGCAAAGCCGCGCCAGAAATCAATCTCGTTGGGTGCGCGCATGGTCTGTTTGGAAACTCTCCGCCGCCATAGCAATGCCGCGCCTTCTTGGGTTCGCGTAATAACGTCGCTCGCGGGCTTAAGTTCGGCTTTAGAGGATTTTCAAAGCCTATTCAGGCGCCGCCCAGGGGCAATATCCCCGACGCGAACAGCGCGCGTAAAACGGGCGGCAGATTTTCCGGAATGTCCTCCGCAATGAGGCCCGGTCCGAAATGCCGGGCGGCGGCGCCATGCAGCCAAACGCCTGCCGACGCCGCTTCAAAGGCCGGCATCGATTGAGCGAGAAGCCCGCCAATGATGCCGGCCAGCACGTCGCCCGAACCCGCCGTGGCCAGCCAGGGCGGCAAATCCTCTGCCACGCTCGCAAATCCTGCCGGATCGGCGACCACCGTATCGGCGCCTTTCAACACTACGACTGCTCCGCTCAGAGCGGCGGCGGCACGCGCCCGGCTGAGCTTCGACTCCGAATGCAGACCCGCCAAATGCAAAGGCGCTTGGCCCGCCGGAATAAGCCTCGCCCAACGAGTTTCGTCCTCCGGAACCAGGCCGCCGAAAAGCCGCGCGAATTCGCCATCATGGGGGGTCAGCACTGCGCGAGCATGGGCCGCTCCGATCGCTTGCGCGAGACCGTAGGCATCATTTTCAAAACTCGTCAGGGCGTCGGCATCGAGAACGATGGCACGGCCGGGAGCGCCTCCTTCCACATCGAATGCGGCCCGGGCAAACGCACGGGTTTTTTCCCCGACGCCAAGTCCCGGTCCCATCACCAGGACATTTTTCCGCCGGTCGGCAAGGAGGCCCTTAAGCTCCTCTGGCCCGTCGCAAACGCGCGTCATGACCGCGGTCAGAGCCATGGCATGAACGCAAAGTGCTTCCTGCGGCGTCGCAACCGTTACAAGGCCCGCGCCGGCGCGCAGGGCTCCGCGCGCGGCCAGCCGCGCCGCGCCGGTGTAGGCGAGCCCCCCGGAAAGGACGAGCGCGTGACCCCGCAAATATTTGTGGCCGTCGGCTTGCGGGACTGGGAATGATTGCCGCCAGACGGCCGGACAGTTCACCCGCGTCTTGGGAGCGATCCCGGTCAGCACGTCATAGGAGATTCCAATATCGGCGACGACCGTATCGCCACAATGCAAACGGCCCGGCAGCAGCACATGCCCCGGCTTGCGGCGAAAAAAAGTGACGGTGCGCGCGGCCTTGATCGCAACACCGCGGATTTGTCCGCTTGAACCATCGATTCCGGAAGGAATATCGACGGCGAGGATCGGCTTCTTCGTCCCCTTGGTCCATTCATTGAGGCGCAGCACCAAATCCTTGGCCGCACCTTCGAGATCGCGGGCTAGGCCGGCACCAAAGAGGGCGTCGATGACAAGGTCGGCCGCCTCGAGATCGAGCTCCCCGATGGTGTGGATTTTCCCAGTCCAGCACCGCGCCGCAAGCGCCGCATCGCCGCGCAAAGCGTCGCGCGAACCCAAGAGGCCGAGGTCGACCGCAAAATCCTGCGCCGCCAGGAGACGTGCGGCAACAAATCCATCGCCGCCATTATTGCCCGGTCCGCAGCAGACCAGGATGCGGCCATGCGGTGGAACAAGTTGCGCGGCCTCGCGGGCCACCGCCGCGCCTGCCTGTCCCATGAGCGTGGATCCGGGCGTCCGCCCGGCGATGGTCAGGCGGTCGGCCTCCGCCATTTCGGCGTTCGACAGAAGCTCGGGGGAAAGATTTTCATTCGACATTCAAAAAACCGTAGCGAAAAATGTTAACCGAGCCCGAAGCGCAGCCGCGGGATCTTCTCTGCTGAGGCCATTAAGTTGACAAGGGAGCACGCGGCAGCTAACCACCCTGTCCCTGTAAGGCCCGCCTTCTTGCCATCCGCGCCGCCCCGTCGTCGCCCATTTTGGCGGCTAACCAATTTGAGCGGCGACGTCCATGTCATGAAACCCCTTATCGCGAAATTCGCCATAGGTCAGGTGGTGAGGCACCGGAAATATCCATTCCGGGGAATCATCTACGACGTGGATCCGGTCTTCGCGAATACCGAGGAATGGTGGCAGTCGATCCCCGAAGAGGTCCGCCCCCACAAGGATCAGCCTTTTTATCATCTTTTTGCTGAAAACGCCGACACTGAATATGTCGCTTATGTATCGGAACAAAATCTCATGGCCGATACCTCGGGCGATCCCATTCGCCACCCTCAGGTCGACGAGATGTTCGTGCGGGCGCAGGACGGCGTCTACAAAATCAGAACAGCCCGCTTAAACTAGCCCCTCACTTGCGGCGGCGGTCTTCGAGCTCGAGCGTTACCAGCCGTGCCAGCAATGTCGCAGGATAGAGCTGCCCGATGATCCCTTCGAGATTGCACAGGCTGCGCGCAAAAGGGTGGACCGGCACAATATCCCCATAACCGGTCGAGGTCAGAGTCACGAAGCTAAAATAGATCAGATTGCTTGCGAGCGATGAGCTGTCGGTAAAATTCAGGCCCGAGAAGGCATGCGGCGTCAGCAGAGCGACAAAAGTAAAGAGCGCCACGAACGTCAAGCCGATGGTCATGTAAAGCAAGACGGCGCCGTTGATGCGATGATAGGTCACCCGTCCGGGCGCAAAAACCGCGCGGGCAATCACCCAGATCAGCATCGCTCCGATGGTGACACATGCGCCGGCCTCAAGATAAATGTCGAGGACCGACGCGAGTTGCAGGCGAAGCACGGTGGCCGTGGCGGCGACGCCGATCGCCCCCAAGAGGATCATGATCACCAGCAAGGTCCGCGATTGGACGAGGACGCAGCTGGCGAGCAAGAGCACGATGACGAAGCCGTACCCCTGCGCCGATATAATGCCGGACGCATGGAGGGGCACGATGACAAAGACCAGCACCATGAGCAGGACGGTCAGAACCGTCAGAAGCGGATCGTGCAGCTGATCGCGGACGTGACCGAGCCGCTTCTGCACGTGGCCGTTGAGCGTGTGCACACGCTGGCCTACGCCGACCCGCGGACGCTGCGCCAAGCCGCCGACATCTGGCCCCATGCTCTCCATCTACACTCCCAAGCCTCGCTCGCTTGGGAGACCGCTAACAGCCAATTAAGGCGCATTTTTGCCGCATTCAGGAGGCGCTTTCTTCGCCGCCGTCGTCTCCGTGGGTTTCCTCCTCCTCCGCGCGCGGCGTATCCTCGTCGCTGATCCGTTCGACCGCGACCACCTGCTCATCATCGGCGGTGTTGAAGACGATCACGCCTTGGGTTCCACGTCCGGCAACCCGGATGCCGTCGACCGGGCAGCGGATCAATTGGCCGCCGTTCGTCACCAGCACGATCTCGTCGCCGTCCTCGACCGGCATCGAGGCAACCAGTTTGCCGTTTCTCTGATTGACCGCCATCGCGACGATGCCTTTGCCGCCGCGTCCGGTAATGCGATATTCGAAAGACGATGTCCGCTTGCCATAACCATTCGACGAAACGGTCAGAATGATCTGCTCGGCGGCCGACATTTCGGCATAGCGCTCCGAACCGAGGTTCGAGGCGACCGGGATTTCTACAATTCCGGTTTCCTCGCCAACCGGCTCGTTGGCCTCGGGCGAAGCGTCGCCGGCAATCGCGCGCCGCATTTTGAGATAGGCGAGACGTTCGCCGCTGTCGGCCTCGATGTGGCGCAAAATGGCGAGCGAGATCACCCGATCCCCCTCCCCAAGCGCGATGCCGCGTACTCCCATGGAATCGCGGCCCTTGAACACTCGCACATCGGTCACCGGGAACCGGATGCATTGGCCATCGGCCGTCGTCAAAAGGACATCCTCGGTCTCCCTGCAAATCTGCACATCGACAATGTCCTCGCCGGGATCGAGCCGCATCGCTATTTTGCCGGCGCGGTTGACCTGAGCGAAATCCGAAAGCTTGTTGCGCCGGACGCTGCCCCGCGTCGTCGCGAACATGACGTCGAGATGTCTCCCACGCGGCCTCGTCTTCGGGAAGCGGCATGATCGTGGTGATCCGTTCGCCTGTATCGAGCGGCAATATATTGACGAGCGCTTTTCCGCGCGCCTGCGGCGCCGACAGGGGAAGCCGCCAGACTTTTTCCTTATAGACTTGGCCCCTGCGACGAGAAGAACAGCACAGGTGCATGCGTCGAGGCAACAAACAGCCTTGCGACGAAATCCTCGTCGCGCGTCTGCATTCCCGCGCGGCCCTTACCGCCGCGTCTTTGCGCCCGGTAGGCGGCGAGAGGAACCCTTTTGACATAGCCAAGATGCGACACGGTGACGACCATGTCCTCGCGCTGAATGAGATCCTCGTCCTCGACGCCGGGCGCATCGTCGAGAATGATGGTCCGGCGCGGCGTGGCATGCGCGGCCCTGACCGCGAGCAACTCCTCCTTGACGATCGAAAACAGCCGCGCGCGCGAGCGCAGAATGTCGAGATAGTCAGCGATTTCGACGCTGAGCTTATTCAAAGCCTCGGCAATTTCCTCGCGGCCGAGGGCCGTCAGCCGCTGCAGCCGGAGTTCAAGAATGGCCCGCGCTTGCGTCTCGGACAAGCGGCAAGCGCCGTCCTCGCTGAGGACGTGGCGCGGATCGGCAATCAGCGTAATCAGCGGCGCCATATCATGCGCGGGCCAAGAGCGTTCCATGAGGGTCGTGCGGGCGGCGGCCGGATCCGGAGCAGTCCGGATCAGATGGATGAATTCGTCGATATTGGCGAGCGCGATCGCCAGACCCACCTGCACATGCGCGGCGTCGCGGGCCTTGGTCAAAAGATGCTTGGTACGCCTTGTGACGACCTCTTCGCGGAAATCGATGAAAGCGGTCAAGAAATCCCGGAGCGTGAGGACTTCCGGGCGGCCGCCGTTGAGGGCGATCATGTTGCAGGCGAAGCTCGATTGAAGCGCAGTGAAGCGCCAGAGCTGATTCAGCACGACATCGGCGAGCGCGTCCCGCTTGAGCTCAATGACGATCCGCATGCCGTCGCGATCGGACTCGTCGCGGAGATCGGAAATGCCCTCAACGCGCTTGTCGCGCACAAGCTCGGCGATCTTCTCGATCAAAGTGGCTTTGTTGATCTGATAGGGAATCTCAGTGACGATGAGCGCTTCGCGTTCCTTGCGGATCTCCTCGACTTCGACCTTTGCGCGCGTCAACACCGAACCGCGCCCGGACATATAGGCGGTTCGGATGCCGGCCCGCCCCAAAATACTTCCGCCGGTCGGAAAATCGGGACCGGGAACGATGGCAATCAAATCCTCGATGGTCATTTCCGGGCGGTCGATCAGAGCGATCACCGCATCGATCACCTCGCCGAGATTGTGCGGCGGAATATTCGTCGCCATGCCGACCGCGATGCCGCCAGCGCCATTGACCAGGAGATTTGGGAAGCGTGCCGGGAGAACGGTCGGTTCATGTTCCTTGCCGTCGTAGTTCGGCTGAAAATTGACCGTGTCGGAATCGATATCTTCGAGCAGCGCCATGGCCGGACGGGCGAGCCTTGATTCCGTATACCGCATGGCAGCCGGCGGATCGCCATCGACCGAGCCGAAATTGCCCTGCCCGTCGATCAAAGGCAGACGCATCGAGAAAGGCTGCGCCATCCGCACCAGCGCATCATAGATCGCACTGTCGCCATGCGGATGATATTTACCCATCACATCGCCGACGATGCGGGCGCATTTCACATAAGGCCGGTCCGGTGTGTGGTTATTCTCGTGCATCGAAAACAAAATCCGACGATGCACCGGTTTCAGCCCGTCGCGCACATCGGGAAGCGCCCGGCTTACGATGACGCTCATCGCATAGTCGAGATAACTCCGCCGCATTTCGTCGGAAATAGAAACCGGCCGCACGTTGGAAGCGTGCGGCGGTGAAGTGTTGTCGTCAGTGTCGGCCAAGTGGAGCTAATCCAGAGCGAGAGAAATATGCCAAATTCTACCCTGCCCGGCCCTGAAACAGCAACTCCGGAATTCCAAGAGTCTCAATAAAAACAGATTTTTAATGGGGATTTTCAGCAGCCGCGAAAAGCTCAGGCGCGGGCTCGAAGAGGAACACCTGAACATTAGAAGGGGATGTCGTCGTCAATGATGTCTGCAGTCCGCCCAGCGGTCGCGGGACGCCGCTCCGGCGCGCGCGCCATCGGCGACGATTGGCCAAACCCCGAGCCGGTTGAAGCCTCGAAACCAGCAGTCGGCGGCATCGCCACGGCCACGGCTGTCGAGCAGGGTCAGTTCGCCGCGAAAGCGTTGCAGCACCACTTCGGTCGCCTTGCGCTGATTGCCGTCGCGATCGGTGTATTCGCGGGTCTGCAATTGCCCCTCGAGATAGACCTTCGTGCCCTTCTTGCAATATTGCTCCGCGATCTTGCCGAGGTTCTCATTGAAGATCACGACATTGTGCCATTCGGTGCGTTCCTTGCGCTCGCCCGAGGCCTTGTCACGCCATGTCTCGGACGTGGCGACCGAGAAGCTCACGACAGGGTCGCCGGCGCCAGTGCGCCGCACTTCAGGATCACGGCCAAGATTGCCGACCAGAATGACCTTGTTGACGCTCCCAGCCATCAACCCGCTCCCTTAAACTTGATAAGACCACGAATACACGCAAACCGATCGAACCGCGTGCCGCCTATCCTTACCCCATCGGCATGGCCGCGGGCCCCAACAAATGGGTTATCCACGATAATCCGGCAAGCTAAATGTTCGCTTTATGTTCTAGCAGCCTAGACACGCGCATGCAAGCCGGTCCGGCACGAAATCTTCGCGATTGACAAAGCTTGGCCTTAAGGTGATCTTCAAATCATTGGTGGTTCCCGCAAGGGATCAAAAGGGAACGCGGTGCGCGCTTTGGGCGCAACGCCGCGGCTGCCCCCGCAACTGTAAGCAGCGAGCCTGCAACCAACAACGCCACTTGGGGCTTCGGCTCCTGGGAAGGCGGTTGGAGGCCTTGACCTGCGAGCCAGGAGACCTGCCCCCAAGCCGTGGTCACGTGCGAAAGCGTCGGGCGGGGTGCACCGAGGTGGATGAAGCATTCATGGCATACTCGCGCGCCATGAGAGCCAAATTCAATTCGCAGTGACGGTCCACGTTCGCTGCGAGGTTTCTTCGTGCATATTTCCCCTCTTCAAGCCGCCAAACGCGGCTCCAATCCCGCTTGCTCCCGCCGTCTCGGGGTGCCCCTTCGCTGTCTGCTGCTGGCTTTGGCGCCCGCGGGCTTCATCCCCATCCCTCTGAGCGCGCAGGAGGCTTCGCCCGCGTCCGAGACCGCGAGCCTTCCCGAGGTCACCATCAGCGCCACCGCAACTCCCGAGCCAATTGCCGATGTCGGCAGTTCGGTCACGGTGATCGATTCGGCGCAGATCGAGCGCGAGCAACGCCGCACCGTGCCCGACGCCTTGAACGTTACGCCGGGCCTCAATGTCGTTCAGACCGGCGGACCGGGCGGAACCACTTCGGTATTCATCCGGGGGACCAATTCCAACCAAGTCAAAGTTCTGATCGACGGCATCGACGCGAGCGACCCCAGCAATCCCAACGGCAGTTTCGATTTCGGCCAATTGCTGACCTATGACATCGACCGCATCGAAGTTTTGCGCGGTCCCCAAAGTGGCCTTTATGGCGCCGACGCGATTGGCGGGGTCATCTCCATCACGACCAAGGGTGGCGAAGGGCCGCCCAAGGCCAAGGCGCTCATCGAAGGCGGCTCCTTCGGCACATTGAACGAAACGATGGGCTTCAGCGGCTCGACGCCGGTTTTCAGCTATTACATGAACCTCGCGCATTTCAATGTGGCAGACACCCAGGTGACGCCTCCCGAACTGCTGCCGCCCGGGCGTCAGGGCATCGGCAATGCCTATGAGAATTGGACGCTCTCGACCAAATTCGGGGCGCATCTTGCCGATCATTTGGATGTCAGCCTTGTCGCTCGCTATATCGATTCGACGCTTCGCTTTACCGGCGATGATTTTTCCACTTTTCCGGCGACCCCCGCCGCATCGCAAAGCATCCAGCGCGACAATCAACTCTATACGCGCGGCGAAGCCAATTGGGTCACTTTCGACGGAGTCCTGAAAAATCGTTTCGGCCTGGGCTACACGCAATCCTATATGTCGGAAAAAGACCCTGACACCGATTTCGGGTTTACCCTGCCGACCAGCAATCTGGGGCAAAGACTCCAATACGACTGGCAAGGCGAGGTCGCCCTTTCCAAGGATTGGACATTGATTGCAGGATTCGAAAATAAAACCGATCAATTGTACAGCGCGCCGACTTTCGCCCGCAATGCCAACCGGGCCGGCTACGTCCAGCTTTTGACCCGCTACGATGACCGGTTTTTCATGGCCTCGAACATTCGCTACGACGACAATGATCAATTCGGCGGCCATCCGACCTACCGCTTCGCGCCAAGTTTTCACGTTCCAGTCACTGAAACGATTTTGAAGGGGAGCGTCGGCACTGGCTTCAAGCCGCCGGCGCTGAGCCAGCTCTATGTCGATTTCCCGGCTTTCGGCTTCTTCGGCAACCCTAACCTAAAGCCTGAGGAAAGCATCGGCTATGATATCGGGTTTGAGCAGCCACTCATGAATGAGGTGATCCGTTTCGGCGCCACCTATTATCAGAACAATCTCACCAATCTCATCGACATCAACGCGACCGGCAACTCCTACACCAACATCGGTCGGGCAAAGACCTTTGGCTGCGAGGCGTTCTCCTCATTCGCGATTACTCCGCAGCTTAATTTGCGTGCCGATTATACATTCACCATCGCCAAGGATGAGACGACGGGGCTCGAACTGCTACGGCGGCCGCGAAACAAGCTCAGCTTCCAAGCGGCATGGAAGCCGATCGACAGGCTCTCGCTGTCGACGACGCTTGTGTTCGTCGGCAGCTTTGTCGACGGCAATCGCGATTTCTCGATTCAGCGGCTGACCGCGCCCGGCTATACGCTGGTCAATGTCGCGGCGAACTACCAGATCAACGAAAATTTCCTGGCATTCGGTCGGATCGATAATTTGTTCAATGTGCGGTATCAAAACCCCACGGGGTTTTTGACGCCCGGGCTCGGTGCCTATGCCGGGCTTCGCATGACCTATTGATCCGGAGCTTACGCGATGCGGTCGGCGGTCAACTTGGCCGCCCCGCATCTGCGGGCGGTTTTTTCTAGAGTTAGTCAGTGATCCCAGGGCGGTTCAATGAGAAGTCCGCAGAGCGCCGATCTCCTTGTCAATCTTGGCTCGCTGGCGTGAGCTATGCGCGGAAGTTGGTGACGGCGAAGGGGACAGGCGGCGTATCATGGGGGTGTCAAAGCCTCCACTTCTCCACTAAAGGAGCGATACGCCGTGTCCCAGGATAATATCATCAAACTGGCTCAGCCAGGAGAGTTTTCCGATGCGCTGACCGCTGTGTTGCGGCAGGGCGCACGGAGCCTCCTCACCCAGGCTGTCGAAGCCGAAATCGCGAGTTTTCTTGAAACGCACGCTGACAAGTTGACCGAGGAAGGCCACCGGCGGTTGGTACGCCACGGCCATTTGCCGGAACGCGAGATCGCGACTGGTATCGGCCTCGTCAGCGTGCGCCAACCGCGTGTTCGTGACCGAGGATTGCAACGAGAAGAGCGCATCCACTTTTCGCCGTCGATCCTGCCACCCTATGCGCGCCGCTCGAAAAGTCTCGATGTGCTGATCCCGCTCCTGCACCTGAAGGGCATCTCGACGGGCGATTTCGCTGAGGCCCTCGCCGCGCTCGTCGGCTCCGATGCGGGCAGTTTGTCGGCATCGACCATTGCCCGGTTGAAAGAGGTCTGGACCGACGAACATGCGCGCTGGCTAGAACGCGATCTCTCGGCCAAGCACTATGTTTACCTCTGGGTCGACGGCATTCACGTGCAAGCCAGACTGGAAGACGAGGCGCAATGCATCCTCGTCATCATCGGAGCGACATCGGACGGCAAAAAGGAATTGGTCGGCTTGGCCGATGGGGTCCGTGAGAGCGCCTTATCCTGGAAGGAACTGCTGCTCGATCTGAAACGCCGCGGTCTCGCCTTGGCGCCCAAGCTCGTCGTCGCGGACGGCGCGCTCGGCTTCTGGAAAGCCGTCGGCGAGGTCTGGAGCAAAGTGCGCGAGCAACGCTGTTGGGTTCACAAGACTGCGAACGTGCTCAACAAGCTGCCGAAGAGCATCCAGCCGAAGGCCAAGACAGCCTTGCAGAACATCTGGATGGCCGAGACGCGTAAGGATGCCGAGGCGGCGTTCGATCGCTTCGTCGAGCTTTATCGAGTAAAATACGATAAAGCCGTTGCCTGCCTCCAAAAAGATCGCGATGCATTGCTGGCGTTCTATGATTTTCCCGCCGAGCATTGGAAACACTTACGGACCACGAATCCCATCGAAAGTACGTTCGCGACCGTGCGTCATCGAACGATCCGCTCGAAAGGTTGCTTGTCGAACAAGACCGCCCTCGCCATGGTGTTCAAGCTCATCGAGGGTGCGCAGAAAACGTGGCGACGTCTCGACGGACAAAACCTGTTGCCAAAACTCATCGCCAATGTGAAATTTAAAGATGGAATAGAGGCAAGCCCGCCTCAAGCCAAAGCCGCCGCCTGACCCAAACGCCCGTCACCAAAATTCGGCGATAGCTCCGCTGGCGTTCGAGATGGCTGATCCGAGCGGAGATTTGTTCGGGCAAGAGTTTAGTTTCAGGGCCCGCCATGGCTTCTGCGGAAGAAAGAATTTCCTTGATTTCGGCCAGGCTTAATCCGAGCTTCTTGCCCTTCTGGATCATCTGCAGATGCAGCTTGTCGCGTGCATCGTACTTTGGGAAGCCCGCGCTGTCTTTGGGTCGAATAAGTCCCCAGTCCTCGTAGAAGTGAAGCATCCGAATTTTCAGCCCCAAATCCTTGGCCAGTTCGCGCAACGAACTCAAATTGGAAACGCTCGTCGGCGGCTCCGTAGACCATCCCTCATGAATTTCCGCATCAGTAGGGGGAATGAACGGACGGAGTTTTTGCTTCGACTCCTTATTTCTCGTTAGGGCCATGTTGGACCTCATCTCTTGAGCCTTGCATCGGCCAAACCAAAAAAATAGAAAGTGAACGGCTTTAAAAAATGCGCCCGTCGGGGAGGGGCGACGGGCGCAAACGACTATAGGCGCATAAAGAGCTGCTATAGCCCCATCGGTTACCTAACTTCAGCTACTTAAGCGTGACAACAGTGGAACAAGGTTAAGCCTAGTTCCGTACCAAAACTGTACAAAATTGCTCATATCCAAAAATTGGCAGTGTTATCCACATCAGCGCATCAGGACGATGTATTTTCAGTATTTATTTTTGGCTCATCGTGCAGAACGACATTCAGCAAGGAACTGTGAACCTCGATGCCGCCATTATAGTCAATGAAGCCGAGTTTGCGGAATTTGTTCATGAAAAAGCTTACACGGGATCGGGTCGTCCCGATCATGTCCGCAAGTGTCTCTTGGCTGATTTTTGCGATCATCGGCTCCGGTTTCCCTTCCTTGCCGAAGTTCGCCAACAGCAGAAGCAGCCGGGCAAGACGCTTCTCGCTCGAATTGAAGAGCTGGTCGACGAGATCCGCTTCGACCCGGAGGGTGCGACCCAATAGATGGGCGATAAACATTTCGGAGAAAGCCGGTTCCTGATGGATCGCCTGAAGAATCACCGCTTTTTCCAATCGCATGATGACCGATTCCGTCATCGACGTCACCGTCGAGATCCGCTGCATTTGTCCGGCGAGGCATCCTTCCCCGAAAAATTCATGGGTCCCAAGAATGGCCACGACCGCTTCCTTGCCTTGCTCCGAAACAACGGTGACCTTCGCCTTGCCTTTCTGAATGTAGAAAACCGCATCCGCCGGCTCGCCCTGAGCGAAGATGACCTGCCCCTTGCCGTACTTGCTGATACTCCGGCCCTCGCCGACTTTGCTGAGAAATGATTTAGGATCAAATAGACTTTTCGGTTTAATCGCCATGACAAGACCTTCTTTACTGCGTCTAGGAACAGCGAGCTGATTCTTTAGCATATACCCCAACATAGAATGTTAATTGCGCCCTATACGCTGCCTTAAATTGACAGTGATTTTTTCTTGTTTTTATGGCTGCGTTGCCGGTATATGGAGCGGCCTCACTGGTTTCCCGCAGAGGCTCCCCGACATCTCGCGTCCGCAGTCCTGATTATGTCAGGATCATGTCACAAATATTTTAGTGAGCTGACATTTCAGCGCGATTCGCTGCGCCCGCGTTCTCCTTCCTCCTAGCCATTTCGAGAGTTATCCAACCTTATCCACAGGAACATTTGACATGCGCGCAGTTGTATCCTATTTGTTCTCTATATGATCCCGGAACATTCAGAGCCCAAGAAAATAGCTCGCTATAATGCTCGCGCGACGCAAAAGCGGCAGAAATTAGGCGCTGATTTGGCGGTAATGCGACAACATACCAGGTCGGACGCCGGCTCCGACGGAAACTCTGCCATGAGAGCACCGCAAAACCAAGACTCGTCCGCCGTTCTAAAAGCCTCGCAGCAAGCGGGGGCGAATTTATGGCTCGGCGCCGCAAAACTCAGTTCTGCCGAGGCCGATCCGGCTCGCGGGGAGACCTTTTATGCAGGGCGGCAACGCCAGCGTGGCCGGGGCGCCCTCTCCAGTGCGACCGGACGGTTCGAGCTGCTCGCCCGCTTTGCCGAGGATGACGGCTGGGATTTGCCCGACGATCTGCCGCCGCTGGCGACCCAAATTACGCACGAACATGCCAAAACGATTATCACCCGGAATGAGTCGCCGGATATTTCCTTCGACCGGTCGATCAACCCCTATCGCGGCTGTGAACACGGCTGCGTCTATTGCTTCGCGCGGCCGACCCACGCCTTTCTCGGCCTGTCGCCGGGGCTGGATTTCGAGACACGGCTCTTCTCCAAGCCCAATGCCGCAAGCCTGCTGGAGCGTGAATTGTCGGCGCCCGGCTATGAGCCGAAAACCATTGCGATTGGCACCAATACGGACCCCTATCAGCCGATCGAACGCAAAGAAAAGGTCATGCGCCAGGTGCTGGAGGTGCTGGCGCGAACCCAACATCCGGTCGGTATCGTCACCAAATCGGCGCTGGTTTTGCGCGATCTCGATCTTCTCGCGCCCATGGCGGAAAAGGGCTTGGTGAAAGTGGCCCTGTCGGTGACAACGCTCGACCCTGGCCTTGCCCGCAAGATGGAACCGCGCGCCAGCACTCCGGCGCGGCGCCTGGATGCCATCCGGCGCTTGACGGAAGCCAATGTTCCCACCGTCGTCATGGTCGCGCCGATCATTCCTGGCCTCAATGACGCGGAGATCGAGGCGATCCTGACCCGCGCCCATGCGATGGGGGCGCGAGAAGCCGGCTATGTGATGTTGCGGCTGCCGCTCGAAGTGCGCGACCTTTTCACCGAATGGCTCGCGGTACATTATCCGGACAAGCTCAAGCACGTCCTCGCCTTGATGCGAGGCGCCCGCGGCGGCAAGCTCTATGACGCAAGCTTTGGCGCACGGATGACCGGGTCCGGTCCTTACGCCTGGATGATCGGGCGCAGATTCGAGGCGGCCGCGGCAAGGCTTGGTTTTGCAAAGCAGCGCCTGCCGTTGCGCACGGATTTGTTCGAACCTCCCCTGCGGCGCGGAAAACAATTGGAGTTGCTGTTTTAGAACTCGATCCAGCAAGCCTTTTCAGGCCCCGCCGGATCGCTTAGATCCGTAACCATGTCACCCGTCCAAAAGGATCCCCCAAGCTCGCCCGAGCCCGAGCGCACCGCGCCTGGAGATGCCCCCAAAGCGTTGATCCCCCTGCAAGATGAGGAGGACATCGACCCCGCCGCAGATTTCGATCTCAACCTTGAGGAGGCGGAACTTCCAGCCTCGGTCCGCCATGGCGCGGCGGTCATCCGCCGGTTCTGGCAGCATGCTCCGGCCGGCCCCGGTGTCTATCGGATGATCGGCGCCGACAATGAAGTTCTCTATGTCGGGAAGGCAAAAAGCGTCCGCAACCGGATTGCAAGCTACATACGCCCGTCCGGCCATACCAATCGCATCGCCCGAATGATCGCCCTGACGACGTCCATGGTCTTCATCTCGACCGAAACCGAGACCGAGGCGTTGCTTCTCGAAACCAATTACATCAAGCAGATGAAGCCGCGCTTCAATGTGTTGATGCGCGACGACAAATCGTTTCCTTATATTCTTTTGACCGGCGACCATGCGGCGCCGCAAATCACCAAACATCGTGGGGCGCGCAACCAGAAAGGCGATTATTTCGGCCCGTTTGCGAGCGTCTGGGCCGTCAATCGAACCTTGAACGCTCTGCAGCGCGCGTTTCTCCTGCGGTCCTGTTCGGACAGTTTCTACGCCAACCGTACCCGGCCCTGTCTGCTCTTTCAGATCAAGCGGTGTTCGGCACCCTGCACCGGCGAGATCGATGAGGCGAGTTATGCCGAACTTGCGCGCGAGGCGCGCGCGTTTCTCTCGGGCAAGAGCCGCGCCGTCCGCGACCAGCTCGCGGCGGAAATGACGGAGGCTGCGAAGATGATGGAGTTCGAACGCGCCGCGCGGCTGCGCGATAGGATTGCCGCGCTCTCCGCGATCCAGGGCTCTCAGGGCGTCAATCCAAAGACTGTCGAAGAGGCCGATGTCTTTGCCATCGTCGAACAAGCCGGACAGTTTTGCGTCGAGGTGTTTTTCTTCCGGACCTTTCAGAACTGGGGCAATCGCGCCTATTTCCCGCGCGCCGACAAGAGCCTCACGCCGGAAGAAGTGCTCGATTCCTTTTTGGCGCAATTTTACGCCGACATCCCGCCGCCGCGTCTCATTCTGCTCTCCCATGCGATCGAAAATCGCGGGATCCTCGAAGCAGGCCCTATGCGAGCGGTTTGGGCGCAAAATCGAGATCGGCGTGCCTCAGCGGGGAGAAAAAAAGGAACTGGTCGAGCAGGCCCGGCAGAATGCGCGCGAGGCCTTGGGCCGGAAACTCTCCGAGACCGCCTCTCAAGAGAAGCTTCTAGCCGCTTTGGTCCAGCGCTTTCGGCCTGGCCGACGTGCCGCGACGGATCGAAGTCTATGACAATTCGCATGTCATGGGCACCAATGCGGTCGGGGCGATGGTCGTGGCGGGTCCGGCAGGGTTCATGAAAACGCATTACCGGACGTTCAACATCAAGGACAATGATCTCACCCCCGGCGACGATTACGGAATGATGCGGGAAGTTCTGTGGCGGCGGTTCGCGAGACTTGTCAAGGACGAGGCAGCCGGAACCGAAGGCTTGGGGGATTTGCCGGACGACCCGAACGGCGGCGAGACCGAAGACGATAGCGCGGCCAGCTTTCCGAACCGGCCCGATCTGATCCTGATCGACGGGGGCCAAGGACAATTCGATGCCGCGCGAAAAGTCTTGAGTGACCTCGGCGTCACCGGCGTCGGCGTCGCGGCGATCGCCAAGGGGCCCGACCGCAACGCCGGTCGCGAAACTTTTTATGTGGAGGGCAAGGAGCCGTTCAAGCTGTCGCCGCGGGATCCGGCGCTCTATTTTGTCCAGCGTCTGCGCGACGAGGCCCATCGTTTCGCAATCGGAACCCACCGGGCGCGCCGTAAAAAGGAGTTCACAAAAAGCCCATTGGACGAGATTCAAGGGATCGGGCCGGCCCGGAAACGGGCGCTCTTGCACGCCTTTGGCACGGCCAAGGCCATTTCGCGGGCGACCTTGTCCGATTTCGAGAAAGTCCCGGGCATAAACGCTGCCACTGCGCGACTCGTCTATGATTTTTTTCACGAACGTGGCAGATAATAGAATTATTATACGTCTTCGGCGCCGCCCCGCCTGTATGCCAGCGGGCTGGAATCTGCGACACCATCTCGGAAAGAGTGTTCCCCGACCATGGCGATCACAACCGTATCGAGAAGTCTAGGCTTGGCCTGGAGCGTGCCCAACATCCTGACCTATGGGCGGGTGGCGGTTGTCCCGGTCGTCGTCGGCTGCCTTTTTTGGCCCGAGATCGAGGGCATGCGCTGGATCGCGCTCGGCTTCTTTATCGTGGCCGGGATCACGGATTTTCTGGACGGCTATCTGGCCCGCGCCCTGTCGCAGCAGTCGAGGCTCGGCCAGATGCTCGATCCGATCGCCGACAAGCTGCTCGTCTCGGCCGTGCTGATGATGCTTGTTGCGGACCATACAATCGCCAGCTATTCGCTTTCCGCCGCGATCATCATTCTGTGCCGGGAAATCCTGGTTTCCGGGCTCCGCGAATTCCTGGCCGAGCTAAAAGTCTCGATCCCGGTGAGCAAAGTCGCGAAGTGGAAAACCACGCTGCAACTTGCCGCTCTTGGGTTTCTGATCGCCGGCCCCTCGGGCGATGAAATCATTCCGGGCGTGACCAAGGCCGGCTTGGTCCTTTTGTGGCTGTCCGCCTTGCTGACGCTCTACACGGGCTGGGACTATTTGAAGGCCGGCCTGAAGGAAATGATCAACGAATGATTTGATGTTTTCATCAAACGCCCAAGAGTAAGCTCATGAAAGCCCTTTATTTCGCCTGGGTGCGCGAACGCATCGGCAAAGCCGAAGAGGAAATCGCGCCGCCCGCCGGCATCAACACGGTCGCCGATCTCATGAACTGGTTGAG
Source organism: uncultured Alphaproteobacteria bacterium (assembly GCA_963785995.1). GTDB lineage: Bacteria > Pseudomonadota > Alphaproteobacteria > Rhizobiales > Beijerinckiaceae > Methylocapsa. The sequence continues at coordinate 46,512 of CAWAXL010000020.1, forward strand.
CGGCAAGGGCGAAAATTATGCCGCCGCCTTTGAAAACATGAAGACCCTTCGAGCCGCCCTCGACCACACGCATGTCAAGCATGACACGCCGATCGCAAACGCGCGGGAAATTGCCTTCTTCCCCCCGATGACCGGAGGATGAGGGCATGAGCGCCCGGATCGTCGTGCGCGTTCAAAAGGAAGTTTTCGATATCGAAGCGGAAGCGTCCGCCTTGACGCGGGGCCGCACCGACATCGGTGCGCTGGTGACGTTCACCGGATTTTGCCGCGATGAAAACGGGGCGCTTATCGCGCTCGAGATCGAGCATTATCCCGGCATGGCGGAAGCGGAAATCACCCGCGTCGTGAACGAGGCGACCGCGCGCTGGCCGCTGGAAGGCGTCGTGGCCCTCCATCGCTATGGTCTGATCCCGCCGGGCGAGCCCATTGTTCTTGTGGCCACGGCGAGCCTGCATCGCGGCGAGGCTTTTTTGGCGGCGTCGTTTCTCATGGATTTTTTAAAGACCGAAGCGCCGTTCTGGAAGAAGCAGCATTTGGCGGCTCAGGAGTCCGGCGATTGGGTCGAAGCGAAAGCGCAGGACGATGCCGCTGCGCAAAAGTGGCGGGTGTGAGGGTTTTGGTCCTCGGTCTATTTGAATTTTGGATTACTGCCTTTAGAGCGCAAAAGCGCACACACGGTAACCGCTCGGGAGACGTGTGACGCAAGATATGGAAATGTAATAGTTTCGTTATGCCAGAGAGTAACTCGCGAACGAAACAAACTGGGAAAATGTCCTCGAAGACCACGGAGGAAGAAATGTCCAGAGAGCAATCCTTGCGAAATGGCGCATGGCTTATGGTACTAGGGGCACTACTATTCTTCGTGTACGCAGTCGTGTTCTTCTTTCGAGCGTTCACAAGTAGTGGATTCGAGGTCGGTGTCGAGACGTTGAACGGCGTTACGCCCCAGCAGCTTAATGCGCTTAATCCGGCGATCATGGGCTACATCACGCACATCCACGTGGCCTTGGCAGGATTCATAGCCGCTACCGCGATTGCTGCGGGGGGCTTGGCTTGGTACGGGGTTCGCAACGGCTTGTGGTGGGCGTGGACAATGGCCGTGATCGTGCCCGTCGCGGGCCTGGCGGTTGCGTTGCCTCTGCACTACGCGGGGCATTTCAATTACGACTGGGTGAGCCACCTGGGACCCATTTACATTGGGACGATCATCTACGTTGTGGGGGCTGTCGTCGCGCTGATCGGGCTGAGCCAGCCGGTGCCAACTGCGGCACAAGCCCCGCGATAGACCAAACCGTGTAGGTCAACCTGCCTCAGGTTCCGGTCCTTTGGGCGCTCCCTTGCGGGAGGCCGGAAATCAGTCACTCACCCGCGGCCTCATAATCTCCGCATGCGAAGCACTTGAATGAAAGATCACGCCAGCAAACGGACTTCAATAGGAGTTTTTCAACGGCATCCAAGAATTTTGCACGAAACTTAGCCGGTTGAAATTACTCTTGTTTCTCAATGCAAAAATCAGATGCAAAATAGCGCGCATTATCGGTTTGCCATCCGGGACACTTGTTCGTTTTGCGTCATAAGCCGAATTTCGACTGACCTATGAGAAGATTTGCCGGCATCGGCTCAAGATTTCTTCTCCCAGCGCCCATTGTCCCCCTGCTGCCAATAGGTCAGCGTGAAACCCAAATCCTTCAACTTTTTCCATTGGTCCCGCGCAAGCAAAAGTTCGTCCTCATTGTTGCCGTCGAACAGGGCAATCGCACGCACATAGGCCGGGTCGGCCCCCGCAAGCGCTTTTGTCATATCCACGCCCTCGACAAACAGCCGGAGCGCGGCGCCATTGGGATTGTCAAGATTGGTCGTTAGATAGACCGGCTGGAGGTCGGCGTCGCCATCGCGCGCGCGGCCATGCGCGAGAAAGCTCGCATCCGAATAGGTCCAAAGCGACTGATCGAGCGCATCGAGCCGTTCGTCGCTGTTGGCCTGAACGACGACACGCCAGCCCTTTTCCAGCGATTTCTCGATGAGGTGGGGCAGAACGTTTTCCAGGGGTTGGCGCTGCAGATGGTAAAACCAGACCTCAGTCATTCAAAAACCCGCTGTCCGTTCAGGCATGCTGGGAGGAGGAAAATAATGTACCCGAGCTCCTCCCCTAATCTTTCACTTGCACCGGGCCCGCACAAGTAAGATCCTCCGCTTTGACAGCCGGGGATTCACATGCTTTCACGCCGCAGTTTCGTCAGCCTCGCCCTCGCCTCGGGCGCCACCACTTTCGCACGGGCAGGGACCACGGACTCTGCGCCGACAATATTGCGGATCGAGCGCCGCACCATTGAGGTCAATGGCAAGGCCGCATCGGTGTTCGGCCTCCAACAGCCGGATGGAAGTTTCGGGATCAACACCGAAGTCGGCAAGCCGTTCCGCGTGCATCTCGAAAACCACATCGACAGGCCAAGTCTGATCCACTGGCACGGCCTTACGCCACCCTGGGAAGAGGATGGTGTGGCAGGAGTTCTCCGCCGCATCGATCCCACCCGGCGGCAGCGCCGACTATGATTTCCCGCTTCCCTTCGGCGGCACCTTTTGGATGCATTCGCATTACGGGCTTCAGGAGCAAACTCTGATGTCCGCGCCCCTGATCATCCACGATGCCAGCGACAAGGCCGATCATCAGGAAGTCGTCATGATGCTGGCCGACTTCAGCTTCACGCCGCCCGAACAGATTTTTGAACAACTTCGGAAGGGCGGCGCTTTGGCGCGCGCGCATATACACCATATGGCGATGTCCGCAGAGGAAATGGCGGCCATGCCGCAAATGGCGGCACCTCCAACGGAAAGCAAACCCGACTTGAACGATGTAAAATATGACGCTTTTCTTGCCAATGATCGCACGCTCGCCGACCCACAAATTGTGAAAGTTGAACAAGGCGGCCAGGTGCGGCTGCGTGTCATCAATGGCTCGTCGATGAGCAACTATCATATCGATCTCGGACCTTTGGACGGCGACCTCATCGCCGTTGACGGCCTCCCCATCGTTCCCGTGCGCGACCGTATTTTCCCCATCGCAGTCGCGCAAAGGCTCGATATTATGCTCACTTTTCCACAACCTGCCGGCGCTTATCCGATCCTCGCGAAGCTTGAAGGCGAGCGTCAACAGACGGGCATTATACTTCGTGCGGGCGCAGCCGAGGTTACGAAAATCCCGGAGACCGCCGAGGCTTCCACGCCGCCACTCACGCTCGACCTTGAAAGCAGGCTGCAGGCGGTCGCTCCCCTTAAGCCACGCATACCAAACCTCCGCTACACATTGAACCTGACCGGCTCGATGGCGGGCTATCAGTGGTCGATCAATGACGTCGCCTGGAGTCCCGACGCCCCGCCGCTCGGGCTTGTCAAAGGCGACCGCGTCGAGCTGATTTTAGTCAACCGAACGAATATGCCCCATCCGATGCATCTGCATGGACACCCGTTCCAGGTCGTGGCAATCGGCGGGACTCGCTTCGCGGGAGCCTTACGCGACACGATGCTGGTTCCGGCGAAAACAACCGTGGCGATCGCATTCGATGCCAATAATCCGGGCTGGTGGGCGTTTCATTGCCACCTGCTCTACCATATGGAAGCCGGCATGTTCACGACGTTCCGCTACAGTTAAAGCGGGTGACGCGGTAGCTTCCGGGGGCTCACCCCAGGCTGAACCACAAGGTCGCTATTCCCAGGAACGAGCCATAGCCCACCACGTCGGTGACGGTCGTCACGAAAGCGCCCGACGACACGGCGGGGTCGATATCATATCGTGCCAGCAATTGCGGGATCAGAATTCCGCCCAGCGCGCCGGCAACAAGATTGGTCAGCATGGCGAGCGCGATCACCACGCCAATGCCGGCCATCCCGAACCATAGGCCGGCCACGGCGCCCGTGATCACTCCGAAAGCGGCGCCGTTCAGCGCGCCGACCATGACTTCGCGGAGAATGATTCGAGCCGCGTTCATGCGGGATAATTCGCGGGTCGCGAGCGCGCGCACCGCGACCGTCATGGTTTGCGTCGCCGCATTGCCGCCTTGGCTCGCGACAATCGGCGCAAGCACGGCGAGCGCCACCATTTTTTGCAGCGACCCTTCGAAAAGCCCCAGCACAGAGGATGCGATAAAGGCGGTGATCAGATTGACGAAGAGCCAGGCAAATCGGCTCTTCGCCGTCCACCAGACCGTATCGGAAAGCTCTTCCTCATCGGAGACGCCGCCGAGCGCCTTCACTTCGGCGTCGGCTTCCTCCTGGATGACATCGACGATATCGTCGATGGTGATCACACCCACGAGCCGTTCGGCTTCATCGACGACCGGTACCGAGACAAGATTGTAGCGCTGAAAAATGCGTGCCACTTCCTCACGGTCGTCGCTTGCTTTGACGCGCCGGCGATCGGAAGACATGATCTCTTCGAGCTTCGCCGTGCTCCGCGCCCGCAAGAGCGTATCGAGGAAAATATTCCCCAACAGCCGGTAAGCCGGATCGACGATGAAGATTTCGAAGAAGGAGTCCGGGAGTTGCTTCCTCGTCGGTGTCGCGCATGACGTTGATGGCATGCCCGGCGCTCCAAAACGGCGGCGCGGTGACGAATGTCGTCTGCATGAGCCGGCCGGCGGAATATTCCGGATAGTCGAGCGAGCGTTGCAGTTGAACCCGGTCCGCCGCCGGCAAGGCATCCAGAATTTCCGCTTGGTCCTCGGGTTCGAGGTCTTCCAAAATGCTGACGGCGTCGTCGCTCTCAAGATCACGGACGCCTTCGGCCACGGTCTGGTTCGGCAGTTCCGCGAGGATCTCCTCGCGGATGTGATCGTCCATCTCGGTCAGCGCGGCGAAGTCGAATTCCGAGCCCATCATTTCGATGAGCTTGGGCCGCAGCTCCGGTTCGAGGGAGACGATCAGAAGGCCGAGATCCGCTTCGTGCAGGCGCCCGGCCAGTGCCTGCAGCTCTGCCGTATTCCCCGTTTCGATGGCGACGGTCACATCGTGCAGGAATTTCGGCACGATCGCGCCATTTTCATCGTAGATCGACGTCTCGCTCGCGTTTCTGTCCCGGTTTTGTGATTCGGTCTCGGAGCGATCGTCGATATGGTCATGCGCGATTTTGCCTTTCTCATGAGATAAGGGTTCATGGAACGGTTTCGGGCCGGGCGCAATGCCGATTTTTCAGCGCCTGACATGGCACCGTCGCAGGAAATGAGCTATTAACGAGCATGTACGCGAAGGTGACCCGGATGGCTTGGCAATCAAGCGCAGGCGCGATCGTACTTCTGCCGACCCTTATGCTGCATCCAACAGCGGCAAACACGCCTTGTGCACCCGAGGCGCTCGGCGTGAGCCGAACCTTGCCCATCGGTACGGCGGGGGGCCTGCAGGTCGGCCTCAAGACCTATCCCCAGAGCTCTGGTTCTCGAAGATCACGAGGTCGTCTTGACCTTCGACGACGGCCCGGCTGCCGAAACCACGCCCGACCATCCTGACCGCCCTGGCCAGGGAATGCGTGAAGGCGACTTTCTTTCTCATTGGCCGCAACGCCGAGTCCCTGCCCTCCATCGTCAAGCGACAAGTCGCCGAAGGTCACACGGTCGGCCATCACAGCTATTCGCATCCCGCCGTGACCTTGCGCCAATTGAGCGAAAATGCGGCGCAGGAGGAAATTCTCGAGAGGCTTCGCCGCCGACGACAAGGCCGCCTATGGCACGGTCGTAGCGGCGCCGCGAAGGTGCCGTTTTTCCGGTTTCCCGGATTTGCCGACACGCCTCAGCTTGTCGACTGGCTCTCGACCCAAAACATCGCGGTTTTCGGCGCCGATTTTTGGGCCTCGGACTGGCTCGACATGACGCCCGAGAAAGAACTCGCCTTGATTCTTGGAGCGCCTCGAAAAAGAGAAGACGCGGGAGTTTTGCTGCTGCACGACACGCGGCATCAGACAGCCGCGATGTTGCCGCTCTTCTTGCGGGAAATGAAACAGCGCGGTTTCAAAATCGTGGCACTCGTGCCCGGCTCGCAGCCAAACGCAACTCGCGCCGCGCCCGAAGGATGGACCTCGGAAACGGACAAGATCATCGCCGATGTTTTTGCCAAGTCACATCATCACGCCAGGGCCCACAGCCCAGCCAAGAACGGCGCAATGGGAGAAACGAAAGCTTCCGACGCGATGCCGCCCACAAGCGAGCCGAAAGGGCCGCCATCACCGGCTCAATAGAAAACGGTGAGGGCTTGGCTCGCGGCCCTAAAATCTTCGCTTGATAAAATAAGCGCTGTCGATGGTCGCCAAGGAGCGTCTGCCAAGACAACAGACAATCTTGGTGCGGCCAAGAGGACTCGAACCTCCACTGGTTTCCCAACTAGCACCTCAAGCTAGCGCGTCTACCAATTCCGCCATGGCCGCATTGTCCGCTCGGTGGAAAATCGAGTCGCACCGGCAGGCGCGTCGTCTAACAAATCGCTGCCAAGGTGGCAAGGCCGCGGCCGGAGAAGAGTCTCCTGCGCTGTTTTCCGGGCGTCTTGCAAGGAGCCAGCGGTTGCGTCTTTCGATCTGCCAGCAGCTATTCTGGGCGCCATGATCGGATCATGCAAAAATTGCCTTCCCCTATGCTGCCCCGCGAGACCCCGTCCCGATCGAATGGAGCGTTTCGACGGGCTCGTGCCTTATGAAGAGGCGGTGGCCTTCATGGAGGCGCGGGTGGAGGCCATTGCCGCCGGCAGCGCCCCGGAACTGGTTTGGCTCCTCGAACATCCGCCGCTCTACACGGCGGGGACGTCCGCGCGGGCGGGCGACCTCCTGGAGCCGCGTTTTCCCGTCTATAAAAGCGGGCGTGGCGGCCAATTCACCTATCATGGGCCCGGCCAGCGCATCGCCTATGTCATGCTCGACCTCAATCGTCGAAGCCCCGACCTTCGCGCTTTGTGAGTGCTTTGGAAGGCTGGATCATCGCGACCCTGAAGACCTGGAACGTCAAGGGCGAGCGGCGCCAGGATCGCATCGGGGTTTGGGTGGCGCGGCCGGACAAACCGGCCGGAGCCGGAGGAGAAGCTGCCGAGGATAAGATCGCGGCGATTGGAATCAGGGTCAGGCGCTGGGTTTCGTTCCATGGGATTGCGCTGAATGTCGCGCCCGACCTCACTCATTTTTCCGGAATTGTTCCCTGCGGGATCGCCAGCGCTCATTATGGCGTGACAAGTCTCCAAGACCTTGGTCGTTGGCTTGGCATGAGCGAGGTCGACGCGGCGTTGCGCGAACAATTCGAACCGATTTTTGGAAACACCAGCAGGCGCGATGCCGCTTAATTCAGCTCGACGACCAGCCCTTCGTGCAAGGTCACGCGCCGGTCCATGCGCTCGGCCAGCTCCATGTTGTGGGTCGCGATCAGGGTCGCAAGGCCCGTCGCCCGGACAATCGCGTCGAGCGCCTCAAAAACATGGTCGGCGGTTTTCGGATCGAGATTGCCGGTCGGCTCGTCGGCGAGCAAGAGACGCGGGCCCATTGGCGACCGCGCGCGCGATCGCCACGCGTTGCTGTTCGCCGCCGGAAAGTTCCGACGGCCGATGTTTTGCGCGCGCCGACAGTCCAAGATAGTGGAGCAATTGCTTGGCGCGGTCTTTGGCCTCCCGCCGCGAAAGGCCGGCGATCATCTGCGGCAACATGATATTTTCAAGCGCCGAAAATTCCGGCAGCAGATGATGGAACTGATAGACGAAGCCGATCTCGCCGCGCCGCAAGCGCGGTGCGCGCGGCATCGTCCATGCGCAACCGTGGCTTCGCCCGCGATAAACACCTCGCCCGCGTCGGGCTTTTCGAGAAGGCCCGCGATATGGAGAAGCGTCGATTTGCCGGCGCCGGAGGGCGCAACCAGTGCGACCGACTGCCCAGCCCACAGGCAAAAGTCCGCGCCGCGCAAAATTTCGAGCGGAGAGCCCGCCTGATCGTAGCGGCGTTCGACCTTTTCGAGACGGAGCACCGGAGGGGACATGGCTATTCGTAACGCAACGCTTCGACGGGATCGAGCTTCGCCGCGCGCCAGGACGGATAAATCGTCGCCAGCACCGAAAGCGTGAGCGTCATCCGACAACGACGAGCGACATCGCTCGGATCGACCACCGAGGGCAGCCGCGAAAGAAAATAGAGTTCGGCCGGGAACAGATTTGCGTTGAAGCAGCCGGTTCAGACACCTGGCGGACGGCCTCGACGATTGTGGGCGACGAGCAGACCAAGAAGGCAGCCGGCGAGCGTTCCGGCGACGCCGATCGACAGCCCCTGTGATGAGAAAAATCCGCATGACTCCGCCTTGCGTCGCGCCCATGGTGCGCAGAATCGCGATGTCTGGCCCCTTGTCCTTGACCAGCATGATAAGCCCCGACACGATGTTGAGCGCGGCGACAAGCACGATCAGCGTCAGAATGACGAACATGACATTGCGCTCGACGTTCAGCGCGTCGAAGAATGTCTTGTTGCGCTCGCGCCAATCGGTCATGATCATCGGCCGCATCACCGCCCCGTCGATTTTGCTCTCTGACCGCATCGAGCTCTTCTGGCTTAGTGAAGAAAAATTTCGATGACGCTCGCCTCATTGTCCTTGTTGAAGAAGCGCCTGCGCCTCCGGCAAGGCCATATAGACGAAGAGATTGTCGAACTCCGCCATGCCGATCTGAAAGATCGCCACGACCGGATAGACCTTGCTGCGCGGCGTGACCCCAAAAGGCGTCTGGGCACCATTCGCGATCAGAATTTTGATCTTGTCGCCGATCCGCAGCCCGAGATTCTCGGCGAGCCTTTGACCGATCGCCACGCCACCCGCGGATCAAAGCCCTCAAGCGTGCCGAGCTTGATATTGCGGGCGATGCCGGGCAGGCGCTTGATATCCGCCTCCCGAATTCCGCGCACGAGGGCAAAGGCCATGTTGGCTGGTGGAGGCCGCCGCCGGGCTTTCGATCATCGGGACAACCAATTTGACGCCGGGCACGCCGGCAACTTCCTTCACCACTTCATCGTAATCGGTAAATTGGGTGTCGGCGGCCTGGAGAAAGATATGGCCGTTGATGCCGACGATCTTGTCGAGCAATTCCTTGTGAAAACCATTCATCACCGACATCACGACGATCAGTGTCGCGACACCGAGCGTAATTCCAAGAAAGGAGAAAAGCGCGATCACCGAAACGAAGCTCGTCTTGCGGCGCGCGCGCAAATAGCGAAACGCGATCATCCATTCGAAGGGCGCGAATGGGCGCGTATCCTTCGCAGCATCCATCATGAGCCCGCAAACCGCGCGATCGCCGCCGTCGGCGGGAAGATTTTCGCGCGCGCCAGTCGCCCTTGTCTTGAGTTCGACAGTGCCCGAGGCCAAGCCCTTCGGGCCAACGATGATCTGATAAGGCAGTCCGATGAGGTCGAGCTTGGCGAATTTGGCGCCGGGACGCTCGTCGGTGTCGTCATAGAGCACGTCCACGCCGGCTTTTTCGAGCGCCCCATAGATCGACTGCACAGGCGGCGTCCGTCGCGCCGTCGCCTACCTTGAGATTGGCGAGGCCGACCTTGAAAGGCGCGACGGGCTCGGGCCAGATAATCCCATTTTCATCATGGCCAGCTTCGATCAGCGCGCCGACGAGACGCGACACGCCAACGCCGTAGGAGCCACCCTGAAACGGCCGCTCGACGCCATCCGGGCCCGGTGATCAAGGCCTGCATCGGCTTTGAATATTTGTCGCCGAAATAAAACACCTGGCCCACCTCGATGCCGCGCGTGTGAATCCGCTTTTCTTCCGGCGTCTCGCGCTCGAACCTGGCGTGATCGTGGACATCCCCGGTCGCCGCGTAGAACTTCGTCCATTGACGGACGATCGGCGAAAGATCGCCATCATAATCGGTCTTCTCAGGCGGGATAGGCAAATCCAAGACATCGGCGTGGCAAAATACGGCCGATTCGCCGGTTTCCGCCAAAATGATGAATTCATGACTCAAATCGCCGCCGATCGGGCCGGTCTCGGCGCGCATGGGGATCGCCTTCAATCCCATGCGGGAAAAAATCCGCAAATAGGCGACGAACATTTTATTATAGGAAAGCCGCGCGGACGCCTCGTCGACATCGAAGGAATACGCATCCTTCATCAGGAATTCGCGGCCCCGCATGACGCCGAATCGCGGCCTTTGCTCGTCGCGGAACTTCCACTGAATGTGGTAGAGGATTTTCGGCAGGTCCCGGTAGCTGCGCACATAGGCGCGGAAAATCCCCGTGATCATGTCCTCATTTGTCGGCCCATAGAGCAGCTCGCGTTCGTGACGGTCCTTGATCCGCAGCATTTCCGGCCCATAGGCCTCATAGCGGCCGGTTTCCCGCCAAAGATCCGCAAGCTGCAGGGTCGGCATCAGGAGTTCGATCGCGCCCGCCCGGTCCATTTCCTCCCGCACGATCTGCTCCACTTTTTGCAGGACGCGCAGCCCGAGCGGCAGCCAGGAATAGATTCCGGCCGCCTCCTGGCGAATCATGCCGGCGCGCAGCATCAAGCGGTGCGAAACGATCTCGGCTTCTTTCGGGGTCTCACGGAGAATCGGCAGAAAATAACGGGACAGGCGCATTCTCAAACAAGCGTCAGGAGGAGCGAAAGGGCCGCGGTCGGTTTAAGCGGATCCATCTTGAAAGGCAAAGATGCGCGGCCCCATGCCTTAAGCCAAACCATCCGATCGCGCCAGCCTCACGGTTGGCCCAAACAGCAAAGCCTCTCCAAGGGGGCGGCCTCCCCGGCGAAAATAATTCCCCGGCCATATCAAAAGCTTGGCCTTGAAACCGTTCAGCTTCCACAGTTTGAGCTTGGCCGAGCCTTGCTTGGCGTAGAAAATGAGGCATAATATTTAAGAAACATAAACATCCACGGTTTATTGGGTCAAGAAACGCGAGTTGCGGAGAATTCCCGGCCAATATTGGCGCACGCCGTCCAAGGGGGAAAAGTGGATGTCCAATGTCGCGGGCAAAGCTTACGGCATGACTGTCGTCACGCCGATGCGGCCGCGCCTGACGTCCACGACTCAGTTCATCTTCATTTTCTCGCGCGCGATTCCGTCCCGATTCAAGGGACTGATTGGACTGGCCATCATCCATTTCGCGCGATGGGTCATCATCAAGCGCGAACAATGGCCCGATCTCGGCCAGGGCAAGCAAAAGCTGCAGAATGATTACATGCTGTTCTGCAGCAATTTCAACGGCACCTGGGATCAGTATATCGACGCTTTTTCGGACGGCATTCCGAATGGCCTCGATCTTTTCTGGTATTCGAGCACGAAATATCCGCACTCGATTCCGATCACACCTTTCAAGAATTACATCCGACCAAACCAGATCGACACGGATTATTACTATACTGCAACTCCCGGAGCGGCGCAGCGCGATATCAAGGCGGCATTACGCGTGCGGCGCGCCATTTTGACCCTTCTCGCCCAACGGTCGACCTTAACGCCGAAGCAATTTCAACAAGCGTATATCGAGCAACTCCGCCTGGTTCAAAACGATCTCGGCTACCAAGGATATGCTCCGGTCGCCAGCAATGACACAAAAGACGCCGATGCCAATCGCGCCGAGTACCTGAAGCAGCAGCCGAAGGCGGCCGCGACGCTGATATAATCCATATTGCTGCAATTTAAGCCGGCAGAGCGGGGAATCGATTATGCCGACATTCGATGGCGGACATTATTTCTTGACGACGCTCGTGCCGGTTAACACCGAGCCGGTGCGGGACGACGGGGTGATAACCTCTCCAGTTCACGCTTTGCGCAAGCAGCTCGCCAAGCTGCCGACCGCGGCACAATCGCCTTCTTTCGGCGGCGGCCAAAGCCCCTTCGCGCGCAATACGCGCAACCATTTCGCCCGTTTGGTGATCATTGACGACGTCGCTTATGTAGGGCGTGAACCCATCAATACGCTTCGCTCGACATTCAAGCAGACCGATCTCTTGGTCGCGCAGCCGCAGGATCATCTGTCGAACCCGTTTCTGCTTTTCGTCGCGGAGTTCGATGCCGCAAGCGGCGATGATTCCGAGCGCAATTCCTATCTGACCCTTCTCTGGGAGACGATGCAAAAGGAGCTGAAGGAAATTTTCACCTTCTGCTACGACTTCGATGCGAAGGTGACGGATGCCGCGTCCTTCGCGACCTATATCGCGCGCTGCCAGATCGAGACGACGATGCCTTTCAATGATTATTACATCGACAAACTCGATCTTCCGGACTGGCCGTTCAAAGGCTACAAGAACGCCGCGATAACGGCTGGTCTCGGGGCGCTCGGGCTGGGAGTTTTCGGCGCATCGGTTTGGGGTCTCATGCCCGGGCTCACCTTGTTTTTGATTGGCGCGCTGCCTTTCGCATACATCCTCTACGCCGGCTATTCGACCATGGTCGCAGCGGCTGCAAAGCCCTTCCCGGCGGCGCCGGACTCCAATCTCCCGACGATTCTCAAGGCTCTGCATCTGCAGCGGGTGTTCACCCGGTTCGCGATCGACTCGCAAATGCTGGCCGTCGATGCGGATCCTGCATCGGCGCAGAAGCTTCACGACAATTTCGGCGCCTTCGTCAAACTCAACCAGCCGGACAACCTCGCCGCACCTACCCAGCAGCCGGGCGTCATCGGCATCTAGAGGCTCAAATGGCCGTCGAACTCGATCTCGCCGATATTCAAGGCAATATTCTCACCGCTTACGGAAAGCACGGCTTTCCCAAGGGCCGCTTCATGCTCTTCCATATCGACAGAGGCGATTATGCGCGCGAAATTCGTGACCGCATTGCTGCCGACGATCACGACGGCCCTGCGCTGGCCATCGGCCCAGGCAATCCCGACCGGCAAGATCGCGGTGGAACGTCCTGAGGTCGCCGTCAATATCGCGTTCACCTGGTACGGTCTGCTCGCGCTCGGCATTCCGACCCGCACATTGCGCGGCATGCCGGATGAGTTCATCGACGGCATGGCATCGCGCGGGCGCCGATGCTCGGCGACGATTTCGGGGCCCCAGTGGAAGGAGACTTGGGACGAAGTGTGGATCAAAAGCGGCAGCGACCGCGGCACCAATCCGGACACGGTGCATATTCTCGTCACGCTCAACGCGCAGATGAATCCGGACGGCACAGCCGTCGCGGCGCTCAGACAAGAAAACCCGGGAAATCGAGGTGCTGCGGCGGACCACGGCGGCGTCAGGCTTCTCACCGGTCACAATCAACCCGGCCAGCCGGCGCCAACAATACCAGGAACTGACCGCAATCCTGGAGCATGGCGCGGACGGCAAGGCCAAAGCCACGCCGAAGGAGCATTTCGGCTTTACCGACGCGATCGGCGATCCGGTTTTCGACGGGCAATATCCCGATGGATATGAACAGCCATCGCGGTCGGCAACGGCGCCCTCGACGGCAAGGGCAATTGGCGGCCGCTTGCGACCGGCGAATTCCTGCTCGGCTATCCCGACGAGGCGCAAGAGATCGCCGGCGCCGCGATGCCGCTCGAGTTTCAGCCGCAACGGCACTTTCATGGCCTATCGCAAGCTGCATCAGAACGTCATCGCGTTCCATGATTTCATGATGAAGACGGCGGAGCGCTTTGGAGCTGTCTTCGGCATCGAAAATCCCCGATGATGCGCGCGAAATCCTCATGGCAAAGATGGCGGGCCGCTGGTCGGATGGGGTTCCTCTCTCGCTCGCGCCGACGTCGAGGCGTGGAAAGCGTTTAACGGAAATATCCAGACGTCGACTATACCGCCGACAAGTCCGGCTCGGCGGCACGCTATGCGGCACTCACGAATTTCACCTTTCGGGACGATCCCGACGGGCTCAAATGCCCGATGACCTCCCATATGCGGCGGGTCAATACGCGCGACATGCTGGATCCGACCGGCGTTGGCACGGCTCGGTCTTGAACAATCGCCGCCGTATTCTCCGGCGCGGCCTGCCCTATGGCGATCCAACGCACCGTGTGAGCGATGCGGACGAGCATGGACATCGTCATGCTGGTCGTCTGCGCGAGCCTGTTCCGGCAGTTCGAATTCGTGCAACAGCAATGGATCAACTACGGGCTCGATCGCAGGCGCGGGCAACGACACCTGCCCACTCGTCGGCAATCATTCTGACGGAACCCGGCGGGGAAAATGGACCCAAGGCCAAATTCGTGATTCCCGCCGATCCAAGGATCAGGCCATCCGCCCTTTATCGTCGAGGGCATTCCGCAATTCGTCGAGACACGCGGCGGCGAATATTTCTTCGTGCCGAGCATGACCGCCTTGCGCATGATCGGTATGGGCGTGGTCGACCCCACGTGAAACTCGTAACGATGCGGAGGAACGATCGATGACGTTGCCAAATTTCGTGACGGTTCTTGGACGTGCGCCTGCGCATGATCGTCGATGGGCTCGTCGCACTGTACCAAATTCCCGCGGCCGTCTTTTCGGCGAAGGGCTCCGGCCTGCAGGAAAAGGCAGCGGCGGCGTTCCAGGAGCCGCTGGTGCAAAGGCAGAGCTTCCGGGTGTTTCGCGCTTTCCTTCCCAATTCCCCCGTTCTGCCGAAGCAGCTTCATCACATCCTATCCAAACAATGGCACGGCGCTCGTGACGCGCCATGATGACGTCATCGAGGTGCTCGATCGGAACGCCGATTTCGAGGTCGTCTATGAACCCGAGATGCGGGCGATCACCGGACGGCGAGAACTTCTTTCTCGGGATGCAGGACACCGCGCTTTACACGCGCGACGTCTCCAACATGCGCCTGGCGATGCGGCGCGACGACGTCGCCACGATCGTCGAGCCGCTGGCGCAAGGGCTGGCCGAAAAGCTCGTCGCCGAAAAATCCGGCCGCATCGATGTGCCACCGATCTCACCCTGCCGGTGCCGACCGCGATCGTCACCGATTATTTCGGCGTGACCGGTGCGACCGATGGCGATCTCATGGACTGGGCGACGCTGATGTTCCGCTATCTCTTCGCCGATCTGACCGGCGATCCGGAGCTAGAGCGCGACGCGCTCGACGCCGCGGCCGCCTGCCGCTCGGTGATCGATGCCGCCATCGCCACCGCAAGGCGTCGGGCGAGGAGAAGGACGATGTGACTCGGCCGCTGCCTTGTCATGCAGGCGGCCGGCCTGCCCGGCATGGAGCGATCTCGATATTCGCAACAATCTCCTCGGACTGGTGATCGGCGCGATCCCGACGATCTCCAAGGCGGGCGTGCAGGCGCTCGATCAATTGCTCGACCGGCCCGCGGCCTTTGCATCGGCCGCAGCAAGCCGCGCTCGACGGCGACGACACTCTGTTTGCCGCGCATGTCTTCGAGGCGCTCCGGTTCAATCCCATCAACCCCATCATCTACCGGCGCGCCGCGCGCGACACGAAGATCGCGGCGGGACACTTTCCGCGCGCGCAAAATCCCCAAAGACACCATGGTGCTCGCGTCCAATCTTTCCGCCATGTTCGACCCGCTGAAAATCGAGGCGCCGGAATCGTTTCGCACGGACAGACCGTGGGACGACTACATACTTTGGGGATATGGGCTTGCACGGATGTTTCGGCGCCTACATCAACCGCGCCGTCTTGCCGGCGATCCTCAAGCCGCTTCTCATCAAGCCGGGCCTGCGGCGGGCCGCTGGCGACGCCGGCCAGATCGACACCGGCGGGACACAGTTTCCGCAGCATTTCGTGCTGGAATGGGAGTGACGCAAAGATTGCTTAATGAAGCTCCCTCCGCCTGTCGGCTTCTTTTAAGATTCGCTCCACGATATGAGCAGTTCTCGATAGGCGGCGAAGGCAAAGCGCTTCTCATAGATTTTGCGAGTGGCGGCGAAGTGCGGTCGGCCCCGGGCAGATGACGTTCCGCATAGGCACGGCGCAGGGCCGCCGCGAAAGCGGGGCCGTTTCCGCCACGGTCACGTTGGGGAGATGCTCCGTATCGATTCCAAGGCCGCGAAAGGCAAGTGGCGTCGCGATGAGCGGCGCGCCGCAAGACAAAGCTTCGATGGTCTTGATCGAGATCCCATGTCCGGCCGTGGCCGGGAGGAGAACCGCCGCGGCGCTGCGATAAGCGTCATGAAGATCGCCGACCCTGCCCCGGAAGCTCGCAGCATGCGCCTTATAGAGACCTGGCGCACGGCTGTGCAACTCGCGGTCGATATTGCCGAGGATCTGGACTGGCACATCGGGCGCGAGCGGCAACACTTCGCGCAAGAACCAGCCGAGCCCAAGGAAATTCGGATAATTGGCACTCGCGACAATGATGAAATCGCTCGCCGCCCGGACCTACCTCCGCCATTTGACGGTCGGATAAAGCAAGGCGTGCCGTTTTTCGGGAACAAGCGTTTGGAAAGCCGCAGCCTCTTCATCGTTGAGATGAATCAGAATATCGGCCGGCGCATGGCGTCGAGCTCGATTTCGAGCATGTCATCAAAACTGGCCGCCGGCGGGAGGGTTAAGGCGCGCCGCGATTGCGCAAAGCATATTGGCGCGCCTGCAGATCATGCGTGTCGAGAAGGATGGGACATTGAGCTCCGGTCGCGCAGGCGGACCGCAACCGGCATGCAGAAAAAATGGTTGCAGTGGATGAGATCGAGGCGCGGCGCGAGAGCAAGCGCGACTGGGATCGCCGCGTGCCGGGCGATCTCGATCCGCATCGCGGCGTCATTGCCGTGCAGCCATTGCTGGGCCGCGCGACAGAAAGCCGCCGCCCAGGATTTTTTGAGCGGCATGCCCGCGAAAAGGCGCGTGTCGGCTTCAAGGTCGCCCGTCGCGGCGAAATAGGCTTGGCAGCGACGCGATCCCTCGACACAACCGGGCGTGTCGGCGATCGCGAGACTTACGACTGTTGCGCCGAGGCTCCGATAGGCCCGCGCCTGTGAGACGAAAACCTGATGGCTGCCGCAGGAATGCCATGCCGGATGCACGATCGCCACGGCTCGCCCGGCGAGCGGCGCGAGGGAGCCGCGGACGGCAAAGCTGCACCTTTGGGTCATCACCGTTGCAAAATTCGCGACCATACGGCTCCAACCAACCGGGCCTTTCACCAGCCCGTCGCAAAAGCGGGGGTCCAGGTTGGGCCGCAAAGCTGCGGCTTGATCCGAGACGCCTCGTCAAGCTACAGGGACCTGAGATTTCTTCGCAAGGGCTCCAGGCCGGATAGAAAGAACAAGCAATTCAGAAAACCGACACCAGACTCGAAAACCGCTAAGCAGTCACTTGCGACCAAGACTGGCGTTGCCACCTCCCTTGCGCGATCCGCATCGATGGCAATGACCTCAATACAGAGTGAATCCAAGAGCAAATGGAAAATTCAGTTTCACCCTTCCAAGAAGAATACGGCATGCCGTCATCGCCAATGACAAAATCATCAATTGGCTGCTGCCATTTCTCGAGAGCTATCTCGCGACCAATGCGGCAACGCCTCTCTATCTCATCCCCTATGACGACAATGTCGCTTTGACCCGCCGGGCCGCCGATATTTACGGTGTCCATTTCGTCGAACCGGACAGCGCCGAGCTTGACGCTTTGGCGAAGCGGCTTTACCCGATGTTTCCCGGCTATCGCCGGAGGCTGCGGAAATTTCTCAGCCTGGCGCTGCCGCTCGACGAAGTCATCTATCTCGATGTCGATATCATTCTTTTTCGTGATTTTCGCGAGATGTTTGGCCTGCCTCGAAGCAGGCAAGAACGATTTCATCGTGGCGGCGCCAACGAAGGACTATGTCTACAATAAAAAGCGCGACCAATATGATTTTCTTCGCGACGTCATGCTCTTCAATGACGGATTCTTCGTCGCCTCGAAGGAAATTCTCAGCCTGAAGGATTTTCATGACGTGATCGACAAGGACGAGGCGATTTTTCATGCCGTGCGCCAACGCGGCATGCTGTTCGCTCAGCCGGTGACCAATTTTGTCGCGCATCGGAAGGGTTTGAAGATCACTCCTTTGCGTGAATGTATTCCAGGAGCCTCTGGCGAGAGCTTCTACAAGGCCGAAGGCGTGACATTCGACGCCGAAGGCCCGCGCGATGTCTTCGGCGACAAAATCTATTTCGCCCATTGGGCTGGCGCGGTAACGTCTTCCCAACCGCCGCGTTTTCGATGCGGCGTGGCGCCAATTCTCCACAAGGCCGCGGCGCGGATGAAGATTCGTGACTAGCTCTTCACCAGGACGATGCGGGCGGTGACGTGAACAGCGATGCCCCGCCTTCTTTTCTTTTATCTTTGCGAAGCGGATCGCGATTGCCTCGCTGCTGATCGCCTGGGCCTTTGCGTTCCGGTCGTCATGACTTCGCTTTTTCATTATCTGCCACCGGCCGCGATCCGTGGCGGGCTGCTCATGCCAGCACTTCTTGGCACTTTGCCGACGGTTCTCTACATCGCCCTGCCGATGGCGGTTGGCGTCGCCGTCGCTCTCGAATTCGCGCGCATGTCCGCCGACGGCATGATCGCGGTCCTTTATTCCCTGCGCCTTTCGGTCTGGGCGATCACGTCTTCCGGCTGTTTTCGTCGCCCTTGTCGCGGTCGGCGCCGGTTATTGGCTCTCCTCGGTTTTCGCGCCAGCCCATGTCGGCGAGATGCACGACGTGATTTATGTGATTCGCAATTCGCTCAATCACCGGATGCTGGAGCCGGCGCAATTCTACACCTTCGACAATGGCGCGCGGACCCTCTATTTCCGCCGCTGGCGTTCCGCCGATGTCGTTTCGGGCATGTTCATCTATCAATTCTCCGCCGAAAAGAACGAGGAGCAAATCATCACGGCCGCCAAAGCGGAGTTCCGCCGCAACGCCACATGGTGTCGTGTTGATCATGAGCAATGGTTCGATCGAGACGCTTTCCGTCGGATGGCTCGACAATTCGAACGGCGCATTTCGATGAATATGCGATGCCGATCGGCATGCAGGGTTCAGGCGGACTGCCGCAGCGCAGTTGGCGCGGTGTCTTCGAATTGCCGTTCCTGGAATTTTTCCACGAGCGGCCGTCACCGGATCATGTTCCCGCGCCTTTACGGCGAATGGATGAGCGAAGCCGCCAAGCGGTGCGGCATTCCCTTTCTCGCCCTGACCCATGCGCTTTTCGCCATCGGGCTTGTCTTGAGCCTCGCTTCGGCGAGCGGCCGCTCTTCGGCGGCGACAACGGCGACCATGCTCGCGATCCCGTTGATCCATGTCGCGATCCTCGTTTCCGCCGAAACGCTGGTGCGTCAGGATCCGCGCCTCATCTTTGTCGGTCGGCTTGCGATCGTCGTGGAATTTGCCGCCGCCCTCATTCTGATCGGGCGGCAAAACGCGAATTTTCCGCTGCCCAAGGACACGTCGCGCGCACGCCGTCGGCTGAAACCGGGATGGATCAGAAATTTCGGCGAACGCCACACGTGGCTTGTCTTCGATCGCCTCGCGATAAAGCGGGATGACCTCCTTGGCGGCGCCCACGCCGCGCACCACGCCATCCTCGATCCAGATGACGCGGTCGCAGATGGCTTTCGAGGGTTTCGAGATCATGCGAGACGACGAGGATCGTGCCATGCGCCGCGAAATCCTTGATAAAGGCATCGCATTTGGCGCCGAAGGCTTCGTCGCCGACCGAGAGGGCTTCGTCCACGATCAAAATATCGGCATCGGCATGCGCGCAGACGGCAAAGGCAAGCCGCGCCGCCATGCCGCTCGAATAGAGTTTGACCGGCTGATAAAAGAAATCGCCGATATCGGCAAAGGCGGCAATCTGCGGGAAGCCTCGCCTCGACGGTGGCGCGCCGCATGCCCAGAATGGCGCCGCCGATCAAGGCATTTTCCCGGCCCGTCAGCTCATGGTCGAACCCGGCGCCAAGCGCGAGAATCGGCGCCACCCGCCCGTTGACGTGCACCGTGCCATGCGTCGGCAAGGTGATGCCGCAGATGATCTGCAACAAGGTGGTTTTGCCGGCGCCGTTGCGGCCGATGATCCCAATCCTTTCGCCGCGGCGAACCTTGAAGCTGATATCCCGCAAGCACCCAGTGCTGATGGTAGAACTGCTTCCAATGCCCGAAGATCGCCTGTTTGAGCTGATCGTTGCGCCGCATATAGAGCTGGAACGCCTTGCCGACGCGATCGCAGCTAATGACAATATCAGATGACATCGACGAACACGGCCTTGTATTGCATGAAGAAGCGATAAGCGAAAAAGAAGATGAGCAGCGAGGCCGCAACCGTCCCGCCATAAAGAAAAAGATCGGGAAATCTGTTGAACAAAAGAAGATCGCGGATCATCTCGACATAATTTCCGATCGGATTGAGATGCAGATAGATGCGCAGATCGGGCGGCACGTCGTCGATCGAATAGAAAATCGGTGTCGCGAACATGAAGACCGGCACGATCGAAATCATGAGATGCGCGACATCGCGGGTAAATGATCCAAGCGCCATGAGAAACCAGCAGGTCCCAAGCAGAAACAAAAAGAACGGCACGATGACCAAAGGCAAAAGCAAACTCGCGGGCGGCAGCCGAACGTCAGCGCCAGCTCGAAAACCAGGAGAACGCCTAAGCTGATCGCGGCATAGACGGCGGCGCGGATTGTCGCCGTCCACGCCAGGGTCTCGCTCGGAAAAATCGACTTTTTGATGACGCCCGCATGTTCATGCAAAAGTCCCGGCGAGCGGTAGGCGAGTTCGCTGAACAGATTGAAGACAATCAACCCCGTAAAGATTGACAAAGCGTAACTGCCGAAGCTGCCGCCCTTGGCCGAGGCCGGAACCCCGACCGCATGGGAAAAGATCACCGTATAGGCGGTGAGCATGACGAGCGGCCCGAAGATCGCCCAAACCCAGCCGAGGATCGTACCCGCGAAAGCGGACCGCCAATTCCCGCCGGACCACGGCCCTGATCAATTCCCGATAGTGCCAGGCGTTGGCGAAAGGCGTCAGCAAATTCATTTATGTACAGGTCTCAATTGCCGATGGGAAGATTCAGGCTCGGCGAATGGCGCCGATGTAGACCAGTTTGAGCCGCTCCCGTCAACGCTCGACTGGGAAAAGCTACCGCATTACCGCAGAGATTTTGCAAGGGCGTCGATAGCCTCTTCAAAACCTGACTTTTCGCCGACACAGATGTCCCAGCATCAAGGCACCTTCGAGTGTGGACAGAACGAGTTTCGCAGAATGCGGCTGGAGTCGAGCCCTGCGCGAATCGTCCCATTGTTCATCCCCGCCTCCAGCACCCGTTGCAGCCAAACGAGATGCTCGTCGAAAAACGCCGCCAAGCCCTCCCGCAGGCGGTCGGGCAAAATGTCGCGCTCACACGCCATCACGCCGCAAAGACATCCCTGATCTTGACGTATCCCCTCAAGATAGAGCCGGGCATAGGCCTCAATCCTCGCGACCCCGACTCGCTTTGCGCCCAAATCGCCTGAAGCGCGGCATCATAGCGCTCCGTATAGCTCTCGATGAGCGCAGCCCCCAGATCCTCCTTGCTGGGGAAATGATGGTGAATACTGGCCCTGCTGATGCCGATGGCCGTGGCTAGGTCGCCGTAGCTGAAGCCCGCATAGCCGCGCGTCCGCACCAGGAATTCCGCCTCCGCGATCAAACGGCTGCGTGTATCGATCGCCATATTCGCCCGCCCGTGATCCAAAAACCTGCCTCGCCTCCGTTGACGCCGGAATACTTACCTACTAGTAGGTAGACCAATGGAGTGAGCATGGCAAACCACGATTTCGGCGTCGCCGGCGAAACAAAGCCCCTCCGCGTCGGGCTGGCCCCCACGCGGCGCAATGTACTCCTCGGCGGGTTTTGTCTCTGTTGCTTGCCGTCGAGACCTCGAGCCAGCCCCTCGGGGCCCATCGCAACGGAAGAAATCGCGGCCGGAATCCATATCCGCCGCGGGCTCGATGAAGACGCGACGACTGACAACGGCGATGCGATCGCCAATATCGGCTTCATCATTGGCAGCAAAGCCGTGCTCGTCACCGATGCCGGCGGAAGCCGCGCGGATGGCGAACATCTGCGGGCCGCGATCAAGCAAAAGACCGACCTGCCGATCAAATATGTCGTGATCACCCATGTCCATCCGGACCATATTTTCGGCGCGAGCGCCTTTGTCCGCGACGGTCCGGTTTTCGTCGGCCATGCCCAGCTGGCCCCGGCCCTGCAACAGCGAGGTGATTATTACGGAAAAATCTGACCGAACTATTGGGACCGGATCGGGCTGGAACATTTGTCATGCCGACCTTGGAGGTTCGCGACGGGGCCGAGCTCGATCTCGGCGATCGCATCATTGAAGCCAGGGCGCATGGCATCGCCCACACGATTTGCGATCTCAGCCTGTTCGATAAAAAGACCGGCACGCTCCTGCCTGCCGATTTGCTGTTCGTGCAACGTATGCCCTCGCTCGATGGAAGCCTGCGCGGCTGGCTCAAGGACGCTCGCCGCCCTTAAGGGGCTGGGGGCGCCGCGCGCCGTTCCCGGGCATGGCCCGGTCTCACTGGATTGGCCGGCAGGATCGGCCGACATCGAGCGATATCTTGACGACTCTGGAGCGTGACACACGGCGGGCGATCGGCGAGAATGTCGGTATTGACGCCGCCGTTAAGACCGTTGCGGCCTCCGAGCGCAGCGCCTGGACATTGTTCGACGACTATAATGACCGCAATGTCGCCGAGGCTTATAAGGAACTGGAGTGGGAATGATCGGCGATCGCTCGCAGAGGAGATCGGCATGAACAGATTTACAATCTGGATGGCTCTTGCCGGCGCGATTGTTTTCTCAAGCGCGGCGGCTGCCCAAGACGATGAAGCCGCGCGCGCCACGCGCTGGAATGAACTGGCGCAAGAAATTTTCGTCGGCAAGCAACTTCAAAACGGCGACGCCAAAATTTCTCTCGAAGCCCCCGATCGCGCCTTCGACGCGGCGCTCGTCCCGATCACGATCAGCGTACAAAACCCAGAAGACGTCAAAAGCATCTATCTGGTGATCGACGATAATCCGGCCCCCGTCGCCGCGCATTTCACGTTCGGACCGGCCGGAGATCCGCAAAGCCTGAAGCTCCGGGTTCGCGTCAGCCAATATACGAATATCCATGCGGTCGAGGAAACCAAGCAGGGCGTGCTTTATGAGACTCATCGCTTCGTGAAGGCATCCGGTGGCTGTTCGGCTCCCTCTGGCTCCTACGACCAAGCGGCGCTCGCAGACATCGGCGAAATGAAGCTGCGACTCGCTCGGCGATCCGCAATCCCGGCCCTTTGCGGGAGGCGCAACTTTTGATCCGGCATCCCAACTTCAATGGCATGCAAAGGGACCCGGCAACGCAGGGCTACACCCCGGCCCGCTTTCTCAAATCGATCGACGCGACCTTTGGCGGCGCAGTGGTCTTTCATCTCGACAGCGACATCTCGCTCGCCGCCGACCCTGCCATTAGTTTCGTTTTCAAGGTGCCTTCCAAGGGCAAATTGGCGATCACCGCGCGCGATAGCGACAATGCCGTTTTCGAGCGTAGTTTCGATTTCGATCCGCAGGGCAGCTGATGCAGATCCCGAAGTTGCCCCTGCCGCTTGCCATCGGCCTGGCCGTGCTGGCTTTTGCTTTCCTTGCGGGAGCCACCAAGGCCGAGGTCCCCGAACCGCCCGGCTATTGGACCGGCCCCATGCATGGCGACGTTCCCGCGACATTGAGCGGCGCGGAGGTCGTGCACACCGAGGCCCTGGAAGAGGCGACCCAGAACGCCAAGATCGTTTTGATTGATGCCGCGAGCGTCCCGCATCGTCCGGACAATTTGCCGAGCGAAACGCTCTGGAAGCCCGTGCCGCATGAAAATATCGCCGAAAGCATTTGGATTCCTGGAATTGGCGAGGCAAATCTTTCCGCGGATATGGAAGCGCTTTTCCGGGCGCGGCTCAGGACGCTGAGCGGCAACAACCTCGATCATCCCATCGTGTTTTATTGCCACCCAATGTGCTGGGCGAGCTGGAATGCCGCCAAGCGCGCCATGAGCTTCGGCTACCGCAGAGTGATCTGGTATCCGGACGGCGCGGAGGGCTGGCAAGCCGCCGGCCATCCGCTTGCCACCGCACATCAGGAACCGCCCGTGCAATCGGAAAAGTAAGGCTTACACGATTGTATTGACCGCCCGCCAACGTGCGGCCGTGACGCTCGGCTCCAGGCTCAAGCGCCCGACGATATATTCGAGCGCGATTTCGCGCCGCTTTTCCGAGGTGAGTGTGGCCATCACCGCAACGCGATCGCTCCCCTCGATATCGGTGCTCTCGAGCTCGCGCAGATGCAGGTCGCTGACGCCAAAGCCTTGCACCAGGAGCGCCCGGATATTCGCCTCCTCCGTCCCCTGGCATGTCACGGTGACAATATAGGACGTTTCAACCTCCGCGGATTCGAGCGGCTGCCGGTTCACCAATTGCACCAGTGGACGCAGGATCAGATTTACGCCGACGACAAGGCCGGCCGCGACGAAAGAAAGGCCCCAATGGCCGGTGCCGGCCAGCAGCCCAACCGCGGAGGAACACCACAGCGTCGCCGCGGTGTTCAAACCGCTTACATTGACGCCCTCCTTCCAAATGACCCCGGCGCCGAGAAAACCAATGCCGGTGACCACTTGCGCGGCAACACGGGTGGGATTTTCGTCAGGGAATTGGCTGGCGAACACAACGAAAATAGCGGCCCCGAGCGCGACCAGCGTATTTGTCCGCAAGCCGGCCAAACGCTGCCGCCACTGCCGCTCGAAACCGATGATGCCGCCTAGCAGAAGGGCCACGAGCAAATTGAGCGCGTCGTTTTGAAATGCGGGAGTGAAGAGAGCTGACATAAAACGTCCAGGGTCGGGATGGGAGCGGACCCGCGTGATAAAGCGGCGGCTCGTCGGTCGGCACCGCTTAAGCGTAGAATTTTCGGCGATAAGCTGGTCTTATGACAGTAAGATGTCGGAACGAATTGGCGCGCCTGCCATCCGTCCGCTTCCCGGACCGGGTTCAGCTTCGTGCGCGTCTGGGTTTCGAACTTTTTATCGCCGTGAAAAGATTATATTGAATCCTCAGACATTCGCTTGGGAGCATGGCCATGTTGATTTCCGCCGGCGAATGGCGCTTCCTTGCTCAACTCAACGCGGGCGCAACGCTACGCTGCGGGCCGGGCGCTACGCACCCGTGTTTCCCGCGAGAGCCATGCCGAATGCCCGCCAGCATCCGATCGCGATCCGCTGGCCATTCTCGCACGCGACCGACGCGACCCGCATCCCCGAGCTTCTGCCGATCCGCTATCAGCGCATGGCGGCTTTCTCCTTTTACCTTTCTGCGAGGCGCGGCCGCCGTCATGGCGCAGGATCTGGCCACCCTGCCCCACGTCGGGGCGCAGGTTCAGGCGTGCGGCGATTGCCATTTGATGAATTTCGGGGCTTCCAACACGCCGGAAGGACGGGTGCTCTTCGACATCAATGATTTCGACGAGACACTGCCCGGCATCGATTTCACGGTCGATCTGAAGCGGCTCGCTGCCAGCGTGGCGGTCGCCGCGATCGATGCCGGCATGTCGGCCAAAAAGGCCCGCACCCTCGCGCCAAGCCACCGTGCAATCCTATCGCGACTTCATCCTCGAACTCGCGAAGATGACCCCACTGCAAATCTGGTACATACGGATGGACGTCGGTCACGAAGCCAAACGGATCGCCAACGTGAGGCTGCGCGAAAAAATTCTTTCCATCTTGGTGAAAGCCAAAAAAGTTTTGGCGAGCGATGATAATTTTCCGCATCTGGCGACCACCGAGGCGGGCGTTGCGCATATCGAGGACCGCCCGCCGCTGATCTATCATTTCGATACCGAGGCGACGAAGGGCTATAAAATCCATGCGCATTCGGCCTTTTCCAACTATCAGGCCTCACTGCTGTCCGAACGGCGCCGGCTGATCCAACACTACGCGCTTTCCGACATTGCCTTTAAAGTCGTCGGCGTCGGCAGCGTGGGGACATTCTGCGCCATCGGTCTTTTCATGTCGGCCGATGCAGAGCCTTTGTTCCTGCAGGTCAAGGAAGCGCAAGCGTCGGTCCTCGAAAAGATCGTGGGAGCGCCTGAAGTCCCGCTTCAACAAGGCAATCGCGTGGTCGAGGGTCAGCGCGCCCTCCAGGCGGCCAGTGATATTTTCTTGGGGTGGACCGAAGACCCAAAAACCAAGCGGCATTTTTATGTACGGCAGCTCAAGAACCGCCGGCTCGGCTCGATCGGAGAGGTCGTCGAAAACAAGGCCCTCGCCGGCTATGCCAATCTCTGCGGTCGAACCCTGGCGAGGGCGCATGCCCGCACCGGCGACCCTGCCCTTCTGGCCGGCTATATGGGCAAATCGGACGTGTTTGACGATGCGATTGCGGCCTTTGCGATCGCCTATGCGCGGCAAACAAAGCACGATCACGCTTTGCTGAAGGCCTCATTGGAATCAAGCGGTCGACTTGCGCATAAGTGATTTGCTCGGGCTTTTCCCCTCTGATCGACCGCCTCCTTCCCCGCGAATAATTTTCTTCACAGCGTGGCCTAAGCGATTAAGCTCCTTGCAAAAAAGAAGAATGAGTTTCGCAAAGATCCGTAGTAAAAGCCGGCGCTGGACAGAAAACCGTGGGCGGCGAAGCATGCGGCTTGGCGCTGCGTCCCTGGTGGCAGCGAGCCCCTTGTGCCGCGGAGGCTTCGGGAGTTTATGCCACTTTGCCCTTAGATTCGCGCGTCGCTTGAGCCAAGCGGCGGCGGGCCCTGGTCGCAGGGTCGCTTGAAGGAGATTGTTTTCATGGGTTTGTTCCCACAAGTTTTCGGCATGGAAAGCACGGCCCGCCACGCGAATCGGCGCGGTATCCCTGCACGCGCTGCCATGATGGTCGCCTGCGCGCTGGCCCTCGGCGCGGCCGGGTCCGCTTGGCCCATTCTCGGCGTTTCCTCGGCTGCAACATCGAAGGGACCGGACTCCGTTGCCGACCTGGCGGAGGCCGTGAGCGATGCCGTTGTCAATATTTCGGCTACCCAGACAATGGATCAAAAGCACGCCGGCAACGCGCCGCAGCTGGAGCCAGGCACGCCATTCGACGATTTGTTCGAGGAGTTCTTCCGGCGCCACCAGCAGGGCGACAAAGACCGGGGGGGAGATCAAAAGCAGCGCGAGCGCAAATCGAATTCGCTCGGCTCCGGCTTCGTGATCGATCCCTCCGGCATCGTCATCACCAACAATCACGTCATCGCGGACGCCAATGAAGTGACGGTCATTTTCACGGATGGCCAGAAGCTGAAGGCCGAAGTGCTCGGCAAGGACGAAAAGGTCGATGTCGCGGTGCTGCGCGTCAAACCGGACAAGCCGCTGAAGGCGGTGAAGTTCGGCGACAGCGAAAAGATGCGTGTCGGCGATTGGGTGGTGGCCGTCGGCAATCCCGTTCGGCCTCGGCGGTACGGTCACCGCCGGCATCATTTCGGCCCGCCATCGCAATATCGATTCCGGTCCCTACGACAATTATTTCCAGACCGACGCGGCGATCAACAAGGGCAATTCCGGCGGCCCGCTGTTCAACATGGCCGGCGAAGTGATCGGCATCAATACGGCCATCCTGTCGCCGAGCGGCGGTTCGATCGGTATCGGCTTCGCCACGCCCGCCGCGACCGTCATTCCGGTCATCGACCAATTGGAAAAATTCGGCGAGACGCGGCGCGGCTGGCTCGGCGTGCGCATTCAGAACGTCGACGACACGATCGCTGAAAGCCTCAATCTCGGCCAGGTGCGGGGCGCGCTCGTCGCCGGCACCGACGATAAGGGGCCGGCCAAGGCGGCCGGTCTGAAGGCCGGGGATGTGATCGTCAAATTCGATGGCACAGAGATCAAGGAATCGCGCGATCTGCCGAAGATCGTCGCCTCGGCGCCGGTCGGCAAGGATGTTGAAATTGTCGTGGTGCGGCAAGGCAAGCAGCTCGACCAAGACGATCAAGCTCGGCCGCTTGGAAGAGAATGAAAAGCAGACCGCCCTCGCCGCCAAGCATGACGAACGCGGGAAAGAGAGTAACCGCCGGGCCCGGTCGAAAAGGCGCTCGGAATGGAATTTTCGAGCCTCACGGACGAGCTGCGGCAGAAATTTGCCATCAAGAGCAATGTCGCCTCGGGCGTCGTCATCACCGATGTCGACCCCGATTCCAGCGCCGCGGAAAAGCATGTTCAGGCCGGCGATGTGATCATGGAAATCAATCAGGAACCGGTCAAGGATCCCGCCGATATCTCCAAGAAAATCGAGGCGCTGAAGAGCGGCGGCAAGAAATCGGCCTTGCTGCTGGTCGCCAACGGCCAAGGAGAGGTGCGCTTCGTGGCCCTCGGCCTGCCGTGGGCAACCAAGCTCGGCCGCCGCCCTGCGCGGCCGACCCTGGCGCTGTAAGCTTCTCTTTTCCTGGAAGACGAGCCGTCCAATTTGCTGCCCTGCCGCTTGACAGTTGAAGGCTGACTCCCTAGGTACGGAGCGCCCTACTTAGCACTCGTCGTACGGTGAGTGCTAACAGGGTGCACGTTTCAATTCAGCCGCAAGCTTCGCAAGGCGGCCGCTCACGTGGGCGCCTCCTGCGGCGCATTAGGGAACCAAGAGACATGAGCTTTCGTCCTTTGCATGACCGCGTCGTGGTCAGACGCCTCGAAGGTGAGGAAAAGACCAAGGGCGGGATCATCATCCCCGACACCGCCAAGGAGAAGCCGCAGGAAGGCGAGATCATCGCCGTGGGGCCCTGGCGGCCGCGATGAAAACGGCAAGCTGACGCCCCTCGACGTCAAGGCCGGCGACAAGATCCTGTTCGGCAAATGGTCGGGCACCGAGGTCAAGATCGACGGTCAGGATCTCCTCATCATGAAGGAGAGCGACATCCTGGGCGTCGTCGCCTGAGCCCGGACAGAAGCCGTTCACCCAATTTTTTAAGAACCCGGTATCAGGAGTTTCAACATGGCAGCCAAAGATGTCCGTTTCTCGTCCGATGCCCGCGACCGCATGTTGCGCGGCGTCGAAATTCTTGCCAACGCGGTTAAGATCACCCTTGGTCCCAAGGGCCGCAATGTCGTCATCGAGAAATCCTTCGGCGCGCCGCGGATCACCAAGGACGGTGTCGACGGTCGCAAAAGAGATCGAACTCTCCGACAAATTCGAGAATCTCGGCGCCCAGCTGATTCGCGAAGTCGCTTCCAAGCAAAATGACGCGGCCGGCGACGGAACCACCACGGCGACCATTCTTGCCGCCTCGATCGTCAGGGAAGGCACCAAGGCGGTTGCCGCCGGTCTCAATCCGATGGATCTGAAGCGCGGCATCGATCTCGCCGTCAACGCCATCGTCGCCGATCTCAAGACGAATTCGAAAAAGGTCACATCGAACGACGAGATCGCCCAGGTCGGCACGATTTCGGCCAATGGCGACAAGTCGGTCGGCGAAATGATCTCGACGGCGATGCAGAAGGTCGGCAACGAGGGCGTCATCACGGTCGAGGAGGCAAAGAGCCTCGAGACCGAGCTCGACGTCGTCGAAGGCATGCAGTTCGACCGCGGCTATCTCTCGCCCTATTTCATCACCAATGCCGAGAAGATGGTCGCCGAGCTCGAAGACCCCTACATTCTCGTCCATGAGAAGAAGCTGTCTTCGCTGCAGGCCCTGCTCCCGGTTCTTGAAGCGGTGGTGCAGACCGGCAAACCCCTGGTCATCGTCGCCGAGGACGTCGAGGGCGAGGCCTTGGCAACGCTCGTCGTCAATAAACTGCGCGGCGGCCTGAAGGTCGCGGCGGTCAAGGCGCCGGGCTTCGGCGATCGCCGCAAGGCCATGCTCGAGGATATCTCGATCCTGACCGCGGGTCAGCTGATCTCGGAAGAACTCGGCATCAAGCTGGAAAACGTGACCTTGCAGATGCTCGGCCGCGCCAAGCGGATTCGCATCGACAAGGAAGCCACCACGATCATCGACGGTGCTGGCGCCAAGGCTGACATCGAGGCACGGATTGCCCAGATCAAGGCGCAGATCGCCGACACCACCTCGGACTATGATCGTGAAAAGCTGCAAGAGCGTCTGGCCAAGCTCGCCGGCGGCGTCGCGGTGATCCGCGTCGGCGGCGCCACCGAAGTCGAAGTCAAGGAAAAGAAGGATCTCGTCGATGACGCGCTCAACGCGACGCGCGCCGCCGTCGAGGAAGGCGTGCTTGCCGGGCGGCGGTGTGCCGCTGCTGCGCGCCATCAAGGCCCTCGACAACCTCACGGTCGAAAATCCCGATCAGAAGACCGGCATCGATATCGTCCGCAAGGCGATCCAGACGCCGGCGCGGCAGATCATCGACAATTCCGGCGGCGACGGCGCCGTCGTGGTCGGCAAGCTGATCGAGAATGCGTCCTACGCCTATGGCTACAACGCCCAGACCGGCGAGTATGGCGATCTGGTGAAGCTCGGCATCATCGATCCGACCAAGGTCGTGCGCACCGCCCTGCAGGATGCGGCCTCCGTGGCCGGTCTCCTCATCACCACCGAGGCGATTATCGTGGAAGCGCCGAAGAAGGAGGCTCCCGCCATGCCAGCGGCGGCGGCGGAATGGGCGGAATGGGCGGAATGGATTTCTAGGACCCGCCGAGAGTGCTTCGGCCGCTGCAAGCATGATCTTTGCAATTCGAAACGATCGTGCTCCAGAAAGGCCCCGGACCTCCGGGGCCTTTTTCATGTCGGCGCATGGTTCGATCCGCCTTGGTGAGAGCGCCAGTTCGAGAGCAGGAGTCAATTATTCGTCAATCTACTTATTTTTTCAAAGCACTGCCGCACCGGTTTCCCCTTGGCCGCCAAAATGTTTTAAGATCGCTGTAATAGAGTGGGCGACTAAAAGGGGAGAATCAACAAGATGCCTCGAGCGTCTGGGCCGCGACCGGGATACGGCGGCCACCGGAAAACCGCGACACGAGCGGATCTCCTCAACGCCGTTTATGCTTCCTGTCCTATGCTTTCGCGCGCGAGGCCAAGGACATCTTCGAAATGGCGCTGGAAGAGATTTCCGCTGCGCTGGTGCGCGGCGAGCCCGTGAAGCTGCGCTCCTTCGGCCTGCTTTCTGGTGCGCGACAAGCGAGAACGCATCGGCCGCAATCCGCGCACCGGCGTCGAAGTGCCGATCAAGCCTCGCCGCGTTCTCACCTTCAAACCCTCGCCCGTCCTGAGCGCGGCGGTCAATGGCATGACGGCCGAAGATGAACCGGAGACGCAGGATCCAAGCTGACCTCGCAGGGTTCCCCGCTTCACGGCCAGCCGCTCCGGCGGCGAGAGCATGGGAAGCGGCGAGCGCCCTCTTGCTCAGGATAAATTCCTGACAAACAAAAGACCGAATACCTCCTTCATTGACGGAAGAATCCCTGCGGCTCGGCGCAGGGACGCACGACAGCCCTTGATCGGCTAACTTCAATCGTCTAGCGACAATTGGATCGACTGGGAAAGCCATGCATCTTCTTGCCGCCTTCGTAGGCCGTTTTCTCGGCTCGCCGCCACTCTTGTCGGCCTAAAGACCGGCGACAATATCGTGCTGTTGCTCGCGGCGTCGGGATTTTTGTGCGCCTTTACCACCTACCGGGCGCGGACGATCTCGACCTTCCTGCAAATCTTCGCGGCGATTTTCGCGGCCGAGACGGTCGATCTTCGGCACCATCTTCCTCATTGCCCAGATCGGCCTTTGGCCGCCCTCGCTTGCGGATTATGAATTTCCCGAAAGCCTGCCGCTCACCGTCGCGATCTTTGGCATTCTCGTTTATGCGATCTCTTCATATCCCCGTCGTGCAAGTCGATGACCCGCATCGCCGACCGCTATTTCAACACGGCGGACGAGACCCGCGCCCGCATCTGGCCTTTCCCTGCTTTCGGCGCGCGCGAGCGGCGCGTGGCCATCGGCATGGTCGTCTTGCTCGTCGTCATCAACCAGGCGCAAGTCGGCATGAATTTGCGGCTTTCGTTTTTCTCGCGCGATTGGTTCAATGCGATCCAGAACAAGGACGAGGCGGCGTTCTGGTCGCAACTCTTCACCGTCTTCACGCCTTGGGCGTTTCTGTTCATCGCGACCGCGGTCCTCGAATTTGTCGTGACGTCGACCCTCATCATCCGGTGGCGGCGCTGGCTCACCAACAATTATGTCAACCGCTGGCTCGACGCGCATACCCATTATCGCATGTCGCTCGCGGGCGGCGCCGCCGACAACCCGGATCAACGCATCTCGGAAGACATCAACCGCTTCATCGATGGCGGCCAAATCGGCTATGGCATTTACTCCTTTTCGATTTTGTTGATCTCGAATTTGAGCTCGCTCGTTTCCTTCGCGATCCTGCTTTGGGATCTCTCCGACCAATTTCACCCTGCCCTATACGACAATCGCAGTGCCCGGATTTCTGTTCTGGGTGGCGCTGATTTATGCCGGCGTCGGCACGCTGGTGACGCATCTGATCGGGCGCCCGCTCGTCCGGCTCTCCTTCGAGCGGCAGCACTATGAAGCGGATTTTCGCTTCTCGCTCGCAAGGCTGCGCGAATATGCCGAGCAAGTCGCGCTGCTCTCGGGCGAACGGACCGAAAAAGCCTCGCTCACGGCGCGGTTTGGCGCGATCGTCAAGAATTACTTCCAGATCATCGCCTGCCGGAAAAATCTCACCGCCTTTACGGCGTCCTATGGCCAGCTCAGCCCGATCATTCCCTTCGTCGTCGCGGCGCCCTTCTATTTCGCCGGCAAAATCACGCTCGGGCATCATGACCCAAACGGCGCGCGCCTTCGGCAGCGTCAACGAAGCCTTGAACTTTTTTGTCACCTACTATGTTTCGCTCGCCGATTTCAAATCCGTGCTCGACCGTTTGACGTCGTTCGAGCTCGCCATCGAGAATCGCGAAGACGCCCGACTTCTCACCGCGGCATGGGAGCCGACACGCAAGCGGCGCGAAAACATCTCGACATCGAGGCGCTCAAGTCCGGCTTCCCGACGGCCGCGAGATCATCAAGACGCCAACCTGCGGCTTGGCGCGAACCGAGCCCGTGCTTGTGACCGGCCCGTCGGGCTCCGGCAAATCGACGCTTGTTCCGGGCGATCTCCGGCATTTGGCCTTATGCCGACGGCGCCATCACCTTGCCGGCAGACGCCAATATTATGCTGCTGCCGCAAAAGCCCTATATCCCGATCGGCACCTTGCGCGCCGCCGTGACCTATCCTGAGACGCCCGGATCACTACGGACGAGGCGGCGATTCGTCGACGCGCTCTGCGCCGCGAAACTCGGCGATTTCATCAACGAGCTCGATGTCGAAGGACATTGGCCGCAGCGGCTTTCCGGCGGCGAGCAGCAGCGCCTCGCGATCGCCCGCGCCATTTTGGCAAAGCCCGATTGGCTCTTCCTCGACGAAGCGACCACGGCCATGGACGAACCCATGGAAGCCGAGATCTACGAAACCTCTTGCCGAAAACACTTCCCGGCAACGACGATCATTTCGATCGGGCATCGCGCGAGCCTCGCGCAGTTCCATAAGCGCCACATCGACATGCTTCCCCTCGGCACGGGCCTATTCGCCCCCACCGAAAAAGCCTTGCGGCCAGCGGAATAGTCATTGCACCCAGCGCCTCCTCAGGATGAGGAGACACGCATCTTGGACGCAAGTCACCTACGGTACCGCCTCACGCTGAGGGCGGCAACCGCGCGATGAGCTTCTCATAAAGCGGATTCTCAGCCGAAAACACATAGTCCTGCGCCGCGACGCAGACATGGGCGGCGCCCTGCGCAATCAGCCAATCTGCCAGCGGCGCGGCCTTGTCCTTGGGACAATTCAGGGTCAAGCGCCCGTCGCTCGCAAGAAAGCGCAGACGGGCGAGAAAATCGGCCTTGGCCTCGGCAAGAAGCCCTTCCTCCCATCGTGACAACACGGCCGAGACTTCGCGGGTGGTGCGGGCTTCTTCCTCCGCCGCGATCCGCGAGAGAATAATGCGGGCGCTCTCCCGCGAAGCAGCGCTCCAATCGGCGCGGAGCGATGCCACGAGATTGGCCTGGGAGCGCAGAATTGTGCCATCGTCGAGGATTTTGAGCGCATTGGCCAGCAGCGTCGCACCGGTCGTCGTAATATCGACGATCAGCTCAGCTTGGCCCGCCGCAGGGGCGCCTTCGGTTGCGCCAAGGCTCTCCACAATACGGTAATCGCTGACATGACGCTCGGCGAAAAAGCGCCGTGTCAGATGGATATATTTGGTGGCCACCCGCATCCGCTCGCCGCGCCGTTCCCGAAAGGCCGCCGCGACATCTTCAAGATCCGCCATGGTTCTGACGTCGATCCAGGCACGAGGCACGGCGACCACGACATGAGCGCTCCCGAAGCCGAGAGGCGCCAAAAGCTCGACCTTGGCTTCCGCATCGACAATCGTCTCGCGAATAAGATCCTCGCCTGTGATCCCGAGATGGACATGGCCCGCGGCCAATTGCGCAACAATGTCGGACGCCGACAGAAACGCGATCTCGACGTTTTCCATGCCGGCCAGACTTCCACGATATTCGCGTGAGCCGCGGCTCTGCACGAGATCCAATCCGGCGCGTGCAAAGAAATTCGCGGCGTTTTCCTGCAGCCGCCCTTTCGAGGGCACCGCGAGCACGAGAGGTGCGCCGCGCGAGGTCATGGTTCTGCTCCATTACTCAGGCGATCGATCCAGATCGCCGCGCCGACGGCGGCAATGGGTTTTTGCGCGCCGAGCGCTTGCGGCAGCTGGTCATAGCGGCCGCCGCCAACGACAGGCGTTTCGTCGGCGCCCCGCTCATACGCCTCGAACACAAACCCGGTGTAATAATCGAGATTGCGGGTGAAGCTCGCCGCGAATTGAAGGCCCGCGATATCGAGTCCGTGCGCCGCGATCAGACCGAGCCTTTTATCGAACCCGTCGAGGACGGCGGAAAGGTCGAGGCCGGCCTCTGACGCCAGCCGGCGCAGCTGCGCGGACGCCTCGGCTGGAGCGCCTTCGATCCCCAAGAAGCGCTCGATGATCGCCCGTTTTTCGGCGGAAAATCCGGTACCCGCCCTGAGCGCTGCTTGTTCGAGGAACCGGTCGGCGATCTCTCCGGGCGTGCGCCCGCCGACTGCGGAGATGCCGGCGATCGAAAGGAGATCTTCGACCAAGGCGCGCGCGCCTTGCTTGTCAGCGCCTTCCAGAACCCCGAGCACGCCCGAGTGATCGACACCGCCACCGTTCAAGCTCGGTTGCAAAATCAGCTCAAGCGATTTGCCTTGCGAATGGCCGCGCGCGATGCGGCGGCGCCATTGGGGTGCAAGATCGAGCGCCTCGAGCAGCCGCGAGAAAAGCCCGGCATCGCCAATCCGCACGGCCAAGCCCAAACCGGCACCGCTCTTTGGTTTGGTCACGGCGATCGCATCGAGCGACAGAGTTAAAATCTCCGCGTCCGCGGCCTCCCGGTCGGCGCGTCCGAAACTTTCGACGCCGGCCTGGGTTAATTCGCTGTCCAGCCCCGGGCGAAACCGGAACACCGGCCCGCAATAGGAAAAATCGGCGCGTTCCCCCGCACGAGTCGTCGCAAGATAGGCGCGCAGCACCGGAATCGTGTATTCGGGGCGAAGGCAATAATCGGCGCCGGAAAGATCGCTCGTCAGATAAAGCTGGCCGCGCAAATCCTCCCCGGAGTCGAAGAAGATCGACGCCGGCTGCAGGATCGCAGGCTCCCGGCGCGCATAACCGGCGCCCGTCAGATGCGCGATGATTTTTTCCGCACGATGATCGACAAAAGACACAGGCGTGCCACCCCTTGAACCAATCCGAGCTTCTTCTAGCAAGGCTCACGGCGTTTCGCGACCGGCTTTGCGAAAATAAGGTGAACGCCCGCCGCTAGAGCGCTTTCCGATCCAATGGAATCTGAAAGCGCTCTAACCTTCTGTTTTGTCGCATTTTCTTAACGCGAACCGGCATCCACTTCGCTTGAAAATGCTCTATAGAGCGTGGCGCGCGAGAACCTGCTGGACCGCCGCGACCAGCTGCCCTTCTGGCACGCTGAACTGCGCATTGGCGCGCAATTCGAGATAATCCGCGCGGTCCTTGGTGGATGCGGCGAGTTCGGCTCCAAGCACAAGATCGCGGATCGTCACCTGCGGGCCATCCGCATGGGTGCGCTCGTTCGAGCCCTGGATGACGGCGCAGATCGAGCCGCGCTTATCCGCATATTTCAGCTGCGCATTCATGCCGGATTGGCCGAGGTAGAGTTCGGATGCGACGCCCGCCGCCCGGAGCGCGGCGACAAAACCCTGGTATTTTGCAAGCTGATCCTTGTCGAGCACGAGGACGACCACAGGGCCGCGCTGCGTTTGTGCCGTCACGATCGGTGAACCGACCGCCTTCAGCGCCGAGAAAAGCCGCGAGACGCCGATGGAAAAACCGGTCGCGGGGACATTTTCACCGCGAAAACGGCCGACAAGTCCGTCATAGCGCCCGCCCCCGCCGATCGAACCGAATCGGATCGGCTTGCCATCCTCGCCGTCGATTTCGAATGTGAGCTCGGCCTCGTAGACGGGACCGGTGTAATATTCGAGGCCCCGCACGACAGAGGGGTCGATGCGGATGCGGCGTGTACCATATCCAGCCGCCGCGCTTATATCAGCAATAGCTTGTAACTCATTTAAACCTTCGCTGACTTTTTCATTGTAGCCAAAGTGCGCGCGGAAGGTCTGCACCGTCTCACTGTTAGAGAAGGCATTCTGTGGCAAATCGGGGAGCAAAGCGGCATCTGCTCGAATGCTTTCTGGCAGCGTCGCAACGTCAACGAGTTGCGTGCTAGAACCAAGCAACGTCATAATCTCGTGTTGTTGACCTTTGTCGAGATTGGCACCTTTTGTGAAATCACCCAACTCGTCCTTACGTCCTTCGCCAAGAAGAAAGCGAACTTCGTCACCAAATTTGTCGAACTTATCCATCGCCCGCAGCACCGTAAGCCGTCGCCCAGCGTTTTCTTCGCCGCCGAGGCCAATTGCCTCCATCACACCGTCGAGCACCTTTCGGTTGTTGACCTTGATCACATAGTCGCCGCGCTTGACGCCGAGCTTCTCAAGCGTATCCGCCGCCATCATGCACATTTCGGCATCGGCCGCGACGCTCGCCGCCCCGACGGTGTCGGCGTCGAATTGCATGAATTGGCGAAACCGTCCCGGCCCGGGCTTCTCGTTGCGAAACACCGTGCCGACGCGATAGCTGCGATAGGGTTTTGGCAGCCGGTCGAAATTTTCCGCGACATAGCGGGCGAGCGGCGCGGTCAAATCATAGCGCAGCGACAGCCAGTTTTCGTCGTCGTCCTTGAACGAAAAAACGCCCTCGTTCGGGCGATCCTGATCCGGCAGGAACTTGCCGAGCGCTTCGGTGAATTCGATCAGCGGGGTCTCGACCGCCTCAAAACCGTAAAGCTCATAAGACGCTTTGATGACCGAAAGCATTTTTTCCGTCGCCGCAATTTCGGCGGGCGAGCGATCGGTAAAACCGCGCGGCAGTTTCGCGGGAGAGGTGCGCGCGCCGTTCGTCCTGTCGTTCATGGTTTCCATCAGCCTTGTAGGGGTGAAAATTCTTAGGATGAGCCGAGGAGCCCGGCAAGGGCAGGTCGCGTAGCCTTCCGCAAGAACCACGACCCTTGGATAGCGCCAAAAACCCCTTATATTTGCGGCGCGGGGCACGACTCCGCAGATTTTTTAGGGAGAATGCAATGTCGCCCGAAGAACGCCAGTTGCTCACAGGTTTGTTTGACCGGATCCGAGGTGCCGCCAATGCGCCGCGCGATCAGGAAGCCGAGGCGTTGATCCAAGATGCGACGCGAACTCAGCCTTACGCCCCTTACCTTCTGGCGCAGACCGTGCTGGTTCAGGAGCAAGCGCTCCGCGCCGCCAATGAACGTCTACAAGAGCTTGAGGGCAAAGTAAAAGACCTGGAGGAGCAGACGGCAAGTCAGCCCCGTTCGGGCAGTTTCCTCGGCGGTCTTAGCTCCTTATTCGGGGGGCCAGGCCCCGCTTCCCCGGCCTATCCTCCGCGGGCCGCGGTCCCCCCGGCAGGCGGCCGCTGGAACCAATCCGCCCCGCAGCAAGGCGGCTGGCAACAGCCCCCGCAAAGCTATGCGCCCCCAGGTGCGGCCCCGGCACCGGGACCCTGGGGCGGGCAGCCGGCCAGCGCCGGCGGCGGTTTCTTGACCGGCGCGTTGGGAACCGCAGCCGGAGTGGCCGGCGGCGTGCTTTTGGCTGATTCTATTCGGGGGCTGTTCGCCGGGCACAATAATAATCCGCTTGGAATTGGTACCGGCTTTGGCGGCGGCACCCCCGGCCTCGGCGGCGAAACCGTCATCAACAACTTTTATGGCGAGGGCCAAAAAGACCAGGACGTTGCCCAGGACGCGCAGCAGGATGCTGCCGACGACGTTCGGCTTGCCCAACAGGATACGCAGCAGGATGCCGACCAGGACCAGGACGATATCCAGGACGCTTCCGATTATGGCTCGGACGACTTCGGCTCGGGAGACGACGACAGTTACGACGTCTAGGCGATTTGCGCCTCGGCGTGCGCCAAGAGCACGTCCACATAAGCATCGGCGCTGTGCCGGCGCGCAAAAGCGTGGGCGCGCTCGGCTCCGTTGGCTTTGCAGACGGCAAGCCGTGGGATAAGGCGGGAGATCGCGGTCGCCAGTTCTTCGGCATTATGCGGGGCGAAAACCTCGCCTTCCGCTTCATTTCTCTCGATGCTGTTGGCCGCAAACGTCCCTTTGGACGCCACGACGGGACGGCCGGCAGCAACCAATTCGGTAAAAATCCCGGAGCCGCGGAGACCGAATGTGACAGGATCGTAGGGAAGCAGCATCACATCGATCTCGCCGGTGCGAGCATCATAATCTTCGCTGGTCAGCACCCCCTCCAGCAAGCGAACACCTTTGAGCTGGCGCAACGCCTGCTCCGCTTCGGTTGTTTGGCGCTCCCAGCCGCCATGTTGAACCTGAACGACGAACTCGATATCGAGGCCTTGCCGCTGGCAAATCTCGATGGCCGCGGGCAACAGATGAAAGCCTTTTTCGCTTCGTGAATCGCCGAAAAAACCGAGCCGGATTTTCCCGTTGCCTTCCGCTTTCTGCTGCCTCGGGGCCCCAAAGGGGATAGGCAGGATTTTGGTATGGATGCCAAAGTCCTGGCTATAGAGGGCCCGCATCGCATCATTTTCCGTGGTGAAGAACAGGTGGCGATCGAGCAGCGGCGCAGCGGACGCGAAGGCTTCTCGATAAAATTGCTCCCCGAACTGCGAAACCTCGCCCCACGGCACCCAAGTTGGCGGAAACATCAGCTGACAGACCACGCGAGGAAGCCGGTCTCGAGGTCTGCTGCCCAAAAAGCGAATCAGGCCCGAAATCTGGTTCTGCGTTATCGCCGTTATAATGATAAGATTGTCTTGCCGCCAAATGTCCTGCGGCAGAGCGCAGAGATCCTGTTCGAAGGCTTGATTGACGGCCCGCCAGGTTTTTTGTTCGGACCGCGGAGATACGGTCCCACGCCCCAAAATCGACGTAAGCCCCCGTAATTTTTGCTCGAAGGGGGTCAGATCCACGCATTCATAGAGCGAGCGGGTAAAATGCGGGATGGTGCCGATCTCGGCGGCGATCGATGGATCAAGCGCGCACATGCCGAACACACGGAATGCCATGTCTCGGCGCGACAAGGTCTCACCCAAAGTCTTGGCGAGGTTGTAACTATGCCCTCCCCTACTGATCAAGCCACTGTCGATGAAGATCAGTTCCATTGACTCTGTCCTGCGCCTTTGCCTAAGTTTAGCATTGATTGACGAATGAAACCTTCGCTATAAGATTTACGTTTTTTCACCTTATCCCTTGTGCAATCGCCGCATTTGCACCGGGCAATCAAAACAACATGCGCACGCGGAGCTTGACATGGTTTTGGACCAAAGACGTGTCCTTGTCACGGGCGGCGCAGGGTTTCTTGGGACGCATCTTTGCCGCCATCTGCTCGACCAAGGCCATGAAGTTTTATGCGTCGACAATTTCTCCAGCGGAAGCCGCCGCAATATAGAAGATCTTCTCGACAACCGGCGGTTTGAACTTCTTCGTCACAATGTGACTTTTCCGCTCTTTGTCGAAGTAGACGAAATCTATAATCTGGCCTGTCCCGCCTCTCCGATCCATTATCAGCAGGATCCCGTTCAGACAACCAAGACAAGTGTCGCGGGTGCCATCAACATGCTTGGTCTCGCCAAACGGCTCAAGGTCCGCATTCTGCAGGCGTCAACCTCCGAAGTCTACGGCGACCCGACCGTGCACCCACAGCGGGAGGATTATTGGGGCAACGTCAATCCAATTGGTAGTAGATCCTGTTACGATGAAGGCAAACGCTGCGCAGAAACTTTGTTTTTTGATTATAATCGTCAGCATGGGCTGAATATTAAGGTTGCACGGATCTTCAACACTTACGGACCCAACATGCGCCACGACGACGGCCGGGTCGTCTCGAACTTCATTTGGCAGGCCTTGCTCGGCGACGACATCACGCTTTTCGGCTCAGGTCAGCAGACTCGCTCATTTTGCTACGTGACCGATTTGATCGACGGCCTGGATCGGCTCATGAACTCCGCGGATCCAATCACCGGCCCGATCAATATCGGCAACCCGCGCGAATTTACGGTGCGGGAATTGGCCGAAAAAATCCTGGCCATGACCGGATCGAAATCGAAGATCGTGACCCGGCCATTGCCCGAGGATGATCCAAGGCAACGCCAGCCCGATATTGCTCTTGCTGAAAAGCTGCTCGGATGGCGGCCGACAATCCAAATGGACGAAGGCCTCCGGCGCACGATTGCCTATTTCGAGTCGCTGATGCGCGAGCATGGCAAGATCCGGCCGCTTGACGTGAAGCTGGCTGCGACGAGATGAGCGCAAGCTAAGCTCTTCACTCCGCGCGAAGTTGCTTATGGCGCTTTTCCTTTCTACAGCGCAGATAGGTCGACAGGAAGACCTGGAGCGAAACTTTGCGTTGCCACAACCAGGTTGAAAAATTGCCAAGCCCGACCTCCCGCGCAAGTGTAGTCAACTCGGAAACCAACTTGCCCCCGAGATAGCTCGGGCATCCCGGGACCCTTGAGGCGATCGGCGGCCAAGCATCATCGAGAGCCGTCAAGGCATTCATATAATGGTGCACGGAACAGGATTTTTTGACAAACAGCTTAGCGTTCGCA
This sequence comes from uncultured Alphaproteobacteria bacterium, assembly GCA_963785995.1. Classification (GTDB taxonomy): domain Bacteria; phylum Pseudomonadota; class Alphaproteobacteria; order Rhizobiales; family Beijerinckiaceae; genus Methylocapsa. Next base: position 87,685 of record CAWAXL010000020.1, read on the forward strand.
ATCAAATGATCCATGACCAGCCTGCGTCCCAGCTGATCATGATCGGTCGGCGAATCTTTTTCGAAATGGACCATGCAATGAAGATGGGGCTGTTTGGAAAAAACATTCGTGCCGTGCAGTCGATAGACCGCGAGCGGGCGGTCGATCAGAACGCTGCCGGTCATGATGCCGACGCCGCGCAGAAGATAGGAGTTGGTGCAGCTGCGGAGCGTGGCTAAGCCTTCATTGTTCAAGAAAAGCCGAAGTGCATCGCGCCGAAAACAATTACCGGACGTCGGCGCCCAGTACCAGCCGGTGACATCGCCTGGTTCAACAAGATGGATTTGAGCTTCGATTGACGCATCGGGACTGTGCAGCCGCCACACGTTGGGAGCATGTTCATCGATCCGTCGCAGCAGACCTGGCTTCTTGCCACGGCCTGAACGCACATATTCGCTGAACCCATAAAAAGTTCCAAGAACAAACCGCGCTTCAACGGCTTGCAGCATGTCGGCCGAGGTGAACCCAACTGGGACGCGCAACGAGAGGTGAACGAAAATATGCGTTTCGACGAAGACCGGAAGCAGAACATCGTCGGCATCGAGAAACACGACATATTCGCCAGAACTGGCCTCAAACCCCTCTTTCGAAGCAAGGCTTTGACCGCCATTATCAGTGCGTTGCAGGATTTTCGTGCTGGGATATCGGCTCTGGATATCGCAAAGAACGTCGGCGCTCTCGTCGCTCGAAGCATTGTCGACGATGATACATTCTATATTCGGATATGTCTGTTCGAAAACCGAGTCGGCAGCTTGCTTCAGAAAGCGGCCATAATTGTAATTGACGATAATCACACTTACCAAAGGCAGGCTGAAAGGCAGGGAATGCGCTGTTTGGTCAGGATAGACTTGGCGGGTCTTAGCAATATCATCCATGATCGCTGCCTTTGAAGGCCCCGCCACCCTGCGCCTATTATCAGAATGCGATTGGACTGGGGGTACCCTGACTTCAAAATTGTTAAAAGAAACGTTTAAGCTGCGCGCGGCTTACGACGCAAACCGTAATCCTTGAATTTTTCAATTGTCTTTTCAACCTCCTCGTTCTCAAGCACACGCGGTAACCCCACCTGAAGGGCAACCGCATATTGCTTGCAGAGCGTTTCCAGTTCGACGGCGAGCCACAATGCCTCTCGAAGATCCGGCCCTGTCGCAATCATACCATGATTGGCAAGCAAAGCGCAGCTGCGGTCGGCCAATGCCTCAAGCACGAAATCCGACAATTCCGCGGTGCCGTAAGTCGCATAAGGCGCGCATCGGATCGTCGGGCCACCCGCGGCCGCAATCATATAATGGACTGCCGGTATCTCCATACCGCAGATCGCGAAGGCGGTGGCGTGAATGGAATGCGCATGAACGACCGCGTTGACGTCAGGGCGATTTTTCAAAATATCCCGATGGAAGCGCCATTCCGACGAGGGAGGCAATTTATGCTGGTAGCTCCCATCCATGTTCATGAAGACGATATCCTCGACCGCCATCTCGTCATAGGGGAGGCCCGACGGCGTGATCAACACGCCGGCTTGCCAACGCACGGAAATATTGCCGGCGGTGCCCTGATTAATGCCCTGCGCAGTCATGCTCTTGCAGGCATCGATGATGGATTGACGGAGCTTTGTGTCGTCGCCGCTCGCGGCCATGGCTTTCCTTCCCCTCATCGGCGGCTGCCCAACGCAGAAGCTTCGCGCGCGAGCTGCTCGACCCGTGCGAAATCGCACGCCTCAAGAAGCGCCGCCGCGACCATCCACGAACCGCCAACACAAGCCACATTGGGCAGCGCCAGATAGGCCGAAGCCTTCACCGCGTCGATACCGCCGGTCGGGCAGAAAATCAAATCGGGCAAGGGAGCCGCAAGAGAGGCGAGATATTTGGCGCCGCCCGCGGCCTCGGCCGGGAAAAACTTCAAGGCAAGAAATCCGTGCTCCCGCAATGTCATGGCTTCGGATACGGTCGCCACACCCGGCAACATCGGGATCGGCGCCCGCACGGCAGCCTCGAGCAAACGGGGCGTCATCCCCGGGCTCACAAGAAACGCCGCCCCAGCCGCCGCGGCGGCGGCGATCTGATCTGGTTCGAGAATCGTGCCGGCGCCAATGCACGCGTCAGGAAATGTCTTTGCGAGCGTCGCGATCGCACTCATCCCGGCAGCGGTGCGCAGGGTAATTTCCAGCACGGTCAACCCGCCCGCGATCAAGGCATGCGCCTGGGCGAGCGCATCCTCAATACTGTTGACCGTGAGGACTGGAATGACCGGCGCGGACCGCAACACCGCCAGGGTCGCCGTGCTATGGGGATAAAGCATGGTCAGCGCCCCTCCCTCGATGCGGCAAAGCTTGCCAGTCAGCCAAAAATGCTCGCGCCCAATTCTACTCCGCTCAGATGGGCGCGGAACATTTGAAACAGCTCGCGCCCGTAGCCATGCGCATGAGCCTCCAAATCGCAATCGGCGAGAGGCCGGCTTTGCAAAACCTCGGACGGAAGTTCGACCATCAACGTGCCCTCTTCCGCATCAAGCATGATGATGTCGCCATCACGCAGGCGTGCAATTGGTCCGCCATCCAACGCCTCCGGAGTAACATGGATCGCCGCCGGCACTTTTCCCGAGGCGCCGGACATACGGCCATCCGTGACAAGCGCAACCCTGTGGCCCCGGCCCATCACCGAGGTGAGGACAGGTGTCAATTTGTGCAGTTCCGGCATGCCGATCGCTTTCGCGCCCTGAAAGCGAACCACCGCGACGAAATCGCATTCAAGTTCCCCGGCGTTGAAGGCGGCCTCCAATTCCTGCTGCGCATGAAAAACGCGGGCCGGCGCGCGTATTTTGCGATGTTCTTGCGCCACCGCGCTGATCTTGATCACCGCACGGCCGAGATTGCCATCGAGCACTTTCAAGCCGCCATCCTTGGAAAACGGATGTGTCGCCGAGCGCAAAACCCCTTCGTCCAAGCTGGCGGACGGCGCCGGGCGAAAGGCGAGCTTGCCGCCGTCGAGATAGGGCTCCTGCGCATAGAATTCGAGTGTATGGCCGGCAATTGTTTTTGCATCCGGATGCAGGAGCCCCGCCTGCAGCAAGGAGGCGATGAGAAACCCGGTGCCGCCAGCCGCGGTAAAATGATTCACATCGGCCGTGCCGTTTGGATAGATGCGGGTCAGCAAGGGAACGGCTTTGGACACATCGGCGAAATCGTCGAGCGTCAAAACGATCCCGCCGGCGCGTGCCATGGCAATGAGGTGGATGACGTGATTGGTCGAGCCTCCCGTGGCATGCAAAGCAACGATGCCGTTCACGAAAGCGCGCTCGTCGAGAACGGATGCCACCGGCGTATATTCATTGCCGAGCGCAGTGATCGCCAACGCCCGCTGCGCCGCCGCGACCGTCAGCGCGTCTCGCAAGGGGGTGTTCGGATTGACGAAGGAACTGCCCGGCAAATGCAATCCCATCGCCTCCATCAGCATTTGATTGGAGTTGGCGGTTCCATAAAAAGTGCAGGTCCCCGCGGAATGATAAGATGCGGCTTCCGCCTCCAGCAACTCGGCGCGCGAAGCTTTGCCTTCCGCATGAAGTTGGCGAACCTTGGATTTATGTTGGTTGGGCAGGCCTGAGGGCATCGGGCCGGCTGGGATGAAGACGGCCGGCAAATGTCCGTAGGCCTGGGCCGCGATGACAAGTCCCGGCACGATTTTGTCGCAAACGCCTAAAAAGACAGCAGCATCGAACATATCGTGCGACAGTGCGATGACCGCAGACATTGCAATGACATCGCGCGAGAACAGCGAAAGCTCCATGCCGGCGCGGCCTTGCGTGATCCCGTCGCACATGGCCGGAACACCGCCGGCGACCTGGGCTACACCACCCGCCTCGCGGGCCGCATGTTTGATGATCTTGGGAAAGCGCTCGTAGGGCTGGTGCGCCGAGAGCATGTCGTTATAGGCGGTCACAATGGCAAGATTGGCGGCCGTACCGGTCCGCAGCTCGTGTTTTTCATGCGAGACGCAGGCGGCAAAACCATGCGCGAGATTGGCGCAGCCGAGCGCGCCACGCCGCGGTCCATTGCTCCGCATAGCCTCGACCCGGCGCAGATAGCTTGTTCGTGTCGGCTCGCTACGTGCGCGAATACGCGCGGTGACGTGGACGATTGTCGGCTGAAGCATGCAGCGTTCAAGCCTCATCAAATAGCGGAGATCAGGAAAATGATCGTTCAGAGAGAGTAATATGATCGTTCACGCGGTGCAACACGGGTTTGCCGTTTCAGAGTCGCCCTTATCGATAGCAAACCCCATGCCCCATCAATCGGTCTCTTCGTCCCAACTGCGTCCGTCGCGCTCGACGAGAGCGATCGCCGCCGCCGGGCCCCAGGTGCCCGCGAAATAAGGCCGCGGCGCTTCGTTCATCTGGTTCCAGGCTTCGCCGATCGGATCGATCCACCGCCAAGCCGCCTCCACCTCGTCGCGGCGCATGAATAAGGTCGCATTGCCGCGGATCACATCCATCAAAAGGCGCTCATAGGCTTCCGGCGCATAGATGCTGAAGGCTTCGGCAAAGTTCATGTCGAGGGGTACGTGCTGCAGCCGCATTCCACCGGCGCCGGGCTCCTTCAGCATCAGCCAGAGCTTGATGCCTTCGTCGGGCTGCAGCCTTATGGCCAGCCTGGTCTGCGAAATCTTGCCCGATTCGAGGCTAAAGATCGAATGCGGAACCTTACGAAAAGCAACGATGACTTCCGAAACCCTTTGCGGCAAGCGTTTGCCGGTCCGTAGATAGAATGGCGTGCCCGCCCACCTCCAGTTTGCGATTTCGACTTTGAGCGCGACAAAGGTCTCGGTCATGCTGTGCTCATTGCCGACCTCCTGCGTGTAGCTCGGAACGGCACCCCCCTCGCTCGCCCCGGCACGATATTGCCCGCGCACGGTCAGCCGTCCGGCATTGCTGGCGTCAATCGGGATTAGAGAGTTCAGGACTTTCAATTTCTCGTCCCGCACGGCATCCGCGTGCAGCGAGGCCGGCGGTTCCATCGCGACGAGACACAGAAGCTGCAGCAAATGATTCTGCACCATGTCGCGCAAGGCCCCGGAACTTTCGTAATAGGCGGCGCGCCCCTCGACGCCGATCAACTCCGCGACGGTGATTTCGACATGATCGATATGGGCTGAATTCCACAATGGCTCGAACAGAGCATTGGCGAAGCGCAGCGCCATCAGATTTTGCACCGTCTCCTTGCCAAGGTAATGATCGATGCGGAAGATCCGCTTCTCCGGAAAGACCGCGCCGATCGCATCATTGATGAAGGCAGCCGAAGCGCCGTCCTTGCCAATCGGCTTTTCGACAATAATGCGGGAGGAAGGCGTAACGAGCAAATGGGCAGCAAGCTGCTTGGCGATCTGGCCGAAATGATCCGGTCCCGTCGCGAGGTAGAAAGCCCGCACCCGCGCAGGATCGTCGCCCAAGACCTTGGAAAGTTGGTCCCAACCGGTCTCCCCACCGATGTCGAGCACGACATAATGGAGCATATCGAGAAAACTCTTGACCGCTTCCTCGCGGGCGATCCCGCCGGCATACTCCTTCAGCGCTTTGGCGATCGTGACCCGGAATGAGGCATCGTCCAAATGCTGGCGCGACACGCCGATGAGTTGGGTCGGCTGCGAGAATTGGCCGTCGAGATAACGATGAAACAAAGCCGGAAAGAGCTTCCGGTGCGCGAGATCACCGGTCCCGCCGAAGACGACCAGATCGAAGGGAGGTACCTTCAGGATGCGCGATACCATCGCTTTCCTTTAACTTCTTTGGCCGCAAAGAAGGAGTTTCAAGGCTCACGCAAGCGCAACCTAGATTGGCAGCCCCAAGCATCATGGCACAGCCGCGCGGACAAGCAATACCTGCATTAGAAAGCGTTCATTGGACGCCAGGCGCGACGGCGCCATAAGAAGCGCTCCTCCAATCGGAGCGTGCTCGGTAAATGGACTCATTCAGCCGGGTTACTGATCCTAATCAAACGACTCCTCGGTTTGACGCGTTTTTGAAGCTTGCCCTTCGCTCAGGCGCCACCAAAAGGTCATGCCAATCCCCATAAGAGTTACGAGGCCCAAGACCAAAAACAGAACAGACTCTGTGAGCCATGCAATCGCCGGCACGCCAAGCGCCATGGCAATGCCTAGAGCGCAGATGTGCCAGGATACATGAACTCCGGCGACAAAAGTGCCAAGCGCCAGCAGCATCAAAAGGGCCAACCCTGTCGCCGGCGTACTAAGCATTCTTTGAACGTTGGGCAGGAGCACGATGTTCATGGCGACCAAAAAGGCCAGCCAATGGAGCGCTTGCGTCCAAACCATCCGAAACCGAAACTTGCGATCGTAAATATGGAACCACCCCGTGGTGATGCAGACGACTCCCATCGCGACCGCCAGAAACTCCCAATAGCCGATGAGGGGCTGGTGCGAGACGCTGGTATAGGCCACCCCCAATATCGTGAGCACCAGCACGGCGATGTAGGGCAACTCCCTGAGCCAAAGCCTCGCCAAGCCGGAACGGACGGGGAGACCCTCCGGATTATGTGCCGCGTCCAAATCGCTCATCAGCATCTTCCCATCCATTATCGTCACCGGCTGCGATATTATAGGACGTCCACGCATAGCTATCCATCAGAGCGCATGGAAGGCAATCATTATCCGAGTGCTCGATCAGGGCGATATCGCCCCGGCGTTCCCAACCTGTGCCACGGACTTAAATTTTAAAGAGACCTACTCGATCCCCACAGCATTGACTTAGCGCAAATGGCGGCGATGTCGAGTTCCCCGTACGGAGATGGCGTTTTGGAATGGGCGGCAGGACGATCCGTCGGGTCGAGCCCCTATTCCGCCGCGGCTTGCCGGAGCCCCTCCGGTCCGGCGACTGCGACGGCGCTGCTGCGCTGCTCGATCGGAAAGAGCGGCTTAAAACGCCGCAGCCGCAGCGCGTTCGAGACCACGAAAATCGACGAAAATGCCATGGCTCCCGCAGCCAGCATCGGCGAGAGAAGAATGCCGAAGCTGGGAAAAAGCACGCCCGCCGCAACCGGGATCAGGACAATGTTGTAGCCAAAGGCCCAGAACAGATTTTGTTTGATGTTGCGCATTGTCACCCGGCTGAGCGCCACCGCCGTCGCCGCCGACCTGAGATCGCCGGCCATCAGCACGACATCGGCTGCCTCGATCGCGACATCCGTTCCGCCGCCGATCGCCAATCCGACATTGGCTTCCGCCAGTGCGGGGGCATCATTGATGCCGTCTCCGACAAAGGCGATCGCCGAATGCCGCGCGCGCAGGGTCCGCAGCGCTTCGATCTTGCCGTCCGGCAGGACCTCGGCGACGATTTGATCGATCCCGACCGACTTGGCCACCGCTTCGGCGGTCCGCCGATTGTCGCCGGTCACCATCACGACCTCCAGGCCCTGCTCCCGCAAGGCCTGCACCGCTTGCCGCGCCGTGGGGGATATCGGGTCGGCAATAACGATCAAGCCGGCAAGCTTGCCGTCGATCGCGGCATAAAGCGGTGATTTTGCCTCCTGGCCGAACCGGGCCGCGGCATCCGCGAAGACGCCCACATCAATGCCAAGCGCCGCCATATAGCGATCCGCTCCAACCGCGACGTGGTGCCGGTTCTTTCTTCCAAACTTCCAAAGCATGAAGCGATCGGCACCCGCCGAGCCCTGCGGTCCTTCGACGTCGGCTTCGAACTCCGAGGCCGGGTTTGGCAACGAAGTTGACCACCTGCCTTCGAATTGCGCCAGCCTGATCGGCGGCCTTGGCGACTGCCGCCGCGATGGGATGTTCGGAGCGCCCCTCCACCGCCGCGACCATTGCCAGCACTTCCGCAGGCTCGAACCCCGGAGCCGTTAGGAAATCGGTGAGTTCCGGCCGGCCCTTGGTGATCGTCCCGGTCTTGTCGAGGGCAATGGCCGTCACATTTGCCAGCGTTTGCAGGGCATCCCCCTTGCGAAAGAGGATTCCCAATTGCGCTCCGCGCCCCGTGCCGACCATGATCGACGTCGGCGTGGCGAGCCCCATGGCGCATGGACAGGCGATGATCAGCACGGCAACCATTTGGATCAACGCGTAGCTCAAAGCCGGCGACGGCCCGAGCCAAAACCAGACGGCGAAGGTCAGAGCGGCGACCGCTATCACGGCCGGCACGAACCACGCCGTGACTTTGTCGGCAAGCGCCTGGATCGGCAGTTTCGCTCCTTGCGCCTGCTCGACCATGCGGATGATCTGGGCGAGCACGGTGTCGGCGCCGATTCTGGTCGCCTTGAAATTAAAGCTTCCCGTCGTGTTCAGCGTGCCGCCAACGACCTCGGCGCCCACGCCCTTGGCCATGGGCCGCGGCTCTCCGGTCAGCATCAACTCGTCGAGGAAAGAGGAACCTTCGACCACTTGCCCGTCGACAGGCACTTTTTCGCCCGGCTTGACCATAACAATGTCGCCGACGACGACCTCATCGAGAGCCACTTCGGCCGGTACCCCGGCCCGCAGGACCCGCGCGGTCCTGGGCTTGAGACCGATCAATTGTTCAATCGCTGCCCCCGCGCGCCCTTTGGCGCGCGCCTCCAGACTGCGCCCGACGAGAATCAACGTGACGATGACCGCGGCGGATTCAAAATAGACGTGCGAGGTCCCGGCCGGAAACAGCTGCGGGGCGAATGTAACCAACGTTGAATAGGCAAAAGCGGCGCCGGAACCGAGCGCTACAAGCGCGTTCATATCGGGCGAGCCATGCCAAAGCGCGAGAATTCCGGTTTTGAAGAAGCGAAGGCCCGGCCCAAACAGAACCAGCGCGGTCAGCACGAATTCGACGACCCTGCTCGTCTGCATGCCAATGGTCTGCATGACGAACATATGAACCGGCGGAAAAAGGTGAGCGCCCATTTCCAACGCAAAAACCGGAGTCGTCAGGACCAACGCCACGACAACGGCGCGAAGAAGTTCTTTGGCTTCCGCCTGCCGTTCATCCGGTTTCGACTTGGTCGGCGCGTCGGGAATAATCTCATGCGTCGGATAGCCAGCCGATGAGACGGCCTTGGCGAGAGCCTTCGCATCGGTCGCGCCGGCAAGGAAACGGACCGTGCCGGTCCTGGTGGCGAGGTTGACATTCGCCTCGACCACCCCGGCAATGCTCTTGAACGCCTTCTCGGCGCGACTGACGCAAGAGGCACAACTTAATTTCCCGATGTCGAACCGCGCCGTTTCGATCGGGGTCTCGTAGCCCGCCTTATGGATCGCGGCGACGACTGCCTCCGCGTCGGGAGAGCTCTTGAAGCCGACCTCGGCGCGCTCCGTCGCGAGATTGACCGAGGCCGAAGCGACGCCCGGCGCGGCGCGAATGGCTTTCTCGACCCGCCCCACGCAGGACGCACAGGACATGCCCTTGACACGAAGGCTCATCGTCGCGGCGTGTTTCGGCTCGGCTGAAAGTGAAGACATCAATGATTTGCCTTGGGTCAATTGGACGAATTGGCGTTCTCAACCGCGCACTCATAGCCGGCAACACCTATCGCGGCGATGACGGCGGCAATGTCCGGCATCCCGGAAAAATATACCTCGGCGCGCTTCGTCGCGAGATTGACCGAAGCCGAAGCGACGCCCGGCGTCGCGCGGATCGCTTTCTCGACCCGGCCTACGCAGGAACTCACAGGCCATGCCCTCGACACGAATACTGACGGGAGCGGTTTTGCTGGGGTTGGCAGATAGGGAGGACATGGAAGCTTCCTTTACAAATAGTTGAGCTAAAGGGTGCCCTTGCATCCTAGATCATCGCAGTCAGCCGCGAAAACAAGGGTTGAGGCAGCTTGTAGCACCGCCCCCGCTCATCGGGCGGGCGGAATTAGGTCGCCTACTACGGGCGGATCGAGGAGAGCTGCACATTTTCAGGGCGCCGACCGAACCCAAAACCGAATCGATTGTCATCGCACGGGCTCTCCAACTTCCTTTGACGGAATATGAGGCAGATAGATGACTTGGCCGATTTTCAATTTTTTGGCATCGAGATGCGGATTGGCTTTGGCGATCTCCTGCCAGTTTCGCTCATCTCCATACCGCTTTTTGGCAATCCTGGAGAGAGTATCGCCCGCAGCAACCGTATAAGTCGGCAATGCCGCACGGCTTTCCTCCGAACCCGCAGGGCCCCCGCTGGCGACGGTCGGCGGCGGCGCAGTCATGCTCGCGGATGCCTGGGGGGAAGGCTGGGTTTCCACGACGGCAACGGCCGGCGGTTTGGTTGTAACGTCTGGTTCGTCGATGATTTCGAATTGCCCATGCAGCATGCCCATCCAACAGCTCCAGGGGATGATTCCTGTTTCATGGGGCGTAAATTCGATGGTTTGCAGGCCGTCTTTGATATCAAATTCCAGGGCGAGCTTAGGGACAATGATACGCCGGTTGCATTCCGTGACTTCCTTGCCATCGATGATCCATTTGACCGGGATCCCTCTGCGCAAGACGAACTGATTTGGTTCAAACCCCGATTTGACGACATTCATCGTAATGGTTTGAACATTGTCCGCCACCGGTGATGTCGGATGTGGTGCCTCTGCCAAACCAAGTTTGGCGGATACCACTGTTAGCGCGGATTGCAGATCGTAGCCGGCACCGGTAAGGATCAGTCCACGATTGATCATAACCGCGCCTAAGGCGATCAAAATCGCCCCCGACGCGCGCAACAATTGATGAGTCAGCGCCCCCGAAATCAGACTGGTTAAAAAACCGAAACTGAGTAAAACGGGCAGCGTTCCGATGCCGAATGTAAACAACATCTTCGCGCCCTCGATTGCGCTGCCGGTGCCCGCCGCCATTACATACATGGCCTGCAAGGGGCCACAGGCGATCATCAGGCCATTCAACAGGCCGATCACGAAGGGGCGGTTACGACTGCGGCTCTGTTGGCCAACAAAGCGCGCGACGTTGGCGGGGAGCTTGAAGCGGATCCTCCGTAACGCCGGGAAGACATTCAGCATGTTCAGGCCGAAGATAATCAAAAATATCCCGGCAGAAACAGCCGCGAACCCGCGCAACAAAGGCGTGAAGGTGACAATCGCACCCAGCAGTCCGAATGTGGCGCCGATCAGCGTATAAGAGAGGGTTTTCCCAAGACCATAAAGCCCGTGCGACAAATGGGAGCTTCGTCCCAGGCGCGCATCATCCGCCGTGTAGCTCAATACAAATCCGCCGCACATGCCGACGCAATGGAACCCGGTCAGCAACCCCAGCATCAATATCAGGCCATAGCTCAAATGCGCGCTGACGTCCGGTACGCCGCCCGTGCTGATGAATTTCGTGTCGAGGAAAATGATGAGAAAAATGCCCGCAATGCCAAGGAGGACCGCAGCGAGCGTCTTGCCGCGGTTGGGAGGAGCCTTGGTTTCGTTCGCGAGCACGCAGCGGTAGCCCTTGCGCGCAACCGTGGCACAAATTTCCTCGATGTCGGTTGACGATGGCTGGAAGAGGACGGTGACGATCTCGGTCGGATAATCGGCCTTGACCCGCTGCACGCCAGAAAGCTTGCGCACCGAGTCCTCGATAATGTGCTCGCAGCCAGAGCAATGCATGCCGCGTGCGCGGAAGGTAACCTCGTGCGTACTCATTGCATGAAACGAAATTTTTTCACCTTCAAGGGCACAGCTAAAGCCAGAAACCGGCAATTGACGTGACGATATTCTCCGACGTTAAGCTCGGACAAATCTTCGTAAATGTCCTTGGCTTTAAGACGGTTTGATCGCACGCAACCTGCCACCAGGGATGAAATAATGCTGATGTGCATGGCTAGAGCAGGAGGATTCGAGCCTCCTCATGGCAAATCAATAGATCGATAATTTGTGAATGAGAAGGAATGCACCGGCGTCAGCCGGCGGTCCCATCGGGTGGGCGGACCGGGTCGCCCTTCCGCCCGGCTTCGGTTCTTGCCTTCGTCTTCGCGGTTCCCATGCCGCAAGCGACGCAAAACTGTCGAGACATGACGCGGCGGGACGTTGCAGCGCCATGCCCTCGCATCGCTGCACTCGGCCAGACTCCACCCTCCGCCGCAGAGCAATACGCTTACATCTTCCCCATGGGGCCCTTGAGGATTTCATTAGCGGTTTTTTTCTGCTCATCGCTCAGAGCAGCGTAAAGCGGCTGCAAGGTCGCCTTGAGGGCGCGCACAGACTCCAGGTGCATCGTCATGTGCTGCTCCATCATATTTAGCTTATCAAGGATGTCCGAAGGCATCATCGCCCCGCCATGCTCCTTCATCGCCGCACAATGCTGCGCCCTTTTCTGCCCGTTGCTGCGATAGGCATCGGCGAAGGCATTCCATAGCGGCATTTGCGCGTCAGTGATCTTCAATTCGGCTTTGAGATAGGCAAGCTTGCCCTCGATATGCGTACCCATGCCGCACATCATCATTCCGGGGCCCATACCCTCATGGCCCATACCCTCATGGCCCATGCCTTCGTGGCCCATGCCTTCGTGGCCCATGCCCTCGTGGTTCATCATGTCTTCCCATGACTCATGCCTTCATGGCTCATCATGCCTTCGTGACCCATGCCCTCATGCTTCATTGGCATGCCGCCGCCTTGCATCATCCCAGGCATGCCCTGAGCGCCGGCAGCGGCAATTCCGCTGGTGAAAATCAAAACGGCAGCCGCCGCCAATTTGATCTTGCCCATTTTCATCTTGTCCGACCGCATCGCGATTCCTCCAATAGAAGCGTTTCCATTATGAATAAATATAGACGACTGGCCTCCACCGGTTTGATTTCGCTCAATAGGGCCAACAAGCGAGAGGGGAGCACAGCAATGCATATATGCACGGGGCGCTCTTTCGGCGACGCGCATAAGGCAACCCGAGGAGAGGAAGTCGATTAGAACGTATCAGCCCAAGGTGGGCCTGAACACAAACGCGTGAGCGGCCACCGGCCGGACGGGACGGATACCAATCCAGCCGAAGGAATCTTGTCAGTGCTTGAGGTCTTCCGGCAACTTGCCGCCGTTGGCTGCAAGCTTCGTCATGATCTGTTTATGGAGCCAAATATTCATCGATGCGGAATTATTGGTATCTCCATCGTAATGAAGCTCCTTCGCAAGCTCCTTACGCGCCCCAAGACTGCTCTCCATGGATAAGAGCTTCATCAGATCGACGATGGAATGTCTCCAATCAAGTTTCTCACTTGCCTTGGCATATAAATCGTCGAGCACGGCCGCGACATCGGTAGATGATGCCGGTGCCGTTGTCGTCGAGCCGGAAGAAGGTGCAGACGGCGTCCCGCCAGCTTGAGCGGAGGGCGCGGCCGTCGCCGAAGTTGGAGCTGGAGACTTACCCAATATTTTCGACAGGATGGTTCCTAAGATGCTCATCGCACGCTCCTATTCCGAAACGGGAAATGTGGGAGTTCGCATTTCATCCCCCCGCCCAAGGCAGTATTTGCGACGGGTTGAGTTTTCGGCCAGCCAAATCCTGCCGCCGCCGTCTACCGACGTTAATGCCCGTCTCCTGCGTGAGTTCCAGGTTTTGGCCGCTCGTCGGGCGGCGCCTTCCGCCGCCCGCTGTTTTCCCCTGCGCTACCGATCCTTCAAATCCAAGGCCGAGGTCAGATCGCCGAGATGTCCACTTCCCGCTGCTGTCATGGCTTCGTCGCGCGTCTTCAGACCCGCGAGCAAGGGCAGATCGAACCGCCGGGTGATAAACCGAAGGATCGAAGTCGTGTCGTAGAGCGTATGGTCCACGGTGCCCTTTTTTGCGTAAGGGGAAATAATCAATGCGGGAATGCGGGTTCCGGGGCCCCAGCGGTCGGCCTTCGGCGGCGCGACATGGTCCCAGAAGCCGCCGTTCTCATCATAGGCGACGATCACCAGCATGTGTTCCCACTGCGGGCTTTTTTGCAGATGCGCAATCACATCGGCGAGATGTTGATCGCCCGTCGCAGCATCGGCATAGCCAGGGTGTTCGTTGAGATTTCCCTGCGGCTTGTAAAACGCCACCTGCGGGAGCGTTCCCGCGTCAATGACCTTGATGAATTCGGTGCCCTCGAATCCCCCATCCTTCAAGTGTTCGGCGCGCTCTGGGGTACCGGGCGCCATCGTAGCGAAATAATTGAACGGCTGATGATGATACTGGAAGTTCGGGGTCGGGCTCGAATTCTGGCCGTCCAGTGCTTCTTTCCATCCCCCCGCATACCAGGCCCAACTGATCCCGTTCGCGCTGAGGAGATCGCCGATGGTGGGGGCCGTCTGCGGAGGGATCGTGATTGTCGAAGCCGGATCGGCGAGACGCGGGTCGCCGCCCTTCGCCGACTTGGCCGCGCTCGGCTGATATGGGGGCTGCATCGTGTTGACGACGTAGAAGTCGGGTGTGATGCTCTCGTCGCGCGTGAATTTTGGAATACCGTCCAGCGCCGAGCTCGGAGAGTCGGCGGCAAGCTTAAGTGTCACGCCATCCGCCTCCACTTCACTGATATGAGCTTTGGCGGGAGACTGGTCGGCGTTCGGATAGTACGGCGCGCAGGCGCAGGCCAGCTGAAAGTGATTGAGGAACGAACCCCCGAATGCGCCTTGAAAGAAATTATCGGCGAGAACGTAGCGCTGCGCGATATTCCAGAGCGGCAGCTTCGAGCCGTCGTAATGTCCCATGACGAGCGCGCCCGCGTCCGTGTAAGCGACGAAGCGGTCGTTTTTGCCGTGGTTGATCTGCATCTGGTTTTGATAGAACTTGTGCACGAGATCGCCGGTGGCCACGGCCAACGACAGATTGAAGCTCTTGGGATCGTCGATGGCGAAGGGGGCATTGGGCAGATGTTCCGTCTGCGCCTTCGTGATCGCCGGGCTTACGCCTTTTGCCGTCAGGCCCTTCCAGATTGGCGGCAGTTCCTTGAGTGGCATACCGTCGCGATCGACTTGAAGGGTCGCTTCAGGGGCGAGATTTTGCAAGCCGTTCGCACCGGGAAAGCTTCCGTATAAATTATCAAAGCTTCGATTTTCTGCGTAAATAATGACAATTGTTTCAATCTTGTTGAGAAGCGGGTCTTCGGCGGCCCGCACACTCGATCGGCGAAGCAACGAGTACCCCCAAGGCTCCCGCCAACACAACATTCAGATCAATACGGACCATTCTTGCCCTCCCTGTCACATCGCCGCCGCCCGTATTTGGCCGGGCGGCAACGCTACCTTTGCTGTATGACAGGGAAACGGCAAGCAGAGTTTTTAATGGGCCCGAGAGGCACGGGCAGGCCAGCGAACACGCGCCAGACCTGCAATCAGAGTCACCGAGACGTCATCCCCCGATGATACGAAACCTAAGCTGAAGACGACCACCGGCCGACACACATGCGACAAGGTTACGCCCAACTGCGATCGGTTCCGCGCGGGGCGTGTCGTTGCGGCCCTGGCAAATGACTGCTCCGTTCCTGCGGCAATAACCCCACGAGATCGCAAGTGCACGATATCGCCGAGTCTGTTGATCCCCTGCCCAAGGTCTGGGACCCCGAAAGCCGCGTCGGAGACATGCTGCGCGGCAGGCGAGGCCTGGTGGTTGGGGTCGCCAACGAACACAGCATTGCTTATGGCTGCGCTGTGAAACTGCGCGCCTTCGGGGCCGATTTGGCGGTCACCTATCTTAACGAAAAGGCGGAGCCATTTGTTCGTCCTCTCGCCGAGCAGATTCAGGCTGAGCTGATCTTGCCTCTCGACGTCGAGCAGCCCGGGCAAATGGAGGCGGTGTTCGAGCGCATCGGCCGCGAATGGGGCGGGCTCGACTTCGTCATCCATTCGATCGCCTTCGCACCACGCCAGGACCTGCATGGACGCGTGGTCGATTGTTCGCTTGCGGGATTTCAGCAAGCCATGCGGGTCTCCTGCTACTCATTCATCGAAATGGCGCGGTTGGCCGAGCCGCTGATCGCTCCCGGTGGCGCATTGCTCACGATGAGCTATTACGGCGCCGATAAGGTGGTCAACAATTACAATGTGATGGGTCCCGTGAAGGCGGCCTTGGAGGCAACGACGCGGTATCTCGCAGCCGAACTCGGCGAGAAGGGTATCCGGGTGTTCGCTGTCTCTCCCGGCCCGCTGAAGACCAGAGCGGCCAGCGGCATCGCCGCCTTCGATGAACTCGTCGAGGCGGCGGTGGCTCGAGCGCCAGCGCACCGCTTGGTCGACATTGCCGAGGTCGGACGGGTGGTTTCGTTCCTCGTGGGCGGCGGCTCATCCGGCATGACCGGAGATACGATCTTTATCGACGCCGGACTTCATATCATGGGCTGACGACGGAATGGCATTATGCAAAGAGCGATTTCAGCTGCTGATGCGGCGGCGCTGATCCCGGACGGGGCGAGCGTGATGTTCGGCGGCTTCATGGGCGTCGGTTCGCCGGACCGTATCATCGACGCGCTCGTCGCGCGCGGCGCGCGTGGATTAACCATCATCGGCAATGACACCGCCTTTCCCGGTGTCGGCGTCGGCAAGCTGATCGACGCCGGATGCGTTGCCCAGGCGAGAGTCATCGCATATCGGCACGAACCCGGTGACCCAGAAAAAGATGATCGCCGGCGAGATCCAGGTCGATCTGATTCCGCAAGGCACGCTGGCCGAACGCATCCGCGCCGGCGGCAGCGGCCTTGGCGGCATCCTGACGCCAACCGGTGTTGGCACAGTGGTGGAAAAGGGCAAAAGGGTCATCGAGATCGACGGGCGCGTGCCTACCTGCTTGAGCTGCCGATGCGCGCCGATTTCGCGCTCATCCGCGCGCGTGAGGCGGACTATAATTGCAATCTCACCTATCGTTTGACAGCAACCAATTTCAATCCGCTCATCGCCTTCGCCGCCGACTGCGTGATCGCCGAGCCGGACGAGATCGTGCCGGTCGGCGTCATTCCGCCGGACGCGGTGCGCACGCCGGGGATTCTCGTGCATCACCTCGTCGAAAGGCCGCATTGATGGATGCCAAGGAACTGATCGCCCGGCGGGTCGCGCTGGAGCTGCGCGACCGCACGCTGGTCAATCTCGGCATCGGACTGCCGACCCTGGTCGCCCGCTATGTGCCGGAGGGGATATCCGTCGCCTTCCAAAGCGAAAACGGAATCATCGGGTTCGGCGCGCCGCCGCCCGAGGGAATGGAAGATCCGAATCTGACCGACGCCGGCGGCGGCTTTATTTCGGCGCTCCCCGGCGCGGCGAGTTTTGACAGCGGCACGAGCTTCGCGCTCATTCGCGGCGGCCATCTCGACATGACGGTTCTCGGCGGACTGCAAGTTGATGCCGAAGGCCGTCTCGCCAATTGGATGGTTCCCGGCAAACTTGTCCCCGGCATGGGCGGCGCGATGGACCTCGTCGTCGGTGCCAAGCGCGTCGATCGTCGCCATGCAGCACGCCGCCAAGGGCCAGCCGAAGATCGTCGCCAGCCTCACCTTGCCACCCACCGCGACGCGGCGCGTCAGCCTTGTCGTCACCGAGATGGCGGTGATCGAACCGACCCCCGAAGGGCTTGCTCCTGCGGGAACGGGCGCCTGGCGTGAGCGTGGAGGACATCGTGGCCAGTACTGGCGCCGATCTTCTGATCATCGGCGACGTGCCGGAAATGCCGATCGAGATCCCCGATCGAGAGGCGGCGTGAGGGAGGCGTAATGCGCAGCAACAAAACATTCTCCGAACTCGCAATCGGCGAGGAGGCGTCGATCACGCGGGTGGTAACCCCGGACGACCTTATCGTCTTCGCCCACGCCAGCGGCAATTTAAATCCTAAAAACCTTCCGGGTTCAGCCGCCGATCCCGACGATACGCCCTCGGTGCCGTCGATGTGGATCGGCTCGTTGTTCTCGGCGGTGTTGGGCAATTTGCTGCCCGGCCCAGGCACCCTTTATGTGTCGCAGACGCTCCGCTTTCATGCCCGCGCGCATATCGGCGATGCGTTGAAAGTATCGGTGCGAGTGGAAGAATTGCGGCCACCGGCGACGGTCGTGCTGCAGACACGCGTCAACCGCGGCGGGGAATTGATCGCAGACGGGACCGCGGAGGTCCGCGCGCCTGCGACCCGCCAAGTGATCGACGACGTGGAGCTGCCGGAGCTGATGGTGCAGCATCACTCTCAGGTCGAACGGCTGCTTGGCGCCTGCCGGACTCTGCCGCCGATGCCGACCGCTGTCGTCGTTCCCGAGGAAGAGAATGCGCTGCTTGGCGCACTCGCGGGAGCGCGGGAGAATCTCATCGTTCCCATTCTCATCGGCGACGCCGCGAAGATCCGCGCCCTCGCGGCGAGCCATGACATCAACCTCGCGGGCATTGCGATCGAGGATGCGCAGACCCACGACGCCGCGGCGGCGCGGGCGGTGGAAATGGTGCACCAGGGTATGGCGACGGCTCTTATGAAGGGCCATTTGCATACCGACGTTCTCATGAAGCACGTTGTGAAGTCTCAAGGCGGCCTGCGGATCGGGCGGCGGATCAGCCATGTGTTCGTCATGGATGCGCCATCGTTGCGTCAGCTGGTGCTCGTGACCGACGCCGCCATCAATATCGCTCCGACTCTCGAAGAGAAAGTCGACATTGTGCAGAACGCGATTGACCTCGCCTTGGCGCTGGGGATCGCGCGGCCAAAGGTCGGCGTACTGTCGGCTGTCGAGACCGTCAACCCGAAGATTCAGTCGACCCTGGATGCCGCGATCCTGTCGAAGATGTCGGAACGTGGGCAGATCCGAGGCGGTATCGTCGACGGTCCGCTCGCAATGGACAATGCGATCAGCCTGTCGGCCGCGAAGACCAAAGGTCTGACCTCGCTGGTCGCCGGGCGCGCCGACATACTGGTGGCGCCGAATCTGGAGGCGGGCAATATCCTGGCGAAGGAGCTGACCTATGCGGCGCAGGCGGAGGGGGCAGGTCTGGTGCTCGGCGCCAAGGTCCCGGTGTTGCTGACCAGCCGCGCGGACGATGAACGCTCGCGCCTGTTCTCCTGCGCGGTGGCGGTGCTTTATGCACACTGGTTATCGAGCGGCCACAGCGCGGTCGAACCCGTGGCCCTGAAGGAAGCTGCCGAATGAGCCGCCACGTCGTCACGCTCAACGCCGGGTCCTCCTCGATCAAGTTCGCGCTCTTCGAGCTGGATGGCCGCGATCCTTTAGATCACGATGATTTTGGATTGACTCAATCCAAAATCATGAACGTGATCGATTCCAAAAATTTAGAGCGGGATGCGGGCGGAGAACCGGGTTCCACTTTTCCTCATCCCGCTCTCGCACGCGCCGTCGGCCTGGTGGAGATGGTCGGGCGGCAGCGGCGAATCAAGGTGCGCGATGGCAACGGCACGACGGTGCTGCATGAGGACACATGGTCGGACGCGGGTGGTGCGCCGTTCCATACCGAGGCGCTGCGGCGCGTGCTGGCATGGCGGCTGAGTACCTTCCCTGACGCCAACGTCGTCGCCGCCGGCCATCGTGTCGTGCACGGCGGCGTTCACTATGATGGCCCGGTGCTGGTTACCGACGAGGTGTTGCGCGCACTTGAAAGCTTGGTGCCTCTCGCGCCGCTGCACCAGCCGCATAATATCGCCGGTATTCAGGCGGCGCGGGAGGCTTGGCCGCACGTGTGCCAGGTCGCGTGTTTCGATACCGCTTTCCACCGCGCACATCCGTTCGTCAATGACGTGTTTGCCCTGCCTCGCAGATTTTACGATGAAGGCGTGCGGCGCTACGGCTTCCATGGCCTCTCCTACGAATATGTTACGGAAAAGCTGCGGCAGATCGTGCCCCTGCACGCAGCAGGGCGCGTCGTGGTCGCTCATCTCGGCAACGGCGCCTCGATGTGTGCCATCCGCGATGGGCAGTCGGTCGCGAGTTCGATGGGCTTTACGGCGCTCGACGGGCTGCCGATGGGGACCCGCTGCGGTCAGCTGGATCCGGGCGTCGTGCTCTACCTGATGCAGGAAAAGAAGATGAGCGCGGAGGCGATCGCCGACCTGCTCTACCGTGAATCCGGGCTGAAAGGCCTGTCGGAGATTTCGCACGACATGCGTGAGCTGGAGGCCTCAGACCGGCCAGAGGCACAACAAGCGATCGAGTATTTTGTGTTCCGTATCCGCCGCGAATTGGGCGGGCTTGCGGCCATCCTCAAGGGGCTCGATGCCATGGTTTTTTGCGGCGGTATCGGCGAACACGCATGGCAGGTGCGCGAGCGGGTGCTGGAAGGCATGGAATGGATCGGCATCGAACTGGACCGCACCGCCAATCGGGCGAGCGCCCAGGTGATCTCTTCGGAACGCTCCCGCGTGCGCGTGTTTGTAATCCCCACGGACGAGGAAGCGATGATTGCGCGGCAGACGCTTGCGGTGCTCGACCGCGCGGTGGCGGCCGCCGCGTAAACAGGACACTGGATCAGACGGACCGCAGGGCGGCAATCCCAGAAAGATCCTTGCCCTAAGAAGCAGCGCGAGCCAGGGGATCAACCTCCGCCGGGCGCACTTCGAGCGGCGGCAGGCCGAGCACGCGCCGGAAGCGCTGCAATGCTTGGATCGTGTGCGGTTCCATCTCTTCGAGCGCGCCGGCGATGAATTCCACGACGCCGACCGCTTTGACACGTTCAGCCGCCTCCGGCAGCAGCTGCGCAAGGGCGTCGATCGCGAGATCTTTCTCGAATTCGACAATGACCGATTGCTCATGGATCAGCTCGGTGCGCCGCTCCACCCCGAGGGACGCAAAGGGCTCGTCGTGACTGAGGACATGCGCCGAGCGCTCGAGCCGTGAGCGACGGACCGCGCCGCGCGCTTCGGCCAGTACGATGAGCATGCGGATCACCGCCTCGGTGAAGCCGCCGCGCTCGATATTAAGAAGAATAGCCCGCACCTCGGGGAGAAACCTCAACTCGGCCGGGTCCTTGCGAGTGCGCTGGAAATTATGGGTACGACCCACCCAGTCCATCAGGGGTGAACCATAAATCCCGAAAAAGACCAGTTCGTACCAGGCGTCGCGCATGTCTCTATAGAAGTCGAGACTCTGAGCAACGAGACCTGCCGCTAATTCCTCGGCTTTGCGGAAGGCATTGTCGGGCGCGATAGGCTTGCGCTGGGCCACGATCTGCTGCGCATAGGCGGCTACCGGGGCCATCGCCGGATTACGATCGGAAAACATGCCTCGCCGCAAGCGAACGGGGTTGAGGTCGCGCAGCGCCGCCGCACTCTGAGGTGTCACGACAGATTGGATCAATGGTCTCAGGCAGAGATCATAGAGCTCCCCGCCGAGCTTGGAGAGGCGATTTACAGACGCGAAGGCTAGCTCATCTTCGCGGCGCCCATCGTCGATCACCGCCAAGTCCGCCATCTTCCGCTCCTGGAAGTTGACGAGAAAGCGAGCATGGATTCCCTCGCCCTGCTGATCCTCTATCTGCATCTCGTAGAAGTCCGGGCGCAAGCGCCTCGATCGTCTTCATGGTCGAGCCAACCTCGGAATGCTCGCGTTTGGCGACGGACGAGGATACGAAGATCCCTAGATGCCCAACCTTTTCGTGGATCATATAGATGATCCGCTGGCCACGGATCTTGATCTCATTTTCGTCGGCATAAGTGTCGATGATCCAATTCAGCGCCTGCTGCGGCGGGGTGATGTTGTCGCCATGGCTCGCGAAGACGATGATCGGCGAGCGAATAGACTTCAGGTCGATCTGACGGCCCCGCTCGATATGCGCTTCGCCTCGTGCCAGACGATTGCCGATGAACAATTGCTCGAGGATCCAGCGGATTTCGGCTTCCGTCATGAAGTGGTAGCCGCCCCACCAACGCTCGAATTCAAGAAAACGTGCGCGGCCGGTGTCCACATCGTGATAGAGTTCGTAATACTTGCTCCAGAAATTGCGTGAGGGATTGAGCTGCTCAAAATTCGCGACCAGATGGGCGCCATCGAACTCGCCGTGCCCGAGGTCCGAACTTAGCAGCGCAGGCACGATGCCGCCGAGCAGGCCGCCACTGTAACGCATGGGGTTCTCGCCGACACGGCCCGACCAATAAGAGACGGGGGCGCCGTTGATCACAAGCGGCCCACTGATGTCAGGATTTGCCGCAGCGAGAATCATGGTCGCCCAGCCACCCTGGCAATTGCCGACGATGATCGGCTTCGGCGACTTCGGATGACGCTTACCGATCTCTTTTACAAACTCCGCTTCCGTGCGCATGACGTCGGCGAGGGTCTGCCCGGGTTCGGGATGCGGACGGAAAGCGACGAAATAGACCGGGTGGCCGTCGTGCAACGCGACCCCGACCTGGCTGTCTTCCTTGAAGCCACCGATGCCTGCCCCGTGTCCGGCGCGCGGATCAATAATCATATAAGGCCGCTTCCAGTCCAGAAATCTCCACGCCCTTCGGCGGCAGAATCTCGAGAAGCACGTAATTGGTCGGCCGCTTGAGAGTTTTGCCATCGACGATCGTCTCATTATCGTAGATGAGCACCGGCGGCGTGCCGGCGGCCTCATGCGCGAGATCATTGTTGGCGCGCTCGCGCAAGACGTCGATCGTCAGAACCAGCCGCTGCCCGGCATCGGTCCAGTAATCGATCATTTGCTCGAACGTCCGGTCTCGGAAAGAGCTGGAGGCCATTGTATCGGCGAGGGCGTGCGCCTTCTTCACCGTATCATGCAAAAGCGCATTGTGGGTGCGGCCGATGTGCTCGGCGTGGCGCGTCGCGGCCCGCAGCACCAGCTCAGCCTGGCGCAGCAGAACATTCGCCGAATCCGACGCATGACGGACGCCGTCGACAGGGCTAAAAGAGGGTTCCATCGTCTCGCCTTACCTGCTTGCAGCGGCCGTGTCCCTTGAAGACCGCGTCGGACTCTGCATGCAAGGGCTGAACGCTTTGAGGATTTCGATATTCGGCAAAGCGGCAGTCAGCATTCCAACATAGGTGGGGACGAGAGACCGTAGCCTCGGCAAACGTCGGGAGTATGACAGTGCGATCGAGATAGCCGGCGTTCCGTCCGGGCCTCATGCCCCCGCATAAATATCCATGATCTCGCCGAGCATCCGGAGCGCTTCGGCCTTTGGCCTCTGGAATGAATTACGACCAATGATCGAGCCGAACCCCCCGCCCTGCTGGATCGCCCTAATCTCCTCAAGCAGTTTTTTTTCATCGAAGATGGCTGCTCCCCCGGAGAAGATGACAATGCGACGGCCGGCAAAGGCGCAATCGAGCACATGACGCACGCGCTCCGCCGCGGTCCCAATCGGGATGCCCCGCTCTTGGTAGACTTTGCGCGCCGCTTCCTGCTCGAGATGCGCCGTCGGCAGTTTCACCTTGATAATGTGGGCGCCAAGCTGCGCCGCGATTTGCGCGGCATAACCGACGACGTCGATCGCGAACTCCCCCTCTTTGCTTAGATCCGACCCGCGCGGATAAGACCAGATGACCACCGCAAGCCCGTTGCGTTTTGCCTCCTCGGCACAAGCGCGGAATTGTCCGAACATCTCCAGCTGAAAGGCCGATCCGGGATAAATCGTAAATCCGATAGCACAGCAACCGAGGCGTAAGGCGTCTTGTACGCTCGCGGTCAACGCCTGGTTCGCATCTTTGTCCTCACGCAGCGAGTCATTATCGTTGGCCTTGAGGATCAGGGGGATTTCGCCGGCAAAATCGCGGGCGCCGGCTTCCAAAAAACCAAGTGGAGCGGCATACGCATTGCAGCCGGCCTCAATGGCAAGTTCGAAATGATAATGCGGATTGTAAGCTGCGGGATTGAGTGCGAAGGAGCGCGCCGGCCCATGTTCGAAGCCCTGGTCGACCGGCAAGATCACAAGCTTCCCGGTCCCCGCCAGCCGGCCATGATTCAGCAGACGGGCCAGATTGGTCAATGTCCCAACGCTGTCCGCACCGTACCAACTGAGAATCTCTCGCACGCGCGGTGTCATCCTTGCTCTCCTTGTTGCATTCGCATCGCAAAAAACATTGCTGGTCATCCTCGCAAGTGAGATAGGCGCGATGGACGCATCCTAATTGATCAAGACCACAAGACGTCCGGTCGGCATCAAGTGGTCTTGCTCCGTGACGGGGTCAGGAACGCAGACAAAGTGTAATCCTTTAAATCGCCGATGCGGTCCAGTTGAATATCGGCCGCTGTGCAGCCAGCGAGAATTTGCGGGTCATGAGCGTAGTGGCCCTGCTTTGGAAACACGGTGACGACCCGCTCGCCCCAAATCTTCTTCACTGCATTGAGCACGCGCAGCTTGTCGTCGATCAGGACATATTGTTTCGCCGGATAGAGGTATTCCACTTGGGCAAGTTCGTGTTCCTTATGGATATAAATAAGCACCCTGCCCTCAAAGGCCGCCCAGAGTTGTGAGCGCTCGACCTTCCGGGGCTGAAACACCGCGTCGCCATCGGAGAGAATGACGACAGGACCCCATTGCCTGACGTGGCTGACGGCGGCAAGCGCGCCGGCATAGAGCCGCTCGGCAAACGGATAGTCGACCAGCCAGCTCGACATGCGCAACACCCTTGGATCATGCAGCCTCTCGATCCTGAACCGTTCCAAGGTACCAAGGTAATCGGCATAACCAAGCTCTTGCCGCAATTTTTCAAAAATGTCCCAATAAAGTTTGCAGGCATCGACCCCAAATGTCTCGGCCAAATAGGCCGCCAAATCGGCCTGGAACTCGATCATTGTCGAGGAGCGTATTGTCGACATCGAAAAGGAAGACGAGATCATGCGCTGTGGTCATGTGGGCAGCGCTGTCGGATTTGGAACGCGCCAGGGGCCATCCGGCCCAATGAGCTGATTGGCTTCCTCCGGCCCCCAGCTTCCTTGCGCATAGGTGACGGGTGGCGTGCTCTCGTCCAGGACCGGTTCGACAATGCGCCACTGGGCGTCGACGATATCCTGCCGACCGAAAAAATCCCCAATGCCATGCATCGCGTCTCCCAGCAGGCGCTGATAGGGCGGGATGAAAAGATTTGGCTGTTCGGTCAGGATCAGTTCGACGTCCCGGCCTTCCATGCGATCTCCCGGGCGCTTGACCCGCATGCCCAGGGCAATGTTGACATCCGGACTGATCCTGAGCCGCATATAATCCGAGGTGGGGGAAACGATCTCCGGAAAAGTTTCCCGTGGAGGTCGTTTAAAATAGACCATCACCTCCGCCGCGGTCACCGGCAGTGCCTTGCCGGCCCGAATGTAGATCGGGACGCCAGCCCATCGCCAGGAATCAATGAACAGCTTGGCGGCGACGTAGGTCTCCACGGTCGAGCCGGGCTTGACGCCGGGCACCGACTGATAGCCTGCATATTGGCCCCGAACGACATGCGCCGCATCCAAGGGCCGCACGGCCTTTAGCAACGCCGCCTTCTGCTCACGCACGGCATCCCATTCTTCGCCCGTTGGCGGATTCATGGTGAGGCTAGCCAGCACCTGCAGCATGTGATTTTGGAACACGTCCCGAATGGCGCCCGTCTCGTCATAGAATTTGCCACGATCCCGCACGCCGAAACTTTCGGCCATGGTAATCTGAATACTGCTGATGTAGATGCGATTCCAGATCGGTTCGAACATCGAATTGGCAAACCGGGTGTAAAGAATGTTCTGTACCGGCTCCTTGCCGAGATAATGGTCGATCCGGAAAATATCTTCTTCCGGAAAGAAACGATTGAGAATGCGATCGAGCTGACGCGCCAACTCCCTATTGTGGCCAAAAGGTTTTTCGACCACGAGACGCGCGGCGGGTCCCGCACCCTGCTTTGCGAGCCCTTCCGCCACCGTCGCGAACAGGCTCGGAGGAATGGCAAGATAATAGAGTGGGCTCTTCGCATTCCCGAGCTCGCGGCTCAATTTTACAAAGGTCGAGGGATCGTTGTAGTCCCCGTCGACATAGCGAAGCAGGCTGGCGAACTTGGCAAAAGCCTTGGTGTCGAGGCAATGATGGTCGGCGAGGCTCTCCTTGGCCCGGGCCTTCAACTGGTCAAGCGACCACCCAGCTTTGGCAACCCCGATGATCGGTACATCGAGCCCTTCGTCGCGGACGAGACCCTGCAGCGCCGGAAAAATCTGCTTGTAGGCCAGGTCGCCCGTGGCCCCAAAGAAGACGATCGCATCGGAAGCCCTGTTGTTCACTTCATGGTCTTCCTATTTGCCAGATCTTTCGATGTGGCCGCCAAATTCGAATCGCATTGCCGACAGCAGTTTGTCAGCATATTCCGCAAGCCCACGCGATTCAAAACGCGCATATAGAGCGGCGCTGATAACGGGAGCCGGCACACCTTCGTCGATCGCCGCCTGCAAGGTCCAACGGCCCTCGCCAGAATCCGAGACATGTCCTTCAAAACTCGTCAATGCGGGATTCTTGCGCAAGGCTGCGGCGGTGAGATCCAGCAACCAAGAGCCGATCACGCTGCTCCGCCGCCAGACTTCGGCGATCTCGGCAATGTTGAAGTCGAATTGGTAAAACTCTGGATGTCTTAAAGGCGTTGTTTCCGCATCCACCGCGTGGCTCGCACGACCGACATCTGCATTCTTGAGGATGTTCAGGCCTTCGGAATAAGCGGCCATGATGCCATATTCGATGCCGTTATGGACCATTTTGACAAAATGGCCGCCGCCATTCGGACCGCAATGAAGATAGCCGCTTTCCGCCTGGTTCGGCTCGCCCGCTGTACCTGGCGTCCGCGGCGCCGCGGCGACGCCCGGCGCCAGGGCGCGAAAGATCGGATCGAGATGCGCAACGATTTCGGTCTCGCCGCCAATCATTTGGCAGTAGCCGCGCTCCAATCCCCAAACGCCACCGCTGACTCCGACATCGACATAATGGAGTCCCATCTCTTTGAGCCGGGCGGCGCGACGAATGTCATCGTGATAATAGGAATTGCCGCCGTCGATCACGATGTCGCCCGGGTCGAGCAGTGGCGTCAGCGAACTAAGGATCGGGTCTACCGCTGCGGCCGGAACCATCAGCCACACGGCGCGCGGCTTCGAAAGTGCCTTGACGAACGCGGCCAAATCCGTCGAGCCCGTAGCGCCGTTTTTGACCAATTCCTGCACCGGTTCCGAATGGGTGTCGTAAACGACGCATTCATGGCCGGCCTTCATGAGCCGCAACGCCATATTGGCGCCCATTCGACCAAGTCCGATTATGCCAAGTTGCATTGGGCTCTCCTCTGCGCAAAACTAATCCTCCCGCGAGCTTGTTCCCTCGCAAGTCTTGATCGATACCCGATAGGCCGAAGCTGCAGCTTTCATGGACGGCTGCGCCGAAAGGCGCAAAGGACCCGGCAATCCGCATTGTTAAGCCTGAGCGTTGGCAGGTCATGAACTTTTTTGTGCGTTCCCCAATTGTTTAGCAATATTGCCGACCAAGCTCTTTCCAGCCGCGGGCCCGCAAGGGGAGCGCATCGCCATGTCTTTCAAAGTTCAGATCGGTCCGCCTCAGATTTCCATTCATCAGGGACAGACGGTCCTGATCAGCGATCCGGACGGAGAGATCAATTGGCCGAGTGAAAAAGGCCTTTACTTCCTCGATACGCGGGTTGTCAGCAGCTGGACAGTCTATGCCAATGGGGAACCTTGGGAGCTGCTGAATGGCGGCCCGATCGCCTATTTCGCAGCGCGGATCTTTCTGACCAACCCTTCCATTGCGACCGAAGCCGGCATTATTCCACCACGCACGCTCGGCTTTACAATCGGCCGGTGGATTTACGGCGGCATGCATGAAGACCTGGACATCAGCAATAACAGCATGAAGCCAGTAAAATTTCAGCTCGAGATCGCGATCCGCAGCGATTTTGCAGATCTTTTTGAGGTGAAGTCAGGAAATATCGTACGCCGCGGACGGATCACGACCGAATGGCAGCAGGGCCAGCATCGCCTCTGCACAACTTATTGCAATGGCGACTTCAGCAGGTCGGTGACGGTCTCGGCGCAGCATTTCCCCAAGGAACCGGTCTACGCCAACGGCCGGCTCAGCTTCGAGGTCGCGCTCGAACCCGGGGAAGCTTGGCATACATGCCTGCTCTACGCCTTAACGGATATAGCCAAGCAAACCGCAGCGCCGCACAGCTGCATCGAACACCATTCCACATCCCGCCACGCCGAGACCATGGCGGATTGGTTGCAGACCGTAGCAAAAATTGAGACCAGCAACGAAGAATTTTACCGGCTTTTCCGCCGTGCCCTCGAGGATATGGCGGCGCTGCGGCTCCCGATCGCGGATACGGATCATACCGTATTCCTGCCGGCCGCGGGCCTGCCCTGGTTCATCGCCCCCTTCGGGCGCGACAGCTTGATCGTCTCGCTTCAGAACGTCTTGGTTTATCCCGAATTCGCGCGGGGCTCATTGGACTTCCTGGGTGTTCTTCAGGCAAAGGAGGATGACCCTTACCGGGACGCCGAACCAGGCAAGATCTTCCATGAATTGCGGTTTGGTGAGCTGGCCCATTTTAAGCTGATCCCGCATACACCCTATTATGGCACCGCTGACGCTACCCCTTTGTATCTCATCACCTTGCACGCGGCCTGGCGCGCTACGGGCGACCAAAGCCTCCTGGAGCGGCATCTTGAGACCGCCGAGGGCTGCCTGTCTTGGATCGACAATTATGGGGACCGCGACGGAGACGGCTTTCAAGAATATCAAACCCGATCTCCGGTCGGCTATGAGAACATGGCCTGGAAGGATTTCCGGCAACTCCGTTGTCTATCCGGACGGTTCGCAGGTGCGCGGACCAAAGGCTCTCTGTGAACTTCAGGGCTATGTTTACGACGCATGGACCCGTATGGCCGAAATCTTTGACGTCCTCGGCCGATATGACCGTGCCGATGAATTGCGTGCGAAGGCAGCCGCCCTCTTCGAGCAATTCAACGCGGCGTTTTGGGACGACGAGCTCGGCTTTTATGTCTACGCGCTCAACGGCGATAAGAAGAAGGTTCGCACCATCGCCTCCAATGCCGGCCACTGCCTCTGGTCCGGCATTGTGCCGCGGGAGCGCGCCAAGCTGGTTGTGCAGCGCCTGATGGCGCCGGACATGTGGACGGGCTGGGGCATCCGGACGCTCTCCGCCAGCAATCCCGCATTCAATCCATACAATTATCAGACCGGATCCGTGTGGCCGCACGACAACGGCATCATCGCCATCGGGTTCAAACTCTATGGTTTCGGCGCGGAAGCCGGACAGATCGCGCATGACATCAGCAAGGGAGGAAGCTTTTTCCTGTTGAACCAATTGCCGGAGCTCTATACGGCCTTCCCACGCGATGAGACTACGTTTCCCGTGCAATATATCGGCGCCAATGTACCGCAAGCCTGGGCGGCGGGATCGATCTTCATGCTGACCCAGGCCATGCTGGGGTTTCTTCCCGACGCGCCCCGCAACAAACTCTATGTGGATCCGCTGCTGCCCGCCTGGCTACCGGACATCACGATTCGCGATCTTCGGATTGGCTCTCACAAATTGGATATCCGCTTCTGGCGCGAAGGCGAGCAGACCGATTTCGAAGTGCTCAGGGGGGACACGAGTGTCGTCGAACGCTGCGAAGTCGGCGTCAAAGCGGCGGAGCTCATGCGCCGTTCGTCCCCGATCAAGTCCCCGTAGAACCGTCGGAGCAAGGAAAGCGTCCCATGGCGCATGCAATTGATATTGCCGATCCGGCAACGCCCTTGACCCTCGCGATCGACATCGGCGGGAGCCACCTCAAGGCTTCCGTTCTCAAGCCGTCCGGGCTCATGTCCACCGATGCGGTCCGGGTAAAGACACCCAACCCTGCGACGCCCAGGGCGGTTATTGCGGCGTTGAGTGAACTCTCAAAACAGCTCGGTCCTTTTGATCGCGTATCGATTGGATTTCCGGGCGTCGTGCGAAGCAATTCCGTGTTGACAGCGCCCAATCTTGGCACTCAGGAGTGGCATGGTTTCGGACTTGGCGCGGTCATGGCTGAAAACCTGCTCAGACCCGTTCGCGTGCTCAACGATGCCAGCATCCAGGGACTCGGTGTCATCTCCGGACGAGGCCTCGAATGCGTATTGACGATGGGCACCGGAATGGGTTTTGCGCTGTTTCAGGACGGGCAGATTGCCCCGCATCTGGAACTCAGCCAGCAGCCCATACGCAAGCATAAAACCTACGACGATTTTGTCGGCCAGGCCGCGCTTGATTCGGTCGGCCGCCGACGCTGGAGCAAACGAGTTCACGAAATTATCGGCATCCTTGAAACCGTGGTCCTTTTTGACGTACTTTATATCGGCGGCGGCAATGCCAAGCTGATTGATTGTCCTTTGCCGGCCGGTGTGAAAATCGTTTCGAATAGTGCCGGAATTACCGGCGGCGTGCGCCTTTGGGACCGCCGGATGGATCCGGCATTTGCCGCCACGCCGTCCGCTTTTGCCGATTAGGCTCACATGGATGCCGGCCCTGAAACGCTTATTTGCGCTTGCGGCTCGCCTCAAGCCGATCCAAACCGAAGGTCGCCGCAAGTTTCCTTAGATCTGGCGGTCCCGCCCGTGCCAGATCGGGTTCGAGCAGCATCCGCATTCCGATCCCTCGCAGCAGATCGATAAAAGCAATCACTTGCGGATCATCGGCGTCACGACCGAATATGGGAGCAATCATTTCAATCAGACCGCGCATATGCGTGGCGACGATGCTCTGCAAATCGGGCTCCTCGGTCGCTTCCAAAACGATCCCAAGAAAGAAGGACATCCGGTGCGGGTCAAACATCAGCTCCTTGAGTGTTCCCATGACGGCATCGAAATCCATGGCCCCGCCCTGGGGCCCTATGGCACTCGAAGCGCGATCATGGGCATGTTGGAGCATTGCGACCACCAAGTCCGCTTTGCGCGGAAAATAATAGGTCAGATGCGACTGACGCAGTCCCAAAGCCTTCGCGATGCGAGGCTGAGTGAGAGACTTGATCCCTTCCGCCTCGACGATATCAAGCGCGGTATCCAAGATCCGTTCTCGTAAACCGCCCTTCACAATGATGGCTCCAAATGAGTTGGCATCATCTCCTAACGAGAAAAGCCAGCCAAACCAAGGTCGCTTCCGCTGGCTCCAGCGCGGCTTGCTCAAAGTCACTTAGTAGGTTACCAACCAACAGAATACGCGCTGGCAGGAGGTTGTCCATGCTGTTGAACCGCCGCGCCCTCGCGCTGGGCGCCCCTATGGCTCTGTTTGCAACAGGCGGCAAGGGCAAAGTCGATCCGCTGCCGGACGCGATGGTGCAGAGCCATCCCCAGCCCGACTCCATTCTCGAGGTGGGAATCCTTAAGGCGGAAAAACATGGCGAGGCCGGGGTGCCGATCCTTTTCATTCCGGGGCTTGCCGGCGGCCCGTGGATTTGGACCGACATGATTCGACGCTTGGCGCCCACCCATGCGGTTTACGTCCTGACTCTTGCCGGCTTCGATGGTCGCGCCACGACGACGCCGCCAATAATCGACAAAGCGGTCGCCGATATTGCTCGCCTCATCTCCGGGAACGGATTTAAAAAGCCTTTGCTTGTCGGCCATAGCCTCGGCGGGTTCATTGGGCTTCGGCTCGCGATCGAGCATAGCGCGCTTGTCGGAGGCCTCGTGACTGTTGAAGGCTTTCCTGTTTTTCCTCCGCTTGTGGAGATGAGTGCCGAGGCTCGACGCACTGCGGCGGAAGGCCTCGCCAAGCAATTTTCGCCCAGCATGGAGGGTGAAGCTTTTCGTGCCGCCCTGGAAAAGTTCTTTGCGGCAAGAATGAACGATCCTGTCCAAGCGCGGGAGATCGCCGCCCACGCCGCCCGCAGCGATCCGGCGGCAATTGTCCAATATATTATGGAGATGCTGCCCGCCGATCTGCGTCCTGAACTCGGCAAGATAAGCGTGCCGTTCCTGTCGATCGTTGCGCTCAACTCCTATCTAATCGGCCGGTCCGAAGCGGAAACCAGAGCCTTCTATGCTGGGCTGCTTTCGAACGCTCCACACGTATCGATCCTTCTCATTCGCAATGCGCGCCATTTCGTAATGATCGATCAGCCCGAAGTCGTTGGAGCGGCCATTGAGGGATTTGTGGACAGACTGCAGCTCTCAAACTCCTAAGCATGATCGAATTGAATCGATCATGCTTTCTTTTTGTCCTTAGCTATGCCTTCGTCCAAACACGCGGCATTGTCGCCATGAGCCTTAGAATTTGTAGCGCATGCCCGCGTAGATCGCCCGTCCATTGCCTGGAAAATAGATTTGCTGGCTGGCTGGAACGCTTGCGTTGATGACGGTGGCGACGTCGCTGATATAGTGCTGGTTGGTCAGATCGCGCGCATCGAGATAGAGTGAAACGCCAGCCGGCAAGGTGATGCCGGCCTGGAGCCCAAGCAGCACATAGCCGGGCGTCCGCACCGTATTCGCATAATCGGCGAAGGCGCCAACCGGAACCCAGTCCAGCGATGGCGCGACATAGAGTCCGTCCAATCGCCGATAGGCCAGCGTCGTTCGCAGCACATGCACTGGAGCGCCAGCCAGCTGGTTGTTTCCGAATTGGGGGTCGTTGACAAACGAGAAGTTGTTCCAGGTCCACACCTGGGACAGCGTCAACGCATCCCCGGCGGCCGGACCGGAGATATCCCGCCAAACTTCGACCCCTGCAGCGAATTCAATTCCCTGGTGAAGCGTGTGCGGAGCGTTGAATGTGTTGGCCGGAATGCTTTGATTGACCGTGAATTGCAAAAGCTCGTCATGGATGTCCGAGCGATAGGCGGTAAAGTCCCAGAATCTGTCCCACCGCCCGCGCGTGCCTATTTCACCCGTCCAGGCCTTTTGGGCGGAAAGCGGCACGAAGGTCGGCGTGAGAGGACTGAATGTCTGGGTGAGATCCGAAAAATCCGGCACGTCTTGGCTTCGCGCAATGTCAGCAAAGACTTGGATGTCGGGGAGCGGATACCAGATCACACCGGCTTTAGGATTGACGCCATTATAGGTTTTCTGGTCGAAACTGGAGATTGGATTGGCGGCGAGCCCACCAAGGTCAAAATACCTTCGGCTATCGCTGAAGACCTTCGCGCCGGCCATGAGCGCGACCTGCGGCGTGATAAAGAAGCGATTTTCGCCGAAGGCTTCGAGATTAAGGGCGACTTGCCGCGCATTCAAAACCGGGATCGTTTCCAATCCATCGAAGTTGACGAAGCGATGATCCGCTTGCCGGCCGCCGAAGAATCGCGCGCCGACGATGAGGTCGTCTCGAAAGCCACCGAGACTTAGTTTGCTCGTGAGCCGTGGCTCGACGCCCCAAGTGTAGCCGTCCTGATCGAGAACCAGAAAGATGGGATGATAGAGATTGTTGTGAATGAACCATGAATCGACGTCGATGCGACCAAAATCGGTGAGCATGGTTGTTTTGTTGGCGATGCGCTCGTCCAGAATGTTGCGCGCCTGATTTCCGCCAAAACCGGGAAAGGCCGCGGACACGCTCGCGGTTGTGGGGTTGTTCACCGCTGTATTAAAATCCAGCAGACCGGGTATTTTTTGCTGTGCGCTATAGACCCCGAAATAAAAGCGTGTTTCCACCCAGGGCGCGAAACGATAGCCGATATTGCCGTTGATCTGTTCAAGATCGGATTGCGAGTGCTGACGATATCCGTCCGAATGGCTAAATGTGCCATTGATCAGGAAGTCGAAATCACCGATCACCCGTGAAACCTGCACTTGACCGCGGATCGAGCCGAAACTGCCCCCGTCAATCAGAATAAGATTGGGTGCGAGTGCCGTATAGGCCGTGGGAGAAACGAAATTGATCGCTCCGCCGAGAGTCGATGTGCCGAAAATCAGAGCATTGCCACCTTTGAAAACCTCGATCGAGCGGAAATAGAGCGGGTCGATTTGATCAAAGTCGCCGCTGCCGTCGGCGAGGTTGACGGGAATGCCGTCTTGAAGCAGCTCAATGCCACGGAGATGGAAAAAGCGGGTCAGACCGGACCCTCGAATCGACAGGCGGACTTCCTGCCCATAGCGGGTCTCGACATAGACGCCGGGGACATCCTTTAAAGCATCGCGAAGATCCTCGACATGGCGGGTCTGAATTTCCGGCGTGTTGGCATCGACGAAGTCAACCGATCCCACCGTTTGATCGATCTGCTGTTTTTGCTCCGCGACCGAGGGCACGGTGAGAGATCCCGCCGAACTGGTTGCGAGAACGTCAACTGTTGGAAGCGCCACATTGCCGCTGGACTCTGTCGGACTGGCTTGTTGCGCGCGAGCGCCGGAACAGGCCAGGGTCAGGGCGAGCGCGAGTGCGCCGCCCAATGATTTGGCGGATGACATGTCATAATCCTTTGAAAACCTGGGCCGCGCGCGGCCGCAAAAGCGTGACGGATTGTTCTTCGGTTATGGGGGGTAGAACCGCTGACGACGATTCTCAGCAGGGCCTTGCCCTCACCCCAATACGATCAGAAAATCGGGGGTGGGCCGCGCGCAGAGAAATGAGGTTTGAATGGGGAGACCACTCTCATCGATCGTGTCGCAGTCCAAGCCACGACGGAGACTTGCCGTGCCAGCGAGGCCGTGAACGAGAAGTTCGGTGCGACCAGCGCGCGCGCGGCTGCCGCGCAAGCCAATAGGCAGCACGTCGCATGACGCCGATGCCGGTCCGGGTCGCCTGCCGGTGAAGAAGCCTCACCTCGCACACAAATCATTTCGCTCGACGTCGCCGGGTCGGCGTAAGCGACACGCCCCGCGACGAGAGATTGAAGTAGGAGTGCATAAAGCGTGACGGCGCCGAGCGCGGCACGCCAAGCCACAGAGCGTGCACGAAACACACTCATGACAGGAAGACCTTAAGTTCGCTCGATGGACGAAGACAGGCGGAGCGCGACCCTTGCTTTCGTGCCGAACAGGCCGAGACCTCCAAGAAACTGAAGTGGGTCGCGTCGAGAATTTTCATGGACCGACGCCGTGATGGCGATCCGAAGGAGAGTCGCCGTTTGGACCCATCATAACCACCCCATCGAAACGCGAAAACAACGCTAAGCGCGAGGGAGAAATTGTCTGCTCCGCCAGAGAGAGCTTGGCTGCGAGCGCTTCCGCCTTCGTCTTTTCGATGCCGGTTTTTTCGAGGGCGGCGGGTTCCTTGATGGCATCGCCGGCGCAGAGAATGATTTCCCAGCTTTCTCCCTTTCTGCGCAGCAACGCACGTCCACCGAGCTCGTTCTGGGTCCAATCGGCGATAGCGGCGTCGTCTTGAGAGACGATCGGATCAACCATCAAGGGCGCATCCGGTTTGTCAAAGGCCTGGACAAGAAGTTGGCGAATGAGTTTTTCGTCCTGTCCCTCCTCGGCCGATGCAAGACTGCAAAGTTGGACTGCCAAAGCTCCGCACAATGCAAGGCAGACAAAGGCGTTCTTCATCGCAATTCTCTCGGTCTTGGTCGCGATCAAGCTTGATCCCGACAGGTGGCGCTCATCGGCGTGACCTATCGAACGGGCACCCGAGCCCAATCATTGGTAACCTACCAAGAGGAAGTTTCCAGCGATTTCAAGGAGGTTTGCTGCAAAGTTTTGCGCGCGTGACTTTCCGGTCACACCGAAGCGGCCTTTTCCGACATGATCGCTGGCGGATTTTCTCACGACCCAGCGCGGCACCGCGCCCAACCCCCTACGGCTCCATCTCAACCGGAGTCGATTGCAGCTCTGTTCGGTTGGCGGCTCTCACACCGTCTCGGTCACCTTGGTAAGGTGAGGCGGCCGGTCTGGATCGAAATCGAAGCGGCGCGCCGTCGCTTCGATCAGCCGATAGGCCGGCGCCAGCAAGGTAATGGCATCGGTCACCGCGTGATCGTCGCCGATCCATGGCAAACTCGTCGCCGGACCGCCACACAAATGCACCGCCTGGCCGCTTGTACGCAACGTCGCAACGAGCGTGTCGATCATGCTGGCGGTCTGATCCGCGAGACGCAGAACAAGCACGGGCGTGTCGTGGCCGATCGCGGCGCGCGGTCCATGCATGAGCTCAGCTGCGCTGTAGGAAAGCGCGGGAAGGCGCAAGATCTCTGCCATCTTCAACGCAATTTCGCGGGCCGGCGCCAGACCGAAGCCACGAGCTGCGACAAAGACCGCGCGCGCCTTTGCAAGATCATCGGCACATTCGCACCAATCGAGCGCCAGCGCTTTCGAGAGTTCGCTCTGGCAACCGCGCAACGGCGCCTGCCAGGTTTTTGTCGCCGCTGAGTTCGGCGATGAGTAAGGCCGCGGCGGCCATTGAGGCAATGACGCTCTTGGTGGCGGCGATGGAGATTTCTGGCCCCGCACCGATGGGCAAACTGAATTCGGCAGCCCGAGCGACCGGGGATTCGGCATCATTGATGAGCGCCACTGTCAGCGCACCGGAGGACCGCGCGTCGGCGGTCGCGGCAATGAGATCGGGGCTGCGACCCGATTGCGAGACGACAATAAACAGCGCCCCCCGCAATGCCAAGGTGCGCTTGAAGCTGGTGACGATCGACGGCGCCGTTGCGGAGACCGGGATGCCAAGACGGGTCTCGATCAGATAGCGTAGAAACACACCCACGTGACCCGAGCTGCCCCGGCCGCAGACCACGGCGAGCGCGGGATTATGCCTTTGGATCGCAGCAACGATCGGGCGCCACACGCCAGGGTCGGCAAGCAGGCGTGCCACCACCTCGGAAGCCTCGCCGGTTTCGCGGGCCATGGCACTGCTCGCGTTCAAAGGATTCTCACCCTTGTATGGCATAAACTATTGGTTCCTTGAGTAAGGCCGAAGACCTTGGGCAGTCCATCCCGTATGAGGGGACCGAATTGAAACCGACGCATCGTCTGTATCGAGCGTCACGAAACGCCTTCGTCGGTCATCTCGGCCAAAGCCAGGCGCAAGCTACCCCGATTCTTGGCGAGCAGCGCCGCAGCCTCCTCTTCGGAAAGACCGAGGACAATGAGCGCGGCCAATTTGATGTCGCCGCCCGCACGTGCAAGCGCCTTTGTTGCTATCGCGGAATCGCACCCAGCGATGCGAGTCACCATCAGCTCGGCGCGGCGCCGCAGCTTTGCGTTAGACGTATGCATATCAACCATCATACCGCGATAGACACGGCCAAGGCGGACCATAATTCCGGTCGACAACAGATTGAGCACGACCTTCTGAGCCGTCCCCGCCTTCATGCGGGTTGATCCGGCGATCAACTCACTTCCTGTGGCAATGAGGATCGGATGACGCGCCGCAGCGAGCAGCGGAGTGCCAGGATTGTTCGCAATACCGATCGTGACCGCGCCGCGCTTGCTGGCGCGCTGAGTTGCGGCAACGGTGAAGGATGTTGTTCCGCTCGCGGCAACGCCAATGACGACGTCGCTTGGGCCGATGTCGTTACAGTCGACGAGGCGAATGGCATCCGCAGTATCATCCTCGGCCCCCTCCGCGGTGCAGATCAGGGCCGCATCTCCCCCAGCCATGCCGAACACAAGCCGTTCGCGCGGCCAACCAAATGTCGGCGTTAATTCCGCGCCATCCTGGATCGCAATCCGCCCGGACGTCCCCGCGCCGAAATAGACGAGACGTCCTGTTTCGCCAAGCGCAGCCACCGCCGCCTCCACCGCCGCCGCGATGGCCCCGATCGCTGGGCGCACCGAAGCAACCGCAGCCATGTGCCCTTCCCACATGGCCTCGACCACCTCGGCGGGGCTCCATTCATCAAGGTCGATGAAGCGGGAACTCACGTGCTCTGTTGCCATCACACCTCTTCGGCGAATTTGACGCCAATCTTGCACTATCAATCTAATGTCTTCGATACCGCTTACAATACAATTCAATTTAAGGAGACTTCACTCCTGCCAGGTTCACGCTCCCAAGCGCTGCAATTCGACCAAGGCGGCCGCGGTCAGGATCCTTCGTCTTCGCGTGCGAGAATTATAGCACCAGAAATCGCATCGCGTTCTGGCGGACTTAGACAACGGCGCACGGCGGGCGCGAGCCAAGCCTCAATGGCGCTCGCTAAACCACCGATCAGTGCAACGCGCGGCGTCCCTCTTTCGACGAGCGCACTGACCAGTTCGCCAATCTCTGCCGCGCCTGCTTCCGCAATTTGTCGTCCCACGGGATCGCCCTGATCCGCATGGCGCATTATAAGCGGCGCAAAGCTGGCGTAATCGGTCGAGGTGGCTTGATCCATCCACGCGACGGCCTCGAACGGGTCGCCATGGAAACGCTCGAGAATTTCGTCTGTCAATGGGCTCGCTTCGGCGCGCCCATCGAGCGCGCGCATGGCCCGTCTCATCGCGCGCAGTCCGAGATCGGCGCCACTCCCTTCGTCCGAGATCGGGAAGCCATAGCCGCCGACAGACAAATTGCTGCCCTTGACGTGCGCGATCCCGATGCTGCCTGTGCCGACAATAACAATACCGCCGTCCTTGCCGCCGTGAGCGCCAAGACAGGCGATCAGGCAATCACTCGCGAAGCGCAGCGAGGCAAAGGGATGCGCGAGTTCCGCAAATTGCTCCTGGATGCCTTTGCGCCGAATCCCCGCAAGACCGACCGCAGCATGGATGCGCGAGATGTCGGGCGGCCCGAGCCCAGCATCGGCGATCGCCATGGTGAAGGCCGCGCGGATCGCGTCCCAGGCCTTGGAGATGCCAAGACGGGTTGTCGCTGGGCCCGATTGCCCGAGGCCGAGCACCGCGCCGGACGTATCTTCGATGCGGGCGCGGCAGCCGGTGCCACCACCGTCGACGCCGAGGAACAGAGCCGGCGCGCCGCTCATTGGCTCAACTCCTCAGGCAGACGGGGTCGACGTCGAATCGCACGCTTTTGCGGTCCAGCCTCTCATAACCGCGATCGAGGTGACACTCAGGGATTAGCAACATCCTCACCTTCAGCCGCGAGGCGCACCAGAACCCGGCCGACGGATGCACGCTGATAGGCCATCACTGATGCGCGGCGAACCAATGTCGTATGGCAGCGAATCTTCCATCACAGATAGCGCCACAAATGGTATCATATCGGCCTATCGAAGGCCAGCGTGACCAAGAGCAAGCGGTCTCCTTTTTACGCCATGAGAGAACAGGCGACGTGGCAACTCACACTCCCCACCAGACACCTGAACCTCTGCAATGCCTCTTGGCTGACGCTGTCTTCGACGGTGAGCGCATGTTGACCGGCTGCGCGGTGCTGGTCCACGGCGGGTGGATTGTCGAGGTGGTATCGCAAGGCGGGGCTCCACGGGATAGCACCATGATCGATCTCGGTGCCGGCTCAGTGCTCGCTCCCGGCTTCATCGATGTGCAAGTCAATGGCGGTGGCGGCGTCTTGTTGAACGACGAGCCGACCCTCGCCGGGATCAAGACCATCGTTGCGGCGCACCGTCGATTTGGGACAACCGGTCTGCTACCGACTTTGATCACGGATCGGCGCGAGACGATGGAGCGTCTGGCCGGCATCGCCGAAGCCGCCCTGGAAATCCCAGGGGTGCTCGGATTTCATCTGGAAGGCCCATTCCTCAACCCGAGGCGGAAAGGTGTCCATCCGAGCGAGCGAATCAGATCGCCCACGCCAGAGGACATCTCTCTGCTGCATCGGTTCGGCAGCTTCGGCCGTTCGATTGTCACGCTCGCGCCAGAATGCGTACCTGATGGCTTCATTGCCGATCTGGCCGCCTGCGGGCTACGGATCTGCGCCGGCCACACCGACGCAGACGAGTTCAATCATCAGGCGCGCGGGCGACGAAGGCCTGAGCGGCATCACGCATCTCTTCAATGCCATGTCCCAGATGCAAGCGCGAGCGCCCGGAGCGGTCGGAGCAGCCCTCGATGAGGCTCGGTTCACCCTCGGCCTGATCTGCGATGGTTACCATGTCGATCCAGCGATGATGCGTATCGCTTTCCGGGCCGCCGGCCGCGATCGCTTGATGCTTGTTACCGATGCCATGCCGACGGTTGGGGCTCACGGAGCTGGCTTTGATCTATTCGGCCATGCCATCAAACTTGAAGGCACAAGGCTTGCCACCGAAGATGGAACGCTGGCAGGCGCGCACCTTGACATGATGGGTGCGGTGCGCGGTGCCGTGACCTTAATGCGGGTGAGCCTGGAGGATGCCCTGGTCATGGCGTCGCGGACACCAGCCCGGTTCCTCGGCCTTGACGGTAGGCTCGGTGCGATTCGCAAAAATTATCGTGCCGACCTTGTCGCCTTCGACCCAAATCTCACTGTCACAGACACTTGGGTCGCGGGGATCCAGGAACGCCATGGATGAACCACGGCCACCTGTGTCAGTCATGAATTGCCGAATTGGCCTGCCCCGGCAGATTTACCAAGGAAATAAGCGCGTTGCGCTTGGGCCGGCGTTAAATAAAAACGCTCACCTTCTCGATAGGCCGCATTCCCCGTCACGACCTCGAATTCGTACATGCCATGGGGCGGTTGAGGCGCATAGTCTATTTCCGTCGGCACTTCGCCGAGGAAACGAACGTTTTGAGGTAGCCGGCTTAAAGACGCGTCTTGGCCTCTGGTCAAGTTTACGGCGTCCTTACCAAAATCCATTGTCATGCCCTGCCAAGTCAGCTTCCTGCATATAAATCCCACCCTCCCCAAGAATCAAATTTCCATTTCCGATTGTTTGATGCATTTTATGCATCATGGAGCTTCTGTGGATAGATGATTTTCTTGCTCTTTGCCATACGCGGAATTTTACCCGCGCGGCGGAGGCACGTTGCACCACGCAATCCGCCTATAGTCGTCGTGTGCAGAGGCTGGAAGAATGGTTGGGTGCGCCCCTGTTTTACCGGGAGTCGCGTCCTGATAAGCCTCACACCTGCCGGAGAGGAATTTCTCGCGCGCGCCCATCGTCTACGCGAAGACATTTTCGACGCCCGCCGCGCCGTGTTGAATGCGTCGAGCCATTTCAAAAAGACCCTCCGCATTTACACGACCAATACGTTGGCCGCCACATTCCTTCCGCCGTGGCTGGTCGAAAATAAATTGGAAAATTATTCGCTGATCGTCGCCTCGATCGCGGGCTGTCTCGAAGCGGTCAAGCGCAAGCATGCCGATATGAGCTTGATCCCGCATTTCGGCGATGAAGAGACTTTGATTGGCCTACAAATTGAGGAGATCGGCCAGGATCGTTTGATGCTGGTGGCGGCTCAAATGCAAAAACGCCCGGTGGCTTTAGCCAAGAATAAGTTAAGCGGCTCCGTGATGGTCTATACCCCCGGTACGACCTATGGCATGCAAATCGCCGCGATGCTGGATAAGCATCACATCCAGATTCAGGACTCGCCGGTTTGCGAGAGCGCCTCGGCGGAAGCCCTGCTCGCCCAGGTCAAGGCGGGCTTGGGATCGGCCTGGATTCCCGAAATCCTTTTGCGCGGCAGTAAAGCTAAAAGATGCGCGGTACCCAGCTTCTTCGACATTCCCTACAAAATCCTGCTG
The DNA here is from genome assembly GCA_963785995.1 of uncultured Alphaproteobacteria bacterium. Taxonomy (GTDB): domain Bacteria; phylum Pseudomonadota; class Alphaproteobacteria; order Rhizobiales; family Beijerinckiaceae; genus Methylocapsa. The sequence goes on from CAWAXL010000020.1 coordinate 129,046, forward strand.
ATCAAACCGCCGCAAGACCGGAACGCGGGATAGGGAATCCTCGGCCTGCAAGACGATCGGATATCACCGCGGGCTTGCCGAATAGATTGCGTGCTTAGTTCCCCCATTTCGCGGATTTGGCATTGCCAAAAGCCTTAGGACGCGGCAACTTCATCCTCGCTAGGCTGCGATGAGTAGCTGTCCGCTCAAAATCCAACGTTGTGGAAAGAACGGCCGTGAAGACGCAAAGCCAGCCGCAGCAACCACGGTTGGGGTTCCCGTCATGGACCGATTCATATGGAAAATCGGAAGGACGGCCAGGCACATCAGAACCTTTGCGGCGATTTCATTGGGTGAACGCGCCGGTTGCACGCTGCCTCGTTTTCTTGGCCCCGATTGCGCTGACGGCATGTCAGCCGGCCGTCCTCGACCCGCAAGGCGTCGTCGGGATTGCCGAGAAGACGATCCTGATCGACTTGCTCGCCATCATGCTGGCCATCGTGGTCCCGACGATCGCCGCGACCCTCGCCTTCGCCTGGTGGTTTCGGGCCTCCAACACGAGGGCGCGCTATCTGCCCGATTGGGTCTATTCCGGCCGCATCGAGCTCATCGTCTGGAGCATCCCGCTGCTGGCGATCATGCTCCTCGGAGGCGTGGCCTGGATCGGCTCGCATGACCTCGATCCCGCAAGGCCGTTGCCATCGGAAGACGCCCACCGCTCGAGGTCCAGGTCGTGTCGCTCGATTGGAAATGGCTCTTCATCTACCCCGAGCCAGGGTGTCGCCAGCGTGAACCGCCTCGTGATTCCCGCCGGCGTGCCGGTCCACTTCACGCTGACGTCGGCGAGCGTGATGAATGCCTTCTTCGTACCGCAGCTCGGCAGCATGATCTACACGATGAACGGCATGACGACGCAGCTGAACCTGCAGGCGGACACGCCCGGCACCTTCCGCGGCCTGTCGAGCCACTACAGCGGCGACGGCTTCTCGGACATGCATTTCGACGTGCAGGCGGTGCCGGCGGAAGGGTTCGCCGCCTGGATCGAGGCGACCCGCAACACCGGGCCAACTCTCGATCCGCGGAGCTACACGAGCCTTCGCCAAGCAGAGCATGAAGATCGCTCCGTTCACCTTCGGTGCGGTCGATCCGGATCTGTTTCAAAAGGTCGTCACGCAGAAGCTGCCGCCTGGACCCGGCCCACGGTCGGCCGACCCAATCCGGGCGTATCCCCGCGGACGGAGAAATAGCATGTTGGGCAAGCTCAGCTGGGCCGCCATTCCGCTCGATCAGCCGATCCCGCTGGTCGCCGCGGGCTCGTCGGACTTGTGATCGTCGGCGTCCTCGCCTGGGTCGACGCTGAAGGGATGGCTGCCCTACCTCTGGCGGGAGTGGATCACCAGCGTCGACCACAAGCGGATCGGGGTCATGTACATCGTCCTCGCCATGGTCATGCTGCTGCGCGGCTTTATCCGACGCGATCATGATGCGGTCGCAGCAGGCGCTCGCCTTCCACGCCCCGGGCTACCTGCCGCCCGAGCATTACGATCAGATCTTCTCGGCGCACGGCACGCTGATGATCTTCTTCGTGGCGATGCCCTTCGTGATCGGGCTGATGAACTTCGTCGTGCCGCTGCAGCTCGGCGTCCGCGACGTCGCATTCCCGACGCTCAACTCGGTCAGCTTCTGGCTGACCGCCACCGGCGCGCTGCTGGTCAATGTCTCGCTGGTGGTCGGCGAGTTCGCGCGCACCGGCTGGCTGCCGTATCCGCCGCTCTCCGAGTCTGACCTATTCGCCCGGGGTCGGCGTCGATTATTACCTGTGGGCGCTCGCAGATTTCCGGCGTGGGCACCTTGCTGACCGGCGTCAATTTCGTCACCACCATCCTCAAGCTTCACGCGCCCGGCATGACCTATATGCGCATGCCGATGTTTTGCTGGACGACGCTCGCCTCCAGCCTGCTGATCGTCGCCGCCTTCCCCATCCTGACCGCGACCTTGGCCATGCTGCTGCTGGACCGCTACCTCGGCTTTCACTTTCTTCACCAATGAAGCCGGCGGCAACGTGATGATGTTCATGAACCTCATCTGGGCGTGGGGACATCCGGAGGTTTACATCCTCATCCTGCCGGCGTTCGGCGTGTTCTCGGAAGTCGTCTCCGACCTTCTCCGGCAAGCCGCTGTTCGGCTACCGCTCGATGGTCGCCGCGACGATGGTCATCTGCGTCCTCTCCTTCATGGTCTGGCTGCACCATTTCTTCACGATGGGCGCCGGCGCCGACGTCAACGCGATCTTCGGCATCGCGACGATGATCATCGCGGTGCCCACCGGCGTGAAGGTCTTCAATTGGCTGTTCACGATGTATGGCGGGCGGATCGTCTATTCCACGCCCATGTTGTGGTCGATCGGCTTCATCGTCACCTTCGTGATCGGCGGAATGACCGGGCGTGCTGCTGGCGGTGCCACCGGCGGACTTCCTGCTGCACAACAGCCTTTTCCTCGTAGCCCATTTCCACAATGTCATCATCGGCGGCGTACTCTTCGGCGCTTTCGCCGGCTATACCTATTGGTTCCCCAAGGCTTTCGGCTTCCGCTTGCACGAAGGATTGGGCAAGGCTTCGTTTTGGTGCTGGATCACAGGCTTCTACATCGCCTTCATGCCGCTCTATGTGCTCGGCCTCATGGGAATGACCCGTCGGATGCAGCACTATGATGTCCCGGCTTGGCATCCGTGGTTGATCGTCGCGGCCGGCGGCGCGGCGATCATCCTGCTAGGGATAATCTTGCAGATCGCCCAGCTCGTCGTCAGCATTCGTCGTCGTGAGGAGCTTCGTGACGAGACCGGCGATCCTTGGAATGGGCGATCTCTCGAATGGGCGACCTCGTCCCCTCCGCCAGCCTTCAACTTCGCGGTGCTTCCCCACGTCGAGAACGAAGATGGCTATTGGGGCATAAAGCAGCGTGCACTCCAGCAGGCGAGGCTCGGCGAGGAGCCCACTTACACGGAGATCGAGATGCCAAGGAACAGCCCAACCGGCTTCATCTGTGCCTTCTTCGCCACCGTCATGGGTTTCGCGCTGATCTGGCACATATGGTGGATCGTCGCCCTCGCCGCTTTTGGCGCATATACGACCTTCGTCGTCTTCGCCTGGCGGGACAAGGACGAGTACATCATTCCCGTGGAAACAGTCGCGCGTATGGATCGAGCCAACCGAACCGCGCGCAGTGCGGCGCTCGCCCAACGGCGGGGGGCGCCATGACCAGCTTCGACGCAGCCGCCGGCCGCAACCAAGACCTGGAGTCGTTGAACAGCCAGCGCACGCTGGGGCACGCGGCCGGGGGGCTGGCATCGAAGCGCATCATCACCGGCTACGGCTTCTGGATTTTCCTGCTGAGCGACATCATCATGTTCTCCGCCTTCTTTGCCACCTACGCGGTGCTGGTCGGCGAGACGGCAGGAGGACCGAGCGGGCGGGAGCTGTTCAATCTGCGCAACGTCGGGATCGAGACGGCGTGCCTTCTCGTCTCAAGCTTCACCTGCGGCCTCGCAAGCATCGGTGCCCGGGCGCACAGGGACTCTTGGTTCTATGGCGCGATGGCGGCGACCTTCCTGCTTGGAGCCGCGTTTCTGAGCATCGAGGTCCGGGAATTCGCGGGCATGGTCGCGCGCGGGGCGGGCCCGACGCGGAGCGCATTCCTCTCGGCCTTCTTTACACTGGTCGGATGCCACGGCCTTCACATCACGGCCGGACTGCTGTGGCTGCTGACGATGATGGCGCAAGTGTTCGCCAAGGGATACCGGGCAGACATTCTTCGGCGCATTCTCTGCTTCAGCCTATTCTGGCATGCTCTGGATATCGTTTGGGTTGCGTTGTTCACAGTGGTGTATTTGATGGGGGCGGCGCAATGAGCTCCTCCGAGCCGGCAAGTGACCTTCATCAATCGGACACGGCGCCAGGCGACCAGCGTCTCAGCGGAACGGAGATCGCCGAGGGAGTTAAGAGCTATTTGGTGGGCCTCGGGCTCGCGATTCTGCTCACCGTCGTGTCCTTCTTCATCTCGGGCACCACGCTCATTTGGGGTCCGAGCATTCCTGTTGCTTTGGTCGTTCTCGCGATCGCGCAGATGGGCGTTCACCTCGTCTTCTTTCTCCACATCACGACCGGTCCGGACAACATCAACAACGTCATGGCGCTGGCCTTCGGGGTCCTGATCGTCCTGCTGCTCCTCACCGGTTCACTCTGGATCATGGCGCATCTGAACCACAACATGGCGCCCATGGCTCAGACTATGCCGATGCAGCTCGAAAATGAGCCCATGGGCCGCACTGTGACAGCGAGCGCCGTCGTCGGTCCCGCGGCGACCGCGCCGGTCGGCTCGCGGGTGTCCGGCGTGATCCAGGCGCTCTATTGCGACGCCAACACGCACGTGAAGGCAGGCCAGCTCTGCGCGAAAATCGATCCGCACTCCTATCAAATTGTCGTAGATCGAAAGAAGGCGGATCTAACATCAGCCGAGGCCCGGCTCGAGAAGGAAAACGCCGCTCAGGCGAAAGCGGACTTGGTGAGCCACGAGGCTTTGGCGAAGCCTTCACGGAAAGCAATTGCCAGGTCGCGCAAAGCCCTTGAAAGAGCGGAGATGCAGACAAGGCGCGCCGAAGTCAGGGTCACCCAGCTTCAGGCGGCGCTGCATGCCGCCGAAGCCAACCTCGGCTTTACCGACATCGTTTCTCCGGTCGACGGAACAGTGGTCTCCCGCAACATCGAAAGGGGCCAGTCGGTCACGGCGGACTCTCAAGGGCCACCGCTCTTCGTCATCGCAGAGTCTGCCCTCACGGACATCAACGCGAGGATTGGCGCAAAGGACATCGGCGAGGTCAAGATCGGTGACAAAGCGACGTTCACCGCCGAAGCTTTTTCGAACCATCCATTCTCTGGCATGGTAACCCAAATTCGGCTATCGCCAGAGGACCACGAGCAGACCTATGACGTCATCATCCGTGCGCCCAATCCGGACCTTTTGCTCAAGGCCGGCATGGCGGGAAGGATCAGGATCATGATCGGGCGGCAGGTTGACGAGGAATAACCGAGGAATAACCGCGGTACAAGCGCGACATCGCCCCAACTACGCTATGGGGTCCGCATGGCTGCAGAAAAAAAGGGCTGTTGAAACGCCAGCTTGGCCCGCGCGATCAAGCGCGCCGCGCCCGCTTCGAAGGCCGATGCCATGGCCGCAGGGCTGCGGCCACGGCGGTTGCTCGATTGCGTCCAGAGGCCAATATCCGCCAAAAGTTTCTCGGTCATCATGCGTTGTTTCTGGCATGCAGGTGCCGGACATCATTGGGAAGTTCCGGCGCGCGCCGGCCGCCCCTGTGCGGACGCTTTACACAGAGTTATACAGGATACGAATTCCCGCTGACCCGATTCGTCGGGTCCGTGGGTCTTGAGCAAGCCAACCGATAGGTCCGGTTATGTTGCGACGAATTACGCAGGCGTGTGTTCGCTACGCCGACCGCTACGTCCCAGATCCATTTCTCTATGCGATCATATTGACCTTTATCACGGTGATTGCAGCGGCGATCTTCACGCAGAGCGATCCTGTCACGATCATCGAGGCTTGGTACAATGGCCTTTGGAGCATCCTTGCGTTCGCTTTGCAGATGGCGCTCGTCCTGGCAACCGGCGTGGCTCTCGCGAATGCGCCTGTCATCAAGTGGTTGTTGCTGAGACTGGCGAGCATTCCGACCGAGCAAGCAGGCGCCGCCATCACAGTCTTTCTCGCGGCTGCGATCGGATCGTGGTTGAATTGGGGTTTCGGCCTCGTCACCGGCGCAATCGTGGCTCGCGAAATCGGCAAGCGGCTGCGTAATGTCGATTTTGGTTTCTTGGTTGCCGCAGCTTACATGGGCTTCATGGTGTGGGCCTCGGGCCTGTCAAGTTCAATCGCATTGGCGACAGCCACGCATGGCAGCGAGCTGAATATTATCGAAAAAGTGACAGGTACGATTGCCGGGTTCGACCGAACGATCTTCACCTATTATAATTTGGTTCCGGTCATTCTTCTGATCATCGTGATCCCGATCGCTCTTTGTTTCATGGGTCCCGACGAGAAGGAAATGAAAAAAATCGACCCAGATCTCCTCATTCGCCAGGACGAGGCGCAGGAGATTGACAAAGGCAAGAAGACGTTCGCAACTGTTTTAGAGAATTCCAGGATCGTCACACTGCTGTTGGTTCTGATGGGTGCATTTTACGAATATCGCACCATCTCCACGAAAGGATTCTCGCTCGATATCAATGGCTTTATCTTTATCGCATTTATGCTTGGCCTGATTTTTCATGGGCGTCCGATCTGCTACGTGCATGCCTTCAATGCGGGTGCAAGGAACGTCGGTCCAATTCTTCTGCAGTTTCCTCTGTATGGCGGAATCATGGGGATCATGACGCAAACCGGATTGGCGGCGGTGATCGCGCAGAGCTTCGTGGATTTATCGACGCAACGCACCTTACCCTTTTGGTCGTTCATCTCATCGAATATCATCAGCCTGTTCGTGCCGTCAGGTGGCGGCCACTGGGCAGTCCAGGGTCCTTTTATAGTGCCGGCTGCGGTCGACCTGCATGCCGATCCCGCGATGACGGCGATGGGGACCGCAATGGGCGAACAAACGGCAAACATGATTCAGCCATTCTGGGCCTTGCCGATTCTGGCGCTCGCGCGGCTCGGGATAAAGGACATCATGGGCTATTGTGTAATAGCATTGGTGATTGGGTTGGTTCTCTACGGCGGATCGCTCCTGGCCTTTGCCTAGAGCATGTTCCGAAAAAGTTGACCGACTTTTTCGATCAGAACATGCTCCAACTCGTTAAACTTGAGCGATTCCTTTTCGATCAGATGATTCCATCTGATCGGGAAGCGCTCTAGAGCATCGGACACTCAAGTGAATCCATATCCTGCGGCGGCGAAGTAGTTTTGACATTCGGCGGGCTCGAACAGGTCGCAGATTTGGCCGATTGCCTGCCAGAGGGCGTCGATGGTCCTGATGGCCTTGGCACGGAGATGGGCTTTGAGTTTTGCAAAAGCCATTTCGATGGGATTGAGGTCGGGGCTGTAGGGCGGCAGGAACAGGATCCATGCCCCCTTAGCTCTTATGGCCTTTTCGGCGGCCGGGCTTTTGTGGGCTGACAAATTGTCCATGATGACGACATCGCCCTTTTCGAGGGTCGGCGCGAGCTGGGTTTCGACATAGGTCTCGAAGATGCGGCGGTTCATCGGAGCATCGACGACGAAAGGCGCGGTGAGGCCGTGGCAGCGCAGGCCAGCGACGAAGGTCTGTGTTTTCCAATGGCCGAACGGGACTTTGGAGCGAAGCCGTTGGCCCTTCAGGCAGCGGCCGCGCAGGCGGGTCATCTTGGTGGTGGTTCCGGTCTCGTCCAGGAAGACCAGTCTGTGCGGTTCAAGCCGCATCCAGGGTTGCCGTGTGGCCGTCCATTCCTCGCGCGCTTGCCGGACGTCGGGCCGATCTTGTTCGCTGGCCAGCAGCGTTTTTTTTGAAGCGGTAGCCGTTTCGAATGAGCCAGCGCGAGATCGAGGCAGGATCGGCCCTTGTGCCCGTGGTAGCCGCCAGTTCGGCCGCCAGCTCCGGCATGGTGATATCGTCCTTCTCGGCAACACAGGCCAGCAGAAACGCCCGATGCGGATCGAGCTTGGCGTGTCGCCGCCCACCACCGGGCTTAGGCGCGAGCCGTCCGCTCGAATAATAGGTCTTCATCAGATTGACGACGAAGGATACCGACACCTGAAAATGTGCGGCGGCGGCATGGCGTGACTGGCCAGCCTCGACAAAGCGGGCAACACGTTCACGCAGATCGAGCGAATAGGCTTTCGGCATCGCGACTCACCTCCTTATGAAAGTGAATCACAAAACCCGCCTCACCGGAATCCCTTCGATTCAACCTGAATATCCGCCGCTCTAGCGGTGCAACGCTCGCACGCCAGCGAGGCCGACCTCAAAGGTCGCCAGCAAGTCGTTGTTATGGATTTGAGGCGCACGAGGCTGGGCTCCTGCCCCGCCGGCGACGCCATCCCTCGTCACAAAGGGAAGCAATTTTGTTCAACGGGCGGCCGCGAAACCCGGCAACTCACGCCAAGAGCTGCCTCGAATGGAAACAACTACGTAATTTCAATTACTTAGTAACTGGCTGACGACCCAGTCGTTAGCGAACCGGTCTCCACGGAAAATTCCCTGCTAACAGGGAAATTTACAGGGAATTTTGAAAAAAGAGGGCTGAACGCGGGGGATTTCATCACCTTGGCCGCAGTAAAATCAACGTGTTGGCCGAAGAATTCCCTACCCGACGGAACAGGGAATTAAAATCGCTGGAGCAGGGAACCGGTTTGATGGGACGGCAGAGGCCATCGGTAAAGCACGATAGAGTTTTCGGCCGTCGACGGGACGGTGGAACGCCCCCTCAAGGGCGGGCCAGCGGCGCGCCAGCCACTCGGCGATGCGGACGATGCGGACGAAAATCATCCACCCCGATCCATGCCCGAAAATCCAGTGGTGTCCGGTTGGAGAGCACGGCTATGAGCGCGGCCGAAGCCCTGAACGCCGACATCATCGTCACGGAAATCCGGCCATGAACCACTGAGCGACGGATGAACAGTCATCCTCCAGCGCGAAACCCTGATGATGATTCGCGGCATGTCGGGCTGTCAGCAAGTTGTAGCCACGTGCGCACATTTTACGAACGTGGTCATGGGGGGCGGTCCGGGAGCGCTTCCCTGCAGCTGCATGGCCAGTGCATGATGGGAGCCTATAGCTCGCTTTTTCTGCAAGTTCGGACTGGCCTTTGTCCGGCACGAAAGCAATGTCGTGTGCATGAAGGCGCGCCGAGCGACGCCATCGCAATAGGCTGGGTCGAACTCAATAAGCCGTGCTCATAGGCCGAGTGACTTCATGCGTCCGGCGGCCATTTCGGAAAAAAGGAAAATCCAAATTTGCTTGGCTCCCTTCGCGCTCTGTTTGTTCGTACGCGCGGGCCCGGCCGCGGCGACAACATGTTCATGAGGCCGACAATCCCGGAATTGCCACGCCGAGCGTTTGCAGGATCAGGAAGATGTTGAGCATCAGCACCAACGCCGTCCCAAGCAACGCTGCTATGTGGGTTAGCCGGCTATTAGCGAACTGACCCATGATGTCGGTTCGTCGAGAGAAGATCAGAAGCGATATCATGGGAAGCGGGAGGGCAATGCTGAGCACGACTTGGCTGATGACGAGCGCATTCGTCGCGTTGGCGCCAAGTGCGACCACAACAAAGGCCGGCAGCATGGTTACGAGCCTTCGGACCCAGATCGGGATTCGGAACCCGACGAAGCCCTGCATAATCATTTGACCGGCCATCGTGCCGACTGTGGAACTCGACACCCCCGACGCTATGAGGGACAGCAGGAACACGCCTGCAGCCCCGATACCGAGCAGGGGCGTCAAGGTTTGATAAGCCGTTTCGATCTCCGCCACGTCACTGTGGCCCGCATGGAAGGCGCTCGATGCCATCATCACCATCGCCATATTCACCAGGCCGGCGAAGGCGAGCGCGATGATGACTTCTTGATTGGAGAAGCGCAGGACTTTTCGCCGCTCGTTCTCATTGCGGACCGGCATCCGAGCCTGCGTCAACCCCGAATGCAGATAGATTGCGTGCGGCATGACCGTTGCGCCGATAATGCCGACGGCCAGCAACAGTGCGCCGGCATCGGCTATCTCCGGCACGACCGTATGCACTGCTGCCGAAACCCAATCGACCGGAGCGATGAACATCTCGACGAGGTAGCAGAGGCCAATGAGGCTAACCATGCTGCCGATGATCAGCTCGATCGGCCGGAACCCGAATCCTTCGAACATCAATATGCCGTAAGTCACGATCGCCGTGACAGCCATCCCAGCGATCAGCGGCATTTGGAATAGTAGCGAGAGCCCGATAGCACTGCCGAGGAACTCGGCTAGGTCGGTCGCCATGGCAGCGACCTCGCTGACGACCCACATCGCCCAGACAACCGGACGCGGAAAGTGCACGCGGCACATCTCTGCCAAGTTTCGTCCGGTGACGATGCCGAGCTTGGCTGAAAGGGCCTGGAACAGCATCGCAATCAAATTCGCGAGCAACACCACCCAGAGCGGCTTTGTCACGTTGTTCGGGGCTTGCGATCTCTCGGTCCTACCGGTAGCCATTGACCATGGCAAAGATAAATTACAGGGCTACCGCTTTCCGCCCGAGATCATCCAGCAGGCGATTTGGCTGTATCTTCGGTTCACCCTGAGCTTCCGCGACGTGGAAGATCTGTTGGCTGAGCGCGGGATCATCGTGTCCTATGAGACCGCGCGCCGCTGGGTCAACCACTTTGGACCGAAGATCGCTGCGGATCTGTGCAAACGTCGACCAAGGCCCCACACTACTTGGCATTTGGACGAGGTCTATCTCAAGATTGATGGTCGCTTGGTCTATCTATGGCGGGCCGTGGATTCCGAGGGTGAGGTGCTGGACGTTCTGGTCCAGACCAGGCGAAACAAGCATGCGGCGCTGAAATTGATGCGCAAGCTGCTGAAGAAGTATGGATTGATACCGGACAAAATGGTCACCGATGACCTACGGTCTTACGGCGCTGCAGCTCGTGAACTCGGGATCTCAGATCGTCATGAGCGCGGACGGTGGCGCAACAATCGGCGGAGAACTCGCATCAGCCAACGCGACGACGGGAACGCAAGATGCAGGGCTTCAAGAGCCGAGGTTCGGCGCAGAGGTTCCTTTCCGTCCATGCAGCTACTTCTACTGAGTCATGAAATTTGATGGGATTCGCTTTGGTCGCTGATCTGGTAATTTGGTGATTCGTTGAGCGACAAAGGGTCGTTGATATGGATCTTTCTGGGCAAGCCAGCCAAGCGCGTTTTGCGTCCTATGTCGAGGCTCTCGTTGAAGTCATCGGCCACGCCGATCGCGCCGGGCCCTTAAATGATTATTGCGTTGGCCTGCTGATGCCGGGCGAACGCAAGAGCGTCGAGCCGATGGCGGCGATCGTGGCGCCGGCCCGGGTTTCGGCCAAACATCAATCGCTTTTACATCTGGTCGGCCAGGCGCCCTGGCCGGACGAGGCGGTTTTGCAAAAGATCCGCGAGCTGGTTTTGCCTGTCATCGAACGACAAGGGCGGATCGAAGCCTGGATCGTCGATGACACCGGTTTTACGAAGAAGGGCACGCATTCGGTCGGCGTCGCGCGACAATATTGTGGGCGGCTCGGCAAACAGGACAATTGTCAAGTCGCGGTTACGTTGTCGATCGCCAATCATTCAGCGAGCCTACCGATCGCTTACCGGCTCTATCTGCCGGAGACATGGGCAAATGATGCGGCACGGCGGAAAGAGACGCATGTGCCGAAGGATATCAGGTTCAAAACCAAGCCGCAGATTGCGCTCGATCAGATCCGCGCAGCCCACGCGGAGGGTGTCGCCCCCGGTATCGTCTTGGCCGATGCGGGCTAGCTATGGTGCAAACAGTGACTTCCGTGCCGGTGTCAGTGCTCTGAACCTGCCCTATGTCGTCGGCATCCAATCGACGCCCAGCGTGTGGCCGCCAGGTCAAGCGCCTTTGCCTCCCAAGCCGTGGAGTGGCCGCGGCCGGCGCCCTTGCAACGTGCAGCGCGACGACCAACACAAGCCTGTCTCGGTCAAAGACTTGGCTCTGAGCTTAGGCAAAAAGGCATGGCGTAGCGTTACCTGGCGGGAGGGATCGAACGCGCCGCTTGCTTCCCGCTTCGCTGCCGTTCGCGTGCACCTCGCCGCGCGGGACTACAAGCGAACCACACCGCATCCGGTCGAATGGCTGCTCGTCGAATGGCCGAAGGGAGAGGCGGCTCCCACAAAATACTGGCTTTCGACCTTGCCCGAGGACACGCCCCTCGCCACACTCGTCGATTATGCCAAACTGCGCCGGCGCATCGAACGTGATTACGAAGAGCTCAAAGGTGAACTCGGCTTGAGCCATTACGAAGGTCGAGGTTGGCGTGGCTTTCACCATCATGCCACGCTCTGCATCGCCGCTTACGGATTCTTGATCTCGGAACGGGACGCGATTCCCCCCTCAGCCTCCCGGCGGCGCACGATGCCTCGCCTACCCGACGGTTATCGATCCCGAGGCGCCGCCGATCCGTCCCGAACGTCACGTCGAAAACTCGATCGCGACGATCAGAAAACGCCTCACCGTCGCGCTCGCGAAATCCCTCGCGCGATGTCCATGCTGTCAGTCGACGCCCCGACCACCTGCAACCCGATTGCATTTATGACGCAGTAAAACTACCTACAACACGTTCAACGTTCAACGCCATCTCATTTCAGCACGGACGCACCGAACTTTTCGAGCCTCGGCCATGGACACGTGGCGCGCGGCCGTTGCTGCAGCATGAGCAAGATCGTCAGCGAGATCGTTCGCGTCTATCGCTCGACAACGTGACAATGCCATTGCCGGTCATCCTCGCAGATGGGGCAGGACGGCGGCGGCGCCGCGCTCGCCGCGAACTGCTGGCCGCACTGAACGCAAATCCAGCACTTCATCGGGACTCCTTTGGCTGCTCCTGTTGCCGAAAAGGCTTGCTGGAAAAATCGAAGCCATCGATGGGCATTGACACGTTAACGAGCGGGCCACAAGAAGCCTGACCGCTGAGGTCTCAATTCATGCAGCCGCAGCTGTCGCATCGCTCCAAGAATTATGCGCTGCGGTCCGAAACTGTCGATGCGTCGGACGGCTGATCAAATGCCGTTGCACGTTGAACATGTTGTAAACGGCCGCATGAACGGAAACGAAGCGCTGAGTCGATTTGGCTGATTTGAAGCCTTGCATCCTTCGCTCACGGCGCCGGATCGGCTGATGCGAGTTCTCCGCTCGATTGTTGGCGCGCAGTCCTTGCTCGTGCAATCCCGAGAAGCCAATTTCGCGAAGCGCCGCTCCGTAGGATCTCAGTTTGTCGGTGACGATAACCTTCGGAACGAAGCCCTGGCGTCGAAGCAATTTCTGGAGCAGCCGCAACGCCGCGGCCTTGTCGCGTTGGGGCTGGACCAGGATCTCAAGAACCTCACCTTCGCTGTCGACAGCGCGCCACATATACCTTTGCCGTCCAGCGATTGAGACCACCATTTCATCGAGATGCCACCGACTGTGAGCTTTAGGTCCGATCTCACGTAAAATTCGTGACACTTAAGGTCAAATATACCGATTTCCAGCAGATCACGCGAAGCCGGACTGGTGTAGCGCCTTTCGCGACGCGCGCCCAATTTGAACGGCAAAGCCTCGAACTTCTCGAATGCCTTTTTCCGATTGCAAAAGGTATTCGGCTTCTCGGTGTGTCATTGTCGTCGCTGGACGAAGACCAGACGAACGAGAAGCCCCAATTGAGCTTGGCGCTTTAGGTTCGTCGCATTGCCCGTTGCTCACTCGAGAGAAGCTGAAAAAGGTTTGCGCAGCGCTCATTCGAAGTGCTGAAGGCTATGCCTTTTTTAGGAATTCGGTTCTGAGCACAAGTCCCTTCACCTGCTTGGTGCTGCACTCGATTTCGTCGGGGTTGCCAGTAAGGCGAATATTCTTGACCAAGGTCCCGCGCTTCAGCGTCTCGGATGTCCCTTTCACCTTCAGATCCTTGATGAGCGTCACGGCGTCGCCATCAGCAAGTTTTGCGCCGTTGCTGTCCTTTACAATAACGTCGTCTGTCATTTCGTTCTCCTCATGACGCCCCACGTACGCAACGCATGTCGCGACCTTATAAGTCGTTATTGCGGGAGATCCACCTTCGCCTTCGAGCTTCCAAGCGATTGCGGGGAAAAACTGATATTGTGCGAATTATACAACGGCGTAATCAGACGTGCCGATTTCAAGAATTCTGAAACACGCAAGAAACGCCGACGCCATAGGCGTTTCCTGACGATTCACTTTTTCTAGCCTTGACGGGGACAATTTTGAAAACGAGGGGGATATGATTCAGTCGAGCAATTTCAGTCAGGCCACGCGCGAAGTCAGGAGGTAACGTTTTAACCACCAAGGGGATGTTGAAGTGAATTCAGCAGCTAAAACGGACCTATCACGTAAGACTTCAGAGAGTGACATCCTATGCCATGGGCCCGGAGTGGCGATGGAACGGATAGTTATGATCGAAAGGTGCGAAGAACTTGGCGAAGTTCAGCGGGCGCAGTTGCGGATTGCGCACGGTCATGTCCTCGATCATGCGGCGACGCAGAGGGCTCATCTGGCCATCTGAAACCTTCCTGTCCGAGATGGGGCCACAACACCCAATCCCCTCAGACACGAGGCCACAGCGTCGCGAGCGTCCACCTCATCAATGACCGCCACCGAGATACTCAGAGGCGGTGGGCCTCGGTCTCCGACAGCATCTGTTTCAACCATTGCATATACGGAGTGCCGCCGGTTCCTCTCGGATCGTCGGTCCAGCGATTGATGTATTCTTCCGCCCAGCCGTAATGGATCCGGCGGAAGGCCGCCATGGCTTGAAGGACGGCGTTATAGGGCTCCTTGCGCCTGGGGCTTCGGATGTCCGGCATGGTCTCGACTTCTTTGATCAGCGCCCGGTGCCTGGCAGGCATGTAATTGCGCATGTCGTCCAGATGGTCCGTTAGAACGGATCGCCGGTGCGGAATCTTCATGAAGGCGATCAGTGTCGGCATGATGCTGCTCTGGGCGCCGGTCTCGCCGCGAAACTGAATGGGCGGGCAGTCCACGCCTTCATAGGTCACATTTTCGAAGAAACGGATATAGGGCCGAAAGGTCTTGTAGTAGAGACTGGAGTCCATATGCTCTGGAATCCGTTTGAGCACCTCCCCCTGGCGCCGCACGGCGCCCTCGATACACCACAGTTCCTTGCAAAGATCGGCATCCTTTGCCTCCGCCAGCTTCCGCTTGACCGCCGCGATCGCTGCCAAAATATCGGCCGCGATGGACTCGATCTCCACATGCACCAGGATGAACCAATGCTCGTCGTACATGTGAACGAAGTTTTGGATTGTGTCGATGTTGCCGAGCCGAATCGGCCCATCCTTGCCGAAGCGCTTCCAGTTGTACAACGCGTAGCCGTCGTAGCTCAGGATGGGCGGACGATTAAGCAGCGTTGCCGCCCTCACCAGCGGCGCCGCTATGTTCCGCGGCACGATCTTGGCCGGCTCCTCTCCGACCTGGTTCACGTAAGCGGAGGCGAGAAAGCCGACTCGCACATAATAGAGGCGAAGCTGCGGTAGGTTCTCTTCGGTGACGGGCCCTTGCCAGGCAGGAAAATCCAGCTCGCGCGCGTAAGCCCGAAAACCTTTGCCGTAGAGCAGGCTTGGCAGATCGCGGCCGATTTCGTCGAGCGCGGCGTATGGCGAACCAGCTGGAAATGCGGCGAGGGGATCGTCTTCCGGAAGAAAGCCGCGCTTCGCGTAGCCGGCTTTTATCAGTTCGCTGTTTTCGACAGTCGCCAATGCTTTAGTCCGTCCCCTTGGCGATTTCGACAAGCGCCACCATGTCGACCCCGCTGCACGCAAGCGCCAATCCGCCGCCGGGCGTCGGGGTCATATTGCGTATGACGCCGCCACCCGAAGGTATCGGCCAACTGAGAAATGTTTCAGTCTTTTGATCGAAGTGCACCAGCATGTTCGGCGTGTTCGCCAACTCGGCATACCAGATCGCGTCGTCAACCACCGCGATGGCGTAAGGTCCGGATTCTCGGCCGCCAGGGGACGGCCACTCGGTAACCTTGCCGGTCTTTGGGTCCAATCTGCCGAGGTAGCCTCTCGCGTAATCCGTATACCAAATGAGATCGTCGATCGTCGCCGCGAGCCGCCGAGGCCTCGCCTGGGAGTTTGGCAAGACATATTCCTCGATCCGCATCGTCTCGGGATCCACGCGCGCGATCTTGTTCGAGCCGAACTCGGCGAAAAACGGCGCGCCCTTCGAATTCACCAGCAAGCCATAAGGATGCGAATGGGCGGTCGGCGACGATACAAGCCTGATCTCGCCTCTCGGCGGATCGAGACGGCCGATCATATTTCCGCCTATCACGGTGAACCACAAGACGCCGTTCTGGTCGAACACCGGCGTGTGTGGATCGCGAGCCTTGGGATCAGGCAGCGGAAATTCTTGGATATCGCCGCTCACAGGATCGAGCTTGCCGATGTAACCCTTGAAGCTCGCGGTGAACCAAATGTTGCCACTCGCGTCGGAGACAAGTCCATGCGGACCGGACATCGCGGTTTTCAGGCGGTATTCGCGAAACTGCCCCGTCTTCGGATCGAGACGACCGAGGAGATTGGCCATCTGCCCGGTGTACCAGATCGCTCCGTCGCGCGTTGCCAGAGGATCGTGCGGGTGCGAACCGGAGGTTGGCACGCGCCATTCCTTGAAAGCGACATGAATGTCGCTCGCCGCTACGATGGAGGCGGCGGCTTCGCTCGGCGGAGTCGGCGCGCCGACGCTGACATCCATGCCGACGACGTTCCGCCCATCATCCGCCGCGCGTACTGAATTGCCGCTCGCTTGGTAACACGTCAAGCACGGCCATTGCACGGTCGCAATGCCGGAGCCGTCGGGAGGTGAAGCGTTGGCCGACGAGGCAAACACGGCATTCACCGCGACGATTAGGCTCAAGAGAGAAATCATCTTTTGGCGCTCATCCAGAGCATTCGACGCCGCCGAATTTAGCACACGCTTTACTCCCTTCAATCTTGCCGATGGGGCGCTGCGGAGGGTCTTCCTCAAACTCCGTGCTCGATGGGCGGCAACATGCGGGCGCGTAACCGTTTTCCCGGTGTTAGCATGCATCTTGGAATGAGAATATCGGGTTTGGTGAGTCGTTGGGCATCTAAATTGAGAATATCAGGCGGCGATATTCTCAATTTAACTGGGTCTTCCTCAAACACCGTGCTGGCATTGTCACATTGGCCAAGAATAGGCGATTTTCGAGCTGATTTGGCTCGGCGATGAGCGTCGTAAGGCATTGAAATTTGGACATGCGGGCTGTGAGCGCCCCGCGCTATTAACAAGCAAAACCCACG
Organism: uncultured Alphaproteobacteria bacterium; assembly: GCA_963785995.1. Lineage (GTDB taxonomy): Bacteria > Pseudomonadota > Alphaproteobacteria > Rhizobiales > Beijerinckiaceae > Methylocapsa. Next base: position 146,103 of record CAWAXL010000020.1, read on the forward strand.
AACGTGACAACGCCGCTGAAACAGCTTCGCGCCGCCGGTTGCGAAAAGAAAGTTTTCCGCGGACCGAACTGGAAGGCATAATCATGGATTTCAAAAAGTTCATCGCCGACTTGGCCGCACGGTATAGAAAGCTTACCGAACCAATCCTTAGCTCAAGTCTCGCGCCCCCGGGGCCAGTTGCAGACGTCGATGCAGCACATGAAGCCGGCCGACAAGCGGGACACGAAGTCGGCCGTGCGGAGGGGTACGAGGTCGGCTACAAAAAGGGCTACGACGAAGGCTTCCAAATAGGTTTAGAGGCCAAGACGCCACCGGAACCGCCACCGCAATCGGAACCGCCACCGCCGCTGCAATCGGAACCCTGATCGAATCTGGCAGACCGATCTAGCGAAGCATGCTGCCGACCGCCGCGCCTTTGGCGTTAGTTTAGCCCGTAGCGCTTGCCCCCCGTCGTCGGACCGGCAACCATACGTCGGCACGGACGCTTTGGTCCGCATGCAGCGCATGAAGCGGCGCGGGTTGCGCTGTCAAGGACTAGCCCGAGGTTTCTTTAAAGAATGCGACGGGTTTGGCTTTAGCGGCAGCACGCCCTCGAAGACGGTCACCCCTTCGTTGCCAGATTCAATGAGGTCAAACCGGTTGGGAGACTCCGCCGCCAAAGCCGCTGTGTAGTTCCTGCCGTTATTCAGCTTTACCCACAGCGTCCCGAAATAATCCATCGAATATGCCCCGCTTCAGCCGTTTGCACCAGAACCGTTTCGGTCTTGGTTCAGATGATCGTGAGCGCTTGGCTTAAGGAAAGGAAATATCTGAAATGACTGATCCAAACGTGCGTATGAATGCTGAAAAAGCTCGGCATCTTATCTCGGCTCGCCAAAGCGATCGATTTTCATTCGTTCAGCGTCCGGACCCTCGTGACGGGAAATACCGGTCCACCCACGCTCGCACTCGGCGACCGCACCAAAGCTATAAGCGAATTCGGTCTCAAACCGGTCAGGAAGCAATTCCTCGTAATGGGCAGCAGCCAGGGCGCCCACGCAATCAATGAGGCTGTTCTGAAAGCCTTTCTGACGGTTCCGTTCCCCGACGCTATCAACTTCTCTGGTTTACTCGGGGAAAAAGGGACCACACGGATGTGGTGCCAGGGCGGGTGAGTTGACGAAGAAACGTCATTCCTTTTCCTATGAACATCGGATGGATCAGGTTACGCCACGGCCGACCTGGCGATCCTCTCGCGGTCCCCTTACGCTGGCCGACTGGAGTGCTGTGCACTGCCGTCCCCTACTCATTCCCCTTATCCGTACGCGGCCGGTGATCATAGCGCGGAACGCCGAACAATTCGTTGCCGGCGGCTTCGCCGAGACGGTCACCGAAACGGAGTTGGAACACCGACATCTCGCTCGCGCCGTCGCCCTTCTACGACTCCCGGCCGCGCGCCTCCATGCGCGACTCACTCGCCGCTCCAATCGCGACCGCAACCACAGTCGACATGATCGCCGAAGACATTATCCACCTGGTATATGGGACCAGGCCGAAGGAGACGGTCCGTGATTGAAAGAGATAGACCCTGACCACCTGTAACCAATTCGTCATGGCAAAATCATGTTTCGGACGGTCTGAAACGCTTGTTCTTCGTCGCGGCATCGGCGGCGCCGGCATGTCCGGTATCGCCGAAATCCTGCACAACCTCGGCTATCAGATCAGCGGCTCCGATCAGACGCCCAGCGAGGTCACCGAGTATCTCGTCCAGGCGTCGGCGTACACGATCAACGACGCGCACGCGCCGCCAACGTGCGCGACGTCGACGTGCGTCGTTATCTCTTCGGCCGTCGGGGAGGCCAACCCCGAGGTTGTCGAGGCGCGCCGCCACGGCATTCCGGTCATCAAGCGCGCCGAAATGCTCGGCGAGCTGATGCGCCTCAAATTCTCCATCGGCATCGCCGGCACGCACGGCAAGACCACCACGACCTCGATGATCGGCCACATCCTCCGCAGGCCGACTTCAGCCGACGCTGATCGTCGGCGGTATCGTCGCCGAACTCGGCACCGGCGCGCAGCTCGGCGGGGGCAGACTATCTCGTCGCCGAGGCCGACGAATACGACCGCTCGTTCCTCTCGATGTTCCCCACCATGGCCGGTCGTACTCAACGTCGAGCCAGATCATCTCGACTGCTACGCCGACATCGATGACCTGCGCAACGCGTTCCTGATCTACATCAACCGCGTGCCGTTCTATGGTTCCGCGATCGTCTCGGCCGATGATCCAAATGTCGCGATGCTGCGCAGCAAATTCAATCGCCCGTACGCCACCTTCGGCTTCGCCGCCGAGGCGGACTACCGCGCCATTGCGATTAAGATGGATCCGGGACGTACCACGTTCTCGGTCTATCGTCGCGGCGATCTGCTCGGCGAATTGATGCTCCGTGTCCCGGCCGCCACAATGTGGCCAATGCCCTCGCTGCCACCGCGGCCGCTCCGAACTCGATATCCCGTTTGTAACAATCGACGACGCTTTGAGACTTTACCGGCGTCGGCCGACGCTTCGAATTTATCGGTGAGGCCAACGGCATCACCGTCGTCGATGATTACGCCCACCATCCGACCGAAATCATCGCGACGCTGCGCACGGCCAAGGAGACATCAACCGTCGCGTCATCGCCATCTTCCAGCCGCACCTGTTCAGCCGGACACGCGACTTCATGAAAGAATTCGGCCGAAGCGCTCGCGCTGGCCGATGAAGTAATCCTGACCGACATCTACCCGGCCCGCGAACAACCGATTCCGGGCATCACCTCGGTCACCATCAAGGAAGAAGCTGAGAAGGTCGGCCACAAGCAGTTCCATTATGTCGGCGTGAAAGAGAACGCCATCGATGAGGTGGTCAAAACTGGCCAGGCCCGGCGACATGATCTTCACCATCGGTGCCGGCTCGATCACGCATATCAAAAGGCAGATTCTCGAAAGGCTGCAAGGGAAATGACTTCCTTCGGACGCACCGTGCGCATCGTCTTGTCAGCCATCGCGCTCACCGCGATCGGCGCGGTCGTGCTTGTGGAATTTCACCGATTACTGTCGGCTGAAAGCTGTCACGCTCGACGGTCGTCCGGTCGCCGATTTCTCCTCGCGCTATGCCTTGAATCCGTCGCGCACCATTGCCGAACAACCGATCGAAAAAGTGGCTTCCCAACTTCTTGATGAACACGGCATCGTCAAAGTCGACATCCAGTACGCGCTGCCCTGTTCGTTGCGCATTTCCACCAACGATTTCGTGCCGTACTGCTTCGTGGCCGATAAGACCACCGGCTACGTCTACGGTCTCGACGGCGAGGGCCGTATCATCCCGATCAAAGACTCAACTCAAGTCGGCAACCTTCCGCTTCTGACCGGTGTGCGCATGTACCGCCTCTACAGCTTCTGCGATGACATTCGCACTCAACTTCTCGTTCCGCAGCTCCAGAGGCTCCAGACGGAGAATCCATCCGACTTTGAAATGATCGACGAGATCGATTTCAGCAATGATCTTTACTTGGTCGTCCAGGTCTCCGGCATTTCATACCCGGTGCGCGCCACGGCCGACGATTTCGCCGAGCAGATGCACCAGTTCTTCACCTTCGTCACGACCTACAATCCGGATATGTCCGCCCCACTTCGGTTGACCTCCGTTTCGCGCCGATGATAGTCCGTGCTGGTCAGCCTCCGGACTCCACCGACGAGAAAAAGAAGAATGAAGTGAAGGCCACTCCCGCGAGCGTGAAATTGCCGACCACCGAGGCGCCGGACATCGGCACTGAGAAGACAACTTCAGAAGAAAGTTCTGTGACCGTCGCCCCCAAACCGGCCGATAAGCCAATACCGTCGACGGTCCAAAAACCGACAGTGAAAGGCAAGACCCCGAAGTCTGTGAAGCCCGCGTCGTCGTCGAAATCAGCGACCAAGGCCAAGCCGACCGCCGCCAAGAAAACCAATGCGCCCGTGAAGCCGACTAAGAAACCGGGAGAACGCAGCTAATATGCCGCAGGAACATATCGTTGCCGTTCTCGATATCGGCACGACCAAGATCGTCTGCCTCGTCGGCGAAGTGGATGACGAGGGCAACGTCTATGTGATCGGCCACGGTCAGCGCCCGCCGAAGGTCTCCGCCGCGGCGTGGTTGTCGATATGGATAAGACGGTTCGTTCGATGCAGAAGGCGATCGACGACGCGCAGCTCGTGTCGGGCACGGAAATCGACCGCGTGACTGTCGGAATCGCCGGCGATCACGTCCGCTCGATCAACTGCCACGGCGTCATGGCGGTCAGCCGCGTCCGACAACGAGATCACCGCCGCGATGTCGAAGAAGGCGATCGACGCGGCGCAGGGCCGTGGCCATTCCGGTCGACCGGGAGATCATCCACGTCCTGCCGCAGGAATATTCATCGACGACCAGACCGGGATCAAGGTCCGTCGGCATGTCCGGCGTCCGTCTCGAAATCGAAGTGCATATCGTGACGGCCGCGGACCACGGCGCGGAACATCTACCGCGCGATCAACCGCTGCGAACTTGGAAGTCGAGCGCTGGTGCTGGAGTCGCTGGCCTCTAGTCATGCGCTTCTGACCGATGAGGAGCAGGAACCGGGCGGCGATCGTAGTCGATCTGGGCGGCTCCAAGACCGACATCGCGGTGTTTCTCGACGGCTCCATCCGCCACACTCGCCGTGTTCCGCTGGCGGCAAGAACGTCACCAACGATATCGCCATCGGCTTGCGCACCACCGTCGACCAGGCGGAGAATCAAGCTGGCCTATGGCTCGGCGGTGCCGTCGATGGTCAACGCCGACGAGATGATTCGGTGCCGGGCGGCGGCCGGCTGAGCGGGCGGGAGATTTCCCGCCACGTGCTGGCCTCGATCATCGGGCCCCGGATGGAGGAGATTTCACGCTGGTGCAGCGCGAAGTCAAGAAGGCCAATTATCCCGACACGCTGGCGGCCGGCGTGGTGCTGACCGGCGGCGGCGTCGCTGCTGCCCGGGCTCGGTGGAACTGGCCGAACAGATTTTCGACATGCCGGTTAAGATCGGGATTCCCCGTCGCTTCGAAGGCTTGTCCGGACGATCTGAACAACGCCGCATGCGACCGGCGTCGGCCTCATCCAGTACGGTCTCACAACGATCCGACGAGATGATGAAGAAAGCCGGACGATGGGGATATTCAAGAGAATGGAACAATGGTTCAATGAACATTTCTGATAAGTGACTCAAGGAGGATGTCATGCCGTTTGAGTTCGCAGAGGAAAAACGGGATATCGGACACGCCAACATCAAAGTGGTCGGTGTCGGCGGCGCCGGCGGCAATGCCGTCAACCGCATGATCGATGCCGGGCTGTCCGGCGTGGAGTTCATCGCCGTCAACACCGATGGTCAGGTACTGGAGCAGAACAAGGCCGCCATCAAGGTGCAGATCGGCAAGATGTTGACCAAAGGTCTCGGGGCGGGGGCCAATCCCGACGTCGGCCGTCGGGCGATCGAGGAAAACGCCGACGAAGTGGAAGTGGCGCTGGCCGGGGCCGACATGGTCTTCGTCACCGCCGGCATGGGCGGCGGCACCGGCACCGGCGCGGCGCCGATCGTGGCCAAAATCGCCCGCGCGCAGGGAGCGCTGACCGTGGCCGATCGTCACCAAGCCATTCGATTTCGAGGGCAAGAAACGAAACGGCCGGGCCGAGGACGGCCTGACCGAACTGCGCCGCCAGCGTCGATACCATGATCGTGATTCCCAACCAGCGGCTGCTGGCCATCGCCGATCGCAACACGCTGCTGACCGATGCCTTCGACATCGCCGACGACGTCCTGCACCAGGCGACCAAAGGAATTTCCGATCTGATCACCGTCGCCGGTCTGATCAACTGCGACTTCGCCGACGTCAAGACGGTCATGATGGAGATGGGCGCGGCCCTGATGGGAACGGGCGAGGCCGAGGGCGAGGAACGCGCGACCAAGGCGGCCCAGCAGGCGATCGGCTCGCCGCTTCTGGAAAACGTCGCCATCGCCGGGGCCAAGGGCGTGCTTGATCAACGTCACCGGCGGTCCCGACATGACGCTGTTCGACGTCAACGACGCCACGTCGCGGGTGTATGATTCCGCCGGGCCGGACGCCAACATCATCGTCGGCGCCGTCATCGACCCGGCCATGCAGGGCAAGATCCGCGTGACCGTTATCGCGACCGGGTTCGGCAGCGGACCGAGCGTTCGCCCTGCTTTCATCAAGCCGGAAGCGAAACCGCAGGTCGCTCCAGTAAGGCCTGCCGAAGTCATGTCGCTCTTCCCGGATCCAACAGCCCAAGTTGAAGAGGCCCCGGTCATCGCCCTGATCGTCGACCCGCAGCCGGAACCGGAAATCGAACTCGAACCGGAACCGGAACTGGAAGTCACACCGATCGAGGAAGAACCTGAACTTGTCGAGGTTGCTGCTTCGGAATACGAAGAGCCGGAAACCGCTCATGCTGATTACGGCAACGATAACGGCAATGGCAACGGAAATGGAAACGGTAACGGAAATGGCAACGGCCACCGCAGCCGCTTCCGCGTTCCGATTTTCTCCGAAGATGATCGCACCATCCCGGCGTACATCCGCCGACTGGATGGCAACAGATAACTCTTTTCAACGCCAACGCCGTGGTCGTTTCCTCCCACGGCGTCGGCAGGGAAAGTATAGAGCCGCCCGTTAAAAGGGCTCTATGGTTCCTCCACCAGACCGCCGGTCAAACTACCCTGCCGGCGGTCTTTTTTTGGAGTCAAACCGCTTCTTTCACCCATAATATGGTGCGCCGACCACACTAATTCATAAAATTTCCGACGCTCTTTCCAACCACCCTCATAATCGATTGTTGGTCATACTATTAAGCGAGCATTAGCACGGCAC
>CAWAXL010000021.1:0-27234 GCA_963785995.1 uncultured Alphaproteobacteria bacterium
GTCACGTTGGGCGTTCGAAAATAGCGCCACTTCCCGCCCCACGGCTCCGTCGTGTGCAGATGTCGGTCTTCTTCAGCAAATGGCGCGAGCTCGCGCGCGATCTGCGTAAGTGGGCTGACTGGAGAAACCGGGTCCGGCAAATCGACGATTTTCAAGCTCGCGCTGAAATCTCTTGAGCCCAGGACGGGACGGATCAGCGTTGACGGAATTGATCTGCGCAATATCGCCCGCGCGGACTGGTTTTCTATGACCGGAGTCGTCCCGCAGGAGGTGATGCTTCTCAACGACACGCTCCGGACGAATATCGTGCTTGGCCGTCCATTAGACGAGGCACGCCTGCGCAAAGCCGCGAGGAAAGCGGCAATTCTCGATTTCATCGAGGCGCTTTCGGATGGCTTCGACACACAAATTGGCGAGCGCGGGCTAAAACTTTCGGGCGGCGAGCGCCAGCGGATCGCCATCGCCCGGGCCCTTTATGACGAACCGCAAATCCTCTTTCTCGATGAAGCGAGCTCGGCGCTCGATGAAGCAACGGAGCGGGACATCATGGCTCATATCCGTGCGATAGCCGGTGAGGTCACGGTCTTGGCAATCACCCATCGCAAGAGCGTGATCATGCCAGATGACCAGATTGTCCAGCTGACCGATGGCCGCGTTGTCATGGAGAAGCCATGACGTTGTCATCATAAAGAAGTTTTCTGAAGCACTTGGCCGCACTTCGTTGGTGTGACAGCGTTCCGCGTGCAACGGCTTGAACTCCGGAGTCCTCTTACTCTTTTTTCAGGCCGCGCGCTGTGCCGGTTCAGCAACAGTCGCGGAAAATCACGGCTTCCCCGCTTCGTCCCCATTGACTTGGACTCTGGGCAGGCATTTCATTTCCATATGGTAGAGCTTGCACCAGTGCGATGGAGTTTGACCCGCGCGACAATCGCGGTCATTTTTGCCTGGCTGCTTGCATTCCAGGGTTTTGCTTTCGCGGCCTCTCCGCACGTGCATTCAGCTCCAATGGACGCTGGAGCGGGGCAAACCTTCTCCCCAAGTGGCGAATACTGCGGCGCGCCGGGCAGCGGCGGCCCACACGCGCCGGGCCAATTTGATCACTGTCCATGCTGCACTGTGTGCGAGTTGAGTCATGCTAGCGGGCTCGCGTTGGTTGCCGCGATCTCGCTTAGCGGCGCCGTCTTTTTGGCACCGCGCCTCCCGGGCGCCATCGCATGGCGTTTCTCCGGCGGGGGTAACAAGCCGTCCTCCGGTTGGACCAGCTCCTGGTCCCAGCGCGCACCCCCACGCATCTCCTAGCAAGACCGCTGAAACGGGCCCAAGGCTCGCGGCCGCGCAAACTCCATTCCATAGAGCGCGGCAATCTCTGTACGGAAGACAATCCGCCAGGTTCATTGCTTCAAGCATCGCCAATCGCCGCAGGAGCTTCCGGCATGCGCGATGGCCAGCTTCCAAAAGGCACTTCAAATGTCCCACACCAAGCCTTATCCCATGAACGGATTTTTCGAGCGCGAGAAGCGTGGCCTCCTTGGCTATCTCACCCGCCGGGTGGGGCGGGAGGATGCCGCCGACCTGCTGCAGGAGACATACGTGCGCGTTCTCCGGCACGGCCAGCTCGAAGCCGCCGCGAATCCTCGCCGCGTTTCTGCAGCAGATCGCGATTAATCTCACGCGGGATTTCGCGCGCCGCCGCAAGACGGAGGTGAGCTTTTTACGGTTCGGCGATTTTCTGGCTGATCCCCCCTCGGATGAGGCCCCGCCGGAAGAACGGATCGAATATGACCGGAAATCGCGCCTTCTTGATGCGGCAATCGACGCGCTTCCACCGCGATGCCGTGAAGTTTTTGAATTATGCGTTGAAGACGTTCCGGTCAGCGAGATTGCCGGGCGGTTGGGCATTTCCGATAGAATGGTACGAAAACACCTCAGCCTCGCCATTCAGCTCTGCCGGGCGGCACTGGACTGAAATTCGCCGGACGAAATTTTCTTCGCCGAGCGACGTTCCTTTTTCCGCTCCGGCGCGTCGTATCTTATGTCAGCGCTTTCCCGCGCCCGCTTTCCGGCGATAAATGGCGGGCAGGAAGGCTCAACGATATCCGATTGGCGTTGCAATGAACGAAGAGACTGATGGTTCCTCTCCTGACAGCGTTCGCGACGCGGCGATCGAGTGGTGGGTGTGTACAAAGGCCGGGCTTTCTCGTGAGGAACAAGCCGCCTTCGAAATATGGCTGGCAAGCGACCCCGCCCACGCGGCGGCTTTCGCCGATATTTCGCAAATGTTCGAGCATGCTGAGGAGCTTGCGGCGATCTCGCCCGGGAAGGCACCGCCTCCCCCCGTGCGCGGCGATCCTGGCTGGCTCGGAGCGGCGGCCCTCGCGGCGCGGTCGTCTCTGCGCGCTGTTCGTCTCGTTCGGCGGGCTTTCCACCTTCTTGCGGTCCGATTATTATACGGGCACAGGCGAAACGAAGCTCGTGACGCTGGAGGATGGCTCGCATGTGGAACTCGATGCGCGATCGGCGATCGCGGTCCGCTATGGCGCCGCGCAAAGGCGTCTGACCTCTTTTGGAGGGGGAAGCCTGGTTCGAGGTTGCGCCCGATCCGGCGCGACCCTTCGTCGTGGAGGCCGCCGGGGGCACGGTCACGGCGCTCGGCACGGCTTTCGACGTCGCGCTGGAGAAGGCCGAGGCGCACGTGACCGTCGCGGAGCATCGCGTGTTGGTCTCGAGCGGCGGCGAAAACGTGATCGGTCGCGGAGGGCCAGCAAACCTCCTATGACGCGCAGTCCCCGCCACAGCCCGCCATCGCCCGCCGACGCCGGGAGCATCACCGCATGGCGGCGTGGCAAGCTGTATCGTGGAGGAAACAGCCGCTCGGCGAGGTTTTGGCGGCGCTTGGCCGCTATCGCCGCGGATTTGTCTATTGCGTCTCGTCCGCGATTTGCTCGCGGCGCGTGACGGGGTGTTCGTCACGACGATCCGCTCCAGGCACTCCGCGAAATCGAGGTCGTTCTCGGACTCCATGCGGTCTACATCACCAACTATTTGATTTTGCTGTATGAATGAAAGCTGGTCAGCCGCGGCATCCGGTCCGGGAATCGAATCCCGGCATTTTTTATATTTTTTTCAAAAAGTGACGTTCCGATTTGCCGGCGGCCGCGTCGAGTTGAGGGGGGAGATCTTGCTCCCGCGTTCACTCGACGGGAGACACGGCAATGGCGCGGAGAACGGCTCGAAACAAAGGCGCCGTCAAAGGTGCAGGGCGAGGGTGCGGGCAAGGGTGCGGGCAAGGGTGCGGGAATGGGTTCGACATTCGCGGCAATGGCGATCAGCGCCTTCGCCATGGGAGCGCCAAGCGCTCTCGGCGCAGGCCTCGCTTCCGCCGCAGGAACGTAGCGGACGCCGTCAAGTCCTACAAGATTCCAGCGGGCTCGATGGCGGCCGCGCTCAATGCCTTCGCCGACAGGAACGGCCTGCATCTGCTCTATGACGCCCGCGCTGACGCAGGCATTGCAGACGTCCGGGCTTCCGGCGCCTATTCGGTGCGGGACGGGCTCGACCGGCTGCTGTCGGGCACGGGGCTCTCGTACCGGCTTGTCCGAATATGGACGGAGCCGTTTCCATCGTGCTGGCGCAGAACGACACGGGCACGCAGACCGACGCGGGCGCCATCGCTTTGCCGACGGTCGAGGTCACCGCACGGAGGGCGGCGACGGGAAAGGGATTTGGCGGGGCGGGTCCGGCGCAGGACCCCTACAATACCACCTATGTGTTGAAGGACGCCTCCACCGGCACCAAGACCGATACGCCGGTCATGGATACGCCGCTGAATGTGCAGTCGGTCACCCAGCAGGTGTTGAGGGATCAGCAGGTCATCACCCTCGACCAGGCGTTGCAGAATGTCAGCGGCGTGACGGTCGCGGGCGGCGGCGCGAACGGCAGCGGCACTGCCTTTACTGCATATCGTGTTGCGCGGGTTTCCCACAACTTCCTATTTCCGCGACGGGTTTCGTGTGGACAGCGGTGGCCTAGTTAACCCTCGCGACCCAGCAGTTCGCCAATGTGGCGAGCATCGAGGTGCTCAAGGGCCCGGCGGCTATGCTCTACGGGCTTGTCGAGCCGGGCGGCATCGTGAATATCATCACCAAGGAGCCGCTGAACGCGCCCTATTACTCGGTGAACCAGCAGATCGGCTCCTTCGGCCTCTACCGCACCAGCGTCGACGCCACCGGCCCCGTCACCGAGGACGGCGCCTGGCTCTACCGGATGAACATGTCCTATGAGAACAATGGCGCGCCCATTGGCTCGCCCGTCGATCTTGTTCATGGACAGAATATCTTTCTCGCGCCCGTGCTCAAATGGAACATCGATCCGGCGACCTGGGTGAAGCTGGAAGCCGAATATAATGAAAACAAGATCGGTCTGTTTTTTCCTTTCGACCCTCTTTTCAACGGGTCATTCGTGCCCATCCCGCGAAGCCGCAATTACGGCGAGAGCGCTCCCCAAACGCAAAAGACGATTTTTTCCGCGCTCACCTGGTCGCATCAATTCGACAACGACTGGTCGGTCAAACAGCAGATTGCCTATAACCGGACGGATTACGATGCGCGATTTATATTTCCTCTCGGTTTGGAGAGTACCGGCGGCGCACTTCTGGTTGACCGTTTCTTGTTTCCGGAATTCTTTCGCGCGAACGACTTATTCAACCAATGTCGACATTACCGGGCACATCGACACTTTCGGAGCCAGACATACCTTGCTCCTGGGCGGAGATTTCTACAGACTCAATTATGGACGACCAAAATTCTTTGACACTGGGCCGCCTTCAACGATCGACCTCTTCAATCCGGTCCATCCCGGCACTCCTTTCCTCGGTCCCATGGTCCCTTTTGGTGCATTTACCAGCACGCAAGATACCGCCGGTCTCTATCTGCAAGACCAGATCAAACTGCCATATAATTTCTTTCTCATGGCGGGGGCGAGATACCAATATATCCACCAAACGAGCGCAACCGGCGCGACGCTTGGCGCATTTGACGACGCAGCCTCCGCTCACGGAACAGGCTTTGACACCCCGCTTCGGCCTGTTGTGGCGGCCGGAAGACTGGGTGAGCTTCTATGGCAATTATGCCGAGAATTTCGGTCCTAACACCGGCTTCTTCATCTCCCCTGGAATCCCCGCTCCCCCGACGAGCGCGCGGCAAGTGGGAGGCCGGCGTCAAGCTCGAATTCTTCGATGGGCGGCTCCGGGCCACCGCGGATTATTACGATCTGACCAAGACAAATGTTCCCACGACCGATCTGCGTCAACCCAAATTTCGTTATCTTGACCGGCGAGGCGCGCAGCAAGGGGGTGGAACTCGATATCCAGGGCGAAATATTGCCCGGCTGGAACGTGATCGCCGCCTATGCCAACCAGGATGTCCGCGTCACCAAGAGCGACAATGGCGACTGTTGGCCAGCGCTTTCCGAACATTCCAAGAAATTTGGCGAGCCTCTGGACCACTTACGAATTCCAGGACGAGACGTTGAAAGGATGGAAGATCGGCGGCGGCATCATCTATCATGGCTCGCAGCCGGTTGCGGATTTGTCGGGCTTCGTTCTTCCGTCGGGTTCACCCCTCAATCTTTCGCCGTTTTTGCCCATGATCTCCGGACTACGCCACGGTGAATTTGATGGCCGCCTATAGCTTCAAGCTTGCCGATGCAAAGGTAACGGCGCAGGTGAATGTCACAAATCTCCTGGACACGACCTATTACGGAGAGGCCGCTATTTCCGAACCTCCGCCCCGTTTGGGCCCGGCGTAGGCGATTTACGTTCGGCTTTCGCCAATATGGCGCGCCGCTCACCGTCATGGGTTCCCTCCGCGCGGAGTTCTGACCATGACCCGTTCCTTCTGGGTCTGGCTGCACCGCTGGGCGGGGCTCGCGATGGCGCTTTTTCTCGTCATCGTTGGGCTGACCGGCAGCGTGCTTGCGTTTCGCGAGGAATTGGACGTCTGGCTCAACCCGGAACTCTTGACCGCCGCGCCGCGCGATGCGCCGGTGCTCGATCCGCTGGTATTGCGTGAGAAGGCCGAAGCCAGTGATCCCCGCATCCGGGTGGGCAGCTTTCCGCTGCGCGTCGAGCATGGCCGGTCATTCGAGGTCATGGTCCAGCCGAGGATCGATCCGGCGGCGGGCGAGCCTTCACGCTCAACTACGATCAGCTCTATCTCGATCCCTATACGGGCGACATGCTCGGCGCGCGCAAATTTGGCGAGGTCTCACTTGCGAAGGAGAGGCGCGCCCACATGTCAGCGCGATCAGTTTTGCCTCCGCCGCGCCGTCAAATATCCGCGGCCGGGCGGAGTTCGGTTGTATTTGCGGGTCAGCACGGACTCGAACCCCTCCTCGACCAATGGACGTCTTGTCCGCTCGATATTGGCGATGCTGGTGTCCAGCGCCTCGGCGATCCGGCTGTCGCTCCAGCCATCGCCCGCAGCCGACACGTCGGCCTTCAAGAGGATGCGGGCCTTGGTCAACAATTGCGCGGGACGCTTGCCCGCGCGGATAAGGGTTTCCAGTTGACCGCGTTCATCCGGGCTCAACCGAACAACGTATTTCTTGACGGCGATTTCTTTCCCGACCACGAATCACCTCCATCGCAAGCTGGTCACGACAGTGATTCAGAAAACCCCATCAAAGACAACGACGCGAGCCACTAGACCATGATCGCTCCAAGAGGAACCGCTCATGGTCAACCCCGTTGTTTTGCCGCATGATCATATCCAAAAAGTCTGCAACGTTTGGGGATCATGCTCGAAGCACCGCGCGGGAGCGCTTAAAGGCAACGCGGAGGTGCCGCCGTGCCATGCTGTAGGACATGCCGAGACGCTTCGCGGCCTCCTTCAAGGGAATATTCTCGTGCATGACGAGGACGAAAACCTCGCGGCATCGCGGCGGGAGCGAGTCGACCGCCGCGCGAAGGAGCCGGGATTTTTCACTGTTTTCGATATGCTCCCCGGCCCCAGCTGGTCGCTATTTTCATCCCATTTATGCTGGCAGGGGATATCATCGGCCGGTTCTTCAATGAATTCGCGATGACCTTCTCGGTCGCGATCTTGATCTCGCTTGTCATTTCCCTGACCACCGCTCCAATGCTCTGCGCCATGATTCTCAATCCCTTGTCTGAACGCAGGCCAGGGCGACTGAGCGTTGCGTTCGACCATGGCTATCAAGTGATGCTTCGTTTCTACGACCATACATTGCTCTCGGCGATGCGCCATTCCTGGGCAACGCTCCCGGTCTTCTTCGTCACGATCGGCCTGAATGTCTATCTCTTCATCATCGCCCCGAAGGGCCTGCTCCCGCAGCAGGATGTCGGCCGGATATTCGGTTTTTTCGAGATGGAGCCGATGCGTCTTTCGACCTGATGCGGAAAAAGCTCGGCGAAGCTACAAATATTGTTCTGGAAGATCCTGCGGTCGAAAGTTTGATCACCGCGTTCGAGACGGATTCGCAAGCGAATGTCGGTGATCTGTGTTCGATCTGGAGCCACGGTCGCGACGAAAGGAACCAATTGATGAGATCAATCTTCGGCTGGCCCGCTCCTTGAGCGGGATCGCTGGGGGGCGGCCGACCCTCCTCCCACAGCAGGATTTACCCGCCGCGCCCGGCACCGGCAGCAACCGCGGAAAGTACCAGTATACGCTGCAGGGCGACGATATCTCCGAGTTAGGGACCTGGACGCAGCGTTTGACCGAGGCGTTGAAGCAAGTCCCGGAAGTCCTCGATCTGACGTCCGACCAGCAGGGAGGCGGCTCAGACCAATCTCGTCATCGACCGCAGCACCGCTTCCCGCCTTGGCATCACAGTGAGCCAGATCGACAACACACTTTTCGACGCCTTCGGCGAGAGGCAGGTTTCGACCATCCACGCCCCACTGAACCAATATCATATCGTGATGGAAGTCGCTCCCCAGTATCGGCAAAGCCCGGAAACCCTGGATAAAATCTACATCAGCACGTCCGGCGGTGTGGTGAGCGGGGTTCAATCGACCAATGTGCCAGCCGGAACCGTGTCGGGCCAGCGTCAGCAGGTAGCGGGATCGATTGCCCCTATGATCGCCAACGACGCCGCTCGCAATCAAAACCTAAATGCACTCGCCAACACCGCCCGCGGCCCGACCTCAACGGGCGCCGCGGTGAGCACGAAGGGGCAAAGCATGGTGCCGCTCTCAGCGATCGCGCATTTCGAAAAAAGGACAGCGCCTGTCTCCGTCAACCACCGCGGACGGTTCGTCAGCTCGACGATCTCATTCGATCTGCCGGCGAAAGTTGCGCTCGGCGAAGCCATGGGGGCGATTGAGCGGACAGCCGCCAAAATCCACATGCCGGCTACGATCCATGCCGGCTTCTCCGGAACCGCTAAGATCTTTCAGCAAATGCTGGTCAAGGAGCTGATTTTGATCGCGGCGGCGCTTGCAACGATCTACATCGTTCTCGGCATTCTCTATGAGAGTTTTATCCATCCGATCACGATCCTCTCGACGCTGCCCTCAGCAGGGGTCGGCGCGATCCTCGCACTGATGGCATGGCGCATGGAGTTTACCGTCATAGCATTCATCGGCGTCGTCCTTCTCATCGGCATCGTCAAGAAGAATGCGATCATGATGATTGATGTCGCTATCGACGCGGAGCACCGCGTAGGTCCGCAAGAAGCCATCCATCGCGCTTGCCTTTTGCGTTTCCGGCCGATCATGATGACTACTTTTGCCGCCTTACTCGGCGCGTTGCCACTGGCCCTTGGCACCGGCGAAGGAGCAGAGCTTCGCCAGCCGCTCGGCATCTCCATATCGGTGGGCTTATCGTTAGTCAGGTGCTCACGCTCTACACGACGCCGATCGTCTATCTCCGTCTGGATCGCCTACGCCTGTGGTGGAAAGGCATACGCAAGATCAAACGGCGTACGCAGATCACAGAGGTTGGCGAATGAGAGCTTCGATTCCGCCGCTGCTTTTATGCGACCTAACAACCACACTTGGGGGTGTCACGGTCGCCAAAATCCACGATAGGATTTTGTATGACGCAAGCGACGCCGATTGAACTTCAAAGAGCATCGCTGACAGTCGCATCTGGTAGCCGTGGCTTTAGTCGGATGCTGGAGGCTGTGGATCAAGAGAACCACCGCAAAATGGCGGCCGAGGTCAGCGCAGTCACCCCAAGGACCGCCAGGCTACGCCAGATTGGATTGCCCGGTGCTGCAGCGGTGCGCCGCAAAAAATGAACCGCAAGCAGGGTAATCGCGAGCAGCGCGCAAAGAATTTTTACGCAGAGGGCAGCCAATGCCAGATGGTGAATCTCGGGCAATTGGCCTTCCTGGTAATAGCTTACGGTGCCGAATCCGACGCCGCTCGCGCCCTGCGCCAGCCAGGCAAGCAAAGTCAACCACGCCATCTTGCGTAGGATCGCCGCCTGTCCTGGCCGGAGCCACAGAACCGCGACTGGCAGCCCGGTCACCGCGGCAGCGCCAAAATTATGGACGATCTGAACGGCGCTATAGAGGATATTTTCGAGTTCCATCCCGCCTCTATTGCACCGTCACATTGATGCAGGTTTGCGCCCCAATTGGCGTATGGTTCTTGTTGACCGGGCTGACGCAGACTTTCCGGTCGCCGGCCTTCAGCGGTCCGAGCTTGAAGGTGCCTTTGAGTTTATGGACCATGGCCGCCTCATCGCCGTCGACATATAGATGCACATGATCCGCCTTCGCGACGGGTTTCACTTCATATTCCAGCTTATAGGTGTGTTTTGTCTCCAGCTTCGCACCATCGGCGGGCGAAAGGATTGTCGTGAGGCTGTCTTCAGCCGCCGCCGGCAAGACGAAGAGCGCCGGACCCATGCCGGCGAGAATGGCCGCGGCGGCGAATGCGCCTGCGTAGGCCATGGAAACCTTGTAGGACATGATAAATCCTCGATCTGAAAGTGAGGGACAGCCGACGCCAAAAGCCGGATGGCGGCGCCAGGAGGTTGCTCGTCGATCAGATCAGGACTGGAGGCGCGCGGGGTTGCCCAGCAAAGCCCACAGACTGCGTAAATGAGCCGAGACACGCCGGTGGCGTGACGGCTTTGGATAGAAGCGGCGAATAGGCCCCCAATGCCGCTTCCTGCGGCAGAACGCCAACCATGGCGTGCACAATCGGGCAGCACGGGCAATCGTCATGTTGGCACGGTGCGGGAGTGCCTCCCTCATGAGAGCTAGAAGTGGCTCGAAGCGTCGAACAGCGGATCTCTGATGAAAGCGTGGATGAATTCAAGATTACGACACGCGCGGCAAAGCCTGGAAGGTGCCGATGTTGCGCGGGGATCCATAATTGGGCGAGGCAGGCAATCAGGACCAGCCAACAATGTGCAACCCGCGTCCAGTCTTTTGAAGACCGTCGCGTCCAACCTCGATGCAGGGGGATCGCAAAGCCGACCGCTCGCACGTGATGCCCCGTTAGTACGATGGGTATCGACTATATTATCGAAAGTTCGAGTTTTCTCAGCAAAGAGTCAAGCAATATTCGCTAATGTTAGAAATGCTCGTCCACATGGGCAAAATCACGCTCTGAAGTTTATGATTTGACAATATTTATTACTGCAATAAACAAGAACGGTTCTCTCAGGGTAGAATAGCAGACACCTTCGCTCTATATGGTGGGGGTCCAGGAAGGCATTGAAACTCCCGACATTTTTTTGGAGGCGCCGGCGGGGATAAACTTGAAGGAGAACGCCATGGACCGTCGTGAATTCATTGCAGCCGCCGGAACCGTCGCAGCGGTAGCCTCGGCTTCACAGGCCTTTGCTCAAACGGGCGAAGAGCCCATGCATCCGCCAAAGTACAAGGCGCTCGAGGAAACCTCCTCGCATTGCGTCGCGACGGGTAACGACTGTCTGAGACACTGCCTTGGCATGTATGCCATGAAAGACACGAGCATGGCAGGTTGTGCGGACAAGGCTTTTCAGCTCATAGCGGCGTGTGCAGCATTGCAGACGCTGGCGGCGGTCAATTCCGAGCATACGGGGCATTTTGCAAAGGCGGTGGAGATGATCTGCACCGACTGCCAGAAGGAATGCGAGAAGTTTCCCAAAATTGCGGAATGCAAGGCCTGCGGCGAGTCGTGCAAGGCTTGCGCCGAACAATGCCGAAAGGTTGCTGCCTAGGCCATGGTTTGGGGCCGGCGATTCCCTCCTGTCCCGGCCCTCAACACCAGCTCTTGCCTAGAACATGACCATTCACCACAAATCGGATAATGTTCTAAAGGCTCGATTACATCCGTTTCTTTTCCACAAAAGCGCTTTCCACTTTCAGCGTCCTGGAACTGCGCACCGCTGACCCTGAGTTCAAGTCCGACATCGCCAGTACGGAGTTCATGCGCCGGATCCAAATAACGACAGCTACGACGTCTAGGCGATTTGCGCCTCGGCGTGCGCCAAGAGCACGTCCACATAAGCATCGGCGCTGTGCCGGCGCGCAAAGGCGTGGGCGCGCTCGGCTCCGTTGGCTTTGCAGACGGCAAGCCGTGGGATCAGGCGGGAGATCGCGGTCGCCAGTTCTTCGGCATTATGCGGGGCGAAAACCTCGCCTTCCGCTTCATTTCTCTCGACGCTGTTGGCCGCAAACGTCCCTTTGGACGCCACGACAGGACGGCCGGCAGCAACCGATTCGGTAAATATCCCGGAGCCGCGGAGACCGAATGTGACAGGATCGTAGGGAAGCAGCATTACATCGATCTCGCCGGTGCGAGCTTCATAGTCTTCGCTGGTCAGCACCCCCTCCAGCAAGCGAACCCCTTTGAGCCGGCGCAACACCTGCTCCGCTTCGGTTGTCTGGCGCTCCCAGCCGCCATGTTGAACCTGAACGACGAACTCGACATCGAGGCCTTGCCGCTGACAAATCTCGATGGCCGCCGGCAACAGATGAAAGCCTTTTTCGCTTCGTGAATCGCCGAAAATACCAAGCCGGATTTTCCCGTTGCCTTCCGCTTTCTGCTGCCTCGGGGCCCCAAAGGGAATGGGCAGGATTTTGGTATGGATGCCGGGCCCGCATCGCATCATTTTCCGTGGTGAAGAACAGGTGGCGATCGAGCAGCGGCGCAGCGGACGCGAAGGCTTCTCGATAAAATTGCTCCCCGAACTGCGAAACCTCGCCCCACGGCACCCAAGTTGGCGGAAACATCAGCTGACAGACCACGCGAGGAAGCCGGTCTCGAGGTCTGCTGCCCAAAAAGCGGATCAGGCCCGAAATCTGGTTCTGGGTTATCGCCGTTAGAATGATAAGATTGTCTTGCCTCCAAACGTCCTGCGGCAGAGCGCAGAGATCCTGTTCGAAGGCTTGATTGACGGCCCGCCAGGTTTTTTGTTCGGACCGCGGAGATACGGTCCCACGTCCCAAAATCGACGTAAGCCCCCGTAATTTTTGCTCGAAAGGTGTCAGATCCACGCATTCATAGAGCGAGCGGGTAAAATGCGGGATGGTGCCGATCTCGGCGGCGATCGAGGGATCGAGCGCGCGCATGCCAAAGACGCGAAATGCCATGTCTCGGCGCGACAAGGTTTCACCCAAAGTCTTGGCGAGATTGTAACTATGCCCTCCCCTACTGATCAAGCCACTGTCGATGAAGATCAGTTCCATTGAGCTCTGTCCACTATAGTGACCTGACGCGCCGGTTCTCGCCGCTATCTGGCGCTGAAGTGGACCGGAACGCTAAAGGTGAAGGAGCCACCACCAACCTCTGGCGGCGGCGGCGGGAACGGATTCGCCCGATGGACCATTTCAAGCGCCTTGTGATCCAGAACCGCAGACCCGGCGCTTCCAGCCAACCGCGTCGCAATCACGCTCCCGCTGCGGCTGATCGTAAAGGAGAGCGAGGCGGTTCCGCTGCCATCCGCGCTTGACGTACCAGGCTTGTGGCGAACGAGATGCGCATAGACTTGATTGCGCCAGGTCGCGTTCGAGGCCGCAGAACCGGCGGAGCCCTGCCTTGGCGCTGCTGCCGTATGTGCTTGCGCGGACGCACTGCGGGTTGGCGCCGTCGTGCGGGGCGCCGGCGGCTCGTGATCAGGCTTGGGCACTTTCTTCGCGACTTTTTTTACCGGCTTCGGCTTGGGTTTCGGCGCTGTGATCAAAACAGCGTCCGGCTTTGGCGCCTTAGGCAACTCCTGAACCGCTATGGTTTGCTCCGGTTCGACTTCTTCCGGCTCGGCCAATGTCATTTGCGGACCCGGCTCGACCTCCGTCGGTGCGTCGGCCGCCGGAGCGACGGCCAGAGGCGCAAGCTCGATCATCAAGGCTGCCGGCGGTTGTCCCGCGGACGTGTTCGGGTCATGCAAATACAGAAACAAAAACACGACTGCCGCGTGGATGAGAACGACGGCGACGGCGGCGATCATCCACCGCCGCAAAAAGGGCTCGTTTCCCGCAGGCAGAACTGTTCTGGCAACCGTCATGGTTTCGTCCCCGGCTGGATCTCCGGAGGAGTTGGGGTGGGTTGGCCGGCACTTGCGGCGCTGCCAGGTGGACCCGCTTCCAACGCGACGAGGCCGATCTTGAGATAACCGCCGGCACGCAGGAGATTCATGAGTTCCATGATTTCGCCATAGGCGACGACACGGTCGGCTCGAACGAAGACGCGTTGCTCCTTGTCGGCTTGCGTCGACGCATCGAGCGCGGCTGTCAGGCCGTCCCGGCTGATGGTGGCTTCGCCGAGCGCAAGGGAGAGGTCCGATTTCACCGTGACGAAAAGCGGCTTCTCAGGGCGCGGCACGGGTTGGGCGGTGGAAGCCGGGAGATCGACATTGACGTCGACGGTGGAGAGGGGGGCGGCCACCATGAAGATGATCAGGAGAACGAGAATGACGTCGATGAACGGCGTGACATTGATCTCATGGGTTTCTTCGATCGTGTCCTCTTGAAGGGAAAGCCGAATAGCCATCTGACTTCACTCCGCCGATTGGCGCATCGGGACGACCGGAGCACCTTCGTGTTGCGGCAGCGCCTCTCGGTCGAGATCGCGTGACAGATGGCGAAGCACTTCCGCCGCCGCATCGCCGAGTTGTGCGCGGTAGCCTGTAATGGCGCGTGCAAAGGCATTGTAGAGCACGACCGCGGGAATAGCGGCTAGAAGGCCCATGGCCGTGGCCAACAAGGCTTCGGCGATACCCGGCGCCACAACGGCGAGATTGGTCGTGTTGCTCTTCGAAATGCCGATGAAACTGTCCATGATGCCCCAGACCGTTCCAAACAGACCCACGAACGGCGCCACGGCGCCAATCGTCGCGAGAATTCCCATTTCCCGTGAAATCGCGCGCGCGCCCTGTGCCTCGATGCGGGACAGCAAGGTCGCCGCGCGGTCCTTGATGCCCTCCGAAGCAAGCCCCTCCGAACGGTCGGCTTCTCCGACAGCGGCGGCGACGAGGCGACCCACGGGAGATTTCGTTTGTCCGAATTCCTTTTCAGCCCGATGCAGGCTGGGCGCATGGGCAAGGATCTCAAGGCCACGCCGCGCCGAGCGCTTCGCGTACCAGAGTTCGACAATCTTCGCGAACATCACTGTCCAGGTCACGAGAGACGCGATGGCAAGCCCGACCATCACGATCTTGACGGTCAGCACGGCATTGAGAAACATCCCCCAGGGCGAGAGGTCCTGCGGCAGGATCGAGGGCGGCAAACCATTTGCGCGCGGCAAATGTCTGGTTTCCTCCATGACCGGCTCGGGTGCGGTCGCAGGCTGAGCGATCGGACCGGGCTCGCTTTGTACGGGCGAGGCCGGCTCGGGCGCTGGGACCGCGGCATCCAGCATCGGCGGCGCTGCCTCTTGAGGCGCTGCCGGTGTCTGTGCCAGTACGGCGGCGTTGCCGAGAATTGCACATAAGGCGGCGGCCGAGAAAAGCGTTGCGATCCTGCTCCTCAGCGGGCGACGTTCCTGCCTGAACTCATTTTTGTTACTGATCATTTTTCGGTCCTTCTTCCCCATTCCTCCGTTCGACGTGCTGGTCGAAACTGGAGGGGTCTTGGCTGGCAATCTCGCGGCATCCTTCCGCTGGCTTCCTCGGTCACGCCGCTAGAATTCCACCTTCAGCGAGCCGAGGAAATGTGCGGCGTTCCTGGCTGGCTCCCGATGAGCTAGCCGGGGAGTAGACCCCTTTGAGCAAATTATCGACGTTGATCCGGAAGCTAACTTTGGTGCTCGTCATCATGAGCTTACAACGAGCCATCAGATTGACCGTTGCATAACTCGGACGCGTAAAACTATTTGCATTGTCCGCTTTCGCGCCGCTGTAGCGACAAAGCCTGAGCAAGTTGCTATCGGGACAGATTTCCAAACCCGGTTTTAAAAACGGGTA
Source organism: uncultured Alphaproteobacteria bacterium (assembly GCA_963785995.1). Lineage (GTDB taxonomy): Bacteria > Pseudomonadota > Alphaproteobacteria > Rhizobiales > Beijerinckiaceae > Methylocapsa. Next base: position 15,366 of record CAWAXL010000021.1, read on the forward strand.
GAGGACGCGCTTAACGGACCGCGGAGGTCCTCTGGCGGAAGAACTATATTTGGGCCGTGGCCGCTGGGTTTTTCCCTGCGTGAAATGCCAAACGACGCTCGAAGTTTTTCGAACCGGAAAGACTGTAATGCTTGATGAAGTAGCGACGGCGCTAACGCAGGCGGGACAAGCGAAGATGCAACATAGCCCGTGATGGCGATGATGTTCGCCACCAGGTATTTCGGGCCCAGATCCATTCTGTGCGCAAGTAATCTCGCCGATGAAACCGAAAGCAGCTACCGGAGCGGCAAGCATATTCTGGAACAAAAGCGCGCAGAGCGCGATCACGCTGACCGCGACGCGTTTCGCAACCGAGCTTTGGCGAAACCTTTTCATTTGACAATGATTCACCTTTGGCATCGGCATGGCAATAGGCGGGCGCCTATTTTCTGCTCAGTTCAGAAAGGATTTGCCTGGCATCTTTTCTCTTTCTAGGATGGCAAGTGGTTTGCTGATGGAATTCAAATAATCCCATATCAATAGTTGCCGTGAACCTCGATCGCCGCATCCCTGACAAACAAACCCTCGTCGACGAAATCGCAGCCTGGGAGGATGATCGAAATGCCAACCACGCCAATGCCGACTGGCAGTTCACTGCAGCGGACGCCCGTATCAAACTCAAGCATCTATACCCGTCAATCTGCTTGAATCGAGCCACTCTCTCATGATTGCTGACAAGGGCCTTTGGCATAGGAAGTGGCCCGCCGATTCCGATCGACGGCAGAGGTATTTGTACGACGGATATGCGGTGCAGGAGGCGGGACTTAAACGTCGGTCAACAATCTCTCATCCGCGGGTCGAGCCGCATGACCTTGCTTCGTTTGGGGCTGCCTCTGTCTAGGTGGCGAGCATCAAAGGCTCATAGTGGAGACGAGGGCTCCCCGGCATTGTCCCGCCCCCAGCGCCGCATACCGCGCCGAGGCTGATCTTGTGTTTGCGATCTCCTCTGCTGGCTGTCTGTTAAGTAATGGTCACGCCGTCTTTGGCGCGGATTGAATCGTGCAGGCGATCGACCAGATGAAGCCCACCATCTCGCGTGCGATGGCGACATTGACGACGTTGGCGGTCTTGCCGCGCGCGCTCAGCCGACGATATCGAGCGCAGAGCCGAACTTGCGCTTTCCACCCGATGTCGCGAACGACTTTTGGCAGCGCCTCGATCCGGTCGACCTTGTGACGGCCGATGCGCGCCTTCATTCGGTAAGCCCAGGCGCCTTCGACCAGCGCGCGCCGGGCATGGGTGTTGCCGGTCTTGGTGATGCCGCCGCGTCGGATGGTCTCGCCACTCGATCGCTCGCCCGGGACCAGGCCGAAATAGGCCATGAGCTGGCGCGGGTTTGAGAAGCGTGTGAAGTCGCCGACTTCCGTGACCAGCACCACGGCGTTGATCAGCGCGATACCCCGCATCGCCTGCAAGGCGTCGACAACTGGGCGCAGATTCCATTCGGGGAGGAGGCTGAATATCTGTTCCTCGACCCGCTTGCAGGCGCCGTTCCGCATCCATGACGGCATCGACATAGTCCTGAAATGCGATCTGCTGAGCGGGATGTTCGAAGGCCAAAGTCGATAGCCACCGCCGGTAAGCCATTCGCCATGCCGTCCCACGCCCGTGCTTGCGACCGTGACGCAGCAGAAAACCTTGAAGATGTTGACGCGCGCGCGTCACGATTTGCCGGACGACGCTGCGCAGCCGGATCAGGTCGCGCATGGCTTCATGATCGGCGTCAGGCACCCAGACGGGCGTCAACTCTCCGGCTCGATGAAGACGGGCGAGCATGGTGGCGTCGCGACGATTTGTCTTCACCCGATCGCCGGGCTTCGTCGGAATCAGCGACGGCGCCACCACGTCGCACCGATGGCCGAGGCTTGTGAGTTGGCGATGAACGCCATAGCCGCACGGTCCGGCCTCATAACAAAACGCCAGCGGCTTGCCGGGACGCCGAAGACGGTCGCACAGCTTGCTGATGGCGCCAGGATCATTGGCAATCTCGCCGAGGTATTCCACCGCCCCAGAGCGCCCGCTCTCCGCCACCGCGATCGAAATCCGTTCTTTGTGAATATCCAAGCCAACAAATCGGGTATGTTCCATGAGGCCCGTCTCCTATGCATGAGGCTCTGTGCCGGCCAGCCGGCTTAACCCTCGTACCGTTGCATATCGGATGACGGGCCACCCTCAGGCCCAGCAATCATAGGGACTAGCGCGCTATGTGGGACTGCTGGAACCCCCCGAAGTCTTCTCGCTCGCTTATCGGATGCGGCTTTCACGCCCTCTGTGTGCCGGTTGGGTAACAGTCCCAGAATATCGCGCTTCTTCGCTTCGTCCTCATTGACTTGGAATGTGGGCAGGCGTTCCATTACCGCATGGCAAAGGTTGCACCAGGGCGAAGGAGCATGACCCGTGTGGTGATCGCGGGCATCCTTGCATGGCTGCTCGTTCTCCAAGGCTTTGCCTTCACCGCGACCTCGTATGTACGTTTCGCGCAAGCAGGGCAGGGGCTGGGTCAAGCGATCTTTCCGGGCAGCGAAAATTGCGGTACGCCGCGCGGCGGTGACCCCTCCGAGCCATGCCCGCACGATCATTGTGAATGCTGCATCCTGTGCGCGTCGAGTTATGATGCTGGCGGGCTCGCGTGGGTCGCCGCAATCCCGCTTACCGGCGCGGTCTTTACGGCACCGCGCATCAAGGGTGAGATCGCATGGCAGCTCGCAGGCGGCGAAAACAAACCGCCAACCGGCTGGACCAGTTCGTGGTCCCAACGCGCCCCGCCGCGCATTTCCTAGTCGTACCGCCGCCGTAAGCCCAAAAGGCGCGGCGCTCGCCTGCGCGGCATTTGCCCCTGGCTTCACCCCTCAATCCTTCGTCAGCTTTCACCGGTGCTCAAATGTTCGATAGCAATAAGCGGCATTCCGTGAGCGAACTTTTCAAGCTCCACGGCCGCGAGCTTCTCACCTATCTCACGCGCAGGGCGGGCCCGGACAATGCCCCCGACCTGTTGCAAGAAACCTTTGTCCGTGCCCTGCGCCACAGCAGCCCCGCCGCCATCGCCGATCCCCAAGCGTTTCTGCAAATGATCGCGGTCAATCTCGCGCGGGATTTTGCGCGTCGTCGCAAGACCGAGGCAAAATATCTTGAATTTGGCGAGCTCCCGGAGGTGCCTTCGAGCGAAGCCCCTCCCGGGGAGCGCATCGAACGCAGTGAGAAATCCCGGCTCCTTCGCGCGGCGGTAAAATCACTTCCGCCGCGATGCCGCGAAGTTTTTATCCTAGTCATGCTCGAAAATATTCCCTTGAAGAAGGCCGCGAAGCGGCTGGGTATTTCCGATAGCATGGCGCGGCGGCACCTCCGCCTTGCCTTTCAGCGCTCCCGCGCGGCGCTCCGCTGATTTTTTGCGACAAACGTTCCATTTTTCCCTTCCGGCGCGTCGTAGTCTATAGGTGCGCAATGACCGGAAGGAAAAATGGAATGCCCCTGACGATAGGGCGGCCGTTATGATGAGCGCGGACGACGACACGCCCGAAGGACCCCACGACGCCGCCATCGATTGGGTGGTTCGCAAGAAGGAAGGCGCGCTTTCCCGCAAGGAGCGGGCTGCCTTCGAGGCCTGGCTCGCGGGCGACCCCGCGCATGCGGCGGCCTATAATGAGATCGAGCGATTGTCCGCCGATCTTTCGGAGCTGCGCGCGCCCCGCCAGGCGAAACCCGCGCGCGCCTCAAGGCGAAAACTTCAACTCGCATCAGCCACGGCCTGCGCCGGCGTCGCCGCTTTGCTCTACCTCTCCCTTGGCGATCTCTCCGCTTTTTTGCGCTCCGACTATTATACGGGCACGGGTGAAACGCAGCACGTCACTCTCGAAGACGGCACGCGGGTTGAACTCAACGCCAAATCGGCCATCGCCCTTGACTTCACCCCTTCGCGACGGCACCTCACGCTTCTGCAAGGTGAGGCTTGGTTCGAGGTTGCACCCAACGCTGCTCGGCCCTTTGCCGTCGAGGCCGTGGGTGGCACGGTCACCGCTCTTGGAACGTCCTTCGACATCGCCATGGATAAAGGCGCAGCGCGGGTGACCGTTACCGGGCATCGTGTCGCGATCGCGAGTGGTGGCCAGGAAACCGTCGTCGCGGAAGGGCAGCAAAGCTCCTATGCCTCCGGTGTCCCTGCTGGGCCCCCTGCGCTCGCCGATGTTGCCCGGCTCACCGCATGGCGGCGTGGTAAGCTGATCGTAGACGATGAACCGCTTGGTGATGTCCTCGCAACGCTCGGCCGTTATCGTCACGGCCTCGTCTATTGCTTGCGACCCGCGATTTGCGCGCGGCGGGTGAGTGGTGTGTTCGGTATGGATAATCCATTACAGGCTTTAAGCGAGATCGAAACATCGCTGAGGCTAACCCAGTTCCGCCTCTCCAACTATCTGATCGTGCTCCACGAATTAAGAGCCCGCTTCCATACCCTTCATTTCGAGGAGGCTGTCTTGAAGATGAAGCCCATCGATTTCTTTGAAAAATATTTTCGAAGCAAGGTTCCGTTGTGCTGATCGACCGCGTCGAATGATTTGGGGGAGCAGTTTCGCGCCCTCGATGATCCAAGGACGCGGCCAATGGCGAATTCATCAGCCCCAAACCGGAAGAACAACATGGGTTCGGCGATCGCGGCGGTCGCGCTTAGCGCCTTCATGACGGGAGCGGGAACCTCCGGCTCTCCGGCGCAGGCCGCCATCTCACCGGAAGAGCGGAGCGGCACGGAAAAAACCTACAATATACCGTCTAGCCCCATGACCGGAGCGCTCAATACGATTGCCGATCGAAACGGCCTTCATTTATCCTATGACGCAAGGATGACGCGGGGCATGAGAACGAGCGGACTTTCCGGCTGCTACTCGGTGCGGGACGCATTGGCGAAACTTTTAGCCGGAACAGGGCTCACTTACCGCCTTTCCGCCAGTGGCACCGCCGTTTCCATCATGCTGGCACAAAACGATACGGGTGCACAATCTGACGCAGGCGCCATTGCCCTACCGGCGGTCGATGTCACAGCGCCTGGAGGCGGCGGAGCTGACGAGGGGGGGCCAGGAGGCCCGAACGACCCGGCGGCCTATAACAAGCCCAACGCGGTGACGGCGACGAAGACTGATACGCCGATCATGCAGACGCCGGTCAGCGTCCAGGTCGTCCCGCAGCAAGTGCTCCAGGACCAGCAAGTTATCTTTATCGAACAGGCCCTGCAGAACGTTAGCAGCGTCTATACAATTGGCAACGGCGGCGGGCAGAGCGGCTTCAGCATCCGGGGATTTTTGACCTACGAATATTACCTCGACGGCGTCCGGGTGAACACGGTCTTGGGGACGGGGCCGCGCGATCTTGCCGACATCCAGCAAATCGAAGTGCTCAAAGGGCCCGCCTCGATCCTCTACGGGCGGCTTGAGCCCGGCGGACTGATCAATATCGTCAGAAAGCAGCCGCAGAGCACGCCCTATCATGATGTGCAGCAGCAGATCGGTTCCTTCGGCTTTTACCGCACCACAATTGACGCGACCGGCCCGGTCACGCCGGACGGGGCTTTACTCTACCGCTTCGATGCGGCCTACGAAAACGCGGGATCATTCATCGACCTTGTTCAGAACGATCAAGTCTTCGTTGCGCCACGGCTGCGCTGGGCCCCGGCGGAAGATACGCAGGCGAATTTCTACCTGGAATATTTTCACGAACATTTCCCGTCCTTCCAGGGAATCCCCGTGCTTTTCAACTTCGTGGCGCCGGTCCCAATCTCGAACAATTATAATGAGGGGGCAAACGCCCTCACGGATGAGCTTCGCGTTGGTTTTAACTGGTCGCATAAGTTCAACCCGAGCTGGACTCTTACTCAGCGGTTCGACGCCGATTTCCGAAATCAATCACTAAGTAACAATGTGCTAGAACTCAATCTTCGCGCCATTGACCTGCCCTCCGGGTCCTTGTCCCATGGACCGGCTTCTCTCAACAAACCCCTATTTAAAGGAACAGGATTATTATACTGAGCCTCGAACTCACGGGCCATTTCGATACGTTCGGACTCTCGCATACGCTGTTGCTCGGAGCAGATTATTGGCTCACCCATCAGGCATATGAATTCCCGCTCAATTTTAGTAATGTTCCGCCAATCGATCTGTTTAATCCCGTGCACAGCGGCAATGTCTCCTATCTGTCTGCCAACCCGGATTTAGTGGGTTTCCCAACTTTCGAACAAGATTGGTATGGGGCCTATCTCCAGGATCAGATCACGCTCCCCTATAATATTCATTTGCTGGCTGGGTTCCGCTAGCAACGCCGGCCAACCCGAGACCGAAGTCGATCCGGTTCCGGCACCGGCATTCGTGAGCCACTTCCAATCTAGAGAGCAAGCGGTCAAGCCACGTTTCGGCCTATTGTGGCAGCCGATCCCGCAATTGAGCCTTTATGGGAACTATGTCGAGAACTTTGGCGTGACGAATGTGCCGGGCGCCAACAACACGCCCTTGCCGCCGACGGAGGCCAGGCAATGGGAAGCAGGAGCAAAGACGGACCTCTTGGATAACCGGCTTTCGGCGACCGTGGCCTGGTTCGACATCATCAAGACGAACGTCGCCACGCTCAGTCCCGATCCCCTCCAAGCGGTGCTGGGTAACCAAGTCGCGACCGGGGCGGTGCGCAATACCGGCGTCGAGTTCGATGTCCAGGGTCAGCTGACGCCGGAATGGAAAACCATTGGAAGTTTCGCCTATATCAATTCCAAGATCGTCAAGGACACTGGGGTGGGCACCGACACTGCCGGCAATTCTATTACGACCCCTGGAAACACAGGCAACCGGTTCTTCGGCGTTCCCGCGCTCGGCGGCAGCCTGTGGGCTGTTTACGAGCCGCAATTCGAACCCGTCAAAGGGCTTTCTCTAGGCGCTGGCTTTGTCGCCCGCAGCAATGCGGAGTTCGACAACGCCAATCTCTTCGCGCTGCCGAGTTACGCCCTCGTGAATCTGATGGCGGGCTATAAGTTCACCGTGGCGGGCACCAAGATAACCGCCCAGCTTAATGTCAATAATCTGCTCGACAAGGTCTATTACCTGAGTACTGGTGCAGTCTTTGCCGGGGTCCAGCGCGGCACTCCGCGCACCATCCTCGGCTCGCTCAAGGTGGAGTTTTGAGCCTTGGGCCCGCGCGTTTTCGTCTGGCTACCGGTGGACGGGCTTGGCGTTGGTAGGATTTTTCGTAACCCGCCACCTGGCTCGACGACTGCGCGCTTTGAAAGTGCCGTTGACTTGGCGGAGTCCGGCCGGATCAAGCGTCTAATGTCTATAGCGGCAGGAGATTATCTCCCCTCCCCAATCTCATGCGGCAAACTTGGGCGCTGGAATTTGGAAAGAATTCCGGCGCCTCTTTTGCGGCGATCGGCGCACCGTTTCCGCCAGATCCGCGAGAGACGGGTCTCATCGGCGGGAGGCCGCATAATCAGGCGCGCTAATATCGCGATCCGCCGCGTCTTCGTCTGGCTGCATCGCTGGGTGGGCCTGCGCTTGCGGGCTTCCTGATGGTCGTCGGGCTCACCGGCAGCCTGCTGGCCTTCAACAGCGAGCTGGAACGTCTGATCAGCCCGCAGCTCTTCGCCCGTCGCGGCCCGACGCCGCACCTCTCGATCTAGCGTCCTCGCGGCCCGCGCGGAATTTCGGGTGCCCGAGGCGCAGACCCTAGGGGTGACTCTTTCGCCTGGGACCGCTCAGGCCGTGGCGCAAGTGACGCCGCGAACAAACCCATCGACCGGAAAGCCCTTTGATGCTTGACTTCGACCAGCTCTTCCTCGATCCATGGACGGGGGACGAACTCGGCCGCCGGATGAACGGCGACTCACGCAAGGGTGGATCAATTTGCATGCCCTTCATTTACGATCTCCATTGGCGGCTGGCTTTAGGCACGACGGGTTTTTGGATTCTCGGCATTGCCGCCCTGGCCTGGACGATTGATTGCTTCATTGGCTTTTATCTCACCCTGCCGGTAGCGATTGAGAATTTCTGGACGCGATGGAAGCCGGCTTGGCTCATCAAATGGCGGGCGGGCGCCTTCCGGGTCAATTTCGATTTGCATCGCGCCAGCGGGCTTTGGCTGTGGGCGATGCTGTTTATCTTCGCCTGGTCGAGCGTCATGATGGATATGCGGCCGGTCTATGATTGGGTTACACAGCGTCTGTTCGACTACCAGTCTCCGGACGAGGAATATATGACGCCTTCGCCACGCGCCGGTGGACCGCCACGCCTCGATTGGCGCGCGGCCCATGCGGCGGGAGAGCGCCTTCTCCAAGAGCAAGCCTCGTTGCGTGGGTTTAGCGTCGAGCGGGAGGTCGGGATTTATTACAACGCAGAATTTGGCACCTATTTTCTTAATGTGCGCAGCAGCCGCGACTTCATGGATCACTCCGGCGCCACGAGCGTTGCCTTCGACGGCGATACCGGTGCGTTTCGATCGCTGGATCTGCCGTCGGGTCAACGGACCGGTAACACGATTACAAATTGGATGTACGCCCTGCATATGGCCAATGTCTTTGGGATGCCTTATCGAATTTTCGTCTGCGCGCTTGGGCTCGTGATCACCATGCTCTCCGTCACCGGCGTCTACATCTGGTGGAAGAAGCGCCGAGCCCAGAAATTCTCCACGGCGCGGCGGGGCGCGATGGCGGAAGCGGCGAAGGAGATCACGGCGGCATGATGAGAGCAACTCCCGCGCGGTGCAACCGAAAACCGCCAGCCTACCGGTTCTTGATACGATTGCACCAGTTCGGCGCACTGAAATGCGTAGAAGGTTTTTGAATTTTTCGTCCCAATCGCACCAAAACCTTTCGCGTGACATTTTGGTCTGGTTTCGGCTGCGAACCCGGCAATCGGAGCGGCCATCGCCGGGAGAGTTGGCGCGGGACCACTTTCTCGAGAGGCGTGCCGCCCGAAGGAGTATATGCCATGAAAGCGGGTGCCAGCGAGATTTCGCCAATGCGCGATGCACTTCACCCTAAACTCATCCAAGGTTTGCCGTTACAATACAATGAAGTCTTGCCGCGATGACCAAGCCCAGCTCCCAGAGGAGTTGTATGAGCAAACCAAGGAGCCGCATAGGATGTTGAGCTGGCGGGCCACTACTGCCGGTCGTTTTCCGCGGTTACGAAAACCGGGGGTCAAGTGGGCTTTGACGCGCCTTGCCTTGCGCCGCCGTTGCCGTGGCGCTCGCCGCTGGCTGGCGCTATGCGAGCCAAGGCGGCGGCGTGCCCGCCTATGAGACGCCGCCCGTTGGCTTCGCCGTGGTGGAACGCACGATTTCGGCGACCGGGTCGGTGAAGGCGCTTGTCACCGTCGATGTCGGATCACAGCTCTCCGGGTTGATCGTCGAAATGAAAGCCGATTTCAACGGTCGGGTGAAGACGGGCGATCTCCTCGCAGTCATTGACCGCGCTCCGTTTGAGGCGAAATTGGCTTCGGCTAACGCCAATCTCGCCATGGCCAGGGCAGATATTGGCCTTCGTGAAGCAGCTGTGGAGAGAGCTCGAACGCGATTAGCACAGGACGATCGCGACTCTGCGCGCTTTGAGCTATTGTCTCCGAAGGGAGTCGTGTCGCAAAAGAGCCGCGAAGGTGCGCAGACTCAAATGGGCTTGGCCCGGGCCGATCTTGCTATGGCAGTCGCCCAATTGGAATTGGCCAAGGCCGCAGTCGCGCTACGCGAGGCGGATGTGGCGCAAGCGCAAATCGATCTTGACCACACGCTCATACGCTCACCGATTAACGGGGTCGTTATCGATCGGCGCATGCAGCCAGGTCAGACTGTCGCCGCCCAATACCAGACGCCTATCTTATTTCAAATCGCCCAAGACCTCTCGCAAATCTTGATTTTCGCGCAAGTTGATGAGGCAGATATCGGCCCGGTGCGGCCCGGCGCTCCGGTGACTTTCACTGTGGAGGCCTACCCTGACGAGACGTTCGAAGGCACCGTGGAGCAGGTCCGGCTCGCCGCAGCCAAGATCGCCGGCGTCGTCACCTATACGGTCGTCATCAAGGCGCAAAACCCTGGCCAGCGCCTGTATCCCGATATGACGGCGACGGTGCGGATCGTCGGTGCCCGGCGTGAGGAAGTGCTCAACGTTCCCAATGACGCTCTGCGCTTTCGGCCTTCGGTGCGGGGTGCCGGAGGCAGCGACAAAGGTAGCGCGGAACATGGCGCGGTTTGGGTGCCAAGTGAGGAGGGGACGCTCTTGAAGCGGGCAGTGCGGCTGGGCCTCAAGGGCGACGCAGCCACCGAGATTCTTGCCGGTGAGCTCAAGGCTGGCGAGGTGGTGGCCTTGCGTGCCAAGAGCACATCGGAGCAGCGGGAGCCCTGAGTGACGCGGCAAACAAACGCCCAGCCGGTCATCGCATGCACGGCCTTGAGCAAGACCTATGACCTCGGCGCGGGGCAAGTGCAGGCGTTACGCGGAGTGACCTTTACCGTCGCGCACGGCGAGTTCGTCGCTATCATGGGGGCGTCCGGATCTGGCAAATCGACCTTGGCCAATCTGCTCGGCGCGCTCGACACGCCGACCTCTGGCGAACTCGTGATCGACGGGGAGGCGGTGGCTGGACAATCCGGCGACGCACTTGCGCGCTTGCGCAACCGGGATATCGGTTTCGTGTTCCAGCAGTTCAACCTGCTTGCGCGGATGAGCGCGCTCGAAAATGTCATGCTGCCGCTCGTCTATGCGCCGCGAACGGATAGCCACGCGGAGGTCCGCGCCCGCGCCAAACTCGAAGCCGTCGGGCTTGGGGAGCGGCTCCATCACCGGCCGGCGCAGCTTTCGGGCGGCCAGCAGCAGCGCGTCGCCATCGCGCGCGCGCTCGTCAATGAACCCCGGATCATCATTGCCGACGAGCCGACCGGCGCGCTCGATACGCATACGTCTATCGAGATCATGGAGCTGTTCGTGCGACTTAATGCCCAGGGGCTCACCGTGATCGTGATCACCCATGAACCGGACATCGCGGCCTATGCCGGACGCCTGTTGCGCTTTCGGGATGGCGAGCTCATCGAGGACATGCGCCAAGATGGGCGCCCGCGCGGCGGCGAATTCATCCCATGACGCCTGCCGCTTTGCTGTCCGAGGCGGTGACCTCACTCCGGCTCAATGTTTTCCGCAGCGCGCTCACCGCGATTGGAGTCATCATCGGCGTGGCCGGAATCATCGTCCTCGGTGCGGCGGCGGCGGCGCAAACAAGAAGCTCGAGCAGCAGATCAATCAATGGGCGCAGACACGCTAATTATCGCCCCCATCGGTCGAAAATGCCGGTCACCGGGGCCCGATCGTTATACTGACCGACGAAGACGCGAAAGCCATCGATGAGCGTGTGTCGGACATTCAACATATTGCCCGAGAGGTTGACGGAAATGTTACGATCGTTGCCGGAAACACGAGCTGAATTACCGACTATTGGGGTGTCGATGCCTCTTATGCCGACGTTTTCGATGTGAAGACATGCGGAAGGCCGGTTTTTTGACGAGCGGGATGTTCGCTCGGCGGCCAAGGTCGTTGTGCTTGGAGCGACGGTGGCACAAACTCTTCGGCACAGAGTCAGCGATCGATAAGATCGTACGGATGGGTGGTGTGCCCATGCAAGTGATCGGGGTGCGCCCGTCGCTTGGCTTTGGTGGAGAAGATTAGGACAATCAAGTTTACGTTCCAATCACGATCGCACGCTCTCGGTTGCCGCAAGATGAAAAAGCCACAACGCATCAGCTCAACTAGATCGATGTGAAAGTCACACCCGACGCGGACCGGAAGGCTATAAAGGAAGCAATTCTTGCCCTGCTTCGCGAG
>CAWAXL010000022.1:0-105314 GCA_963785995.1 uncultured Alphaproteobacteria bacterium
CGTCAGCCGGCCCACTCCGCTCCACCGCCAAGCCTGTCCGCCCACTGTTCAAGGACAAGCTCAACGTCGTTCCGCTGCCATACCGCGAAGTCAGCGTCCAGGGCTATGATGGCCCAATGACGGAGCATGGCATTGCGAGCTTCTTCCTCGGCCGAGAGACGTACCGCCGCACCGAGTTCATCGTGCTTTGCGCACCGGACGGAAGACACGCGATCATCGCCGTCGATGCCACTGACCGTGAGCCCCTTTTCGCGCCGATCGTGCATGTGGAGGTCTTGGCTCTACCGGATTACTGCTCATACGTGCGCGAGCCCCAAACCGACTGCGCAAACCGGTCGGCCCTAGCTGCGCTGGCGAGGCGCCACGGCATTGGCAACGACCGGACGCTTATCTGCGAAGGGAAGTACGACCACGTCAACTTCATCCATCATCCGAGTCCCTTCATTCTCAAGGTCGTCGAAGTAGCTCCTCCCGAGCCTCCGAAGCTCTTCGACCTCGTTTGCCACGTTCTCAGTTACGCCGATCTGCCTCCGATCATCCCGATCCTTGAGCGTATAGAACTGAAAAATCTCGTGCGGGACATATCGGCGCCGGCGTTTCTGGTCCCCTGCAGGTCGGGGGGCCTCGACGACCTCGGCGCCCCGGTCCACTACCTCGACGAGCGGCCCGCCGAACGGCGCGACTGGACCCTCATCGGCTGCGAACGCAGCCTGCAGTTCCACCGCTACTTCTATGGCGATGAGCCACGGCGAGTGGAAATGTGCCGCGCGTCATCGCCGGCCAGCGGAGCGAACCGACCATCCTGAAATGCTGCCTTTGGGAATTCGACATCGAACGTGAAGGCGAGGTCATGGTGGTCCCGTGGGGAACGAACCTGTCGATGATCGAACAGGCCTTGAGGGAGCTGTCGCGTGACATCGACCGGGTTTAGATCGCCCTGGCAGGGCGTGTGGTCCCCTCGACGTGATCGTGAACCGCAGGCTCCGCCGGCCGCGGACGACCGGCGTGACGATGATCATCGACACCGGCCTCGGCGCCACCGCCTTGCGGGACATAATGGCACTGGCGGGAGAACACATCGACCATTGGAAGTTCGGCTTCGGCACCTCGGCCTTGATGCCGCTTGCGATCCTCGAGGAGAAGCTTGCGCTGCTCCATGAGCGCGATGTCTTCTATCCTGGCGGCACCTTGCTCGAGGCGGCCATTGTCCAGCAGCACTGCCGCGACTTCATGCGACACGCGAAGGAGCTGGGGTTCGGGGCGGTCGAGGTCTCCGAAGGGACGATCGACTTGCCCGGAGACCGTCGCCGACGGGTCATAGACTGCGCGCGCGACGCGGGGCTTGTCGCCATCACCGAGGTTGGCCGCAAAGATCCTAAGCGGCAGCCGACTGCTGAGGAACTGGCCGAGCAGGTCTTGAAGGATCTGACCTGGGGCGCCTCCTGGGTGATCATCGAAGGCAGGGAGTGCGGCCAAGGCATCGGCATTTACGACCAGAAGGGCGAAATCCGCACCAGTTTCCTTGACGAGATCATCGGATTGGTCGGCAATTCCGCGCCTCGCCTGATTTGGGAGGCCCCCTCGGCACCCAGCAGGCCTATTTGGTTTGCCGCTTCGGCGCCAATGTTAGCCTGGGCAATATCCGACCGCAAGAATGCCTTGCTCTGGAGGCCCTGCGCTGCGGCCTGCGTTTCGAAACGTTTTCGACGGTCGCCAATCGATCCGTCAACTCCGGCCGCTGGGATCCGGCGCGGGTTGAGAAGGCGGTCCCGATCGGACCCGCCCGGAGAGAAAAATGAGCCCTACCATCCCCTTCCGCGAAATCCCCAGCGCCGCCGTTCTGGAGGTCGGGGAACGGGTGACAGGAAGCGCCATCGAGGCGCCTCACCGACATTGCGTTCAGTCGCGAGCTGCAAGCGCAACAGGGCCTGACCCGGGCGATCGGGTGGGTCGATCTCGCGCATACGATGACCCTTGCCGAGCGAGGCATCATCCCGCGCGATAGCGCCCGCGCCTTGGTCGCGGCTCTTCTCGCCCTTCACCAGGCACCTTCCTCGTTCGTGCCACTGCCGGTTATGGAGACCTATACACCAATCGGGAGGCATGGCTGGCCGAGCACACCGAAGCAGTCGGTTGGCTGGGCGTCGCCCGGGCTCGGCGCGAAGCACTGACGACGGCCTATCACCTAGTGCTTTGCGCTGAGTTGCTCGGTCTGGGAGATGCGTTGGCTGAGGCCGCTGAGGCCCTCAATGCAGTCTCCTTGCGGCATCGAGACGCTTTGATGCCTGATTATACCTATCTGCAGGCGGCTCAACCGACCACCTTCGGCCATTACATTCCGTCCTTCGCTTGGCCGATGCTGCGCGACCTTGATCGGGTCCGGGTGCTTTACGACCGGGTGGACGAGTGCCCGGCTGGCATCGGCAGTTCCAACGGCTCGGTAACGATGCAGGACCGCTCGCAAGCTAGCCGACCGCCTCGGTTTTCGCCAGCCGATCCGGCATGCCCGGGACGCCATGTGGCAGGCCGACATTACCCTTGAAGCATCTGCCGTTGCCGTGATGGCAGCGGTTAATTTGGATCGCTTGGCGGAGGATCTGATGATCTTCGCCTCGGCCGAATTCGGGTTCGTTAAATTGGCCGACCGCCACGCTCGGGCTAGTAAAATCGTGCAAAAGCGCGATCCATTCGCACTGGCCTTCGTAAGGGCTGTGGCAAATCGATTGATTGGCGCGCAGGCTGGGATCGCCGCTGCTGCCCGGACACCTTCGGGCCAGATGGACAACCGCTTTTTCGCCTATGAGGCGGTGCCCGGACGCGGTGCGCTCCGCTGGCGAGGTTGCGTCCCTGGTCGCCGAATGCGTGGATGGGCTGAGCATAAACGAGGCCCGTGCCCTTGCCGCCTTGGACGATCGGTCGACATGCGCTTCCCGATCTCGCCGAGCGCCTGATGGGGACAACCGGAATCGATTATCGCTCCGCCCACGGAGTCGTCGGCCGTCTCGTCGGAACGCTGGAAGAGAATGGCCGTAGTTTAGCCGAGGCGACCGTGAGTGACGTCGGCAACGCCTTGCGGGCCATTGGCCTGCCAACCGATGGCGTCACTGATGGATTGGTCGCAGCGGCGCTCGATCCGGCCGCCTGCGTCGCAGTGAGGACCGATGTTGGCGGCGCTGCACCGGAAGAGGTGACGGCGATGGCTTCCGTACTGACTGAGGCGGTTGGTGAGCGCCGCCACGGCTTCGAGGCCGCGCGCGCACGCCGGGAAATTGCCCTCCGCCGCCTCCACACCGAGGCGGAGACGTTCGTGGGAGACGCCAAATGACGGAATGGTCATTCGGCTCGGCCATCTATGGCGATGCATGGGCTACGCAGGAGATGCGGGCGCTATTCGCCGATGTGCCGCGAACTCGGCGATGGCTCGATCTGCTGGACCTGTTGGCGGAAATCCAGGCTGAGCATGAGCTCATTCCAGCGGAGGCAGCCCGTGACATTCGGGCGACATGCCGATCGATCGTGGTCGACGCTGGCTTTCTGGGGGAGTGCCGGGAAGGATACCAAGCAACCTGCCATTCGATGGCCGGCCTCATCGCGGCCGTCGGGCGCCGGATGCCCTCGTCCGGTAGCGAATGGTTCTATTTCGGGGCCACTGTCCAGGACCTGACCGACACATGGCTCATGCTGACGCTACGCGAGGCGCGTGCCTTGCTGATCGCCGACATTGAGCGCGCGATCGCGGCGACAGTGGAGCTGTGCCGGCGCCACCGGGATACGATCATGACCGGCCGAACGCACGGCCAACAGGGTCTGCCAATCACCTTCGGCTTCAAGGCTGCGGGGTGGCTGGCTAGCTGCGGCGTCACCGGCAGCGTTTCGAGGAGGCGGCCCGGCGCATGGATGTTGGCCAGCTTTGCGGCGGCGTCGGCAGCCTTTCGGCCTTGGGGACCCAGGCGCTGGCGGTGCAGAAGCAATTTTTCGGGCGTCTCGGCCTGCGCGAGCCGGACATGTCATGGACGGCGAGCCGCGACATCCTGGCCGAATGGGCGCATCTGCTCGTGCTCTCCACCGGTACCGCCGACCGGATTGGCCATGAAGTTTACAACCTGCAGCGCGACGAGATCGCCGAACTCCGCGAACCATCCCTAGCCGGCGGGGTGGGCAGCATCACAATGCCGCACAAGCGTAACCCAGAGGTGGCTGAGCATCTCGGAACCCTGGCCCGTGTGGTTCGGGCCAATGCAGGGCTTCTTGCCGAGGGCTTGGTTCACGACCACGAGCGCGATGGCAAATCTTGGAAGGTGGAATGGCACGCGGTGCCGGAGCTGACTATGGCGGCAGGCAAGTCCCACGCCTTGCTCGCGTCCCTCCTCGCCGGGCTAGAGGTGCACGCCGACCGCATGCGCGCCAATATGGAAGCATCCGGCGGGCATCTCTTTTCGGAAGCCCTCATGCTCGCACTAGCCCACTACGTCGGCAAGCAGACAGCGCATCATGTGGTTCAACGGCTGGCCGCCTCGGCGCGGCGCGAAGGCAGGTCCTTCGCCGTCATCGCTGCGGGAGATCCGGACATCCGTGTTCACCTGACGGAGAAGGAAATCGACCGGCTGTTTGCATTGAGGCCCACACCGGGCAGTGTCAAGAGCTGGTGGGACCGGGTCCTAAATTGGAGGAGCCCGCGGTGACCTCCTGGACCGCCGGCCTCGATGCGCTGCCACGTCTGTCGCTCGTGACGGAACCGACGCCGCTTGCCCCCGCCTGCCGCCTTTCGGCTGCGCTTGGCGGCCCACAACTGTGGTTCAAGCGGGATGATCTCCTCCCGTTTGCATTCGGCGGAAATAAGGTTCGTTCCTTGATATTCATCATCGCAGAAGCGCTGCGCCAAAGCGCCGACACTTTGGTTACCGGTGCCGGTCCCCTCTCGAACCACGTACGGGCCAGCGCCGGAGTGGCGGCCATGACCGGATTGCGTTGTGTCGCCATCTACTGGGGCGTGCCGCCGTTGAGGGCTGAAGGAAACCATTGGTTGACCCGAATGCTCGGGGCGGAGATTGTCTTTACCGGCGATGCGGACCGCGCTTCTGTGGATCGCGGCATCGAGGCCTCCGCGGCCGAGGTTGTTGCGCAGGGCGGCCGACCTTTTCGCGTTCCTCGTGGCGGCGCTTGCGCCCTCGGTGTCCTAGCCCACGTCCTGGCCGTACGCGAGACCCTCGAACAGTGCGCGGTTCTTGGCATAATGCCGCGAGCGGTGGTTATGGCGGTGGGAGGGGCCGGAACGCTGGCAGGGTGGCTATTGGGCACCGCGCTGTTCGGCGCAGTTTGGCGGCTGGAAGCGATCACCGTTAGCCGGCCGGCAGTCGAGGCTTTGGCGCGAGCCCGAAATTTAGCGATCGAAGCAGCCGCCGTGCTCGATTGTCCTCTGCAGCTCAGTAGCGTCGATCTTTGCATCCATGATGGCTTCCTCGGAGGGGGTACGGCGTACCGTCGCCACAGGGACAAAGCGCGATTGCTGCAACAGCGCGCGCCGAAGGCGTATTCCTCGATCCCACCTATACTGGCAAAGCCATGGCCGGCTACAGCGCGCTGCTATCGCAAGGCCGCTATGCCGGCGTGGATGACGTTCTCTTTCTGCATACCGGTGGCGCACCGAGCCTGTTCACCGCTGCCGTGGAGGGGATGTTGTGACTGATTGGCAAGACGCCCTGTTCACCCCGCGCCGAGTGGCAGTGGTCGGAGCTTCGGCCTCCCCAGGCAAGGCTGGGGCCTTGTTCCTGCGCAACCTGACGGCGGTTGAGGCGGGATTCGCTGGCGAAGTCGTTGCGATCCATCCGTCGGCCAGCGAGATCCTGGGTTGTCCAGCCTATACGCAGTCTCGGAGCTGTTCCCGAGCCGGTCGATTTGGCGATTGTCGTCACGCCGCCGACAGCTGTGCCGGACATCATTGCCGAGTGCGGCGCTTCAGGTGTTCCTGTCGCCGTTGTCATCAGCGGCGGTTTCGCCGAGACGGGGCCACGCGGCGTCGAGCTGCAGCGCGAGGTAGCCAGGATAGCGGCTGCACATGGAGTGCGGAGTTTTCGGCCCGAACTGCTTTGGCGTCATCAACACCGCGTCGGGCTTCAACGGTTCCCTATCCATCGGCTTGCCCGGGCGCGGGGGCATTTCCCTGCTCACTCAGAGTGGAGCCTATGGAATGGCGGCGTATTCACACTCGATGGATCACGGCATCGGCTTCGCCAAGATTGCTGCCCTTGGCAACGAAATCGACCTCGACGAGGCCGAACTGCTCGAATTCCTGGGGCGGGATCCGGAGACGAAGGTCATCGCCATGCTGCTAAAATCGATCTCCGATGGCCGCCGGCTCTTCGAGGCAGCAGCGGCGGTTGTGATGAGAAAGCCCGTGGTGGTGTTGAAGACAGGGCGTCATCCCGGCGCCCAACGGGCAGCAGCGAGCCACACGGCCGCGCTCTCCGGCGACGTGGCAGTCATATACGCGGGGCTTCGTCAGGCAGGCGTGCATCTCGTCGAAGATGGCATGGCGCTCCTCGATGTGGCCGCTCTCCCTTGATCGCCAGCCACCCCTGCGAGGCCGCAATATCGGCATCATCACCAACTCGGGCGGCACAGGCGTGGAACTGACCGATCTGCTCGATTCGAAAGGTCTCGCCGTTCCGGCTCTGTCGCCAGGGTTGCAAGCGACAATCGCAAACCAACTGCCGCCGCAAGGATCGGCCGTCAATCCCGTCGACGTCACGACCGACTGGCAGCGCTTCGCCGCAATGTACGAATTTACTGTTGAAGCACTAATGACGTCCGGCGAAGTGGACGCAGTTGTTCCCGTCCTGTTGCAGCGCTCGGCGCTGATGCCGGAGGTCAGTGACGCCGTCATTGCGGCGAGTGCGCGAGCGCGTCAGCGGGGCTCAATCAAGCCCATCCACGTCTGCTGGGTGGCGCCGCGATCGGCCGACGCCAATCGCAAAAAACTGCAGGCGGCCGGGGTACCCTGCCACGCTTGGCCTGGGGCGACGGCTGCTGCTCTTGCCGCCACTGTCTCGCGACCGATCCGACCGCTGGCACGCCTGTCGGCAGGCGAGCCAATTCCGCGGCCCGAGGCTGTCGACGACGCGGGCTGGTTGACCTCGGCCGCCGCACTTTCTCTGCTGCAGCAGGCGGGCTTCCCCGTGGCGCGCTGGATCGTAGTTACTGACCCTGCCGCTGCGGC
Organism: uncultured Alphaproteobacteria bacterium; assembly: GCA_963785995.1. GTDB lineage: Bacteria > Pseudomonadota > Alphaproteobacteria > Rhizobiales > Beijerinckiaceae > Methylocapsa. The sequence continues at coordinate 7,217 of CAWAXL010000022.1, forward strand.
CGTGGCGGCGGCCAAGTTGCAATTTCCGGTCGTCCTCAAGGCCGAGCGTCCCAAGTTGACGCATAAAAGCGACGCAGGCGCCGTGCGCCTGGGCCTCACCGATGGCGCCGCCGTCGCCGAGGCGTTCGAGGATTTCTCTCGCCGGCTAGGCGCCGGTCCAGCTCTTTTGCAGCGGCAGGCGGGAATGGGCGCCGAACTGATCCTCGGGGCTCGGCGTGATCCGCTCTTTGGGCCGATCGTGATGGCCGGCCTCGGCGGTGTGTGGACGGAAATCTTGGATGACGTTGCCCTGCGATTGGCGCCGATCGAAGCCGAGGAAGCGCGGACCATGCTGGATGAGCTGAAGGGCCAAAAGGTTCTTTCCGGATTTCGGGGCTGTCCGCCAATCGACGTAGCTGGGTTCGCCCGATTGATCGCCGACCTGTCGCAATGGTTTTGCGCCGCCATCTGGCTGGACGAAATGGACCTCAACCCAATCATTGCGCGTGGCGATAATTTTACCATCGTCGACGTGCGCATGCGCGTCGTCAATTCTTCGACGACCGCTTGAGCAAGAAGGAGGATGAGACCATGGAGGCGCTCACTAAGGCTCCCGCTGTTGTCCCCGCCGAAGACGAGGCGCGCCGCGAGATAGAAGCGATGGTGGGACGGGCGCGCATTGCGCAGGCAGCCATAGAAAACTATGCCCAGGAACAAGCGGACGCCCTGGTCACGGCGGTGGGGTGGCAGGTCTACAAGTCGCGCGAGGCGTTGGCCAAACTTGCGGTCGAAGAGGGAGGCTTTGGTAATGTTCAAGACAAGATCGCCAAGTTCGCCAATCGCGTGATGGGAACCCTGGCCGACATGGCTTCGATCAAGACCTGTGGCATCGTCGAGGAAGACCCAGCGCGTGGCTTGGTCAAGATCGCCAAGCCGGTCGGCGTCATTGCCGCTCTCGTTCCCACCACGGGGCCGGACGCCACGCCACCGGTTAAGGCGCTAGGGGCGCTAAAGGCGCGCAATGCGATTATCATCGCGCCCCATCCGAGGACCAGGAAGACGTCCGCGGCGGTTGTCGAGGTCATGCGCAAGGGATGTCTGCAAGTCGGAGCGCCAGCCGACCTCATCCAGGTCATTGAACGTCCGTCGATTGCAAAGACCGAACTGCTGATGCGCATGAGCGACTTGATTGTTGCGACGGGCGGCGCTGGCATGGTGAAAGCGGCGTACAGCTCCGGGAAGCCGTCCTATGGCGTCGAAGTCGGCAATGCCGTGCATGTCGTCGATGAGAGCGCCGACCTCGACGACGCCGCGCAAATGATCGCCAACGCGAAGACCTTCGATTACGCGACGAGCTGCCTCGCCGACAATTCCGTCGCCGCCCACTCCTCCATCTACAAATCACTGAAGGGTAAGCTCATCGAGCGCGGCGGTCATGTTTGCACTCCGGCCGAAAAAGCCCACCTGCAAGCCGTTATGTGGCCGAAGGATGGGCACATTCCGTCGATCGAGGTTGTCGCTAAGCCCGCTGCCCGGATTGCCGAATTGGCTGGCATCGAGATCGCTCCGGACCGCACTTTCCTCGTGGTCGAGGAGGAGGGGGTCGGCGAGGTGCATCCGTTTTCGGGAGAAAAGCTGTCGGTGGTGCTTGCACTCTACCGATACAGCGGGGGTATTGACGGCGCGGTCGACCTGGTCAATCAAATCACACAGTACCAAGGCGCCGGTCACACGTGCGGCATCCACAGCAGTCGCAACGATCATGTCCTGGCATTAGCCCTTGGCACCAAGACGGCGCGCGTAATGGTCAACCAGAGCATGAACGAAGGGGCAGGCAGCGTTCGCAATGGGCTTCCCTACACTCTTTCGCTATCCTGCGGATCCTGGGGCGGGAATATCACGACCGAGAACGTCAATGTCCGCCATTTCTTCAATCTAACCTGGGTCTCCCGCCCGATGACGCCGCGCCGAGTAGTGGCGGATGAGATATTCGGCGCTCACTGGGCAAAATACGGCAATGAGTGAGCTTGGTGCCCGCATAGTTAGGCGAGGCAATTCGATCAACTCGTCAATTTCCGGCGTTTCTATAGGCGCAAATGGGTGGCAGACATAACAAAGCGGAGGCTCCAGAAAAATGGGTAGGGATACCTCAAACCGCGCCAAGGAAGGGTTTGCCACCAGGGCCATGTGTACGGGCGAACACGCAACCTACACAGGCTCTCTTTGAGGAGCGTTTCGCCAGTCTGGAGAGTGCCGAGGCCGGTCTCGCCGTGGCCTCCGGCATGGCGGCCATCAGCTCGACCTTATGGACGCTGCTGCAGGCGGGAGACCAGTTGGTTATCGATCACACCCTCTACGGCAACAGTTTTGCTTTTTTTTGCGTGGCTTGACCCGCTTTGGAGTGAAGGTGGTGGTGGCGGACTTCACAGATCTCGATGCGGTCGAAGCGGCCGTAAGCCTCGGCGCGCCAAAGCTCGTCTTTTTCGAGTCTCCGGCGAATCCGAATCTCAGGATCATTGACATTGCCGCCGTCGGTCGGATCGCGCACCAGGCCGGAGCTCTGGTTATCGTCGACAATACCTTCGCCACGCCCGCATTGCAGCAGCCCATCCTCCTGGGCGCCGACCTCGTTGTGCATTCAGCGACCAAGTTCATTGGGGGGCATGGCGACCTTATCGCTGGCGTCGTCGCGGGACCAAGAAGCATCGTCGAAACAATCCGACGCCAGGGGCTTCGGCCGTGGCAGCGCAGGCCAGCGACGAAGGTCTGTGTTTTCCAATGGCCGAACGGGACTTTGGAGCGAAGCCGTTGGCCCTTCAGGCAGCGGCCGCGCAGGCGGGTCATCTTGGTGGTGGTTCCAGTCTCGTCCAGGAAGACCAGTCTGTGCGGTTCAAGCCGCATCCAGGGTTGCCGTGTGGCCGTCCATTCCTCGCGCGCTTGCCGGACGTCGGGCCGATCTTGTTCGCTGGCCAGCAGCGTTTTTTTTGAAGCGGTAGCCGTTTCGAATGAGCCAGCGCGAGATCGAGGCAGGATCGGCCCTTGTGCCCGTGGTAGCCGCCAGTTCGGCCGCCAGCTCCGGCATGGTGATATCGTCCTTCTCGGCAACACAGGCCAGCAGAAACGCCCGATGCGGATCGAGCTTGGCGTGTCGCCGCCCACCACCGGGCTTAGGCGCGAGCCGTCCGCTCGAATAATAGGTCTTCATCAGATTGACGACGAAGGATACCGACACCTGAAAATGTGCGGCGGCGGCATGGCGTGACTGGCCAGCCTCGACAAAGCGGGCAACACGTTCACGCAGATCGAGCGAATAGGCTTTCGGCATCGCGACTCACCTCCTTATGAAAGTGAATCACAAAACCCGCCTCACCGGAATCCCTTCGATTCAACCTGAATATCCGCCGCTCTAGCCGCGCGGTTCGGCGGGCCCAGGGCGCCAGAACGTCGGCGCTGAATCGCTCGGTGAAAATTGCGCGGCGACAAAAAGCGGCGTCGCAAAACTGGACCATTATTGCCCAGCCTTTCTTGCATTCACTTGCCGCCTCAACCACGCTCACGGAACCCCGCGCGTTCCAACCAAATCTCCAAGGATATCCAACGCGAACGTTCTCGCCCGCCCTGATTCCCCGGAAGTACGGCTCTTTGACAACGCGGCCGAACTCAAGATTGCACTATCCAAAATCGTAATGCATCTAGCACCGGAGTGGCGCGCTGTCATTTTCAGCCAACTCGACGCGCTCCTCGACCTGGACAGCTGGCAAGATGACCCAGCGTTGATTTAAAAATCTACGTTTACGACATTCCTGCGCTTTGTAATTTTCGCGGCGCCCACTCAAATGCCTAGCCTCGGTGTCGGCTCGACCGGACATATCCTTGCAGCATGGAGCAAAGTTGATCAGCACATAGCTGTTGAGTTCGCCGTCGTGAGGACGTGCCAAACCGAGATCATATCGCGCGATACTGTAATCCGCAGCGCGTCATCCATGATCCAAGTGCGAATTCCGATTTATTCCGGCCACCTTTTCCGACGCGAAGCCGGCCGCCGTTACGATTTGATGTCGGCCACCATTCCGGAATGAAACCGGCCACCATTCCGATTTGAAGCCGGCCATATCGGCAGGCTCAAGAACCCAGTCCCCGCGGGTCAGCAACTCGGGCATTCGACTGCTCCTCATTTGACAACGAGGAGGGGCGGAATGCCGGCGAAGAGAGAGCTGACCATGCGACAGATACGACAGATGCTTCGGCTGCATCATGACGGGGTGAGCGCCCGCGAGATCGGGCGCACGCTTGGGCTGGCGCGCAGTACGATCCAGGATAATCTCAAACGGGCGGAAAAGGCCGGGATCGGCTGGCCGCTCGCGCCGGAGCTCACCGACGGCATTCTCGAAGACCGGCTCTTCGCCAAGGCCGGTTTCAAGCCTGGCCAACGGCGGCGCACCGAGCCGGACTGGGTGGCGTTGGCGCGCGAACTCAAGCGCCCCGGCGTCAATCTGATGATCTTGTGGGAGGAATATCGGGACGCTCATCCGGAAGGCTATGGCTACAGCCGGTTCTGCGATCTTTTCCGGGAGTTCGAGCGGCGGCTGACACCGGTGATGCGCCAGCATCATGCCGCGGGCGACAAGGTCTTCGTCGATTATTCGGGCAAACGGGTCCCGATCGCCGACCCGGCGACCGGCGAGGTCCGCATGGCGGAAATCTTCGTCGGCGTACTCGGCGCATCGAATTACACCTACGCCGAGACGACCTTCACGCAGCAATTACCCGACTGGATCGGAGCGCATGTCCGCATGTTCCGCTTTTTTCGCGGTCTGCCTCGACTCGTCGTCCCGGACAATCTCAAGAGCGGCGTCAACAAGCCCTCGTTCTACGATCCCGAGGTCAATCGCAGCTATGCGAAGATGGCGGCGCATTACGATGTCGGCATCCTTCCGGCGCGACCGCGAAAGCCTCGCGACAAGGCTGCCGTCGAAGCCGGGGTGCGCTTCGCCCAGAGCTATATCCTTGGGCGGCTGCGCAATCGAACCTTCTTCTCACTCGCCGAATGCAATGAGGCGATCGGGGAGGCGCTCGAGCGTATGAACACGCGCCCTATGCGCCGTCTTGGGGTCAGCCGCCGGGAGTTGTTCGAGACCATCGAGCAGCCGGCGCTGCGGCCGCTGCCGGAGACCGAATGGGAATATGCCGAATGGCGGCTCGCCCGCGTCGGGCTCGATTATCACGTCGAGGTTGAAGGCTTCTATTACTCGGTGCCGCACGCGCTCATCCGCGCCGAAGTCGATGTGCGCGTCACCGCGCGCATTGTCGAAATATTCCATCGCGGGAAGCGCGTAGCGGCGCATCAGCGCCGCTATAGCGGGCGCCGGCACGGCACTGAGCCCGATCACATGCCGACGGCCCACCGCCGCTACGCCGAATGGAGCCCCGAGCGCTTTAGCCGCTGGGCCAGGACCATCGGGCCGAACACCGAAGGGCTCATCATCGCCGTCCTCGCCAATCGGCCGCATCCCGAGCAAGGCTTCCGCACCTGTCTCGGCATTCTACGGCTGTATCGTGGCATCGAGGCGGCACGGGCGGAGGCCATATCGGCACGCGCCGTCAAAATAGGCGCCCTCAATTATCGCTCCGTCGCCTCCATCCTAGCCAACAATCTCGACAAGGCCGCCGCCGCCAAAAGCCGCGAGGAGGTAACGCTCTTCGATCACTCCAATGTCCGCGGTCCCAGCTACTTCAATTGAAAGGAAAAAATCCCATGCTCACGCATCCGACTCTCGATCAACTGCATGCACTCGGCCTCCACGGCATGGCGAAGGGTTTTAAGGAACTCGCCGCCAATCCGGAAACGCATAGTCTTGAACATGCCGAATGGCTCGGTCTACTTCTCGACCAGGAAACGACGCTGCGCCGGCAAAAGAGCTTCGAGACGCGGGCGCGCGTGGCGCGCCTTCGTCAGGCCGCCAGCGTCGAGGATGTCGATTATCGCGCCACACGCGGTCTCGATCGCGCGCTGTTCCTCAAGCTCTCCGCCTGCGACTGGATCCGCGAGCGGCGAGGACTTATCATCACAGGACCTTGTGGCGTCGGCAAAAGTTGGCTCGCCTGCGCTCTCGGCCAGAAGGCATGCCGGGAGGATCTCTCCGTCCTCTACCAGCGTGTTCCACGCCTCTTTGGTGCTCTCGCCCTGGCGCGTGGTGACGGGCGATATGGAAAGCTGCTCAAAAGCCTCAGCCGGATCAAACTGCTCATCCTTGACGATTGGGGGCCGGAAACCCTCACTGCGGAGCAAGCCCGCGACCTGCTCGAAATCGTCGAGGATCGCTTCGATAACGCGTCGATACTCGTCACCAGCCAGGTGCCGGTCGATCGCTGGCACGACATGATCGGCAATCCAACACTCGCCGATGCCATCCTCGACCGGCTCGTCCACAACGCTTACCGGGTCGAACTTGCTGGCGAGAGCCTGCGTAAAACCCGAGCTCCAAAACACGCCGCTTGACCTGCCAGCCAAAGAAAAACATCATCCATTTCGACCCTCGGGGAGCTTGCTCAAGGTGGCCGACATCAAATCGGAATCCCGGCCGACTTCAGATCGGAACAGCTGGCCGACTTCATATTGGAATGCATGGCCGACATCGTCGGAATCCGCAATCCAAGAACACAAGCAATCACAGGCGTGTTTCCGCAGGCGTTTGAACTTCGATTTGGAGAGACATATCTCTCCACCCACTGGATGGAGTCTTTCGGGGTAAATGTTGACATTCAGTTTCGGGCCGTCGTTGCAGCATTGCGTAGAAAGCATCCCAATGTGAAGCCGAAGGGGGCGTTCGCACGATTAAATGCGGGGCTCGTGGTCGAAGCTGGTGCTGCAAGGGGGCATCCCATTCGTGTCCGCGATCGCTCGTCTCCAAAAGATCCCAGTAATGCCGGCGTAGTGGGCATACCACAACTCTGACCTTGAACTTCTTGCTCTTTTCGCTAGCGAATGTTGCATAGAGATTCGAGGCACCGACGATATCGACGGGCGTCGGGGGACGGGCCGCCTTGATTTTTATCTCCGACCCCTAGGCGAGCAAGCCGGTCAAAAAGCCGACGCGGCGCAATAGGATTTACCTACGGGGGCGGTCCAACGCCTCCCTGCCGCCGTGCTTTCGCGAAAGCGCCCGGCTGTGTGGCGACACAGTGGCGACAATTGATTTTTGGCTGCCGCTGCATATCCCGTAAATAATTGATTTTACTGGCGCGCCCGAAGAGATTCGAACTCCTGACCCCTAAATTCGTAGTCTAGTGCTCTATCCAGCTGAGCTACGGGCGCCTGCCTTGACGGCTTTGCGGAATCCCAGTGCGTCCAACGGACGGCGTAGGAGATCATCCAGCAAGTCGCAGGAGACTTAGCCGCTCGCTCTGCTCATGGCAATAGGGGGTCGCCGCCATGACCGAATTTGGGGCCGTCCCCTCAGTTTTCCTTGCCCGCGCCATTCTGCGGCAAGGTGATGTGGAACTTGGCGCCATCGTCGCTGGCCCCAGGAACCAGCATGATATTGCCACCGTGGCCACCCACGAGGTCGGCCGCGATCACGAGGCCGAGACCGGAGCCCCCGGCTCGATTGGACGTGAAAAATGCGGTGAAAAGCTGGGCCTGCGCGCTCGCGGGCACGCCGGGGCCCGTGTCGGTCACGGAGATGACGGCGCTATTTCCGTCGTGCCAGGCTTCAATGCCGATCCGTGCAAGCCGTCGTCCTTTTTCCAGCCGCGCATTTTCGAGCGCCTCGACCCCGTTGCGGATGAGATTCATGAGGACACGAAACATTTGCTCGCGATCCGCATGGAGTTCGAAATCCTCGGCGACCCCGTTGACGATCTCGATTTCCGCGTGCGCTTCGAGCACGACCGTCTCGACGACTTCGATCACCAGCGAGCGCAGCGGAAAACGGCTGCGCTCGGGCGGGTCATCCACCGCACGGCCATAGGTCAGGGTTGCCTGACAAAAACGGATGGCCCGGTCGAGCGTCCCTACGAGCTTCGGGGCAATCCGTTGGGCCAGCGGATCGGTGACATTCGCCAGACGATCGGACAGAAGCTGCGCTGACGAAAGCATGTTGCGCATGTCGTGATTGATCTTGGCCACAGCGAGTCCGAGAGCGGCCAAATGCTTTTTCTGGTTCAGTTCACGGCCCAGCGCTTCTTGCATGATGGCAAGTTCTTCCTCGGCGCGGGCGATCTCGTGATTGCAGCCGGAAGGCACAATGATGCGCTCGGGATTTTGAGGATCGGCGCCGAAATTGATGATGTTGGTGGTGAGCCGCCGGACCGGCCGAAGCACCATGAAGTGGATCGCGACCGTGGCGAGATTCGCAACGATCGCCGACATGATGAGAGCAATCACGAGGAGGCGCAGCGAATAGGCGCGCATGGCCTTTGTCAGCGCTGCCTCGTCCATGGTGATTGCGATCGCCTCGCCACCCTGCGGCGCATCGCCGATGACGGTGATGACGCGTCCGGCCGGTGCGGTCAGGGTCGCCACCGCGTCCGGGACCGACAGGATCGATGGCTCGCGGAGATCATAGACCTCGTCCACGGCATGCGGCAGCTGGGACGCGGCCAGGATGCGTTTCGTGCGATGTTTGCTGAGAACGATAATTCGAGCGCCGACACTATTCAGCAATTGTTGCGACAGGGCCGGGGGCAGGGCGCCTTGCGGGGCCGCGTCGAGCACAAGCGCTGCGGTGTATGCCGCACTCAGGCGATTCCGCAGCCAATTGTCACGATAAGTGGCAATGGCCGGTATATAGATCATGGCCGCCGCCGTCATGACAAAGGCAGTGACCAGGATGAGCACCCGGGTCGCCAAGCCGAAACGGACAGGGCGGCGATTTCTTTCGCGCAATGCTTGCATGCGGCGATGCGATGCCCCCACCCGGCGGCATGACGAGATCACTCATAGCAACCCCTATTGGAACCAACGTAACAAACGAAGCAGAAAGCTTTGTGGACGGTCGAAACCACCCGCCTCAAACGTCATGCTAGCGTTTCGCAAGGCATCAGTTAGGGCCGGATAAACAACCATCTAAGCGGCGATGTCGCGTACGGTCATGCCCTTCGATATGGCGAGCGTGCAAAGGTTGATCAACTCCTCCGCTCCAGTGCCGACGATTCCGGCGCCGAGAAGAGTGCCCCGCACATCGGTGACAAGCTTAACATGACCGGCGTGTTCATGTTCGATCCGAGCCCGATCCGTCTCGGCAAACGGCCAACGCAACACCCGAATATGGCGATAGATTGCTCGCGCTTGGGCTTCGGAAAGGCCGGCGACGGCGATCGGGGGGGCGGTCAAAGTGACGCGGGCCGTCGCATGTCTCCGTATTTCCCCGCCCGGCAGCCCGAGAATGCTGCGCAGGATAAGGTTGGCACAATATTCAGAGCCTCCCGTCGATGCCGTGCCTTGCCGCACATCGCCGATCGCGTGAATGCGCCGGTTGCTGGTCCGAAGATCGGCCCCTGTTTCGATGCCGTTTTCATCGTAGCGTACCTGCGCTTCGGCAAGCCCGAAGCCCTCGACGAGCGGTGCGCGGGCAAAGGCGATCAGGATATGAGAGCCGACGATCGGCTTTTCATGTCCGGCCGCAACGGCAAAGATGCGGACGCCGTTGCCGTGCGGTTCGACCCTTGAGATCCGCACGCCTTCATGAACGACCACACCGTCTCGGGCGAAGCTATCGCGCACTGGCGTGGCGAATTCTTCGTCCTCCGCTGCAAGGATCTTGTTGGCGGCCAGAACGACCACTTCGCAGCCCAGCCGTCGCATCCCTTGTCCGAGGGCGAGCCCATCTTGATCTTCGCCGACGATAATAAGACGCTGAGGCAGCTTGTCCAACATGCAGAGGGAGCGAAGCGTGAGCGGCCGCACGACATCCAGGCCGCGGATCGGAAAGCTCTTGGCGAAGGTTCCCGTCGCGACGACGAAGTGTCGCGCCTTGATCGTTTCGCCGCCGACTTCGAACGTATCGGGACGCGTAAAACGTCCGGGCACGCGAATAACCCTTACATTCATCGCTTCAAGACGCGCTTGCGTATAATTCGGCGCGACAGCGGCATGGACCGCAGCGATATGCTCGCGGACTTTCGCAAAATTGACGTGCGGGTTTTGCGTCTCGATGCCGAACCGGCCGGCGCCTTGCACAGAGGCGGCGACCCGGCAGGCCGCCAGCAAGGCATTGCTCGGAACAACCTCTGTCAGCCGGTCGCCGCCGATCGCGCCGCTTTCGACAAGCACGACGGAGAGTCCGCGCGCCGCGGCCTGGAACGCGAGCGAAAGACCGCCCGCATTTCCCCCGACAACACATAGGTCCGGCTGTCCTGCAGCGCTCATGCGAATACGCCCTTTTTAAATGGGAAGTCGATGTGGTTGCCTTCGAAGCGCGTTTATCGGCCCTCGCCCCGCCAAATCGTGGTTCGACCGGCAAAAGCCTGTTGAAGGCTCGCCCTGGATGCGACCATTTGCGGCATGGGTGGCCAGTTTTGTCGCAATCGTGTTATGGCTGCGCGCAACAGTATGAGCGGCGGTTTTTGGGGGTAAAAGATGCATATAGCAATGATCGGTTCCGGCTACGTAGGGCTTGTGTCGGGAGCGTGTCTCGCGGATTTCGGGCATACGGTCGTTTGTATCGATACCGACGCGAAGAAAATCGAGGCCCTCAAGGCCGGAAAAATGCCAATTTTCGAGCCCGGCTTGCAGGATCTCGTCGGCAACAACGTGCGCCATCACCGCCTGTCCTTTTCGACTGATCTTGCCATGCGCGGTCGCAGGCTCCCAAGCTGTTTTCATCGCGGTCGGCACCCCGTCGCGGCGCGGCGACGGCCATGCCGATCTTTCTTTTGTCTATCACGCGGCGCGAACGATCGCCGGCGGCCTCGATGGGTTTACGGTGGTCGTGACGAAATCCACGGTTCCTGTCGGCACCGGCGACGAGGTCGAGCGAATCATTCGCGAAACCCGTCCGGACGCTGATTTCGCGGTTGTATCCAATCCGGAATTTCTCCGCGAAGGGGCAGCGATCGACGATTTCAAGCGGCCGGACCGCATCGTCATCGGAGTCGAGGACCCAGCGCGCCGAAGCGGTCATGACGGGAAATCTATCGGCCGCTCTATCTCAATCAGGCGCCGTTCCTTTTTACCAGCCGCCGGACTTCGGAACTGACCAAATACGCGGCCAACGCTTTTCTGGCCACTAAAATCACCTTTATCAACGAGATCGCCGACCTTTGCGAACAGACTGGCGCCAATGTGCAGGACGTGGCGCGCGGAATCGGCCTCGACAAACGCATCGGCTCCAAATTCTCTGCATGCGGGACCGGGGTACGGCGGCTCCTGCTTTCCCAAGGATACCCAGGCTCTGATCAAGACGGCCCAGGATCATGGTGCGCCGGTCCGAATCGTCGAGGAGGTTGCCGCGGTCAATGATCAGCGCAAACGCGCCATGGCGCGCAAGGTCTTGGCGGCTTGCGGCGGCTCCGTTCGCGGCAAGACAATTGCGGTCTTGGGCCTGACATTCAAACCGAACACCGACGACATGCGCGATTCGCCGGCGATTTCCATCATCACCGCGCTGCAGGACGGTGGCGCGCGTATCCATGCCTTCGATCCCGAAGGCATGGATCAGGCTCGCATCGTCCTCGACGATCTCACGTTCTTTTATGATCCCTATTCCTGCTGCGACAAGGCCGATGCACTGGTCATCGTGACCGAATGGGATGCCTTTCGGGCGCTTGATCTCGATCGCATCAAAACGCTGCTGGCCGCGCCTGTCATGGTCGACCTCCGCAATATTTACGACCCGGCGGATATGGCCAAGCGTGGCTTCGCCTATTCCGGCGTGGGTCGCGGCACCATCGATCTCAAAGGCAAAGGCCCGGCTTCATAGGCCGAATTCGTTCAGGCCCGGATGATCGGTGGGACGCTGTCCGAGAGACCACAGAAATCTGCGGTCTTCGAATGCGATCGGCACATCATTGATGCTTGCCTCCCGGCGGCGCATCAGTCCGGCGCCATCGAATTCCCATTGCTCGTTGCCGTATGAACGGAACCAGTGCCCGGACCCGTCGTGCCACTCATATTGGAAGCGGACAGCGATCCGGTTTTCATGAAATGCCCAGAGTTCCTTGATCAATCGGTAGTCGAGTTCGCGAGCCCATTTCCGAACCAGGAAATCGATGATTTCGGCGCGTCCTGAACAGAAACTCGGAACGGTTTCGCCATCGACTATCTTCTGTATAGGCAAGCGCCACCCGGCTGGGATCGCGGCTGTTCCAAGCGTCTTCGGCAAGACGCACTTTCTTCGTCGCCGTTTCGAGGGTGAAAGGCGGCAGCGGCGGGCGATCGCTCATGAGGGACTTGCTCCCAACCAGACGTTCGCCATCGGTATAGCTGGCGAACAACGGGCTCAAGGGGTTCCTCGAAAGAAAGGCAAACATCGCCCTTATGGCGCCAGGGCTATTGACAAGTTATTTTCTATAGATTTAGTGAATAATACGTGGTCAAGTTTCCGATGCGGTGAGTTCTGGTCGGTGCCTGGTCTCGTTGTCAATTCTTATAAGGACCTGCGCACCCATGCTCCCTAAATTCATATTGAAGATGGCTCACGCGCGCGGACACCGAAATCACGATTTCGTTGCCGCCCCACGGGTTCGAATCCGATGGCTTCACGCTGCGCTCCTAAGCTGCATCGGCCTCTCATTTGCAGCCGCGTCCGTTCCGGCGATCTGTGAGGAAAAAGCGCTTCTCAATGTTTCCTATGATCCGACCCGGGAGCTCTATTCGGACATCAACACTTTGTTCGCCGACGCGCTACAAGTCCCGCACAGGCGTCAGCGTGACCTGATCGAACAATCCCATGGCGGGTCAAGCAAACAGGCGCGGTCGGTCATCGATGGGCTCAAGGCCGATGTTGTCACCTTGGCGCTCGCTTGGGACATTATCGCGATTGAACGTGCCGGGCTGATCAAGCCGGGCTGGCAGGAGAAATTGCCTTACAATTCCTCGCCCTACACCTCGACTGTCGGCTTTCTCGTCCGCAAGGGAAATCCGAAAAACATCAAGGATTGGAAGGATTTGACCCGAGCCGGACGTGCAGGTGATCGTGCCGAACCCCAAGACCAGCGGCGCGGCGACGCTGGGCCTTCCTTGCGCTATGGGGCGCGACGGCCAAAGCGAAGACCTATGATTTCTCCACGCCCGCCGGGCTGAAGGAATCCCAGGCGGCGGCGCGAAGCGCGAAGGAGTTTCCCGATCTACAAGAATGCCGAAGCCCGCGCGGCGATCGAAAACTTCTACAACAATCACGTGCCGGTCCTCGACACTGGCGCGCGCGGCTCGACTGTGACCTTCGCGCAGAAACAGCTTGGCGACGTCCTTTTGAACTGGGAAAATGAACTCTGGCTTGCGCTCGACGAATTCGGCAAGGACAAATTCGAAATTGTCTATCCTTCGAGCAGCATTCTTGGCGAACCGCCGGTGGCCGTCGTCGACGAAGTCGTCGACAAGAAAGGCACGCGGGACGTCGCCGAGGCCTACGTGAAATTTCTCTACACGTCCGAGGCGCAGGAAACGGTGGCGCAGCTCCATTACCGGCCGCGTGACATCGAAGCGTTGAAAAAATATAGCGAGGAATTGCCGCCGATTCCGCTGTTCACCATCGACGAGGCCTTTGGCGGCTGGGTGAAGGCGCATGAAGCCTTCTTCGCCGAGGGCGCGCTGTTCGATCAGATTTACAGACCCGATACCAAATGACCGGAGAACGCGACGGCGGAACGCTTTCCTCCAGGATCACCGACGGGCCAATTGTTTCGCCCGTCGCGGCGTCCAGTCGCGGCTCATTCCGGGACTGCCGCTTACCCTCGGCTACACGCTGTTTTATCTGTCGCTGCTGGTTCTCATCCCGCTCGCCGGCCTGATTTTCAAGACCGCCGCAGCTGACCTGGAGCCGAATTCTGGCAAACCATCACCGATCCGATTGTCGTCGCGTCCTTTCAGCTCACCTTCACGGCATCGGCGATTGCCGCGGCCATCAACGGCGTCTTCGGATTGATCGTTGCCTGGGTGCTTGTGCGCGAGCCCTTCCCGGGCCGGCGATTTTTCGACGCGCTGATCGACTTTCCGTTTGCCCTGCCGACCGCGGTCGCCGGTCTGACCTTCAGTCAGCTTTATCTGGCGGATGGCTGGATCGGCGGATTGGGCCGTCACGTCGCGGGCGTCGATCAACTGGGCTTGCAGGGCTCGCGGGATCGGGTGCGGTTTTGGCCGCCAGATGCGCTGTCGTGGCTGAGATTTTCCCTATTCGACCACGAATACGGGGATCGTCATCGTTCTGATATTCGTTGGCCTGCCGTTCGTGGTGCGCACGGTGCAGCCGGTGCTCCGCGATTGGGACACGGAATATGAACATGCGGCGTTGAGCCTCGGCGCCAATCGATGGACGATTTTGCGGCGCGTTATCTTCCCTGAAATCTTTCCGGCTTGGCTCAGCGGGTTGGCCTTGGCCTTCGCGCGCGCGCTCGGCGAATATGGTTCGGTCATCTTCATCGCCGGGAACATTCCGGGCAAATCGCAGATCGCACCCTTGCAAATCGTCACCAAGCTTGATGACTTTCGCTATGCGCAAGCCACCGCGATCGGCGTGGTGTTGCTTTTCTTCTCGCTTCTCACATTGCTTCGCGATCAACGGCCTCGAATGGTGGACGCGACGCCACGAAACCAGCATCTCAGGATAACCACGCGGCTCCCCTTGCATCGGCGCATTTTCGAAATAAGGACTGGTTATGGCAGGAGCACCGCGCAAGAAGTCTGGTCATCACGGCGTCCGGAAAGCCGGCTCCGCCGACCCAGCCGCTCGTCCGCCGGATCTCTCATCGCGACGACGGTCGGCTTTCTTACCCTCTTCATCGTGCTCCCCGTGGTGAATGTTTTCGCGCAGGCTTTTTCCAAGGGGATTGACGCTTACGTGAGCGTATTTCATGCGGAGAGCCCGCCCGAAGGCGCTCCGTTAAGTCTCCCCGAGCGCCGCAAGCTCGCCGTCGGACCGCGGTCAGGCCGACAAGACCTGGAGTTCGATCAGACTGACCATCGGCATTGCGCGCGATCGTCGTTCCGCTCAACATTGTCTTCGGGCTCGCGGCCGCTTGGTCGGTCACGAAATTCCGGTTCAGGGGACGTACCCTTTTGATCGCGTTGATCGACCTGCCGTTCTCGGTATCGCCGGTCATCGCGGGCCTCATTTTCGTTTTGCTGCTTGGCCGAAGCGGCGTGTTCGGGCGCCTGGGCTCCCAATTTGACTTGGCCCGATCCTCTTCTCGCTCCACTGGCGGGGCTTTGCGCAAGATTGGTGGCCGCTCGAATTCACGCAGCAGCTTCACGGGTATTATCTTCACGCCCTTCGCGATTGCCTTGGCGTCGATCTTCGTCACCTTTCCCTTCGTTGCCCGCTCGCTGATCCCGCTCATGGAAACCCAGGGGTCCGACGAAGAAGTGGCAGCGCTTTCGCTCGGCGCGTCGGGCTGGCGGACCTTCTGCAAGGTCACCTTGCCTAATGTGAAATGGGCGTTACTTTACGGCGTCATGCTCTGCACGGCGCGCGTCTTCGGGGAATTTGGCGCGGTTTCCGTGGTTTCTGGCCACATCGACTCCAACGACACGATGCCGCTGCGCATCGAGAAACTCTGGAACGAATACAACAATCAGGCAGCCTTTAGCGTTGCCTCGTTGCTGGCGCTTCTGGCGGTCGTCACCTTGATTGTCCAAACGATTGTTGAGCATCAAGACCGGCAAGAGGGAAATTCGCCCAGTCCGAAGGAGAAGGGCACGCTATGAGCATCGAAGTTCGTCAGGTCAACAAGATCTTCAATCAATTCAAGGTGCTCCGCGACGTCAGCCTGAAAGTGGAGACCGGGGAATTGGTCTCGCTGCTGGGGCCGAGCGGCTCCGGTAAGACGACGCTTGTTGCGTGTGATCGCTGGCATGGAAAACGCCGATCCGGGCAGCGGAGCCGGTCCTTTTCGACGGCCGCGACGTTTCCGATGAAGATGTGGGCAAACGCCGCATCGGCTTCGTCTTCCAGCATTACGCCCTTGTTCAAGCATATGAGCGTGTTCGAAAATGTCGCCTTCGGGCTGCGCGCAAAGCCGTGGCGGCCCGGCCCAAGGAGGCGGAAATTCGCGCCAAGGTCGACGAATTGTTGCACCTCGTTCAGTTGCAGAACTTCGCATCGCGCTACCCTTCGCAGCTTTCCGGGGGGCAGCGGCAGCGTGTGGCTCTGGCCCGGGCGCTCGCGGTCGAGCCGCGCGTTCTTGTTGCTCGACGAGCCGTTCGGCGCCCTCGACGCCACGGTTCGGCGCGAGTTGCGCCGTTGGCTTCGCAAACTGCACAGTCGGATCCATGTGACGACCATCCTGGTCACGCACGACCAGGAGGAGGCGTTGGAAGTCTCGGATAGGGTGGCCGTGATGAACGAGGGGAGGATTGAGCAATTCGCCTCGCCGGAAGAAATCTATGACAACCCGGCCAATCCGTTCGTGTTCAAGTTTTTAGGCAATTACAATCTGTTTCATGGCCGCAAGGCCAATACTGACCAGGTCGCGGCGGCGGAGTTTGGTGGAGGAAGGCGGCGTGACCTTCGTGCGTCCCCACGACATTGAAATCAGGCGGGAAAATTTGGATGGCTCCGGCATTGACGCACGGATCAATCACATCGGCTTCGCGGGCTCGTTGGTCAATGTCGAACTCGCCCGCATCGACAACCAAGCGGTGGTCGATGCGGCTCTTCCCGCGCATGCCTACAAGGATCTGGGCCTGAAACCAGAGGACAAGGTTTTCATAAGACTGCACAATACTCGATCGTTCGACGAGGACTATTCGATCTAATCGGGAAGGATCGCGCAGCGCAAAGAAGATGGCGGCCTTCCGCCATCGCGTGCGATTGTTGAAGGCGACGGATATTTCTACCGTTGGCTGATGGTGCCGACGGCTTCCTTCCACGCTGCTTCCGAGATGGATGTGCGCAGACAGCGAGCCAGCACTTCATATTTGCCGCGCTCCGATTGCGCCGCAAGACCGGTGCATTTTTCGCGCCCATCCGCCGGCGCGGTTGCCCAGATACCTGTGACTTCCGAGCGATAACGAACTTCTTGATCCTGGCAGTGCGCCAGGGGCCGGGGATGCGCCAAGAACATCGCGCAAGACTTCTCGACGGAAAAGTCCGGCAAGTCTCTCGGTGGGGCTTCCGCCGACGCTGAAAAAGACATCGCCATAGCAGCGGCGACAAATGCTATTCTTTTCATGGCTAAACCTTCTCCCTGATCTTTCTTGGCTTGATTGAGAAGAACGGGTGCTGCCTCAATTATCGCCGGGTTCCTTCAGAGTTAACACAGATATATTGCATCCCACTTCAAGTTAAAATAGGTAACGCGCGGTTCTCGGACAAGGATGAAAACACACATTGATGTTTTCCATCAGCGCTTCGATTGTCAATGACCCGAATAGGTGAACATTAATCTCATCTATACACGGAACAGGCGCCGGGTTGCCCCATTCCTTCGAGCATGTGGCGGATTTCTTGGCCCTTTGATACCGCAACGACCCTGCTTAAGCTGAGGGCCCCTCCGTGTTACCTCTCTAGGCTGTGCGAATACTAAATTGAAACGATTATTGTAATTTAACTATCATACACGCGTAAATTGCATTCGTCAGCCGTTTTTCGTAACCAGTTTTGATTTCGTACTAACTATTTGACAATTTTAGGTAAATTTTGCGGCGGATTGAGGCCGCCGCCATATTTGTGGCCGCTACGTCAAGCGGCACCAAAAGTCTGGCGCCCAAAGTCGGTCAGAAAGCGGCCAGATGGTTAAGGTGAAGGTCAGGGACAAGCGCCGGTGAATGGCTCGCGCGGCTGATTTGCCAAGACAAGTGCGGGGTGCGGTTCCACACCGCGCGGAGCAGCAAAAAACGGGGCGTAGACATATGTGTGGCGATATGGGACTTGAACCATTCGCACCGAGCCCCCTTCTCTCGGCCAGGATGAATGGCTATATTGCGTCGCAAAAAGCCGCCTTTGCTGGAGTGCCGGAGCATCGAGCGGCCTCGAGGGACATTTAATGGGGCATGAGATCGTGCAGGGGCAAAGTCCTCATGGCACCGTGCGGCCGGGGGAAGGTGACCCCGCTGTCCCACCAAAATCCGCCTTTGCGGCCATGGCGCTTGGTTCGCTTGGGGTTGTCTACGGCGACATCGGCACGAGCCCGCTCTATGCGCTGCGCGAATCGCTGCATCACGTCAAAGCGGCAGGTGTGCCCGAGTCGGGGGTCATCGGCACGGTTTCCTTGCTGCTTTGGGCGCTGTTTTTTACGGTCACCGCCAAATATGTCTTGTTTCTCATGCGCGCCGACAACAAGGGCGAAGGCGGCACGCTGTCCCTGATGGCGCTGGCCCAATCGGCACTTGGCCGTCGCGTGGTGCCGGTGTTCTTTCTGGGTGTCGCCGGAGCGAGTTTGTTTTCGGGCGATGCCATGATCACCCCCGCGATCTCGGTCCTCTCGGCCCTCGAAGGGCTCGAACTCGTGACCCCCATCTTCTCCCCCTATATTCTACCTATTACGATTTTCACCCTGATCTCGATCTTCTGGGCGCAGTTTCACGGCACCGCGCGCGTTGCCGCCTTTTTCGGCCCGATCATGGCCGTGTTTTTTCTGGTTATCGGCCTGTTGGGAGCCAGCCATATTGGCGATGCGCCCGAGGTTCTGCGGGCCTTCAACCCGCTTTATGGTCTGCGCTTTCTGTTCGATCACGGCATGCTCGGCTTCGTCGTGCTCGGCTCGGTGTTCTTGGCGGTCACGGGAGCGGAAGCGCTCTATGCGGACATGGGCCATTTCGGACGTCTGCCTATTCAGACAGCCTGGCTCGTTTTCGTGCTTCCAGCCTTGACCCTGAACTATCTCGGTCAAGGCGCGCTCGTTCTCGCGGATCCCGCCGCCGGGGAGAATCCATTCTTTCTGCTCGCTCCGAATTGGGCGCTTTTGCCGCTGGTTATTCTTTCGACGGTCGCGACGGTCATCGCCAGTCAAGCCGTCATCACAGGCGCGTTCTCGCTGGCCCGCCAGGCCATTCAGCTCGGGCTGCTGCCCCGCATGCTTATTTTGCACACCTCCGAGACCCAGGAAGGCCAGATCTTCATTCCCCGAATCAATCGGCTGCTTTTGTTTGGGGTTCTCCTCCTTGTCATCCTGTTCAAGAGTTCGAGTTCGCTCGCTTCCGCCTATGGGATCGCGGTTACCGGCACGATGGTGGTGACCACGGCGCTGGCCTTTGTGGTGGTGTGGAAATGCTGGCATTGGCCGGCGTGGCTCGCGGCGCTGTTTGTCTCCGGGTTCCTTGCCATCGATATCGCATTTCTTGCCGCCAATCTGATGAAGATCGTCGACGGCGGCTGGGTTCCGCTGCTGCTTGCCGGCTGCTCGATGATCGTGATGTGGACTTGGGTTCGCGGGACCAAGCTTCTCACCGCCAAGTTCCGCCGCGACTTCGATCCCCACCACCGATCTCATTCGGATGCTGGAAAAATCAAAACCGATGCGTGTTGCTGGCACCGCGATTTTCCTCACCGCCACGCCGGAGATCGCACCCTCCGCTTTGATGCATAATTTGAAGCACAACAAGGTGCTGCACGAACGCGTAGTGATCCTCTCTGTCGTCACCGGCGACACCCCTCGCGTTCCCGTGAGCAAGCGGCATGAAATCGAAAAGCTTTCCGATGATTTCACCCGCGTCACCTTGCGCTATGGCTATATGGAAAGTCCGCGCGTTCCCGCGGCGCTCGCCGCGCTCCGCAAAAGCGGCTTGAAGTTCGACATTATGACGACTTCGTTCTTCCTCGGCCGCTGGACCATTAAACCGGCGCCGAATTCCGGCATGCCCGTTTGGCAGGATAAGCTGTTCATCGCTTTGGCGCGGCAAGCCGCGAACGCGACCGACTTCTTCTCCATCCCATCCGATCGGGTGGTCGAGCTCGGTGCGCAGGTCACGGTGTAAGCGCGTTTCTGGTTTCGCCGCCCGTCCAAAAATAGCTGGCGGCGCGTTGCTTTTCGCCGAAAGCTGCGAATGGACCCGGCCCGCCCGGTGCATCGGGCCGCCGCTTTTGCTAGGCTGCGCCCATGCCTAAAAGCGCGGTCACCCCTCCCGTATCGCCGGTCTCTCCGAAACCGGCTGCCGATCCCATCCGGCCAAGCCTTCCTGTTGAGGAAAGCGCTTCCAAGATTTCGCCGATGATGGCGCAATATCACGCCATCAAAACGCAAAATCCCGGCTCCCTCCTGTTTTACCGAATGGGGGATTTCTACGAGCTGTTTTTCGAGGACGCCGAAATTGCCGCGCGGGCGCTCGGCATCGTTTTGACACGCCGCGGCAAGCACGAGGGCAAAGATATTCCCATGTGCGGCGTTCCGGTCGATCGCGCCGAAGATTATCTCAACCGGCTGATCGGCTTGGGCCATCGGGTGGCGGTCTGCGAACAGATCGAGGATCCGGCGGAAGCCAGGAAACGCGGCGGCAAATCCGTGGTCCGGCGCGAGGTCGTGCGCCTCGTGACCCCTGGTACGATCACCGAAGAACTTCTCCTCGATCCCGCGCGCGCCAACAATTTTTTGGCGATTGCACGGGCCGGAGGCGGCGAGGGGGCCTTCGGCTTGGCGGTGGTCGAAATCTCGACCGGAGCCTTCAGCGTCCTCGATGCGTCCGAAGCCAGTCTGGAAGCCGAGATTTCGCGGATCGATCCGGCGGAAATCGTCGCCCCTGAAGGCCTGTTCATGCTTCCTTGCCTCGTCAGGCTCGGACGCGAAACAAAGCTGCCGCTGACCCCGCTCGGCCGAGAAACCGGGGAGGGGCCAAACGCGGAGCGTCGCCTCAGGGACTATTTCGGCTTGGCGACCTTGGATGGATTGGGCGCCTTGTCGGGCGCGGAAATCGCCGCCGCCGCCGTTGCGATCTTCTATATCGAGCGCACCCAGTTCGGTGCCAGGCCACCCCTGAGTCTGCCGACGCGGCTCACGCGTGCGACCCGGATGGACATTGATGCTCCGACAAGAGCCAATCTGGAGCTCACGCGAACCTCGTCGGGGGACCGGGAAGGATCGCTTTTCGCGGCGATCGATGTGACGGTGACGCCGGCCGGTGGCCGGCTTCTCGCCGAACGTTTGGGCGCTCCGCTGACCGAGCCCAAAGAGATTGCGCGCCGCCTGGACGCGGTGTCATTTTTTGTAAATGAAGCGCGCGTGCGAAAGAATCTGCGGACCTGCCTGAGGGCCGCGCCCGACATCAACCGCGCCTTGTCGCGCATCGCGGTCAATCGGGGAGGACCGCGCGATCTCGCAGCGCTCCGCGATGGGCTTGCCGCCGCTGAGTCGCTCGCCTGTATGCTTTCCGAGACAGGCGGGCTTCCACGAGAATTGGCCGAAGCGAGCGAAGCGATTGCGGGGATCGATCCGCAACTTTTCACGCGCCTTGAGCAGACGCTTGCCGAAAGCCTGCCGCTCAATCGGCGCGACGGCGGCTTTGTTCGGGTCGGCCACGACCCTGACCTTGATGAACTGCGCGCGCTTCGCGATGAAAGCAGGCGCGTGATCGCCGCGCTGCAACTTCACTATTGCAACCTCGTCGGGATCAAGCAGCTCAAGCTCAAACATAATCATTTTCTCGGCTATTTCATCGAAGTTCCGCAGGCGCAGGGCGAGCTTCTGTTGAAGCCGCCGCACGATACCACCTTCATGCATCGTCAGACCATGGCCGATGCAATGCGTTTTTCGACGAAAGAGCTGGCCGAACTCGAAGCGAAGATTTCATCCGCGGCCGATCAGGCGCTCGTACGTGAGCAGGCCATCTTCGAGGCCCTCCGGGACCTATTGATCAGCCGTCAGGATTTGCTCAAACGTCTGGCTCACGCGCTCGCCGAAATCGACATTGCGGCGGCGCTGGCCGAATTGGCCGAAACTCTGAATTGGACGCGGCCGGAGGTCGATGGCTCGCTTTGCTTCGAGATCGAGGCCGGGCGACATCCCGTCGTTGAAGCCTCGCTACGGTTGAGCGGCCATGCCTTTGCGGCAAATGATTGCAGGCTTTCGGGCATCCCCGGCAAAGGCGGACGGATCGCGGTCGTGACCGGCCCCAACATGGCTGGCAAATCCACATACCTGCGGCAAAATGCATTGATTGCGGTGCTGGCTCAAATCGGTTCCTATGTGCCTGCGAGGAGCGCGCATATCGGAGTAGTCGACAAGCTGTTTTCGCGGGTCGGCGCTGCGGATGATCTCGCGCGCGGCCGATCGACCTTCATGGTCGAAATGATCGAGACGGCAGCGATCCTTAACCAGGCCAGCGAACGCTCGCTTGTCATTCTCGATGAGATAGGACGTGGTACAGCCACATTCGACGGTCTTTCCATCGCCTGGGCTGTGGTGGAGCATCTGCACGAAAAGAACCGGGCGAGGGCGCTGTTCGCGACCCATTTTCATGAATTGACGCGGCTTGTCGAAAATCTTGACCGGCTCGACAATTTGACGGTGCGGGTAACCGATTGGCATGGCGATATTGTCTTTTTGCATGAGATCGTTGCCGGAGCCGCCGACCGTTCCTATGGAATTCAGGTCGCCAAACTTGCCGGACTTCCGGCGCCGGTCGTCTCCCGCGCGCGGGCGCTGTTGGCGGAATTCGAGGCGGCCGAACGGCTCAATCAGGCGGAGAGGTCAGTGGCGGATCTGCCTTTGTTTGCTCCCAGTGCGGGGCCGGGCGCGCCAGCCCAAAGCGATGCACTCGGCCAGGCCATTGACGCGATCGATCCGGACGAACTTTCCCCGCGCGCCGCAATGGAGGCGCTTTATCGGCTTAAAAACCTTCGCGCAGGACAGCGCTGACACTGCGGCAGCCGCTGTTGCGCAGCGACAGATCATCACAAGGATCGCCTAATGTCTGAAACGGACGCGATGCCGAAGCTCGACCAGCAGCTGTGCTTTGCGGTCTATTCGACCATGCACGCCATCAACAAAGCCTATGTTCCGCTGCTTGAAAAACTCGCGCTGACCTATCCGCAATATCTTGCAATGATGGTGCTCTGGGAAGCCGATGATTTGACCGTCAAGCAGTTGGGAGAACGGCTCTTTCTCGACTCCGGGACATTGACGCCGCTGTTGAAGCGGCTCGAAACCATGGGGCTTGTCAATCGCGCACGGGATCCCAAGGACGAACGTCAGGTGCGCCTGAAGCTCACCGAAAAAGGCAAAACGCTCCGGCGTGACGCGCAGGCCGTGCCAGCCCAGATCGCGCGGGCGATGGGGCGCCCGGCGGACGATCTAAAGGGGGTACGCAAGGAACTGCGGAAAATCCGCAATGCCCTGTTGGAGAGCCGGGCTTCGAGCCAAACCGCGGATTGAAAAATGATGCAACCGGGCGGACGTGGTTGAAGGACGAACATGCAGGATTCCATCGTCGGCCGTATCATTGCTTTTGTTTTCGAAAATTTCTCGGCGATTCTTTTTGCGCTGGCGCTGATCTGCGCCGCCATCGACCGTCGGCGCCCCGCAGCCGCCCGAATTCTGTCGTGGCTGTTGCTTCTGCCCATCGGCCTCGGCGGCTTGTGGGCCGGTTTCTTTCACCTTGCCTATCCAGATGTCGCGGCCAAATTCATCGGGTGGGAGGACAGCCCCTTTCAATTCGAGGTCGGCATGGCGGATTTGGCGTTCGGCGTTGCCGGCTGTGTCGCTTTTCGCGCGAGCTATGGATTCAAAGCCGCGACCGTCCTGGTGAATGCGATCTTTTTGCTGGGCGACGCCATCGGGCATGTGCACCAGATGATGGCTGCGGGAAATTTCGCGCCTGGCAATGCAGGAGTGGTCTTTTACCTCGACGTTATTTTGCCGGTGACGACGATCATTCTGTTGCTGATGTCCCGCGGCGCTCGGGGAACCCTGACTCTGTCAATTTTGGACATTCCCCAGCCAACGCAAACGGTCGAGCGCGCCTTGCAGGATGAAGGCAGCCGCCATTTTGTCGACGACTTCGGCGCGCTTGGCGCGGGATGCATCCTGCTCGATCAGCGTCCGCGTGACCGCCATGGTCGAAAGGCGCTCATCCCAGAAAATGCAAGGCCGTGTCGAGAGCGCGCCAAAATTGCGAACAAAAGCGCGGGTCGCCTGCGCGCGGGGGCCCTCGCTCCCGTCCATATTGAGCGGCAGGCCGATGACGAGCGCTGCCACCTCGAATTTCTCCGCAAGCGCGATGAGGCGGGCCGAGTCTTTGGTGAATTGCGTGCGCTTGATTGTCTCCAGCGGCGTGGCGATCCGCCGCTCGACGTCGGACAGCGCAAGGCCAATGGTCTTGGTGCCGAGGTCGACCCCGATGAGCCGCTCGCGCGGCCCGATACGAAGCGCTAAATTATCGAGGTCCAATACTTCCGCCGCCATCCCGCTCTCGTTTATATGTTAAGAGGCCCGGCTCGCTCACCGGCGCCTCTTTCGTCCCAGTTCCTTTGCCCGTTTTCGTGGAGGTTACCATGAACTTGATTTGGCTCGGCCATTCCGCTTTCCGCGTCGAACTCGGCCCGGCCACCATTTTGATGGACCCGTTTCTGACCGGAAATCGAAAATTCCCCGGCACCGTGGCGGCGGCGAGCGAAGGCGTAACCCACATTCTGCTCACGCATGGCCATGACGATCATATCGGCGATACTCTAGATATCGCCAAGGCGACAGGCGCGCAGATCGTCTCGAACTTCGAGGTCTGCATGTTTCTGAACGCTCAAGGCGCGGCGAACATCAACCCCGGCAATTTGGGCGGGACAATCGATTGCGGCGCCTTCAGCGTGAGCTTCACCCAGGCCTTGCATTCGTCGGGAACCGTGCTGAATGGGCAATCCGTCTATCTCGGCAATCCCATGGGCATCGTCCTCAAGCCAAAGCAAGGCCCGAGCGTTTATCATATGGGCGACACCGAAATATTTTCCGACATGGCGTTGATCGCCGAAGTCCACGCGCCAAAAATCGGGATCGTGCCGGTTGGCGACCGTTTCACCATGAGCGGGACAACCGCGGCGCTCGCGGTCAAACGGTTTTTCGACTTCGACACGGTCGTGCCGTGCCATTACGGAACCTTCGATATGATCGACCAGGACGCGAGCGAATTCGTCACCGCCATGCAGGGCCACAAAACCAAGATCGCGGTGCTCGATCCCGGCGGGGCCTTGACGCTTTGAGCGGTTCGCCTTGCGTTCGGAGGGCAGGCGATTAGATATCGAGAGGGGACCATGGACCGCCAGCGTTTCAAATCGGAACGCTCGGGCCTAAACCGCATGAGCCTGGAGAGCTTGGCTTTTCAGGGGCCGTGCCTCCGGAGAGCGCTATGGGCAATTTTTTCGGCAATATCGACAATTCAGCCTTTCAAAGCATGCACTTCACCGGAAGTGGCTGGCTCGGCGCCTTCTTCATTGTCGGCGCGATGATTGTTTTCGGCCGCCTGTTCATGAATTGGCAAATGAAGAAAATTGAGCGGGCCTCTCGCGAGGCCGCCGACCACGACGCATCGGGGGTCAATAAGTAATTCGGCCGCCTGAGGGTTGTTTTCGTTTGCGAGGTGCTTCCTTGACTTCCGCCCCCGCGCACGCCAAAAAGGCCCTGTCCTCCGTTTGAGGGTTGGTTTCGAGCGCTCCGCCTTGTCCTGTGAGGCAAGCGGTGAACGTCCGGCGGCGCGTTGCGCTCCCGGGCGCGCTTGGCGTTGCAAAGCCTAAACTTAGGCTTTTCCGCGCGGAACAGCCCTGAGCGGTCCAAGACACGGCATGATCCTGTCCGAAAAGTCTGCAACTTTTCGGGATCATGCCCTAGAAGATTTCGGCCGCTTCGTGCGGCAATTGCGACAGGATCAAGCGCATGTTCGAAGGGCTTTCGGAAAAGCTCTCTGGAATATTGGATAAACTGACGCGGCGTGGCGCGCTCTCGGAAGAGGACGTCAACCTCGCGCTGCGCGAGGTTCGCCGCGCCCTGCTCGAAGCCGATGTCGCGCTCGACGTCGCGCGCTCCTTCGTGGACAAGGTGCGTGCGCGCGCGGTCGGTGCCAATGTCGTCAAATCGGTGACGCCCGGCCAGATGGTCGTGAAGATCGTCAACGACGTCTGATCGAGACGCTCGGCTCCGATGCCGATCACTATCAATCTCGATGCGGCGCCGCCCGTCGCGATCATGATGGTCGGCCTGCAAGGCGCGGGCAAGACGACGACCACCGCCAAAATCGCCAAGCGCCTGTCCGAACGAATGAAGCGCAAGGTGTTGATGGCCTCGCTCGACGTGAAACGTCCGGCGGCGCAGGAGCAGCTCGCCGTGCTTGGCCGCCAGGTCGAAATCGACACTTTGCCGGTCATCGCCGGCCAGACCCCGGTGCAGATCGCCAAGCGCGCGGAACAGGCGGCGCGGTTGCAAGGCTATGACGTCGTCATGCTCGATACGGCCGGGCCGCACCCATATCGACGAAGCGCTGATGGCAGGAGATGGTCGAGATCAAGGCGGCGTCGCATCCGCATGAGATCTTGCTCGTCGCCGACAGTCTCACCGGCCAGGACGCGGTCCATCTCGCGAAAAGCTTTGATGATCGTGTCGGCATGACCGGCATTGTGCTGACCCGGATCGATGGCGACGGGCGCGGCGGCGCGGCGCTCTCCATGCGCGCCGTCACCGGCAAGCCGATCAAGCTGCTCGGTACCGGCGAGAAGATGGACGCGCTGGAGGATTTTCATCCCTCGCGCATCGCCAATCGCATTCTCGGCATGGGCGACATTGTTTCGCTCGTCGAAAAAGCCGCCGAGTCGATCGATGCCGAACAGGCCCGCCGCGCCGCCGAGCGAGATGCGCAAGGGCAAGTTCGATCTCGAGGATCTCTCGGATCAGCTTGCCCAGGTCGAGAAGATCGGCGGCCTTGGCGGCATCATGGGCATGCTGCCGGGCGTCGCCAAGATGAAGGAGCAGCTCGCGTCCGCCAATATCGACGATCGCATCATCAAGCGCCAGCGCGCGATGATTTCGTCGATGACGCGCGAGGAGCGCCGCAATCCCGATCTGCTCAAGGCTTCGCGCAAAAGGCGTGTCGCGGCGGGATCCGGCGTCAAGGTCGAGGACGTCAACAAGCTCTTGAAACAGCACCGGCAGATGGCCGACATGATGAAGTCGATGGGCGGCGCCAAGCGCGGCGGCGCGATGGGCAAGATGGCCTCGATGCTCGGTCTTCCGGGCGGCATGCCGCAACCGACGCCGGAGCAGATCGCCGCCATGCAAAAACAAATGGGTCAGAAGCCAGTCGCGCCGGCGCCCGGGCAGGCGGCCAAACCCGCGAAAAGCTGCCGGCCGGCAAGCCCGGAAGCGCCGAAATTGCCGGGCCTTGGCGGCGGGAAACTGCCAGGCTCTTGGCGGCGGCCTGTTGAGCGGCCTCAATCCCTTCGGAAAGAAGAAATAATGGCCGAGGCCGACAATCTCATCCTCGAGCATTTGCGTCATATGCGCGGGCAGCTCGATCGTGTGGAAAATAGATTAGAGGATGTCATCGTGCGCCTCGGCCACCTCGAGCGTTCCGTCGCCGACCATTCGGTGCAGCTCGCCGAGATCAATACCAAGCTCGATCGCCTCGACGCGCGGGTCACTCGCATCGAAAAGCGGCTCGACCTCGTCGAAGGTTAGACATTATTCAGCTGATTCATCTGTTGAAAGGAAGCACACATGCCTTTGAAAATTCGTCTGTCGCGCGGCGGCGCCAAGAAGCGGCCGTTCTACCGGGTCGTGGTCGCCGATTCCCGGATGCCGCGCGACGGCAGATTCATTGAACGTCTCGGCACCTTCGATCCGCTGAAGGCCAAGGATGCGGACGCCCGCGTCGTGCTCGACCAGGAAAAGGCGAAGGCCTGGATCGCCAAGGGCGCGCAGCCGACCGATCGCGTCGCCCGGTTGCTCGATGGTTTGGGCGTTTTGAAGCGCGCGCCGGCAAACAATCCGAAAAAGGCTTTGCCGAAGAAAAAGGCGCAGGAACGCGCCGCCGCGGCGGAAAAAGCGGCGGCCACGCCGGCAGCTCCGGCGGCCTAAGGCCCCGTCTTCCTTGCGCGAACGAATTGCGTTTCGCCGAAATGTTTTGGGACGCCATGGTCAAGGATCGCATCCTCGTCGGCCGCTTTGGCGCCCCGCATGGCGTCGGCGGCGAAGCTGCGGCTCAATTCCTTCACCGGCGTTCCGCGTGCGATTGCCTCCTACAAGCCTCTCCTCGATGCGAGCGGCGACGCGGCAATTCTCGATTGTCAGCCTGCGTCCGCTCAAGGACGCGGCTGTTCGTTGCGCAAGATCGCCGGAGTCGACGACCGCGACGGCGCAGAGGCTTTGACCAACGTCGAGCTTTATGTGCCGCGCGAATGCTTGCCCGGCGCTCGGGGAGGGCGAATTCTATCTTGCCGATCTGATCGGTCTCGCCGCGATGCACACGAGACGGGCGAGGCGTTTGGCCGGGTCGTCATGTCGTGAATTTCGGTGGCGGCGATATTTTGGAAATTGCCCGCGCCGATGGCGGCGAGACATTGCTTCTTGCCTTTCAACAAAGAGATTGTTCCCGCAGGTCGATCTTAAGGGCGGCAACGTCGACGCTGGTGCCGCCCGAGGAGATCGAGGCCAAGCCATCCGAACCATGATCCCGAAGAGCTGCAGAGTTTTCGGATAGTCAGTGCCAAGAACAAACGGGCCGAAGCTCTCGGCGGAGCGTTGATCTCTGATGTGGCAGGCGACAGTCTTCACGCTGTTTCCGGAGATGTTTCCGGGCCCGCTCGGCGTCTCGCTCGCCGGCGAGGGTTTGTCACGCGGCATCTGGGCCCTGGATACGCGCACGATATCCGCGCGCATGGCCTTGGCCGGCATCGGGCCGTCGACGATACGCCGGCCGGCGGCGGCCCCGGCATGGTGATCCGCGCCGATGTGCTGGGCGCGAGCCTCGACGCCGGACTTCGATCAAGACGACACGGCGGCCGCGTCTGCTTCTTGAGCCCACGCGGCGCGCCCTCACCCAGAGCGCGCGCGCGGGCTCTCGCCGCGGGCGAGGGAGTGGTGCTGATCTGCGGGCGGTTCGAGGGTGTCGATGAGCGGATCATCGCGGCGCGTGGTCTGGAGGAAATTTCAATCGGCGATTATGTGCTCTCCGGCGGCGAGATCGCCGCGATGGTGGTGCTTGACGCCTGCGTGCGGCTTTTGCCCGGCGTGATGGGCAAGGAAGCCTCCGGCGTCGAGGAGAGTTTCGAGGCGGGGCTTCTCGAATATCCGCACTTTACCCGCCCGCGCGAATGGGAGGGACGCGAAATCCCCGACGTGCTGCTCTCCGGCGACCACGCGAAAATCAAGGCCTGGCGCGAGGCGGAATCGCTCAGGATCACACGTGAGCGACGGCCGGATTTGCTCTGGCGGAAATAAGCGCGGCGTCCTGAAGACGACGGTTCGGCTTGCGCGATCTTACCGCTCTCCCTCGGCTTTTTTGTTCTCGGTCTGTTTTAGGCGTTTTGGCGGGTCGGCTGTACCCTTCCCACTCAATTCTTCCGCTTTCGAAACGGAGTTTTGGGTGGCGCAAACGCAAGAGCTTTTGCAAGAATGGGAGGGACGCCGTGTCCGTCCGCGCATGGAGATCACCGGCGAAGGGCTGATGCTCGGCGCCGGAACGATCCTCGCCAAAACGACGCGGGCGGAACGCGGTGCGCCAAGACTGGCACTTGACGATAAGGCGCGCGCGATGGCGCTGCTCGTGACCGCCTATGAGCGGCCCATCGCGCCTTATGTTCTCGAAAAAATTGGCCGCGCGGCAGAGCTTTGGAACGAAGGTGAAAAGGCGCTTGCCCATATTCATCTGGCTCATGCAGGCCTGCCGCCTTGCACCGATGAGCAAGCCTTGCGCCTGTTCGTCGCCGACGAACTTCTCAACTCGGGCGTCGCGCCCGCCGAGCTGATGAAAGCGCAGGGATTTGATCTCTCGCCGATGGCTCTCTTGAAATTCAACCCGGATCAGCCGCGCGTGCTGGCCGGAAGCGGGCGCGAAAGCAGGGAATGGTCGGGCGGCGGATTCTGGAACTCCGGCTCCGCAGACGTTGACACCGACAGCGCCACCCTTTGTTCAGGTCGCGCAGGCTGCCAAGTGCTCCGCGTTCATTGCAGAAAATTGAAGGGAAATATCATGCGTGAGTTTCCAAGTGAATATCTTGATCTAAGTGTTGATCAAGTTCTTAAAGATGCCCAGGCAGGAGTGGCAGCTGCCAAGAAGGCAAAAAAGCTCCTTTTTGACAACAGATTTCGCAAATGAGTGTAAGACCGACAGGATGGGACTCACAAATGTCATCTGCTATTTTCACGACGATAAAAACGCTGGAGAAAGCCGGTCTGCATTTCTTCATCGAGAGGACAAGACCTGATACAGTGCGGTTGTCAGTGACCTTGGTCGGGGAAAGAATAGAAATCGATATATTTGAGGATGATCATCTCGAAATCTCGCGCTTTCGCGGCGATGAATCCGTGGAAGGCGGCCAAGAGCTGCTGACGCATATCTTGAGTGCCCTCGCATAAAAAATGCGTATGCCGCCCACCGAAGTTTGTGTCTTGGCAAAGATGCGCCGCTCGGCAGACTGAAGCAAGCTCCCACTGATATCTCTTTTGTCTGGTGCAGACGCCGCCATCCGCCTTGCTCATAATGGGAGCCAAGGGTGAGCCACGAGGATCGGATCCAAATTATCCGTGCAATCCTATTGGAGGATTGGGACCCGGTAGGCCTCGGTCCTGTGCTTCCTGCCGACGAATACGATGCGTATATCCCAGGGATCATTCACCTGCTCGAAGACCATTGCACCGCCGAACAGTTGGAGGCGCATTTGGTGAAGATCGAGAAGGAATGGTTCGGCGGCGCGCCATCAAGAGGAACTGCGCGCCTTGCGGCGACGAAACTTCTGGCAAGCTGGGTTGCGAGCCAGCGGAATGATTAGATGAACGAAGATTTTTTGACCTTGGGACAGTTTCCTGCCGCCAGACAGAAAGTCGAAAGCGTCTTCCATATCGAAAGACGGTTGCCTGAGCAGGTCTTCAAAAGGCCCTACCGATTCCAGCTCTTGTGCGAATTCGATTTTGCTATGGGCGATGTGCTGGAAGTGCTGCGCAAGACACGGTCTCCGCTGGCGCGCGAAACCGTCCTTCTGAGCGTGCTTGACCCAGATCCGATCACTTTTTTCTATCAGAAGTACCAGAAGATCTATGCCTTCAACTTCAAGGCTGATATCAGCAAAAAGGAATATTGTTCGATGCGCTGGGTTGAGCCTTATCCTGAGGACGATCCATTTCCGTTCCATACGGAAATAGAGACCTATATTCCAAGCTCGCTCAACTGGGCTATGTGGGGCGAGCGGTCGTCCGAGATCGCGGTGATCGGCTTTGATGATCCGGCGCTCGCGGAAGCTCTGATCGCGGACAAGGGCTATTGGATGGACGCAGAGACCGCATCGAACGAATTTGCGTCCATGCCTTATCGTGACCAGAAAATGCCGGAGGACTTACGCAGCGCCTTGATCACCAATTACGGCAGTCGAGCAGATCTGGAAAACAAGCTCGGCATCAACAGGACCGCGAGAGCCGTTGCTGGGCTAAGCTCGGTAATGAGGCGACCGGGATTGCGCGTGAGCGTAATAAACGTCTGCATCCATCCTTTCGACCAGCGCCGCCGCTGGGCCAGCCACGCCTCGATCCGGGCTGGAGCTTCTTCCTGCGTGCTCGCCGCCAAAGTGTCGACGCGGTATCCAAGGCGGGCGAGGCGAAGGCCGAGATCGGCATCCTCGGTGACATTCCAGGCATCCCAGCCGCAAACCTCGCGCAGAATTTCGGTGCGAAAATGATTGGACGAGCCGCCAAGCGGCAGCGGCAGGCCAAGACCGGCAAGACCGGGATTCAACACGTCGAACAGCACCGCATATTCGATCGCAAACAGGCGGGTCAGCCAGGAATCCTCGATATTGTCGATCGCGAGCCGGGCCTGAAGACAGGCCAGACGGCGCGGAGCCCGGAGAAATCTTTCGGCGCCTTCGCGAAGTTGCGATGGGGCCGGGGTATCTTCGGCATCGAAGACCGCGACAAGTTCGCCGCGTAGAAGCGGCAGGGCGATGTTGAGAGCGCGGGGCTTGGTCTTCGGGAAGCCAGCGGGGGCGACGATGATTTCGTAAATGGGAGGAAGCCGCTGAGCCTCAAGGGCGCGCCGCGTCGCAAAATCCTCGCTTTCGATCACGAGCTTGATGTCGAGCTTGCCGCGCGGATAATCCAGCGCGTTGAGCGCGGCGACGAGCTGCGGAACGACCCGCGCCTCGCGATGCAAGGCGACGACGATCGAATAGGGGGGCAAGCGAGCCTCGTCGACAGGGCTGCGATTTTGCAGCTCCCGCTTGCGACCCAAACTGGCCGCGCCGGCGAACAGGCGCAGGCAGATCGAAGCGAAAAACAAACAGGTCATTGCCAAAGAGATGATGTTCAATGTCGACGCCGGTGCCCGGTTGAATGCGAATGTCCCGGCGGCGAGGGTCAGCATCGCTCCAGCGCATTGCAGCGAACTCGGGCCATTTTTCGCCGAAAGGCTTGGATCGAGATCTGCCAGGCCAAAACTTGCTTCGCGCAGGATCGAAGGCGCCGCTCGTGCACGCAGCAGGACATGCGGGTGGGCGTCGTGATGGCGAGCTCCGTCCCCAGATTTTCGCCGGCTTGTGCCCGCGCCAACAGCAGTGCAAGCATTTTGCCGCGGGGCGCGGCCAGCCAGCGAGGGCCGCGGTCTCCCGCAAGGGGGGCCAGCCCAACATGAATGGATTGGGGATAACGTGCGCCGGCGCCGAGCCCGGCCTCGCCATCGAGAAAGGCTGCGCCGAGGTGATGCGCCAGGCATCGGTAAAAGAAAATCTCGGAGATCGTGCCGTTCGCCAGCAAGGCTACGTCCGGCTCGATTCCCTGTTCGACCGCAAGGGCCGCCGCAGTGAGAAGGACAGCCGGCGCAATGCCAAAAGGGATCAGGAAAGCGAGTTCGGCCGGAAGAAGAGCCGGCGTTGCGGTTTGCTGAAACAGGGTGGCCGAGCCCCGTCTCAAGCCCGTGAATGCTTGAAACGATGTGGCATGGGTCCCGCTAATAGCGTGAAGAACCATTTAACCCAATGGCTGAAACTAAATTGTTAATTCAGCCAGAGCTTAACTATTAATAATCGTCAATAATCAGGATATATTACGGAGTTTTTGTGGCCGACATTTAGTGATGGACCGGGGCCGAGGCACGCGATCCACGATGGCTCCGAACAAGATGCATGCGTTGCAGCAAGGGCGGAATCAGGTATGTAATCATGCCAGAGGCGTAGCCGATCTGGAGAGCGGTGACCAAAATGGCCATTCTTCCCAGAGCCGACAGCAAGCCGCACTGGTCGTAAAAAGACCAACCGATGACTGATGGGACGAGGAGGGCAGATACGGGGACGAGAATAAGGACCTTGAAAAACCGTCCGAGAATGGTCCCTAAAAGGACACTTCCAATCACAAATATCATGTGATGCTTCCTCAATTAATTTATGGCCAAGGTACCATATTTCTTAGTTATTTTCATTTATCAGACGCCAAAGGTAAGGGTTTGTAAAGGCCTTATTTGGGCCATTTTTTCCTTCCTGGCGAAGCTTTGGATGAACGCTATACGGGAACCTTACGCGCTCTCGCGAAATGCGCGAAGGGAACTCCGTTCCATGCTAAAGAACGAGTGAAGAAGAACTTTAAGAGATGAACAGCCCTTTGCGCGCCAAGGCGGTGGCCCGACGGGCGTCACACTCGCCTGAACGTGAGATAAGCGGGTTTCCGGGCGCCTTTGAGCGCCTTTTCTTCGTATCTTGTACCGCTCCACTCCTGCCAGGGCTGTTGCCAGTCTTGCGGGCCGGTAGCGACCCAAACAAATTCCCTGGATCGTAAAACACGGGTCAATGTCCAGCCGGCGTTGTCATCGATGTCCGTCGCGAAACGAAGTTCGGCGCCCCGGCGCATCACCCGCGCAAGCGCGAGCAGCATGTCGTCGGACAGGAAGCGGCGCTTATGGTGCTTTCGCTTTGGCCAAGGGTCGGGATAGAGCAGATAGACCCCGTCCAGGACCCCGCTCGGCAAGGCTTCGATCACCGTCCGTGCGTCCCCATCGTAGATGCGGACGTTGCGCAGATGGCTGTCTTCAATGGAGGCCAGGGCTTTGGCGACCCCGTTCAAAAACGGCTCGCAGCCGATATAGCCGAATTGCGGATGCGCGCTGGCCTCGGCGGTCAAATGCTCGCCGCCGCCAAACCCAATCTCGAGCCAGAGAGACAAGGGCGGGTCGGCAAAAAGAGAAGCTGGGTCGTTAAGGGTCCGCGCTGGATCGAAGCGGATGGACGGCAGAAAGGAGCAAAGCAACTCGGTCTGCTTAGCGCGAAGCTTCTTGCCCTTGCGACGCCCATGCAAGCTCTGCGGGGACGCGCGCTGATCGCCGCTGTCGTTTTTCTTCGACAGCGGCTTTGCCTGGCGTCATTTTCCGGCATCCCGTGCCAGCGCGACCCGGCTAGCCCAAATGGGCTTTGAGCTTCTCCGCCAGATCGGTCTTTTCCCAGGAAAAGCCTCCTTCGGCGTCCGGGCGAACGTCCGAAATGACCATAAGCGGCGGTGCGCGCGTAGATCGGCCGATTGAGCATACAGATGCTCTCTGATTCCGCGCGGCGACAGGCGCATGGCCTGCCCAAGGGTCGCTTCCAGCTTCTCCTCGGCGAACTTGCCCTGTGCCATGCGTATCGACATAGATCGACAAGGGTTCGGCAACGCCGATCGCATAGGAAAGCTGGATCGTGCAGCGATCGGCAAGTCCGGCGGCGACGACGTTTTTCGCGAGATAGCGCGCGGCATAGGCGGCCGAGCGATCGACTTTGGTCGGATCCTTGCCCGAGAACGCGCCGCCGCCATGCGGCGCCGCTCCGCCGTAGGTATCGACAATGATCTTTGCGCCCGGTCAGGCCGCAATCGCCGTCGGGACCGCCGATCACGAACTTGCCGGTCGGATTGACGTGCCAGACCGTGTCCGGGTGATCCAGCCCTCCGGCAAGGTTTTCCGGATGTAGGGTTCGACAATATCGCGCACATCCTCGGAACTTAGATTTTCGTCGAGATGCTGGGTCGACAAGCACAATCTGGGTCACGCCGACCGGCTTGCCGTTGCGCATATCTGGACCGTCACCTGGCTTTTGGCGTCAGGTCCAAGCTTACCGGCGTCGCCAGAACCGGCCTTGCGCTCGCGGGCCAGATCCTCGAGAATTTTGTGGGCGTAGTAGATCGGCGCCGGCATGAGTTCCGGCGTTTCGCGGCATGCGTAGCCGAACATGATCCCCTGATCGCCCGCTCCCTCGTCCTTATTGCCGGCGGCATCGACGCCTTGCGCAATGTCGGCGGATTGGGCATGGAGCAGAATCTCGACTTTCGCGTTGCGCCAGTGGAAGCCGCCCTGCTCATAGCCGATGTCTCTTGATCGCGCCGCGCGCCGCGGCCTCGATCGCGTCCTGGGCGATCTTGGCACCGCGCACTTCGCCCGCGATGACGACGCGGTTGGTGGTTGCCAAGGTCTCGCAGGCCACCCGGGTTTGATAGGGATCAACGCCGGCCTTCGCGCCTTCACGGAAGAAAAGGTCGACGACCTCGTCGGAAATCCGGTCGCAGACCTTATCCGGATGGCCTTCCGCAACCGATTCACTCGTAAACAGATAATTTTCGCGAGCCAAGGCTGTCTCCAAAAAACGAAGGTCACGCAGATCAGAATGTCGCAGGTCAGCGAGCGTCCGCGTTGGTTGCGACAAAGCTTTTGGGAAGCCGTTCGGTTTGTCAAGCCATTCGCGCTGTCGTGTTTGATTAAAGCGAACAGGCGGCCAATTCACAGCTGATTTTTCACCGGATCGGGCGTCTTCACTGGCTCAAGGCGTTCGGCTTTTGCGTCTTCCCCGGCAAGCGAGGAGACGAGATCGACGATCCGCTTGCGAACCTTTGGATCGTGGATCCGCGCGAAGGCCAGATTCAAATGCAGGCCCTCGGGGGTCGACAAGAAAATCGGCGACATAGCTCGTTTTTGGATCCTCCGCGACGCCCAACTGGCCCGGTTCGAGGTTTCGGCCGCCGCTTCAAAGGAAGGCGCTCCCTCGAAAAAAAAGGCCGGCGGAACATCGAGGGTTCTTGAAATTTGCTGGAGCCTGCTGGCGCCAATTCTGTTGGTGCCTTTTTCGTATTTTTGGACCTGTTGAAAAGTCAGACCCAAGGCTTCTCCGAGTTTTTCCTGGCTCATGCCAAGCATGACCCGACGCATACGAACGCGGCTGCCGACATGCCGGTCGATCGGGTTTGGTATTTTTTTCACGAATTCTGTTCCAATCGCCACGCTTTCGTTTCGGCTCTTGGACGCCCCAAAACGATACTTTAAGGCGCCGCCTGCCTTATATCGCCAATATGACCTTAAGCCTATCCGTGTGGCCGGACTTTGACCTAACCGTCTTGACGGGGGACCGTCCAGCGGCGGCCGAGTTTTCACCCTCGGCCGCCGGTCAAGATTAAACATAGGATTCTTGGCAAATTATGCATGCAGCAGGACTGGGCGGCGAGCGCTTCTGTCAATCGTGACCTTCCTCCTGGTGCCGCGCATTTCGTGCAACCTTGCCTGCGTTCTGGAATCGAAGGTGGTCAAGACCGCGATGATGTCCTCACCTTCAATCGTGCGGGGTAATCCCAGCGGTATCGGGCAGAAGTGCAGCTGCACCATTCGCAGAAGCCACGTCGGATTGGTCTCAATGATGAGCTGGGAAATGCCGCACTCCATGCCCCATTCGACGACAGCGGTCAGAAGCTGATTGGTGATCGGACAGACGGCCCGGCCTTTATCGCGGCGGCTGCGCTCGACGCAGAAGCGGGTCCATTCCCAGATGTGGGCGCCGACCGGCCGCTCGACTTCGCAAAGTTCCGGCATGACTTCGGAAAGCAGATGGGGACGCGTTGAAGGGAGGAGACGCTGGTAGCCAAGCACCTTGTCGTGCTCGATATACAGCATATGGACGGCATGTTTGTCGTCGAATTGATCGATCTCGCGTCCATCGGGCTTGGCTAGATTGTGCCAGCCCATTTCCTCAACGAACACCCGATGACGTAAGCGATAAGCTTGCTCCATCTCTTCTCGATACAGATGTTCATTTTCTGCGGTTACTATGTGAATCACGCGCATTCTCCAGAATAGCTAGCTGGAAAATGCCGGTCGCACCCTGCGCCTTGGTCAATTTCCAGTCAGCAACTGTATGGAAAATGCCAATGGCGAATGCATGTTGATAGTACGATTTCCCGTACCATTAGGCGATGAGGCCGCGGCGAATGGCTTCAGCCACCGCATGGGTCCGGTTGCTCGCCCCGAGTTTCGAGCGCACCGAACGCAGATGCTTATCTGCTCCATGTTCGGAGATACTCATGACCTCGCCGATCTCCCAATCGGCTTTCCCCTCTGATGCCCATTGCAGGGCTTCTCGCTCCCGCGCCGACAGACTGACCATCTTGCCTTGCTCGGAGGTTGTCGCTTCCTGATTGAGGGCGATCGCACGGCCGATGGCGTAGCTCGCGATGAGCGTCAACATGCCGCGCATCTCGGGATCATTGGACAGCTGCCGCCCTGAGAGCGAGAAGGCGACGCTCTGCCCGTCGAGGGTGAGTAGGGATGAGGAAAAGCCGGTCTTGAGATTGAATTCTCCGGCTTCCTCCATGACCCGCCGCGCGGCCGGGTCGTCCTTTATGTCCGGATCCAGCTCGTTCCAGTAAAACGGCGCGGTACCTGACATCATCCGACGAATGGTGGGGTCGACGAAGGCGTAACCGCGAGTTGAATATCGGTTCACCCATTCCTGGGGAATGTCCTGAAACAGAACGTGGCTAAGTTGTTGCCGGCCGGTTGTGCCAAGCCGCGGAATTGAAGTCGCGATGACGTGTTCGGCCCCAATTTGCGAAAGATGCCGTAGGACCTGGGTGGAGATATCCTTAAGGTTGCGGGCGCGGTCGAGATCGTGAATAAAGCGAATCGTATGATTAAGAGAGTCTCTGAGCTTGTTTGATGACATGATCATCCTCGCCTAGGCATTGCCGCGCAGTCCCTCGGTTGAACGAGCACTCACGCCACCTCGGTGTTCACCGAGTAGCCTGCCTTCCCGTTGCCCTTTTCGCATCCCCATGGTTGGCGCAGAGGAAGTCGCCGGCCGCCCGATTACGAGATTCCGGGACGAAGGAATCACGGTACAGACTGCCTCAACCACCGCCTTTACGTCAAACATACCTCTTTCAGCTGAAAACAGCAGGATCAGCTGAGCCTTTTCACACATGCCCCTTGGATTGAGCGCGAATCTCCAATCCAAACCCGACAATATCGAAAGCGCGTGTGATCTGCGCACTTTCTTTCTTAGGTTATTTTTAAAAATATAGGGAAAAAAATATTAAAATAAAGGCCAGGGTTGCATAATCACGCTGCAAAAGAGCGCATGCAATAATTTTCAACTAAACATTATCATGAATTCTGAAATTAAATACGTCAAGAGCGAAACCGAAAAAATGCGGCGGTTGTGATAAGGCTCGCTACCCAGAGGAAAAAGGCGCCGGCAAGCGGAAATTTCGCAAACAGCGGCGCAGGGATCGCTTGGGGCAGTGCGCCATCAAGGACGCCCTCGGCTCCGAGCGGCAGCTCAGCCAAAACGCGGCCATAGGGATCGACGATCGCCGAGATCCCCGTATTCGCGGCGCGAATCAAGCGGCAATCCTTCCTCGATCGCGCGCAGTCGCGCTTGCGCGAAATGCTGGTAGGGCCCGACTCGTCCCGAACCACGCGTCGTTCGTCACATTGAGGAGCAAGCCGGGACGTTCCGCCGTTCGTTTGCCCCTGGGATGACTTCGCCGGGAAAGATCGCCTCATAGCAGATCAACGGCGCGGCCGCGGCCGGCAAGCCGGGCACGAACAACAGTTGCCGTCGGTTCCCGGCCTCGAAACCGCCAGGGATATGGACGAATTGGTGCAAGCCGAGCCGGTCGAAGACGGGAACGGAAAGGGCAAATATTCGCCGAACGGCACAAGATGCACCTTGTCATAATTGTCGAGAATATGACCCGCCGCTGGCGACCACTTGAATGGCATTGAAATAGGTGTGCTGGCGCCGCCCGCGGGCCGCCCGGCGGGCCGGAACGATAAGTCCCCGTCGCGCGCGGCACCGGTGAGGAGGACCGTATTTTGCGGCAAGAGCGCTCCGATTTGCGCCAAGAGCTCCGGCATCGCGCGACAAAATGAAGGGAAACGCCGATTCCGGCCAAATGAGAACGGTGACATCGTCGAGGCCGGAGCGATCGGGTGGTCGACGCGGCCGACAAAGTCAAGTAATGCGTAAGATCGGCACCTTTGTTTTCCGGCCGGAATTTCTCGTCCTGCGCCAAATTCGGTTGCATGATGCGCAATTTTACGCCGGCGACCGGGTCCGGAGTTGCGTTCGCCAGCCGCCGAGCGTCCCGCAAATCCACAAATGCCGCAAAAAGCGAGCGATGGCCGCGATGATCGCGGGCGGGAGGCGGCGCGTCTGCGCCTCGCAGCGCCGATTTATCGCCAAGCACCGCGGGAGCGGAAAAAATACGAATGGCGATGACGGTCAGACCGTAAAGGCCGACGATCGACGCCAATTGCGCGGTGAGCAGATTGCCGCCGAGCGCCATGCCGAAACTGTTCCACGGAAATCCCGTTAAGACATGCCCGCGCAGCCATTCGGTAGAAGCTCAATCCCGCGGCAAGGGCAAAGAGACGGCCAGCACCGGTGCACCACATGAGCCGCGCCAGCAGGAAGCCGAGACCCGGGAAAATCGCGAGCACGGCTGGAAGACCGACCACCCCCAGCGGCAAGGCCCAGGCGAATTCGTCGCTTCGACAAGAAACGCCGCGCCAAGCCACCAAAGACCCGGCGACGAAATAGCCAAAGCCCCACCACCAGCCGATCCAAATGCACGCCATGCCGAATCCGCAGATCAAACCGAAACCGCTGCGCCGTGCCGGCTTTCGGCGGGTTCCGCGCACCCGTCGATCAGCCAAACGGCGGCTGTCATCGGGATGATGAGCGCCGGAAAAAAATTGAAACGGCGCCATGGCGAGCGCCCCGATGGCCCCGGCCAAGAAGGCGATGAGGCGGCGGCGCCAGCCGGAGGCGAGAATAATAGCTCGTGGCGATCGCTTGCATGGCGGCTTTCGAACTGACCCGAGATTTTTGCTGGACGCAACGATGGAGGAGGAAACGAGTATCGACAATGCACCGCCCGTTCCGGTGGATCAAGCGCGGTGACGAAGCGTCTTCGTCACAGCGAAAGCAGCCGATGATCTGCTAGCCTTTCGCCCGCGACCCCTTGTCCGGGCGGGCATCCCCGGGATCGCAACAGTGTCTCGCTTGGCCTGATTGCAATGGCCGTCCTCGTCATGTGGATCTTGATCCGCTTGACGCGGCGCGGATCGGCGTCCAGCAATTTCGAATTCAATTCCGCCTTTCGGCGATGATTTCCCCGCGCACCGGAACGTATCCGGCGAGCGCGGTAATCAAACCTCCCAAAGTGTCGACTTCCTCGGCATCGCTGATTGCGCGCGAGATCGGTGCCGATCGCCTCGGAGACGTCGTCAAGGTCGGCGCGGGCATCGACGATGAAGCCTTCCGGCGGCGGTGGCTTCGATCTTCGGGCTTTCGTCCTGTCATGTTCGTCCTCGATGTCGCCGACGATCATCTCCATGATGTCCTCAATCGAAGCGAGGCCTTCGGTGCCGCCATATTCGTCGATGACGAGCGCCATATGGGTTCTCGTGGCCTGCATCTTCACAGAAGATCGAGAGCCGGCATGGACGGCGGAACAAAGAGGACCGGGCGAAGAATATTGGCCTGCGACAAGGGAATATCCAATCCGCCAAGTCCGCGAAACAGTAATTGGTACCGCCGCTTCGGCATCGGGCGCCGCGGCCGATGACATCGGTTGCGCCTTGCGCGCCGCTCCGGCGGTGTTCGCCGCGACGGCGAGATAGGCGACAAAATCGCGGATGTGCACCATGCCGCGCGGATCGTCGAGGGTATCGCCGTGCACCGGCAGGCGCGAATGACCGGCGTCGCGAAAGACCGCGAGGACGTCGGCGAGCTTGCTGTGCGAGCGCAACGGCGACGATGTCGGCGCGCGGGACCATGACGTCGCCGACGATGCACTTCGTGCAAGGCGAGGACGTTCTTCAACAAGGCTCGCTCTTGCGGCGAAACATCGACCTCGGTCGAGGTGTCGGCGAGCGCCTCCTCGATGTCGTCGCGGATCGAAGCGCCGCCGAGGCCAAACAAGGCACGCAGCCGGTCGAACAGGCTTGGTTTCCCGCCGGTCGACCGGCTTCGGACTCCGGCTTCACTGGCGGCCGCAATGTCATGTTCACTCATTGGCGTCGACCGCTTCCTCAATCAAAGCAAGCCCCGTAAGGATCGTCGATCCCGAGCCTGGCAAGGATGGCCCGTTCAAGCGCCTCCATCGCCTCGGCTTCGGCGGCTTCGACATGGTCGTGGCCGATGAGATGCAAAAATCCGTGCACCAAAAGATGCGCGACGTGATCGCGCAAGGGGTTTGCCGCTTCGAGGGCTTCCTTCGCGGCCGTCTCGAATGCGATCACGATGTCGCCGAGAAGACACCCGGGGCTGGAGCGCCCGGATCGCCCCCGGCGGGAAACGAAAGCACATTGGTCGGCTTATCTATGTCCGCGCCATTTGCGGTTGAGCTCGCGGATGAAGGCATCGTCACAGAAGAGAACGCTGATCTCGGCATCGGGGGCGAGCACGATAGCGGCTTTCCTCGACCGCCGCAGGATCGCCGCCTCTGCCAAGTTGCGAAGGGCCTCGAGAGGCTGCCCAATCCGCCGGCTTCGATCGCGACTTCGATCACGGGGCTCATCTCCGCGCCTCCTGGCTGGCGGCTCTCGCGCCGATGCGCCGCTTCGTAGGCGCCGACGATCCGGCGCACGAGATCGTGACGGACGACGTCGCCTTCCTTGAAGACGACATGGCCAATGCCCTCAAGCCCGGAGAGAAGCTCGATCGCTTCGCTGAGCCCCGACTTCTGGCCCGGCGGAAGATCGGTTTGCGACGGATCGCCGGTCACGATCATGCGCGATCCTTCGCCGAGGCGGGTCAGGAACATCTTCATTTGCATCGAAGTCGCATTTTGCGCCTCGTCGAGCAGCACGCAGGCGTTGCTCAAGGTGCGCCCGCGCATGAACGCGAGCGGAGCGACTTCGATCATGCCGGTTTGCATGCCGCGTTCGAGCATGCGGGCATCCATGAAATCGGCCAGCGCATCGTAGATCGGCCGCAAATAAGGATCGACCTTGTCGCGCATATCGCCGGGCAGGAATCCAAGCCTCTCGCCGGCTTCCAGCGCCGGCCGCGACAGGATCGAGACGTTCAACCGCTCCCTGTTCCAGCAAAAGAACCGCGAAGCCGACGGCGAGCCAGGTCTTGCCGGTGCCCTGCCGGTCCTTCGGCGAAAACCAGCTCGTGGCGTTTCAGGGCTCGCAGATAGAGGTCTTGCGCCGTGTTGCGGGCGCGCACATTGCCGCGCCGACGCGTGCCGATTTGCTCGAAGACAACGCGCCCGGCCTCCTCCTCCTTGGGAAACAGCGTGCCTTGCATGGCGCCTTCCTCGATCGCGCCATCGACATCGCCAAGGCTCACCGGCTGGCCGAGCTCGACCCGCGCATAGAGGTTTTCCAATACGAGCCGCGCATGTTCGCACGCTCCGGCGTGGCCTTTGATCGTCACATGATTGCCGTTGGCATTGGCAATCACGCCGAGCCTGCGTTCGAGCTTCGCGAGGTTCTGATCATATTGGCCGAAGACAAGCGATGCATGGCGATTGTCGTCGAAGGCCAAGGTGATCTCCGCCGTGTCATTCTCGCCCGGCGCGCGCCTGAATTCTTGCCGCGCAAACGGCGCTGATCGATCCGATGGTTTCAACGAAACGCCTCTCGCGCGGCCTGGTCTGGCACGATGCGTCCAAATAGCGAATTAGCGCCTGCGGCGACGATCTCAACGGCGAACAATTTCGCCGATATGATCGAGGCTGCCGTCCATCTGTACCGGCTGAAGATAGGGCGACTTGCCGGCGATCTGGCCGGCATGGCGGCCGGGTTTTTCGATGAGCACGTCGAGCTCGCGCCCGACCATTGTACGATTGAACGCGTGCCGTTGCTGCTCGAGGCAGAGCTTGCAGCCGCAACAGCCGTTCCGCCTTCACCGCTTCCGGAATTTGAGTCTTCCACTTCGGCCGCCGGCGTGCCCGGACGAGCCGAATATTTGAACGAGAACGCGCTCGCGAACTGCGACCTTTTCGATCAAATCCAAGCGTCGCGCTCGAAATCCTCTTCGGTTTCTCCGGGAAAGCCGACAATGAAATCCGAAGATAGAGGCGATGTCGGGCCGCGCCCTGCGGATTTCGGCGACAAGCGCGACATAGTCGGCGCTCTTGTGCCTGCGATTCATGGCGGCAAGCATTTTATCCGAACCGGATTGCACCGGCAGATGCAGGAAAGGCATCAGGCAGGGCTGATCCCGATGCGCGTGAATGAGACTCGCATCCATGTCGCCTGGATGGCTCGTCGTGTAGCGGATGCGCGCGATGCCGGGCACCTCTGCAAGCTCGGCGCAGAGCACGGCCAGCGATGCAGAGCCGCCTTCCCCGTGCGACCATGATAGGCATTGACGTTCTGGCCGATAAGGCAAACCTCCCGGACACCGGCGGCGGCGAGCCTTTCGACTTCGGCCACGATCGTCGGCGAGC
The DNA here is from genome assembly GCA_963785995.1 of uncultured Alphaproteobacteria bacterium. Lineage (GTDB taxonomy): Bacteria > Pseudomonadota > Alphaproteobacteria > Rhizobiales > Beijerinckiaceae > Methylocapsa. The sequence goes on from CAWAXL010000022.1 coordinate 51,158, forward strand.
GGGTCGCGACATCCTCGGCACCGCGTGTGTAAGGCACAACGCAGAAGGTGCAGAATTTGTCGCAACCTTCCTGGACCGTGACGAAGGCGCTGACGCCGCGCTTGCGGATTTCGCGCCGGCGAAGGCGCGGCGAGGTGGTCGAATTTGCTTTCGGCCGGAAATTCGGTGTCGATCACGCTTGCGCCGTTCGGCGCGCGCAAAAGCTCCGGCAGGCGATGATAGCTTTGCGGCCCGACGACAACATCCACGGCCTTTTGGCGGCGGAAAATCTCCGCGCCTTCGGCCTGCGCGACACATCCCGCGACGATGATCTTCGTGTCGAGCCGCATCTTGGCGCGCGTCAGCCTTGATCACCGCGCAGCTTGCCCAGTTCGGAAAACACTTTCTCGGTCGCGCGCTCCCTGATGTGGCAAGTGTTCAAGATGACGAGGTCGGCATCTTCCACGCGCTCGGTTTCGGCAAAGCCATCCCGGCGCGAGAACGTCAGCCATTCGCTGCGAATCATAAACATTCATCTGACAGCCGAAGGATTTGATGAAGAGCCTGCGGCCGGATTTTTCAGCATGAGTGGGAGGATCGCCCGCGTTGCCCCGCTGCAATAACCAAAGGATCGAAACCTGACATTTTCTCCCACGGTCTACGAGGCACGTGCCTCTCAAGCTTGTCCTAAAATATTACCACTTCGGCGACATTATTGCGCCGAATCTTGTGACAAATCGAAAAATAGATCGATTCCAGCCCCTAATTTTAGGCCATATATCCAAAGCCTGCAGAGGCCACCCTTCGCGCAACAGATATTATAGCAGTTCAAGACGCATAACGAGAGCCGCCGCGAGCCGATCGTCAGCGGTGCGGTAATAGGCTTTGCGCTCGCCCACCTGCTCGAACCCAAAGCCCGCATAAAGTGCGCGGGCGGCGATATTTTCGACATCGACCTCAAGAAACAATCGATTGACCCTCAGGGCCGCCAATCCGGCCAAATGTGGCGCCAGAAGCAAAGTACCGATCCCGCAGCGACGCCATTCCGGCGCAACGGCGATGGTCAGAATTTCCGCTTCATCCGCCGCGAAGCGGGAGAGAACAAAGCCCGGCAAGCTTCTCCTCCTTGGCCTCGATCGCACCGTCGGCGAAGGTCTCGGGAGCGAGAAAAAGCTGTTCGAAATCGGCTTCCTGCCACGGAAACGCGAAAGCTCGATGCATGGATGGCCGCGCATTCGGCGCTCCGCTCGGCGCCGATTTGGCGGATAAAGGGCGAGACCGTCCTGGACCAAGTGATCATTTTGCGTTCATGGAGGCGGTGTTGGAAACTGCGACGCATCTGGCCGCTTGATATCGGGCGCCTTGAGGTACAACGGCCGGGGCGGGGCCATGACCGGGTCGGCGAGAAGGCCGAGTTTGGCTACGAAAACAATTTCTATGCCGACATTCTCGCGGGCAATTTCGGCTTCGGTTCCCGTCGCCGCGGCCTCGATCGCGAGCAGCTGGGCGCCCGACCCGACAAGCCGGACCGGGCCCGCGCCAAGCGAGCGCACAGCCTCGCGGATCGTCGCGATCCGGGGCGACAGGATTGCCCTGCCATCCGGCCCGAACGCCGCGAAATACACATTGCCATGACGGGCATCGATTGCCACGGCGACCAGGCCGGGCTTTTGTTCCAGGATCAGCGGCGCGGCAAGGGCGGCGAGCGTCGACACGCCGGTCACCGGAATCTCGCAGGCGATCCCGATCGCCCGGGCGGCGGCGATGCCGACACGCAGTCCGGTGAACGAGCCGGGGCCGACCGTGACGGCGACCCGGCCCAAGGACTCGAAGCCCCCCTCGACGCGAGCCATGACCCGGTCGATCAAGGGAAGCAGCGCCTCGGCGTGGCCCCGCTCCATGGGGATGGTCTCTTGGGCCTCGGGGGTTTCGGCCGAATCATCGAGGACACAGGCAGAAATGGCGGGAAGCGCCGTGTCGATCGCGAGTATCTTCATGCCGGCCATCCGTTCGGGGCGGACCGCCCGGACTTAAATCTGTTCGACCGAGCGCACATCGGGCACATAATGTTTGAGCAAATTTTGGATCCCATGCCGGAGCGTCGCAGTCGAGGAAGGGCAGCCCGAACATGAGCCCTTCATGGCGAGATACACGGTTCCGTCGCGGAAACCGCGAAATTTTATGTCGCCTCCGTCATTGGCGACGGCGGGTCGGACATGCGTTTCGATCAGCTTCTTGATCGACGCCACCGTTTCGGCATCGCTGGCCTGGAAGAACTCTTCGCCGTCTCCTTCAGCCGAGGTTTCCGCCTGTTCGTTGAGCAGCGGTTCGCCCGAAACAAAATGCTCCATGATCGCGCCCAGCACGACGGGCTTGAGTTCCTGCCACTCGCCGGCGGATTTCGTGACCGAGATGAAATCGGACCCGAAAAACACGCCGGAGACCCCATCGATCGAAAAAAGCGCCTGAGCCAGCGGCGATTGCGCCGCGCCTTCGGTACTTCTGATGTCCAGGGTTCCAAGGGTCATGACGGGGCGGCCGGGCAAAAACTTCAAGGTTGCGGGATTAGGCGTAGCCTGGGTCTCGATAAACATGGAACTCTCCCAAACGTCCGGTTCAAGGCCGGAGCTGGTTGCGACGGGTCGTAATATTTGCAAAATATGAGCGAGAGACCGCCAATGAGCAAGCGATAAGGCTGCGGTGGACGGGCCGCTCTCCAGTTTTCCCAAATTACCCGAAATCGTTGGATCGATCGCTTGGGGCGACATCCAGGGCGCGGCGGGCAAATTTCAAGGCCGCCGGGATGTCCGAACGGAACTTAACCGTGGCTGACAATAGGCTCTCGATGCCTAGTGTTCGTGCAGAACAGTCCAGAGCTTAGGGACAAACTCTCCGCGTAAGCCATATTCCAAGGGCGTGCGCCCATTCCGGCGGCCTTTCAGATGACCGATGTGTTTGAGATCATAGCGCGGCAGGCCGCACTCCTAAATTGTGCGCCACAACAATCAATGTCAATGCGGCGCGAGATCTCAAGGGCGTCGACTTGGCGGATAATCAAGGGGAGGAAAGGTGGAACCAGCCGCGCTGGGCAATCGTTTAAGACAAGCCGGCTGGTGGGGAGAGTGAAGCAACGCAGCTTTTGAAAGTCCTCCGGCGGCAGCGCCGAGACAAGGGAAGCTCGTCGCCCATTTATCGACATCGCAGCCGGGTGGGCGGGGGCAATTCGCGTCGGCATGGTCGCCGACGGTGAGGCGCATTCGGGGCAATAGGCGAAATCAATGGCTCAGTTTGCTGGCGTCGGGCAACAATTTCTTACTGCGGCAATGGCTGCTCCCTATCTTGAGCGTGATGAGGAGCATGAACTCGCGTTGCGATGGAAAAACAACGCTGACGAAGAGGCCATGCATGCGCTTACCTGCGCCCATATGAGGTTGGTGATCGCCCTCGCAGTGCGATTTCGCCACTATGGCTTGTCGGTCGCCGACCTGATCCAGGAAGGCCACATCGGGCTGCTGGAGGCGGCGGCACGGTTCGAACCCGAGCGCGACGTGCGCTTTTCTACCTATGCGACATGGTGGATCCGCGCCTCGATGCAAAATTACGTTTTGCACAATTGGTCGATTGTGCGGGGCGGGACGAGTTCCGCGCAGAAAGCCCTTTTCTTCAACCTTCGGCGGATGCGGGCGAAACTGGCCCAAAGCGGCGGGGGGCAGCTCAATACCGAAGTCTTCAATCATATTGCGGAGTCTCTCGGTGTCAGCCGGTCGGATGTGGAAATGATGGATGCGCGCCTGGCCGGGCCCGATCTTTCTTTGAATGCGCCTCTCAGCGAGGGCGATTCGGCCGGCACCTCGGAGCGAATTGCGTTTCTCGTGGATGACAAGCCGCGCCCGGACGAGGTTGTGGGTCTTTCGATCGATACGGACCGGCGGATCGCTTGGCTGAACGAAGCTCTGACCGGCCTTTCCGAGCGCGAGAGGCGAATTCTCCGCGAGCGCCGTCTCGCCGAGGAAGGAGCCACACTCGAAGCCCTGGGCGACCGTTTGGGCATCTCGAAGGAAAGAGTTCGCCAGATCGAGAGCCGAGCCATGGAGAAATTGCGCGAAGCCCTCACCCGACGCCATATGGCGGACGCTGCCGAAGCCATGACCTGACCGTGGGGGGGCTTCTGCGAGGGAAATCCTCGTAAATGATCGTCAAAAAGTGGTTTTCCCCAAAACTTTCGGTTTCGTTCAGTATTTCGAGCCGAAAAACAGCGGCGGACCCCAAGAATTAGCTTAACTTAGTGAGACGAATCAGAGGTTAAGGGGGTTTCTCCGAAGCAGCCCTGGCCGTCTGTATTCATTTTTGGCCCTGGCATTGGCCATAGGGGAGATGGCACTCCGACGACGATACGCTCACAAACAATGCGCGCCTCGCTTGACGGCGCGCGATGGTTGGGGTTCCGTCGTGGTAAGCTCGTTGAGAGAAAACAAGTCGCGGACAGAGCGTGACGCCCGCGAGCGCTTTCGCCATCCCATGGCCTTCGCCCGCGCAGATGATTAATTGGAGGCAGACCGAATGACGAGTACAGATAAGAAGTCGCAGACCACCGCCGGGAAGTCCGGGGGTAAGGCGGCAAAGGCTAAGCCCGCGACAAGTGCCTTCTCCAAGCCTCTGCAGCCGTCGAAGGAGCTTGCGGCGGTCGTCGGATCAGATCCGCTGCCGCGGACCGAAGTCGTCAGCAAGATGTGGGAATATATCAAGAAGCACAAGCTTCAAAACGAAGCCAACAAGCGGGAAATCCTCGCGGACGACAAGTTGGCCGCAGTGTTCGGCAAGAATAAAGTGACAATGTTCGAGATGAACAAGTTTCTTGCTCAGCATCTCAAGTAAATCGACGGGCCGGTAGCGTCAGGCCGACTTGGAGATATTCGTTACCCGACCTCTTGAGGCTGGTAGGAAATCAATCTTGGCCGAGCGGTAGTTCGCATAGGCATGGCGCCGGGTTCGCGGCGCCGCCGGCCACTTTAAGTTCCGGTGCGAGCGGTTTTTGCTCGGTCCGGTCGAGCCTGTAGTCGGCGGAGCGTGAGCCTCACCCCGGAGGTTGTGTTTGAAGTACCGCCGTCTCGGTGCGAGCGATTTGCAGATTTCGGCCATTTCGCTCGGCTCTTGGTTGACCTATTCGGGCGGCGTCGAAAAGCGCCAAGCGTTGGCGTGCATTCACAAAGCCCTCGATCTCGGCATTAATTTTTTCGATACCGCCAATGTTTATGGCCGCGGCGCGGCCGAGATCGTGGTCGGAGAGGCGCTCGAAGGCATCGATCGCAGTTCCTACGTGCTCGCGACCAAGGTTTTCGGTGCCATGAGCAGCACCGACAGGGGTCTGTCGCGCGCCCAGATTGTGAAGCAGCTTGATGATTCGCTGCGGCGGCTTCGGACCGATTATGTCGACCTCTATCAATGCCATCGCTACGACGAGGATACGCCGCTCGAAGAAACGATGCAGGCTTTGACCGCGGCCATCGCGCAAGGCAAGACACGCTATATTGGCTTTAGCGAATGGCCGCTCGACAAGATCGAATTGGCCGCGCAAATGGGGGGCGTTGCGCGGTTCATCTCCAACCAGCCGCAATACTCGATGCTCTGGCCTTATCCGCAAGAGGAAATCTTTCCCCGCTGCGCCGAGCTTGGGATTAATCAAATCGTATGGTCGCCGCTCGCTCAGGGCGTTTTGACCGGCAAGTACAAGCCAAATGCGCCCATGCCACATAACTCGAGAGCCGCCGATCAATCCATGGGAGCGATGGTTCCGAAGCGCTGGTTGGAAGCCCCGGTCCTGGAGGCTGTTCAAGAGGTGAAGCGCGTGGCCGAGGGTGAAGCCGGCATGACTCTCGCCCAATTCGCGCTTGCCTTTGTGCTGCGCCGAAGGGAAGTAGCCTCGGCCATCATTGGAGCAAGTCGTCCCGAACAGATTGTCGAAAATGTCCGCGCCGCCGAAGCGCAGGTTGCCGATGAGCTTTTGATCAAAGCGGAAGAAATTCTGGCTCCGTTCATTGGCAAGCGCTGATCACGGCATCTCGGTTTGCGGTGCCTGGGGGATCAAAGCCAGCGCCTCATCTTCTTTCAGTGCCGTGCCGGTGCGCCCTATGGTTCTGGCCAGCGCCATGACGGCGAGAATGCGCCGGCTCGCGCCTTCCAGCGAAAGTCCATCGTTCCGGATATTCGAAACACAATTGCGATCGGCGTCTTTGGTGAGGCCCGGCTTCGGATCAAAGGTGATGTAGGCGCCAAGACTATCGCAGGCCGAAAGGCCCGGACGCTCGCCAATCAACACCACAACCATCTTGGCGCCTTGCTTCGCCGCGATTTCATCCCCTAAGCCGACGCGCGCCTGCAACGCAATGACCGGCGGCGCGAAATTGAGATTTGGCGTTGCCAGCAGTAGTTTGCAGAGAGAAGCCGCCTGACGCTGGACAGCCGTTGCGGAGAGCCCATCGGCGATGACGATCGTGGCGTCATAAGCGCCGGCCGATAATGCAGCCTCCGAAGTGCCGGAGAGGCGGCGGCCGAGATCGGGCCTCTGCAAAAAGATCATCCGGTCCGCCGCGCGGCTATGGACAAGAACCGGCCTCCAATCGGCAAGCTCCCCCATCAGGCTTGCGTCATCAAGATTGGCTTGAACCGCATCGCGGGCGTGCGCATGCGCCAGTTGAAATTCGAGAACACGGTCCGTCGGCAACGCATCGCCGGTGCGGCCAAGAGCGATCCGCGCGGTCGTCGTCTCGCGCAAAAAGCTCCAAAAATCGGTGCTGGATTTCATCGCCGCGCCGCGCCGAGCAGTTGCGCCGCGCGGTTCTGCGGGCTTGGACGTACCCGCGCAGCGACGTCCATAATTCCGAACGATTTGAGCCAGGTCTCGAATTCCGGAGCCGGCCGCAGACCCAGGACGGACCGCAGGTAAAGCGCGTCATGATAGGAGGTCGATTGATAGCCGAGCATGATGTCGTCGGCGCCGGGGACACCCATGATGTAGCTGCAACCGGCAACGCCGAGCAAGGTCAGGAGAACGTCCATGTCGTCCTGGTCGGCCTCCGCATGATTGGTGTAACAGACATCGACGCCCATCGGCAGGCCGAGGAGCTTGCCGCAGAAATGATCCTCAAGGCCGGCGCGGATGATTTCCTTGCCGTTGAAAAGATATTCGGGGCCGATAAATCCAACGACCGTATTGACCAGCAGGGGCGCATAGCGCCGCGCCACCGCATAAGCGCGGGCTTCCATCGTTTGTTGGTCGACACCGTGGTGCGCCTCGGCGGACAGCGCCGCCCCCTGACCAGTTTCGAAATACATGAGATTGGCGCCGGGTTCGGCGCGTTTCAACGATCGGACGGCATCAAGGGCTTCGTCAAGCAGCGCGAGGTCCACGCCGAACGAACGATTGGCTGCCTGCGACCCCGCAATCGACTGAAAGACAAGATCGACAGGACCCTTCCTCTCGATCACCTGCAAGGTCGTCGTGACGTGGGCAAGCACGCAGGATTGAACTGGAATTTCGAACCGAAGACGCAGGTCTTCGATCCGCTCAAGCAGCAGCATGGCCTGCTTGGCGCTGTCGGTCGCGGGATTGATGCCGATGCAGGCATCTCCGCAGCCATACATCAAACCATCAAGAATGGAGGCTCCGATGCCCGACAGATCATCTCTGGGGTGATTGGGCTGGATGCGCACGGCGAGCCGGCCCGGCAGGCCGATCGTCGTTCGAAACCGCGTGACCACGGAAAGCTTTCGTGCGACGGCGATCAGATCCTGATTGCGCATGAGCTTCGAGACAGCCGCAGCCATTTCGGGTGTTATGCCGGGCGCCAGGCCGCTCAGCGTTGCGGTTGCCGCTTCGTCGGACAGCAGAAAATCACGAAAATCCCCGACGGTCAGGGCAGCGATGGGCGCGAAAGCGGATGCGTCGTGCGAATCGAGGATGAGCCTTGTCACCTCGTCGGCTTCGTAGGGAATGAGCGGATCGTCGAGAAATTGCCTTAGCGGCACATCGGCCAGGGCCATGCGAGCCGCGACGCGCGCCGCATCGCTGGGGGCCGCGAGCCCGGCGAGCCGGTCGCCGGCGCGATCAGGCGAGGCTTGGGCGAGCAGCGTCCGCAAATCGCCAAAAGTATATCTCGTGCCGCCGGCATGGCTTGCGTAGGACATGAGGCTTCCCGATCAAGAAGACGTTATCCTTTTCAACTTACAGTCCGTTTGAGTCGGCTGGACCTATTGAGGGTGCGGTCTGACACCTCGGCCCGCGCAAGGTCGGCTTAACGAGAATTGCCTCGTTTCAATTGCGAGTGATGGCTTAGCCGTCAATTCATGGCGTCTTTTGCCGGTCACGTGAACTTGAAAGCATCCGGGCAACCTTTAACGGTGCAAAACATTACCTATTTAGAGTGGAACAGTCATTTCGAGAGAGGAACAATGAACTCTTCAGCGGAATCTCCCAAGAAGTCGTCCGTCTCGACACGAGGCTTTGCCTCCATGGATCCGGAAAAGCAGCGGGCGATCGCGCGCAAGGGTGGCGAGAGCGTGCCGCACGAAAAGCGCAGCTTTTCCCAGAACCCGAGACTTCGCGGCGGAAGCTGGGCGTAAGGGTGGCCAGAGCGTCAACCCTAACAAGCGCAGCTTTTCGCGCAACCATACGCTTGCATCCGAAGCAGGACGCAAGGGCGGTCATGCCTCGCACGGTGGACCCAAGAAACCCGTCGTCGAAGGCTGATGTTATGTGCTGCTCAGAAGCGAGGCCGCGCTGATTCGCGGCCTCGCCTTATCTGAGATCGGGCACTTATAGTTTCTTCAGGCTAAGGCCTTTGCCTTCACTCGCATCTTTTTTCCAGGTGCCGTCCGGTTGCGCGTCGAGATGGGTGATGTGTCCCTTGCGCGCGGTCAAGACGAGACGGCCCTCCACGATGCGCCAAGCCATCGGATCGAAAATCACGATCCCCTGATCCCGGCACGCGGGCGACAGGGTGGCTTTGTCGCCGCCCCGCGCCTTCACCTGCCCGTCCAGGGTCAGCATGCACCCGGTATCCTTGCCGCCCTCTCGCAAGATGGCATAGCGGCCCGCGACTTCGCTGGGCGTCGTTCCGCCTTGGGAACTTGGCTTTGCCTTGAGTTTGACCTGCGAAATCCCGTCACCGACAAGCTTTGGTAAAAATGTCGTATACGGGACTGCGCCGGCCGACACAGCCGAACCCGCAAAAAGGCTTGCGGCAACGGCTAAGCCCCGTCCCCGGTTTCTCAAAGGCTGTGGGACGGGAATCGACCCTGACCCGGTTGTGGGCCGATGGGAGCGAGCCCCGAAAAAGTGAATAGGCTTTTGAGACAAGGACTTGCTCCAGCTTTGTTTTGAGAACAGCGTTACGACCGAAAGACATTCGATGAGAGAAAGCACTCTGCACCAAAGAATCAACCCATGGGAGTGGGTCTTTCGGCGTTTGGCAAGCGCGAAAAGACGAGGAAGTCTGTCGCCAAGCGGTGTGGGGGATGCCCTCGTAGCCGCTTGCCTACGATCCTGCTATCATGCCACCTAGGGCGCCACGATTCGCTGGCTTTCGGGCCATGAAAGCGGCGGATTTGTGAAACAATTTTCGTTGTTTGTGCTCTTTGATCATGGTTGCCGCTAAATGGCTATTTTTCAAGGAAATCTTCTTTTGCGGCACGGGTTGGTCCTGGAGCTCGCCCTTGTTTGCGCCGTCATTTTTTGCCTTGGCCTGACGTCCGGGAAGGCCGATGAATTTCGGGCGCGCTACAGTGTGAGCCTGATTGGTTTTCATATCGGGGAAGCAGCGGCCGTCGGAACCGTCAATCCGACAAACTATCGAATCGACCTGAGTGCCAAGCTGACCGGCGTCGCGGCCATGGTCGCCAATGTGAAGCTCGCGCTGGCTTCGAGCGGTGCCGTCCGCAAGACCGGCGTCGCCCCGTCTACCTATGCGACGACGTCCGCGAATACCCAAGGCACCCGTACGGTTCGGATGTCGCTCGATGCCGGAAACGTCAAGGCCGTAGAAATCTATCCCCCTTTCGAGGACCGGGAAGGTCGCATTCCGGTGACCGAGGCCAACAAGCACAACATTCTCGACCCCACGAGCGCTTTGATCATGGCTGTTCCCGAGGGCCAACCCTTGGTCGGACCGGCAGCCTGCAACCGAACCATCCCGGTTTATGACGGCTACGTTCGTTTCGACGTTACGCTGCGCTATGTCGGCGTGAGGGAGGTTTCGGTCAAAGGCTATTCCGGACCGGTCTCGGTCTGTGCCGCGCGCTACACGCCGATCTCCGGCCATAAGCGCGACTCCAAATCGACGAAATTCATGGCCGAAAACCGCAATATCGAGGCGTGGCTCGCCCCGATTCCACGGGCCCATGTTGTGGTGCCGTTTCACGTCGCGTTGATGACCTTGGCGGGCGCCGCGGAAATCGATGCCATTGAATTTTCAATCGAGCCTTCCGATGTGACCGCTACCTCGTCGCATTGAGGGTGCGAGGCGGACCCTAAGAGCGGAGAAGGATCATCATCACGCTCTATACATTTGGGCCTTACTTTGGGCTTCCCGACGGAAGCCCTTTTGTCACCAAGGCCATGCTGCTGCTGAAATTGGCGGGGCTGCCCTATCGGACAGACCGCAATGGCTATTTTCGCGCGCCGAAAGGCAAACTGCCCTATATCGACGATGATGACACCATCATAGCCGATTCGACGTTCATCCGCTTTCATATCGAGAAGAAATACGGTTTTGATTTCGATTTAGGGCTCACTGCCGAACAAAAGGCCGCAGCCTGGGCCGTCGAAAAAATGTGCGAAGACCACCTTCATCTTGCCCTGTTGGCGACGCGCTGGCTGGACGAGGCCAATTTTTCCAAAGGTCCGGCTCAATTTTTTAAAGCCTTGCCTTTGCCCATCCGGCCGGTCGTCCGACATTTTATGCGCCGGAGAGTTGAAAAAACCCTTCATCTCCAAGGATTTGGCCGTCATAATTGGGACGAGCGAAACCAACTCGCGATCAAAGACATCCAGGCACTTTCCGATCTGATCGGGGCCAAGGGTTTCTTGATGGGCGAAACGCCCTGTGGGACGGATGCGACCGTTTTTGCCTATGTGGGTCAATTCCTGACCCCGGTTTTCGACACGCCACTCCATGCCGCGGCCGAAAAGTGCAAAAATCTGGTCGATTACCGCGATCGGATTCTACAGCGCTATTTCGATGCCTGACAAACTTCAGGCTCGATTTTTCGGCAACAAATTTCGCTATTCGCGGTTGACAGAACGGGTGTTCGGAGTCTTCCGAAGGCTGCCCGGAATGGCCCGCCAAGTCCGGCGCTAACGCCCTCTTTTTACAATCGGTAGGCACGACCTAGCTTTGCCGGTCGATATATTGTGGTGAACAAACAAGGATTTATCGTTCATCAGCGATTCGGGCGCGATTCGTTCGTCTCTCGTTCAAACTGTAAACAATGCTGCTTGCGATGGCGCCATTGTGATACACACAAGTGCCGGAGTGGGACACACCGGCCGCGATAAAGATTGGCGGACGTTATTTTTGGCGATCAATCGCTCCGCTTGCGGTGATCGTCTGGGTTGTGATGGGAGGGGCAAGACAATGGGCCATGACCTCTCCGGGGGCGTCAGATCCTGCCTAGCGGAATTGAATAGGGTCAGCCACGCGACCTTCCGAGTTTTCTTCTTCGCTGATTAACCACATGAACGTTCCCTTTCCTGTCGGCAAACCCTATCGGCCGGATCGTGCTGCCGTCGTCAACGCCGTGCTCGGGCCGACCAACACCGGCAAGACGCATCATGCCATCGAGCGGATGCTTGCCTATCCCAATGGGATGATCGGCCTGCCGCTGAGGCTGCTGGCCCGCGAGGTTTATAACCGCGCGGTGGAGAAGGCTGGCGTCGACGCTGTCGCCCTGATTACCGGCGAGGAAAAAATAAAGCCGAAATCGGCCCGCTACTGGATCGCAACGGTCGAGGCCATGCCGTCCGATCTCGATCTGGCTTTCGTGGCGGTGGATGAAATTCAGCTCGCGGCCGATTTCGACCGCGGCCATGTCTTCACAGATCGATTGCTGAACCGGCGCGGGCGCGAAGAAACTTTGCTGATCGGCGCCGCGACCATGCAGCGTCTGGTGCGCGAGCTCGTGCCCGGCGTGAAGATTCTTGAACGCCCGCGCCTGTCGACATTGAGCTTCGCGGGCGAGAAAAAAATGACCCGCCTGCCGCGCCGCAGTGCCATCGTCGCGTTTTCCGCCGAGGATGTGTACGCCATCGCCGAGTGGATCAGGCGCCAGCGGGGTGGGGCGGCGGTCGTGCTCGGGGCGCTCTCGCCGCGGACCCGCAATGCCCAGGTCGAAATGTTTCAGAACGGTGACGTCGATTATATCGTTGCCACCGACGCCATCGGCATGGGCCTCAATCTCGACGTCGATCATATTGCCTTTGCAGCCGATCGGAAATTCGACGGTTGGCAGTATCGCCGTCTGACGCCGGCCGAATTCGGTCAGATCGCCGGCCGGGCCGGTCGGCATCTTCGCGACGGCACGTTCGGGACGACCGGACGCTGTCAGCCTTTCGAGGCCGAACTCGTCGAAGCGCTGGAGGATCACCGCTTTGAACCGGTCCGAATGCTGCAGTGGCGAAATACGGATCTCGATTTTTCTTCGATCGCGGGTCTTGTCGCCGCGCTCGAGCGTTTGCCAAAGGACCAGGGCCTTGCCCGCGCGCCGCTCGGCGTGGACCAAATGGTGCTCGATTTTGCCGCGCGCGACGAAAAAGTCGTTCGCCACGCGAAGACGACGGCCGATATCGCGCGTCTCTGGGAATGTTGCCAAATACCTGATTACCGTAAGCTTTCGCCGGTCGCGCATGCGGAACTGGTCGTTGCGGTCTTCAACTTCATAGTGCGCGCCGGACAGATTCCCGACGACTGGTTTGCCCGCCATGTCGCGGCCCAGGACCGCACCGACGGCGACCTCGACACACTTTCGGCGCGGCTCGCCGAAATCAGGACCTGGACCTTTATTGCCAATCGTTCGGGCTGGTTGCGCGATCCGGCGCATTGGCAGAGTGTCACGCGTCAGGTAGAGGACACATTATCGGACGCTTTGCATGAACGTCTCGCCCAAAGGTTTGTAGACCGAAGGACGAGTGTTCTCATGCGCCGGCTAAGGGAGAACGCCATGTTGGAAGCCGAAGTCACCCAAAGCGGTGACGTGATGGTCGAGGGCCAGCACGTCGGCCAGCTCAATGGGTTTCGCTTCACGGCCGACCCTGCGGCGGCCGGCGAAGCTGCGAAGGCGCTCAACGCCGCCGCGCAAAAGGCTTTGGCGAGCGAGATCGAAGGCCGGGCGAAACGCGTCAACGAGGCCGTTGATGAAGCCTTCATTCTTGCCAATGACGGCTCATCCGTTGGCTTGGCGAACCGATCGGCAAGATTGGCCCCGGTCCGCATGTGCTCGAACCCCGCGTTACAATTATTGCTGACGAACAATTGACCGGGCAGGCGCTCGAGATGGTGCAGCGTCGGCTCGATCTTTGGTTGGCGCAGCATGTGAACAAGCTTCTCGGCCCGCTCGCTGAACTGGAGAAGGGCGAGGGGCTCGAAGGCATCGCCCGCGGCATTGCCTTTCAAGTTGCCGAATCTCTTGGGGTTCTCGACCGCGCGCGGGTTGCCGACGACGTCAAAGGTCTTTCCCAGGATGCCCGCGCCGCCTTGCGGAAATTCGGGATCCGCTTCGGCGCCTATCATCTTTATCTGCCGAGCTTGATCAAGCCTGCTCCGCGGGCTCTCGCCGCACAGCTGTTTGCCCTGAAGCATGGCGGCGCCGACGCGGTCAGCGGGCTCGATGACGTGCTGCATCTCGCCGCCTCCGGCCGAACCTCGCTCGTCGCCGACAAAGAGGTTCAAAAGAATTTTTACCGGGCGGCCGGGTTTCGGGTGTGCGGGGATCGTGCCGTACGGGTGGATATTCTCGAGCGCCTCGCCGATTTGATCCGACCGGCCGTCAGCTATCGGCCCGGCGCCACGCCTGGCGATCCGCCCCCCGGCACAGCCGACGGCGACGCTTTCGTCGTGACTGTGGCGATGACCTCGCTTGCCGGCTGTTCGGGGGAAAGCTTTGCCTCGATTCTTCGTTCGCTCGGCTATGTCACCGAACAACGCAAGGGTCCGGCGATCACGGTCCCCTTGCTGGCCGCTGCGGCCGTCGAGCCTTTGGCCCCCTGCGTTGGGGAACACGCCAAGGGGCAGGACCTGGACAAATCCGTCGTAGAGTCTCCCGAAACAGAAGCCAATGTGGAGGCGGCAGCAGAAGCGCCAGACCAGGCGGAAGCCAATCCTCCGCCAGCGCCCGAACCTCCCGTGCCGGAGGAACTGAAGGCGGTGGGGACCGAGACCGCTGCGGCCGAAGGGCTGGCCGCCGAGGCAACGGAAGAAGGCGGAGCAGCAAGCGCGGAGGCCCCTTCAGAGGCGTTGGAAGAGCTGTCGATCGAGATTTGGCGACCGCACCGGCAACATCATCACGGCCGTCGCCCCGAGGCCCGGGCGCGAAAAAGGCCGGTCGAGCGATCGGGCGCGGCGTCAAATGCGGTTAGCAACCCTGCTGATGCGCAAACCGCTCAAATGCCGCCCTCCGTGGAGAGCGCGGAGCGAACAGAGCGCGTCGACAGAAATTTCGCCGCCAAGACGAGGACAGGCCAGGATCGCCGACGCAAGGACGCGGGGGAGGCGCAGGGCCAGACGCGGCCGCGCTTCGACGCCCAGCGTGATCGTCGGCAAGGTGGCGGACAAAATCGCGGCAGACCCGACGACCGTAGGCAAGGGCGCCCCGAGCATTTGGCGACCGAGAAAAGGGCCAGCGAAAGGCCCCCGGACCCGAATTCACCTTTCGCCAAGCTGCTTGTTCTCAAGGCACAGCTGGAAGAAAAGAACAATCCGGACGGCTAGGTGACGCGCGCTGCCAAGGTCGCGAGGTGGAACGCGCAAAAGATTGATGGTAGTAAGGGGTCCTCGAACAAACTTCGACCTAACTGCAATCATATGGGTACTCTGCATTCAACAACCCAAGGAAGAGCCGGATGCGCGATCGATCGATCCTGACCTCAGCGGCGGCATTCGCAAGCTTTTCCATGCTGGGTGCTCTCGCGCCGACGCCCGCGGCCGCTCAGGCGGCCCCGACGGCCGGGCAGGCGTCGGGCTTTGTGCAGCCTTCAGGGGCAGCGCAGGCGCCGCCAGTCACGCAGGTTCCCGTGATCACAAAGGGCGGCGGCGTCGCCGGAACAAGCATCGGCTCGGGCGCGGGACCGAACGGCAGCCGCGCGCTGCTGGTCATCGGCATCGGGCATGTCGGCGCCGGAACCGGCGGGATCGGCTTGGGGGTTGGGAATGCGACGGGAGGTATCTCCGGGACGACCCGGGTCGGAACGGGTGGTCTTCGCGACAACGCGAGCTTAGGAAGCTCGACCGGTGGAATTCTTGGAAATGGGCGTGGCCTGAGCGTAGGAACCGGCGGCATCGGCGATCAAGTTGACGCTGGCAGGGACACGGGCGGAATTCGTGACTCTTCCATCGGCGCGGGGACCGGCGGCATGGCCGACCTCAACAGTCTTGGTGCCGGCACCGGTGGCATCCGTGAGCTGAACGCGCCGAGATTCCGGACGCAATAGCGCTTCAAGTCGTTCAGCCGCTGCGGCGCTGAATCTCAGGCCTTGGTCCTGAGTTCAACGGCGAATTTAATGAGCGCCGGGCTCGTCGCGATGTGCAATTTCTGCTTAACCGCGGAGACAATATTCGCCGCCGTCTTATAGCCGATGGAAAGCGTTGTCGAAATCTCGGTCAGGCTTTTGCCGTCGCCGAGCAAGAGGACAACTTGACGTTCTCTGGCATTGAGATCGCGCAAGGGATCGTCGGCAGGTTCGAGATTGGCCAGGGCAAGATTTTGACCAACCGATTGGCCCAGATAGAGCGCTCCCGCCAAGGCTTTGTCGATTGCACTCAGGATCGTGTTGGGATCGTCGTTTTTGGTGACGTAACCGAGAGCCCCTTTTTCCAGCGCGCTGGTCACGAAAGTTCCCGCCTCATACATGCTGAAAACCACGATGCGGGCTGTTGCATTATCGCGCAGGAGAGTGGGAATGAGATCGAGGCCGCTCGCGTCCGGCAGTTCGACGTCGAGGACGATCACCTGCGGTAAAACTTGTTGATTTAGGGCGAGGCCTTCCTGCGCCGTGTTGGCTTCGAATGTTTCGAAATCAGGGCGCCTGGCGAAAATACGCCGGCAACCATCCCGAACAATCGGATGGTCCTCGATCAACAGTATCTTGATCCGCTCGTTCATAAAGATTTGCCCATGTTGATACGGCGCTCTTGCAACCTCACCATAAACGCGTCAGCGGGGATTCCCGACTTGCGAAAGCAAGGCTGGCACGATGTTTCTGACCCGCGATCGGCACTTTCTATGGCTCGCTCGGTTTCTGCAAATGAGCCGAGTCGATGGGGCAAGCCAAGCCAGTCTCCGATTGATTCTTTTTATGGGGCGCGACATAAGTCAGCTTGCATGATCGGCAACCTCGCGTCGTTCAAAATCCTCATCAGGACGGCCCTGGCCATCGGCGCGCTGCAATTGTGGTCTGAATAAGAATTAGAGGAATTCGCATTGCGATTCTTTGTGGACTTTTGGAGCATTGACCAACTGCTCGCGTGTCGAATCTGGTGAGCTGCCGAGGAGTAGGACTTGACGCTCAATTACAGGCGTGCCCCTTGTAGCTTTGGTTTGGCGAACTCCCCTGAATCTGCGCGACAATGCGAGCGGGTTTGCGACTAAAGGTTTGCGGTAAAAACGGAGCAAGTGGCCAGCCAATGTCCGAACGCGGTCTACCCAAATTGTCTTGGCGGCGCATTGTCGTCAAGCTCTCCGGCGAAGCCTTGATGGGCACGCAAAGCCATGGTCTTGGATCAAGATACGCTCGCCCGGATCGCGGCGGATTTGACGAGCGTGGCGGCGCGCGGCGTCGAGGTCGCGGTCGTTGTCGGAGGCGGCAATTTTTTTCGCGGTATCGAAGGGGCCGACAAAGGCATTGAACGCGCCCGCGCCGATTCGATCGGCATGCTGGCGACGGTGATGAACGCGCTCGCCCTTGAATATGCGATCGAAAAACAAGGCCAGGCGGCGCGAACCCTGTCGGCTCTGCCGATGCCTGCCCTCTGCGAGGCCTATTCACGGCAGGCGGCCTTGCATCATCTTGGCAAGGGCCGGATCGTGGTCCTGGCTGGCGGCACCGGCAATCCCTTCTTTACGACCGATACCGGGGCGGCTTTGCGCGGCGCCGAACTTTCCTGCGATCTTATCATGAAAGCGACGCAGGTTGACGGCGTCTATTCGGCGGATCCGAAGCGCGATCCGACCGCGACGCGCTACGACCAATTGACCCATGACGAAGCCATTGCCAAAAATCTCGCGGTCATGGATACCGCCGCCTTCGCGCTTGCGCGGGAGAACAGAATTCCCATAATCGTCTTTTCGATCAAGGCAGCCGGGTGCGATCCTCGCCGCGCTCGAGGGACGCGGCAAAGCCACCTTGGTTTCGCCTTAAGTTCATCGAATTGGCGCGATCTCCGCATAGGCTATTGACGGGCCCCGCGAGGAATACTTTAGGGTTCAGAGGATCCAAAGGGTTCCAAGATGAGCGCTGAATTCGACATTTCCGATCTGAGCCGGCGCATGCAAGGCGCGATCTCGACGTTGAAGCACGAATTAGGCGGTCTGCGCACCGGGCGCGCCTCGGCGAGCCTCGTCGAACCCGTGCATGTCGAGGCCTATGGGCAATCGATGCCGCTGAACCAGCTGGCGACGATCAGCGTGCCGGAACCGCGGATGCTGTCGGTTCAGGTTTGGGACAAAGCCATGGTCGGCGCCGTCGACAAGGCCATCCGCAATTCCAACTTGGGCCTTTCTCCGACCGTCGAAGGCCAGGTCTTGCGGATCCGGATTCCCGGAACTCAACGAACAGCGGCGCAAGGAAATGGCGAAGGTCGCGCATAAATACGCCGAAGAGGCGCGCATCGCGGTCCGTCATGTCCGCCGCGATGGTCTCGACACCTCGAAAAAGCTGCTCAAGGACAAAACGATCAGCGAGGACGACGAGAAGCGCCACGAGAGCGAGGTCCAAAAAGTGACGGATCGCTTCATCGGCGAGATCGATTCCGCGCTGAGCACAAAGGAAACCGAAATCATGCAAGTGTGAGCCGCCCAGGATCTGCTATAAACATCGAGGGATCGGAGTTCGACGCCGAGCCGGACTTGCGAACCGGCGAGGACATCGCTTTAAAGACCTCTCGGACTTCGTTTGCGGATCGTGCCCAGTCGGCTGTTTGACCGATGCCGTCGATGAGAGACAGGCTACGTGCACCATGCCGTCTTGCCGGTTGCATAAGTATCAGAGGACGCCAACGGGACCTATGGCACGGCGGCTGGCGGGCCAGGACATAACGATGTCATCCATGGTTAAGGACGAGACAGCGCCTCCAGCGCAGCAGCGCCTGCCCGGCATGCCGGTGCACGTCGGCGTGATCATGGACGGCAATGGGCGCTGGGCCGCGCGGCGCGGGCCTGCCGCGGATCGAAGGGCCACCGGCGCGGAGTGGAAGCGCTTCGCGAAACGGTGCGCGCGGCGATCGACTTCGGGCTCGACTATTTGACGGTCTACAGCTTTTCCATGGAGAATTGGAATCGGCCCGTCGAGGAGGTCGCCGACCTCATGGGCCTCCTCAAGCGCTTTATCCGCAATGATCTCAATGACTTGCACAAGTCTGGCGTCAAGGTCAAGGTGATCGGCGCGCGCGACAATTTCAAGGCCGACATCCGCGCCCTGCTTCAGGAGGCCGAGAATCTCACGAGGGCCAACACCCGTCTGACGTTGATCGTCGCCTTCAACTACGGGAGCCGGCAAGAGATCGCCGCGGCGGCGCGGGCTTTGGCGCTAGAGGCCGTGGCCGGCAAAATCGAGGCGACCGATATCGACGAGACCCTGCTTGCCCGCCATCTCGATACGGCGGGGATTCCGGATCCCGATCTCATCATCCGCACCTCGGGCGAACAGCGCCTTTCGAATTTTCTGATGTGGCAGGCGGCCTATACCGAATTCGTATTTCTCCCCGTGCACTGGCCGGACTTCGACCGGCAGGCTTTCACGGCCGCTTTGGCGGAGTTTTCGGCGCGGGAACGGCGTTTCGGCGGCGTGACGGGGCAGTATGGGAATGGTAAGGTTCTGACCGGCACGACCCAAAAATGAATCTTGTTGCCGAGACATCCGCCCTGCCCACCATGCCGAACGATGCCGCCGACGTGCCGGGCCAACAGCCCCGGGCAACCAATTTACATCGGCGGCGCGGCTTAGCCGATCTTCTGCCTCGCGCGGTTTCGGCCGCTGTCTTGATGGTCGCGGCGCTTTCTTCCGTCTGGCTGGGCGGCGGACTTTTCATACTGATTTGGTTTGTCGCCGCCTTGGCGGTTGCTCTCGAATGGCAAAACCTGATCGCCGCCCGCCTTCTGCGCCCGCGGCTTGGTTTGGTGGCTGTGGCCTTCATTCTGGCCGCGATTTTTATCTATCGGGCCGAGTTCGCTGCCGCCTGCGCAATCCTTGCCGTCTGCGGGTCTTTGTTGGCCGTGGCCGCCGGCTCTGGCCACAGGATTTGGGCTTTTGCGGGGGCGGTTTATGGCGGGGCTTTCCTGGTTTCCGTCAATGCGCTCCATGGATCGACGGATTATGGCGCGCGCTCCATCATCTGGCTTTTCGCGACGGTCTGGAGCACCGATGTGTTCGCCTATTTCGGCGGTCGACTTATCGGGGGCCCAAAGCTCTGGCCAAAAGTCTCGCCTTCGAAAACCTGGTCCGGCACTTTGACGGGGATCCTCGCCGGCGCGGTCGTTGGTGCGGCGGTCGCTGTTTACGGGCCTGGCGATCCCTGGCGGGCCGTCCCGATTTTCGTCCTTGGGCTCGTCACGGCGACGGTCTCGCAAGCTGGCGATCTGTTCGAATCCTGGGTCAAGCGATGCTTCGGTGCTAAAGACTCTAGCGGTTTGATTCCGGGCCATGGCGGTTTCATGGACCGGCTCGATGGATTTACGGCCGCCGCAGTCTTTGCGGCGCTTTTTGGGGCCGCCCGTGGGCTGTCTTCGATCGCGGCCGGCCTCTTCGACTGGTTTTAAGAGCCGGAATCGGGCTTGGTATCTGGATTGCAGCAGTTTCGCAGGGCGAACCATTCATCTGCCTCGCTCGGAAAATAACTTGGGAAGGCGAACGAAGCGGCATGGAGAAAGTCACCAAATTGCAGCAAGTGCGTGCCGGCGAACATGACGTTCGCAGCGTGGTCATCCTGGGCGCGACCGGCTCCATCGGAACGTCGACAGCCGACATCATCTCGGGCTCCGGCGGCGCCTTTCGCGTCGAGGCGGTCGCGGGTGGGCGAGACCCCAAGGCTTTGGCGCGGCTCGCACGTGAGCTCGGCGCGAAATTCGCAGCCCTTGCCGATCCCTCGCGGTTATGCTGATTTGAAAGAAGCCTTGGCCGGCACGGCGATTGAAGCGGCGGCAGGTGAGGCGACGCCGTGATCGAGGCCGCTTTGCGCCCTTCCGATATCGTCATGGGTGCGATTGCCGGAACCGCCGGGGTCGAGCCAACCTTTGCGGCGCTGTCGGCCGGCCGCACCGTGGCGCTTGCCAACAAGGAATGTCTGGTTTGCGCCGGACGCGCCTTTCATGCGCCAGGCGGCGATCTCCGGCACCAAACTACTTGCCTGTCGACAGTGAACATAACGCGATTTTCCAGGCGATGGGCGATGCGGACCTCGATACGATCGAGATGATTACTCTGACCGCTTCTGGCGGCCCGTTCCGGTCCTGGACGAGCGAGGCGATCGCCAACGCCACTCCCGAACAGGCACTGAACCACCCCAATTGGTCGATGGGGCCGAAAGTCACCGTGGATTCGGCTGGCCTCATGAACAAAGGCTTGGAAGTGATCGAGGCCCATTATCTTTTTGGCATTGACGCGGCGCGCCTTGACATTATCGTCCATGCGCAATCGGTGGTCCATGGTCTCGTCGCCTTTACCGACGGCTCAGTCACGGCGGGCCTTGCGGCGCCGGACATGAAAGTTCCGATTGCACATTGTCTCTCCTATCCAAACCGGATCGCGACCGCCGCCCGCAGGCTCGATTTGACGGCCGTCGGCCAACTGACGTTCGAGCGGCCGGATCTCGACCGCTTTCCGGCTTTGCGCGTCGCCATCGATGCCTTGCGGACCGGACGTGGCCTTCCAACCGTGCTCGAATGCCGCCAATGAGATCGCGGTTGAGGCCTTCTTGAACCGGCTCATTTCTTTTCATGAGATTGCCCGAATGTGCGAGCAAGCCTGCAATTCGGCGCTTGCGGATGGAATTGCGCGCGAGCCGGAGTCGGTTGCCGATGCTTTGGCAATTGATCGGCTGTACGCGAAAGGGCGCGCACCCATTTGCCTCAGCAGGGTGCTGTTCGCGCCTCGGTTTGTTGATCCTGCCTTGAAGATGCAATTGAAGCTTGTCGCACCGCTAACCTATTTTTGATTTTACTCTTCGCAGCGAATCGCCTCTGCATGGCGCGAGGTTGGACAAACTATTGAAAACGGACCACGATAGGGTTGTTCGCGACCTTGTTTGAGGAGAGCGAACTGCCACGGTTTGGCTCAAGATGAGTCTGGCCATTGAAGCAGGATTTGCTCTCGGCGAAATCTGCTCAAAGCAGGGGCAACTGGACCGGGGCCGTTTCCATGGAACTAACCTGGGGCCTCTTATTTAAACTATGCATGATCTAATTCGAAGCAGAGCTGGGTCTTTTCGGGATCGTGCCGATGAGTTTGAGATCCGCTAGGAGTTCCAATGTCGATCCTCACCCATATTTGGTCGCTGGCCGGATATATCGTGCCTTTCCTTTTCGTCCTGAGCCTGGTGGTTTTCTTTCACGAGCTCGGACATTTTTTGATCGGCCGCTGGTGCGGCGTGAAGGTGGATGCATTCTCGCTCGGTTTCGGACCCGAGATTTTTGGCTTTAACGATCGCTATGGGACCCATTGGCGGGTCGCGGCCTTGCCTCTCGGCGGATATGTCAAATTCCATGGCGACGCCAACGGTGCGTCGGTGACGGATGAAGCGGCCGCCGCGGCCATGTCGCCGCATGAACGGGCGGTCAGTTTCTTTGCGCAAAAGGTCTGGAAGCGGGCAGCGATCGTCGCGGCCGGACCGATTGCCAATTTCATTTTGGCGATCGTCATTTTCACCGGCATTTTTTACGTCAATGGCCGGGCCATCCTATTGCCCACCGTGGACAGCGTCGCCGCCGGAAGCGCCGCCGAGGCCGCCGGCTTTCAGCCGGGCGATTTGATCGTTTCGATCGGGGACGCCAAGGTCGATAGCTTCGAGGAAATGCAGCGGATCGTGCAGACCGCCAGCGACACGGCCTTGCTCTTTACGGTCGATCGCAACGGCAAAGCTGGTCGAACTGGTCGCTACGCCGCGCCGGCGCGATGTGGTGACCGCCGTTCGGGACAACCCGTGTCGGGCATCCTGGGGGTGCAATCGAAGGGTAAGCCCGAGAATTGGCATATCCAGCACTATGGTCTCGTCGAATCGGTCAAGCTCGCCGGATCGGAGACCTGGTACGTCGTCGCCCGGACCGGCGGCTACATCGACAGGCCTCATCGCCGGAAATGAAACCACCGATCAATTGTCGGGACCTATTCGGATCGCCGAGGTGTCGGGAGCGATGGCCAAGATCGGCTTTGCGGCGTTGCTTAACCTTGCCGCAATTCTGTCTATTTCAGTTGGGATGCTTAATCTCTTCCCGATTCCGCTCCTCGATGGCGGACATCTTTTATACTACGCAGTGGAGGCGGTTCGCGGCAAGGCGATGAACGAAAAGGTGCAGCAGTTCGGTTTCAAGATCGGCCTCATGTTGGTGACGAGCTTGATGATCTTTGCCACCTATAACGACGTCCTTCGTACCACTCGGCAGTTGATGCATTGGGAGTAGTCCGACGGCGGCACGCTGCTTGGACATCGATCGGTCTCAAAGTTGTCACACCGCTCAGGCAAAGCAGTTAACCTTGTTGCTTAAGCTTTGCTCACCTCAATGCGTGTCTTACCTGCCACGCTCCCTATAAAACGCTGAACTAAGACGAAACTTGATTTGCAGCGGAGGTCAAAGCTTGTAAAAGCAACGCTTGTTGAAGGCTGGTACAGCTCTTGGGATTTGGGCAACATCAGTTGAATCAACTATCTGGCGCCCTGGTTTTTCGGCGTTCGCGTATTTGGGGACCGGTCTTACAATGCAATTCATGCGTAACTTTCAAGCCCGGCTCTCTGTCGCAATTGTTGCTCTTGCGTGGCTCATCAGCTGTAGTTCGGGCGCTTTTGCCGAGGGCGTTTCGGTCCAAGGCAATAAGCGCGTGGATTCCGAGACGATCGCTTCCTATTTCACCGGTTCCGATCAGGCGGCCATCAACAAGGGCGTCAAGGATCTCTATGCCACCGGCTTGTTTTCCGACGTTCGCGTCAGCCGGGCTGGTGGCCGCGTCATCATCAGCGTCTCTGAAAACAACATCATCAATCGCGTCGTTTTCGAAGGCAACAGCAAGGTCAAGACCGAGACGCTGACGGTTGAAGTTCAATCGAAGTCGCGCGGGCCCTATAGCCCCGCCATGGTCGACGCCGATATCGAGCGCATCAAGGACGTCTACCGCCGTTCAGGTCGCGCCGCGGCCAAGGTGACGGCCCGGACAGTCGATTTGCCGAACGGCCGCCTCGATGTGGTCTTCACCGTCGACGAAGGCGACAAGACCGGCGTGAAGGCGATCAATTTCGTCGGCAATGTTGCCTATTCCGGTGGCAAGCTCCGCGATCTCATGCAGACGACGGAGATGAACTTCCTCTCCTTCTTCAAGACCTCCGACGTCTATGATCCAGATCGGATCGCATCGGACCTCGAACTCATCCGTCGCTTCTATCTCAAGAACGGCTATGCCGACTTTCATGTCGTCGGTTCGGATGCCCAGTTCGACCCCGAGCAAGGCGGCTACATCATCACGATTACCGTCGAGGAAGGCGCCCAGTATATGGTCGCCGCCGTCAATGTGGAATCGCATATCCCCGATATCGACGCTGCCGCTTTGATGCCTTTGGTGCGTCTGTCGGCCGGCGAAATCTATAATGGCGACATGGTCGAAAAGACCGTCGATTCGCTGACCAAAGAAGTTGGCAAGCACGGGTTCCCCTTTACGCAGGTGCGCCCCCGCGGTGACCGCGATCCCGTGACCCATACCGTCACGATCGCTTTCGTCCTCGATGACGGGCCGCGAGTCTATATCGAGCGGATCGTCGTGCGGGGGAACACAAGGACGCGCGATTATGTCATTCGGCGCGAATTCGAGGTGGGTGAGGGCGATGCCTATAATCGCGTCCTTGTCGATAGGGCCGAACGCGAGACTCAATAATCTCGGCTTCTTCAAAAAAGTCAAGAATCACCAACGAACCAGGCTCGACCCCGGATCGGGTGATCATCGTCGTCGACGTTGAGGATCAGCCCACCGGTTCTCTATCGGTGTCGGGCGGTTATTCGACCACCGACGGCTTCATCGCCGACGTCGCCGTGACCGAAACGAACTTCATGGGTCGGGGCCAATATGTTCGGCTTGCGGTGTCCGAGGGTCAATACAGCCGCGGCGTTGATTTCAATTTCACCGAACCCTATTTCCTCGGCTATCGCTTGGCCGCGGGCTTCGATCTCTATGCGAAGAAAAGCGATGCTTGGCGCTATTCTTACTACAACAACTTCATAACCGGCGCGACGCTTCGTCTTGGCTTGCCGGTGACCGAAGAAATCACCTTCTCGCCGCGCTATTCGATCTACCGCACGGATATCTCCATCCCGAATAATTCGTCGCGTCCCTATAATGATTGTACGTCGCCGATTTATGGGATCACACCGGGCTTCCCCGTGCAGAACCAGAGCTTCCTCTATAACTGCTTGACCAACGGCGAAGCTTCGCTTGCCTTGAAGGAAGCGGAGGGTCCGTTCCTGACTTCGATGGCCGGCTACACGCTCGGCTATAATAGTCTCGACAACAACAAGAACCCGACCTCCGGGATCTATGCCGAATTGCGCCAGGATGTTGCGGGTCTTGGCGGCGATGCGCGCTTTGTACGCACGACCGCCGATCTCCGCTTCTACCATCCGATCTACGATCAGATCATCGGGCTTATTCACCTGCAGGGCGGCGATATCCAAAGCTTTGGCAGCAACAGCACGATCCGCATCGTCGACAATTTTAACCTGGGCCCGAGTCTGGTCCGCGGGTTTGCTCCCTCGGGTATCGGCCCGCGCGACGTGTCGTTCGGCACCAACCCACAGGGTAACCCGCTCGGCGGCACAAAATACTATGGCGCCAGTATTGAGGCTCAATTCCCGATTTACGGCCTGCCGAGGGATCTCGGCCTGAAGGGAGCTCTCTTCGCCGACGCCGGCACCTTGTATGGATTTACCGGCCGGACCAATTTTAGCCCGAACGGCGTCTGCACGCTGAATGACGTCGCGCCGGCATTCACCCAAGGCAATTGCATTACGGTCGGCGCGGACTCGGCGTTGATTCGGACCTCGGTCGGTGCTTCGATCATCTGGTCGTCGCCGCTTGGGCCCATTCGCTTCGACTTCGCCAAAGCCCTCACCAAGAACCAGTACGATCAGACCCAGTTCTTCCGCTTTACCGGCGGCACTACTTTCTGATCCTTCCGAGTTCCGCCGCTGGCGGTGCGTTCCGCCAGCGATCTCACCCCAATTTGACGAAGGCCGCGGCGGTGTTCGTCAGTTCGGCGACTGGGGAATGGACGAGAGCGAATTTCCCGGGACGGCCTGAAACGGGGATGCTCCCATGAGCGAACCAATCTTCTTTCCGCGGGCTGTTTCCGTTTCGCTGGCCGAAGTCGTTGCCTGCACGGGCGCAACCGTTAGCCAAGGCGCGGATCTCTCCGGGGTTATCCTTGGCGCGGCGCTGCCGGAGGACGCGGAAGCGGGCGAAATCACCTTCTTTGAGGCTTTGCCGAACATTGGGCTTCTGGAAACGGGCCGCGCCAGCGCCTGTTTCGTACGGCCCCAGCATGCGGGCCTGATTCCCCCAGGGACTTTGGCCCTGGTCGTCGAGGATCCTTATCGGGCCTTCGCCTTGGTTCTGCGCCGCATATTCCCTCAGGGCGATCGGTCGTGCTCGCTGTTTGGCACCGTGGGGATCAACCCGGGCGCTTCGATCCATCCCGAGGCGCGCCTCGAACTTGGCGTGATCGTCGATCCGGGCGTCGTCATCGGACCCCGCGCCGAAATTGGCTCAGGCACGGTGATCGGCGCAAACAGTGTCATTGGTGCGGACGTCCGTCTTGGCCGCGATTGCACAATCGGACCTCAGGTCACGATTTCCCACGCGCTGATCGGCGACAGAGTCGCTTTGCATGCCGGCGTGCGAATCGGCCAATATGATCCGGTCGCCTTTGCCGCGCTTGAAAGGCCGCAGCTCTCCAAGGCGCCGGACATTGGCCGTGTCATCATTCAGGACGCCGTCGAGATCGGCGCCAATTCGACGATCGATCGTGGCGCAATCGGTGACACCGTCGTCGGCGAAGGCTCAAAAGTCGATAATCTCGTGCGGGTCGCTCATAATGTCATGATCGGCCGCCATTGCGTTATTCCCGCTCAGGCTGTCTTATCTGCGGGCTCGCGCCTTCAGGACTTTACCGTTTTAACGGGCGCGGCCGGCGTTTCCTGACCAAGCAAACGCTCCAACACCGCAATAGGGGAAAGACAATAAGATGAGCGAGGCGGCGACGGAAACCATCGAGACTTTCGACATTCTGCGTTTGTTGAAATCGCTGCCGCACCGATATCCGTTTCTGATGGTCGATCGTATGATCGAGGCGCGGGGCGACGAATCCGGCATCGGCATCAAGAATGTCAGCATCAATGAGCCGCAATTCCAGGGCCATTTTCCGGAGCGCCCCGTCATGCCCGGCGTTCTTCTGATCGAGGGCATGGCCCAGACCGCCGGCGCGCTCTGCGTCAATGCGCATTTAACAGGGAAAGCGCCGCTGGTTTATTTCATGAGCATCGACAAGGCCAAGTTCCGTAAACCCGTGGTGCCCGGCGATCGGGTCGAGTTCCATATGACCAAGACCAATCGACGCCGCACCATGTGGTGGTACAAGGGCCGCGCGCTGGTCGACGGCGTTCTGGTCTGCGAGGCGGAAATCGCTGCCATGCTGGCCGACGAAGCTTTATAGTTTCACCCATCGCTGTCGATAAAAACCGCCCGTGCTGCGGCGAATCACCTATGCTCAAAGTCCCGCCGGCACCCGGACAGGGCCCATGAAATCCGATTCAAGTTTCAGCCCCGCCTCCATCGATCTTCTGACCGCTGCGGCTGGCGCGCGGTTCAAGACGATCTTGGCGGATCCGCCCTGGCGGTTCCAGAATAAGACCGGCAAGGTCGCCCCCGAACATCGGCGCCTTTCCCGCTATGCCACCTGGCTCTGGAGGAAATTGGCGCGCTCCCGCTGGCCGAGATCGCGGCCCCGACGGCGCATCTTTATCTCTGGTGTCCGAATGCGCTTCTGCCGGACGGACTGCGTGTCATGTCCGACTGGGGATTTACCTACAAAGCCAATATTGTCTGGCACAAGATCAGAAAAGACGGCGGCATCGGACGGCCGCGGCGTCGGTTTCTATTTTCGCAATGTGACGGAACTGATTCTGTTCGGCACGCGCGGGAAGAATGCGCGCACCTTGCCGCCGGGTCGAAGGCAAGTAAATTATCTAGCGACACGGAAACGCGAACATTCGCGGAAGCCGGACGAGCAATATAAGCTTATTGAATCCTGTTCGCCTGGTCCTTATCTCGAATTATTCGGTCGCGGCGTGCGTCCCGGCTGGGTAACCTGGGGCGACCAGGCGGATGACTCCTATCAACCTGCCTGGAACACCTATGCTCACAATTCCAGCACGGATCGCACGGCATCGATTGCGGCCGACAGAAGGGACTGAAACATCATGACCAAGACGGTCCGTGTTCACGAGGTCGGCGGTCCGGACGTCATGCGGATCGAAGATATTGAGCTGCCGCCGCCCGGGCCCGGGGAAGTACTTCTCCGCAACCATGCGATCGGGGTCAATTTCATCGACACTTATTTTCGCAGTGGCGCTTATCCTGCTCCCTCTCTCCCCTTTACGCCCGGCAATGAATCTGCGGGGGAAGTGATCGCGGTCGGCAAGGGGGTCAAGGATTTCAAGCGGGGGGACAGGGTCGCGTGTGTCCATAATTTTGGCGCCTATGCCGAGGTGCGGCTGATCGAGGCGGATCGTCTCGTCAAATTGCCAAAGAGCATTTCCTATCAAACCGCCGCCGCGATGATGCTGAAGGGGCTCACAGCGCAATATCTGCTGCGTCGTACTTTTAAGGTGAAAAAGGACGACACGATTCTGGTTCACGCGGCGGCGGGCGGGGTCGGCCTCATCCTTTGCCAATGGGCGAAGGCCCTGGGCGCAACCGTGATCGGAACGGTAGGCTCGCCCGAAAAAGCCAAGCTTGCCAAGAAGGCCGGGGCCAAACATGTCATTCTTTATCGCGAAGAAGATTTTGCCGCGCGGGTGAAGCAAATCACCAAGGGAAAGCTTTGCGACGTGGTCTATGACGGGGTCGGCAAGGCGACCTTTCCGGCCTCGCTCGATTGCCTCCGCCCGTTTGGAATGTTCGTGAGCTTCGGCTCGGCTTCGGGTCAGATCGAGGCTTTCAATATTACCCTTCTCTCTTCCAAAGGCTCCCTCTACGCCACCCGCCCGTCGCTGCATACGCATACCGCGAAACCCGAGGATTTTCGAAAAATGGCCCGCGACCTTTTCCGCGTGGTCGACAATGGCGACGTCAAGATTCCGCTGCACCGGACCATGCCGCTCGAAGACGCGGCCAATGCCCATCGCGCCCTCGAAGGCCGCGAGACGACGGGCGCGACCGTCCTCATTCCATAATCGGGAGCCCGCATGGAATGGCGCGATGACGGGCTCATCATTGGACTGAAGAAGCATGGCGAGACGAGCGTCATCCTTGAGGCGATGACGCGCGCGCATGGGCGACATTTCGGTCTGGTCAGGGGCGGCCGCTCGCGACGCATGCAGCCGTATTTGCAACCCGGCAATCAAGCCGAACTCGTCTGGCGGGCCCGGCTCGACGAACATCTCGGTACATTTTGCATCGAGCCGGGAAAATTGCGGACCGAACATTTGATGGCGAGCGCGGAAGCGCTCCATGCGATGGGGCTCGTTGCAGCCTTGCTGCGCCTTGCCGCCGAGCGCGATCCGCACCCCTTGCTTTATGAGATGGCCATGCAGATTGCGGACGTTGTCCAGAGGCCGGAAAATTTGCCGCCGCTCGTCGTCCGCTTCGAGGCCGAAATTCTGACCGAAATGGGGTTCGGTCTCGATCTCGCGCAATGCGCGGCGACGGGCGTCACCGACGATCTCGTTTATGTCTCGCCGAAATCCGGGCGCGCCGTCTCCAAGGCCGCGGGCGAGCCATACAAGACCAGGCTGCTGCGTCTGCCGCCCTTCTTGCAAGGCGAAACCCCGCTCGACGGACTGCCCTTAAGCGACATCCGCGACGGGTTCAGGCTGATGGAGTTTTTCCTGATGCGCGACCTCTATGGGCCACGGGGACAGGGCTTGCCGGAGGCGCACGGCGCCTATCTTGCGGAACTCGCCAAGCGGCCGGGCTGGGCCGCGTAAGCGCCAAACCGGCTACTTGATCTTGGTTTCCTTGAATTCGACGTGCTTGCGCACGACCGGATCATACTTCTTGAACGTCAGCTTTTCCGTCTTGGTGCGGGCATTCTTCTTGGTTACGTAAAAATAGCCCGTGTCCGCCGTGGACAGAAGCTTGATCTTGATCATAGCGGCCTTGGCCATTGGTGTGTTCCTTCAATGCGGCGCAAGGCGCGCGATCATCCGACTGCTCGGGGATTGTGAAGCCGCGACCATACGGATCGCGTCCGGCTTGTCAAGAAAGCCTACGAGGCCGACGCCGCCAAACCAGACTGAGATAGAGCCCCAGCAAGGCGGCGATCGAGAAGAAAAAACCATTGGGAACAATGAAATCCATGCCGAAACCGGCAATCGGCGGACCGGTGAGCATCCCCAGCGAGTAGAGCATGATGAAGGCGGCATTGGCGCTGGCGAGCTCGGCCCCCTGAAAACGCGAGCCAAGATGGGCGAGACCGACGGCATAAAGGCTGCCGACGATGCCGCCCCAAAGCGTCAGGAGGCAGCAAAACAGAACAAAATAGGAAGGGCCGATCAGGGCCAGGGCCAAAGCCCCGCAAAATCCAAAAAGGCCGAGAGCCAACAATAGCTTACTTCTATCCATCAAATCCGAAACATAGCCAATCGGCAGTTGGAAGAACACATTGCCCAGGGCGAACAGGGTGACGAAAATGGCGCCGATTTCGGCGGTGAGCCCGGCGCGAAGGGCATAAACCGGCAACAGGCCGAGGCTCGCGGTCTCGATCGCGCCATGCAGCAGCCCGGCCAGGGTTGCGATGGGAACGCTGGTCAGAAAACCGAGCACCGGCACATGCTGCGCGCTTTTGATCTCCGGCGCTCTGCCGCTCCACAGCAGGATTGGCAGGGCTGCGAGCGCGAAAAGGGCGATTGCCGCCAGGAAAGGCGTGGCGCCCGCAGTGCCGACAAACACCAGGAACAAAGGACCGGCGGCAAACCCGGCGGCGAGGCTCGTGACGTAGAAGCCAAGGACAAAGCCGCGCCGTTCGGGTGGCGCCACCGTATTGATCCAATATTCGCTGGTCACGAAAAGCACGCTGAGGGCGGCGCCGAACACCGCGCGAATGACCAGCCATATCCAGTAATTATTGGTCAGCGCAAAGCTCAGGAGGCTAAGAGCACCGACCAAAAGCGCCAGTAGCAGCAAGGGCTTGACGCCGATGCGCCGGGCCATGGCCGGAACGAAGGCGGCGCCGGCCAGGATCGCGATGCCGCCAGCAACCGGGTTCAGCCCGATGGCGCGGGCGCTATAACCTTGCTGTTCGAGCCGCAGCGCGAGCAAAGGCATGGTCAGCGACAGGCCGACGCCCACGATCGTGACGGTGGCAATCGCCGACGCCAACGCCGGGATGATTTTCCTGTTGGCAAGACCTGCGGCCGGAAGACTCTGAGGCGTCACTTGGAGGAGCTTTGGCCGATCGTAGCACCGGGTGCCGTTTCGAAACCATGCATCCGCAGGGCCCATTGATGGGCGATGAGACCGCCCTTGATGATCGGCAAGAACCACAGCGAAAGGATGAGGGTTATGGTCGGCCAGACCATCGCGTGCAGCCAGATCGGCGCATCCGGCCAGAATTTCTCGACGAGGATCATGAATGCACCCACGATGTGGCCGACCACGAAGATCGTCATATAGGGCGGGGCGTCATCGGCCCGCTGATGAAACAATTCCTCGCCACACTTCGGGCAGGTGTCATTGACCTTCAGATAGGAACGAAAAATTTTGCCTTCGGCGCAATTGGGACAACGTCCGCGCAAGCCGTGGCGAATCGCTTGCCATGCGTTGCGGGGAGCACCCTTATCGCGCGGGGCGCGGGGCGACGTGGGCGCAAAGGCAGGGACATCGATCGCAGGCAACTCCATCATTTCTTCCTCTCTGTCTTGATCATCGGGAATTGCCCTAACCCACCCCGGCCGCATCCTGTGCAATTTCGCTGAGCGTTGCCGACATGGCGCGCATGACGGGTTCGAATTGGGTGTCGATGCCGTGCCGTCTCGCGATCCAAGCTGGATCATCGTAGGTCAGCCAGACTTCGCCTTCGCTGTCTTTCCAAACGAGCATCTTCAGCGGCAGGTCAATGCCGATGCGCTGGTTCGATTTCATGAGCGGCGTGCCGGCGCGCGCATTGCCGAAAATGATTAGCGTGGTCGGGCGCAACGTGGCGCCGGCCTCGGTGGCTCCAGCCGCGTGATCGATCTTGGCGAAGAGGGTCGCTCCCTTGGCTTTCACGGCCGCTTCGACGCCTTCTATTGTGTCTTGCGCCGAACGCATGCTGTGGATGGTGACGAGGCCGTCGTCTGCCATGAACTCAATCCTCACCAGCTGAAGGCCGCGCGGCAATGAACTTTGGCTAGCCGCTGTGCAACCGTTGCAACATTCACCTTTTTGAAGTCTTGCCTCCAGATAGGCGTGTGCGCCGTGATCCGCTAGAAGGCCGTATGTCGCGGTGCGGCAATCGCTTGGCTTTGGCTGAGCGTCCGCTTACCTGGCGCGGCGAGACTTCACTCAAGAGTTCAAAGCGGAGCGCGCCGGCAAGCGGGGCAGCTTCCACAAGCCTGACAGTAACGATGTCGCCGAGCCGGTGCATTTGGCCGGTGCGCGAGCCGATCAGCGCATGGCGAGCCGGGTCATGGCGGAAATAATCGTCGCCGAGCATGGCGGCCGGGATGAAGCCATCGGCGCCCGTCTCGTTCAGCTTGACAAACAGCCCGGCGCTGGTCGCGCCCGAGATGCGGCCCTCGAAAGTGGCTCCGATCTGGCCGGCAAGATGGGCAGCGATCAGCCGATCCGATGTCTCGCGTTCGGCCGCCATGGCGCGGCGTTCGGCGGCGGAAATCGTTGCAGCGATTTCGGCCAACTGCTCCTTGGCGATCAGGTGCCGAGCCGTCCGGATCCCGAGATTGCAGCGCAAGGATCAGGGCGCGATGGACGATGAGATCGGCATAACGGCGGATCGGGGAAGTGAAATGCGCGTAGCGGCGCAGATTGAGACCGAAATGTCCGTAATTCTCGACGACATATTCGGCTTGCGCTTGGGTGCGCAGCACGACTTCATTGACGAGATGCTCGTTTTCGCTGCCCCTCACGCTGGTCCAGAATACCGTTGAATTGCGTCGCACGGAGAACTTGGCCCTTGGCGAGCTTGATGCCGATCGAGGCCAGAAATTCGGCAAGATTGTTGAGCTTTTCGAGCGATGGCTCGTCATGCACACGGTAGATGAACGCCTGGTGCTTGGCTTCGAGCGCTTCGGCGGCGGCGACATTGGCGAGGATCATGAATTCCTCGATGAGGCGGTGCGAATCGAGCCTCGGCGGCGTCACGACGGACTTGAACGGCCCTTTGTCGTCCAGAATGATCTTGCGTTCCGGCAGATCGAGATCGAGCGGCCCGCGCTTGTCCCGCGCGATGCTTGAGCGCGCGATAGGCGTCGTAAAGCGGAACGAGAACAGGCGAGCAGCGGCGCGTATTGCTTCGTCCGGTCTCTCGTCGATCGCAGCCTGCACTTGCGCATACGAGAGTTTCGCCGCCGAGCGCATCATGACCCGATGGAAGCTATGGTGAGCTTGTGGCCGTCGGCGGCGATGACGATCCGGGCGGCGAGCGCGGGGCGATCCTCGTTCGGGCGCAAGCGAGCAGAGGTCGTTGGAAATCCGTTCCGGAAGCATCGGCACGACACGGTCGGGGAAATAGACCGAATTGCCGCGATCCTGCGCCTCGCGGTCGAGCTGCGCCGCCGGGGCCGACGTAGGCGGCGACATCGGCGATGGCGATGCATAAGATAAAGCCGCCGGGATTGGCGGGATCGGGGTCGCGTTCGGCGTGGACCGCGTCGTCGTGATCCTTGGCATCCGCCGGATCGATGGTGACGAGCGGGATGGCGCGCCAATCCTCACGATGCTCCATGCCGGCAGGTCGCGCCCGCTCCGCCTCGGCGATGGCCTCCGGGCGGAACACATGCGGGAAGTTGATGGGCGTGAATGGCGATCAGGCTCATCGCCTTTTCATTGTCGAGCGCGCCCAGCCTTTCGCGCACCTGCGCCGCCGGAAGGCCGAGGCGGCCGGTGCGCAGAAGTTCCGACCGCCACGAGATCGCCATCGCTGGCGGCGCCCTCGTCGCCAGGTCCGACGCTCAGTTCGCCGCGATGGACGTTCTTCTTGTCGATCGGAACGATGCGTCCGCCGCCACCAGCGCTCGGCGCGAAAAATCCCCAGAACCTGGGATTTTGCGCGCGGCAAAAGCTTCACGACGCGCCCGGTATAGGCCGGTTCGCCCGGCTCCGCGCCCGGCACCAATTCGACGCGCAGCAAGGCGCGATCGCCGGGACCCGGGACCGGCATCCCCGGCCTCTGGCGGGAGCTTGCCGTCAGCAATATTTTCGGCGCCTGACCCTTGCGCGTGTCCCATTCGGCCGGGACGGCGAGGAGCTCGCCGTCGCGGTCGCGCGCGATCATATCGGCGAGCACGACCGGCCGGTAAAAGTCCGGGCTTATGCAGGCTCTTGCGCCGCCGCTCTATGGCGCCCTCGGCTTCGAGTTCTTTCAAGAGCCGCTTGAGGGCGATCCTGTCTTCTCCCTTGATGTTGAAGGCGCGGGCGATTTCCCGCTTGCTGATCTTGCCTTGCGGCTTGTCCCCGTGGCTTCACGCTCGCGGGCGATGAAGGCGAGAATTTCCGCCCGTGACGGAAATCCCCCATCCTGTGAATGATGCAGGATCTGCGCGGATTCGGCCACGTCTAGGCCGGATCCTGTCGCGGTTTTTTTCACGCTCGCTTGGCCTTTTTCGATTTCGGAGCCGGCGCCTTGGCGGCGGCTGCTGGCGCCGCTTTCTTGGCAGCTCTGGCCGGAGCCGCTTTCTTGGCCGAAGGCGCTTTGGACGATCTTTTGGCGGGACCTCGAACCGCCTCCCGCGCTCTCCTTATCCTCGATCAGGCGGATAGCTTCTTCGAGCGTGATCGCATCCGGAGAAAGATCGTTTTTCAGGGTCGCGTTGATCTTACCGTAATTGACATAAGGACCGAAGCGTCCGGTCCGGACGGTGATGGGCCCGCCCGCAGGATGCTCCCCGAGAAGACGACCCTGAACCGCACCTTTGCGATCCGTTCCGCCGTCGGCTTTCGCGGCGAGAAGCGCGAGCGCTTCTTCCAAGGTCAATGTGGTGGGATCGGCATCGCGCGGCAAGGTCGCGTTGATTTTGCCGTGATTGACATAAGGGCCATAGCGGCCGGCCTTGACGACCACCTCGCCGCCCGCCGGATGCTCGCCGAGCACCCGCGAGGGCGCGGTTGCGGCGGCGCCGAACCGTCGACCGGTCAAGCCGCTTTCCTTGGCGACGATGAGATCAATCGCCCGGTTGCCGCCGATGGCGAGGATATCTTCGTCCTTGCCGATGCTTGCGTAGGTCTTGCCATGCTGAACATAGGGACCGTAGCGGCCCATGCCGGCCAGGATCGGCTCTTTGGTCTCGGGGTGTTTGGCGACCTCGCGGGGAAGCGACAGCAGGCCAAGGGCCAGCTCCAGGGTCACGTCGCCGGGACTGACGCTTTTGGGCAGGGAAGAGCGCTTCGGCTTTTCGCCTTCGCCTTGCTGCACATAGGCGCCGAAACGCCCATCGCGGAGCGAAATTTCTTCCCCCGTCTGCGGGTCTTCGCCGAGAACCTTGACCCCCGGGCGATCCCCCTCCGGCAGGTCGCTGGCCTCGGTATTTGCCAAGGTGCGGGTGAATTTGCATTCGGGATAGTTGGAGCAGCCGATGAAGGCTCCGAATTTGCCGAGTTTGAGCGAAAGCTGGCCTGCGCCGCAGGAGGGGCAGGCGCGTGGGTTCGAGCCGTCTTCCTTGGCCGGAAAAATATGCGGGCCGAGGAGTTCGTTGAGACTATCCAGGACCTGAGTTGTCCGCAGATCCTTGGTGCCCGCGAGCGCGCCCGAAAAATCGGTCCAGAAATCGCGCAAGACCTGTTTCCAGTCCAACTCATGGTTGGACACAAGGTCAAGCTTCTCTTCGAGGTCGGCGGTAAAATCATAGCCGACATAGCGGGTGAAAAAGCTCTCCAGAAACGCCGTGACGAGGCGGCCCTTGTCTTCGGGAAACAGCCGCTTCTTTTCGAGCCGCACATAATCGCGTTCACGCAGAACCGCGAGGGTCGAAGCATAGGTCGAAGGCCGGCCTATGCCGAGCTCCTCCATCTGTTTGATGAGGGTTGCCTCGGTGAAGCGCGGCGGCGGCTCGGTGAAATGCTGGCTCGCCTCTATTCTTTCCTTGGCGAGGGCCTCGCCCTCGTGCATCTCGGGCAGCCGGCCGCTTTCATCGTCGTCATCGTCGTCGCGCCCCTCCTGATAGAGTTTCAGGAAGCCGTCGAAGCGAATGACCTGGCCGGTCGCCCGCAGGTCGATTTTGCGGGCCCCGGCTTCCGCGAGAATATCGACCGTGGTGCGCTCCAGCTCGGCCGATTCCATCTGGCTTGCGATGGTTCGCGTCCAGATCAATTCGTAAAGCCGCAATTGATCAGGTTCGAGGCTTCGCGCGATGTGCTTCGGCAATCTTGCAAGGTCGGTCGGACGAACCGCCTCATGCGCCTCCTGCGCATTCTTGGCTTTCACCGTATATTTGCGCGGCGCCTTGGGGACGTAGTTCGCGCCGAATTCCTTGCCGATGACACTGCGCGCGCTGGTGATCGCTTCCGGGGCGAGGTCGACGCCGTCGGTCCGCATATAGGTAATGAGGCCAACCGTTTCGCCGCCGATGTCGGCGCCCTCGTAAAGCCGCTGGGCGAGTTGCATGGTTCGGGCGGGAGCAAATCCTAATTTGCGCGAGGCCTCCTGCTGCAGAGTCGAGGTGGTGAAGGGCGGCGCCGGGTGCCGCTTGGCGGGCTTTGCCTCGATGCGGGCCACTGAGAATTTGGCAGCCTCCAGCGCGGCTTTGAAGGCCTCCGCCTCGCCCCCCGAGCCGATATCGAGGCGCGCAATCTTCTGCCCGTCGGCGCCCACGAGCCGGGCGACGAAGGGGGCCCCGGCGCCGGTTTTCAGATGGGCGAGGATCGACCAATATTCCCGCGAAACGAATTTTTCGATCTCGAGTTCGCGGTCGCAGACAAGCCGCAAGGCTACGGATTGAACCCGGCCGGCGGAGCGGGCGCCGGGCAATTTCCGCCACAGCACCGGCGAGAGATTGAAACCGACGAGATAATCAAGGGCGCGCCGCGCCAGATAAGCATCGACCAACGCCTCGTCGATCTGGCGGGGATTGCGAATGGCATCGAGAATCGCCGATTTGGTGATCGCGTTGAAGACCACCCGTTCGACCGGCTTGGTGCCGAGGACTTTTTTGGCCTTTAAAATCTCGAGGACGTGCCAGGAAATCGCTTCCCCTTCACGGTCCGGGTCGGTCGCGAGAATAATCCGGTCGGCGCTCTTGACGGCCTTGGCGATCTCCGCGAGCCGTTTTGCCGACTGGGAATCGACATCCCAGAGCATGGCGAAATCCGCGTCCGGATCCACCGAACCATCCTTGGCCGGCAAATCCCGAACATGGCCATAGGAGGCATAGACCTCATAGCCCTTTCCCAGATACTTGCCGATCGTTTTGGCCTTCGCCGGCAACTCGACGATGACGACATTCATGCATAGGTCCTATCTGTTCCCAGCGGCGCAACAGCCGGTATTTTATTAGTTTCAAATTGATCTGGTACCGCTCGCGCTAGGGGATCCGAGCCGGAGCTTGGCCGAAATCGATGCGCCGGAGGATGGGGGAGCGCGGGATCATAGTCAAATCCCGTCAAAAATGCTGGACCTGATGAACCTTTTCGTTTCGGCGCGCATTTACTAAAGCTAAGTTTAGCAATTGCCAAGTCTCAGTGCGCCAAAATACCGCAGGCAAGCTTGCTAAACTGAAGAATCTACCAGAAAAGCGGAGTATTTGCTTATGAAGTTGCATAAAACGCTGAACGATGTGAAGTCGAATGCAAAAGCGGTTTCCATCGATCTGTTGAATGCCCGCTTAGCCGACGCCATCGATTTGGCTTTGCTTACCAAACAGGCGCATTGGAACCTTAAGGGCATTCAATTCATCGCGGTGCATGAAATGCTCAATTCGTTCCGCACCGAGATCGACGACCATGTGGACACCATGGCCGAGCGCGTTGTGCAACTGGGCGGAACCGCGCTTGGCACTTCGCAAGTGGTGGCGAACAAGACCTCGCTCAAGCCCTATCCGACAGATATTTACAAGATCAAGGATCACATCGCGGCGCTGATCGAGCACTTTGGCACGGTCGCGAATTCGGTTCGCGCCGGGATTGCGGCGACTGACGAGGCAGGCGATGCGGACACAGCGGATATTTTGACGGCGTTTTCGCGCGCCCTCGATAAGTCGCTTTGGTTCCTGGAAGCCCATCTCCAAGAGGTTGCGTGAGCTGTGGCTGCGCAATTTTCGGCTTGGCGCCGATGGGTCGCGCAGCGAAAGCCCGCTTTACTTCTTGAAGGACAGGCTTTGGAGCTTGGTGCCCGCGGCATCGCCCTCGGGAGCAATTTCGAAGGCAAAGACTGGACCCGGCCCGTCAGTGGGAAAGCTGACGGTTCGCCCCGCGTTTCCATTCGCATCGGTTCGGAGCGTTCCGAGCTGCCGCAGGCATTTCAGGAAAATCTTATAGCTGGTGTTGGGAGCCAGACCGGCAAGCCGGATCGCCGCCGTGGATGCGGCTCTGGACTCGCTATAGACGGTCACCGAACCGCCGACGGCTGCGCCTCCGGCGTCGCTGACCTTCTCGTTCGAACAATCCCCCTCGTCCTGGCGAACGAGAGCCACCGTCACGGCGGACGTCGTCGAGAGCGGGAGCTGCACCGGGCACGCCATGCCGTCCCTTGCCGAAATCGTATAGGCAAAGGTCTTGTCGCCACTGCTGGCCTTCGCCACGCTTCCGATGACGGCGCTGGCCGGGGCGCTGTCGGCTGAGGTAAAATCGGCGTGGTCATTATACCAGCAGGTCAGCGGTTGATTTTCCGCCCATGCCGGAGCCGCAACCGCCATGATTGCCGCCGCCGACCCTAAACATTGCCAAATAGATTTCATGGGGATCCGACCTTGAACAGCGCCTCTTCCTGCGACGCTTGAACCGGGTTTCGGAAAAAAATGCAACTCGGCAAGGCCATTAGGCGCTTCACATTTTTGACCGTTTCATGAATAAGCGCCGGCGAGCCCGGTCAAGACGTGCCGATTTTTGTGGGCAGTTCGAAGGGAGCTGAGCAAACTATTGTGAGCGGGCCCCGTCGGGGCCTATAAGCCAGGGTCAATGGTCAATGCGCCCGGAGAGTTCACCTTCCCGCACCGGCATCTGCTCGGGATAGAGGGGCTATCGCCCCTGGACATCGAGGCTTTGCTTAATTTGGCCGAGTCGGCGATCGAAGTGTCGCGTCAGGTCGAAAAGAAGCGTTCAACCCTGCGGGGACGAACCCTCATCAACCTTTTCTTCGAGGCCTCGACCAGGACTCAATCGTCGTTCGAACTCGCGGGCAAGCGGCTTGGCGCCGACGTCATGAATATGTCGGTCGCGACGTCCAGCGTCAAAAAGGGCGAAACCCTGATCGATACGGCGATGACGCTCAACGCCATGCGGCCCGATATCATCGTCGTCCGCCATGCCCACGCCGGTGCGGTGCATCTGCTGGCGAAAAAGGTCGATTGTTCGGTTGTCAACGCGGGCGACGGCGCCCATGAACATCCGACCCAAGCGCTCCTCGACGCCCTGACCATCCGGCGCAACAAAGGCAGAATCGCGGGCCTCACGGTCGCGATCTGCGGCGATATCCTCCATTCGCGCGTCGCGCGCTCGAATATTTTGCTCCTCTCCGCCCTTGGGGCGCGGGTGCGCGCGGTCGGCCCCTCGACATTGCTGCCGACCGGCATCGAGCGGATGGGCGTCGAGGTTTTCCGCGACATGGAAGCGGGCCTCGAGGGCGCGGACATTGTGATGATGCTGCGGTTGCAGCGGGAACGGATGCTTGGGGCGTATATCCCGTCCGCCAAGGAATATTTCCGATTTTTCGGCCTCGACGAAGCCAAGCTTAGGCGGGCGAAACCCGATGCGCTGGTCTTGCATCCCGGCCCGATCAACCGGGGCGTGGAGATCGATTCGAGCGTCGCCGATGGGGCGAGAAGCCGGATCCGCGAACAGGTCGAAATGGGCGTCGCGGTTCGGATCGCCGTGCTGGAAGCATTGGCGCAGCATTTGCCAAATGGATAAGAGCGAGCTGTTTCACGTGAAGCTTCCCTCCAGCGCCTCGATCGCCCACCAGCCTTTGGCGCTCGTCAATGCAAAATTGGTCGATCCGGCGGAGCTCAGGGAGAGTTTCGGCGGGATTCTGGTCGTCGATGGCGTGATCCGCGATTTCGGTCCGGGGGTCACGCCGGGGCAGCTGCCTTCGCATGCGCGCATTTTGGATTGCCGTGGCGACCTCGTGGCGCCGGGTCTGATCGACATGAGGGCGTTCATCGGCGAACCGGGAGCCGAACACCGGGAAACCATTGCGACCGCGACCGCCGCGGCCGCAGCCGGCGGGGTCACGACCATCCTGGCCCGCTCCGATACCAATCCGCCCGTCGATGAAGCCGCGGTCGTCGATTTTCTGTTGCGCCGGGCGCGCGACACGGGCCGCGTCCGGGTGCTTCCCTGCGCAGCCCTGACGGCGGGCCTCGAGGGCACCGAGATCGCCGAGATCGGCTTGCTGCAGCAGGCCGGCGCGGTTGCGTTCAGCGACGGGGCTCGTTCTGTCCGCAACGCCCGGGTCATGCGCCGGGTGATGGAATACGCCCGTGATTTCGACGCCCTGATCATCCATTACGCGGAAGATCGCGATCTCGCCGGCGAAGGCGTGATGAATGAAGGCGAATTCGCCTCGCGCCTCGGCCTTGCCGGAATCCCCCGCGAGGCGGAGGCGATCATGCTGGATCGCGACATCAAACTGGTGAATCTCACGGGCGCCCGCTATCACGCCGCCCTCGTCACCACGACTTTGTCCCTGGAGATCATCGCCAAGGCCAAGGCCGATGGGCTGCCGGTGACCTGCGCGACCTCGATCAACCATCTGACGCTCAATGAAAACGACATCGGCGACTATCGAACGTTTTTAAAACTTGCGCCGCCGCTGCGGCGCGAAGACGAGCGGCGTGCTCTGGTTGCCGGATTGGCGTCGGGGCTCGTCGACGTTGTCGTCTCCGACCATAATCCCCAGGATGTCGAAACCAAGCGGCTGCCGTTCGCCGAGGCCGAGGATGGGGCGATCGGTTTGGAAACCATGCTGTCCGCAGGCCTGCGGCTGGTTTCCTCCGGCGAAGTTTCGCTGGGACGTCTGCTTAACGCCATGACGACCCGCCCGGCGGAAATCCTTGGTCTCCCCCAGGGAAGGTTCAAGGTCGGGGCGCCCGCCGATTTGATCCGCTTCGACCCGACCGAGCCCTATGTCGTCGACCCGGCCAAATTGCATTCGCGTTGCAAGAATACGCCATTCGACGAGGCCCGCATGGAGGGCAGGGTTAAACTCACCCTCGTCGCAGGGGAGATTGTGTTCGAGAGGGAGTAGTTCCGCGCGGCCAGATTTTTGCTTGAGAGCAGCGCCAGACGCATCGCGAAGGGAACTCCATGGCCCGCTCTCAAACCGCCTATCTCCTGCGCGACGACGTGCCCACGCGCGCGGCCCTGCAAAAGGCAATCGATGGCCTCAAATTCAAACTCACTCTGGATAATTCCTACGTTCCGTTTCAAACATCGGGCTATCTGCCCTGCACGCTGGACGGAGAAGACGCAGGGTTCGACATCCGTTTTCAGGCAGTCGCGGATTGGCGAGCGAAATGCCGCGATTGCCTTTCGCTGGAGCGGAGATGTGCGCGAACAAGCCAGCGCCGCGATTGTCTGCGCGGCCCTCGCTGCGAGTTCCGGCGCTCTTGTGCATGACCCCGACGGCGACGCGATTTACGGCGCGGAGCAGTTGATCGACAAAGCGCGGAAGACGGCCGCTGCTCTCTGATCGTCGCGCGGGTTGCAAATCGCAACGAGGAGATTAAAGTCCCACCACTGTTGGTTAGAGGTTAAATAATATATGTCAGTCAGTTTTCAGCGTGCTTCTCGGACCGTCAGAAAGAGAGTTCGGGACATGATGCCCGAACCGCTGATCGAGGCCGGCACGAATGCTATGTTTATCGTAAGCAAGCGATTTACGAAGTGTAATGTGCCTGACGAGCCCCATTTTGACGACCGGTCTACGCAATATTTTATGGAAAAAATAAATAACAGCGCCTTTTACGTCCAGTATGGCACAGGCGGCAGTACCGTACAGGCTGCGAAATGGGGCAAGCCCTTCGTCGCCGTGGACTCCGACAAAGTATTTATGAAATCCGTGAGAGCGAAAATAGGAAATCTAAAACACGATCAGCATCTGGTTCATGTCAATATTGGCATCACGGGCCTCTGGGGCATTCCGCTTTTCAAAACGCCCAAGCCAAATCGTGTCCGTAAATGGATGTCCTATCCCCAGGCGCCCTGGAGATTAATTGGCGACACGCAGCTTCCGGATTTGAATCTTGGTGGATGGACGTTTCCGGGTCGCCTGTGCCCTGACGAGCATCAAATACATGTCCAAAGAGCCCTCTAACGCGCTCTTATTGGTGGACGACTATGCCGATCGCCCCCATTACCGGATTATTGAAAGATTTGCCCAACTTGAGAGGATGGTTGGGAGGATGGCTGTTTTCCGTTTCGTTCCAGCGGCCGGCCCAGAGCTTGAAGCCGAATTGGAGCGACACTATTCGGACTGGCGCTAAGTCATGACAGAATCAAGGCCACGCAGAAGCGCTCGGATCATAATCCACGCCGATCAGATAAAGTCCTTCCGGGGGAGCCACCATGCCGCAGCGCCGACGGTCGCGCGCTTCGAGGGCGGCACGGAGGTCGGAGGCGCTCCATTTTCCCGAGCCGACCTGTTCGAGCGAACCCACCATGGACCGGACTTGCGAGTGCAGAAACGAGCGCGCGCTGGCGCTGATCTGAATCTCATCGCCAATTCGCCGGACATCGAGCCGTTCCAGCGTGCGCACCGGGCTCTCCGCCTGGCATTGCGACGCGCGGAAGGTTGAAAAATCATGATGACCGACAAGATGGGCGGCTG
This sequence comes from uncultured Alphaproteobacteria bacterium, assembly GCA_963785995.1. Lineage (GTDB taxonomy): Bacteria > Pseudomonadota > Alphaproteobacteria > Rhizobiales > Beijerinckiaceae > Methylocapsa. The sequence goes on from CAWAXL010000022.1 coordinate 94,219, forward strand.
CTGCCCGCATGGCGTCGGCGTCGAGCCTTCGTTTGACGAGCCAGGCGTGCCCTTGCTCAACGGTCAGAGGGGCCCGGCGATTGATGATTCTATAGAGATAATGCCGCCGGATCGCTGAAAATCTGGCGTCAAACAATTCAGGAACGCGTTCAGCCGCTAAAATCGCGACGGGCTGGGGCCGCATATGCGCGTTCAGGGCATCGCGCAAGACATCGCTGCGCCAGTCCTTGATCAGATCTGCATGCACAACTTGGCCGGTGGCGTGAACACCGGTATCCGTTCGCCCGGCTCCTCGAACTCCGACGTGGGTGCCACAAAGGGCCTCAAGGGCAGATTCGATGACGGACTGGACCGAGGGTCCATTGGTCTGCCGCTGCCAGCCGACGAAGGGCGTTCCGTCGTATTCGACGGTGAGCTTAAAGCGCGGCATCAGATTTTGGGGCGAGCATGGTTCCGGCGGGCAGTTTGGCGCCGTGCAAAAAATCCTCGGCCGACACGTGCAGTTTGCCGGGACGCTGCAACTCCAGAAGCCGCACCGCCCCATTGCCGCAGGCGATGGTCAAGCCGTCATCGACGACGCATCCCGGCGTGCCGGTAGCGTCGACCCTTCGGGCGCGCAAGACCTTGATGCGTTCCACGCCCTTGCCAAGATCGGCTTCGAAATAGGCCCCAGGAAAGGGCCCAAGAGCGCGGATCAGATCATGTATTTCCGATGCCGGTTTTGACCAATCGATCCGCGCTTCCGCCTTGTCGATCTTACGCGCATAGGTGACCCCGGTTTCAGCCTGCGCGGTGAAGACAAGCTCGCCCCGCTCAAGCAATGCCAGGGCCCGCGCCATCAGTCCGGCTCCCGCGAAGGCCAGTTTGTCGTGCAGTTCGGCGGCATTCGAGTCCGGTGCGATGGCGACCCGCTCGGTGAGGGCGATGGGGCCGGTATCGAGACCTTCCTCCATGCGCATCACCATGGCCCCTGTTTCCTTGTCTCCGGCCATGATCGCGCGCTGGATGGGCGCGGCGCCCCGCCAACGTGGCAACAGGGAGGCATGCAGGTTGAGACAGAATTTCGGTGGCAGTTCGAGAATGACTTTCGGCAAGATCAAGCCATAGGCCACGACGACGATCGTTTCGGGCTCAAAGCTCCGCAGCTGGGCTACCGCCTCGTCCGAGCGAAGGGTTTGGGGCGTGACCACGTCAATGCCGAAACGCAGCGCCGCCTCATGAACCGGGGAGGGGGTTGCCTCTAAGCCGCGACGCCCTGCGGGTTTCGGTGGCCGCGTATAGACCGCTGCCACGAGGTGGCCCTGGCCGATGATCTCGGTGAGCACAGGCACCGAGAATTCCGGGGTCCCCATGAAGACGATACGCAATAGTCTTGGCCTAGGGTTGGGGGCGGCCCAAGTGATGCCCAAGTGATGGGCGCCAATCAGGCGTCGGTTCGGACGGAGGCCTGTTCCTGCTCCACGCTGCGCTTCCGATCAGCGGCCCCGTGTCTGGCGCTCTTGCTGAATTTCTTGGTGATGCGCTCGCGCTTCAGCCTGGAAATATGATCGATGAACAGGACGCCGTTCAAATGATCGATTTCATGCTGAAGGCAGGTCGCCAGAATGCCGTCCGCCTCGACCTCCCGTGCCCGGCCTTCCCGGTCCAGATAGCCGACCCTTACGCGCGCCGGCCGTTCCACCTCCTCATAGAATTCCGGGATCGACAGGCAACCCTCTTCATAGATTGACAGCTCCTCCGAGGCCCAGAGGATTTCCGGATTGGCGAGACAAAGGGGATCCGCGGTCGCGGCTTCGCTTTCGCGCTTGGCGACGTCGAGCACAATCACCCGCTTCTGGACGGCGATCTGCACGGCGGCGAGGCCGATGCCGGGCGCGGCATACATGGTCTCGAGCATATCGTCCATCAGCGCGCGGATGCTGTCGTCGACGGACGCCAAGGGCGGCACGCGAAGCCGCAAACGCGGGTCTGGGAGGGTGATTATGGTCCGAACTGGCATGTTTATGAAATAATACCGGTGCGGCCGAAGGTCAATTATCCCTGGGACGCTTCCCCGCGCGGAGCCCGTCGATGATCCGGTCGAGATTGGCCCGGAAGGCGGGGCCGAGAAAATTCGCCTCGACCTTCCGGCGCCCGCGCTCGCCCATGTCCCGGGCAATTTCCGGCTGTGAGAGCCACAGATGGAGGCGATCGGCGAGCATCGAAATATCGGAGGGTTCGACGACAAATCCATCCACCCCGTCGGAAACGATCTCCTTGGAAGCGCCGTGCTTGCTGCAGATCACGGGAAGACCCCGCAGCCAGGCTTCGAGATAGACGATCCCGAAACCCTCTTTGGACGAGGGCATCGCGAAGACCGTCGCTCTTGCATAGGCCGCGTCGAGCTCCGCATCGCTGATGCGGCCAAGAAATTTTACAGCGTCGGCGACGCCGAGTTCCGTGGCCAAGGCCTCAAGTTCGGGGCGTAAAGCGCCATCCCCGACGATCTCGCATTTGATGTGGGGCAGGCTGTGCTTGAGCTTGGCGACTGCGCGGATGACCTTGTCCACGTGTTTTTCGCGGTCGTTCAGGCTAAGCCTTGTCACGGTCAGGATCGTAGCCGGCTCGCGCTTCGCCAGCTCCAACGAGGATTTGAGCGGATCGACTGCGTTCGGAAGAAGAGTGAACTTCGACAGAGGGACATTGAATTCCCGCGCCATCGTCTCGGCGGTGAAAGCGCTGACCGAAGCGATCTGTGAGACGGCCCGCAGCAACCAAGGTTCATACCAACGCCGCCGTCCGGCCTCCTGACGAGGATCGTTCCAAACATCTTCACCATGCACAAACAGGAGAATTGGCAAATTGGGGCGAAGGCATCGGACCAAAGCCGCGAGCGGAAGAAGATTTCGATGGCCTATGACGAAGAGATTGGCCTGGGTTACTCCGGCCCTCAACGCCTGAAACATAAAGCGCAGGCGATGACCCATTCCGGCGATCTCGATTCCCGCAATCTCCGGGATGGCGTTCTGATCGCGCAACAAGAAGACCTGCGGCGGTCGCTCTTTTCGGTCGAGGGTTCGTTGTGCCAGATTGGCGATGATCCGCCTATTTTGGAATAGGTCTCGAGCGCGCACACGACGATACGGGTCTCTGCGTTTGTTGCACTTGCAGCCATATTGCCTCGCGATCGGACGAAAAGACGTGAGCGCTAAAGCTGGCTCGGTTTGACGGCGCCCCTGCCTGCGCTATCCAACGCGCTCGGACCGGCGCGGCTGATCAATTGTTCGATCGTGACACCGATCATGACGACATTAACGCCAAGCACGGCCAGAATTGCGCCGGTCAGGCCATAGGATGCAGCGCCGAGTAGCAAGCGCAAATGCCGATCAAGCTTAGAATTGCAAAGGCGTAAGAGACCCTTATGTGTCGGTTGGTCGACGCCAGGGGAACAAAAAGCGCTGTCCAAATCATCTCAGCGCCGACCGACAAAATGAGCAGTGTGAAGAACGGTTCTTCCGCCACATACTATTGAGTTTGTTTGAGTTTCTAGGATTTTTCGAACCTATTCCATTTACGTACCCATCTCTTTTAGTCTTCTCAGGTAAGCCAATGAGAATATTCAAAGTGACATTGCAGCGAGCGATTACGCGGACGGTTTGCTTGCCCGCTGAGAACGAACAAGAAGCGGAAAAGGAGGCTTTGGCATTTGGCGAATATCAAGGGCCGGCTTTCGGCCGCGCCGTCCCAAGGCCATTTGGGCCAGTAAAAAAAGACCATGACAGCAAATGGACAATTGTCGAAAAGGCCAAAGAGCTTCCTCGCAATTGGCGACCGGGATCAGATTGCTAAGCGGTCCCTTCAGCCCCGCCAGCTTCTGCCACTACTAAGGCACCACTCTGCCCGGAGCCCTGTGTCTCTGTTCGGTCGCACATCGAGAGGTCGGGAGCCACAACCAGAACACCGCATGCGAGTCCGAAGAGAGAAGGCAGCTCGGTCAGGTCGTCCAATCGGTCGGCATCCACCAACGCATTGTGACCACACCCCGCATGTCACCTCGATGCATTTGACCGCCATGCGATCGCATGTTGCCGATGGTCATCGGAGGATCGGTGTAGCGAGTCGGAGCCATTGCAATGCTTCCTTGCTTCCCTTGCGTGGTCCATGTGCGTTTGCGTACCGACATTGTAAACCTTTATGGGCTATGCGTTTGTAACAGAGTATTGGTCCTCCCAGCTCTGGTACCTTGGCGACGCGCAAATGCGTCGCCCTTTTTGTGCTAATTTCTCAGCTTCTCGCGCGGTGACAGTTTCGTTCAACGGCAAACCATTTGCTGCCAAGGAGGAACCTTTAAGAGCCCCGATGCGATGTCTAACATTCGCGGGGTTCCTCCAATGGCCGCCCCGCGAAGACGCCCTGGACCGTAACCCCCCGTTTCGAATCCAAGGCACAGCCCCTGGTCTGGTCGCACAGCTGGGCCAGGGGCTTCATCAACCTCACCCCCTCGGCCCGGCCTCTGGCAACGGGCGGGCGTGCGTAATGATAACGCCCTCGCGTTCCAGAACCGCGCGAACGCGCCGGGCAGTCACGACTTCAATACGATGATGCAACCGCGGCGCGGGACCGTCCACCTGTAGCAATGCGGTTCGAATTGCTGCGGCTAGAATTTCGTCAATATCAACCATCGAAATTCTCCAAAAGAAAGCCTGATTACGAAAAAAGAAACCGCTATTTGATCGCTGGAAAAGTTTTGCGAAAGACCCAAACAGTCTTTCACAGTTAGCGCCGTGACGGTTCTACCCAGCGGCAAGGCAACCGTTCGCATCGTGACATGAGCTGCTGCGGCTACGGGTGAAACAGAAAGCGCCCGCCGTGGGGGGACACGGCGGGCGCTTCTGGCTACGGAGGAAACTCGGAAACAAAGCCCGTAGCATGGTAAAAGCTTACGCAGATTTCTTAAATCCACATCACCCATTTGAGGTAGTTCAATATTCATCACGGATTTGTTATCGGTCATGTTCCGGGTGACACCGTCCGCGCGATCCATCCATGCCGACCAGGAAGTTCGGATCGCGCGCGTCATGCGGCTTTCTCTTGAAATGTGGTTATTCCTCGAAAGCTCCTATGACCGGCTTTCAGATGCCGCCAAGGCACGCGTAGCGACAGTCCCTAGGTTCGGCGGCTTCGGCGGGAATTCAAAGCACTGTTCCGTCGCCAGCTTCCTCATTCAAAAGCCCGACCGATTTAATGAATTCAAGGGCCGCGAAATGTATGAATACACCCCGTACTCACTGCAACAGCAAAGGGCAATGCTTGCCGTCTTTACGCCAATGCAGTCATCCTTTCCTGGCCGACTGAATGCGGATCAAATCACAGAAATTCTCAATGCGAGATCGACAGCGTGAAGCTCAGAGCGAAAGGCAAGCGGAAATGAGACAGGGAAATCTCGAAGCGCCCGCAGTCTCACTATTCGATGCAGCGTATCGGTTTCGCGCACTGATTGACGCTGCTGACCGATCAACATGGGGCGAACAATTTAGATACTTCCCCGCTGGATCATGCGGAGCCGTGTCAGAAATGTTTGGGAAACACCTCATAGACAATCACGGCATCGACCCCTTTTACGTATCGGGTCACGCTACCAGCAGCCACAAAAGTCATGCGTGGATTGAGATTGAGTACCTGGGACTGATCATTGATTTGACTGGAGATCAATTCGTTGGCAATCCGCTACCGCCCGTATTCGTCTCTTCTGATCACCAGTGGCATGCGCGCCACTGGCCTGAGGATCAAACAAGATCACCCGTTAGCAAAATCCTTCGCGACAATGGGTCCCAATGCCATTCGGCATGGGGCATAGCCTATCGACATTTGGCCGTAGCGCTGGGCAGCGAGGCCGCCTGATTTATCATCCACGAAATGGCCGCGCTAAAGGGTGTGAAAATGTAACATACTGTCAAGGTGTGGGATAAGCCCCACGTAGTCAGCGTCCATCGGCAGTCGAAAAGTGTTTGGAGAGCGTATTGAGGTAAAGGGGCGTAGCGAATCTGCGGCCGTCGCACAGTGGCGGGAAGCCGCACGATACAAGGGCAACTGAAAGAGTGTTCCACGGTATGAGGAAGTGCTCAAGCGGCTGGCCTGTCCGGGCAAGGCCCACGAGCGTGGCGCTTTGGGAATACCTGAATTTAAAAACTTGGCCAAAAAGGTTTGGACTGCACCCGCCAATTGAGGAGGAGCTGGGCGGCGAACTGATTGTAGTGGCGGGCTACCTGGAGATAGGCACCCATTCCAGAGTGCGGCGGTGGAGGCCGCACAAGCCTACAGGTACATTCAAAAACGCCGCTTTCTATCGCCTGCTTTCTCATGCACCCACGGAACGCAGTCTCTGCTTTTCACGCATAAAGCGGATCGGGATGGTGAGAATTTCCGACAAGGACCTTCTTTTTGTCAGCTCTTATCTCATGAATGCGATTGAGCGTCCGTTCATCGAAGCTAAGTATAACCGCCAACATCTCTTGCCCACCAATTTTCTGCGGTAGGCCAAGAGGAATCGGCTTGAAGTGGAGGCTGACGAGAGGAATTAAGCAATCAGGCTCAATTTCTGTGATGAAGTTGGAAATGCCGCACTCAAGTCCCCATTCAACCAAACCTGCCCAAAGGGCGGTAGCTATTTTACAACTTCCTGGGGCCCTATAATTCGGTTGAACGCATTGACGCGAAAGTTCCCAAACGTGAGCGCCAACTGGTGGGCTGACTTCGCAAAGTTCCGGCGAAACCTCCGACAATAAATTTGGCCGGGTGGTCGGAACTATTCGCTGATATCCTCGCACCTTGCTACGATTAATGTAAAGCATATGTACGGCGTGGATGTTATCGAAGCGATCAGTCTCCCGCCTTAGGAGCGGGACTGGTCTCTGCGAGCGCTTGTTTCCCGCCATAAATCGATGTTGCAGCCGAAAGGCCTGATCCATCTCGTCTCGATAATGGTGTTGGTTTTCCCGGGTCACAAGCCGAATCATTTGGATTCTCCAAATCAAGCGTTCTGGAGAAGACCGGTGATAACGCTGCACCGATGATTTCCAGCGTAACGATGATCGGAAAATGAGGAGGACGCCGATAGTACCTCTTCCCGTACCTTTTTGCAGCGTCCGCCAAGTGCACCTCAAGAGTTACCAAATCGACGGGCGATTGCTGCGCACCTGGGTACGGGGGACCGGACGGAAAATGCGTCGGCTGGGCGAATATCGGGAGGATCTGCGGCTCGCCTCCTGCGACTCGCTGTACCCCAGAAATACCGAACGCCGCTTGGGCGATGCCGCTGACTATGTTGTGAAGGCTCTCAAGTCGAAGAAACCGCAGTGACTGCGCAAATTTGCGTAGGATGATATGTTTTCCCCATGTGCGGACGCTTCACCCAATTCTTTACCTGGCGCGAGCTGGTCGAGCTTTACCGGCTGACGCAACCGCCTCGAAACGTGCGTCCACGCTACAACATCGCGCCGACGACGACGATCGATGTCGTGATATCGGTGGGTGCCGGCCCAGAGCTTGCCCCAATGCGCTGGGGCCTCGTTCCGTCTTGGTGGAAAAAGACGGCCAAGGAAGTGCCCTCGACGTTCAACGCGCGGGCCGAAACCGTCGCCGAAAAACCGATGTTCCGCTCGGCCTTCAAACGCACCCGCTGCATCGTGCCGGCGTCCGGCTATTACGAATGGCGATCAGCCGACGGCGTCAAGCAGCCCTATTTTATTAGCGCGGCGGATGGTGCGGTGTTGTCGATTGCCGGCCTTTGGGATGAATGGAAAGACCCGCAGGTGGGCGAGACGATTTTCAGTTGCACGTTGATCGTGACTGCTGCCAACGATTTCACGCGGTGCATTCACGATCGCATGCCGGTGTTGTTAGCCCGTCAGGATCATGACACCTGGTTGACCGGAAAGGCCGGCGTCGAGGTGTTGCGGCCGGCGCCGAATGACTTCCTGCGCATGTGGCCGGTCTCGACGCGGGTCAATGTGTCTGGCCGGGGAGACGATGACCAGAGCTTGATTGAACCCATTGAGGATGAGGCCAAGGGCTAACTCGGGCCCGCGCTACCATAGGTGCGGCCATGTCGGCGAAGGCCTGTCAGCGGCCTTCCCTGACCGCAAGATACTCGCCATGTGGATGGCGTGCCATACGCAGGAGGAAATTGCGGAGGCGTGCGGATGCGACGGGACCACGGTTACGAAGCTTTCTGATGATTTTATAAATTCAGTTCTCGGGAACCAAATTTATAAATTCCTTGCCGACCACGCCACCGATTTCGACCCGCCAATTCGTGACGCCGAGGTCGGATAGCTACCCGATCAACAGCCCGCTGCGCGGCGGCCCGCCGGGATAGGCACCCCATAAGTCCTCTAAATGCAGGCTGCACGCCTCTCGACACGCCTCGCGCCAATCTCCAATTTCTTGGGCGTACTCGACGCGTTCTTCAGGCGTCAACGGCTCGTCGCCGCGCTCACGAGGCCGTCCGCGAGCGCCAGGCGGCCAATCCTCTGCTAGCGACCACTGGCCCTCTGTCCGAACAACGAAATCCATTCGAACCTACTGCACCGCGTCAAGTTTCGAACGCGTCGAAGCAACTCGATCAAGTTTGACACTTATCTTAACCATGGCCGCCGCCATTGAACGAAGTTCTGCGGTAATCCCCTTTAGCTCTTCGACGATCGCCGTGGTGGGATCGGGTCTTCTTGCGTCGAAATAGAAACGACATTATTTCACTCCGGTTTCCACCAGCGCCATGGTCGGTACCGGCGGGGGCGTTCAGGCGGTTTATTTGGCCTTTATCTGGGTCTGGGCCCCAGCTTGGATAAGAACCGCGCGGCGTTCCTCGTCCAGGTGGCGAGCCTTCGGAATTCCAAGAATGTCCCGGAGATTGCCCAACTGCCGCACTCGTCCCGGCGCAATGCGCTTGGCCGGCTATCAAGAGCTTCAGCGAAGGCCAAAAGCGCCGGCTTCGACATCATTTCACTCCGATACAATTTCGAACGCGTCGATTTCCGCACGCAACGCCGCCAAAACCTTCCGCGAACTCGGAAGCTCCGGGTAGCCATCCGCCTCGAGCGCCGCAAGCGCATCCCGAACGTCGTCCAGCGCATGCAACACGTCTTTAATCAGATAGCGGCGCCGTGAGCGCTCAAGAATTTGATTGGCTACCGCATCATGCGCCGCAGGTGATAACGATTGTATCCAGCCAAAATCTGTCAATCCCTGAATTTGCGGCCCGAGAACATCAAGAGCTGCGGTCAGGTCAGCGCGGAGGGTTGGGTTTGGATCAATTGCCATTGCCATTCGTTCAGCCCACATTCCGACATCTCAATCAAAAAACCCGCCGCCGACCCTAAGGAGACAAGGGCTGACGGCGGGGCGCCGGATTCGCCATGAACGCCACCGGCTGGGCACTCCCTCGCTGACCAAAGCGAGGGAATCGAAATTATGCCGGCAACGATGCGTCGGCATCGTGCATCAACGCATCTATAGTGTTGCGCAATTCAATCTCCGCAGGATGATCCATAAAGCAGAGCAAAGAGCCCTCGCCGCCCGGCAGCAAGGTGTTATTTTGGAGATGAAAATTAATCGCAGCGTGATCCGCGTCAGCGATCATTCCTTTGAATAGCAAATGCCGCAGAGCCACACGCCGCCGAATGACCTCGGCTTCAAGATCGGCTAAGCCATCCATCAGCTTCGACGCGAGGTTGTTGTTTTTCACAACGCGCTCGACCTCGGCTTGCGTGGCGCGCTCCGCCCATAAAAGCGCCTGTCGTCGTGCAGGGATTTCAGCCTCGCATTTCTCCTCGGCATCCCGCCATCCCTCGATTTCGCGCTCAAGTTCGACCTCGCGCGCTAGGGCGTCCCTGGCAAGCTTTCCGAAGTCAATGTCCGGCCCAGCCAACACTCTAGCAACCGGATCAGCCGGTGCTTCGGCGGCCGCCTTGCGAAACGCATCGAGCTTGACCCGCAATTCCACACGGCGATCGCACGCGACCACAACGGCCTTTTCCGCGTCGGTTAACACCTGCCTCGCATCCGCTTCGCGGCGAATGGCGTCGGCAAGTTCAGCCCTGTTGTCATCACGCGGTGATGCCGCCAGTTTTAAATTCGAAGCCATTTTTGTAACAACTCCTTATAGGATTTTTAGGTTCGCAGCGCCCGGACACATCGCGGCAAAACTATCCATCGCGCGACGGCTATCGCCGACTACAACGTCCGGACCTGCCCTGCCCTCGGCAACCAAACAAACGTGGTTTGCTATTAAATCAACCATGCGGCCCGCATAACGCACGCCCTCGAATGTCCCAGGCTCCATTATGCAACAATAGCGATAGGCCGAAGACAACTCGCGTTGCGATCCGTTCTCAATGGCGTCGATTGCATCGCGCGCCCAAATCACTAACGAGGCCGTGAGATATGGCATTTCAAAGACAGGATTGGACACAGCGCCGACAACGAGATCAGGTTGATGATCATCAACTGAAACCGGAACATGACTACTGAGTAAAGGCACGCCCTCGAATGTTGGTGCAGCTTTTGCCAATTCGTCAGGATCGCGCAGCAATTGATAGGTTCGATCTGCATCGAGCCCAAGCATCTGATAATCCGGTATCTCATGACCGCGATATGGGCATACATTCGACTTGCTGATATTGGCCGAGGCGACATGCAGCCTTCCGTCCCGGTCATAAACCCTGACCGACGCCCTATCGTATGCAAGTGCCCAGCGATAGTTCATCGAAACCTCATAGAATTTTTAATCTCGACACGCCCGGAAACCTCAAATCGAAACTTCGCTTTTCGGCCATGGTCATCTCGCGACGAGGCTGGCCATCAAGTGCAGTTCTCGGAAGCCCGGAGGCACGACGCCGCGCGTCTGAGACATAAGAACCGTCGATGTAATTTCCCTTCGGGTCGCTAAGGGCTTTTAGAACTTCGTTGAATTCCGCCCATTGGGTGTAGTCCAGATCCGCCTTTCGCGCCCATTCAATCAAAACCTTAAAATACTCAGGACTAAGGATTTCATTCTGTTCAGAACTCGGACGCATCCTCTGGCGCATCATAGGCGAGCCGGCCGATAAGCCTGCGGG
>CAWAXL010000023.1:0-107782 GCA_963785995.1 uncultured Alphaproteobacteria bacterium
TCCGACGATGTCGGCCATGCATTCCAATATGAAGTCGGCCAGCTGTTCCGATCTGAAGTCGGCCGGGATTCCGATTTGATGTCGGCCACCTTGAGCAAGCTCCCCGAGGGTCGAAATGGATGATGTTTTTCTTTGGCTGGCAGGTCAAGCGGCGTGTTTTGGAGCTCGGGTTTTACGCAGGCTCTCGCCAGCAAGTTCGACCCGGTAAGCGTTGTGGACGAGCCGGTCGAGGATGGCATCGGCGAGTGTTGGATTGCCGATCATGTCGTGCCAGCGATCGACCGGCACCTGGCTGGTGACGAGTATCGACGCGTTATCGAAGCGATCCTCGACGATTTCGAGCAGGTCGCGGGCTTGCTCCGCAGTGAGGGTTTCCGGCCCCCAATCGTCAAGGATGAGCAGTTTGATCCGGCTGAGGCTTTTGAGCAGCTTTCCATATCGCCCGTCACCACGCGCCAGGGCGAGAGCACCAAAGAGGCGTGGAACACGCTGGTAGAGGACGGAGAGATCCTCCCGGCATGCCTTCTGGCCGAGAGCGCAGGCGAGCCAACTTTTGCCGACGCCACAAGGTCCTGTGATGATCAGTCCTCGCCGCTCGCGGATCCAGTCGCAGGCGGAGAGCTTGAGGAACAGCGCGCGATCGAGACCGCGTGTGGCGCGATAATCGACATCCTCGACGCTGGCGGCCTGACGAAGGCGCGCCACGCGCGCCCGCGTCTCGAAGCTCTTTTGCCGGCGCAGCGTCGTTTCCTGGTCGAGAAGTAGACCGAGCCATTCGGCATGTTCAAGACTATGCGTTTCCGGATTGGCGGCGAGTTCCTAAAACCCTTCGCCATGCCGTGGAGGCCGAGTGCATGCAGTTGATCGAGAGTCGGATGCGTGAGCATGGGATTTTTTCCTTTCAATTGAAGTAGCTGGGACCGCGGACATTGGAGTGATCGAAGAGCGTTACCTCCTCGCGGCTTTTGGCGGCGGCGGCCTTGTCGAGATTGTTGGCTAGGATGGAGGCGACGGAGCGATAATTGAGGGCGCCTATTTTGACGGCGCGTGCCGATATGGCCTCCGCCCGTGCCGCCTCGATGCCACGATACAGCCGTAGAATGCCGAGACAGGTGCGGAAGCCTTGCTCGGGATGCGGCCGATTGGCGAGGACGGCGATGATGAGCCCTTCGGTGTTCGGCCCGATGGTCCTGGCCCAGCGGCTAAAGCGCTCGGGGCTCCATTCGGCGTAGCGGCGGTGGGCCGTCGGCATGTGATCGGGCTCAGTGCCGTGCCGGCGCCCGCTATAGCGGCGCTGATGCGCCGCTACGCGCTTCCCCGCGATGGAATATTTCGACAATGCGCGCGGTGACGCGCACATCGACTTCGGCGCGGATGAGCGCGTGCGGCACCGAGTAATAGAAGCCTTCAACCTCGACGTGATAATCGAGCCCGACGCGGGCGAGCCGCCATTCGGCATATTCCCATTCGGTCTCCGGCAGCGGCCGCAGCGCCGGCTGCTCGATGGTCTCGAACAACTCCCGGCGGCTGACCCCAAGACGGCGCATAGGGCGCGTGTTCATACGCTCGAGCGCCTCCCCGATCGCCTCATTGCATTCGGCGAGTGAGAAGAAGGTTCGATTGCGCAGCCGCCCAAGGATATAGCTCTGGGCGAAGCGCACCCCGGCTTCGACGGCAGCCTTGTCGCGAGGCTTTCGCGGTCGCGCCGGAAGGATGCCGACATCGTAATGCGCCGCCATCTTCGCATAGCTGCGATTGACCTCGGGATCGTAGAACGAGGGCTTGTTGACGCCGCTCTTGAGATTGTCCGGGAGACGAGTCGAGGCAGACCGCGAAAAAAGCGGAACATGCGGACATGCGCTCCGATCCAGTCGGGTAATTGCTGCGTGAAGGTCGTCTCGGCGTAGGTGTAATTCGATGCGCCGAGTACGCCGACGAAGATTTCCGCCATGCGGACCTCGCCGGTCGCCGGGTCGGCGATCGGGACCCGTTGCCCGAATAATCGACGAAGACCTTGTCGCCCGCGGCATGATGCTGGCGCATCACCGGTGTCAGCCGCCGCTCGAACTCCCGGAAAAGATCGCAGAACCGGCTGTAGCCATAGCCTTCCGGATGAGCGTCCCGATATTCCTCCCACAAGATCATCAGATTGACGCCGGGGCGCTTGAGTTCGCGCGCCAACGCCACCCAGTCCGGCTCGGTGCGCCGCCGTTGGCCAGGCTTGAAACCGGCCTTGGCGAAGAGCCGGTCTTCGAGAATGCCGTCGGTGAGCTCCGGCGCGAGCGGCCAGCCGATCCCGGCCTTTTCCGCCCGTTTGAGATTATCCTGGATCGTACTGCGCGCCAGCCCAAGCGTGCGCCCGATCTCGCGGGCGCTCACCCCGTCATGATGCAGCCGAAGCATCTGTCGTATCTGTCGCATGGTCAGCTCTCTCTTCGCCGGCATTCCGCCCCTCCTCGTTGTCAAATGAGGAGCAGTCGAATGCCCGAGTTGCTGACCCGCGGGGACTGGGTTCTTGAGCCTGCCGATATGGCCGGCTTCAAATCGGAATGGTGGCCGGTTTCATTCCGGAATGGTGGCCGACATCAAATCGTAACGGCGGCCGGCTTCGCGTCGGAAAAGGTGGCCGGAATAAATCGGAATTCGCAGCCTCTTCACTAAGAACCAAAACTTTCTTTGTCGCAGCCACTGTTATCCATGAGGACAGAGGCCCATCGGAAATTGCGATTTCCTGATGGATTTCGAAGGGCATTTTGACGTGCCCGGCCCCGGCGACTTTCAGAAGCCAATCCCAAAACTGGGGGACCTGATCTATTCCGTAATAGTCTTCGTGGGCACTGATCAGTACGTTTGCGTCGAGGAGATAGAGCAAAAACTATCTCCTGAAGTCAGGGATCAGCGCGCCGCGACTGCGTTCCAGCCTGCGTAGAAGCGGCTCCACGGAACTCGGCTTCACGCCAAGGACTTTCGCGGCCTTGGTATGCGTCAGGTCATTGTTTCTGAGCGTGCGGCGGACAACATCGACCAGCGCGTTTCCAAGCTTGAATTGCTTGACGACGTAATAGGAAGGGCCACTGTCGCCCTCCCTGGCTTTGTCCTTGGCCTTCAGCTTCATCGCGTGCCATCTGGCGGCATAATCCGCCGTTAGCTCCCGATACACGGCGGGCGTGATCCAGCCACGCCGGTTGAATCTGTGCGCCACCATCGGTTCGCTGACTTTCCATGTATCCGCGAAACTCTGAACGGTCCGGAGAGCTGCCTCCTTGTTGCCGCCATCAAGGTTCTGTGGCTTCACCTTAAAGGCGCTGCTCGGGAGCAGGAATTCACCGGCCACCTCGTTGCAGAACTGCTCGATTTTCCCAACTGCTGTCGCTGGAATTTCAGCCTCTGGCGAATCACCGCTTACGCCCGTCTGCCCAAGCCAGATATGGGCCAACTCGTGCAGAAGCGTGAAAGAGCGGGCCGCCTTGGCATCCTGATCGTTGATGACGACAAAGGGCGCAATTTTGTCGGCGATAGCAAAGCCGCGAAACACCGTCTCGCCGATTGACGAATGATGGGAGCCGAGGTCCCCAACAAGGACGACGAACACGCCGATTTGTTCCGCGCGGTTACGCAGTTCCCTGAAAAGATCATCTGGGGTGCCGGTCCGCCTCGCGGTCACGACAAAACCAAGCGTCTCGGCGATGCTATTTACGAGCGCCTGAACACCGCCCTTGATGGTAGCCGAACCAACATACTCACGAGGCGCGGTTTCTTCCTCGTCTTCAAGCAGGCTTTTCACCATTTCCTGCCGGGCGCGGATGTCGCGCAGAAGGGCGTCCAGCATCGCGTTCTGGCGGGTAGAGACTGCGCCTGGCAGGGTTCGGAAGTCTTCGCCCCGCGCGCCTTTTTCAGGCGGCTGCTTCATATAAAAAGTGATAAGGGGGCGGCGATAGACGGTCGCAAACTTTGCGAGTTGGTTTCTGGTTGGAAACTTTTCTCCGGCTTCGAATTCTTCGAGCTTTTGGCGGCAGAATTCGTTTCGCTTGACGAAAGCCCAAGCCGTTTCGCTGCGTCCTCCAAAGACATCCCTGCGGACTCCCGTGCCCACACGAGAATTTCGGGATTTATGTTTGCCGCTCTCGCCATTACGGCGTGTTCCCCTTGGGTAGTAGTTCCATGATTCTACAGTAATTTCATTTTTGAAGCAGCAACGCTTGTTGTCGATAGTCGCCAGGCAGAACTTTCCGCTACGGGCCATCGCGGCGGCACTGCTGGTATGAGGCCCGCGCTCGCTGAGGATCAGGGGTGGCTGGCTGCAAGCGCGCGCTGCACGGCCTCCGGATCGCCCGCAATGGCTTTGAGATAGGCGCGGGCCGGTTGATCCGGCTCGGTGCGCCCTTGCTCCCAGTCCCGCAGGGTGCCGAGCGGGATGTGATAACGCCCGGCGAATTCCTCCTGCGTCAGCCCGAGCGCCCGGCGCAACGTCTTGATGCGGGGCACCCGCCGCGCCGTCTGTAGCTCTTCGGCTGTCATGGGCCGCGCGTCTGGATCGGCGACCGCCGCCGCCGCGATCTCCGCCTCCGTCATTGGACGCACAGGCGTATCCGGGAACAGGCGTTCCGTGCCGTCGGCCAGCACCTCGGCAACCGTGCCGTCAGACTGAATTTTCGCGGTAGTAGTCTTCTTGCTCATGTTTTTCCGCCCGCCGGGCCGAGATCAGCCGTATGTGGTTGCCGCGCTCGGTATAGGTCACATGCAGGAGCACGCCGTCGCACATGCCGAGTAAATTGATGCGTTCTTCGCCATAGTTCTCGCGGTTGTCGATCCGCTCCACCCCGAAGGGATCGCGGAACGCCTTGACCGCTTGAGGGAAGGCGACGCCATGCGCGCGCCAGTTGGCGGCGGCCTTGTCGTCATCCCATTCGAAAGCATCTTCATTCATTATGTACTGGTAATCAGTAGTTTGTCAAGAACACCTTCCTGCTCCAAAAGGAGCTTAGCAAAGGTGTCCACCGTTTCGGAGGAGGGTCAGTCTGTGGCCCATACAGCCTGCCGCGTTCTCCTTCCCGGGTCGTTCCATCGCGTTGCAGGTAACGGAGATGAGCGTCGGCTCCCTTACTCGTCCGTTTCAGCCTGACAATCCGCGCCTTCACCATCACGCGGCGCATTCGCTCGCCTGGGCCACGTTGCTCGGCAGAATGCTTCAACCGATCGGCTGCCGCTTGGCCTCGGCCGATACGGCAACATCTCCCTTTCCGGGGCCGGTTCCCGCCACTCCCACGTCCCCCGTCGCGACGCATTTGCGCGGCCGTCAGCGGACCGCCGTTTGCTTTTGCTGCCGCCTTCAGGACCTGGTTCACAAACGATGTTGAGCGCCGCCCCGCGCGGGTCCCGCGATCGCGAATGCGGCCGGGCCGTGGGCGAAGGTCTGAAGCGTCGTCGTGGCTCATACGCAAGAGGTTGCGCCAGCTCCGGCCCAACGCAAGCCCAAACAGGCGCACCTTGTGCCATGGCGTTGAAAAAGAAACACAAGGCGGAACGACCAACATTGCGGCAAAGCCAGCGAGGCAAAAAAACAATGTGCAGACAGGACCTTACAGGCAAACGAAAGTTTGCTTTAATCTTGCCATCTTAATCAACGTCGCCAAGCCCGCGCAAATCCACGCCAAGGCATGCATTGAGACCAAACGGCATTCGAGAGAAAATGTCATCGCCATCGCGCGTCGAATACGCCGCAAGTGTCACAAATGAAGGGCGATGATTGCGTGCCGGCGCTTCAACAAAGGTGGTGCGATAGTGCGGCGAAACGACGTTCGAAATACGCTTGCTCGCTATTTGGCGCGCATGTCCGAAGCATCAGCCGAACGCAACGAAGATTCCAGAATGCGGATGAAAGTCATGGCCGTGCCGGTCGAAATCGGGCGCATATTTGTCAAAACCTGCCTCGAGATAGTCGCGGGGCGCGCGCTTACGTGCTCGTTCACAGAGCGCACGAGATCGATGTCAGGCGTGGACGTAGCGGATGGAGAGCCTGCCGTGCTGCACGCCTGTGGCGCAATAGGAAACGCGAATACCGGATCCAAGTCGGTAATCGCAAAGCTGTGCGAACAGCTGGCAGGGGAGGAGACAACCTATCGGGCGGCGCAAGAGGCTCCGGGACAAGCAAAACGTCTACCCAAAAAATGCTAGATGATGGCCGCCAGTCGTCGTGTCACAAATCCAGCTTGTCGCCTTAATGACACGTAGACCAGAGCTTTACAGCTTCAACAAAGGGCGCGAGCATCGACCCAAACTCGGAAAAGCCCATGCCAGAACATGTCCGTCAGTTTCGCATTGTTTTGTCGTTTTTACTCCTAGTCGGGGCTCTCGCCATAGGAGTTTACGCCTTGCGATTTTGGAGCGAGCACGGCGAAGCCGATCCGAGGCGTTACGACAGGCCTACAGGATCCACGGGCCTGGTGAGCTACCGCAAGCAGATTAAGCCAATTCTCGAAAGCCGCTGCGTCGTTTGCCACGCGTGTTATGATGCGCCTTGTCAGCTCAAACTCGGAAGCTGGGAGGGAATCGCGCGCGGAGTCAGCTCCGATCTAATTTATAACGGCTCGAGACTTGTCGAGGCGCCTCCAACGCGTTTGTTCATCGACGCGCAGAAGGCGTCCGAATGGCGGAAGAGAGGCTTTTCTCCGGTATTGAACGAATACAAGAATACGCCCGAGCAAAATCGATCCGCCAGTCTCATCTATCGCGTCCTTGCATTAAAGCAGTCTCATCCCCAGCCCACAGCCGGTCTCGCGCCGGATGTTCTCGATTTCGGTCTGGATCGTAAGCAGAGTTGCCCAAAGATCGAGATTTTCGATCTTTATGAAAAAACCCATCCACTCGCTGGGATGCCTTTCGGCTTGCCGGGCATCGATCCAGTGGATCAAGAGCAGATCATCCGTTGGATCGAGCAGGGCGCGCCGGACGACGGGCCCACGAAGCTTTCCGCGCGGGAGGAGGCCGAAATCGCCGCATGGGAGCGCTTCCTGAACGGAGACACGCTCAAGGAGCGGCTGATGAGCCGCTTTTTGTACGAGCATCTCTTTCTTGCACATCTTTATCTGAACGACGCTGTCGAGGGGCCTGCTTTTCGTCTTGTGCGCAGCGCAACACCGCCGCGACAACCCATCTCCATCATCGCGACGCGGCGGCCCTTCGACGCCCCGAACGTCGAACGGGTCTATTACCGACTGCAGCGCGATCTTGAGCCGATCGTTGCGAAGACGCACATGCCTTATCGGCTGGATATGGCGCGGATGGATCGATACCGGGCGTTATTCCTCTCTCCCGATTACGTCGTCGACGGAGAGCCGTCCTACGAGCCGCGAAAGGCCTCGAGCGGTTTGGCGACGTTTCGCGCCATTCCAGTGGAATCGCGTTATCGCTTCCTGCTCGACGACGCGCTGTATTTCGTCATGACCTTCATCAAGGGGCCGGTGTGCCGAGGGCAGGTCGCGCTGAACGTTATCGACGATCGGTTCTGGGTGTTTTTCCTTGCTCCGGACGCGGGCGTGCTGAGAGAGCCGGACGATGTCGCGCGGCGGGCGTTGGAGGACATGTCCCTACCGGCGGCAGAAGGCAGCAACAGCATGGCGATGCTGGCGGCCTGGAATGCTTACGCTGCGCGGCAACGGCGGTTTCAGGCGGAGCGAGCGACGAGTTTGCGTGCCTTCGCCGCTTCCCATGGCGGCGCCCGGCTTGATATGATTTGGGATGGGGACGGCGTGAATCCGAATGCTGCCTTGACTGTTATGCGGCATTTCGACAGCGCAACGGTCGTCCAGGGACTTGTGGGAGAGCCTCCGAAAACCGCCTGGCTGATGGATTATTCCCTGTTGGAGCGCATTTACTACCTTCTGGTCGCTGGCTACGACGTTTACGGCAATATCACGCACAATCTCAACAGCCGGCTCTACATGGATTTTCTGCGCATGGAGGGGGAGGCCAATTTCATTAGCTTCCTGCCCCCCGATGCCCGCGCCGACGCGCTTTCACGATGGTATCGAGACGCCACGAAGGAGTCTCTCGATCACATGAGGGCGCTGGTCGTCGATCCGGCGGTCGAAAGCGCGATCCTGTACCGCGGCATCGATCCGCAAAAAGAGCTCCTCGCAATGCTCGGGAAGCGTTTGGTGCCCGTGCTCGACAGACGCCTATCGCTCATCAATGTGACGGACGCTGATCTACGCGAGCAACTTGAACGTCTGGCCGCCTTGCACGGCGAACGTCTCGGACTGCTTCCGGAACTCAGCTATTTAATTATCCGCGATTTGCAGGGCATCGTGCGTTATTTTACCTTGGTGAAGGACACTGGCCACCGCAACGTCACGCATCTATTGCTGGAGCAGAACGAACTCGCGCCAGAAGACAACGCGCTCACTGTGGTTCCGGGTCTGATCGGCGCATATCCGAATGCGTTTTACCGGCTCGAGCAAAGTGAATTGCCGGAATTCGTCCAAGCGGTTTCTTCCCTGAAATCCGAGGACGACTACCGATACCTGAGCGATCGCTTTGCGGTCCGTCGAACGGATCCGAAGTTCTGGGAGTTCAGTGACCTTCTGCAAGCGGCGGAAGCAGGGATGAGTCAGGCCGATCGCGGGCTGCTCGATTACAACCGGCTGGAGAACCGTTGAAGCCGACTGTCCACACTAAAGCGATGTCATTCCGCCGGTGGCGGCGATCGATGTCGCGGTCCATGCCAAGGTTAAGACAATCGGTCAGCCTCCAACGTGCCTATGGGGCATGAACGAATGAGTGCAGGAATGCAACGGATCTGTGCAAACGTGCGGAACATCTGCAAAAATTACACTGGAACGAGCTAGAACAGCAGGTCAAGAAGGAGCAACCGAAGCGCCGCAGGAGGGGTGCGCGCTATCGCTATAGTGTGCGCACGGACAGTGGTCCGATCGCTCTTCGGGCGTGATCTTCAAACTCGCCGAGGCCCCGAAAAGGGCTGGGTCGTCTCGATGGTCACAACCAATTGCCTAAAATCGTCCTCGTTGTAAAGTTCACTGACGGAATGGAGGTCGTCAAATCGCAAGACCAAGCCGCTGCCGCCTGATCCCTCCCGAATCGAGATTCGGCAATAGCTCGCCCGGAATACCCTGAACGGTCTTGGGCCGAGAGCTTCACTGAGAAGGTCGCGCGAAAAAATGGGGGCTTGAAGACATAGCGGGATAGTGGCTAACTCAATCCATCCCGATGATGCGAATGCGATGCAATGCCGCTTCGAATCGAAGATTATGCGCTGATAGGCGACTGTAGGACGGCCGCTTTGGTCGGCCGCGACGGCTCGATTGATTGGTTATGCTGGCCACGTTTCGATTCGGCTGCGTGCTTTGCAGCCCTGCTCGGCGAAGCTGAAAATGGGCGCTGGCTCATTGCTCCAAAGGATTCACCGTTCTGCAGCGCGAGACGGCGTTACCGTCCCGGCACGCTGGTCCTTGAGACCGAATTTCAGACCGAGACCGGCTCTGCGGCGCTGATCGATTTCATGCCTCCGCGCCGACGGCGCCGATCTCGTGCGGATCGTGGTCGGTCGGTCGGGGCGAGTTGTTTTCAAGAACGAGCTTGTCGTGCGCTTCAACTACGGGGCAACCGTGCCATGGGTCGACCAGCTCGATGACGGCTCGATCAACGCGATTGCCGGCCCAGAGCGTCTGGTCCTGCGAACCCCAGTCGCACTCTACGGCGAAGATCTTAGAACGGTCGGGGAGTTCGTTGTCGAGGCCGGCCAGTCCATTCCCTTCGTTCTCTCCTATGGAGCATCCTTTCAAAGTCCGCCGCCGGCGATCGATCGCTTCGATGCGCTGGCGCGCACTGAAGCGTTCTGGCGCCAATGGAGCGACCGCTGTCCCGATGTCGGGCCATGGACGGAAGCGGTCAAACGCTCACTCATCACGTTGAAGGCCTTGACCTACGCCCCAACTGGAGGGATCGTCGCCGCGGCCACGACGTCACTTCCCGAGCGCATGGGCGGCATGAGGAACTGGGATTATCGCTATTGCTGGCTGCGAGATGCCACCTTCACGCTCCTGGCCCTTATGAATCTCGGTTACTACGACGAGGCCCGGGCATGGCATGATTGGCTTATTCGGGCGGTCGCCGGCAGCCCGAGCCAGGTCCAGATCATGTACGGCGTGGGTGGCGAGCGATGGCTGCCGGAGCTGACCGTCCCTTGGCTGCCCGGATATGAGAATTCGACGCCGGTGCGGATTGGCAACGGCGCCTCCCAGCAACTGCAGCTCGATGTCTTCGGCGAGATCGCCGACGCAATGTTTCAGGCGCTGAAGGCAGGTATGGAGCCATCGGAACGCGGCCAAGCACTGCGGCCGGTTGTATTGAATTATCTGGCAACGGCGTGGCGTCAACCGGACGAAGGCGTTTGGGAGGTGCGCGGCGGCCGGCAGCATTTCGTTCATTCCAAGATTATGGCTGTGGGTCGCATTCGATCGCGCGGCGAATGAGCTGGAAGCCAAAGCATTTCACGAGTCAGGGCGGCGATGGCGCGAGATCGCCGACGAAATCCACGCCGAGGTCTGTGACCGCGGTTTCGACCCCGACCTGAACAGCTTTGTGCAGGCGTACGGCTCCAAGCGGCTCGATGCCAGTCTGCTGCTGATCCCGATCGTCGGCTTTCTTCCTCCCGAGGATCCGCGGGTCCGCGGAACGCTTCGGGCGATCGAGGAGAGACTGCTGATCGAGGATGAATTCGTTCTGCGCTACGAAACGGAAACGCGCAGGCGACGGTCTCCCCCCAGGTGAAGGAGCTTTCCTGGCGTGCAGCTTTTTGCTGGTCGACAACTACATACTGCAGGGCCGCCATGCGGAAGCGCGCAAGCTATTCGACGCGTTTGCTCTCACGCTGTAACGACGTGGGTTTACTGGCGGAAGAGGTCGATCCATTGACCGGACGTATGCTGGGCAATTTTCCGCAAGCCTATAGTCACGTCGGTCTGATCAACTGTGCGCTCAATTTGAGTCGGCAGAAGGGTCCGGCCGAAGAGCGAGCCGAATCGCAAAGGTCACCGACCAGTGGCGCGTCCACCGCTGAATGAAAACGGACATTGCTCACTCAAACGATTTCAGCGTTTTCTTTGCCACGTCAATAGAGGCGCGAAGCATTGGGGCTAAGCAAGCGCGCCGTGGATAGTAGAGAAACAATCCGTCATGTCGGACATTCATGGCATGCTTCCCTTCTCTTTATCCGCCCAGGCGGTCCTTGAAGGACTGCGGAAGACAGTCAGTCGTTTCGGCGATGATGTTCGGTGTCGGTCACAACGGCTCTTGCGGCCGTGGGCGACGGTAGGAACGCAAGAACATCCGCACTGTCTCTTCGATCACGTCCTCGTCCGGGACAGGTACGCTTTCACGACCCATCATCCAGGGCCATAGTGAGAACTCGTTGAGGAGACCCATGAACTGGTGAGCCGCCAGCATCGGATTGTGGCAATCCAGGATCCCCAGGCCAGTCAGATGGTCGAGGTAGCGCGCGAGCCGCTCGGTTTGAGGGTCCATGACGGCCGCGAACTCCTCGGCGATCCAGGGAAACTGCCGCGAGTCGGCCACCACCATGCGCAGGAAACCGAGATATTCCGGCTGCTTGTGCAGCTCGAGAATCGCACGCGCGATTAGACGGAGTACGTCCTCGACGTCGCCTCGGGTTTCGATGCCGGGCGGGAACGCGTGCTCGAGTTGGCCCGATACCCTGAGGAGCATCTCCCGGAAGATCTCCTCCTTGCTTGCGAACTGATTATAGAGCGTCCGCCGCGCCAGGCCGGCGGCCTCCGCCAGCTCGTCCATGCTCACAGAGCCGAAGCCGCGCTCAAGGAAGAGGCGCTCGGCGGCCTCGATGATGGCCGTCCGCGACCCGCTGCGCCGGGTCTTCGGGAGAGCCTCGCTCGCACCCTCGTTCAATTCCATGTGAAGCCTCTTGCACTATTAAGTGCAATTTGATATACTGCACTATGCAAGACAAGATAGTACACTGTGCAGCGCAATGCAAGAGCAGCGAGGAACCCTGGCGAGCGGTCATAAAACCGCGCGGCGCCACCCCCTCGCCAGGTCATCGTCCGGAGAAAGGCAATGCCAATGTTTACCTGTCGGATTGCAGCGGTCGCGTTGATCTCGGCGATTGTCGCCAGCTGCGACAAGCCAGCACCAACCCCGTCCGTGGCCCGTCCCGTCCGGACGACCGCCGTCGAGCGTCCGGCTGAAGGCGAGACCATTTCACTGACCGGGCAAGTTCGCGCGAAGGACCAGGTCAACCTCGCCTTTCGCCTCGACGGACGCATGATCGAGCGGCCCGTCAACGTTGGCGATGTGCTCACGGCCGGCCAGGTGGTCGCCCGGCTCGACCCACAGAATCAGCAGAATGCGCTGCAATCGGCGCAAGCCAACCTTACGTCGGCCGAGGCGGCGCTGACCCAGGCGCGTCTGACCTTCGGGCGCCAGCAGAAGCTCATCGAGCGTGGCCAGACGCCCCGCGCCAAATTCGACGAAGCCCAGCAGGCCTTCGTTGCTGCCCAGGCGCAGGTCGACTCCGCTCAGGCCCAGGTGCGCATCGCGCAGGATCAGTTGAGCTACACGGTCTTGTCCGCCGATGCTCCCGGCGCGGTTACCGCGGTCGGCGCCGAACCGGGTGAAGTCGTCCGGGCCGGGCAGATGATCGTGCAGCTCGCGCGACAGGGCGGACGCGACGCCGTCTTCGACGTCCCCGAAGCAGCTCATTCGGACAGGCCCGCGCGACCCGCTGGTCGAGCTCGCTCTCACCAATGACCCACAGGTGAGGGCCACCGGCCGCGTGCGAGAAGTTTCGCCACAGGCCGATGCCGCGACACGGACGTTTCAGGTCAAGGTCGGCATTATCGATCCGCCGAAGGAGATGCCGCTGGGATCCACTGTCACCGGCCGCATCAAGCTGGCCGCGCCTCCCGGTGTGCAAGTTCCGGCGAGCGCGCTGACCGAGGCGAACGGACGCCCGGCCGTGTGGGTGGTCGATCCGCAGAGCCAGACGGTGTCCCTGCGCAATGTGGAGATCTTGCGCTACGACCCGGCCTCCGTCGTGGTTTCGCAGGGGCTGGAAATCGGCGAGCTCGTGGTCACCGCCGGCGTGCAGACGCTGCATCCGGGCCAGAAGGTCCGCCTCCTGGGAGCTGCCTCATGAAGCGCTTCAACCTCTCCGAATGGGCAATCCGGCACCGTTCCCTGGTGACCTATTTCATGCTCGTCATCGTCGTCGCGGGCATCGGATCCTACTTCCGGCTCGGGCGGAGCGAGGATCCGGACTTCACCGTCAAGACCATGGTGGTCCAGGCCGCATGGCCGGGCGCCACGGTCGGCGACACGCTCGAGCAGATTACGGACCGGCTCGAGCGCAAGCTGCAGGAGACGCCGAACCTCGACTACCTGAAGAGCTACACGACCGCGGGCCAGGCCACGATCTTCGTCAACCTGAAGGACTCGACGCCCCGCGGCCCAGGTGCCGGACATCTGGTACCAGGTCCGCAAGAAGGTCGGCGACATCCGCAACACCCTGCCGCAAGGCATCGTCGGCCCCGGCTTCAACGACGAGTTCGGCGATACCTACGGCATCGTCTACGGCTTCACCGCCGACGGATTCACACACCGCGAGCTGCAGGGACTACGTGGACGAGGTCCGCAAGCAGCTCCTCGAGCTGCCGGACATCTCCAAGATCGACATCCTCGGCGCCCAGGACGAGCGCGTTTACGTGGAGTTCTCGACCGAGCAGCTGGCGGGCCTCGGGATCGACCGCGCGGCACTGATCGCTGCGCTGCAGGCCCAGAACGCCGTCACCCCGGCCGGCGTCGTGCAGACCGGGGACGAGAAGATCCTCGTCCGTGTCTCGGGCGCGTTCCGGTCCGAGCAGGACATCCTGGCGGTCAACTTCGTCGCGAACGGCCGGATAATTCGCCTGGGCGACATCGCGCGCGTCACGCGCGGTCCCGCAGACCCCGCGCAGCCGATGTTCCGCGTCAACGGACGGGACGGCATCGGGCTCGCCATCGCCATGCGCAAGGGCGGCGACGTCCTGGCCCTCGGGCGCAACGTCGAGCAGGCCATGACGGAGATCACGGCGAACCTGCCGGTCGGAATCGAGCCGACGCTCGTCGCCGACCAGCCGGTGACGGTCGAGCATGCGGTGGACGAGTTCATGGAGGCCCTGTGGGAGGCCGTCGCCATCGTTCTTGGGGTCAGCCTGGTCAGCCTCGGCATGCGCGCCGGGCGCCGTGGTGGCCCTCGTCGATCCCGCTCGTGCTCGCCACGGTGTTCGTGGCGATGGAGCTCTTCGGGATCGACCTTCAGCGAATCTCGCTGGGCGCTCTCATCATCGCCCTCGGCTTGCTGGTCGACGACGCCATGATCACGGTCGAGACAATGGTCACGCGGCTGGAGCGCGGTGACGACAAGGAACACGCCGCCACCTTCGCCTACACCTCGACCGCCTTTCCGATGCTCACCGGCACACTGGTCACCGTCGCCGGGTTCGTTCCGATCGGCTTCGCGCGCAGCGCCGCGGGCGAGTACACCTTCTCGATCTTCGCCGTCGTCGCCATCGCGCTGATCGCATCCTGGGTCGTCGCGGTGGTCTTTGCCCCCTTGCTCGGCGTCTGGATCCTGAAGAAGCCCAAGGCCGCGCACTCGGAGGAGCCCGGCCCGATCATGCGCGCGTTCCGCCGCTTCCTCGTGCTGGCGATGCGGGCACGCTGGGTCACGATCCTCGTCACGCTCGGCCTGTTCGCGGCGGCGCTGTACGGGATGCGCTTCGTTCCGCAGCAGTTCTTCCCGTCGTCCGACCGGCCCGAGCTGCTCGTGGATCTGCAGCTGCCCGAGAACGCGTCGATCTACGCAACCAAGGACGCCTCGGCCCGGCTGGACAAGCTCCTGAAGGACGATCAGGACGTGGACCACTGGAGCACGTATGTCGGGCAGGGCGCCGTCCGCTTCTATCTGCCCCTCAACGTCCAGCTGCCCAACGACTTCTTCGCCCAGGCCGTGGTCGTCACCAAGGGACTGCGAGCAGCGCGAGCGGGTGAAGGCGAAGCTGCGAGCAGGCGCTGGCGACCGAATTTCCGAGCGTCGTCGGTCGGGTCTATCCGCTGGAGCTCGGCCCGCCGGTCGGATGGCCGCTGCAGTACCGCGTGAGCGGACCGGAGCCGGATCAGGTGCGCGCGATCGCGTTCAAGGTCGCGCAGGTCTTGGGCTCGGACCCCACGGCAGGGAACGTCAACTACAACTGGATGGAGCCGGCGCGCACGATCAGGATCAGGGTCGACCAGGACCAGGCCCGCCTGCTCGGCCTGAGCTCGCAGGATCTGGCCCAGTCCGCTGAACACGGTCGTGTCCGGCGTCACGGCCACCCAGGTGCGCAGCGGGATCTATCTCGTCGACGTGCTGGTCCGGGCCTCCGCCGAGCAGCGCATGTCGCTGTCGACGATCCGGACGCTTCAGGTGCCGCTGCCGAACGGGCGGACCGTTCCGCTGAGCCAGATCGCTTCCGTCGAGTACGGCCAGGAATATCCCATCGTCTGGCGCCGGGACCGGCGGCCCACGGTGACGGTGCAGGCCGACGTCGTGCCCGGCACGCAGGCCGCCACGGTCGTGCAGACGCTGGCGCCGAAGATCGCGGCGCTGAACGCCAGCCTGCCGAGCGGCTACCATATCGACGTCGGCGGAACAGTCGAGGAGAGCGACAAGGCGCAGGCGTCGGTCGCTGCCGTCGCTGCCGTTGATGCTCATCCTGATGCTCACGGTGCTGATGATCCAGCTCCAGAGCTTCAGCCGTCTGTTCCTGGTGCTCAGCGTGGCCCCTCTGGGTCTCATCGGGGTCGTCGCGGCGCTCCTTCTCGCGGACAAGCCTCTGGGCTTCGTGGCGCTCCTTGGCGTGCTCGCCCTCACCGGCATGATCGCCCGCAACTCGGTGATCCTGATCGACCAGATCGAGACGGAAAAGGCGCGGGGCCGACACCCGTGGGATGCCGTCATCGAGGCCACCGTCGCATCGGTTCCGCCCGATCCTGCTCACCGCTTCTGCCGCGATCCTCGGCATGATCCCGATCGCGCCGACCATCTTCTGGGGGCCGATGGCCTACGCGATCATGGGCGGCCTGGCGGTCGCGACGCTCCTGACCCTTGTCTTCCTGCCGGCGCTCTACGTGACCTGGTTCCGGATCAGGAAACCTGATCCACAGGCGCCCGCCGAAGATCCTCAGCTCGTCGCGCCGGATTTGGCGCAGCCAAATTCCCTGGAGGCAGCATGACCATCGATCCAGCCCTCCTGAGCCCGATCTCGGCGCTGTTGGGCGCGCTTCTCGGAGGCGGTGCCTCTTTGATCGCCGCCATTTACACGCACCGCAGCCAAGATCGACTTCAGCGCGTTGCCGCGGAGATCACAAAGCGGGAGACGGTCTATGCGGACTTCGTTATGTACGCGTCGAATTTGCTTCTACGCGCCTACACCCGAGACGAGCTCGAACTGAGCGGCGATGAGCAACGCCTGATCGGACTCATCAACCGAATGCGATTCTTTGCTCCAGCCAATGTCATCGCTACAGCCGAGGCCGTGCTCAGGGCCATCGTCGAGATTTATCTGAAGCCAAGCGTGGAGCTACGACAACTCGCGACCGAGGCGCTGACCAAGAGCCTCGATCCCGATCCGCTCCTGAAGTTCAGCCTAGCCTGCAGGGCAGACATGGACGGCTTGCATCGAACCACGGCGTGAGGCGAGCGCCTTCGGAACGATACCGGTCTCCACATTCACTCAGCTACCGGCGAACTAGCCAGAAGACAATGACAGGAGTTCATCATGCGTGATGATGTTCAGCTCGTGGATCGCCCCTCGGCTCGATTGAAGAATCAGCGGCCGGGCGGCCGTCCTCCCTTCGAATGCATTGCCCTGCTGCTGCAAGGCGGTGGTGCGCTCGGTTCCTATCAGGCTGGTGTCTACGAGGCTCTCGCAGAGGCGGATCTGCGTCCCGACTGGGTGGCCGGAATTTCGATCGGCGCGATCAACTCGGCCCTGATCGCCGGGAACGCGCCGAAGGACCGCGTGGCCAAGCTGCGCGCCTTCTGGCAAGAAGTCACCGCCAATCCGCTGCTCGACAGGGCGGTCAGGCTCGTAACGCTGATGCCGCGCGGGGATTTCGGCCGCAGCTTGTTTAATCAAATGAGCGCGGCGTCCGCCCTTGTATACGGCGCCGCCAACTTCTTCCAGCTGCGTCACCCTCCCGCTTGGCTGCACCCGAACGGGCTTGTCGAGGCGACCAGTTTTTATGAGACCAGGCAGCTCAAGAGCACGCTGGAGCGTCATGTCGACTTCGACCGGATCAATGCCGGCGAGATGCGTTTCAGCGTCGGTGCCGTCAATGTGCGCAGCGGCAATTTCGTCTATTTCGATACGACCACGCACAGGATCAGTCCCGAGCACGTGATGGCGAGCGGCTCGCTTCCGCCCGGCTTCCCCGCCGTCGAGATCGAGGGCGAGCATTATTGGGACGGCGGCTTGATCTCGAACACGCCGCTGCAGTGGGTGGTCGAGTACGGACCACGGCAGGACACGCTCGCCTTCCAGGTGGACCTATGGAGCGCGCGCGGCAAGCTTCCTGGAAACTTGGCCGAGGTCGCGACCCACCAAAAGGAAATCCAGTATTCCAGCCGAACCCGCGCCAACACCGACAAGTTCAAGGAGATTCAGGTTTTGCGCTCCGCGCTCGCGCGTGTGCTGGAGCAGGCGCCGCCACATCTGCGTGACAGCGAGGACGGAAAGCTGCTGAGAACGGTCGCCGACGAGAAGGTCTACAGCCTCGTGCATCTGATCTACCGCTCGGAGCAATACGAGGGCCACTCCAAGGATTACGAGTTCTCCCAGCTGTCAATGGAGGAGCATTGGCGTGCCGGATACCACGACACCGTCCGCACGCTGCGCCATCCCGAAATCCTCGAACGTCCCAGCAACCAGGAGGGCGTCTCCACCTTCGATCTCGCCTACGACGGGCGCGAATGATCGCCCTCCGACCGAAACCACTGAGAGGCCAGCGCCGCCGCCAAGACCGCTGTCGAGTCGCTCAAATGCGCTACAGAATTACACCATAAGTTCAATGACATAGGAGTTCGCAGTTTTATCCCCGGTGCACCCGAAAGGATTCGAACTCTGAAACCGAGTTGCCTTATGCCGGTGCCTGGAACAGCAAATTGAGACGGTTACTCGCCCGCGCAATAATTTCAAATTTCGACGCTAAATCGTGCAGATCCATCCCCCCAACAGGTCGGCCTTTTTGCAGACACAAGTTCAGATGGTTGCACCCTCCCGCAACCGCTTCAACTTGCGAACCGCGCAAGTTCTGATCAGTGCGTGTCCCCGCAACCACTTCTGTCACAACTCACTCACCGTCCCAGTTTAATCACTGGGACGGTGTTTGCATTTCAATGGAATAGCTTGAAGATTAATAGGATTGAAATTGGATACGTTTTGCGTTCTCGGGTCTATCCCGAGTCGCGGGCCGCAGCGCTGGCGCTTGACCCGTTACATTGGACGCGGCCGGACGTGGCAATACCTCTTGCAGTCACCATGTTTTTCATTATAGTAGGTAATATAACTATTACCTGGAGTCATCATGGAAGAAGCCATTTCCGCGGCGGACGCCAACCGTAAATTCTCCCTCCTGCTGCGTGGTGTTCGGGAGGGTCATAGCTATGTCGTAACTAGCCACGGAAGGCCTGTTGCGCGGATTGTTCCTGCCGGCAAGTATGAGGGTGTCGCAGTAGGCGCACGCTTAGCACTGTTATCCCGCCTCGAAACGCAGCCTGTCATCAATGCCGGACGCTGGAAGCGCGACGACCTTTACGAGGATGATCGGTGAAGGTCGCGCTCGACACGAATATTCTTGCCTATGCGGAGGGTGTCAACGGGAGCGAGCGGCGAGATTGTGCTCTTGATCTCGTACGCCGGCTTCCGCAGGAGGCGGCCGTCATCCCTGTTCAGGTGCTTGGCGAACTGTTCAACGTGCTGGTCCGCAAGACGGGAAAATCAAGGACTGACGCCCGCGATGCTTTGCTGAGTTGGCGCGACACCTTTCCCATTGTCGAGACCTCCCCGGAAGTCATGCTGGCGGCGGTCGATCTGGCGACAGATCACCAGTTTGGCATCTGGGATGCTGTCATTCTGTCCGTCGCCTCGCAAGCAGGTTGCCGGCTGCTATTGTCGGAGGACCTTCAGGAGGGCTTCACCTGGGGTGGAGTAACGGTCGTCAATCCGTTCGCATCGCCACACCACACGCTGCTGGACGCCTTGTTGGGAGGTGTCGCCGAAGTCATAGTCGTATCAAATGCCGCCATCGGTGGAGACTGATTCGCCGATCACTCGGTCAAGTTCAGGAATCGAACTCTCCCCAATTTAGGCGGTAGATCTTTGAGTTCGCGGAGCGCGCTGCACGAGAATGCGAAGCTTGATCGGCGGCGGCCTGCCAAATCCTCCAACCCCAAATTTCGGAGCCTGCCGGAATGACATCGCGCAATAGGGATCAGGGGCCGGGTGGCACCGATGTCCGGGTGATCTGCGCCATTGGAACAAGGGGCCAACTCGGGCTCAATGGGCGCATGCCTTGGGAAGGAAACCCCGGGGCCGCATTCAAGGCGGACGTCGAGCGTTTTTTCGCTTTGACAAAGGGTCATGTCGTGATCGCCGGACCGCGCACTTTCGCGGCTTTCCCGGATTGGGCGCGGCAGGACAGAACCGTGGTGGAAATCCATGCGTCCGACGACCCACGGACAATCATTGAACGATACCGCGACCGGGTCGTGTATGTCGGAGGCGGGCCGCCGGTTTGGAAAGCCTATGCGCCGTTTGTAACCCATTGGGACGTCACGCGGCTGCCTTATGAGGGCGAAGCCGACAGATATTTAGATCCCGCGTGGCTGTGCGCCGAGGGATTTGGCGGCGGACGGTCTTAAGAGCTTCAAAATCAATCATTAACGGAAGGCCATGGTCCGTCTTAAATGGCCCGTCTCAAAATGTGAGATGCCAGTGGGGTCTATTCGCAATTGCCGATCCATGAAACTTAGCGGCGGCGGCTCACCCCTTCGTTGATCGCCCCGGAACTCCCGACTTCTTGCTGATGTTTAATCGGCCAAATTCGTAAAACTCCACGAAGGTGACGTGGAATCGATAAAATTCTGGCGGAAAACCGCGCGAGGATGATGAGGACCGCTAACCACAGCCTGCCTTATTTCTGAATTCTCGATAGAAGAGGGAAGTTAAGAATGGAAAAGCTGCAAGACGCGCAAGGCTGCATCATCGACGCGCAACATCTCACCGATCTGGTCGAGATTGTAGCCAGCACGCTCGACAATCGCGAAGGCGCGACGATCTCAAACGCGGTCCGCTGCGCCGGCGGAAAGCTCACTCGGGCGATGCTTTTGCTGGAGGAAGTCGAAGCCGATATGAACGCGGCGCGGGCTCCCCAAACCGGCTCGATCGAGGCCGTTTTCATCAATCAGAGACGGGGCAAGTAACAAGACCGGAGAATCACGCTGGCCGTTCCAAATAGCTTGGCCAGCGCTTGTTGTTGCATTCACCGTCCGCGGCTACCTCTTTGACAAAGGCGCGCGACCCATTGTTTCAGCCACAGGTCTCCCGACGAGTGCTGGCCGAGCCGCCACTTGTAGAACGACTGTATGAAAGATCAGTGCACTCGGTTCGGTTGAGCGGAGCATTCGGATGCTCTTGCCGTGTCCGCAATAGGTCTTCGGCATCTTCAACGGAACACGCCCCTGTAGGAAAATGGCTTCCGTTCGCGCGGGCGCATGCTCATGGTAGGATTTCCTTCAAGTCGAGCACCAGTACGACTTGCCCATCCCCAAAAGTATGGTGCCGGAAAACGCCAGGGTATTGGAAAGTAGCTCCTGCCTCGGCTTAACACCAGTTCAACGCGATCGCCTATGGCACTCCATCAGGGAACCAAAATTGCACGGCCAAACACCGCAAAGGGCCTTGCCCTCATTGTCGCAACGAAATTCGTCCTCACCTATTGTCCGGCGCAAATTGGCCCGATCCTTGCTTTTTTGCCTTTCGACTGGAGTTCGACCCGTGACCGAAGTTTCTGAAAAGCGTTCCGTTCTGACCGAAGCGGATTTTGAGTATCCTGCTGAAACCGTGTGGCAGGCGATGACAGATTCAGAATGGCTCGCCGTATGGTTTTTCCCTAATGATATCCAGCCCGTTGTGGGACATAAGTTCACCATTTGGGGACGCCCGATTGAGCGTTGGGACGGCGAGTTTAACTGCCAGGTGCTTGCTGTCGAGGCGCCCAAGATGATCAGCTTTCGCTGGTACGGTGGGCATGAGGAACTCAAGGCGTTTGGCCACTATATGGATACAACGGTAACCTGGACGCTTTCTCCGCTCGAGAGCGGCGGTACCCATTTCCGTTTCGTCCATGAAGGGTTTGGCACCGATCCTGAGTCAGATGCCCTCTATGACGTGATGGCCAAAGGATCCGAGAGTGTCCTTAGAACACTCGCCAAGCGGCTTCCGGACCTTATCAAATTTGGGGCGTGAGTTGCTCTGTGCCCGACGCTAACGCTTATGGGGAGGCATGCTCCTCCTCCGGCTCGGAGAGGGCGCCATAAAGCCAGCGGCGCAGATCGCCCGCATAAAGCACGCCAGCGACGCGTGCGACTTCGTTTCGATTGCGGATGAGACTCAGTGTCGGAATCGATTGGATGCGGAAATATTGCGCAAGCTCCCTTTCGGCGTCCGTATTCACCTTGGCAAAGCGGACCATGGGCTCGAATTCAGCCGCCAGGGCCTCAAAAATGGGGGCCATCGTCTGGCAAGGTCCACACCAGCTCGCCCAGAAGTCGATCACCAGTGGCAAGCCCTGCGCGAGCGCATGGGCGTTAAAGCGCTCGGCCGTCAGGTGAATGGGATGGCCGGTGAAAAGGGGGCTTGCGCAGGCGCTGCATTGGGCGCTCTTCGCGTCTTGGCCCTCTGCAAGACTGTTGGCCGTGTCGCAGGCGGGGCATGGAATGATCATGTCTTTGTCGCTCATCGGAAAATAATGACCTAGCCGGGTACAATGCGCATTGGCGCTTTTAACGCAGTCAAGCCCCTGACACTTCGCTCTCGCCCATTAGCCGGCCGTGCCAGCGCTGTTGAAACGCCGCCCATGACGCTTTGTCTTGAAAGATGACGTCGACAAACCACTCGATCGTGTGGATGCCGTCCGGCCAATGGCGGTCTTCGCCGTGCCAGGTCAGGATAGGCCAAAGGGAGTTGCGATAAGGCCGACCGGTGCTGTCGCGTAACGACGGGCGGCCCAAATGTCCGCTCAGCCAGACCATGATCTCAGGCAGAAAGGTGCTCGCGAAGGAAAATCCATGGCGGCTTAGGCGTTCCGGCGTGCGCAGCAGATGCTGCTCGATCCAGGCAAAGGCCGGCGGTTCCTTCTCCGTGCGGAGTTCGCGCAGGGTCAAGAGCCGGAAACCACGCTCCAGCCATTGGGCCGGGACGGCATGGATGGCCGTGGCCTCTGGTTGCAAGCTCATCGTCATCCCATAGTCGTCATGCGGCATGAGGCCCTCTTTCTCAACGGCCCTTATGACGAGCGCAAGGGAAACGCTCGATGCTTTCGTGCTCCTGGAATTGCGAATTCATGCGGGCGGAACGGACGGGACAGGCGGCGCTCTGTCAACCGCCTTTAAGGCATCAAGGCAGGCAAACAGCGCCAATTGAGCGTCCTCAACGGCTTCTTCTTGCGTGTCGCCAACGCCGAGGCAGCCTGGAATATCGGGAAAGCTCACCACATAGCCACCCCCTTCCTCAGGCGGAAGTGGTGCCACATCGTATCGATAGACGCTGAGATCGCTCATCGGTCGAGTTCATCCATGCGGTCGATCAAATCGATAAAAGCCTTCACGTGAACGGCTCTGACCTTCTTTTTCATGGGGATCGCGACGCAATTGGGAACCGAGGGATGGGTGAACGCGACATGAGTGCCCGTCACCTTTCGGAATTTGACCGCATATTGCGATGCCGTGATTTCAAAATCAGCGGGAACCCAATCGCCTCCTGGATTGCCGCGAAAGGCTTCCAGCCGCTTATTATGCATGTCTGAATGTCCAAGTTGTGCGGTCCAATGTGTCGGGTGCAATCATCTCAAATTGCAAAACCCCGGTCCTTCTGGCCGGGGTTTTTGTTTGAACCGAAGTGCCAAAAGTCTGGCTGTTCATTCCAGGGCGAAATCTACATCAAACCCAATTCGAGTTGGGTTTCCTCCGACATCTTCGACTGGTCCCAGGGCGGATCAAAGACGAGATTAACTTTTACCTCCGTGATGCCCTCGACACTACCAACCGCCTTTTCCACCCAGCCCATCATCTCGCCGGCTACAGGGCAGCCTGGCGCGGTTAATGTCATATCGATCTCGACGAGCCCGCCGGGGTCCTTCGCACTGATCCGGTAAATAAGTCCAAGATCAAAGATGTTTACCGGAATCTCTGGATCAAAAACGGTGCGCAGCGCGCCGATGATATCGGCAATAATACCCTCTGGAGGGACGTCAGGCGTCCCCGTCACCGAATCGATTGTCTGATCGCTTGCGTCTGTCATTGGCGGGTCACCTGATTGCGACAATATGGAGATCGCTTAGGCTAGAATCGATCATCGGAAGAGCTCCAGAACCTGCTGAATGCCTCGGATCAGCGCGTCGACCTCCGCATGCGTATTATAGAGCGCGAAGGAGGCGCGCGTGGACGCCGTCACGCCGAGTCGGTCCATGAGCGGCTGGGCACAATGACTGCCGGCGCGGACGGCGATGCCGGCGCGGTCGAGCAAGGTCGAGACATCATGGGGATGTGCGCCCTCGGTGACGAAGGTCACGAGCGCGCCCTTGTCGGGTGCCCGCCCGAAAAGCCGGAGGGCCTTGAATTTTGACAGCTCCTCGGTCGCATGTGCGAGAAGGGCTGATTCATGCGCGGCTATGGCCGCCCGATCAAGGCTGCTCAGATAGTTCAGCGCGGCACCGAGGCCGATCGCCTCGACGATCGGCGGCGTGCCAGCCTCGAAGCGGTGCGGCGGCTCGGCATAGGTGATCTTGTCCTTGGTCACCGCCTCGATCATTTCGCCACCGCCCTGATAGGGCTGCATGTCTTTGAGATGCTCATATTTTCCGTAAAGGAAGCCGATGCCAGAGGGGCCATAGAGCTTGTGGCCCGTCGCTACGTAGAAATCGCAGTCAAGCGCTTGGACGTCGACCTCGGTATGCACGGAGCCCTGACAACCATCGATCAGAAATCTTGGCGCCAGCGGCGTGGGTGAGGCGAATGATTTCCGGCAGTGGCGTAAGCGTGCCGAGCACATTGGACATTTGCGTCACGGAGACGATCTTTGTCCTTGGCGAAAGCAGCTTGGCAAAGGCCTCGAGGTCGAAGCAATCATCCGTGGTTAGGGGCACCCAGCGCAGCACCGCGCCTTTGCGCTCGCGCAGAAAATGCCACGGCACGATGTTGGAGTGATGCTCCATTTCGGTCAGGATGATTTCGTCGCCTTCGCCGATGTCCGCTCCCAGGCTCGAGGCGACAAGATTGATGGCCTCTGTCCCGCCTTTGGTGAAGATGATCTCTTCCAGTTTTTCGGCATTGACAAACCGGCGAACGGTTTCGCGAGCTTCCTCGAATGCGACCGTCGAAGCGGTGGACAGAAAATGTACGCCGCGATGAACATTCGCGTAGGTTTCCTCATAGCCCTTAGCCATGGCGTCCAGGACGGCCTTCGGCTTTTGGGCAGAGGCGGCATTATCGAGATAGACGAGCGGCTTGCCGTGAATCTCGCGGCTGAGAATGGGAAAATCCTCGCGCAAGCGGGCGACATCGAAGCCAAGAGCGGGCTTTGCTTGAAGCGTCACCGAGCTATTCGACATGAGAGATCTCGCTGGCGTGAACCTTTAGCCAATCTTGAACTGCCGCGGCTGCGAGCGCGCGCAAGACGTCGCTTTCAATCGCTTCGAGAATTTCGCCAAGGAAGGCTTCGACGAGGAGCGCCCGTGCCTCTGCTTCCGGAATGCCGCGCGCGCGCAAGAAGAACAGCGCCGCCGAGTCGAGTTCACCCACCGTGGTGCCATGGCTGCATTTGACATCGTCGGCGAGGATTTCGAGTTCCGGCTTCGTCGCGATCTCGGCTTGCCGCGAGAGAAGCAGCGTTCTGATCATCTGCCGCGCATCGGTTCCTTGCGCGTCGGGCCGGACCCGAATACAGCCCTGATAGACGCCGCGCGCCGATCCTCCCAGCACGCCCCGAAAGGCCTGATGACTTGCCGTGTTTGGGCCAGCATGAGTGATGACGATGGTATTGTCGCAGTGCCGGCTTTCGGTTGCCAGATAAGCCCCGTCCAAACGGGCCTGCGCATCCTTCTCGGTCAGCGAAAGCAAAGCTTCGTGCCGCGAGAACCGTGCGCCTTCCGACAGATAGAAGCCTTTATAACATGCGGCTGAGGCGATCTCCCCAAGGGTCATCGCCGATTGCCGGGCCGCGGATCCAAGCTGTTCGACGCGGACATGCGTGAGTTCCGACTGGGCAGCAAGCCGAACCTCGGTCACGATCGTGGAGAACCCCGGATTGCCGCTGTGGGCCTCGACGAGCGTTGCCTTCGCGCCCTCATCCAGCAGGATCAGGATGCGCAAATGGCGGCCTTCTGGCGTGCGGGCTTCGGTGCCCTGCCAGTCGAACTGCAGGTAAAGCGGGGCATCGAGGGTCACCCGCGCGGGCACATGCAGGACGAGCCCGTCCTCCATGAGCGCGGTATTGAGGTTCAGGAGGGCGTGATCCTTCTGCGGGTTGATATGCCCGATTTGATTGGCGAAGGGCGTGACAGGGTCGGCAAGGATCTGCCGCAAGGGCACGGCACCGATCTGGGAGAGTCCCGATTTGGCCTCGTTGAGAATGCCGTTCTCGAACAGCGCGAGATGCGCGCCGGGCAGGACAGGCGCGGGCCGCACGGGGCTTGTATCTTCCGTTGTATGGGCAAGCGCTCGGGCAAGGTCGGAATATCGCCATGACTCGACCTGGCGGGTCGGCAGGCCGCTTTCCGCAAACGTCGTTCTAGCTTCCTCGCGCAAGGCTCCGAGCCAGGGCACGGGGGTCTCGCCGCCATTTGCCATGACGTCCAGCAGGCGGCTCAGTGCAGAGGTCTCGCTCATGTCCGTCAAGCCGCCTTTCCGGTCATGCCGTCATAGCCCTCTTTTTCCAGGAGAAGCGCCAGCGATTTATCGCCGGAGCGAACGATCCGGCCTTCCGCCAGGACATGCACATAATCCGGCACGATATAGTCGAGCAGCCTCTGGTAATGGGTGATCACCAGAAACGAGCGATCGGGCGCCCGCAGCGCGTTGACGCCTTCGGCGACAAGCTTCAAGGCATCGATGTCGAGGCCGGAATCCGTCTCGTCGAGGATTGCCAGCGAAGGCTTCAGAAGCGCCATTTGCAGCACCTCGTTGCGCTTCTTCTCGCCGCCGGAAAAGCCAACGTTGAGCGGACGCTTCAGCATGTCCTCGGACACGTTGAGCTTCTTTGCGGTCTCGCGAACAAGACGCAGGAATTGGACGGCATCGAGATCCGGTTCGCCGCGAAGCCGGGCTTGCGAGTTGATGGCGGTCTTCAGGAACGTGAGGTTCGACACGCCAGGGATTTCGAGGGGATATTGAAACGCCAGAAAAACGCCTTTGGCCGCGCGTTCCTCCGGCTTGAGGGCAAGCAAATCCTCGCCCTTGAACGTGACCCGGCCGCTTGTGACGTCATACCCTTCACGGCCGGCAAGCGCATAGGAGGTCGTCGATTTGCCGGCGCCATTGGGGCCCATGATGGCGTGCACCTCGCCCGCGCCTACCTTAAGCGACAGGCCTTTCAGGATCTCCTTGCCTTGAACGCTCGCGTAAAGGTCTTCGATCTCAAGCATGCCGTTCTCCGCTTTGATGCTTACATGGAAACAGGGGCGAACGCGTCACCCGACGCTTCCTTCAAGACTGATGCCGACCAGCTTCTGCGCCTCGACGGCAAATTCCATCGGCAATTGCTGCAGCACCTCGCGGCAAAAGCCATTGACGATGAGCGCGACCGCCTCTTCCGTAGCGATGCCGCGTGAGAGGCAATAAAAAAGCTGATCGTCGCTGATTTTCGATGTCGTGGCCTCATGCTCGAGGATCGCCGTGGGATTGCGGGACTCGATATAAGGCACCGTATGCGCACCGCATTTGGAGCCCAGGAGCAGCGAGTCGCATTGCGTGAAATTGCGCGCGCGTTCCGCTTTCTGATGCACACGCACCAGGCCCCGGTAGGTGTTTTGCGCAAACCCGGCGGAAATGCCTTTGGAGATGATCCGGCTTTTGGTGTTCTGGCCCAAGTGAATCATCTTGGTGCCGGTATCGGCCTGCTGATAATGATTGGCGATCGCGATCGAGTAGAACTCGCCGACCGAATTGTCGCCGCGCAGGATGCAGGAAGGATATTTCCAAGTAATCGCCGAGCCGGTTTCAACCTGGGTCCAGGAGATTTTCGAATTGGCGCCGCGGCAGTCGCCGCGTTTGGTCACGAAATTATAAATTCCGCCTTTGCCGTTCTCATCGCCCGGATACCAGTTCTGCACGGTCGAATATTTGATTTCCGCGCCTTCGAGCGCGACGAGCTCGACGACCGCCGCGTGAAGCTGGTTTTCGTCGCGCATCGGCGCCGTGCAGCCTTCGAGATAGCTCACATAAGCGCCCTTGTCGGCGATGATGAGCGTACGTTCGAACTGGCCCGTGTTGGATGCATTGATCCGGAAATAGGTCGAGAGCTCCATCGGGCAGCGCACGCCCTCGGGCACATAGACAAAAGAACCGTCCGAAAAGACCGCCGAATTCAGCGTCGCGTAGTAATTGTCGGTGACCGGAACGACGGTCCCCAAATACTTCCGCACAAGTTCAGGATGCTTGGCCAGCGCCTCGGAGATCGGGCAAAAGATCACACCCACTTCTTCAAGCTTGGACTTGAAGGTTGTCGCAACCGACACCGAGTCGAACACGGCATCGACCGCCACGCCGGTTAGCATTTTCTGCTCCGACAGCGGAATGCCGAGTTTCTCATAAGTTTTCAGAAGTTCCGGATCGACCTCGTCGAGGCTGGCCGGCGCATCTTTCTTCGGCTTGGGAGCCGCGTAGTAATAGGAGTCCTGGAAATCGATCTGTGGATAATGAACACGCGCCCATTTGGGCTCGGTCATGGTCAACCAGCGGCGATAGGCCGCGAGCCGCCACTCCAGCATCCACTCCGGCTCGTTCTTCTTCGCCGAAATATACCGGACGATATCTTCAGACAGGCCTTTCGGGGCGAACTCGCTCTCGATCTCCGTGACGAAACCATATTTGTATTTCTGGTCCGCAATCTCTTGTAGAGTTTCTGCCTCTTGGCCCATGTCAGATTCCCGACGTTGAAATTAAAGAGACATGGCGGCAGGCCGCCATTTCAAAGAGGGCGTTGCCACGCATTGTGAGGATCGGCGCTGCACAAGCTGCATCCGACCTTCGGTTCGCTGTATCGAGTTTTGCTTGATCCACGGCCTCGGTCCTACACTACGACAACGCCGGACTTGGCTGCCACAGTGTTTGGTAGTGCAAGCGTAATGCCACCGGAGGTGAGGACGGAAGGGGTGCAGGCGAAAACGCTTGCAGGTCAACGACATGAACCAGGAAACGAAGGCTCGTTTTCAGACAGCTGCAGCAAGTTGATGTCGCAATGTCTGCGGAGCTTTTTCTTCAACGCGGCATTCTGCGCGCGCTTCGTTCAACAGCCTTCGGCAAGCGCCGCGACGACTGGCCAGCCAACCACGCCTGTCGGATCCAATTTTTGCAACGCCTGCAGGATTTCGAGGGCTTGATCTCGTTCGGTTCGCCGAAGGTGAATGAACGCAAGTGCCTTCAACGTATACAGCGCGAAGCGGCCCGGCCCGTCGGGGATGACGGACTCCGGTTGCCAATTGCGCCAATCCTCTTCCCAGCCGGCCTGACGCGCAGCTACTTTGAGGCCGAGCCCGGCGACGCCGAGCGCTTTATCGAGGTTTCCCTGATAGGTGTGGATCTTATATAAGCAGAAATAAGTCGGGAGTTCCTCAGGGGCCGCCGCCAGGGCCTCATGAAACAATCGGTCCGCCAGAATGTGGTCGCGGCGATAGGCGGCAACGCCCTGCTGGAGCAAGGCATCGATGGCCTCCGGGAGGTCGCCGAAATTGATGGCCTCTGGTTCTGAAAGCAACTCTATCGACATTTAAAACTCGAAAGCGCTCCCGCTCGGCTCGGCTGTGCCTATTTAACGACCGAAAGGGTACGTCGAAGTTCAGCTGGAGCGGTCGCGGCGTGAATCGAAACTGCTTTGGTGACGGCGTGGGCAATCGTCTTTGCGCGGCCATCGATCCCAGTCCAGCAGGCTTTGCGACCACGCGGATCGACTTCGAGAAGCTTAACGGCTGCTGGCACCTCGGTGCCATCGCGGACAACGCCGCGAAGAACGCCATCGAAGGGCGCCCGTATTGCCGTACCGCCGAGGTGGCCGATAATGAAATCCTTGAATATGCGGGTGCCGATCTCAATCGCCGTATGCCATCGGCCCGGAAACGCGGCATAGACGAAGCGCTCTGCACCTTTGTTCCCAAGTTGACGGGCCAACCCGTCCGCTGCGTCGGTGGAGCCTTGTTGAAGGATTCTCCCGACTTTCGAGGGACGGGTTTCGATTGCGGCATCGCAATTGGTCCCGGCGCAGAAGCCTGGACCAACTCCGACGGTGAAGCGGGCCAGCCGGCGCAGGTCGGGCGTCACCTGATATTTCTGCATTCTGGCGTCTATGAGAACATCGAGCCGGCGAAGGACGATCAGATCGAGAAGACCGAGTTCGGTGATGATCACGCCCCTGGACCGGGAAAGGCCCGAGAGAATGGCGAGGCCCGTGTCCATTCGCTCGGCAGTGACGCTGGCGATTGTGATGGGATCGTCGAAGAGAACGTCGTGGAAAGCCATTTTTCGGCGGATCACGGGCGGCAGCGGATCATGGGACAAGACCACCGAATAGCCGTTGCGGTAGAGATTGACCGCGATGGCGGAGGCAATTTCGTTGGTTCCGAGGATGACCGCAAATAGCACGGGCGTGTTTTGCCGACCGGAATTTGTGAAGCTGTGCATGGAGTGTTCTCTTGACTTCCTCGACGAAAGCAAAAGCCGGGCCGCTCCAGTTGGGGCCTGGTTCACGGCCGTTGCCCTGCTGCAAGGGGGTGAGAAATCCCTGCCGTCTTTCAGGCCATGTCTGGAAGCCGACATTGTTGCGAGAAAGCGAAATCCAGTCGTCCACGGGGCGAGTCGAAACAAAGCGCGCTGTCAACCAAATGGACTGGCGCTTGCATCCCGGAGTGACCGAATTTGACTCGAGAGGCAGTTGATGGCCGATTCAACAGTTAAGCGCATCGAAGATATTGTTGCGGGAAGCGATGTCGTTTTATTCATGAAGGGTATCCCCGCCGCTCCCCAATGCGGTTTCTCAGCTGCGGTCGTCCAGATTCTGTCCCAGCTCGGTGTGCCGTTCCAATCCGTGGATGTCTTGTCCGACCTCGAGATTCGCGAGGGGATCAAAGCGTTTTCGAACTGGCCGACGATCCCGCAGCTTTATGTCAAGGGGGAGTTTATGGGCGGCTGCGACATTGTTCGAGAAATGTTTCAGACGGGTGAGCTCGCCGCGCTGTTGAGCACCAAAGGTATCAAGGCGGCCGCGCTATGACCGTGAGTGAAGACACCGAGATCGAAATTCCGCAGGTCTTTAAGCGGCACGCCTTTGCATGCCACACGCAACGCCCTCCTAATCATCCGCGGGGGAGTTGCGGCAGTCTCGGCGGTCAGCCACTCTGGGATCGGTTGGGCAAGAAGCTCGAGGCGGAGGGGCTTACGGACGTCGGCTTCACGGCGTCCGGGTGTCTCGGCTTTTGTAAGGCTGGCCCCTTAATGGTGGTCTATCCGGAGGGCATCTGGTACCGGCCGACCACGCCCGAAGACATCGACGAGATCGTCGAGTTGCATTTCAAGCAGGGCAAGCTGGTGGAACGCCTCGTCATGATTTTGACGCGGAGCTAAGCCTCCCAGCTTGGTCCTTTCAGGATCCGCAGTGAGGGCGAGATTTGGCTTGCCTGAAATCCCAGGCTCGCCAAATGGCTCACGCCCGCTTCCACTTCCTCAAAGATTGAGCTGCTTCATTCCCAGGCCGAGGTGGGGCGCCGACGCATTTTCCTGCCCAGGGACGGCGCGCCGCAACAAGGTGAGGCATTCGATCGTCGCGGCCATGTCAAGGGCGGAGAAGCCATCAAGCGTTTCCAGCCTTGTATCGGCGCCGGCGGCGAGCAGGCGTTCAACGACGGCGGCCTTGCCAGCCGAGGCGGCATACATCAGGCACGTCGCGCCATTGTCGTTCGGATTGTCGATGTTTATCCCCGCCTGGATGAGCGCGCTCATGGCCTCCAGGGAGCCGCCGACGCAGGCAAGCCACAGCGCATTGTTGCCGTCGGCGTTTCTTGCGTCCAGCTGTGCGCCGGCCGCGATGATCGCGCGCATGACTTCAATGTGCCCCCCATGGCTGGCTTTCATCAGGGCCGTTGTGCCGTTCGCGATCACGGCATTGACGTCATTGGCGGGGAAGCCATTGGCGGTGAGCCAATTCTGCAGGGTTTTCTCAAATGTATCGTCGCTTATGCGCGGCCTTTTGCTCCAGGCCTCATAGCCGCCTTCAAGGCTAAAGACTTGGGAAAACCCAAAATCTGAGAAAATCTGCGCATATTCGCGGCTTGCATAGCCGTGATAGCAGTAAATGAGGATCGGCATGCTCTTGGCCGTTGCGTCGATCACCGCGGAAAGATTGGTGATGGAAACATTGCGGGCCCCTTTGATATGGGCTCGGGCAAACGAGGGGGCATCCCGAACGTCGAGCACCAGCACGTCCTGATCTCGGATCAGGCTTTGGGCCTCATGAATGCCAATGTCCTTGAAGGGGATGCGGGGTCTCATGACGATAGCTCCTCGGGGAGACCGTGACCGATCGGATAGGCGGGC
This sequence comes from uncultured Alphaproteobacteria bacterium, assembly GCA_963785995.1. Classification (GTDB taxonomy): domain Bacteria; phylum Pseudomonadota; class Alphaproteobacteria; order Rhizobiales; family Beijerinckiaceae; genus Methylocapsa. The sequence goes on from CAWAXL010000023.1 coordinate 32,150, forward strand.
AAGGTCGTAATGCGGCCATCGGTCAAGGGATAGCCGACTGTGAAGTGGTAAAGTGATTGAAAACGCTTGGTTTTCAGTCCCAGCAAATTGTGCAGCAGATCATCGAAATAGCAGCCGATGCCGGTTCCTCGTAGCCCTGCGGCCTCGGCCTCCAGATAGAGGACATGTCCGAGCAAACCGGCTTCCCAATGAAGCTGGCGGTAACGCCACGGGTTTTGTTTCACGACGTCTTCAAATTCGCCCGAGCATGCCCAAGCGAGAAGCAGCCGTCGCTCGCGATCGCTTGGTGGCAGCTCACCGTTTTGGCGACGTTTCTGCAATCCGCGGCCATGAGTTTGACGAGCGGAAGGTGATGCGGGGCGCTGTCAAGTTTCTGCCAGAGGAAGTCCGGGCCGAGCGCTTCTTGCAGAAGAGGGCGCAGCGTCGGGATGGCGGGGCAGCGCATAGAGGCCGGGTTCCAGGCCCTCCACCCGGTGAACAAAGAAAACCGGATGAACGTCGCGGCCTATAAGTCCAGACGTCCCAGGGCGCGAGCGGACGAACCAGCAGGCAATCCACCATGCGATAGAAGGCGTCCGCGCTCATCGTAAATTTGCTGTCGAAACGCTGGGCACTGCGTCTGTTCAAAATAACCTCGGCCGCCTGAGGTTTTGTGGGCCCCGATTGCAGCGGCGCATAATTTGGAACCTCGGCCGGATTTTCCACAACGGCCCCCTGCGTCGCCAGGCTGACCTGATCGATCACCGGCCAACGATAAATCGGATGCGGGTCGAGGAGGTTGGCGCGTCCCATCCAATGGGTAGCCTGGGGCTCCCAGGGGCTTGGCGTTTTGGGTTCTGCGCTGGAATTGTCGGATTGCGGATCAAAATCGATCGCGATCAGGAGATCGCAATCCTCAGGCTCCACCCCGGCAAACTCGTCGGCTCGGTCAAGCCCCATCAACGCCGCTTAGCTCGCTGTAGCCAATCGTTTCGACCAATCTCGCCGACCATCCGAGGGTGCCGGCGGCGTAGCGCAGGGCGCCGAGTGCATGGCCAATGTCGAGCTGGCAATAGCGGAAGGCGCGTTCGCCATATTTCCAAGCTTCCCGCCAATGAATCGAGGAAAGACAAATCCAAAGCCGTTTTTCCGCCGTCGCCGGGGGAGGCACGGCAGCCGGACCAGGCGTGCTCTTGCATCGCTGTTCCAGCGCGTGCTCACGGCTCAAATAATGGTAGAGACCATCATCCAATCCGGGGACATTGTTGGAAATCACATAGGCTTCCGTCGGGTGCAGATTGCCGCTCGACGGGTTGCAGCGTAGCGCCCACCGGTCCGGTCCATATTCCTTCCATGCCGAAAGTCCCAGGGACAGCTCCATGAGCCTGCTTATGGACGTAAGGGACAAGCGCGGCCGGACGAACGCGGCCCGGCACATAAAGATCCGCAAAACTAGTCTCGAGCTGGCTTGCTCCGAGGGGGAGAGCGATGCGCGCGCAGCCTTCAAATTCCCGGAAAGGATTTGGCTGCGCATCCCAATCCAGCGTCTCGGGGCCGGCGGCATAGCGCTCCGGCTTATGCTTGGTCCGCGCGTGATAGGCGAAGGCAATATCCGCGGGATCCGTCGTTGGGGATACCGCGTGAGTCATCAATGTCCAGGCTCGCTCGGGTGGTTAGGATCGGGGCAGGGCGGAGAGGTCGCGGGGCGCCCGCACCCTTGAACGTCCGCCCTCTCGGTCACCGAGCAGCTCCCGTGATCGATGCCCCGTCAAAGCCAAAGCTCTTTGCTCTTCGACTTCCAAAAGGGGCCTCCGGATCAAGAAGCGGCTCGGCCAGCATGAGCGTGAGTGCGGTTGCGGCATCCATTCTTTCCGGATCGATCTCCCCCGATTTCACCCGGGGCGCGGCCGCATTGAACCATGGAGGCACGGCATCGTATCGCCAAAAAAGCCGCGCAAGACGCTCGGCGGTCCACCTCTCTGTGAGCAGATTCCTCGTAACGACGGTGTGGCCCGCCGCCTCGAGGATCCGCTTCTGACGAGCATTGGTCCCGCACCCGGCCTTTTCATAGAAAACGACGACCGCCAAAACGTATCTCTCCCAGTGGGTCGACCGGACCAGGCCGTAGGTCGACAGCTACTTGAGCATGCCGAGCTGAATGAGCGGCGCCGCGCCGCCACGTCCAAGGATCGTGTCGACCTTCTTTCGGACGGACTCGAGCGTCAGCGGCTTGACCAAGCGCGCCATGCGCTCCCGCCTTCATACCATCAACGGCGGTCGTTTCATCGGCTTTGTCGCAGACGATTAGAATGCGAACACCGGGAAATTTTGCCTTTAACTCGCCGAGCAGTTCGACGCCTCTTTTCCTTGAGAAACGACACACCAAGCAGCAAGACGTCGAGGCTTGAGCCAGCCGGCGCCTCTTCTCATACGCCTCTTCGGGGTCGCCAGCTCGTGGGTTTCGATTTCATCGTGCAGCATGAACTGCAACGCCGCACGTGTGATCTCGTCATGATCGACAACGAACACGCGCCGTTGATCGACGGCCTTGGAAGTTTCGACACCGATTTGCATTACGCCCTCGCCTGAAAGGTTCCAGGGTCCACGTGGCCGCTCCGTCAGGCGACGTGGTAGGCTGCTCTAGCAAGTCTCCGTTCCGCTCGCCGCGGAGACGACGGCATCGGAAATGCGCGACGCATCGGGACGAACGGAATGTTGGACGCCTCGCGGCGGAATTCATCGTTGTGTTTGTTTGCTTACAGCCTGACATCTGATGTCGGGTTCAAAACATCCTCACGTCGTCCCGTGCCAGAAATTAAAATCAATAAAAAACAAATACTTAGCTTGCTAAAATCGACTGGCACGCCGGTTGCTCAATAGGGTCCGGAACGGCGAGTGAGGGCTGAGCGCACGCAGACGCCAGACGAGCGATGCGCTCCTTCCCGTAATACGCGAGCCAGTTTCTGGCAGAGGAACAGTCTCGCGCTGAATGCGCGGTGGTTATTAGCAATCGTTTCCAAGGAGAGCTACATGTCGGCACTACGACAAATCGCGTTTTACGGTAAGGGGGGCATCGGCAAGTCGACCACCTCCCAAAACACTCTCGCGGCGCTCGCAGAAGACGGGCATCGGATTCTCATCGTTGGCTGCGATCCCAAGGCCGACTCAACCCGTCTCATTCTGCACGCCAAGGCGCAGGACACCATCCTGAGCCTCGCGGCGTCTGCGGGCAGCGTCGAGGACCTCGAGATCGAAGAAGTCATGAAGGTCGGCTACCGGGACATCCGTTGCGTCGAATCCGGCGGACCGGAGCCAGGCGTTGGTTGCGCCGGCCGCGGGGTTATCACCTCGATCAACTTCCTCGAAGAGAACGGCGCCTATGAGGACATCGACTACGTGTCCTATGACGTGCTCGGCGACGTTGTTTGCGGCGGCTTTGCGATGCCGATCCGTGAAAACAAGGCGCAGGAAATCTACATCGTCATGTCCGGCGAAATGATGGCCATGTATGCGGGCAACAACATCTCCAAGGGCATTCTGAAATACGCCAATTCCGGCGGCGTGCGCCTTGGCGGGCTTGGTCTGCAACGAGCGCCAGACCGACAAGGAGCTGGAACTTGCGGAAGCCCTGGCGGCGAAGCTTGGTTCCAAGCTCATCTACTTCGTGCCGCGCGACAATATCGTGCAGCACGCCGAGCTTCGCCGTATGACGGTGCTTGAATATGCGCCCGACTCGGCGCAGGCCCAGTCATTACCGTAACTTGGCCAAGAAGATTCACGCCAATGCCGGCAACGGCGTCATTCCGACTCCCATCACCATGGACGAACTTGAGGACATGCTGATGGCGCACGGAATCATGAAGGCGGTCGACGAGAGTCAGATCGGTAAGACGGCTACCGAATTGGCGACGGCCTAAATTTAAGTGGAGCTAACCCGGCCCCTCTGACGAGGGGCCGGACTGCGGCGCGACAACAAGGATGACAGCGAGGTAGCGCTATGAGCTTGGCGAAAACGGAGAGCGTTGCGGAAATCAAGGCTCGCAATAAGGAACTGATCAACGAGGTCTTGCAGGTTTATCCTGAGAAGACGGCAAAACGACGCGCCAAGCACCTCAATGTGCATGAAGCCGGAAAGTCCGATTGCGGCGTGAAGTCCAATCTAAAGTCCATTCCGGGCGTTATGACGATCCGTGGCTGCGCTTATGCCGGCTCGAAGGGCGTCGTCTGGGGTCCGATCAAGGACATGATTCACATCAGTCATGGTCCGGTGGGATGCGGCCAGTATTCCTGGGCCGCGCGGCGCAACTATTATATCGGCACGACGGGTATCGATACCTTCGTGACCATGCAGTTCACGTCCGATTTCCAGGAAAAGGATATTGTTTTCGGCGGCGACAAGAAGCTCGCCAAGATCATGGACGAGATTCAGGAGCTTTTCCCGCTGAACAACGGCATTACGGTTCAGTCGGAATGCCCGATCGGCTTGATCGGCGACGATATCGAAGCCGTCTCGAAGCAAAAATCCAAGGAATATGAAGGCAAGACAATCGTTCCGGTCCGCTGCGAAGGTTTCCGCGGCGTGTCGCAATCGCTTGGTCACCATATCGCCAATGACTCGATCCGGGATTGGGTCTTCGACAAGATCGATCCGGATACGCCGGCACGGTTCGAATCGACCCCGTACGATGTGGCCATCATCGGCGACTACAATATCGGTGGCGACGCCTGGTCCTCACGTATCCTGCTTGAGGAAATGGGCCTGCGGGTGATCGCCCAGTGGTCAGGCGATGGCAGTTTGGCGGAGCTCGAGGCGACCCCGAAGGCCAAGCTCAATGTGCTGCATTGCTACCGTTCGATGAACTACATCTCGCGGCACATGGAAGAGAAGTACGGGATTCCGTGGTGCGAATATAACTTCTTCGGTCCTTCCAAGATCGCCGAATCGTCTGCGCAAGATCGCAGCCTTCTTCGACGACAAGATCAAGGAAGGCGCGGAGCGTGTCATCGCGAAATATCAGCCCCTGATGGACGCGGTTATCGCCAGGTACCGGCCGCGTCTCGAAGGCAAGACCGTCATGCTGTTCGTCGGCGGTCTTCGTCCGCGGCATGTGATTGGCGCCTACGAGGATCTCGGCATGGAAGTCGTCGGGACTGGCTATGAATTCGGCCATAACGATGACTATCAGCGCACCGCCCAACATTACGTCAAGGATGGCACGCTGATTTACGACGACGTGACCGGCTACGAATTTGAAAAATTCGTCGAAAAGATCCAGCCCGATCTCGTGGGCTCCGGGATCAAGGAAAAATACGTGTTCCAGAAGATGGGTGTGCCTTTCCGGCAGATGCACTCCTGGGACTACTCCGGTCCGTATCATGGTTACGATGGTTTCGCGATTTTCGCGCGTGACATGGATATGGCCATCAATGCGCCGATTTGGAAGATGGCGAAGGTGCCGTGGAAGGCATCTCCCGAGCCGACAATGCTCGCTGCTGAATAGGCTTCGTGACCTGGCTCTCCTCCGTGGGGAGAGCCAGGACATAACTCTCGCATAGGACAATTGAAAAGGGCTTCATTATGACCCAGAACGCCGATCACGTGCTCGATCACTTCGAGCTATTCCGGGGTCCGGAATACCAGCAGATGCTGGCGAACAAGAAGAAGATGTTCGAGAATCCACGCGATCCGGCTGAGGTGGAGCGGGTTCGCGAATGGGCCAAGACACCCGAATATCGGGAGAAAAACTTCGCTCGCGAAGCGCTGACCGTCAATCCTGCCAAGGCCTGTCAGCCGCTCGGCGCGGTGTTTGCGGCGGTTGGCTTTGAAAAAACCATTCCCTTTCGTCCATGGGTCGCAAGGCTGCGTTGCGTATTACCGCAGCCACTTCTCTCGCCACTTCAAGGAACCGAGCTCCTGCGTATCCTCCTCGATGACCGAGGATGCGGCGGTCTTCGGCGGCCTCAACAATATGATCGACGGGCTTGCCAACACCTATCATATGTACAAGCCCAAGATGATTTCAGTTTCCACCACCTGCATGGCGGAAGTGATTGGCGACGACCTTAACGCCTTCATCAAAACGTCGAAAGAGAAGGGCTCCGTGCCAGCAGATTATGATGTGCCTTTCGCCCATACGCCCGCCTTTGTCGGAAGCCATATCACCGGCTACGACAATGTGTTGAAGGGAATCTTCGAACATTTCTGGGATGGCAAAGCCGGCACCGCGCCGAAGCTTGAGCGCCAAGCCCAATGAGAAGATCAATTTCATCGGAGGCTTTGATGGCTACACGGTCGGAAACATTCGCGAGATCAAGCGTCTGTTCAATCTGATGGGCGTCGAGCACACCATTCTGGCCGATAACAGCGACGTTTGGGACACGCCGACGGATGGCGAGTTCCGCATGTATGATGGCGGCACCACGCTTGAAGAAGCAGCCGAATGCCGTCCACGCGAAGGCAACCATTTCGATGCAGGAGTTCTGCACCGAGAAGACACTGCCCCTCATCGCCGCGCATGGTCATGAGGTGTTGGCGTTCAATCATCCAATCGGCGTCACAGCCACCGACAAATTCCTCATGGAAGTATCGCGGATCACCGGGAAGGCGATTCCCGGAGGCGATCGCGAGGGAGCGCGGCCGTCTCGTCGATGCGATCGCGGACTCAAGCGCGCATATTCACGGCAAAAAGTTCGCGATCTATGGCGATCCCGATCTCTGCCTCGGTCTTGCGGGCTTCTTGCTCGAACTCGGCGCGGAGCCAACGCATGTGCTTGCCACGAACGGCGGCAAGACTTGGGAAGCGAAGGTTCAGGCGCTCTTCGATAGTTCGCCTTTTGGAAAGAATTGCCACGTTTATCCCGGTAAGGATCTCTGGCATATGCGGTCGCTCCTGTTTACCGAGCCCGTCGACTTCCTGATCGGCAACACCTACGGAAAATATCTGGAGCGGGATACGGGCACTCCACTGATCCGCATTGGATTCCCGGTCTTCGATCGCCATCATCACCATCGCTATCCGGTGTGGGGCTATCAAGGCGGCATGAATGTGTCTGGTGTGGATCCTCGACAAAATCTTTGACGAGATCGACAAAAACACGATCGTTCCGGCCAAGACCGACTTCAGCTTCGATATTATTCGCTGATGGGGGCGTGACAGGGTTTCCGCCGCCGATCCAGGAGAATGAGCCGGGAATCGGCGGCGGGCGCAGTCTTGAAAGAAGATCATAAATTGTTCGTCGCGGGCACATCGCGGTTCGCCACGATGGAGCTAGGAGGCACGAATGAGTTCGCTATCGGCCACGATCCAGGGAGTTTTTAACGAGCCGGGCTGCGGCAAGAACGCGAACAAATCGGAGGCCGAGCGAAAAAAAGGGTGCACGAAGCAGCTGCAGCCGGGCGGCGCCGCCGGCGGCTGCGCATTCGACGGCGCGAAGATCGCCCTTGCAGCCCCTCACCGATGTGGCGCATCTCGTTCACGGGCCGATCGCCTGCGAGGGCAATTCCTGGGACAATCGCGGCGCGAAATCGTCCGGGTCCAATATCTGGAGAACCGGCTTTACGACCGACATCAATGAAACGGATGTCGTGTTCGGCGGCGAAAAACGGCTCTATAAAGCGATCAAGGAAATCATCGAGAAATATAATCCGCCGGCGGTATTTGTTTATCAGACCTGCGTGCCTGCGATGATCGGCGATGATATCGACGCCGTTTGCAAGGCGGCCCGCGAAAAATTCGGCAAGCCCGTCATTCCGATCAACTCACCCGGTTTCGTTGGACCGAAGAACCTCGGCAACAAACTCGCCGGCGAGGCCCTCCTCGAACATGTGATCGGCACCGAAGAACCGGACTATACCACTCCCTATGACCTCAACATTATTGGGGAATATAATCTTTCCGGAGAGTTGTGGCAGGTCAAACCGCTTCTCGATGAATTGGGGATTCGGATTCTTTCCTGCATCTCCGGAGATGGGCGCTATCGCGAGGTCGCCTATTCCCATCGCGCGCGCGCATCGATGATGGTCTGCTCCAAAGCGATGATTAACGTCGCGCGGAAGATGGAGGAGCGCTACGGGATTCCGTTTTTTGAAGGGTCCTTTTACGGGATCACCGATTCCAGCGACTCCCTGCGCGAGATTGCGCGGATGCTGGTTGAGCGGGGCGCCCCCGATGAATTGATCGGCCGCACCGAAGCCGTCATCGCCCGCGAAGAAGCGCGGGCGTGGGCCGCCATCGCACCGTATAAGCCGCGTTTCGAGGGCAAAAAGGTTCTGCTCATCACGGGCGGCGTGAAATCCTGGTCGGTTCTCGCTGCCCTGCAAGAGGCTGGGCTCGAACTGGTCGGCACCAGCGTCAAGAAATCGACGAAGGAAGACAAAGAGCGGATCAAGGAACTCATGGGGCAAGACGCCCATATGATCGACGATATGGCGCCGCGTGAAATGTACAAAATGTTGAAGGATGCGCGCGCCGATATCATGTTGTCCGGAGGCCGTTCGCAATTCGTGGCGCTGAAGGCCTCGATGCCCTGGCTTGATATTAATCAGGAGCGCCACCACGCCTATATGGGCTATGTCGGCATGGTGAGGCTCGTCGAGGAAATCGACAAGGCTCTCTTCAATCCGATCTGGGAGCAGGTCCGTAAGCCCGCGCCTTGGGAGAATCCGGCCAATAATTGGCAAGCCAAAGCGATCGCGCAGTTGGACGCCGAGGCGGCGGCGCTGGCCGCCAATCCGGAACTTGCCGAAAAGGCCCGGCGCGCCAAAAAAATCTGCAATTGCAAGAGCGTCGACCTTGGCACGATCGAAGACGCCATGCCGCTTACGCTTTAGACACGGTCGAGGGGGTCAGGGAAAAGACCAATGCTTCGGGCGGCTGCGGCGCCTGCGCCGGGCGGTCGAGGAAATCCTCGCCAGCCTTTCAAGGCCCGAAGACATCCTCTCCATTCCAGCCCTTGCCGCCGCGGAGTGAAACGATGGCTAAGGTGACAATCGGCAAGAAGGCGTGTGCCGTTAATCCTTTGAAGATGAGCCAGCCGATCGGCGGCGCGCTTGCCTTCATGGGCTTGCGGGGCGCCATGCCGTTGCTGCATGGGTCGCAGGGCTGTACGTCCTTCGGGTTGGTCCTGTTCGTGCGGCATTTCAAGGAAGCCATTCCGCTGCAAACAACCGCGATGAGCGAGGTGGCCACTGTTCTTGGCGGGCTCGAAAACGTCGAGCAGGCGATCCTTAATATCTACAATCAGGGCCAAGCCGGAATTGATCGGGATTTGCTCGACGGGTGTGACGGAAACCAAAGGCGATGACGTCGAAGGATATATCAAGCTTATTCGCGAAAAATATCCGGATCTCGCCAGATTTCCGATGGTTTATGTCTCGACGCCCGATTTCAAGGATGCGTTTCAGGACGGCTGGGAGAAAACCGTCGCCAGAATGGTCGAGGTGCTTGTCGACAAGCCGGGCAATGCGGCGCGTAGGGATGCCGAGCCGGGTCAACGTCTTGCCCGGATGCCATTTGACTCCCGGCGATATCGACGAACTGCGCACGATCATCGAGGATTTCGGGCTTGAGCCATCGTTTCTGCCCGATTTGGGTGGATCGCTCGACGGGCATATTCCGGATGAGTTCACCCCGACGACCATTGGTGGGAATCGGCGTGGAAGAAGTCGCGACAATGGGCTATGCGTCCTGGACGATCGCGATCGGCGAACAGATGCGCCGAGCCGCGCGAAGCGATGGAGAAGAAGGCGGGCGTTCCTTACAAGCTCTTCGATCGTCTGTGCGGTCTTTCTCCCAATGATGATTTCATCATGTTTCTGAGCACGCATCAGCGGCAAGCCGGTGCCGATGAAATACCGGCGGCAGCGCGGCCAGCTCGTCGATGCAATGCTCGACGGACATTTCCATTTGGGCGGCCGCAAGCTCGCAATCGGCGCCGAGCCCGACCTGCTGTTCGACATCAGCAGCATGTTGCACGAGATGGGCACCAAAGTCACCGCCGCGGTGACGACCACCGCAGTCGCCGTTGCTGGAGCGCGTCGCCGTCGGACGAGGTGCTGATCGGCGATCTCGAGGATCTGGAGACCCTCGCAAAAGACAAGGGGTGCGATCTGCTGATCACGCACTCGCATGGCCGCCAAGGCGCCGAGCGCTTGAAAATTCCCTTCTATCGCATGGGGCTGCCGATGTTTGACCGACTGGGTGCCGGGCATCTTGTTTCGGTCGGCTATCGGGGCACGCGCGATCTTATTTTCGGTCTCAGCAATCTGATCATTGCGGATGGCGAGGAAAATCATGAGCCGACACCAGACACGTGGCGGACGCCGGCCGGCTTGGCAGCGGATGCCGCAACGGGTGTATCGACCCATTAGCGACAGAGGAGAGGTGGAAGGCTGATGAAAATCGCATTTGCTACCCAAGACTTGAAGCGCGTCGACGCGCACTTCGGCTGGGCCAAGAATATTGCGATCTATGAGATTGGTCCCGAAGGGCATCAATTCCTCGAAGCTATTCAATTTGATGGAGACCTCAAAGAGGATGGCAACGAGGACAAGCTCGCGCCGAAGATCGAGGCGATCAAGGATTGCGCCATTCTCTATGTGGCGGCTATCGGCGGCTCGGGTGCGGCGCGGGTTGTGGCAAACAACATTCACCCCATGAAGGTCAATGAGCCGGAGGAAATCTCAAACCTTCTGCTGAAACTTGAGGATGTCTTGAAAGGCACGCCGCCTCCCTGGCTCCGCAAGGCTTTGTCGAAAGGCAAAGAGAGAACTCTTGATTTCGATGAATGAGGCATGAAATGGCTGAAGTAGCTGCAGTGATCGATAGTAATCCGGCTGCCGAGGCTCCTTTTGTGAAGGAGCTGATCAAATTATGGCGGGCGCAGGATACCCATGGCACCTGGGACGGAAAGGCCGATCTGGACCTGCTGGAACCCTACATCATTGACAAGGCAGCGCGCAGGGCATTGCCGATCATTGGCGATCCGGACCCGGATACCATTTGGCGAATGGAGCTCTTCTTCAATGCGGTCGCCCTCTCCATCGAGCGCGCGACAGGCGTCATGATTTCGCCAATGCTGAAGATGAGCCATGAAGGCTTTGGACGCATGGTCCTCATTGGTGGTCGCCTCATCGTCGTCAACAAGCAATTGCGCGATGTGCATCGCTTCGGCTTCGACAATCTCGGCAAACTCGCTGAAGAGGGAGACAAATACGTCGCTTCCGGTGTTGAAATGATCAACAAATTTCCGGATGTGGCCAAATATTGAACAGGGACGCAAACATGAGCGACGTCGAGACTTTGAAAGCGGAAATCAAGAAACTCTCCGCCAAAGCCATCCAGGCCAAAATGGATCTGCATGATTTGTCGGAAGAACTCCCGGTGAATTGGGAGCAGATCCTGAGCGTCGCGCAGAAGGCCCATGACGCATTCGCGGAATTGGAACTGAAACGGGCGAGCCTGAAAACCCTTGAGGCAGCCTAACTATCTAAGGCGCAACGACCAATGCCACATTCAACTCGCGACGGACGTTCATGGCAGCCCGAATTTCTCCAGGCCATAGACCCGGATAAATGTATCGGCTGCGGTCGTTGCTTCAAGGTCTGCGGCCGTGAAGTCATGACACTGAAAGGCATCAACGAGGAAGGCGAGCTCGTCTCCCTCGACGATGACGAGGATGATGAGGTCGAGAAAAAAGTCATGGTCATGAACGACGATGGGGCCTGCATCGGATGCGGCGCCTGCGCGCGCGTTTGCCCGACCAATTGCCAAACCCATGCCGCCGAAAAGGCCGAGGCCGCCTAACGCGAGAGATAAGAATGGATGCGGACGAGGCCTATCGTTGGCTGATCGGATGTTCCGCCCATTCGGCGCACGATAGCTTTGACCTTCATATTGTGGCGTCGGTCTTCGCTGTCGCGATGAGCGAGGCTGAGCAAAGCCACGGCGACCTGATTGCCGGTGTGGGCCTTGAAAAGAAAGCCCTCCTGGACCTGGTTCGGGCGATGTTTCCCGGCACCCTGGCCGCGTTCCAAGGCATGCTCCCCGACACCGCCCTCGTGGTTGACGAAGAGGAACAATCGCTTCGCGATATTTTGGGAATTTATGCGACCGGCGCCCGGCGCCTGGAAAGTCCTCTCGCGGCCGTGATTGCGCGGCGCTGCAAATCACCCCATCATCTTTGGCAGGATCTCGGGCTGCGGAACCGGGACGAGTTGTCACGGCTCATGAAAAGGCATTTCGCGCGGCTTGCTGAGCGCAATCAGCACAATATGAAGTGGAAGAAATTCCTCTACCGGATGGTCTGCGGTTCGGAGGGATTTACGCTGTGCGCCGCCCCGGTCTGTTCGGAGTGCGATGATTTCGCCGACTGCTTCGGGGCCGAGGATGGCGAAGCACGGCTGGCACGCTTGGGGAATCCGCGCGAGAACGCAGCCTGACGCTACTCGATCCCTTGCTCTCGCGCCTTCCACATGGCCGCGATCCGAAACCGCTCGTTAATCGCGGTTGGGCTGGCGAGAATCTCGGCCTCTGCCTCTTTGAAGGCGGCGTCCACGGTCGCAGCTTCTTCCTGGGTGAGCGCTACTCGTCCCGCCATATGGGTGGCTTCCGGCAGGACTTGAAGGATTGCGCGGCGATTTGGATGCATCTTGACTTCGATGAGTTCGAAGGCTTCGAGCTCGCCCTCAAGGAGGATCGCCAGCCCGACGACTTCCAATTTGCGTCCGTCCTGGGTAGTCTTAACAAGTGTAGCCATCGTCATCATCCATCCTGTTCGGCGAGCCAGCTATAGCCACCTTGGTCCCATAGCTGTGCAAGCGTTTGATCGGCGTGCCAGGCCGGATATTGTATCTTTAGCGCTTCGTAATCTGCCAGAAAACGAACGGCGTCGTCGCCCCGAAGAAGGGCCGATAATTGATCGGTCTTGAACCGCAGCACGAAGGCCGCCCCATCATCGGTCGACAAGAGTTCATATTCCGTCCCCTCCGCGATCGAACGGGTTACCTTCTCATCGGACATGACAAAGCCTCCCCTCGCGGTCTTGGTCTCTCAAGCGGCGACCGCCGGCGTATCTTCGGCGAGGCCCCATTCGGCCCAGGATCCGTCATAAACCGCGACGTCGTTTTTGCCCAGAAGATAGAGGCCGAGGGCCACGACGCAAGACGTGATGCCTGACCCGCAAGTCGTCACGATCGGGCGCTGAAGATCTATCCCCGCAGCGGCGAAGCGGGCCGCAAGGGCTTCGGGCGGGATGAAAGCACCCGACTCGGGATCAATCAGGTCGCCCCAAGGAATATTTATGGCGTTGGGAATGTGCCCCAGCTTTTTGTGCGGAAACACGTCCTCCTGGCTTCCATCGAATTTGCTTGGGCCACGGGCGTCGATAACTTGTTCGGCGCCGGTTTCAAGATTGGCCTTCATCTCGCTCAGCGCGCGGACAAGGGCCGGGTTGAACGTCGCCGTAAAGCTCCCGGGCTCCGGTCGAACCGGGGACATTTCGGTGGGCAGCTTCTCCTTGGTCCATTTGCCATAGCCGCCGTCCAGCAACGCGACCTTGTCATGCCCGAAGACGCGAAACATCCACCAGGCCCGCGCGGCTGCCGAGCCGCCGCAGAGGCGATCATAGACGACGACCCGGTCGCCTGCGTTGATCCCGATGAGCCCGATCTTATGGGCGAACTCCGCGGGCTTCGGCAGCATATGGGGCAAAGGATTTGACTTATCCGCGAGATGATCGATGTCGAAGTGGACGGAGCCCGGCAGATGGCGCCCGCGATATTGCGTCCGTCCGTCGAGATTGGTGCTGACGTGATGCCAGGTGCAATCGAGAATCCGCAGGTCGGGGTCCGACAGATGCTCGGCAAGCCACGTCGTGCTCACCAGCGCTTCGTGGTTCGTGTTACTCATTGCAGGAAGCCTCCGTGACATGCATTTATGTTGGTCTGACTGTCAAAAAGAGATATTGGCGCGCTAGGCCCTCCGAAGACTGAAACTGAAGCGTTGTCGGCAACAAGGGCGCTACGGTCGCTCGATGATGGAGACATGTCATGAAATTAAGCGCTCGCAATGTTTTTCCTGGTCGGGTGGTCGCGGTGACGAAAGGTGCAACGACGGCCCACGTTAAAATCGAACTCGCGCCTGGCCTTATTGTCACATCCTCGATCACCAATGAATCCGCCGACGATCTGGGCCTCAGGGTCGGCGATGCCGTTTCCGCGGTCATCAAATCGTCGGATGTCATTATCGGCAAGTGATTGGAAGCGATAAGCTATCCTCCTGGCTCCTTTGTCCGTCGGGTATCGTCAGACCGGGCCCCGGTTCCCCGCATCTTTCAAGCTGGGCGAGCACGCGTCTGCGGCTGGTCCGCCATGAAATCTCCTGCCACCAATCGTCGATCACGCTGCGTTCGCTTGCCAGGGTCGTTCCGAACCCTCCCGTGAAAGCGGTCCAGGCATCCAAATGCTTTTCCGGCACGGCGGTGAGGACGAGAAGCCCGGCAGCGACCGCCGCGGCGAGCTCGTCCCGCAAGCCTTTTCCGGCCGCCTCTTGAGTTGAGAATTTGTTGACGATGACGAGTTCGACGCCGGCTTGCACCGCATTTCCGATCGCAAGCGCGGCATTGGCGAGCCCGCTCGGATCGAGCTTGCAGTCGCCACTTGCCTGACTGATGGGGAACATGCGTCCCGACATCAGGTCGATCAGCTCCATCGCGCGGCGTGGATCCTGACCGTTTTTCTCATTGTGCTGCACCAATCCGCCGACCCGGTGGCCCCGGCGGATCAACTCAAGCGCGAAGTCCCTCAGCAGACCATCGACGTCATCTGCGGGGTGATAGACCACCGCCGCGAGGTTCAGGAGATGATCCGTGTAATCGGAGCTGATCATGGCTCACTCGCCGCCGGGCAAACCCCGGCTTTGCAAGAATTAGCAAACTCCGTGCCGCGTGAGCGCGGCGAACTTAAAAAGCCCTGAACGTGTCGGGAAACAAACATGTGTCTCGATATGAACATGCTCCGGCGAACCCGTTTGCTTTGCTTCACGCGCTCTTTGGGAGGGCATAGCCAGTCCGGGGATGTGCCTCGTAATATTCCGGCTTCTCCGGCCATGTCCCGTTCGGCATGAATTTGAACTTCGCTACAGTAACGGGCGCGCCCTGCGAAAATGAGACCTCGCTGAATTTAACCTCGCGGTCTCCGGGGCCGGCGGAGAAATCTCCCACCACGCTCCCATCCGCTTTGCAAGCGCGCGCAAAGCCGGGTGTGCCGACGCTGCTCGCCGGCACGGGATTGTCAACGAAAAGAGGGGTTTCAAGTCCCTCGGACTCCGGGCCAAAGGCGGGCGAAGCGAAGGTAAAGGTTGCCAACAGGCCGCTTCGATCGACGGGGGCGTCCGGCGTCAATGGCCGCGCAACCGAGTAAACCTTGAGCGTGCCTCCCTCCAAAAGCGCTTTCAGCTCCTCAATCCCGCAATTAGCGAACGCTTGTGTAACCTTCACGGCGAATCTCCTGCTCTGTCATGCCGCGCAATGCGCATCAATTTCTGTGCCAATTCCGGGCGCAAGCTTGGGCAGCGTAACCGCGGCATTACGGCGCGGCGCTACAGCGCTTCCCGATCGGATGGAATCATCCGATCGGGAAGGAATCGCTCAAGTTCAACGAGTTGGAGCATGTTCTGATCGAAAAAGTCGGTCAACTTTTTCGGAACATGCTCTAGTGAATCTGTCCGCGCGGCGGGTCGCTGGATGGGCCGCTTTCCACATGGGCGATTGGACTCGACTGGTGATGCACGATTTGCCATGTGCCGGCGATCTGTCGGAAATGATTGCTCGCGGCGAGCGCCACCGAACCCATCGCTTCAATGCAAAGGACGCGTCCCTCGTCGCCCGCGATGATGGCATGGGGTTCATGACACGTGATCGCGGGGCAGTTGGCGCTCTGGAGTATGTCGCGCCAACTGCCGAGAACGGCAGTTCGTCCGATGATGGCCGGCCAGCCGGGATGAATGCAGGAGACGGCGTCGTCATCCGCCCAAAGCCGGGACATCGCCTCGACATCTCCGGTTGCGAAAGCGGTATAGAAGGCCGCGTTGGCGGCAAGGATCGTTGTCTTGTCGGTCATTTGTTTGGGTTCGTCCGAATGCATCCAATGCAACCTACTTCCAATGCACTGAATATGATCGGAAAGGAATTGCTCCTGTGAAAAAGTGAAGCACTAGTTTTGATGAGCAAGGGCCCGCAAGGCTTTGCGCGATTCTTGCAAGGTTGCTCCCGCGCGAAGATTTGCGGAGATGTAGCAATGCTTGAGACGGCAATCATTGGCGGCGGATTATGCGGCCTCAGCTTGGCCGCGAGCCTGCATCGGCAAGGCCGCGATTTTCTGCTGTTCGATGCGCGGACCCGGTTGGGGGGGCGCATTCTTACCGAGTTCTTGCGCGCGGTCGGGCACGGCTGATCTGGGGCCCACCTGGTTCTGGCCGGACACCCAGCCGCTGGTCACGCAGCTCATCGCCGATCTTGAACTCGCGGACTTTCCGCAACATGATGATGGCACGGTGCTGCACCTCCGTGATCCCGACAAGACACCCGAACGGTTGGAAAACCAAGGCGTGCACAGTGGAGCCCGCCGCCTGACCGGCGGCATGGGAAGCCTGGTCGATGGTTTGGCGAAGGACCTGCCCCTGGAAAAATTACGGCTTGGCCATGTTTTGACAGGTCTTCAAAATCGCGGGGATCATATTGGGCTGATTTTTCGATTTGAAGAACAATTTATCGAGCTTGCGGCGCGCCATGTGGTTCTTGCCCTGCCACCTCGGCTCGTGGAGGAGAACATCCGCTTCGAGCCGGAGTTCGACGTCTCCGTGCGCGATGCCATGCGCGCGACCGAGACCTGGATGGCTGCGCAGGCAAAAGTAGTGATCAGCTATGAACACGCGCTCTGGCGGGATGAAGGCAAGTCCGGCAATGCCTTTGTCACGCATGAACAGGCGGTGATCGGCGAGATTTTCGATGCCTGCGATTCGACCGCCGCCCAACCTGCTTTGGGGGGATTTCTTGCGCTGTCACCGGAGCTACGCGAACTCTTTCAAAGGGGGATTGCCCCTGCTCATGGGCAATCAAATGGCTCAGGTGTTTGGTCCGGAGCTTGAGGATGGCGAGCAGCATTATCAGGACTGGGCAAAGGAGCCCTATACATGCAGCACCTTGGATCGGACCGCATCGAGGACCGAGCATGCGGGCTTCGCTAATCCTCTTCTGCGCCGGGCCCCGTGGGATGGAAAACTCTATCTAGGCGGTTCGGAAACCGCATCCCATGGGAGTGGTTACCTTGAAGGCGCGATCGAGGCGGCAAGGCGGATCGATCGTGAACTCACACGCGCCTGGGTCGCCAAGGGGCAGGGGCCATCGACCGTCCTCCACGACGGCGCCGAGGCCCCCCTCACCGAGTCCATGAATGCCGCAAGTCTCGCCCAATTTCGCGATTGGGTGGTGTTGCAGGGCGATGTTGCCTTCGACAGCTATCGTCACCGCCTTAACCGCAGTCTCTCCATTCAGCAGAGGGATCAGCTTACCCAGCGGGCGATCCTGGGGTCGATCGAGGAAATCTATAGCAAGGCCTTGGCCCTCCTCGACGATTTACCCTTCGACATGAAGGAGGTGCGGGTCGAGCGCGGGCGGTCGGCAATGACGCCGGATGTGCAGGCTCCATTCCGCTCCTTCATGCAAAACTTGCTGGATGATGTCGTTGCGTTCAACGCGACGTCTTGTGCACTGTCGAACTTCCCGGATGAGCATCATCCGCCGAAGGACTATATGCAGACGATTCTGCGGGACATGGCTGCCGCCTGGCAGGAGTTCTCCTTGGCGGCCAACGCGCTGCTTCTGAGCAAAGGGCAAGCGCAGGATCGCCCGCAACGGAAGATGATGTGAGATGGCAGCTTGCTTGAACGAGGACACAATGAATTCAGATGTTGCTTATGCAATTTGCAGCATGAATGACATTCCCAGCCAGAAGGCCAGGGGGTTTCAGCTGATGCGCGTCGGGGAGGATGGCACCAATCGGCCGTGGCACATTGTGGTGATTCGATGGGGCCGGCAGGTGTTTGGTTATGTCAACAAATGTCCCCACGATGGGGTCAATCTCGACTGGGAACGAAACCAGTTTTTGGATCCGAATGGCATCCGCCTGATGTGTGGCAAACATGGTGCGCTGTTCGAACTGGGGACCGGCACCTGCGTCGACGGGCCCTGCAAGGGCCGGAGTTTGACACCCGTGGCCCTGACCATTTTGGACAATGACATCTGTGTCACGGGTGTAACGCTTGTCGAGGAAGATGATAGCGCTGAGAACGAAGAGATTGCGGACGAAGAGAAGGCCTGAGGGGAAGCGCCTTCTCCCTGCCTTTCCTCGTCAAACCGGACGATTCTCATTCCGATTCTTGACCGGCTCCATGAGTGCCAGTCCTTGCTCATAACTGATGTTCTCATATTTCGCATCTAGGCCGATTGCGGCATCGAGAAGGTAATCCAGCTTTCCCGCTGTATCGAGCTTCTTGATGTCGTTCTTGTCGATGCTCATGAGATCCAGCATTTCCTTCCATACGGTGAATTCGTCGCAGGGCAGAACGGTGAAGGTAATGCCGTCGTGGGTGACGCGGTACTTCGCCAAGAGATCAATGTTGTTGCAATACATGAAATAGGTTCCCGTTGGGCTCAGGAGGCCTTTGAGAACCCCGGTGACCGACTCCAGATAGGCGAAGGAATGGAGGTAACCGGCGAGAATAGGGATCGTCGTTTCCCCTTCCTCCGCGATGGTCAGAACCTGTTCGATGGAAAAATCCGGCGGCCGTTTTTCATCCGCTACCTGCGCTTGGAATTTCAGCGCGATGTCACCTCGAAATCCAAATCGGCCAGGCTTCTTAGTGGGGCTCTTAAGGACCGCATTGAGGAGGCGTCCCTCCTGATCAAGGCGGCCAAGGGGGGTCTTCTCAATCGTTGTCATGAAGATTTCCTCAATTGTCATCGAATTGGCTGGGCTGCGCGCTGCGGCGCAAACGCCCCATGCAAATGATCTGCCGGTTTTGGCGCGAGGCGTGCAAGCCTGGTGAAACCGACACTTTGTCTGTCGCACGAACAGGCGCACAAGCATGAAACTTCAGATCGAACGGCCCTATGTCGAAACCTTGGTCGCGGCCTTCCCGGATCTCTCGCCGTTGAAGGAACAGCTGCGATTTGGCGATAAAGTCGAAGTCCCGTTCCACCAGCTTTCGAGTGACGAACTCACCTTCCTGCAGAGTTTATATCTGGATGCCGGGCCGAAGATGCAGGCCAGCTTTGCCCATATCGCAACACTCCAGCGAGCCTTCAACGACAACGGCGTAAGGTTCACGGCCGAGGATCTGGAGTCGGTGCTGCCGGCGATCGCGCGCTATTTGGTCGCAGACGCGATCCGTGGCTGGATGTTCACTGCCAATGTTGCGAGCCGGCCGCTGCCCTATGCGGTCACAAGGCTGGATTACACGCCCCCCTCCAACGATGAGACAGGGCGCGTGTTCATTGAGCTTAAGGCCAACGCTAAGGGCGCGATCACCTCCTTGACGCTGAGGATTTCGGCCGGCGATATTGTTGGTAAAACAATCGGAGAGATTTTTGCGGCCAAGGGATTTTTGAAGGAAACCCCCGAGCTCATTGCCGCCTATGACGAGACCGAGGCGCGCTATTTCGACTGGCGCGCCCGCTACGGCTCTCAGTTTTCCGGCAAGGGAACAGGATTTTACACCGACGATCCAAATTCTTCCCACCGGGACGTGGATTGGTCCCGCAAGGACGTGGTCGTCCTCGCCTCCGGTGGCGGCACCGCCCGCCTCGTCAATGATGAAAGCATTTTGACAACCCGTGCGCTGACGCTCGATGTCACGGGAGATATCCTCGGGCAATATTTGAGAAAGGCCGCAAAGAGCAATTTATACAATGCCGAGGACGAGGTCGAAGAATCCAAAGCCGCCATTGGCAAAGGCCTGTTCTGTCGTATTCCCGTCCACGCCTATATTCTTATGTTTCACCTCGACCTGCATCATTATTTGTGGGTGCATGTCGACGATATGACACCTTACGCCTATCAGCCGGACTTGAAACAAAAGCTGATTTTGCCCGAGGAACAAACCGATCTCATCGACATACTGACGGCCGAAATGGACATCTTGATGGATGACATTATCGCCGGGAAGTCGGGAGGGACGACGGTTCTCTGCGCCGGCCCGCCGGGGGTCGGCAAGACCTTAACGGCCGAGGTGTATTCGGAGATCATCAAACGGCCGCTCTACCGGGTTCATTCCGGTCAGCTGGGTCTCAATGTCGCGGCCATGGAGGCCGTTCTAAAGGACACTTTGACGCGGGCTCAGCGCTGGGGCGCGGTGATGCTCATCGATGAGGCGGATGTTTACATCAAGCGTCGCGATGACGACATCCAGATGAATGCTGTCGTCGGCGTGTTCCTCCGGGTCCTTGAATATTTCAACGGGCTTTTGTTTCTGACCACCAACCGCATCGACGATATTGATGAAGCGATCGTGTCGCGCTGCATCGCCTTGATCAAATTCTATCCTCCCGACAACGTCGCGCGGCGCAAGATTTGGACGGTGATGACGGAACAATTCGGGCTGACCGTTGACCGGCCGCTCGTGGACCAGCTGACCGAAACATTTCCGGCCGCGAGCGGCCGCGATATCAAGGGCTTGGCAAAGCTTGTCGCAAAATATTGCCATCACAAGCAGGTCCGTCCCTCCTTGGAAGTCTTCAAGCGATGTTCGATCTTTCGTGGGATGGATCTCGACGAACAATTGGCCCCGTGACCTCCCTCAATGGCGTGGAAAGCGCACCCCTGTCGTAAACCCGACACACGTCGGAAACGCAACAGTTAAGAATATGTAAACCCTTGTAATAACAGCTTCTTGTGAGGTGGCACGCCGCTTGCCCTTCAACGCCTATGTTTCCTCGGTAGTGAGGGTGAGCGAATGATTAACCTGACCGACAGCGCATTGGAAGCGGTGCGGAGCGCGATCGCAGGGTGCCTCCGAGCCCGTTGGCGGATTGCGCATCATGGTCGAGGCCGGTGGCTGCGCCGGCAACAAATATATGATGGGCCTCGTCAATGAGGCCGAGCCGGACGACACCGTCGTCGAGCGCGACGGCGTGAAAGTATTTGTCGACATGAATAGCCACGATCTCCTCGCCGGCACGACCATCGACTTCGTCGTGGCGCTGGAAGGTTCGGGGTTCACGTTCGAAAACCCGAATGCAACGGCGAGTTGTTCTTGCGGCAAGTCATTCGGCTCCTAACGCGCGACTGTTTGAAGCCCGTCAAAAAGTGAAGGCAAAGTCATGCTGGTTGAATCTGAGCAGGTAGGCCAAGTCCCGACAGCAGAGGCGGATCGGATCCGGCTCATCATGGAAGTCATCGAGGAAATCCGTCCGAATTTGCGCCGGGATGGGGGCGACTGCGAACTCGTCGAGGTTTGCGGCAACAAGGTTATGGTCAAGCTCACCGGCGCCTGCGTGTTCTGCAAATTGAGTAGCGCGACACTCGAGGGCATTCAAACCCGTATTATGGAAAAGCTGGGCGAGTTCGTGCGCCTTGTTCCGGTTATGGGCGGGGTCAAGGCCGCGCATTGAAAGAGGCGTGCCGTGGGACCGATCTATCTGGACAATAATGCGACAACTCGCACGGACCCTCGAGGTCGTCTCGGCGATGCTGCCGTATTTTACCGAACAGTTCGGCAACGCGTCGTCCACTCACGCCTTCGGCACAGAGGTCGGCGGGGCGCTGAAACAGGCTCGCCAGCATTTGCAGGCCCTGCTCGGGGCAGCGTTCGACCACGAGATCATCTTTACCTCCGGCGGCACGGAATCCGATAACGCGGCAATTCTTTCAGCGCTTGAAGCGCAGACGGACCGGGATGAAATCGTCACGACGAGTGTCGAGCATCCGGCCATTCTGGCGCTCGTGGCCAATCTGGAAAAAACTCGCGGAATTAAGGTTCACGTGATCCGTGTTGATGGCCGCGGTCGCCTGGATCTCGACTCCTATAAGGCCGCGCTTGGGCCGCGAACCGCGATTGCATCGGTCATGTGGGCCAACAATGAGACCGGAACCTTGTTTCCGGTGGCAGAGCTGGCTGCGCTCGCTCATGCCGCTGGTGCGCTGTTCCATACCGATGCGGTGCAGGCGGTCGGTAAGATTGCGATCGACCTAAAAGCCACCGAAATCGATATGCTTTCCCTGTCGGGGCACAAGCTGCACGGGCCGAAAGGCATCGGCGCGCTTTATGTCCGAAAGGGCGTCAAATTCAAACCGCTGATCCGGGGCGGCCACCAAGAACGCGGCCGGCGCGGCGGAACGGAAAACGCCCCGGCGATCATTGGCCTTGGCAAGGCCGCCGAACTTGCGAGCTCTTACTTGGAAGAGGAGCGCCTCCGGGTCGGCGCCCTGCGCGACCGGCTCGAGCGGGGGCTGCTGCAGATCGGCCATTGTTTCGTGACGGGAGACGAACAGAACCGGCTGTCGAATACCTGCAACATCGCCTTTGAATACATCGATGGTGAGGCCATCCTCCATAACATGAACAAGGAAGGCATCGCGGCGTCATCCGGCTCGGCCTGTACCTCGGGCTCGACCGAACCCTCCCATGTCCTGCGCGCGATGGACGTCCCTTCCACGGCCCTGCATGGTGCCATCCGCCTTTCCCTGTCCCGCGAAAATTCCGACGAGGACGTCGATCGGGTTCTCGAAATATTGCCGGGCATCATTACAAAGCTGCGGGAACGGTCGCCGATGTGGCAAGAGCGCCAAACGAGTGCCGAGCTTCATGTCTCGAATTACGCGTGAGGACATGATGACCATCATGCCGCAGGGACAGCCTCCCATCATCGTGAATGATACGACGCTTCGCGACGGCGAGCAGGCGCCGGGCGTCTCCTTCACCCTCGAAGAAAAGCTCGCGATCGCGCGCAGCCTTGATGCGGCCCGGGTCGATGAGATCGAGGCCGGAATTCCGGCGATGGGAAGAGCCGAGATCGAGGCCATTGCGGCCGTGGGCGAGACGGTCCGCAATGCGGCCGTCATCGCCTGGTGCCGAATGACCGAGGCGGATGTCAATGCCGCGCTTGAGACGGGCCTCACGCGGGTCAATCTGTCGGTGCCTGTGTCCGACCGGCAAATTTGGGTCAAATTCAGGTCTGGGCGCGAGGAGGTGATTTCGCGCATTCAGCGGGTTGTTTCCTATGCGCGGGAGAAGGGCCTTTCGGTCTCGGTCGGCGGGGAAGATTCGAGCCGCTCGGACTTCGGGTTTCTGTTGCAGGTCGTGAAAACCGCAGGAGAGGCCGGAGCGCATCGGTTCAGGTTTGCGGACACAGTTGGCATTCTTGAGCCGTTCAAGACCTATGATATTTTTAAAAGCCTCCGCGCGGAAACCGATCTGGAGCTTGAATTTCATGGTCACGACGATCTCGGCCTGGCGACGGCAAATACGCTGGCGGCTGTGCGCGGCGGAGCAACCCACGCGAGCGTTTGCGTGCTGGGCCTCGGCGAGCGTGCTGGCAATGCCGCGCTTGAGGAAGTGGTCGCCGCGCTCGGTCAGGTTGGGAATCGTCAGACCGCCGTCGATCTCACCCATCTGACCGATCTGGCGGAGCTGGTCGCGAAGGTAGCGCGCCGGCCGATCCCCGCGGCGAAGTCGATCGTTGGGGCGGCCGCCTTTGCCCATGAATCCGGAATCCATGTTTCCGGGCTTCTGCGTGACCCTGAGTGCTACGAAGCGCTGAATCCGGCTTGGTTCGGCCGAACCCGCAGCATTGTGCTCGGCAAGCACTCCGGCATGGCAGCGGTGACCAATGCGTTGGTCTCGCTGGGTTTGGAGGTCGATGAAAGCCGGGCGCGCCGGGTGCTCGACGAAGTCCGCATACGCGCCTCCGCCCTTAAAAGGTCGGTTGGCGATCTTGAGCTTTTGGAGTTTTACGCTGCGACCGGGTCCGAGAAATCGTCGCTCCCGACAGATGCCAATTTGGATTGAGGACGCCGATGATCACCGCGCAGACGCTTGAGCGGACGGGACAGCTGATGGGCGGCGCCAAAATTTGGACTTTGCTGCGCGAAGACATCGGTTGCGTGAAGGCGCGCGATCCCGCCGCTCGGCATACCCTTGAAGTCATTCTTACCTATCCAGGAGTGCACGCTCTCATCCTGCACCGCTTCGCCAATTGGCTCTGGAGGCGAGGTTTGAGGTTTCCGGCCCGCTTGCTTTCCTGGTTTGGACGCCTCGTCACCAATGTCGACATCCATCCGGGAGCGACGATCGGGCGTCGGTTCTTTATCGATCATGGGGCCGGGGTCGTGATCGGCGAGACGGCGGAAATCGGCAATGATGTTACGCTTTACCACGGCGTTACCCTTGGCGGCACCAGCTGGTCGCCCGGCAAACGGCACCCGACGGTGGAGAGCGGCGCCTTGATTGGCGCCGGCGCCAAGATTTTCGGGCCGATCGTGGTTTGCGCTGGGGCCAGAATTGGGGCCAATTCGGTAGTGGTCGAAGATGTGCCGCCGGGCATGACGGTCGTCGGTATTCCCGGAAGAGTGGTGCGGGAGGCGCGCGAATGGCGGCGGAGCGATGGCCGCATCGACCTCGATCATCACCTGATCCCGGATCCTGTCGGTGAGGCGCTGACCCGCATGCTCGATCGGATCGAGTTCCTGGAGGCCCGCGTCACGCATTTGCAGGGGCGCGTCAATCCCTATCTTTCCGGCGTCCAGGAAGCTCGCGCCAAAGCCGCGGACGAACCCGGCAAGATTGAAGAAAAAATAGATTCGGCCTCGACTTCATTTGCGATGACGGAGCTTAGGTGATGAGTGTGATTGACGATCTTGGACAGCTCTCCGCCGCTGAGGAGTTCTTTGTCTTTCTTGACGTACCCTTTGATGCCACCGTCGTACAAGTCGCGCGGCTGCATATCCTGCGCCGCATGGGGCAATATATAAAGGGGAGCCAAATCGACGGGGCCTTCGAAGGTCTTCCCGATGCGGAGATTCGATCACTCTGCCGCACTCATCTCGAACAAGCCTATGAGGATTTCGTCAAATCCTCTCCGATCCAGGAGCGGCTGTTCAAGGTGCACAAGGAAGCCGTGGAGCCGAAGGCAGAGCCCGTAAAACCTTTCGTGCCGCTCACCTCCCTCGCCGTGGCGAACAAAGGAAAGTGACAAAAATGTTGCGTAGCTGACAGCAGAGGCGGTTTTCCTGCCGGACCTTGTCAGAGTTGCGCGCGAGAGCGCTTCCCGATCAGATGGAATCATCTGATCGAAAAGGAATCGCTCAAGTTCAACGAGTGGGAGCATGTTCTGATCGAAAAAGTCGGTCAACTTTTTCGGAACATGCTCTAGGGGTCCGATTCGTGGCCCCGCCGTTCTTGGCGGCATGTTGGCACGAAGCTTGCGCGTGGAAGTTTGGCGGCCCCCACCGTGGTGGGGGCTTCAGGGCGAAAGTGAGATCCTATGCACATTGTCGTCTGCATGAAGCAGGTTCCCGATAGCGCGCAAATTCGTGTTCATCCGGTTACGAACACGATTATGCGCCAAGGTGTGCCGACGATTATCAACCCTTATGATCTTTTCGCGCTTGAAGAGGCGATGCGATGGCGCGACCGTTTTGGCGGTGAGGTGACGGTGCTTACCATGGGTCCGCCCATGGCCGAGGATTCACTTCGCAAGGCGCTGACGTTTGGAGCCAACCGCGCCGTCTTGCTGACGGATCGCTTTTTTGCCGGCTCCGATACTCTGGCGACGAGCTACGCTTTGGCCGGTGCCTTGCAAAAGATCGAGCAGGAATTTGGCAAGCCGGCGATGATCTTCACCGGCAAGCAGACCATCGACGGCGACACGGCGCAGGTCGGCCCCGGGGTTGCCAAGCGGCTGGGGCTCAATCAGCTTACTTATGTCGCCCGGATCGTCGAGCTTGTTCCGGAGGAGGACCGTATCACCGTCGAGCGCCGCGCCGAGGGCGGTGTCCAGGTCTTATCGACGCGTTTGCCGGTCCTGATCACAATGCTTGAGGGCGCCAACGAAATCCGGCGCGGCTCGCTTGACGATGCCTTCCGGGCGGCGCGGGCGAAAATCGTCACTTGGAGTGCCGCGGATGCGGGGATCACGGATTTCGCCAAATGTGGATTGCGCGGCTCGCCGACCATCGTGAAAAAAGTCTTCGCGCCGCCGGCGCGGGCCGAAAAGGCGCATCAAATCCCGACCACCGATCAGTCCATGGAGGAGCTCGCGGAGAAGGCGATGGGCGAGATTTTTAAGCGTCAACCGGCCCTTGAAGGCGAACTCATGCGATTTTCCGCAGGCCAATAGAAAGAGGCTCAATCATGACCGAGGCCGCGAAACCAGCACCCGCGCCAGCCGGCCGCGCCGGCACCAAGAAAGAGCTGCCTGAACATTTTAGAGGCTACAAACATGTTTGGGTCGTCGTCGAATGTGAGCATGGCGCCGTCCATCCGGTTTCGTTCGAGCTTCTAGGCGAGGGCCGTAAGCTGGCGGACAAGAGAGGTGTCGAACTGGCCGGCGTCATCATGGGCAGCGATCGCGAAACCATCGCGGCGGTTGCCAATGAATGCTTCGAATATGGCGCGGATGTCGTCTATACGGTGACCGATCCGGCGCTCACTCATTATCGCAATGAGGCCTACACCAAGGCCATGACGGATCTCGTCAAGACCTACAACCCCGAGATTTTGCTCCTCGGTGCGACGACGCTGGGGCGCGATCTTGCCGGATCCGTGGCGACGACTTTGCTTACGGGGCTCACGGCCGACTGCACGGAGCTTGCGATCGACGATGAAGGCTCGCTCGCGGCAACACGGCCGACGTTTGGCGGCTCGCTCCTTTGTACCATCCTGACCCTGAACTATCGGCCGCAGATGGCGACCGTGCGCCCACGGGTCTTGCCGATGCCGACGCCCGAGCCCGGACGGCGGGGCCGCATCGTCGAACATCCGCTAGGATTGGTTGAAGAAGATATCGTCACCAAAGTCCTGCAGTTCGTCGCCGACAGAGAGTTCGAACAAGGCCCAACTTGCTTATGCGGATATTGTTGTCGCCGGCGGATTGGGCCTGCGCTCGGCCGAGAATTTTCAGCTTGTCAAATCGCTCGCCGAAGTCCTCGGCGCCGAATATGGCGGCTCGCGCCCGCTGGTTCAAAAAGGCTGGATGAGCTCCGACCGGCAGATCGGACAGACCGGAAAAACCATTCGGCCGAAGCTCTATATCGCGGCCGGGATTTCGGGGGCGATCCAGCACAGGGTGGGCGTCGAAGGCGCCGATCTGATTGTCGCGATCAACACCGACCCGAACGCGCAAATATTCGATTTCGCACATCTGGGGATCGTCGCGGATGCCATCAGGCTGTTGCCGGCTCTGACTGAGGCCTTCCGCAAGCATCTCTCGGTCAACCGGCTCGCGGGCTGAAGGAGGCATTCATGATCGAGGAACGCTTCGACGCGATTGTGGTAGGGGCAGGCCCTTCAGGCAATGCCGCCGCCTATACCATGGCCAAGGAAGGGCTCAAGGTTCTCCAGCTCGAGCGAGGAGAATACCCAGGTTCGAAGAACGTCCAGGGGGCGATTCTCTACGCCAACGCTCTGGAAAAAATCATCCCGGATTTTCGGGAAGATGCGCCCCTAGAACGCCATATCATCGAGCAGCGTCTTTGGACGATGGACGACACCTCCTATGTCGGCATGCATTACCGTTCCGAAGATTTCAATGAAGAGCGGCCGAACCGCTATACTATCATCAGGGCGCAGTTCGACAAATGGTTCAGCCGCAAGGTCCGCGACGCGGGCGTCGTCCTGCTCTGTGAAACAACGGTCCGGGAACTTTTGCGCGACCGTCATGGGAAAGTTATCGGGGTCAGGACCGATCGCGATGGCGGCGTCGCGTTCGCCGATGTCGTCATTCTCGGCGAGGGCGTGAACGGCCTCGTCGGACAGCGCTCGGGCCTCCGCTCCGAATTGAAGCCGGAAAGCGTGGCGCTGGCAGTTAAGGAAATGCATTTTCTGCCTCGAGAGGTCATCGAGAGCCGATTCAATCTGAAGGGCAACGAAGGCGTTGTCATCGAAGCGATGGGCACGATCACCGCCGGGATGACGGGCACGGGCTTTCTCTACACCAATCAGGAATCCATCTCGGTCGGCATCGGGGCCATCGTGTCCGATTTCGCTGAAAATGGTACGACGCCTTACGGCCTCCTGGAAGCCTTCAAAAATCATCCGAGCATCAAACCGCTGCTGGCCAATTCCGAGTGCAAGGAATACGCGGCCCATCTGATCCCCGAAGGTGGCTACAAGTCGATTCCCGAACTCTTCGGCGACGGCTGGATTGTCGTTGGCGATGCCGGGCAATTCGTTAATGCGGTGCATCGGGAGGGGTCCAATCTGGCGATGACCACAGGCCGCATTGCCGGCGAAACGGTCGTTTGGCTCAAGCGGCGGCGCGAAGAATTGTCGAAGGCAAATCTTGTCGAATATAAGCGCCGGCTCGATGAGACCTTCGTCATGAAGGATCTCAAGAAATATAAGAAAATCCCCGAATTTCTGCACCACAACAAGCACGTCTTCGGGCTTTATCCGAGGCTGTTGACTGCTGCTGCGCAGACCTGGTTTCGGGTGGACGGCGCCGACAAGCTCACGAAGGAAAAAGAGATCCTTAAGTCGTTCCGCAAAGGCCGGACGATGTCTGGCTTAATTGGAGATGCATTCAAGCTGGTGAGGGCATGGCGATGACAAGCATGGCGGAAGTGGGTGCATCCGGCACCAAGGTCGAAGAGAAGCTTTTTCAAAATCGCTATCTGGTGGATGCGGGGCGCCCGCACATCAAGGTGCGCCCGCATGAGGTTCCATCAAAGGCCTTGCTGTCGCTGACATTCACGTGTCCGGCAGGCTGTTACAGCCAGAACGACAAGGGCCAGGTCGAGATCACGGTGGACGGCTGCGTTGAATGCGGGACCTGCCGTGTGGTGACCTCAAAAACCGGCGAGATCGAGTGGGATTATCCACGCGGCGGGTTTGGCGTTCTTTACAAATTCGGATGATCGCCCGCAGATTCTAACTTCTGCGGAGATGAAGCTTGCGCATGTCGGATGCTGAAATTGACATCCTCCTGGAGGAGGACGTGCGTTTCGGCGATTTGACGATGCGGGTGCTGGGCATTGGCGATAAGCCGGGGCGGATGACCTTTGCGGCGCGCCAGAATCTGGTTGTTTGCGGATCGGATGAGGCAGCCCGGCTGCTATCTCGTCTCGGTGCATCGGTCGGCTTTGCCGCGCCGGCCGGAATGCGCGTTGAGAAGGGGGCCCTTCTCCTGGAGGTCGAGGGGTCGGCGGCCGCTCTTCACGCCGGCTGGAAGACGGCGCAAACGCTCATGGAATGGGCGTCGGGAATTTCGACCCTCACCGACGGCATTGTTTCAGCCGCAAGAACTTACGCTCCCCGGATTGCGGTTCTCTGCACGCGGAAGTCGGTGCCGTTCACCCGCAAGCTGTCTTTGAGCGCCGTGATCGCCGGCGGGGGCGAGATCCATCGCCTCGGGCTTTTCGACACGATCATGGTCTTCGACGAGCATCGGGCTTTTCTAGATAAACCCGCTGATTTCGCGGCGCTGATCGCCAAGCTCAAGGAACGCGCCCCCGAGCGCTCCGTCATGGTCGAAGTCACCTCTGAGGCCGACGCGCTCCTGGCGGCTGAAGCTATGGCGGATGTGATCCAACTTGAAAAATTCGCACCCTTTGCAGTGGCCTGCGTCGTGCAAGAGATCCGCAAAAGAACTGATGGTCGCCCCGTCATCGCCGCGGCGGGCGGCATCAATGCACAAAACGCAGGCGACTATGCAAGGGCAGGAGCCCATGCGCTGATCACATCGGCTCCTTTTTATGCAAGCCCGGTCGAGATTCAGGTTTGCATTAGCCCATTGTGAGCTGTGTGACGTTTTGACTGCAGAAGCACCCGCAGCTTTTAAGCTTAATGAGGTCCCGCACCAGAATTTCCTTGCACCTTCGTTTCGCACCTGCAAAACTTTTCGAAAGCGCCAGATCGGATGGTCGACAAAATGACGCTATGTTTTGGGGAGGCACGCTCTGAACCCGAAGGTTGGTGCGATGCCCATGATTAGCTCCACAAGGGACGGCTTGAATTTTACCTCTCATCACGCGCCCGACTCTAACGAGTTCTCCAACCGCGCTGAGATCGCTCTCCATGGCGTGTATGAGATCTCGAAGATTCTCGCGATTCCCGCGCGCCTCGAGACAACCCTTTCGAATGTCCTGAAGCTGCTTTCGAGTTTCCTCGAAATGCGGCACGGAACGATCGCGCTTCTGGACGCCGACGGCGCGCCGAAAATTGTCGTGGGCTTGGGCTGGAATGAGGAAAATGCGAAAACCCATTTCGACCGGATTCCCGAACGGGCCATTGGTCAAATCGTGACGACCAAAATGCCGGTCGTTATCGAAGACGTCGCAAAAAACCCCTTGTTTGCGGATTGGTCGGCCTCCGAGCGGGGAAAGACCAATTCAAGAGTTTCATTCATTGGCGTTCCGATCAAGGAGCGCGACAGGGTGATCGGCACGCTGACGATCGATCGGATTTGGGATGGCCGCGCCGATTTCCGCTTCGATGAGGATGTCCGTTTTCTTGCAATGATCGCCAATCTGGTTGGGCAGACAGTGCGCCTCCATGATGTCGTCTTGCGCGATCGCGAGCGCCTTATGGCCGAGCAGCACCGGCTTGAGAAGGAGCTGTCCGAGTCCGCCCCGGCGGAGCGCGAACCACGCTTGAAGGGCATCATTGGCGAAAGCGATGCGATCCGCTCCGTCCTCGACAAGATCAAGATCGTCGCGCGCAGCAATTCGACGGTGCTGCTGCGTGGAGAATTGGGGACCGGCAAGGAGCTTTTCGCACGCGCCACCCACGATCTTTCTCCGCGCAAGAAGGGGCCTTTCATCAAGCTCAACTGCGCGGCATTGCCCGAGTCGGTTTTGGAATCCGAGCTTTTCGGTCATGAGAGAGGCGCGTTTACCGGCGCGATGGCGCAGCGCAAAGGCCGCTTTGAACTGGCCGATCGCGGCACCTTGTTTCTGGATGAGATTGGCGAAATCTCGCCGACGTTTCAGGCGAAGCTTCTTCGCGTGCTTCAAGAAGGCGAATTTGAGCGCGTCGGAGGGATGCGGACGCTCAAGGTCGACGTCCGCCTGGTCGCAGCCACGAACAAGAATCTCGAGGATGCCGTCGCTCGCGGGGAGTTCCGCGCCGATCTCTATTACCGCATCAATGTTGTCTCGATTTCGCTTCCGGCGCTTCGAGACCGGC
The DNA here is from genome assembly GCA_963785995.1 of uncultured Alphaproteobacteria bacterium. Classification (GTDB taxonomy): domain Bacteria; phylum Pseudomonadota; class Alphaproteobacteria; order Rhizobiales; family Beijerinckiaceae; genus Methylocapsa. The sequence goes on from CAWAXL010000023.1 coordinate 63,526, forward strand.
CCGACGATGTCTACATTCTGGCCCGTGAATTTCTGCGCCGGTTCAATCAGGAACATGGAACCCAACTGGCCCTGACCTCCTCAGCCAAAGGCGTCCTGGAGGAATGTTATTTTCCCGGCAATGTGCGGGAACTTGAAAATTGTGTGCGGCGAACAGCCACGCTGGCCAAGGATGTGAAAATTGTCGCAGACGATTTCGCCTGCCGTCATGACGAGTGTCTATCTTCAACTCTGTGGAAAGGGCCCATCCCGACATCCGGATCGCTGAAGATCATCGCCAAACCCGCGCCGCAACCAGTCGCGCGGACTCCGGTGCCGGAGCCTTCGCCGCCGCCGCGCGAGGTGGAAGTCGCTCCCCAGGCGAATTCCTGCCCTCAGTCGGACAGTTGTAGCGTTTTGCACGGGGAAGGTCAGTCCGAACGGGATCGCTTGCTCGAGGCGATGGAGACGGCTGGCTGGGTGCAGGCCAAGGCGGCGCGCTTGCTGAATTTGACTCCGCGGCAGATTGGCTACGCTCTGCGCAAGCACGATATTCCGATCAAACAATTCTGAAATCGCGGCCTCCGGATCGCGGAGCCTAAAAACGTCAGGGCCGGCGACAGACGCATGTCGGGATTCCGACGCGGTCATTCGATAGCTGTGAGGCTTGACTGCCGAGAATCTGAAAATACCTGCTGAAACAATAGCTTATTTGAATGGCACAACGCTTGCTGTTTCCTCCTCGGTTGCCGGTGGGCTGGTGCGTCTTGGGGCGCTCGAGCGCCGCGGCGTGGCCCGGAAAAGGAGGGGGGTATGGCCTATAAGATTATCGCTTCACAATGCACGGGCTGTAGCATGTGCGAGTTCGAATGCCCCAACGCTGCGATCTCGATGAAGGGCGATACATTTGTCATCGATCCCAAGAAATGCACCGAATGCGAAGGCCATTTCGACCGGCCGAAATGCGACGAAGTGTGTCCGGTTCCGAATACCTGCGTTCCAGCCTAACGCCATACGCGCCGTTCCGAGGCTGTCAGGATAATTTATGGACGAGCTGAGAGAGGCTCTTGATCGCCCTTTGCAGACAAAGATCGCGCCTACGTGCAAATTTGTCGCGAACCGCATCGAGCGCTTGTTCGGTCTTTGCCGTCCGTTTTTTCAACGAATAACGCGGCCGGACGCCAGTTGGCGGCGGTTCGCGGGTCACGCCTAAAGATGCCTCGCACCCCAAGGAACGGACTCCATGAAAGTAATGATTCGCCGCTCTCCCGAGACCGGTCTTTCGATTTATGTGCCGAAGAAAGATCTTGAGGAGCCGATTGTCGAATCCCAATTTGAAACTCTTTGGGGAGGTTGGATTCGCATTGCGAATGGTTGGGTGCTCAATCTTCCCGAAATGGCGCCCGATACGCCTCTGCCCATAACCGTGAATGCGCGCAAAAGCGGCGAAGAGGAGTCCTGACGAATGAATGCGCCAATCTCTCCGCCCGCCGAAATGTTGAAGCTGGCAGACGCGGAGGCTGAGCTTGCCGCTCTCGCCGCTCCCTTGCGCGCCGGCAAGATTGTTCCCTATCTTGGGCCAGCGATTTCCTTGCTCTCAAATCCTCAAGTTCCCATGACGCCGGAGGCGCTTGCGGAGTTCTTCGGGACCAAGGTCGCGCTGCCACGCCGCGCCAGGGGCAATGCCTGGGCGTCGGCCCAGCATATCGAGAGTTTTAAGCATCGTTCCACCTTATCGGCCTTGATGGGCCAAGCCTTCGCTACGCCGGTCGAACCGACGCCTTTTCATCGCTATCTTGCGTCGCTCCACCTGCCGATGATCGTCGACACATGGTACGACGGAGCCATGCGCGCGGCGCTCGCCTCGGAAACCGGCTGGGGAGAAATCCAAGGGATTACGCGCGCCGGAATCGGTGAAAGCCGTTGGTATCGCTTTTATGACCCGGCAGGGGTTGAAACAGATCATACGGCGGCGGAGACATGGGCGACGCTTCTTTATAAGCCGCATGGCAGCGTTACGCCCGCGAAGAACTTCCTGATCTCGGATGCTGACTATGTCGAGGTTCTGACGGAGATCGACATCCAGACGCCCATCCCCGACATTGTGAAAGATCGACGTACGGAACGAAGCTTTCTGTTCATCGGCTGCCGGTTCCACGATCAGCTTCTGCGCACCTATGCGCGGCAGGTCGCCAAAAGATCGGCAGCGACGCGTTATGTTATCGTCGAACCAGATGGCCTGACCAAGAATGAGGTTCGCTTCTTTATCGCGCAAGGCTTAACGCCCATCGGAGTGCCGCTGGCCCGTGCGATAGAGATTCTGACCGAAGCAGCCTGACCTTCCTCTTGTTGCTCATGTCGTACAGCGCCGGGATCAAGTCCGGCGCTGTTTGCTTTTACTTGTTCTGCACTGGAACCTATGCTTGTCGCGTTTCCAACAGACTCAAATATTGGGGCAAACATGTTCGCAAACCGACAGTCTCGATAGCCAACTAAGTCATTGAACTTTCAGTGGGCTCATCGGGTCTTTAGAATGGCACGCGAGTTGCTCCCTATACGCCAGATTTTGGAATATCGACGAGCGAGGAGCGGACATGCAAGCGCAAGCGCCAGCACAGCACGAGGGGATGAATGTCGGGACCGTCGCCACCGTGGAAGATGTTTTGCAGAAAGTGGCGGAGCACAAAGGGTGCGGCACATCGGGCGGCAGCGGTAAGGCAAGTTGCGGATCGGCGGCAGGTCAAGGCGATCTTCCCACCGAAATCTGGGAAAAGGTCAAGAACCATCCCTGCTATAGCGAGGAAGCGCATCACCACTACGCCCGCATGCATGTGGCCGTGGCTCCCGCCTGCAACATTCAATGCAATTACTGCAATCGCAAATATGATTGCGCCAATGAGTCTCGGCCGGGTGTGGTCAGCGAAAAGCTGACGCCCGAACAGGCAGCCAAGAAGGTGCTCGCCGTTGCGTCGACCATCCCGCAGATGACGGTGCTTGGCATCGCCGGCCCCGGCGACCCACTCGCCAATCCTGAAAAGACATTCAAGACCTTCGAGCTGATCGCGAAGACCGCGCCGGACATCAAGCTGTGTCTGTCCACGAATGGCTTGGCGTTGCCGGATCATGTCGACACCATCGCCGGCTTCAACGTCGATCATGTCACCATCACCATCAATATGGTCGACCCTGAAATCGGCGCGAAGATCTATCCCTGGGTGTTTTGGAAACATAAACGCTACACCGGCGTGGAAGCCGCCAAGCTGCTGACCGACCGCCAGCTTCAAGGGCTGGAAATGCTGACCGAGCGCGGGATTCTCTGCAAGATCAATTCGGTCATGATCCCCGGCATCAATGACAAGCATCTTGTCGAGGTCAACAAAGCCGTCAAATCGCGCGGCGCGTTCCTCCACAACATCATGCCGCTGATCTCGGCCGCCGAGCATGGCACGGTGTTTGGCCTCAACGGGCAGCGCGGTCCGACGGCGCAGGAGCTGAAGGCGCTCCAGGACAGCTGCGAAGGCGAGATGAACATGATGCGGCATTGCCGGCAATGCCGTGCGGACGCCGTCGGGCTTCTCGGCGAGGACCGCAGCGCGGAGTTCACGACCGACAAGATCATGGCGATGGAAGTCAACTACGATCTCGACTCGCGCCAGGCCTACCAGGCAAAGGTCGAAGAGGAGCGGGTTGCCAAAGTTGCCGCGAAGCAGGAAGAGCTTGCGACGCTTGCCGGTGAAATGAGCGACATCAAGCTTCTTGTTGCGGTGGCAACCAAGGGTTCCGGACTGATCAACGAGCACTTCGGTCATGCCAAGGAATTCCAGGTTTGGGAGCTTTCCACAGCCGGAGCAAAGTTTGTCGGTCACCGTCGCGTCGATCTATATTGCCAGGGCGGCTATGGCGAAGAAGACAGCCTCGAGACGATCATTCGCGCCATCAACGATTGCCACGCCGTATTCGTGGCGAAAATCGGCGGGTGCCCGAAGAGCGATTTGATCAAGGCGGGGATCGAGCCGGTCGATCAATTTGCACACGAGTTTATCGAGAAGTCGGCGATCTCCTGGTTCAAGGCCTATCTTGACAAGGTGAACAGCGGCGAAATCGAGCACGTCGTGCGCGGCGATGCGGAAATTCGTCAAGGAGCGCTGACCGCGGCGGCCTAATCCCTCGATCCCTCGAAGGTCCAGGTAATAGGAGCAACTTATGACTTTGAAGATTATCGCCTCACAATGCACAAGTTGCTCGGCCTGCGAGGCCGAGTGTCCCAACGTCGCCATCTCGGAGAAGAATGGAACCTTTGTCATCAACCCGAAGAAGTGCACCGAATGTCTTGGGCACTTCGACAGCCCGCAATGCGCGGCTGTCTGTCCGGTCGATGACACCTGTGTGATCGACAACGCATACCCGCGATATCAATTGGCGGAATAGGGAGGTCTTGTATGAGCTTTGAAATAACTCCGGCGGCGGAAAAATTCATTCGCCTCATGCTGCGCAGCGATGGCACCCAGGGCAGCGGCTTCCGGCTGGTCGTCAGCCCTGGCGGCTGCTCCGGACTTGCCGCCGACATCAGCGTGTTGCAGGCGCCGGAGCCGGGAGATGCGATTGTGGAGCGCAATGGCGTGAAGCTCTTTCTGCCAGCGGAAAGTCGGATTCTGCTGGATGGCGTGACCATCGATTTCGCGGATACGGCCTCGCAAACCGGACTTGTGTTCCGCGATCCGAAGGCCACTTCATGCGGCTCGCACGGGCATTAGATGGGGGAGCGTGCATGACCGGCGCAGCCAGCGAAAGCAGGCCGCAGGCTCTACCGGTGGAGGACGCCTTGCTTGCCGACGCTCTGTTGGGGGGTGGTCTGCCTCCCGAGGCAGAGCAGCATTTGTGGCAAGCAGGGGTCTCCTATCACTTGGACGATGTCGCGGAGGGCCATCTCCGCGAAGCGCAGGCGCTTGCTCCAGGGCACGCGGCTGTGCTGATCGGCCTTTATCGTTTTTATTTTTACAAAGGGCGTCTGGGCGAGGCACTCGACATCGCAAAATTATGTCTGGAAAAGGCCGCGCGCGACAATAATCTTTCACCGAATTGGCGGGAGGTGAAGGCCGGCGATGCCTTGTTCAGCCGCTACGAGGAAATTCTTCCTCGGTTTTTTCTCTTCACTCTCAAGGGCTATGCCTATCTCCAAATGCGCCTCGGCAATTTGGACGAAGGCCATACCGCGATCCAAAAGCTGTTGGAGCTCGATCCCAGCGACAAGGTCGGAGCCAAAGTCCTGCTCGAGGTTATTGAACGCATAGGGCAGGACAATGACTGATGATATCGACGAAGCCTTGGATTGGCTGGGGAATGAGGTCGACTGCGCCTCCTGTTCCCATTTGCCGATGCGGAACGCGGGACGTTGCGAACTGAAGCATGCATGCGTCAACGACCGCTATGCGCGGCGCATCGATCGTTTCTTCAATTGGAATCCAGAGGTTGCGAATTCCTATGTCACGCACCCACATTTCGAGGTGCGGGCGATCGCGGCGAAGCACGCGGACATTTTTCTGTTGCCGCCACTTTTGGATGACCCGGAAGAGGCTGTCAGATGGAACGCCGCCCGGCGCTTGCCGAAGCGCTACAATTTGCGTCTGCGCACGGATCCGCATCGCGAAGTTCGCATTCGGGTTGTCTCGCTTTTGGAGGATGCGGACCTCATCCCGATGATGACGGACCCCGATTATTACGTCCGGCTGGTGATTGCACGGCGCGTGACCCCGGCACTCCTGGTTCGGATGATCTTCGACGAGGAGGCGGAAGTTCGGCGGGTGGTCGCGCGCCGCATTCAGCAGGCTTGGCTGTTGCAAATGGCCGGCGATCCTGACGCGACCGTCAGACTGGAGGTCGCGCAACGGCTGGCCCCGGATCTGTTGCCGCGGCTGCGGCACGATGCGGACTGGCGCGTGCGTTACGAGGTCGCGAGCCGAGTCCCTGCTATCCAAGGTTGTTGAATTGTCGGACGATGATGATCTGCTGGTCCGGGAAATGGTGCAGTCTCGCCTTGTGGGTGAACAGGAAACGCTGAGGGATATGCCGACATGAGCAATATCGTTCGCGACAGTGATGTGGTTGAGATCAGTGAGCCGCCCTATTTCGGCTTCGGTGAGAAGGTGAAGGCAAAGCGTGTCATTCGCAACGATGGAACCTATGCCGGCAAGGAAATCGGCGAGATCTTGGCGAAGAAGGGCGAGGAAGGCTTCGTCGTCAGCATCGGCACGTTTCTGCAGCAGTTCTATATCTATGGCGTCGAATTCCTGGAAAGCGGCAATCGCGTGGGCATGAAGCGCAAGGAGCTTGAGCCGGCGAAACCGCGTGACGACGATGAGGACTTGCCGTTACCGAAGGTGGCGTCGTGATTGAACCGAGGTTCCCAAAATATCAGTGGGGTCAGCGTGTGCGCGCCCTTCTTGATCTCCACAATGACGGCTCATATCCGGATTTCCCGGAAGAGGCGCTGCTGGTCAAAAATGGCGATGCGGGTGAGATTGTCCAGGTTGGGACACATACCGAGTCAAACACGCCAATCTATCTCGTTGAGTTCGCCGAACGTCTCGTCGTCGGTTGTCTGGAGGAAGAAATCTTACCGCTTTAGCGGAGATTGAACGCCATGGAAGCAGCGGCTCTCAGTGAAATAAAGGTGGGACAGTTTCCCCATCCGAACGATCTTGACCGCAAACGCATCGAGCGCGCACTTCGGGCGCGCAAGCGATACCGCTACGTTCTGCCAAAAGTGCTCGCCGTCGCCAAGGGTTATCGAATTGAGAGCCCCTGTTGTTCGCGCAACATCGACGCCGACGGCGGCATCATCGACGTCGCTTTGCTGCAATATGACGAACAGCAGAGCTCGTGGCAGCTTTATCGAAAGGATCATCGCAACGGGACATGGGAACTCCACAGCACCTCTTTGCGGTTGCCGGAAGCTGTTGGATTTGTTGAACACCGATCCCGAACGGAAATTCTGGCAATAAAATTGCAACGGGTATTTGCTTCAACAAAAGTCAGAGTGGATCCATGGCCTTGAGTGTCGATGATTTGACGGCGATCGATGCGTTGTTGTGACGCCGGACCCCAGATGCGCAGTCCATTCAGCGAATTGCGGCGCCGGTTTCCGCATCTCTCCTGGACCTGCTGCGATGCGACGGATGTGACCGAGGAGCCGTTTCGCGTTTACGAGCGGTTTGAAATCCATCTGGTGAACAGCGCTGATCACTGCGCCCAAATCACCTCGGATCCCGCGCGTGCCACGGGAATAGTTTTGGCACGACGGAGCGCTGTCTCATGACAAATCCGGATCTCGTGCAAGATATTGACGACGAACTGAACGATATTATCGGCGAGGAAGCGGACTCTTCGTTTATTCCGCTTTCCGATCCCGACATTACGACGGCCGAGCTTGAAGCTGTCGATCTTGTCATGCGCTCTCCGCGGCTGTCGACTGGACCGACCGTCGAGGCCTTTGAGCAAGCTTTCGCGGAATATGTCGGTCGCCAATATGCGGTCGCCGTGCCGAGCGGCACCATCGGTCTTCTGATTACGCTTCTCTCCTATGGCATCGGTCCCGGCCAGGAGGTGATTGCGTCGCCCTATTCTTTCCGGGAAACCGCCCACGCGATCAGCCTGGCGGGGGCAAGACCGGTATTTGCGGACATCGACTATTGGGCTGGCACGCTGGTTCCCGAGAAGGTCGAAGCACGGATCACGGAGAAGACGCGCGCCATTGTCGCCTGCAACAACAATGGGCATCCGGCGGCTTGGCCTGGCTTGCGCGCCGTTGCGAAGGCACACCGCCTGATCCTCATCGAGGACTCCACCGAAGCGATCGGCTCCAAATATCAAGGCGCGCTGGTCGGTACATTTGGCGATGCCTCGATTTTCGATTTTTCGCAGCCATCCCCGCTCACCTGCGGCGAGGGCGGCATGGTTGTGACCGATGATGTAGATGTCGCGGTGGCCTTGCGGCGGCATCGCTCGCATCGGCTTCAGGAACGCTCTTCCGTTGTCGTCACCGCGACGGCGCCCTATCAGGCCGGGATGAGCGATCTTTCGGCCGCGCTTGGTCTGGCCCAGTTGAAGCGGCTCGACGAGATCCTCGAGCGCCGCCGCCTCACCGAGCAGCTTTACTACGCCTATGTCCAATCCTTCGAGGGGATCAAGGACCCGTATGTGGCGCCCGATGTGACCGAAGTGAATTGGTTTTTATATCTCGTGCATCTGGGGACGCGATTTTCACGCTCGAGCCGGGACGCGATCATCGAAGATTTGCGGGTGGAACAGATCGAAGCCGCTGCCTATTGCACGCCGCTCCATTTGCAGCGGCATTATTTCGAGTTGGGCTATCGTCGGGGCGGCTATCTCGTGACTGAGAAAGTGGCGGATCGCGCGGTCGCATTGCCGTTCCACTCACATCTCACGGAGCATCAGATCGAATTCATCGTCGCGACCATGAAGGACGCGTCGATCAATGTCGGCGCGGGGGCGGCGATTTATTAAACCAACCGAGTCGTGCAAACGACGTCAGAGAAACGAGGAATGTTTCAATGTCATTGATTACGATTATGCCATCCGGAAAGACGATCGAAGCTGTAGAGGGAACGACGCTGCTTGCGGCGATCCTGGCAGCCGAAGAGGATCTCAATCACAAATGCGACGGCAATGCTTCATGCGGGACCTGCCATATCTTCGTGCATGAAGGACGCAAGGGCGTGTCGAAGATCGCGCGCGAGGAAAACGAGAAGCTCGATTCCATTGTTGGCGTGGGCTCGAAATCGCGGCTCGCCTGTCAGGCCAAAGTGCTGGGCACGGAGAATATAAAGGTCGAGCTGTTAGGCTTTGGCTCCGGGATGTAAAGTGTTGGGAGGCAGAGATGGATTCGGCAAAAGTTATGATTCATGTGCGCTTCGCGCCAAACGGCACTGTCGTCGAGATCAGCGAACGGCCGCCGGCGTTGAGCCCGCAGGATTGGTTCAATTGCTTAAGCGACAATGCTGGCAATGAGTATCAGCCGCTCTCGGGCGGACGCGGCGTGTTTCGCCTGACGCGGACCGTAGTCGATACGCTGAGAACGGCGAACGCAGCGTAAGCGCGCCGAGAGAAGGCAGCAAGGAGAGCGCCCCGGCGCATAGGATGCGCAAGGGGCGCTTGCGCCTCAAGTCCACCCGCAGAGCGGCTTGTAGTTTGTATTATTTCAGAAAATGTAGTGAGAACTGAGCCAGCTTTTCCGACGTATCGAGGCCGCGCTCGACCGGCCATTTATTCTGGAAGAAATAGGTTTTTACGTCGCGGGTCACTTCTTTCCCGTTGAGATACCAACGCTCGACGCCATCGGGGAAAATCACCGCCGGCCCATCGGCCCGGTGCACCACATCATTGTCCAGCCAAAGCCTCGTATCGACATAAAGGTAGCACCCCGCCTTGCGCGACATGTCATCTTGATTGCGGTCGTCCACGGTGGCCATCTCGGTCATGATTTTTCCTTTCGAGGCTCATCACTATTGGTTCTGCGCATTCGGTATCTGTCCTAAAGGGCTGCGGGCTGGTGCGCTCTTTCCGGGCTTGCGACCATGATATCACCTGACATGCCTAAGGCATCCGGATTATAGCCCTCTTCGCGGAGGACGCGCCGCACCGCTGGGCGGTCGAGCATGCGGCGATAATGTGCGGCGAGATGTTCAGGCAGCGGAATCTTGACCTTGTCGGCCCAGAATTCGACGTAAAAGAGAATCGGATCGGCGATTGAAAAATCGCCGACAACATAGGGTTTACCTTTTATCTCGCCGTTCAGGATGGCAAATCCCTTCTCGATGATGTCGCGGCCAAGCTTGCGGACGGTCGCATGATCGCTTGGATTGCGGGTAAAGGTCGGGGTGGCGAAGATACGGGCAAAGCCCTGGCAGTGGATGGTGTCCACAACATAGGCCATGGTCTCGAGAGCTTTTGCCTCCAGGTCGGGGGTCTCGGGCCATAATTTGGCGCGCGGGTGGGTGCGCGCGAGCCAGTAGGCGATCGCCTGCACCTCGGTAAGCGTGCTGCCGTCCTTGCGCATGAGCGCAGGAATCGTCGATTTTGGATTGATCGCGACATAGTCCGGTTTGAAATGATCGCCCGCCGGCAGGTTCACGATATAAACTTCGAAAATCTCCTCCAGCTCTTCCAGGATGATGTGAATACCGGTCGAGCAGGATCCAGGTGTCATGTAGAATTTCATGTTTGCTCGTCCGCATTTTTGAGGGATGGGGCGCAACAGCGGGACCGCTCCGGCGTATCCGGCATGCTTCATGCAAATGCCGTGTCACCGCAGGTCTTGCGAGGAGGCGTCCGCAAAGCGCGTCCAGAATCCGTGTTCCATTTGCGACAAAGACGAAAATGGCATTCGATCTCAAAAATGACTGGTCCGTGACCGATGTGAGCTCGCTGCTCGGCTCGGTTGAGGATGACCGGAGCTGGCGCCTCGAAGTCACGAGTGACGGGGTAGCGCAGCTGAATGATATGACCATAATTCCCGACGCGGATTATGAAGCAAAGCTGCACTGCTTCTTTGAGATCTGGGATCAGGGAACCGATTTTGTGGGTCCAGGCGCAGCCGGCGACAACAGCCTTTGTAAGAAGCTTGAGCGCGTTCTGCGGGAAAACTATCCGGTCCTTGCAGGTCCAAGGACGCTCTCGGCCCTTTGAGATACAAGGGCGCTCGAGGGGTTCGTGCCCCATAAGCGGGTGTGGCAAGGGTTAATGACTCGGCGGATAGAGGTGAAGGAATGTCATCGGGGGATGCTGAGGTTTATGTGATCTGTGCCGCCAGCAATATCGAGCCAGGCACGGCCAAAGCATTTAGTCTCTTTCGGGTCAACGAGACCGGAGAACACAGGCCTTTTCCGATCGTGATCGTACGAAAGAATGCGAAGGAATTTTTCGGCTATGTGAATACCTGCCCGCATGAGGGGCTTTGGCTCAATGTGGGCGCCGGAACATTTTTCGATGCCGAGCGGAAGTTTCTCAAATGCGGCCGGCATGGAGCCAAATTCGAGATCGAAACCGGGCTTTGTGTCGATGGGCCTTGTAAGGAATCGAGCCTCCAGCCCATCTCGCTGGCGGTCATCCAGGGCGATGTTTGCCTTTCCGGTGTCGAGCTCGTCGAGGACGACGGTGAGCCGGATCCGTTCGAAGAGCTTGACGATACCATGGAGATCATGATCCATCCCGACTGATCGCTCGCCGACCCAAAGTCTGGAGGATATTATGGCGGAGGAAACGTCCGAGGACTGTCGCTTTTTCGTATCTTATACCGGTGTCAAACTGCCTTTCAATCTTGTGAACCCAATCGCGGCAACCGCACTTTCCAACCGTAATACGTTCATCCGCGCCTATTTCAACACGGCGGGCGCGCTGACCAGTTTCGAGAAGGTCGTTTATGGCGAGGTCGAACTCGCCCATCGCTATGAGTACCACCCGAACGGCACCCTTAAATCGGCTGAAATCATTATGCTGGAGGAGGATCCGGTCGTCATGAACTTCGACGAAAAAGGTGTGCAGCTTTCGGGTTCTGATGCCTGATCGCAAATGGCGGAGGAGGGAGCGGTGACGGTCGCTCAATTGATCGAAGAACTCGCAAGGATGCCGAAAGACGCGGTCGTGTTGATGGAAAGCGACGGGGGGTTGTCGCTGGTCAGCGCGTTGGATTTCGTCGCGGCTCTTGGTCCAGCGGCGCCGGCCGAAGTAATCCTGCTTCCGAACATGAACGAATAGCGCGTGTGGCTCGCATGCCGGGGAGCCGATCTTCCTCACGCCGAAGGCACGCGATCAATCATGCGCGTTGGTGAGATCCTTGCTTAAGATCTGGCGGGGCGGTCGCCCGGAATGGGATGTGGCAGGAGATCTGGGGTGACAAACCGGTTGGCGCAGGAAACGAGCCCCTATCTTCTGCAGCATAAGGACAATCCGGTCGATTGGCATGTGTGGTGTTCGGACACGCTCTCGAAAGCGCAAGCGGCGGACATGCCGATCTTGCTTTCGGTCGGCTATGCGGCCTGCCATTGGTGCCATGTAATGGCGCATGAGAGCTTCGAAGATGCCCAGACGGCGGCGCTTATCAATGAGCTCTTCATCCCGATCAAAGTCGATCGGGAAGAGCGGCCCGACGTCGATACCATTTATCAAAATGCCTTGTCGCTGCTCGGCCAGCATGGCGGCTGGCCGCTGACCATGTTTCTAACGCCCAAGGGCGAGCCTTTCTGGGGCGGCACCTATTACCCTCCTGTGAAAAAATACGGCCGCCCGGCATTTGCCGATGTGTTGAAGAAAGTTGCCGGAGTTTATCGCCAGGAAAAAGAGACGGTGGCAAAAAACACCGGCATTCTCGCCAATGGCTTGCGCAAACTGTCCGAGCCGCCGCCCGACAATATGCTCACGCCCAACACGCTGAACGAAATCTGTCTGAAGATCGCCGAATTGATCGATCCGGTCGAAGGCGGTTTGGGACAAGCCCCGAAATTTCCGCAATCGCCCGTGCTGGCCCTTCTGTGGCGCGGCTACAAGCGCACCGGCCACGCGAGTTTGCGCGATGGAGTTTTGCTGACGCTTGACCATATGTCGCAAGGGGGCATTTACGACCATCTCGGCGGCGGTTATGCGCGCTATGCGACGGACAATGATTGGCTGATCCCGCATTTTGAAAAAATGCTCTACGACAATGCCCAGCTCATCGAGCTTTTGACCTGGGCCTGGCAGGAAACCGAAGAATCCGCTTTATGCGGCGCGTGTCGCCGAGACCGTCGGCTGGATGCTGCGCGAAATGCGCGTGGAAGGTGGGGCCTTCGCCGCGGCGCTCGATGCCGACAGCGAACATGAGGAAGGCAAATTCTACACCTGGACGGCAGCGGAGGTGGGGGCGGTTCTTGGACCTGACGCGCCGCTCTTCAACAAGCATTACAACGTGCATCGCATCGGCAATTGGGAAGGCAAGACCATTCTCAACCGCTCCGAATTGCCGGAGCTGATGGATATGGAGACCGAAGCGAAACTCGCCGCATGCCGCGAAAAACTTTGGGCGGTCCGCGAACAGCGTGTGCGGCCGGGGCGGGATCATAAGGTCCTGGCGGATTGGAACGGCTTGGCTATTTCAGCACTGTGTCTTGCGGCCGGCGCATTCGGCAAGGGCGAATGGCTGGACGCGGCCCGGGAGGCATTTTCCTTCATCGAAACCAGAATGACGGGACCGGACGGCCGCTTATTCCATTCCTGGTGCGCGGGCCGCACGCACCCGGGTATTCTCGACGACTATGCGACTATGAGCCGCGCCGCGCTGGCGCTCTATCAGGCGACGGGTGCGGATTTCTATCTCGCCCGCGCCGAGAGCTGGGTCGCTCTGCTCGGGGCGCATTACCGCGACGAAGAGCGGGGCGGCTATTTCTCGACGCCGCATGATGCCGCCGATCTCATTACCCGCATCCGCAATGCGGCCGACAATGCAACCCCCTCCGGCAATGGCATGATGGTCGAGGTTTTGGCGAATCTTTATTATTTGACAGGCAAGCCTAGCTATCGCGACCAGTCCGAGGTGCAGATCGGGGCATTTGTGGGGGAGGCCGTACGCCACGCCGTTCCGCTCGCCACTCTTCTGTCGGGGATGGATTTTCTCCTCAATGCCGTGCAAATCACGATCTGTGACGGTGAGGGAGCGCAGGCGCTGTTGCGGGAGGTGGAGACCTCCTGTGTCCCCAATCGGGTCTTACAAAGGATCCAAGGGGATGAGGAGGTGCCGCCGGGGCATCCTGCGGAGGGAAAGACACGGGTCGGCAATTTGGCGACGGCCTATGTCTGTGTCGGCGAGAGTTGCTCGCTTCCGATCACGGATTGGGAGATCTTGCACCGCGTTCTGTCGGACCGCGGCGCGCATATGACAGGGTTGGAGTGAAGGATGTCTGACGTCGCGGTTGAGGTTTCAATGTTTGAGCGGATCGGCGGTGCGCTTGTCATCGACCGTTTGGTCGAGGGCTTCTACCGGAGGATGGAGACGCTGCCGGAAGCCAAGGTGATCCGGGCCATGCACGCCGACGATCTCGGGCCGACCAAAAATATTCTCAAGCGCTATCTCTGCGAATGGATGGGAGGTCCAAAACTCTATTCGGCCGAAAAGGGCCATCCCCGGCTGCGCCAGCGGCATATGGGCTTCAAGATCGGCGCGCCGGAACGCGATGCCTGGTTGCTTTGCATGAAGGGCGCGCTGGAAGAGACCGTTGCCGATGTCGAAGCCCGTCAGGAGATTTACGTCTTGCTGGCAAAGCTCGCCGATTGGATGCGCAACCAAGCGGACAATCCCCACGATATGGGCGCACATCGTCCGTGAGGTCTATAAAGGGATCCCGAAAAAATCCTCGTCCGCGCCGCCCCAGGCTTTATGAAGGGCCAAGCCCTTCTGCCATTGCGCGGCTTCCGTCTCGTCCGCGCCGCGATGGGTAATCTTGCCGGTTAAGTTTTCAGCCAGCAGATAGGTCTTCCCGTTGCGAATGAAGCGATTGAGATCTTTCATGTCGGTCGGGCGCACGACGCATCGGGGCGCTTCGTCGACGAGAATGGTCGTGGGAAGCATTGCCAGATCTCCTTGTTGACTGAACTCAGCTTAAAATCCGTCCTCCGCTCGGCCCCACGGATGCGAGCCTGGGACAAGCGACGCGCTGATTCCAGCCTTCTCAATATCCGCAAGGCTTTTGTAGAAGGTGCCTTCATGCACAAGGGTGCCGCCCTTTGTGGTAATCGCGACATAGCGTGCGACAGGATCGGTTTCGCAGAGATATCCGCCTCCCGGATCAAGGGTGTTGCGTGCATTTCCATCCCAATCCACAAAGAAACCTTCCGCGACCGGCATGCGACATCCTCATTGATTGAACTCATCGACCATCGGTGAGCCGATGCTGGCATGAGAGCAAATTTCTTGCCGCGCCGGATTCACGGGTGATTGTCATGCTCAATGTTGCGAACGCGACAATCATGCCAAGCGCAATGTTAAGCTCCGCAAGCTGTCTGTACGACAGCGAAATTTAGTCCAAGCCTCATTGATTTCTGCGCGCGCGGGGCTCCATTTTGTGCTAGCTATTTCTTTTCCGTTCTGGGGATAAAATCATGGCTGACTTGAAGCAACGCGCGGCGGCGTTGAGCGATCTAAAAGACATCTGGGGCCTGCTGAAAGAAGCTGCAAACGAGATCCCGTTTGATCTCGGGAATGAGGCCAGCCAGGAAAACGTTTTAACCGAAATCATGGCGTGCTGCACCTCCGGCCTGTCGCCGATTGTTATCGGCGAGGACAAAGCCGTCGTTGGGGCATTGCTTGTGCGCCGGGACGATTTCGAATGGGGTTTTAGGAACGGTGAGGCGGTTCACGTTTCCTATGCGGCAATTGCCCCGACCCACCGCGATCAAGGGGTTTTGGCTTCGCTGGTCGCGGAAGTACAAGACCGCAAGGTTCCGGTGTTTGCCAGTGTGAAAACCGGAAACCAGCTGGGTCTTGCCGATGAACTCCAGAAGCTTGGCTTCAAGCATGAATGCGCGGCGGAAAGCGGCTGGGGCGATCTCTACAAATGGCAGCCCGCGGCAAACTAAGTTTGTGCCTTGGCACGCTTTGCAAACAGGGTTCGGGCCGAGATCCGATCAAGGATCATGGTCCGGACTTTCGGATGATTTGTTGAACGGCTTTCCCTGCGAAGGTTCCGAAGGGAAACGGGCTTTATGTATCGTCGCGTGTTGCGAGGTCGGCGAGCGCCTGTTCGATGATTGCCCGGCAACTTAAGAGGCGTTGATATTCCGCCTTGCTTACTTGAACCGTCTCCCGCGAAAGGGGCTGCCCCGGCACTGGTTCCGTCGCCTGAGCGGCTTCGAACAAGATTTTTTCGAGCTGGAATATGCGCTCGCTCGCCCGTTCGAGATAGGGAACCGGATTCGCCAGGACATTCGCTTCGTGCAGCGCATCCAAGCTTAACAGCGTTCTGAGGCGGCGTGCCGACTGACGCTTCTTCTTGCCGAACTCATGCTTGATCACGCTCACGATGGTCCCCGTCGATCATCGGTTCGCTGAGCATTTGATCCCGGCACTCATTCGGGCGGTCCATCCGCCATGGCCGCGGCCGGCTTTTTCTTCTTTTCCGTCTTCGCCGCCGCATAGGCCCCCGCGTTCTTCAGAAGAATGGGCGGTTGACCTTCCACATATTGGGCGATCCAGAACAGCGTGCGCTCAAGGGCTTTGGTAGCGGCTACCTCGTTATAGCTGCTGCGTTCATCGCAGTTGAAGCCATGCCCCGCCAGATAGGTGAAAGCGCTGACATCTGGCCGAGCGGCCCGGAAGTGGACAATCTCTTCCGGCGCGATCAGAGGATCTTCCTCGCTGAAATGCACCAAGGTTGGGATTTTCCGCTTCTCTTGGAATTCATTTGTGATGCCGCCGCCATAATAACCGATGGCGCAGGCAAGCCCGCTCACTTTGTTGCCCGAGAGATAGGCGAGATAGCCGCCCCAGCAATAGCCGACAATCGCGACTTTCCCGACATCCTTCACCGAATCGACGGTCGCCTGAATGTCGGCAAGCGCATCCTTGAGGTCCACTTTGCTCTTGAGTTCCAAGCCCTGGGTGAGTCCCGCTTCGTCGTATGGCAGTGTCACGTCGCGGCTCACCCGGTCGAAGAGCGCGGGGGCGATCGCGACATAGCCGCGCGCGGCAAAGCTTGCCACGATTTTCTTGATATGCGGATCGATCCCGAAGACTTCGTGAAGAACCACAACGGCGCCTTTAGGCGCCTCGGAAGGATCCTCGCGATAGGCTGAAAATTTATGTCCGTCGGCTGCGGTTAGCTCGATCATGGTGCTCCCAGTCACTTTGCATGGAGAGGATGAAAGCGGTTAGGGTCGCTCTGCCGCTGATGACTGAGATAAGGATGCAGGTAAGGTGCCAACCCTGCAGCCCTCGGGCGGTGTGGCAAATCGTGAAGGCTTTCCGACAACCGCCGACCTTCCGTCGGACACGGCGGGCCGGTCAGCGTCCAGCGACAGGTCGGAGTAAGGACGCAAGAGTAAAAGGGACCGGTTGCCGCTTAGCTTGCGGCCAGCTAGGTTGATCAGTCCTTTTTCATCAGCGATTGGTTCTACCGACGTGCTTCAGAGCGCTTTTGCTTTTTTCTTTGGCTATCTCTGCGGCTCAATTCCTTTCGGTCTCCTGTTGACGCGGCTTGCCGGAACCACCGATCTTCGTTCGATCGGGTCAGGCAACATTGGGGCCACCAATGTTCTGCGCACCGGCCGCAAGGACTTGGCCGCGATGACCCTTCTCCTCGATCTTTTGAAGGGTACGGTGGCGGTCTCGGTCGTCGCGTATTTTGCATCTGGTCAAGCTGTGCTGTTGGCGGCGCTGGGGGCCTTTTTGGGCCATCTCTATCCGGTATGGCTGCGCTTTCACGGCGGTAAAGGGGTGGCGACGTTTCTGGGTTGCCTCCTAGCCGTGGCATGGCCGGCGGCACTCGCCTTTGGCCTCGTTTGGCTTACTGTTGCGGCGCTCACGCGTTACTCCTCCGCCGCGGCGCTGATGGCAAGCGCGCTAACCCCTTTCGTGCTTTTCGTTTTGGGCCAAACCGACGCGGCGTTTTTGTTCGCTCTGATGGCGATCTTTTTGTGGACGAAGCACCGCGCCAATATTTCGCGCCTCATTGCCGGCACCGAATCGCGGATCGGGCGCAGTTGATGCCGTTGCCCACAGGACGGCTTGTCGAACTGAACGACGCCGAGCGGTTCGACTGGCTGCGGCTCGTGCGGTCGGAAAACATCGGCCCCCGTACATTTCAGCTTCTCCTCAGCCGCTACGGCAGCGCCGGAGCGGCTCTGTCGGCCTTGCCGGACCTGATCGCGAGGGGCCAAGCAGGTCGCCCGATCCGCATGGCCACCCTTGAGGAAGTGGACCGGGAACTGGACGCCGTGCGGCGCCAGGGCGCGCGATTCTTCGGCCGCTGCGAACCAGATTACCCCGCGCTCTTGCGGCAGATCGCTGGCGCGCCGCCGCTGATCGCAGTGCGCGGAAATTTTGCGTGCCTTCGGCGTTCCATGATTGCGGTGGTCGGTTCGCGCAATGCTTCTGCCGCCGGACTTGCGTTTACGTCGCAGCTCGTGCGTGGGGTTGCCCGCGCCGGTCACGTCATCGTTTCCGGTCTGGCCCGAGGAATCGATGCGCGGGCGCATCAAGCCGCAATGGAAACCGGAACCATCGCCGTTCTTGCCGGAGGGCTGGGCAATATTTATCCAGCCGAACATGAGGCGTTGCTTGAACGGCTCCTCGAAGAAGGCGCGGCGGTCAGCGAAATGCCTTTTGGCTGGGAGGCGCGAGGGCGCGATTTTCCCCGCCGCAATCGCATTGTCGCGGGCCTATGCCGGGGGACCATCGTCGTCGAGGCGGCCCGCCGTTCCGGCTCGCTGATCACCGCAAAATTTGCCGCGGAACAGGGCCGCGAAATCTTTGCCGTTCCCGGCTCGCCGCTCGACCCCAGAGCCGAGGGGGCCAATGACCTTTTGCGTGACGGTGCGACATTCTGCATCAAGGCGGAGGACGTGATCGAGGCCCTGGCCGAGCAAGACTTGGCGCGCGAGCAGGCTTCGTTTGGCTTTTCCGAGCCGGACGTGGGCGCCGAGCCGCAGGAACCGTTGTGGGACGAACTCGATCTTGCGGAAGTGGCGGTGGCGTCCTCGGCGCCGGCGCGGATCGAGCCGAACACGGGCGCGACAGCTTGTGTCGATCCAGAGCCGGCGGGAGAGAACACGTCTTTAAGGAGACCGGCCGTAGTCCCGCACGACGATTTGGCGGCGCGGGTCTTCGAGCTGTTGGGACCCGTGCCGATCTCGGTTGACGAAATCGTAAGAATGTCAGAGGCCTCCGCGAAAGAGGTGCGGACGGTACTGCTGGAATTGAAACTCGCCGGAACCATCGAATGGCATGGTGGCGATCTGGTTTCATTTCTGCCTGAAACCTAAGCCTAAACGCAGGTTTTCGGGTGCGGCAGCCGCCTCTGCACTTCAGCTAAATTGAAACACCTCTTGCGCGGGCGGTTGCGCTGCGGTACGGATCGCCCCAGCCGAGGCAGGGAGCTTGCGTCCTTGCCCGCGCGATTCCGATCTCGCTCAGTCTAAGACCGAGCCCATTCATGCCGAACCTTTTCGACCAATATTTGCCGCTTGCGATCTTCATGGCGGTTGCCGCCGTCATTTCCGGCGCTTTGCTGCTTGCGCCCTTCCTCGTCGCCTTCAAGGCGCCCGATCCGGAAAAACTGTCCGCCTATGAATGCGGCTTCAATGCCTTCGACGATGCGCGGATGCAATTCGATGTGCGCTTTTATCTTGTGTCGCTGCTGTTCATCATTTTCGATCTCGAGGTCGCGTTTTTGTTTCCCTGGGCCGTGGCTTTTCGCGATGCCGGGGCCTTCGGCTTCTGGTCGATGATGATCTTTCTTGGCGTTCTGACCATCGGCTTCGTCTACGAATGGAAGAAAGGGAGCGCTCGAATGGGATTGAACCTGCGGCACCAAGCCGTCGCGCCGGCGGCGAACGATCCTTACTTCCTTTCGCTCAACGACCGTCTCGCCGATAAGGGATTTCTCGTCACGACGGCGGACGAGCTCATCAACTGGGCGCGCACGGGTTCGCTCATGTGGATGACCTTCGGGCTTGCCTGCTGCGCGGTCGAAATGATGCAGGCCTCGATGCCGCGCTATGATGTCGAGCGTTTCGGCTTCGCACCGCGCGGTTCGCCGCGGCAGTCCGACGTCATGATCGTCGCCGGTACGCTCACCAACAAGATGGCGCCGGCTCTCCGCAAGGTCTACGACCAAATGCCGGAGCCGCGTTATGTCATCTCGATGGGCTCCTGCGCCAATGGCGGCGGCTATTACCATTATTCCTATTCGGTCGTGCGCGGCTGCGACCGGATCGTGCCCGTGGATATCTATGTTCCCGGGCTGTCCGCCCTCGGCGGAAGCACTTCTCTATGGCATTTTGCTTCTCCAAAAGAAAATCCGCCGCACCGGCACGATCGAGCGGTAAACATTTCGGCCACACTGGAATGCCGAGGTCGCATGCGGGATCGTGCGATCCTGCAAATGTCTTTGGGACATTTTCTAGACGCGCATCGGAAAAGTCGAGATGGACAGCGACCTGCAACAACTCGGCGAGGGAATAGCGGCGGCTTTGCCGGGCGCGATCAGTGCTGATTTCGACGGCCTATGGTGAGCTGACCTTGACGGTCGAAGCGGACCGTTTGATTGAGACCGTGACCTATCTCCGCGACGATCCGAGCTGTCTGTTTCGTGTCCTTTATCGATCTCACTGCGGTCGATTATCCGGTCCCGCGAAAAGCGCTTCGACGTCGTCACCCATCTTCTTTCGCCCAAGCATAATCGGCGGATCCGCGATCAAGGTCGAGACCGATGAGGCGACACCGGTCGCTTCGCTGTCGAGCCTTTATCCCGCCGCCGATTGGTTCGAGCGGGAGGCTTATGATCTCTTCGGCGTTGTTTTTTCCGGCCATCCAGACTTGCGGCGCCTGTTGACCGATTATGGCTTCGACGGACATCCCTTGCGCAAGGATTTCCCGATGACGGGTTATGTCGAGGTGCGCTATGACGACCAGCAGAAAGCGTGTCGTCTATGAACCGGTTAAGCTCACCCAGGAATTCCGCATCGTTCGATTTCCTGTCGCCGTGGGAAGGCGCGATCGACTATGTTTTGCCCGGCGACGAGAAAGCCAAGAACAACCCGCAATGACAACGCCGCATTGACAGATTTAAGATGAGCGACAATCCGGTCCGCAATTTCGCGATCAACTTTGGCCCGCAGCATCCCGCCGCGCATGGCGTTTTGCGGCTCGTTCTCGAGCTCGACGGCGAAGTTGTCGAGCGCGTCGATCCGCATATCGGTCTCCTCCATCGCGGCACCGAAAAGCTGATGGAGGCGCGCACCTATCTTGCAGAATGTGCCCTATTTCGACCGGCTCGATTATGTCGCGCCGATGAATCAGGAACATGCCTTCTGCCTTGCCATCGAGAAATTGCTCGGCCTTGAAGTCCCGCGGCGCGGCCAGTTGCTGCGCGTGTTGTTTTGCGAAATTGGTCGGATTCTCTCGCATCTTCTCAACCTCACCACGCAGGCCCTGGATGTCGGCGCCTTGACGCCGCCGCTATGGGGCTTCGAGGAACGCGAGAAGCTCATGGTCTTCTATGAGCGCGCTTCCGGGGCCCGCTGCATGCCAATTATTTCCGGCCGGGCGGCGTGCATATGGATGTGCCCCAGAAAGTTGATCGACGACATCGACGCCTGGTGCGACCCCTTCTTGAAAGTCTGCGACGATTTGCAGGCTTCTCTTCATCGACAACCGAATCTTCAAGCAGCGCAATGTCGATATCGGCGTCGTCAGTCTCGAGGATTGCTGGCGCTGGGGTTTTTCCGGCGTCATGGTGCGCGGCTCGGGTGCGCCCTGGGATTTGCGCAAGGCGCAGCCCTATGAATGCTATGAGGAGATGGATTTCGACATTCCGGTCGGGCGGCACGGCGACAATTACGACCGGCAAGTCATCCGCATGGAAGAGATGCGCCAGTCGGTCCGGATCATGAAGCAATGCGTCGAGAAGCTGTTCGCGACGGATGGCCAGGGCCCTGTCGCCGCGAAGGATGGCAAGGTTGTGCCGCCGTCCCGAGCGGAAATGAAGCGTTCGATGGAAGCGCTGATCCATCATTTCAAACTCTATACCGAAGGCTTCCATGTGCCGGCCGGCGAAGTCTATTGCGCGGTCGAGGCGCCGAAGGGTGAATTTGGCGTTTATCTCGTCTCGGACGGCACCGATAAGCCCTATCGCTGCAAGATCAGGGCGCCGGGCTTCGCGCATCTTGCCGCGATGGATTTTCTCTGCCGCAAATCGATGCTCGCCGATGTCAGCGCGATTTTGGGTTCGATCGACATCGTGTTCGGCGAGGTGGACCGGTGAGGCCGCCCGTGTTGTCGCGGAGTGCGCATCCGGATGCATTTCATCGAAAAGGGCCGCTCCCGTGGCCATGACACCGAAGAGCTGAAACCATGTCCGTTCGCCGTCTTGCCGAGGAACAGCCGCGAATGCTTCGCCTTCACGCCCGAAAATGAGGAAAGATGCGAGGAGATCCGCGAAGAAATATCCGGAAGGCCGGGAGGCTTCCGCAGTCATCTCGCTGTTGTGGCTGGCGCAAAAGCAGAATGATTATTGGCTGCCGAGACCTGCGATCGAAGACGTCGCGCAAAGGCTCGACATGCCCTATATCCGGGTGCTCGAAATTGCCACTTTCTACACGCATGTTCAATCTCTGCCCCGGTCGGCAGGTTCTACGTCCAGATGTGCGGCACGACGCCTTGCCTGCTGGCTGGATCCGACGCCATCAAGAACCTTCTCGCAAGCGAATCGGCGAGCAGGGCGAGGTGACGGCGGATGGCATTTTCTCCTGGATCGAAGTCGAGTGTCTCGGCGCCTGCTGCAATGC
The DNA here is from genome assembly GCA_963785995.1 of uncultured Alphaproteobacteria bacterium. Lineage (GTDB taxonomy): Bacteria > Pseudomonadota > Alphaproteobacteria > Rhizobiales > Beijerinckiaceae > Methylocapsa. The sequence continues at coordinate 86,052 of CAWAXL010000023.1, forward strand.
CCCGATGGTCCAGATCAATGACGATTATTACGAGGATCTGACGCCGGAGAATTTCGAAAAACTGCTTGACGATCTTGCTGCCGGCCGTCCGGTCAAGATCGGCTCGCAGCAAGGCCGCGTCACTTCGGAGCCGGCGGGCGGGCTCACCTCCTTGACGTCGCTTCTATGGCAGCCGATGGCCGCAGTGGTCCGCTGAGTGCAAAAGCACCCCCACGCCGGGCGATCGGGCCGCGGCGCGCCTTGAATTTGCAGCGCAGGACGTGCCAGCCGCGGAGCCCGCGGGCGAACGCCTCAAGCAGGAAGCCAAAATGGAGTGGGGCAAGCCGAAGGGTTCGATCGTCGAGACCGGTACGAAGCATACTTCGATTGCGATCTCGGACGAAGGAAAGCGATTGGAGGCCGAGATGCAGAATGTGGCGGCGAAAGCCGGCGGCGCGCATCAAGGCGGGGCGTCCGTTCCTCCCGGCATAGAGCCGTCCAGCTTGGATCGTCAGTCCGATCCGGAAGAATCGTGAGGTCATAGATGCTTGAAGACAAGGATCGCATCTTCACCAATCTCTACGGCTTCGGCGATTGGCGCCTCAAGGGTGCGATCGCGCGGGGCGCGTGGGACAATACGAAGAAATTGATCGACAAGGGCCAGGAGTGGATCATCAACGAGATGAAGGCCTCGGGCCTGCGCGGGCGCGGCGGCGCCGGTTTTCCGACCGGCCTCAAATGGTCCTTCATGCCGAAGGCCGAATCCGGCGCGGCCCTCCTATCTCGTCGTCAATGCCGATGAATCGGAGCCCGGCACCTGCAAGGACCGGGAAATCATGCGGAACGATCCGCAGCTTTTGATCGAGGGCTGCTTCATCGCCTGCTTCGCGATGCAGGCGCATGCCTGCTACATTTATATTCGCGGCGAATATATTTTGGAAGGCCAGCGCCTCGAGGCCGCGATCGCCGAGGCCTATGCGGCAAAGCTCGTCGGCAAGAACAATCGGCACGGCTGGCCTTTCGACATTTACGTCCATCATGGCGCCGGCGCCTATATCTGCGGCGAGGAAACCGCGCTTTTGGAGTCGCTCGAAGGCAAGAAAGGGCATGCCGCGGCTGAAGCCGCCGTTCCCCGCCAATATGGGCCTTTACGGCTGTCCCGACGACGGTCAACAATGTGGAATCGATTGCCGTCGCGCCGACGATTCTCCGCCGCGGCGCCGCCTGGTTCGCAAGCTTCGGCGCGAAGAACAATTCGGGCACCAAGCTTTTCTGCATCTCCGGCCATGTCAACAAGCCGTGCAACGTCGAAGAGGCCATGTCGATTCCCTTCCGGGAATTGATCGAGCGGCATTGCGGCGGCGTTCGCGGCGGCTTTGACAATCTTCTTGCGGTGATCCCGGGCGGCTCCTCGGTGCCTTGCGTTCCGGCGCATGAAATCATCGACGCGGCGATGGATTTCGACACTTTGCGCGATTTGAAATCCGGTCTCGGCACGGCGGCCGTCATCGTGATGGACAAATCGACGGATATCGTGCGGGCGATCGCGCGGCTCAGCTATTTCTATAAGCATGAGAGCTGCGGCCAATGCACGCCGTGCCGGGAAGGCACGGGCTGGCTCTGGCGCGTGGTTTCGCGCATGGCGGAAGGCCGCGCCCAAAAGCGCGAGATCGACATGCTGCTCGAAGTCACGACCCAAATCGAGGGCCACACGATCTGCGCGCTTGGCGATGCGGCGGCCTGGCCGGTGCAGGGCCTCATCCGGCATTTCCGGCCGAGATCGAGCGGCGCATCGACCAATATGCCGCCAATCCGCATTCGGAGCCGGTCAAAGATTTTGGCGTCGCGGCGGAGTAGGGAGGCCCATGGCGGATGCGCCCGAAAGCCTCGTCTTGGAATATCTGCGGCGTCTCGACACGAAGCTTGACCGGGTCATCGAGGATATTGCCGACTTGAAAATCCGCGATGACTGCGGTCGAAGAGAGGCTGGCGAGAACGGACGTGGCGATTGCAAATCTGGAATTATCGATCGCGGGGGTCAACCGCCGCATCGATCGAGTTGAAGCGCGGCTGGACCGCATCGAGCGGCGTCTCGATCTTGCGAACTGCCGCATTGAGGGACTGAAATGAGCAAACTCATCGTGGACGACGTCGAAGTCGATGTTCCGCCGGAATATACGCTTCTCCAGGCCTGCGAGGAGGCCGGGGTGGAGATTCCGCGCTTTTGCTTTCACGAGCGGCTGTCGATCGCCGGCAATTGCCGGATGTGCCTTGTCGAGGTGAAGGGCGGGCCGCCGAAGCCCGTCGGCCTCCTGCGCCGTCGCGGTCAAGGATTTGCGCCCCGGCCCGAATGGCGAGCCGCCGGTCGTCCTCACCAAATCGCCGATGGTGAAAAAGGCTCGCGAAGGGGTGATGGAATTTCTGCTCATCAATCACCCGCTCGATTGCCCGATTTGCGATCAGGGCGGCGAATGCGATCTGCAGGATCAGGCCATGGCCTTCGGCGTCGATTCCTCGCGCTATGCCGAAAACAAACGCGCGGTCGAGGACAAATATATCGGGCCGCTGGTGCGCACCTCGATGAACCGCTGCATCCATTGCACCCGCTGCGTGCGCTTTACGGCGGAGGTCGCCGGCACCGGCGACATGGGCGCGACCGGGCGCGGCGAGGATATGGAAATCACGACCTATCTCGAGACCGCGATGCGCTCCGAGCTGCAAGGCAATGTCGCCGATCTGTGTCCGGTCGGCGCGCTCTTGCCAAAGCCCTATTCCTTCAAGGCGCGGTCCTGGGAACTCGTCAAGACCGAAATCGTTCGACGTCATGGACGCGCTCGGCTCGGCGATCCGCATCGATACGCGCGGGCGCGAGGTGATGCGGATCTTGCCGCGCATCAACGAGGCGGTGAATGAGGAATGGATTTCCGATAAGACGCGCCAGATCGTCGATGGTCTGAAGACAAGGCGTCTCGATCGCCCCTTCCTGCGCGAGAACGGTAAATTGCGCGAAGCGTCCTGGCAGGCGGCTTTCGAGGCCATCGCGGCCAAGATCAAACAGACGCAGCCCGGGCGGATCGGGGCGATCGCTGGTGATCTTTGCGCCGTCGAGGAAATGTTCGCGCTGCAGCTCCTGATGCAAAGCCTCGGCGCTGTCTCGCTCGATTGCCGGCAGGATGGCGCAAAACTCGATCCGGCGTTTCGGCCGGGCAAGCTATATTTTCAATCCCGCGGTCGCTGGGTATCGACCAGGCCGATGGACTCATCATCATCGGTTCCAATCCCGCGCAAGGAAGCGCCCGTCCTGAACGCGCGCATCCGCAAGCGCTGGCTGAAAGGGCGGCTTCTCCGGTCGGCGTGATCGGCGAAAAGGCCGATCTCACCTATGACTACACTTATCTTGGGGCTGGGCCCGAGACGCTCGCCGGCCTCATCGAAAAGCAGCCCTTCGCAAAGCGGAAAAGCCGATGGTCCTGATCGGTCAAGGTGCGCTGGCGCGTGAGGATGGGCGGGCGATTCTTGCGCTCGCGGCCAAGGCGGCAGGCGATGGGCGCGCTCAAGCAGTTTGCGAGCGCCCTCAAGCGAAGGCTGGAACGGCTTTTCGGTTCTGCATACGGCGGCGGCGCGAGTCGGGGGCCTCGATCTCGGCTTCGTGCCGGGGCAGGGCGGTCTTGATGCCGCGTCGATGGCGAAAAGCGGCGCGCTCGATGTGCTCTTCCTTCTCGGTGCCGATGAGATCGCGGTGGAACCGGGCGCCTTCGTGATCTATCAAGGCACGCATGGCGATCGCGGCGCGGCGCGCGCCGACGTCATCCTGCCGGGCGCTGCCTACACGGAAAAATCCGGCACCTATGTCAACACGGAAGGCCGCGTGCAACTGGCGGATCGCGCCAATTTTCCGCCCGGCGACGCGCGCGAGGATTGGGCCATTCTCCGCGCGCTTTCCGAGGTGCTCGGACACAAATTGCCTTTCAATTCGCTGCGAGCCTTGCGCGCGCGCCTTTACGCAGCACATCCGCATTTCTGCGGCAGCTTGACGAAATTGCCGCGACGCAGCCTTTTGATATCGCAAAGCTTCGCGGCGGACGGAAGCGCATTTGCGCAGCGCGCCCTTTGCTCGCGGCGATCGCCGATTTTTATTTCACCAATCCGATCGCGCGCGCCTCGGCGGTGATGGCGGAATGTTCCGCCGTCGCGCAAGGTTTCGCGCGCGAGGCAGCGGAGTAATGCGCGATGACATCTTTCGCCGCAACCTGGCCCCTTTGCTGCTGACGCTCATCAAAAGCGTCGCGCTGCTGGTCGTGCTTTTGATCTTTATCGCCTATGTTCTCTACGCGGATCGCAAGATCTGGGCCGCGGTGCAGCTGCGGCGCGGTCCCAATGTGGTCGGTCCCTGGGGCCTTTGGCAGAGCTTCGCCGACATGTTGAAGTTCGTCTTCAAGGAGCCGGTCATTCCCGACGGCGCCAACAAGGGCGTCTTTCTGCTCGCGCCCTTCGTCATGGGAATGCTGTCGCTTGTCGGCCTGGGCGGTGATCCCGATCAGCGAGGGCTGGGCGATCGCCGATCATCAACGTCGGCATTTTGTATATTTTCGCGATCTCGTCGCTCAGCGTCTATGGCATCATCATGGGCGGCTGGGCGTCGAACTCGAAATATCCGTTTCTGTCGGCGTTGCGCTCGGCGGCGCAGATGATTTCCTACGAGGTCTCGATCGGCTTTGTCATCATCACCGTGCTGCTTGTGCGCCGGTTCGCTCAATCTCGGCGATATCGTCGCCGCGCAGGACACGCGGTTTGGGCTGCTTGGCTGGTACTGGCTGCCGCTGTTTCCGATGTTCGTGATCTTCTTCATTTCGGCGCTCGCCGAAACGAACCGGCCGCCCTTCGATCTCGTCGAGGCGGAATCCGAGCTCGTCGCGGGCTTCATGGTCGAATATTCCTCGACCCCCTATATGGTCTTCATGCTCGCCGAATATGTGGCGATCATCACCATGTGCGCGTTGACGACCATTCTGTTTCTCGGCGGCTGGCTGTCGCCGATCCCGTTTTCGCCCTTTCACCGAGGTTCCCGGCGCGGTATGGTTTATTTTGAAGGTTTGCGCGGTCTTCTTCATGATCGCCATGGTGAAAGCCTTCGTCCCAAGATATCGCTATGATCAGCTGATGCGGCTTGGCTGGAAAGTGTTTCTGCCGATCTCGCTTTTCATGGTCGTCCTCGTGGCCGGGGTTCTGCAATTCACCGGCTGGGGCGCGGGCATGGGGCAATGAGGCTGGGCTCATGAGATCAGAGCTGAAAAATGCAAGGAGAGACATCTGAGGCAAGACCCATGAAACTCGACCAGGCTGCCAAGGCGGTTTTCCTGACGCGAATTCGTCGGCGCTTTCGTTCTTTCGATGCGCTATTTCTTCAAGCCGAAGCCGACGCTCAACTATCCGCACGAGAAGAATCCGCAATCGCCGCGCTATCGGGGCGAGCATGCCCTGCGGCGCTACCCGAACGGCGAGGAGCGCTGTATCGCCTGCAAGCTCTGCGAGGCGATCTGCCCGGCTCAGGCGATCACGATCGAAGCCGGTCCGCGCCGCAACGACGGCACGCGCCGCACCACGCGCTACGACATCGACATGGTCAAATGCATCTATTGCGGCTTCTGCCAGGAAGCTTGCCCGGTCGATGCCATCGTCGAAGGGCCGAACGCCGAATTCGCCGTCGAGACCCGCGAGGAACTTTACTACGACAAGAACCGTCTCCTCGAAAATGGCGATCGCTGGGAACGCGAGATCGCTCGCAATCTCGCGCTCGATGCGCCCTACCGATGAGGCTGAAATTGTCACGCCAAGCGAGGGGCAAGTCCGTCAGGGGTCACAAGAGAGCCGGGACGAACGAGGTCAATCGATGAATAGTCGCTACGCTGTTCTTCTATCTGTTCTCGACGGTGATGATCGGCGCCGCCTTCATGGTGATTTCCTCGCGCAATCCGGTTCACTCGGTGCTCTTTTTGATCCTCGCCTTTTTCAACGCCGCGGGGCTGTTTCGTGCTGCTCGGGGCGGAATTTCTGGCGATGATCCTGGTCGTCGTCTATGTCGGCGCGGTCGCGGTCTTGTTCCTCTTCGTCGTCATGATGCTCGATGTCGATTTCGCCGAATTGAAGCAGGGATTTCTGCAATATTTGCCAATCGGCGGAACGCTCGGCCTTGTGGTTCTCGATCGAGATCGTGCTGGTCGTTGGCGCCTGGACGATCGGGCCCGTCTCGATCGCCAATGTCACGACGCCGATGCCGCCCGGCATGACGAACACCATGGCGCTCGGACGGGTGCTCTACACCCAATATGTCTATTTGTTCCAGGCGGCCGGCCTCATTCTGCTGACCGCGATGATCGGCGCCATCGTCTTGACGTTGCGCCACAAGGTGGGGGTGAAGCGCCAGAACATCGCGATGCAGAATGCGCGCACGCCCGCCGAGGCGGTCGAAATCCGCAAGGTCGCCTCGAGGCAGGGAATTTGAACCTCGGGCCGTTCACAGCTGGCGCGTTCTCGCAGCGCCGGCGGAAAGAAAACCTGATGACGATCTCGCTTTCCCAATTTCTGATTGTCGCGGCCATTCTGTTCACGCTCGGCGTCGCGGGCATCGTCTTGAACCGCAAGAACATCATCGTCGTCTTGATGTCGGTCGAGCTGATCTTGCTTTCGGTCAATATCAATCTGGTTGCCTTTTCGGCCTTTCTCGGCGATCTGACCGGCCAGATTTTCGCGCTCTTTATCCTGACCGTAGCGGCGGCCGAGGCCGCGATCGGACTTGCCATCCTCGTTTGCCTATTATCGCAACCGCGGATCGATCGCGATCGAAGACATCAACTGATGAAGGGCTGAGCCGACCCATGTATGCAGCCATTGTTTTCCTGCCGCTTCTGGGATTTTTGATCGCGGGGCCGTTCGGCTGGCGGATCGGCGACCGGCCGTCAGAACTCGTCACCACGAGCCTTTTGTTTGTCTCGGCGATCTTGTCCTGGATCGTGTTCTTCAAGGTCGCGCTCGGAACGGCGCCCGCGAGCGTTTCGGTTCTCGGCAATTGGTTCACCTCTGGCTCGCTCGAAGGTCGATTGGTCGCTCAAGATCGATACATTGACGGCCGTGATGCTGGTCGTCGTCACCACCGTATCCTCGCTCGTGCATCTCTATTCGATTGGCTATATGCGCGACGATCCGTCGCGGCCGCGCTTCTTTTCCTATCTCTCGCTGTTTACCTTCGCCATGCTGATGCTGGTGACGGCCGACAATCTCGTCCAACTGTTTTTCGGCTGGGAAGGGGTGGGCTTGCCTCCTATCTTTTGATCGGCTTCTGGTATGAGAAGCCGTCCGCCAATGCCGCCGCGATCAAGGCCTTCGTCGTCAACCGGGTCGGCGATTTCGGCTTCGCGCTCGGCATTTTCCTGGTCTTCGTCGCTGACCCAATCGGTCAGCTTCGATCAGATTTTCGCGGCGGCGCCGGGCCTTGCCGCATAAGTCGATCCATGTCTTCGGCCTCGACACGGATGCGATGACGATCACCTGTCTCCTCCTCTTCATGGGTGCGATGGGAAAATCGGCGCAGTTCCTGCTGCACACCTGGCTGCCCGATGCAATGGAAGGTCCGACCCCGGTCTCGGCGCTCATCCATGCGGCGACCATGGTGACCGCGGGCGTGTTCATGGTCGCGCGGCTTTCGCCGCTCTTCGAACAGGCGCCGGCGGCCCTCTCCTTCGTCACGATCATCGGCGCGACGACGGCCTTCTTCGCCGCGACGATCGGCCTCGTCCAAAACGACATCAAGCGGGTCATCGCCTATTCGACCTGCTCGCAGCTCGGCTATATGTTCGTTGGCCTTGGCGTCGGCGGCTATTCGCTCGGCATTTTCCATTTGTTCACGCATGCCTTCTTCAAGGCGCTGCTGTTCCTTGGTGCCGGATCGCCGTCATCGTCGCGATGCATCATGAGCAGGACATGCGCAACATGGGCGGCCTCTGGCGGAAAATTCCGTTCACCTTCGCCATGATGACGATCGGCACCTTGGCGCTCACCGGCTTTCCGTTCACCGCCGGCTATTTTTCCAAGGATGCGATCATCGAGGCAGCCTTCGCTTCGGACCGGTCCGGCGCCTTCTATGGCTTTGTGCTGACGACGCTGGCCGCGGGCCTCACCTCCTTCTATTCATGGCGGCTGGTCTTCTTGACGTTTTTCGGCGAGCCGCGCTGGGCCGGCGCCGGGCATGCTCTGGACGAGGCCACGCATCACGCTCACGAGGAAACTCATGGCCACGACGCGCCCGGCCACGAAGCTCATGAACATGAGCGCATGGTCACGGCCATGCACTCGATCCGCATGAATCGCCGCTCACCATGCTCATCCCCTTGGGCGTGTTGGCCGTCGGCGCTCTGTTCGCGGGTCTCGTCTTTGCGCATGATTTCATCGGCGAGGGAGGTGCCGAATTCTGGAAAAGCGCGCTGTTTCTCGGACGCCGACAATCACATCCTCGAAGCCGCGGGAAGAGGTTCCCGAGCTCGCCAAGCAACTTCCCACCGTGTTGATGGGGGTTGGCTTTCTCGTCGCGGTTCTGTTCTATCTGCTGGTGCCGAGCCTGCCGGCGCGCCTCGCGCAGGCGGTGCCGCACCTCTATCAGTTCCTTCTCAACAAATGGTATTTCGACGAACTCTATGACATGATTTTCGTGCGCCCTGCCTTCTGGCTCGGCCGCGCTGTTCTGGAAGGGCGGCGATGGCGCGATCATCGACCGGCTCGGCCCCGACGGCGTCGCCGCGCGCGTCGTCGACGTGACCGGACGCGTCGTCAAGCTGCAGAGCGGCTACATCTATCATTACGCTTTTGCCATGCTCGTCGGCCTCGCTGCCGTCATCACCTGGTATGTGGCCTCGGGGAGTCCGCTGATGTTCGGCTTTGGCATTTTGTCCTGCATCGTCTTCCTGCCGCTTGTCGGCGCGGGCTTTATCCTCGTCCTGCGCGGCAATGACGAGGCCACCTTGGAAAACGCGCGCCGCGCGGCGCTCGGCACGACCGTGATCGTCTTTCTGCTGTCGCTCTATGTCTATGCGAAGTTCGATCCTTCCTCGTCGGCATTTCAATTCGTCGAGGAAAAGGACTGGTTCGGCCACGGCCTCGTCTACAAGATGGGCGTCGACGGAATATCGTTTCCGTTCGTGCTGCTGACCACGTTCTTGATGCCGATCTGCATCCTCGCGTCCTGGCAATCGATTCAATATCGGGTCAAGGAATATCTGATCGCTTTCCTCGTTCTCGAAACCTTGATGACCGGGCGTCTTCTGCGCCCTCGATCTTGTGCTGTTTTATCTTTTCTTCGAGGGCGGCCTCATCCCGATGTTCTCTGATCATCGGGATTTGGGGCGGCAAGCGTCGGGTCTACGCGAGTTTCAAATTCTTTCTTTATACGCTCGACCGGTTCGCTGCTGATGCTGCTGGCGATCATGGCGATGTATGGCGTCGCCGGAACCACCGACATCGTCACCTTGCTGCAGACGCATTTCCCTCGCTCCATGCAAAAATGGCTGTGGCTTGCGTTCTTCGCCTCGCTCGCCGTCAAGATGCCGATGTGGCCGGTCCACACCTGGCTACCCGACGCGCATGTCGAAGCGCCGACCGCGGGCTCCGTCATCCTTGCCGGCATCCTGCTCAAAATGGGCGGCTATGGTTTCATCCGCTTCTCGCTGCCGATGTTCCCGGAGGCCTCCGCCTATTTCGCGCCGCTCGTCTTTGCGTTGTCGATCATCGCGATCATCTATACGTCGCTCGTTGCCTTGGTGCAGGAGGACATGAAGAAGCTCATCGCCTATTCCTCGGTGGCGCATATGGGCTTCGTGACGATGGGGCTCTTCAGCATGACCACGCAAGGCGTGCAGGGCGCGGTCTTTCAGATGATCTCGCATGGCCTCGTCTCGGGCGCTCTGTTTCTTTGCGTCGGCGTCGTCTACGATCGCATCCATACGCGGGAGATTGCAGCCTATGGCGGCCTTGTCGCCCGCATGCCGCTCTATGCCGTGGTTTTCATGATCTTTACCCTTCGCCAATGTCGGCCTGCCTGGCACCTCGGGGTTCATCGGCGAATTCCTGACCTTGCTCGGCGCCTTCACGGTCAATAGCTGGGTCGCCTTCTTCGCCACCACCGGCGTTATCTTGTCGGCGGCCTATGCGCTCTATCTCTATCGCCGCATCATCTTCGGCGTGCTCGACAAGCCCAGTCTTTCGTCGATCCTCGATCTTTCCTGGCGCGAGATCGCGATGTTCGCGCCGCTGGTCTTCTGACGATCTATTACGGTGTCCATCCGGCCCCGATTCTCGATGGGACCGCCGCCTCGATCAACGCCCTAATCAAAGGCTATGACGCTTCGCTCGCCGCGATCAAGACGGCCGCGCTCGCTCTCCACTGAAGGCTTCCAGAATGGCACGTTTTCATTCGGCCCTCGCCCATTGTCTGCCGGAAGCCATTCTGGCGACGGGCATCCTTTTTCTTGTGCTGTTCGGGGCGATCCGCGGCAAGGATTCGGATGGGCCGGTCACCGAGATCGCGGTCGGGCTTCTCGGCCTCGCGATCGTTGTTATTCTGCTCGGCGAGCAAGACCACGGCGGTCGTCTTCAACGGCGCCTTCATCGACGACGGTTTCGGGCGCTTCATGAAGGTGCTGACGCTTGGCGGATCCCTCGTCACCTTGGTGATGAGCCAGGATTTTCTGGCGCGCGAAAAAATCGACAAATTCGAGTTTCCGATTCTGATCCTTTTGTCGACCCTCGGCATGCTGATGTTGATTTCGGCGGCCGGTCTCATCGCGCTCTATCTTGGGCTCGAATTGATGTCGCTTGCCCTTTACGTCATTGCCGCGTTCCACCGCGACGATCTCCGGGCGTCGGAAGCCGGCCTCAAATATTTCGTCCTCGGCGCGCTGTCGTCCGGCATGCTGCTTTATGGCGCTTCGCTTCTCTATGGCTTCGCCGGCACGGTTTCCTTTGCGGGCATCGCCGAAACCATCGACGGAAAGCCGTCTCTCGGCGTTGTCTTCGGTCTTGTGTTCCTGATGGCCGGGCTCGCCTTCAAAATGTCGGCCGTGCCTTTTCACATGTGGACGCCGGATGTTTATGAAGGCGCGCCGACGCCGGTGACTGCTTTCTTTGCCTCGGCGGTGAAAATGGCCGCTGTCGCCATCACGCTGCGGGTCGTCCTCACCGCGTTTCCGGGGATTACGCTCGCAATGGCGGCAGATCATTATCTTCATCTCCCTTCTGTCGATGGTGCTCGGCGCCTTCGCCGCGATCGGCCAGTCCAACATCAAGCGCCTCATGGCCTATTCCGCGATCGGCCATATCGGCTTTGCGCTTGGTCGGGCTTGCCGCGGGCGGCGAAGCTGGCGTCGCGGCGTTCTCGTCTATATGGCCATCTATCTCGTCATGACGCTCGGCACCTTCGCCGCCATCCTCTCGATGCGGGTCAATGGCGAAGGCGTCGAAAATATTTCCGATCTTTCCGGTCTTGCCAAAACCGACGGCGTGATGGCCTTCTTTCTCGCGATGATGATGTTTTCCTTGGCCGGGATACCGCCGCTCGCCGGCTTTTTCGCCAAATGGTATGTGTTTAACGCGGCGATCCAGGCCGGTCTCTATTCGCTGGCCGTCATCGGCGTTCTGTCGAGCGCGGTTGCCGCTTACTATTATCTGCGGATCGTCAAGATCATGTATTTCGACGAGCCGGCGCCGGCTTTCGACACGCCGACGATTGCCTGCGCGCGGTGCTTGCGGTGACTGGCCTCCTGGTCGTGCTGCTTGTTTGCTTATCCCGGCGCTCTTCATCGACGCCACCACGGCGGCAGCGCAGTCCTTGTTTTGAACTTCAAGTATGGTGGTTTTGCCCTGTTTCGTCTCGCTGGAGCCGCCCAAGATAAAGCGTTCCGGTCTGGTTCAGCATGACCAGCTCACTTCGACCAACGACGAAGCCTTGACGCGTGCAAGGTCCGGCGATGCTGGACGGACTCTGGGTGGTTGCATCTGCGCAGACCAGAGGGCCGGGGCCGCAATGGCCGCGCATGGTCGTCGCCGCCCGGCAATCTCTATGCAAGCCTGCTTCTGATCGATCCGGCGCCGGCGACACCGGGCCGCCGAACTTGGCTTTGTCGCTGGCGTCGCGCTCGTCCATGCGTTGCGCGAAATCCTTGCCGACGATCCGGCGTCTTGCGATCAAATGGCCAAATGATATTCTCTACGATGGCGCCAAGCTTGCCGGAATCTTGTTGGAAAGCGCCAATCTGCCGGACGGACGCTTCGCCTGCGTCGCTGGAATTGGCGTGAACTGTGGCTCGCATCCGCAGGATACGCCTTATAAGGCGACGGATCTTGGCCGCTGATCGCGGGGCAGGCCGTCGCCCCGGAAAGCGTGTTCGAGCGGCTTTCGGCGACGATGGCTCATTGGCTCGAGGTTTGGGCGGAAGGCGATGGCTTCGAAGTCGATCCGCGCGGAATGGCTCTCGCTCTGCCGCGGGTCTTGGCACCAGGATTAGCGTGAAGCGGCCGTCGCAAACCATTGAAGGCGTGTTTCAGACAATCGATGCAACGGGCGGCTCATTCTCGAGCAGTCTGAAGGTCCGATCGCGGTCGAGGCCGGCGATGTTTTTTTGGATCAATGTCCAAAGAGCGCCGTCACCAAGGCGGGAGAACACAGTTGAGCAGGCATGAACGGGAAGGGCGTGACATTCACTCCACCCCTGTCTCGCCGTGTTTGAGCCGATTTTCAAATTTTGCGGATCGGACGCCAGGGCGGCGCCGGTCCATAAGGGTTTTGTGCAAATGAACGATGGACATGACGAGCTCGTCTTTGTGCCGCTTGGAGGCCTCGGCGAAATCGGCATGAACCTCGCCCTTTACGGTTTCGGCCGCAAAGGGCGCATCAAATGGTTGATGGTCGATTGCGGTGTGGCCTTCGCCGGGCCCGATCTGGCTGGGATTGACCTGATCGTTCCGGATATCAGCTTCATCGAAAAGATGCGGCGGATTTGGTCGGCCTCGTCATTACCCATGCGCATGAGGATCACATCGGCGCGGTTGCCGACCTATGGCCGAGGCTCGGATGCAGGCCTCTATGCGACGCCCTTCGCCGCCGGCCTTCTCTGAAGCCAAGCGCCTCGCCGAGCCGGGCGCGCCGGAGGTTCCCATTACGGTCGTCGCGCAAGGCGCAACGGTCACGATCGGGCCTTTCGAGGTCGAATTCATCGCCATGGCGCATTCGATCCCGGAGAGCTGCGCGCTCGCCATTCGCACGCCGCTCGGCACGGTCGCTTCATTCGGGCGATTGGAAGATCGATAGCGAGCCTGGCATAGGCAAGCCGACCGATGCAAAGCGGCTCGCCGCGATCGGGGCGGAGGGCGTTCTGGCGCTCATCTCGGATTCGACCAATATTTTGCGCGAAGGCATGAGCCCCTCTGAGGGCGAGGTCGGCAAGACGTTGCGGGAAATCATTGTGCAAGGCATTCGGCCGGGTCGTTGTAACGACCTTCGCGTCCAATGTTGCGCGGATTCGCGCGGTTGCCGAGGCTGCGGCGGCTGCGGGCCGCACGGTTGTGATGGTCGGGCGCGCGATGGAACGGGTGGTCGCCGTTGCCCGCGAGTGCGGCTATCTCGACGGCATCCCGGATTTTTTGTCCCAGGATGCGTTTCCGCATATTCCGCGCGACAAGGTGGTCGTATTGGCGACCGGAAGCCAAGGCGAAAGCCGGGCCGCCATCGCGCGCATTGTCCGAGGGCAATCATCCGGTGGTCACGCTTACACCCGGCGACCAGGTGATTTTTTCGTCGCGCACCATTCCTGGCAATGAAAGGGATGTCGGGCGCATCATCAATCATTTCATCCGGATCCGGCGTCGAGATCATTACCGATCGCAATGCGCTGGTTCATGCGTCCGGCCATCCGCGCCGTGGCGAGGTCGCGCAGCTCTACGGCTGGACCAAACCGAAAATCGCGATTCCCGCCCATGGTGAGGACATCCATCTCGCGGAACATGCGGCGTTCGCCGAATTGCAAGGCGTTCAGCATGTGGTCCGAGCGCGCAATGGAGACATTGTTCAGCTCGCGCCGGGCACTCCCGGGATCGTTGGAGAGGCGCCAAAGCGGCCGCCTTTGCAGAGACGGCAACAGCGCTGATTTCGGCCGCCGACGAAACAATTAAAATTCGCCAGAAACTGGCGGTTTCCGGGATCGTGACCATCGCCATGGCGGTGACCTCGAAAGGCGATCTGGCCGGTGTGCCGGACGTGATGACCGCGGGGGTGCCGGCGCGAACCCGCAACGGGGCCGCCATCGATGCGATTGTCGATGACGCGCTGTTTCAGACCTTCGATCATTTGCCGCGGCAAAAACGGCGCGACGCGGATGTCGTCTCCGTCGCGATCGAAAAAGCGGTGCGCAACGCCGTCGCCGCGGCATGGGGCAAGCGGCCCGTCGGTCCATGTCTTGGTGGTCGAGGTGTGATCGAGCCCGGGAGGATCGGCGCATGATCGGGCGGTTGAACCATGTCGCCATCGCAGTCAAGGATGTTGCCGTCGCGAGCTCTCGATACCGTGAGGCGCTTGGCGCCAAGGTGAGTGCGCCTTTGGCTTTGCCCGAACATGGCGTGACGGTGGTTTTCGTCGAGCTCCCCAATACCAAGATTGAGCTGATCGAACCGCTCGGGGACGCAGTCTCCGATCGCGAAGTTCATCGGCCGAACACCCAGACCGGCGCGATCCATCATCTCTGTTTCGAAGTCGACGATATTGTTGCCGCGTGTGAGCGCTTGACCCGAACAGGTACGCGCGATTCTGGCGACATGGCACGCCAACGATCGGGGCGCATGGCAAACCAGTCGTTTTCTTGGACCCGAAGGATTGCGCCGGAACCTTGATTGAACTCGAAGAGACCTGATTGGGCTTGGGACGCGAGTTTCCCACAGCTGTTTTTCAGTGGAAAACACCTCATTTATTTTTGCCTGATGGCTGGCATCAGGGTTAAAAATCAATCGCTTCCAGGCGTCGATGCTGTGGGCTGCCGCGTTGAGTTCCACTGGAACGTGCAAAATTCAGAGTTGATTTTTGCCCTGTATAGTTGCAATATGGGTTGTGCTCTCATAAGTTGAGTCATGCTCCTAGAGCGGGATGATTTTAGACGGAAGCGTATCCTGCGTTTGTCAGATAGTTTTGGCATTCGCCAGAAGGGAAGAGGTCGAGGAGCGCTCCGGCGCGGCGCCATGTGTTTTCGACGGTGCGCTCGCTGGCCTTTCGCAGCAAGTGCTTGAGTTTGGCGAAGACCTGTTCGATCGGGTTTAGGTCTGGCGAGTAGGGCGGCAGGAAGAACAGCCGCGCGCCTGCTGCTCGTATCGCGCTTCTGACGGCATGCGATTTGTGGGAGCCGAGATTATCGAGAACGACAATGTCTCCGGGAGAGAGCGTCGGGACAAGGATCTGCTGGATATAGAGCTGGAACAGTTCGCCGTTGATTGGGCCGTCGACGACCCAAGGTGCATCGATGCGATCATGGCGCAGGGCGGCGAGGAATGTCATGGTCTTCCAATGGCCATAAGGGACCATCGCTCTCAATCGCTGGCCGCGCGGGCCCCAGCCTCTGAGCGGCGCCATGTTGGTCTTCACCCAGGTCTCGTCGATGAAGACGAGACGCCTGCGATCAATCCGGTCCTGATAGGCCTTCCAGCGGGCGCGTTTGCGGGCGACGTCAGGCCTGGTCTGCTCCGCCGCCACGACGGTTTTTTTTGAAGCTCAGCCCCTCGCGATGGGCGAACTCCCAGACCGACCTGTAATCGACCTTTACGCCGCGCTCGGCAAGCTCCGCCGCCAGTCCGCGCAGCGTGAAAGGAGCAGACGACATCCGGGCGCACAGCCAGTCGGCGTGAGCGCCCGACAAAACGCGCGGCTTGTAGCCGCCGATCTGCCCCGCAGACACACTGCCGGTCGCGCGCAGGCGTCCCGACCATTTTGAAACGCACGAGGGGCTGATCCGCAATGCCGCCGCTACGACGCGGATCGTCTCGCCCGCCGCCACCCGCGCCATCGCGCGCTCACGAAGATCACTTGAATAAGGTCGCGTCATCCATGCTGGCCTCGCAGCCCCAGCACGAAGCTTAAATCACATAACTCCACAAAAAGGAATCTCCCGATTCCGCCAAATCTCATCCCGCTCTAGCTTTGATCAGGCGTCGTGCCCAGAGGAAAGCGGCAATTGCAGCCGACGTCTGCCGCCTTACCGGGAGGTTCAAGGATCAGGCCTATTTCGAGGCGCGCGAAAGGGTCCGGGGCCGCTGCATGGACGGGCCGCGCTCGGCGCGGCATTGGACCGCCGTCAAACTCGAAATCGCCAGGCAGCAGAAAATCGTAATCGGCATCGCCGGCGCTGACATGCGGGCCTGACATTCCCGGAGCACGCTTCGCCGGTCGCGGACAAAATTCACCGCAGCGCAAATTCACCGATCGTTTGACTCACCCTCGTTTAATTTTCCCGTGTCGTCGGTTAGTGGCACGCAGGCCCGCGCAAGCGCCCCTTTCGAAGGATCCCGTCGATCATCCAACATCATCCCGTCGGCGGGTCGGCCCGGCGATTTCCGTCGGACGGCGATCCGAATTCCTGGCGGGGACGGTAGCTGGAGCGGCGCTGAGCCAGGGCATCCAAGCGGTCTGGGCGAACCGCATCCAGAACAAAAACGGATTGGCCGCCTCCAGAAACCTGCCAAATGCCTCGAAGGAGGGCGCCGCTTGCACGCTTATGGAAATGCGCTCGGCGCCTCCGTCGGGCGAAATGCTCCGGACAATCTCGATGTCGAGATTTGGCAATCGGGCGGTCAGCTTGGTTTCGTCTGGGTAATCTTGTGCCATCGTTCCCTCCCTCTCACGCAGCCGGCTGTCGAGACCGGCGCAAGGCGCCGGAGGTGATCGTCGTCGCCAGGATACCAGCTCGCTCCAAGACAGGCCAGAAGCCCCGTTCGAGCCCTTGGCCGCAAACCGGTCAACGGCGAGGAATGGAGGACGTCAGATCCCAATCGGCTGGGTTGCCTTCGGGAACAAAGGCCCCGTCTTCGCGCAGCGAGCCGCGGATAGGTTCTGGTGGCACCACCGGCGCATAGGCTCGCGCGGCGGTCGGTCCACGCGCGGCGGCCGCGAAAAAGGAATCCGGTATGCGCCCCGTCGGCGCCGGCCCCGGTCCGGCATGCAAGGCGACTGGCTCGTTGGCAGGGCTGCCGGCATGAAAAATCACTGTCCACCTCGTTCGTGAACGCAATCCAGCTCATCACCAAGCCCCGGCCGGAATAGAGCGAGACAGAGAATGGCCACAGGCCATGCTTGGACAGCGGCACGCGCCGGGTGACCTTGGTGCGGTCGGCCAGACTGCCGGCAAAACTTGCCAGGCCGTTGACACTGACGCGTCCCGTTCCGTAACCAATACCCGCCGGAACGGTTGGAGCAGCTTCCTGCCCGAGCACCATGGTGTACCTGCCGGCGTATGGCGTGGGTCTGGCTTTGGCTCGGAACACGGCCCGATCGCCCGCCAGGGGCGCAACCCAAATGCCATCGGTCACACGCCCGGAAATCTCATCCGCTCGGGCGTCCGTCCCCACGTGCAGTTCCACGGTCGAGAACAGCGCCGGCGCCCGACCGGAGAACGATGTTGGTGGCGTCGCCGTCCGGACCCAGCCGCCCGCTGAAAGAGCAGCGCCAGGAGCCGAGCTGAAGCTGGCCCGTGTAGAGAGCCACGAGCGGTCAGTGACACCGTGAAGCAACCCGCGGCGTTCGGTGAGTCGTTTTCATGGAACAGTCCGCTGTAACTGCCTGCGGGAGGTCGGGGAACCGAGTAGGAAACCTCGTCGGATGGATCGCTCTCCAGTCCAAGGGAGTCGTAGGCTGTGACAGCGAAGTCGTCTGGTACCTCTAGCAATACGTGGTGCTGCCCGTGCTGCCTTGGTTCAGTTGGTCTTGCTCGGCGCCGGCGCCCCAATCCGAGAATCCGGACCCCGGTGATATGCAGCGCCTTGGGGCCGCAGGTGCCGGCGCCGCCGTCCTCGACCGCCAACTTGATGGTGCCGCTGGTCGCGTCTGTACGCGTCCCACAAGGCCCCGGTCAACCCGCTCTTTGTCACGTCCCTTACCGCCGCGGTGCCGTCGTCGAAGTTCGAGACCGTACCGGCCTTGGTGCACTCGCCGAGCGGGGTGGTGGTTCCGCCTGCGCCGCTGCCGCCCGCGCCAACGCTGGTACCGCCCGCGCCACCTGGGCCCGTGCCGCCAGCGCCAACGCTGGTACCGCCGGCTCCGGTCCCGCCGGCGCTGCTGCCGCCGGCGCTGCTGCCGCCGGCGCTGCTGCCGCCGGCGCTGCTGCCGCCGGCGCTGCTGCCGCCGGCGCTAGTACCGCCGGTGCGGCTGCCGCCGGCGTTGCTGCCGCCGGCGTTGCTGCCGCCAGTGCGGTTGCCGCCGGCGCTGGTGCCGCCAGTGCGGTTGCCGCCGGCGTTGCTGCCACCGGCGTTGGTGCCGCCAGTGCGGCTGCCGCCGGCGTTGGTGCTCCCACCGGAACCACCTGCGGCAGGGCTGCCACCTTGATTCTGGGTACCACCTTGGGCCTGGCTACCGCCCGAGCCCGCGCTTCTGGGCGAATCCGCAGCACACCCGACCGCGAGCGGACCGACAAGCCCCACGACCAGTGAAAGAACGAGGGATGATTTTCGCGACATCATGACCACTCCATTTGGGGAAGGAAGAACCGCGACATCCCGCTCTACGGGTCGCCGCGAAGCTTGAGGTTTAGCACCTGCCGACAAGGGATCGGTGGAAAAGAGCTGCCGATCGGCTTCCCGCAGAATTTCCTGCCCAATCGGCCGGTCGCGTCACCGAGGGCCGGACGGCCAATCTCCATCGGACCGGGCTTTGCGACCACGTCTCCCGCTGCGAATCTCCGGCGCTGGACACCCGCAGCCGTCGCTGGTATGCGCATGGGGAAGACGCCCGCGGCTTGCTCCATCGACAGCACAAGGAAAAGCGCGCCATGGACCACGACGAGACAGCCCAGGACACTGCTGCGGCCCCTCGCAGATCTTCACGCGCCGTCGCGTGCTCGTGGGCTTGGGCGCGGCGGGGGCACCGGGCCGTCGGCGGCAGGCGGACTCTACGGCTACGACCGGTATCGCCGCTTCGGGCGCACGGCCGAGGCCAGCGTCGCGGACCATCGGATCGAGCTGCCGGCCACGGCCCCGCGCATGGTCATCGCGCGTGGCCTGGATCCGGCGCGTAGCGTGCGCGCCGCGGTCGAGCGCATGGGCGGCATGTCGCTGTTCGTGACCCCGGCGGACGTCGTGGTGGTCAAGCCCAACATCGGGTTGGGACCGCACGGCCGAGCAGGGCGCCAACACGCACCCCGAGGTGGTGGCCGAGGTGGTTCGGCTGTGCCGCGAGGCGCGGGCCAGGTCGGGTCATCGTGTGCGACTGCCCGGTCCAGAACGCGCGCAGCGCATTCGAGCGCAGCGGCATCCTGGCGGCGGCCACGCGGCCGGCGCCGAGGTCATCCTGCCCGAGGACAGCCGCTATCGCACGGTGCAGGTCTCGCAGCGGCTCGGCGCCTGGGACGTGCTCGATCCGTTCGTCGTTCGCCACCAAGATCATCAACGTGCCCGTGGCCAAGCACCATTCCCTGACCGGCGTCACCTGCGGGCTCAAGAACTGGTTCGGCATCACCGCCGTGCAGCGCATGATGCTCCACCAGGACGTGCAGCGGGCCATCGCCGAGCTGGCCGCGCTGATGCGGCCGACGCTGACCATCGTCGATGCCTCGCGGGTGCTGATGGAGAACGGCCCGGCCGGCGGCAACCCGAACGACGTCAAACCGGTGCGCACCATCGCGGCCGGGCATCGATCCGGTGGCGCTCGACGCGTGGGCGATGCAGCCTGTTCCCCAACCAGGCGCCGCCGCCGAGCCTGGGCTACGCCGCCGAGATGGGCCTGGGCCGCGTCGACTACGCCGCGCTCTCCCCGGTCGAAATCACCAGCGGCTGACCTGGTACTGCTAACGGTAGACTGAGTCCCGTGCTGGCCGCGCTCACCGACGATTGCGAGAACATCACCCTCCTTCATGTCACCTCGATGCTGCGGCCAAACCGCGGCGCTCTGCCGGCCGGACGCCTCGAATTTCACTCCGGACGTGCGCGTCAACACACCCGCTGCCGCACCGCTTCCGACCTTCTTCTTGCCCCGTGGGTGGCCGGGACCCTTGGTCGAGCGGGTCGGCTGACAGGAGCGTGGCGGAACTGTGACCTAAGTATGGTGATCCAGGGTACGCGGCGGGCTATGTTGCCCGCCGAGGACTCAGCCTTTGAAACTACTGCTGATCGCGCCCGCCGAGGTGGACACGGTCGGGCAGCGGGGAAAACAACTCCACCACCTGAGCCTGGCGATCATCGCTGCGCTGGCCGAGCCCGACTTCGACGAGATCGAGATCGTCGAGGAGCACCACGAGGCGCTTGATCTGAACGCGCGCGCGGACCTGGTGGGCATCACGATGATGACCTGCCAGGCGCCTCGCGGCTACTGGCTGGCCGATCACTTTCGCCGCCGAGGCATTCCGACCATCGCCGGCGGCAGCCACGCCTCGTTCATGGTCGAGGAGTGTCTCCGGCATTTCGATTCCGTGGTGGTGGGCGAGGTCGAGCCGGTGTGGGCCGACGTGGTGGCGGCCTTCGAAGCCGGCCGGCTGCACCGGTCTACAAGGCCGACAAGCTTCCCGACCTTCGCAATCTGCCGATTCCGCGAAAGGACCTGTTCAAGGGGAAGACGACGCTCAACGCGGGGGTCGTCCAGACCAGTCGGGGCTGCCCCCTGGGCTGCGGCTACTGCACGGTCACCACCCTGTACGGGCGCGAGTACCGCACACGACCCGTCGAAGCGGTGGTCGAGGAGATCCGTCGCTATCCCTCGAAGGCCTTCCTCATCGTCGATGACAACGTCTTCTTGTCGCACGCCTACGCGCACGAGCTGTTCGAGGCGCTGATCCCGCTGCGGATCAAATGGGGCAGCCAGGCCTCGCTCGAGCTCGCCTGCCGCGACAAGTCGCTCCTGAGGCTGGCGGCGCGCGCGGGATGCGTGAGTCTGTTCGTCGGCATCGAGTCGCTCGACCAGGACACCCTCAATGCGGCACACAAGCGCTTCAACCACGTGGCCAAGTACGAAGCACAGCTCGCGACCCTGCGGCGGCTGGGATCACGGTCGTCGGCGCATTCATGTTCGGGTTCGAACGCGACACCGCCTCCACCTTCGACCGCGTCTACGACTTCGCGGTCCGCAACCGGCTCGCGACCATCAACGCCGGCATCGTGACGCCGCTCCCCGGCACGGCGCTGCACCGGACGATGGACGCGACAACCGGATCCTCGACCGCGACTGGCGTCACTACACCTGCGAAGTGCTGGTGACGCGCCACCCGACCATGAGCCGCGCCGAGATACACGCCCACTACGATGCTCTCTGTCGGCGGTTCTACTCGTGGCGGTCGATTGCCGCACGCGCCTGGGCGAACCGCAGGCACCCGCTCTTCTACCTCGGGATGAACCTGGCCAACCGGCGGCGGATTTACCACTTGCGACTCCACCGAGTCGATGCTTCCCCCTCTGGTCAAGGACGACATCCTTTCCTACTCCCTGCAAGACACCACCGCCTGAGAGCGTCCCGAAACCGACCGCGAATGCGTTCG
>CAWAXL010000024.1:0-58595 GCA_963785995.1 uncultured Alphaproteobacteria bacterium
AGGCGGATCATTATATTCTCCAAATCAAACGCTCTGGAGAAAACCGGTCGTAAAGCGCCCGGTCGTTCCCAGCCTAACAATGATCGGAAATTAGGGGCAGCCTCGATAGTACCTCTTCCCGTACCTTTTTGCGTTCTACTAAGCTCACGTCTGTGGAGCCTTGTTGGCGCCCTGAGGCCTTGCGAACCAATCCGCCTTACCGTCGGGAAGTGGCATGCCGTGATGATCATACGTTCGGGCGATGTGTCACCGCGGGTGATGGAATAGATTAAAACTGAGGGCGTGGAGTGCGAACAGCACGTTTCAGCTCGTTGCATTCCATGGCCCACAGTGAGGCGCCATTGAAATGGCCCGCCCATGGGAACTTTTGGGATACTGACGCGATCACGGTGGCGGCCAGGTTGAGCTCTACTGCCCCCCTCCCAGGCACTGCTCCCTGGCCACCTCAACTGGGGCCCGTGGTTTGTCCGGACACTCACAAACCAGGGGCTTTCTTTTTTCACCTCCAGGAAAAATAAGGCGCTGACCCCTTGCGAGGCCAGCGAAACGATCTTGCGAACCGGCGGCAATTGCGCGGCGCCATCAC
This sequence comes from uncultured Alphaproteobacteria bacterium, assembly GCA_963785995.1. Lineage (GTDB taxonomy): Bacteria > Pseudomonadota > Alphaproteobacteria > Rhizobiales > Beijerinckiaceae > Methylocapsa. Next base: position 587 of record CAWAXL010000024.1, read on the forward strand.
ATTCAAAGTTCCTCGGACGGCGCCGTTAACGCCGGACGCCGTGACCGTTGCAAAAATAAAGGCGCCGAAGAGGCTCATGCCTCAGAGCAAAATTCTACTTCCGCGTCTCGCGGAAGCGTTCCGGGCGGATTGGTTTTTCTCTTGTACCGGACGCGCCGTTCCAATTATCTGGGGAGAGGGCCGTGATGATCGCGCGCACCGGTGACGGGTCAAACCTTAGTGTCGGAACGTGGTCAGCCGAGGTTCAGAGAAGGCACGACATGAAAATCAGAACCACCTCTGCATTAACCGTTTTACTTCTGCTCGCGGCAACGCCATCCGTGCTCGCGGATCCAATGAGCGTTGAAGCAACCATAAATACCGCAGGCAAAGTGCCGATCCACCACGTTCATCATCCGAAACGAAACTCAGCCGCAGCCAGGGATGGTTCGGCCGTCGGGACCATGGGTACTGGAGAGGGTGGCACATATGCTTGGCCTTACTGCTCTTACGCCTACGATGCGCCTGGCGATCAGGTGGCTTACGGAGTGCCTTTTGGAGCCTTTTTGGGCGTGCCTCAGTACCCCGCCGACAAATACGCAGGGCGCAGCATCGGCTACCGCGGCTGGCACGGCAGCCGGTTCTATAATGAACAGTTCTACCGATGAGGGGTGATGCATTTTTGTCTGTTCGGCTTTGTCTATTCGGCGGCCTGGGGTCGATCCGCCGCGTTTTCGTTGACGCCGCCGTTTGCAACGGTTGTCAAAAGCTCGTCGGCATATTGCTCCTCGGCAAGCGTTTCGCTGAGAAGACCTACTGCGTCATCAAGCCCGAGAAGCTCGGCCCAGGACCGCAGCGTCACATAGCGAGCAATTTCGTAGTGTTCTGCGGCCTGAGCGGCGGCTAGGAGACCCGCGTCGCGGACTGCCGGCTCGCCGACATCATCCATAATTTCCTGCCCCTCCGTGATAATGCCGAGGATTGCATCGCGGGATCGGGCGTGGGGCTTTTTTCCGATCGCATCAAACACACGCTCGAGACGTTTAATTTGTTCTTCCGTATCGTCGCGGTGGTTGATAAAGGCCTCCTGCAATCTTTCATTGGTGCTTTTTTTGGCAAGCTTGAGCAGTATTTTGACCTGCTGTTGCTCGGCAAAATAAACGTCCTGCAGAAGGGCGTAAAAAAGTTCTTCCATGGTCTGCACAGTCGGCTCCATCGGTGGGACGGCTTATCTCCTTCCTAATCGAGGGCTGAAGAATTTGTTCCGCTGTCCACCAAAACAGCACAAGAAGAATCAGAGTGCAGAGTCATGGAGTCGCGGTTGACCGGAGCTATCGCCGAATTTTGGTGACGGGCGTTTGGGTCAGGCGGCGGCTTTGGCTTGAGGCGGGCTTGCCTCTATTCCATCTTTAAATTTCACATTGGCGATGAGTTTTGGCAACAGGTTTTGTCCGTCGAGACGTCGCCACGTTTTCTGCGCACCCTCGATGAGCTTGAACACCATGGCGAGGGCGGTCTTGTTCGACAAGCAACCTTTCGAGCGGATCGTTCGATGACGCACGGTCGCGAACGTACTTTCGATGGGATTCGTGGTCCGTAAGTGTTTCCAATGCTCGGCGGGAAAATCATAGAACGCCAGCAATGCATCGCGATCTTTTTGGAGGCAGGCAACGGCTTTATCGTATTTTACTCGATAAAGCTCGACGAAGCGATCGAACGCCGCCTCGGCATCCTTACGCGTCTCGGCCATCCAGATGTTCTGCAAGGCTGTCTTGGCCTTCGGCTGGATGCTCTTCGGCAGCTTGTTGAGCACGTTCGCAGTCTTGTGAACCCAACAGCGTTGCTCGCGCACTTTGCTCCAGACCTCGCCGACGGCTTTCCAGAAGCCGAGCGCGCCGTCCGCGACGACGAGCTTGGGCGCCAAGGCGAGACCGCGGCGTTTCAGATCGAGCAGCAGTTCCTTCCAGGATAAGGCGCTCTCACGGACCCCATCGGCCAAGCCGACCAATTCCTTTTTGCCGTCCGATGTCGCTCCGATGATGACGAGGATGCATTGCGCCTCGTCTTCCAGTCTGGCTTGCACGTGAATGCCGTCGACCCAGAGGTAAACATAGTGCTTGGCCGAGAGATCGCGTTCTAGCCAGCGCGCATGTTCGTCGGTCCAGACCTCTTTCAACCGGGCAATGGTCGATGCCGACAAACTGCCCGCATCGGAGCCGACGAGCGCGGCGAGGGCCTCAGCGAAATCGCCCGTCGAGATGCCCTTCAGGTGCAGGAGCGGGATCAGCACATCGAGACTTTTCGAGCGGCGCGCATAGGGTGGCAGGATCGACGGCGAAAAGTGGATGCGCTCTTCTCGTTGCAATCCTCGGTCACGAACACGCGGTTGGCGCACGCTGACGAGGCCGATACCAGTCGCGATCTCGCGTTCCGGCAAATGGCCGTGGCGTACCAACCGCCGGTGGCCTTCCTCGGTCAACTTGTCAGCGTGCGTTTCAAGAAAACTCGCGATTTCGGCTTCGACAGCCTGGGTGAGGAGGCTCCGTGCGCCCTGCCGCAACACAGCGGTCAGCGCATCGGAAAACTCTCCTGGCTGAGCCAGTTTGATGATATTATCCTGGGACACGGCGTATCGCTCCTTTAGTGGAGAAGTGGAGGCTTTGACACCCCCATGATACGCCGCCTGTCCCCTTCGCCGTCACCAACTTCCGCGCATAGCTCGGTCGACCGGGACCTCAGGCTGCTGGGGGTGTCAAGCTGATTGAGCTTGGACCCTAGAATAAGGGTTTTGACGTTCATAACTGGGCTTCAGCTCAATCCTAAGGATCGCCCGCAATAGTCGCCGCGGCGATTGGTTGTGCAGAGCCCTGAACACGTAATAATGAAACAAGTTAAAACTACCCTTGGCCGTGCGATTTGCAGAACCATGTGTCGGATTCGCCAGCCGGCTAAGTCGCAACGGCGAAATCGTGCGTCTTTGCTGAAGTTTGCGACTTGGATAATGGTCTCGTAGCTGGGGTTTGACCTTGCCTAGTCTCCCCACCGGGCAATCTCGGCCGGATAAATGCCAGCCGTCGTAGCCATTCGTCCCGCTTCGCAGGCGCGGCCCTTACCAATCTGATTGAACCTACCGAGGCATATCATGGGGTTGTTAAACTGGCTTGGCTCCCGAAGCGATCAAAAAGGGCTCCACGCGCCTCACCAAGACCCAATATTGATGCTGAATGCCGTTTTGTCGGCCACCCCAACGCAGCAGCACTACATCAACGAAATGTTGACGCGCGCGATTGGGGAGATTGTCATCAAAGCCGGTGACACGGTTCTCGACGTGGGTGCAAATCAAGGCTTCCACCTTTTCGCTTTTGCGGACTTGGTTGGGCAACAAGGGCTCGTCCATGCCTTCGAGCCAAACCCATGTCATTGGCCCCTTTTAGTGGGGAGGGACAACGTCCGACTTTGGCCATTTGCCGCTGGCGACAAATGTTCGGTTGAGTGCTTCTTTTTTCCCAAGAACCATGACGGGGCTGCCTCTCTTCATGATCCAAGGGATTTTTTGGGCAACGAAACAGAAGTGCAGCTCTTGAATGTTATACAGGTGCCGATCGATACTCTGGATGAGGTTTCGCGGCGCCAGATCAAATTCATAAAATTGGATGTCGAACGCCATGAATTGCAGGCGTTGACCGGCATGAAAACCTTGATCGCCCGGGACCGGCCGATCGTCGTCCTTGAAAATGCGACCCCGGACATCAAGGCGTTTTTTGAGACACTGCAGTTTAGATCGGTGCCGATGACCTACTCCGGCTGGGGCTCGAAGGACACGCTGCTGCCCAATATGTTGTTCGTTCCCAATGAACGATCCGAATCGGAATGCACCCCGGACAAGGGCAAGCTTTTCGGCATCATCGAAGCAAGTCGCGAATTCCGATAGGACCAACAGCTAAGTCTCCGCTGCTGCTAACAGCACCTCAACAATTCCTAAAATCTGGTCGGGGACGGAACCAAACCGTTTGAACGCGATTAGCCAATTCGCTTTTGGGGCGAGCCATGCGGAAAATTGGCCTGCGTGACCTGCTTTGAGACAGACGTGGGAGGACCAGCATGGATTCCGACACGGCGGCAGTTCCCTATGGTCGCAAAACCCAACACACACCTAAGGTTAGGGAAGTTCATATTCTCTGGATCACGGCCGGTCTGGGGTGCGACGGGGACTCGGTCTCGATAACGGCGGCGACGCAACCAAGTCTTGAAGACGTCATCCTAGGCGCGATCCCTGGACTTCCCAAGGTTCACCTTCACAATCCGGTCTTGGCCTTTGAGAACGGGGATGAATTTCTGCTTCCGTTTCATAGCGCGGCGAAGGGCGAAATCGACAATTTCGTTCTCGTGGTCGAGGGCTCCATCCCCAACGAAAAGCTCAGCGGCGAAGGCTATTGGGCGGCGATGGGCACAGATCACACAACGGGCCAGCCGATCAAAACCAATGATTGGATCGATCGCCTCGCCCCGAAGGCGTTGGGCGTGGTCGCCATTGGGACTTGCGCGACTTATGGCGGCATTCACGCGATGCAGGGCAATCCCACGGGCTGCATGGGTCTTGCGGACTATCTCGGCTGGGATTGGACATCAAAGGCGGGTTTGCCGATCGTCAACGTCCCTGGCTGTCCCGTCCAACCCGACAATTTCATGGAGACCCTGCTCTATCTCCTGCGCCAGCTCGCGGGCCTTGCACCGATGATCCCGCTTGATGAGGCTCTGCGGCCCCAGTGGCTTTTCGACAACACCGTCCACAATGGCTGCGATCGCGGATCCTATTATGAACAGGGCGACTTCGCGTATGAATACGGCTCCCGCAAATGCCTGGTGAAACTCGGCTGTTGGGGTCCTGTCGTGCAGTGCAACGTTCCCAAGCGCGGCTGGATGGCCGGTATCGGCGGCTGCCCCAATGTCGGCGGCATCTGCATCGGCTGCACGATGCCGGGCTTCCCCGATAAATTCATGCCCTTTATGGACGAACCTCCAGGCGGGCGCATTTCCTCGAATGCGATCCTCCCCTATGGCGCGATTATTCGACGCCTACGCCGCCTGACCAATTCGACCCTTAACAAAGAGCCGAGGTGGCGACACAACCGCCCTGAGCTGACCACCGGCTACTCGCCTAATTAAGACACAAGGGCTCCCAATCGCAAAAAGGCACATGGTCATGGCCGAATTTCTGCGTGACGTAGAGGGCAAAAGCGCGGCCGCTTCGGCGGCAGGCTCGCTGGTCGAAATGAATTGGGATCCGATTACCCGGATCGTTGGGAGTCTGGGCATCTACACCAAGATCGATTTTCAGAATCGACGAGTCGCGGAATGCCACAGCACCTCTTCGATCTTTCGCGGCTATAGCATCTTTATGAAGGGCAAGGACCCGCGCGACGCGCACTTCATCACCAGTCGCATCTGCGGGATTTGTGGCGATAACCACGCCACCTGCTCGGTCTATGCCCAGAACATGGCCTATGGCATCCAACCTCCGGCGATTGCGGAATGGATCACCAATCTCGGGGAAGCGGCCGAGTATATGTTCGACCACAACATCTTCCAGGACAATCTTGTCGGCGTCGACTTCTGCGAGCAAATGGTCAAGGAGACCAATCCGGGCCTGCTCGCACGAGCCGAGGCCACGCCGGCGCCGCATGCCGCCGACCACGGCTACCGCACGATCGGCGACATCATGCGGGCCCTCAACCCCTTCACGGGCGATTTCTACCGCGAAACTCTGGTTGTCAGCCGCTACACCCGGGAGATGTTCTGCCTGATGGAGGGAAGGCACGTACATCCCTCGACCCTTTATCCCGGTGGCGTCGGGACCGTGCCGTCCGTGCAATTGTTTACCGATTATTTGACGCGTTTAATGCGCTATGTGGAATTCATGAAGAAATGCGTGCCCCTGCACGATGATCTCTTTGATTTCTTCTACGAAGCGCTCCCCGGCTATGAAGAGGTCGGAAAGCGCCGCATCCTACTTGGATGCTGGGGCTCTTTCCAGGATCCGGACAAGTGCGACTATCAATACCGAAACATGGCCGAGTGGGGCCGCGCAATGTTCGTCACGCCGGGCGTGATCGTCGACGGCAATCTGGTGACGACCAGCCTTGTCGACATAAATCTTCAAATGCGCATTTTGCTCGGCAGCTCCTATTATGACGGCTGGGAAAATCGTGAAACCTTTGTGCGCCAGGATCCTCTTGGCAATGAGATCGATCAGAACCATCCGTGGAACCAGACGACCGCGCCCAGACCGCAGAAGCGGGATTTCGAGGGCAAATATTCATGGGTGATGTCGCCGCGCTGGTTGGACAAGCGCACAGGAGACCATCTCGCCCTCGACACGGGCGGGGGCGCGATCGCGCGGCTCTGGGCCACCGCTTTGGCGGCACTTGTCGACATCGGCTATGTCAAGGCGACGGGACATAGCGTCAAGATCTATCTGCCGAGGACGGCCTTGAAACCCGAGATGGAACTGGAATGGAAGGTTCCGCAGTGGAGCAACACCATTGAGCGCGATCGAGCCCGAACCTATTTCCAAGCCTATTCCGCGGCAGCAGCGCTTTATTTCGTCGAAAAGGCGATTGGCGAACTGCAGGCCGGGCGGACCAAAACCTGGACCGATTTCAAGGTTCCCGACGAAGCCATCGGCTGCGGCTTCCATGAAGCTGTGCGCGGTGTGCTTTCCCATCATCTCGTGATCCGTAACGGCAAGATCGCGAATTATCACCCCTACCCGCCCACGCCCTGGAACGCCAATCCACGCGATATCTATGGAACTCCGGGCCCTTATGAGGACGCGGTTCAGAATACGCCGATCTTTGAGGAGAATGGCCCAGATAATTTCAAGGGCATCGACATCATGCGGACGGTGCGAAGCTTCGATCCCTGTCTTCCTTGCGGTGTTCACATGTTCCTCGGCGAAGGCAAGACGCTGAAAACCTATCATTCGCCCATGTTCGGCGTCAGCAGGTAGTCCTTGATGAGCAGCAAGGACAGAGCACGGCTCGACCGATCATTGCAGCGCATAGACGCTTTGTTGTCCGCGCTCGAGACCAGCCCTTATCCGGCCGCACGGGAGCCGGCGCGCGAACTGATCGAGATCGTCCTCGACATGCATGCGTTGGCTCTTGCGCGGATCATGGCTGCTGCCTCCAATTCCGACGATCGGACCCTGCTCCCAAGCTTGGCGGAGGATCCGCAAATCAAGGCAGTTCTCGTCCTGCATGGCCTGCATCCCGAAGAACTCGAGATGAGGGTCCGCAAGGCAGTCAATCACTTGCGAGCCGAGCTTGGCGTGCAAGGGCTGCGGATCGAGCTGGCCGAGCTCACCTCCGCAACTGTTCGGCTGCGCGTGCATGGCGACAATTTGGAAACCAAGCGCAGCTGCCTACGGGAGATCGAGCAAACCCTGATGGATGCCGCTCCTGACCTCGAGTCGATCGTCATCGAAGACCACAATGCGGCAGCGCCGGACCAAACGACCGCTCTGGCTGGATAAATCGGAAGGTGCATCGGCACTCTTCCCTGGAATGCGATCCGAAAGGCGGCGAACCAATGCAAGCCGTTTCATCGTCCTCCGGATGGGTCGTCAAGCTGAGACGGTTCGTCTGCCCACCGCCGACGGAATATTGCGAGCTCTGTCACGCTGAAATCCTGCAAGACCATTCGCACCTGATTGATGTGGAGTTGCGCCGCTTGGTCTGCGCGTGCCAAGCCTGCTCACTCCTGTTTGAGGGTAAAACAGACGGAAAGCTTCGACATGTACCGCATCGAACGGAGAGGCTCTCCGATTTTCGGCTGACCGACGCCGAATGGAATGGCCTGTGTATCCCGATCGGCTTGGCTTTTCTTTTGTTCAGTACTTGGCACCGACGCCCCATTGCTCTTTATCCGGGGCCGGCTGGCACGACAGAATCGCCGCTCGGCGAGGACGCCTGGTCGATGCTTATTTCCAACAATCCTGGGCTCGCCAACATAGCCCCGGATGTCGAAGCCTTGCTTGTCAACCGGACCGAAAGAAAACGCGAATATTACCTCGTATCGATCGACCATTGCTTTGCGCTTGCCGGCCTGATCCGGGCTCATTGGCGTGGCCTATCGGGCGGCGCCGAAGTCTGGGACGCAATCAATTCCTTTTTCTCTCGCCTGCGCCAACAGGACGGAGCCGTTGGCTCCGTGGGAGCCCATCATGGTTGACCTCGATTTCGCAATCGAAAGCGCCAGGGTGGAACCCGGAGCCGTTTCACCCATGCTTTTTTTTAGCCTTCACGTGACCAATAAATGCCAAGCGATTCCGATCCAAAACCTCATGCTCAATTGCCAAGTGCGGATCGAGCCAACTCGCCGAAGATACGCCCCAGACGATCATGATCGGCTTTTGGATTTATTCGGAGAGCCGGAGCGCTGGGGTCAGACGCTGCAAGGCTTTTTGTGGGTGCATACCACGGCGTCGACGCCCCCTTTCACCGATCAGTGCACGATTGATCTCCCTGTACCCTGCAGCTATGATTTCAACATTGCCGCGACGAAATATTTCTACGGCCTGAACGAAGGCGACGTTCCACTTCTGCTGCTGTTCAGCGGGTCGGTGTTCTACCTCGACAATTCCGGAAATTTGCAGGCGGCGCAGATTCCCTGGAGCAAGGAGGCAAGCTTTCGCCTTCCCGTGAAACTCTGGCAGACCATGATGGACCGCTACTATCCAGACAGCGCCTGGCTTCGGCTTCGGCGCGACGTGTTCGAACAGCTCTATCGCTACAAACGCCATCGACGGCTGCCAACCTTCGAACTCGCCTTGCAGGCCCTGCTCGATGAGCGAACCGGAGACACGCGGCAATGAACCTCGATCATGTCAAGGAAATTGCCGCCGCCGTGCTCTATGAAGGGTATATCCTCTATCCCTATCGCGCGTCTTCAATCAAGAACCGTCAAAGATGGAGCTTTGGCGGCATTTTTCCAGCCGCATACGCAGCCTCAGGCGATGGCGATCCTTCCAGCATGCAGACCCAATGTCTGGTTCGCGGCACCCCTCGAAGTGTCATTGAGGCGCGGGTCCGGTTTTTACATCTCGTCGCGCGTCAAATCGGCCAGCTGCAAGACCCAACAGAAAACCTGACTTTTGATGCCACGCCGGTCTTCGCAAATATCCCAGCGATGGAGCTCGACAAGCTCGCCGTCCTCCCCGGAGAGGAAGCGATCGAACGCGAAGTCGCAGCCATGCCTGTCACTCTTGCCGATCTGGGCGACGCGCCTAAACGACTAGAGTTCGCCTTTCCTGGGAAGACTGAGTTCGAACCCCTTGGCAAAGGTAGCGCGATCGGCGCACATTTGGTCCGGACATCGCTCTCCATCGAAGGCGCCCTCTTCCTCAGTGCCGAACTTATCGCAGCCGACGTCTGGCGCTTGACGGTGCGCATCGAGAATACGACCCCGCTGGCGACTGACGATCTCAGCCGGGAACAAGCCCAACGCTACGCATTCGCCTCGACCCACACGATCCTAGCGGTGAGCGAAGGCAGTTTCGTCTCTCTCCTCGATCCGCCTGAAGAACTGATGGAAGCCGCCCAGCATTGCGACAATCAAGGAACCTGGCCGGTTCTAGCCGGCGAAGAAGGCGCCACGGATACGCTCTTATCGTCTCCGATCATCCTTTATGACTATCCAAAAATTGCGCCGGAAAGCCCGGGAGATCTGTTCGATAGCACCGAAATCGACGAGATCCTCACACTGCGTATTCTTGCTCTGACCGATGAGGAAAAGCGAGAGATGGCTGCCGGGGATGAACGTGCCCGCGCCCTACTTCGGCGCACCGAGTCCCTGACCCCGGCCGATCTCTACAAGCTTCATGGCGTATTGCGAAATCCCCGAGCGGCCTCTGCCGGCGGCAGCCCGCTGCCAAAAGCGGCAAGCGGAGGATCAATCGAAGCCTCATCCAGAACCGCCCGTTTAAATGTCGGCGACCAGGTGCGCCTCCATCCAAAGGCTGGCGGCGACATCATGGATCTCGCCCTTAAAGATAAGCTCGCTATCATTGAGGCTATCGAGCGGGATTTCGAGGACCGCATTCACGTCGCGGTTACCCTCATCGATGATCCCGGCCGAGACCTCGGACTTGGTCGCTTTCCGGGCCATCGCTTCTTCTTCTCGCCGGAAGAGGTCGAGCCTGTTGGCGATGGAGCGGGCTCATGAGCGGGATTCTGATCGCCGGGCTCGGCAATATTTTCAAGGGCGACGATGCCTTCGGCGTGGAAGTCGCACAAAGGCTGGCGCGGCGTCCCATGCCGCCCAACGTCAGAGTTGTCGATTTCGGGATACGCGGTATCGACCTGACCTATGCGCTGCTCGAGGATTATTCCGCGGCGGTGCTGGTCGATACGGTGCAACGCGGCGGGCTTCCTGGAACACTCTATGTGATCGAACCTGAAAAGCTCGCCGGCACGCCCGCGCCGGAAGATTTGTTGATGTCGCCGCATGAGCTCGATCCCGCAAAGGTGCTGCGCGTCGCGACAACCTTAGGCAGCCCTTGCAAGCGCATTATCCTAATTGCTTGCGAGCCGCTGACCTTCGGCAACGATCAAGATGGTTTCATGGGTTTGAGCGTGCCGGTTGCGTCCGCCGTAGACCGAGCCTTGACCGTGGTCGACGAACTGCTGCACGAGCTTATCGGCGCCTCAACTGTCGAGCCGTCACCGCTGAACTTGCCGGCCCATTAAATCGTCCTATGTGGTTGATCAAAGGGGAAAAAGGAGCGTGCCATGAGCGGTTGGGCAATCGTCGGGATTATCATTGTTTTGCTGATCGTCGGCCTCGTCGTAGTCAATCTGCGGGACATCATTCGTTACATCAAAATTCGGGCCATGTGAGCCTTTCGCCCGGCGGCTGTGCTTCTCGGAGCTGCGATGACATCCTCGGCGATCGAAATTCGTGTGAGGGGACGAGTCCAGGGCGTCGGCTTCCGGCCGACGGTGTGGCGGCTCGCCCGCGAGCTTGGGCTTACCGGGGAGGTGCTGAACGATGCCGCCGGGGTCTTAATCCGGGTCCAGGGCGCGGACACTGAAATCGAGGCCCTCATCAACCGGATCACGGACGAGGCGCCGCCGCTTGCGCGTATCGAGTTGGTGGAAACCTGCGCTTACGAGGATATTCTCTTTTCAGATTTTAGAGTGACCGAGAGCCTCGCCGGTTCGGCCCATACGGAAGTCTCTCCGGACGCCGCGATTTGCGCGCAGTGCGCCAAGGAGATTTTGCGGCCCCAGGAGCGACGCTTCAATTACGCTTTTACAACCTGTACCCATTGCGGACCCCGCCTCAGCATCCTGAACAGCATTCCCTACGACCGTGCCATGACCACGATGGCAAAATTTCCGATGTGCCCGCGGTGTCGCGCCGAATATGATGATCCTGCGGACCGGCGCTTTCATGCCGAAGCGATTGCCTGTGCGGATTGCGGCCCGCGTCTCAAGCTCCTTCAGCTGACCGAGAGCACATTTGAGGGAACGCTGCCACAAGATGAAATGAAGGCGGCTTGCGAACTCATCGCGGCGGGGGAAATCGTCGCTGTCAAGGGTCTTGGCGGCTATCAGATTGCCTGCGATGCCACCAACCCTGATGCGATCGCCCGCTTGCGTCGCGGCAAGCGCCGAGATGCCAAGCCGTTTGCTCTGATGGCGTGGGATCTGCGCATGATCAGGCGCTATTGCGCGGTGAACCAGGAGGAAGAGCAACTCCTTGTGAGCCCTTCCGCGCCGATTGTTCTCCTTCGTGCCACGGGGCCCGACAAATTGCCCGAAGCCATCGCGCCCGGCTTGTCGGTGCTGGGGTTCATGTTGCCCACGACTCCGCTGCATCTGCTTATTTTGCAGCGGATCAATCGTCCGCTTGTGATGACCAGCGGAAATATTTCCGATGAGCCGCAAGTGATCGACGATGTGGAAGCGCAGGATCGGCTCAGCCCCATCGCGTCCTATGCTTTGACGCATGATCGCCCGATTGCCAATCGCCTAGACGATTCAGTGGCACGGATCATGGCCGGCACGCCCCGCGTGATGCGACGCGCCCGCGGCTATGCGCCTGAACCGCTCCGTCTTCCAGAAGGCTTCGAGACGGCGCCCGATCTTTTGGCAATGGGGGGCGAGCTCAAAGCCACTTTCTGTCTTGTCAAGGATGGCAGCGCCATTCTCTCTCAGCATCAGGGCGATCTCGAACACCCCGCTGCGTTCGACGATTATCGGAAAAATCTTGAGCTGTATGGCGAACTTTTCGACCATGCCCCCTCCGTTCTGGCAATCGATTGCCATCCCGAATATCTGTCCTCAAAAATGGGGGACGAGTGGGCTCGAAGAGACCGCCTGCCCCTGATCGAGGTGCAACACCATCACGCTCATGTTAGCGCCTGCCTTGCGGAAAATTCCTATCCGCTCGCAGGGCCCCCGGTGCTCGGAATCGTCCTGGACGGTTTGGGATGGGGCGATGACGGGACGATTTGGGGCGGCGAGTTCCTACTTGTAAACTACCAAACCTATCGCCGCATGGGCGCTCTAAGACCTGTCGCCATGCCGGGGGGCGTGAGCGCCGTGCGTGAACCTTGGCGAAATCTCTACGCCCATCTCACCACGGATAGAAGCTGGTCCGACATTACCGCAAAATATGGCTCGCTCAATCTCTGCCGATATTTGGCGAGAAAGCCCCTTTCCCTTCTTGACTCCATGATCAAGCACGGCCTCAACGCCCCGAAAGCCTCTTCCTGCGGCCGCCTCTTCGATGCGGTTGCGGCAGCTCTCGATCTCTCTCGCGATCGTCAGGCTTATGAGGGCGAGGCCGCGATGCTGCTGGAGGCAATGGCAGCCGCGGACGACCAAGCCTATGAAGACGTGACATCAACCTATCCGCTTGATGTAAAGACTCTGCACGAGACGGGGATGCTGGCATTGGACCCTTCCCCTATGTGGGATGCGATCCTCGTTGATCTCATGAACCAAAAGCCCGCGCCGCTGATTGCCCGCCGCTTCCACAAAAGCCTGGCCCTGGCGATCGTGGCGATGGCGGTGCGCCTGGCGGGCCATCAAGAGAGACGCCAATTTTCCACTGTGGCGCTCTCCGGCGGATGTTTTCAGAACCGAATTCTTTTCGAGACCGTGATGCGTGGCCTCATGACGGAGGGGTTTGTTGTTCTCTCCCACGCGCGCGTCCCTGCCAATGACGGTGGTCTGGCCCTGGGTCAGGCGGCAATCGCCGCTGCCAAATGCATAGGATCGCGGACGAACACGGACAATAGGATGATGCCATGTGCCTTGGAATCCCTGGCCGTATCGTAAAGATCGACGATGTCGAGAACGAGGTGGCGACCGTCGATGTCTGCGGCATTCGGCGCCAGATCAATATCACCTGCATTGTCGAGCCCGATCACCCAGTCGCCGCCTGTGTCGGCGACTGGGTTTTGGTTCATGTTGGATTTGCGATGAGCCGGATCGATGAGGCGCAGGCCCAAAAGACCCTAAAAATCCTGACCGAACTCGGCGAGGCTCAGGCCGAAATGAAAAGCATTTCTAAATCGACGGGACAGGCTTTGGCATAGGAGTTTGCGGCATGTCTACTCAATCGGGCCTCATGGAACTCTATCCGTTCCTGCACGGCAGACCGCAGGATCCGGCCAAGCTCGACGCCGCCTTGCTCCACTCGGTGGAGGAAAAAGCCCGCGAACTTTCGGGACACAAATGCCCGGTTTTTCAGCGACCAGGCTCCGATGCTGATTGCCGCAGCGCATGCGCTCGCCGAGGTCTATCGGCGTGGCGGACGTATGTTCTCCATGGGAAACGGCGGTTCGAGCTGCGATGCCTCGCATGTTGCCGTTGAATTCGTCCATCCGATCACCGCCGGGCGCCCCGCGCTTGCCGCGATCAACCTCGTCGCCGACCTCGCCATGATTTCCGCAGTCGGCAATGATGTCGGATTCGACCATGTCTTCGTGCGTCAGATCATTGCCCAGGGCAAGGCCGGCGATGCCCTCATCGGCATTTCGACCAGCGGCAATTCGACCAATTTGATTGCGGCCTTCGCCAAAGCCAAGGAACTTGGCATCACAACCATCGGCCTCGCCGGCGGCGATGGCGGAAAAATGAAAACAGCCGGCATCGTCGATCATTGCCTGATCGTGCCGACGACCTCCATCCATCGCATCCAAGAGTGCCACGTTGCGGCCTATCACATTCTTTGGGACCTTGTGCACACGCTCCTCGCCGATGACCGCGGCGCCGCGGCCTCCACGGAGACATAGCATGAAATATGTCGATGAATTCCGCGACCATGGGAAGGCTCAGATTCTAGTCAAGGAAATCGAGAGCCTCGTCCGAGCCATGAATTTGACCGCCGAGCGGCCGATCCATATTATGGAGGTTTGCGGCGGTCATACCCACTCGATCTTTCGCTACGGCATCGAGGGCATGTTGCCCAAGGAGATCGAGTTGGTGCACGGCCCCGGATGCCCGGTGTGCGTGTTGCCGATGGGACGGGTGGACGATTGCGTTGCCATCGCCGAGCGGCCTGAGGTGATCTTCACGACATTCGGCGACGCGATGCGCGTTCCGGGCTCCAAAAAGAGCCTGCTCCAGGCGAAGGCCGAGGGCGCCGACGTCCGCATGGTCTATTCGCCGATGGATGCACTGGCGCTGGCACGAAGCAATCCGACGCGGGAAGTTGTCTTCTTCGGCATTGGCTTTGAGACAACTATGCCTTCGACCGCGTTAACGGTCCTGCAGGCGGAACGCGAGGGGATCCAAAACTTTTCCGTATTCTGCAATCACATCACCATCGTGCCGACGATCAAGGCCATTCTCGACAGCCCGGATCTGCAACTCGCCGGGTTTCTTGGTCCTGGCCATGTCTCCATGGTGATCGGCATCGAGCCCTTTGCATTTATTTCAAAGTATTATCGCAAGCCCATGGTCATCGCCGGCTTTGAGCCGCTCGATATTCTGCAATCGATCTGGATGGTACTGAAACAAATCCAGGAAGGCCGGTGCAAAATTGAAAATCAATATGAGCGTATCGTGCCGGAAGCCGGAAACGGCCCTGCGCTCGAGGCCGTTTCACGAGTTTATGAGCTGCGCGCATTCTTCGAATGGCGAGGGCTCGGATCGATCGACCATTCTGGAGTGACCCTCCGAGACGCCTATGCGTGCTTCGATGCCGAACGGCGGTTCGCAATCCCCAATGCAAAGATCGCGGATCCCAAATCCTGCCAGTGCGGCGAGGTTTTGAAAGGGGTGATCAAGCCCTGGCAGTGCAAAGTCTTCGGATCGGCCTGCACGCCAGAGGCCCCGCTTGGGGCCCTCATGGTCTCGTCTGAAGGCGCTTGCGCCGCTTATTTCCAATATGGAGGCGTCAAACAAGCGAGCGCGAATAAAGCGGGGGTTGCCGCATGAATATGCTCTCCTTGCCTCGTGCGCGACCGCTCGGCAAAGTCCACGTGCCGACGGTGACCCTTGCCCATGGCGGCGGCGGCAAGGCCATGAAGGATTTGATCGACGATGTTTTCGTTTCGGCCTTCGACAATCCCGCATTGGCCCCGCTGGAGGATCAGGCCCGCCTCGATCTCGCGGCCCTCGCCTCGCACGGCGACAGGCTCGCCTTCACGACGGATTCCTTCGTTGTCGATCCGCTGTGCTTTCCCGGCGGCGACATTGGCAAACTCGCGATTTGCGGCACGATCAACGACCTGGCTGTCGGAGGGGCATTGCCCCTTTACATGGCCTGCGCCGTCATCGTTGAAGAAGGGGTAGCCATCGATCTCATCCGTCAGATCGCTCTCTCCATGGCGAAGACCGCACGTGACGCAGGCGTTCAGATCGTGACCGGAGACACCAAAGTCGTCCAAAAGGGTGCGTGCGACAAGCTTTTCATCACGACGACAGGGGTGGGTGTAATCCGCCAAGGTCTTGAGCTCGGCGCCCATCTCGCCCAGCCGGGTGACATTGTGCTGGTGAATGGGCTCCTAGGCGACCATGGTGCCGCTATCCTGACGGCGCGCGGCGACATGGCCATCGATGCGGCGATCGAGAGCGACTGCGCCGCCCTGCACGACCTCGTTGATCAATTGTTGGCCGCAGCCCCGGGGGTTCGCTGCCTTCGCGATGCCACGCGCGGCGGATTGGCCACCGTCCTTAACGAGATCGCCCATGCCTCTGGGGTTGCGATTGAGATCGAAGAGTCGAGGACCCCGATCAGAGAGGATGTCCGGGGCTTTTGCGAAATACTGGGTCTCGATCCCCTCTATCTCGCCAATGAAGGGAAAATCGCCGCGATCGTGCCAGCGGCCGAGGCCGATCGCGCGCTCGCCGCAATGCGCGCGCATCCGCTCGGGTCCGCTGCGAGTGCGATCGGACGGGTCTGCCAAGGAGAGGCAGGCCGGGTCACCATGCGCACGGCGTTTGGCGGCCGACGCATCGTCGATATGTTGGTCGGCGAACAATTGCCGCGCATCTGTTGAGTGGATCGCTATGCACGAACTTGCCATCACATCCAATCTGGTTGAGCTCGTGAGCAACGCTGCGGGGAACAGGCGGGTCAAACGGGTCACGCTCGAGGTCGGGGCACTGTCGGGCGTTATGACAGAGGCAATTGCCTTTTGCTTCGACATGGTGGCCGAAGGAACCATGCTTGAGGGTGCGACCCTCGACATTAAGATGATAGAAGGGCGCGCCCGCTGCTTGGAATGTGGCGCGGAATTCGCAACGCCAACACTTTACGCTGCGTGTGAATGCGGCGCGCTGCGCTTCCAGCGCCTCCAGGGCGAAGAACTGAAGATCAAGAGCATGGAACTTGAGGAGGCTGCCTGATGTGTGCGACCTGCGGATGCGAAACCGAGATGACGGCGACGATCCACAATCTTCAAACCGGCGCCTCATCCTCAATTATGCGCGACCCGCCGCCGCATCGCCATGAGGACGGCCACGAGCACGATCATCAGCATCCCCATACGCACGGCGATGTTGCCGGTCGGGATAAGACCCACGATCATGGTCACGTTCAGGGGGGGCCTCACCACCATGCCGATGACCATGACCGAAATCGGCCGGGTGCCGAAGTCAACCTCGATCTGCGCATTCTGGCAAAGAATGATGCCTCGGCCGCCAAAAACCGCGCGTGGTTTGCCGGTCGGGAGATTTTGGTCCTCAATCTCGTGAGCGCGCCGGGCGCGGGAAAAACGACTTTGCTCGAACGAACAATTCGAGATCTTCGCGAGGAGCTGTGTCTATCTGTCATAGAGGGGGATCAGGCAACCTCCAGCGATGGTGAGCGCATTTTGGCGGCAGGTGCTCCCGTCGTCCAGGTCAACACAGGCGCCGGTTGTCATCTCGATGCGGATATGGTCGCTCGCGGAATAACCGAGCTAAAACCCGCCGCCGGCGCCGTCATCCTGATCGAGAATGTCGGCAATCTGGTCTGTCCAGCGCTGTTCGACCTTGGCGAGCGTGCCAAAGTCGTCATCCTGTCGGTGACCGAAGGCGAAGACAAACCGCTCAAATACCCGCACATGTTTCGGGCCGCGAAGGTCATGATTTTGAACAAGACGGACCTCCTGCCCCATCTTGATTTCGACGTCGCGCGGGTGATCACGAACGCGAAGCAAGTCAATCCGGAGATACTCGTTCTGCAGGTCTCCGCTCGCACGTGCGAAGGGCTCGATACCTGGTACGCATGGCTCCGCCAGGAATCCGCACGAGCGCGTGAGGAAGCGTTCAGCTGAACGCCATAAGGAGATCGAGGAGCAGAACTTTTTCGGCCTTCCGAACGTTGCAGATTTACTCTGGACTTATGCCGGCGGCCGCGCAGACCTGCCTGAAGGAAGCGGCGAAGGATTGGGTCATGCTCCACTTTCTGCAACAGATCTTAAAGCCAGGACCCCGAACCTTGCTCGGCAAGATTGTCGCCATATATATCTTTCTCATCTCCGCAACCATGGCCGTTTGGGCTTGGGCCTTCGTTTCCTTTCATAATTTCCCTGTCCTCCTTGGGACCTCCTTGCTGGCCTTCAGCTTCGGCCTTAGGCACGCTGTCGACGTCGATCATATTGCCGCCATCGACAATGTCACCCGTAAGCTCATGCAGGAAGGCAGGAAACCAGTGACCGTCGGCCTCTTTTTCTCGGCTGGTCATTCGACGATCGTGGTCCTTGCGTCAGTGGCCGTCGCGGCGGGCGCAGCCGCCTTCAAGGATCGGTTCGAAGCATTCCATACGATGGGTGGAGTCGTCGGAACTCTTGTCTCGGCCAGCTTCCTATTGGTGATCGCGATCATCAACATCATCATCCTGGCGGATGTTTTCAGGGCGTTCCAGCATGTCAAGGCCGGCGGCCGCTATGCTGGCGATGATCTGAACCTGTTGCTCGGGGGACAAGGGTTTCTTGTCCGGATTTTTCGGCCGCTATTTCAAGTCATCGGCCAAAGCTGGCACATGTATCCGCTTGGGTTTCTGTTTGCCCTCGGTTTCGACACCGCCACGGAAATCGGCTTGCTTGGCATCTCGGCGGCGGAGGCGTCCAAGGGATTACCGGTCTGGTCGATTCTGGTGTTTCCGGCACTGTTCACAGTCGGCATGATGCTGATCGATACAAGCGACAGTATTCTCATGTTGGGTGCCTACGGCTGGGCTTTTATCAAGCCTATCCGCAAGCTGTATTACAACATGACCATCACCTTCATCTCGGTACTCGTAGCGTTGGCGGTCGGTGGGATTGAAGCGCTCAGCCTCATCGGCGACAAGCTAGGTCTGGAGGGCTCTTTCTGGGGATTCATAGGCGGGCTGAACGACAATTTTGGAGTCATCGGGTTCTTCATCATCGGCATTTTTGTCTTGGCCTGGATTGTCTCATTCCTGATCTATCGGGTTAAACGATACGACGAGTTGGAGGTCCATATTTGACCGCCGATCTCAAGAGCAAGGCAGAAACGAAAAGAAGGATGAAATGCCGGAATTGACCCCCGCGCAATGCCGGGCGGCGCGTGCGCTCCTCGGCTGGCCCGCACAAAAGCTTGCGGAGAAAGCAAGGCTTGAACCTTCAACGATCGCCGAATTTGAAAGCGGCCTGCCCTATGCCGGAGCCATGATTCACGCGCTTCGGTCCGCACTTGAACGAGCCGGCGTCGAGTTCATTCCTGAAAACGGCGGCGGCGCCGGCGTCCGGCTGCGAAACGCCGGGGCGATGGGCGACCCGGCCGCAGCTATCAAGGTCGAAGATCTGACCAGCGAAAATGACGAGTAGTGGTGCCGTTCAAGCGTGCTTCAACGCGCACGCAGCCCGAGGAAGCGGGACAACTGTCCAGAAAAACGCCTTCTACCCAGCGATTTTTCCGGCAGAGTTGGATGGGCGTCCATGTTTTCATCCATAGGGCGGTCGTACCACATGCCCGTGAAAGTGACGACCGTACCGCATTCGTCTGGCGCGGGTCTCACTCGCTCGACATCCAAGATTGACCTGAAAGCAACGACCTCACCCATTGATCTTGACTCCAAAATAATTTTTCGTCTTGCCAGCGAGAGATCAATCCGCCTCAAGACCGCGCCCAGCCGAGGCGCTAAGGTTTCTAATGCTACCGTTAGATGACATGGGTCAGGTAGCGCCGCATCCCCCAAATAAGCCACTTTTTGCCCCTCCTCTCCTTAAGGTGCGCAATGTTACGGGCGCTAATCCGCAACCAGGCGTGAGCCGCCCAAGCGCGGTCGCGCTTGCTTCGATTTCCGGGCAAATCGCCAATCCTTGCGCTCTCGCCCAGGAAAGAACGCGAGTTCTTCTCACTTTTTTCACGAATGAGGGCGATGAATCGGCTCCGCATGGCATCCTCGGATGGCTGCGTTCTGGAGGGGTGAATATGAATAAAACGCTTGCAGGCTTGGTTGTGATCGCCGGCATATCTTGTGCGACGGTCTCCGCGCAGGCGCAGGAACGGCTGGGAGACGGAGCTCTGGGGGCGCTCGCCGGCGCCGTGGTCGCCGGCCCGGTTGGCTTGGTCGCAGGCGGAATCGTGGGCTATACGGCCGGACCGTCCATCGCGTCGAGTTGGGGCATGCGAGGCCACAGACACTATCATCGCGCGCATTACCGCAGACACGTCAGGTAAATCGACGCGGCCGCCCAAGAACCTCCTCAGGCGTCGCCCTGGTGTCCGGCCGCACAAACACGCGTCCTTGCCATGATAGAGCTGTTGACGACGCGCTAGAGCGGGGAGGAAAAGTGGAAGCCGGTTTTCCGCCCGCATCCCGCTCTAAGCTCTTGGAATCGATCACGCTCATGATTTTGGATTGAGTTCAATCCAAAATCATCGTGATCTGGGAGGCCAGAGGTCGGATGCCGCATAGTTTTTCGGAAGAGGATCTCGCCGCCGCCCGCGATGCCGGCGTCTTGAACGAAAGCGACTACAATCAGCTTTGCGTTTTCTTGCAAACACGCGCCCGAAGCCTGACGGCGGAAGACCTTCCTGTTGCTGACCAGGCAACGGCGGTTCGCTTCGATCTCACCCATGTTCTTTGGTACGCCGGCGCCCTCATCATCATGTCGGCGATGGGGCTATTTACGACCGAGGCCTTCAATCGCATGGGCGGGTCGGCCCTGACCGCCACCGCAATCATTTATGCCGTTATTTTTGTCCTGTTGGGCAGCTATCTCTGGCGAAAGGGATTGCGCACGCCGGGCGGCCTTGCCATCGCCGTCGCCGTCGCGATGACACCGATGGCCGTTTACGGCATTCAAGACTATCTGCAACTGTGGAACGACGCGTTACCGAGGCCAGGAGAATACAAGGATTTCTTTCCTTATATCAACGGAAGCTGGTTCTATATGGAGCTCGCGACAATTATTGCCGCGGTCTTAGCGCTTGTCTTCTATCCCTTCCCTTTCATCACCATGGTGGCCGCCGTCGCAGTGTGGTTCATGTCGATGGACCTGGCGGCGTTTTTTTCGCACACGGATCCCTCCGACTTCGAACTTCGACGTCACGTCACCTTGTGGTTTGGACTGGCTGTGATGGCCCTCGCTTGGCTCATCGATCTCGTTTGGCGCGAGCGGCGCTTCGGGTTTTGGTTGCATCTAGCCGGCGCCTCAGCCTTCTGGGGCAGCCTGACCATGAATGAATCGACGAGCGAGTGGCTGGCGTTCTTATATTGCCTGATCAATATCGGCTTGGTTTTCCTGAGCGTCTATCTCAACCGTCGCATCTACGCGGTTTTCGGAGCGATCGGCATCTCGATCTATCTGGGTCATCTGGCCTCCACCATCTTCGACGACAGTCTGTTGTTCTCGTTCGCCTTGTCCGGGATCGGTCTCTTGACCATCGGCCTTGGAATCCTATTTCATAAAAAGCAGGATGCCATCGGCGATTGGATCGACACCAGGCTGCCAAAAGCCCTGCGGATTTTACGTCCTGCCGCGTGAGGCACTCAATCGCTTGCCAAGAAAACATGGGACGTCTTGAAGATCGCGAGAACTTGCGCACCGGGCATAGCCGCGACATCGTCCGCGCCCTCGCGCGTGATGACCGAAACGATGGTCTTGCCACCCCCTAAATCAATGGTAATTTCGCTATTCACTTCATCGTCGACGCGACTGATGACCGTGCCCGCCAGTCGATTGCGCGCGGAAATATGCGGTGTCTCGTTGGGCGCCAGCATAACCGACGATGCATTGACCATTGCAACACAGGATCGACCCGGCGAGAGACCAAGCTCCTGGACGGCCGTATTGGTCACAACGGACGTCAAGACGGAGCCCGGCGAAATTTCGAGCTTCACTTCGACATCCACCGGCGCCGGCAGGATTTCCACAATTTTGCAATGAAACGCATTGCGGACGCTAAGCTTGACGCCGAGCCCCCAAAACAAAAGGTCCTGTTCTTTCTCCAGACCTTCCTCGGCGATGGCGGTTGAAATTCGGCCGAGCTTTTCCTCGAGACGGCGGAAGGCCGCTATGAGTTGCCGGCCCTCGTCTGTGACTTCGGCGCCGCCGCCGCGCGAACCGCCGGTCCGCGTAATGAAAGCCGGGCGAGGCAAAAGATTGTTGATTGCATTGACGGCATCCCAAGCAGTTTTGTAACTGAACCCGGCCATCTCGGCCGCCTTGGTGATGCTTTTGTGTTCAATCACTGCTTCCAAAAGGGCGACCCGCTCGCGTCCCATCAAAAGTCGTCCGCCTGCGCGCCATGCCAGCAAACTATCGACGCCTTCCGGTATACTACGTACCAATTTCCGCCCCCAGCATTCTTGTTTTTGTTTTAGTATAACTGACACGGCGTGTGAGACCAACTGTCGCAGATCCGAACGAACGGCGCACAGCTTTGGTTCAGTCTTAATCTTGGCTTTTTTGAATAGCGGCTGACTCTTTGCGTTTGTTGCGCAGCAGCAAGAAGATTGGACAGACAGATCGCAACGCCATAAGTGATATCGCGACGGGCATCAGGCATTTTGATTGACTCTTTAAATTTATGCCGGTCTCGGCGACAAACATCGCGAGTTCCTTCATTGTGACCACGCTTTTTGTAAGCCATTCCTCCAGTCTCGATCACGATACCGGGCCGCATCATCCAGAACGCCCCGATCGTATCCGCGCGATCGACGAGATCCTCGGGAAGCAACGCTTTTCGATGCTGCGTCGGGCCTCCGCGCCGGGCAATGATCGTGCCGCGATTTTACGCGTTCATCCCAAGAATTACGCCGATGCGATCGAGGCCGCGACGCCCGCGGGCGGGCGGGTCCATCTCGATGCCGATACGGTTATGAGTGAGAAAAGCTTTCAAGCGATAACGCATTGTGTCGGTGGCGTAACGGCGGCCGTCGACGAGGTGATGCGGGGAACCGCGTCAAATGCGTTTGTCGCGATGCGTCCCCCCGGCCATCATGCCGAAACCGCGCAACCGATGGGATTTTGCTTTTTCAACACTGCGGCCATAGCGGCCCGCCATGCGCAGGCTGTGCACGGTGCGGAGAGGGTCGCGATCCTCGATTTCGACGTCCATCATGGCAATGGCACGCAGGAAATTTTCTGGTCCGACTCGACGGTCCTCTATGCTTCGACTCATCAAATGCCACTATTTCCTGGCACCGGTGCTCTCGGGCAGTGTGGAGACTATGATAATATCGTCAATGCGCCCTTATCGGCGGGCGCCGATGGGGTGATATTCCGCGAGGCAATGGAGTCGCGCTTATTGCCTCGCATCGAGGCATTTTGTCCGGATTTGATCGTCATCTCGGCCGGTTTCGATGCACATCGCCGCGATCCTCTCGGGGGTCTTTATTTGGTTGAAGCCGATTTCGCCTATGCAACGGAACGAATGATGGAGATTGCCGCGCGGCATGCCGGTGGCCGTATCGTCTCGGTGCTGGAAGGCGGCTACGATCTCGAAGGGCTGGCCCTGTCAGTTTCAGCCCATGTCACGGCGCTTGCCGGGGCCTAACGCAATCTCATCGCGCGGGATTCAGATGATGGCCCCTTAATCCAGCCCTTCGCTTGACGAAATTTCAATGCCAAAACCTGACAGGCCGACATAGGTCATCGGAGTCGAGGTCCGCAGACGGATCGACGAGATTCCGAGGTCCCGCAAGATCTGCGCGCCAAGTCCGATTTCGCGCCATTCCTTTGTGCGCAGGGTTTCGGAATCCGGCGACTGTATTCCGGGTGAATTGACCGGCACCCCCGCCGTGCCATCGCGCAAAAAGATAAAAACGCCACGCCCACATTTCTTAAACGCCGCAAAGGTTTTTTGGATATTCTCGCCGCCCGCGATGACGTCGGCGATGATGTCGATACGGTGCAGCCGGGTGGGAATGTCGCGGCCATCGCCGATATCGCCTTGCACGAAGGCGAAATGCTGCACCTGATCATAGGGCGTGACATAGGCATAGCCGGTCAAGGGACCGCTCGTGCCCATGACTTGAAAAGTATTGACTCGCTCGACGATTTTTTCCCGAGCCTGACGATAGGCGATCAGATCGGCGACCGAAATCCGTTTCAGACCGTGTTTGGAGGCAAACGCCTCGATTTGCCCGCCAACCATGACCGTCCCGTCGTCATTGGCAAGCTCGCAGATCACGCCGACCGGAGGCAGGCCCGCGAGACGGCAGAGATCGACCGCGGCCTCGGTATGACCCGAGCGCATAAGCACCCCGCCCTCTTTCGCGATGAGCGGGAACACATGGCCCGGCCGCACGAAATCGGCAGCCCCCATATTGCTATTGGCCAGGGCCCGCACCGTATTGCTGCGCTGCTCGGCGGAAATCCCCGTGGTCAGACCGTGCCGCACGTCAACCGAAACCGTGAAAGCGGTCCCGTGCGGGGCATCATTGGCCGCCACCATCGGCTGAAGATTCAATCGCCTTGCGTCCGCCACCGTCACCGGCGTGCAGACGATGCCGCAGCAATTGCGGATGATGAAAGCCATTTTTTCCGGCGTGCAAAGCGAGGCCGCGCAAATCAGATCGCCTTCATTCTCACGATCGTCGTCGTCGGTGACGACGACGATTTCACCCCGCGCGACCGCTTCGATCGCCTCGGTGACCGTATTGGGCATTGAGGCAACCTCCTTATTGATCCCTTTTTCGAGAAAGTCGTTCGGCGTCACCGCGCCGCGCGTCTCGCGCAAAATGAGCTGCGCCGTCTCGCGCGAAACCCACGCCGAATCCTGGTTACAGATTTGCGAAATCGAGCCTTTCGACAGCCCGGTCCGCCGAGCAAAATCGGCCCGGCTTATATTCTTAAGTTTAAGCCAATCGTCGAGCTTCACGGCAGAGACAGGCCCGGAGTGTTTAGTTCTATTTAACTAGCTTCGTCACCATTGTTTGGCAATGCCAAACTGATCCTAGAAGCGAGGGCGCAGCGCTAAGCTATTAAGTCCATTGCCTCATTCCAGATCCGCTGCACGAAATCCCCAGCGGGTTCGGTCCGCGCCATCGCCGCGGATTGCCCTGCCCAGGCCTGCAGCCGGTCCTTGTCGTTTGCCTTCTGCGCCTGCTCCCGCATCGCCTGCGTCAGGCCACGCTGGACCGGGTATGGTGCCGGTGGCGTATCGAGTTTGGCAGCTGCCCTAAGATAGGCGGTGTCGATCGCTCGTCCAAGCCGCCCGCTGAAGGCTCGGGTCAACACTGTGGATTCCGGCTCCAATTCCGCAAGCGCCTGGGCCCATGCCGGATTTATGTTGGAGTCCTGGCAACGTAGAAACGCAGTGCCGATCTGGATCGCCGACGCGCCAAGAGTCAGGGCCGCCGCGATGCCGCGCCCATCGCCAATGCCTCCAGCCGCTATGATCGGAATGGCGAGCTTGTCGGCGAGGCGTGGGAGCAAGGCGAAGAGACCAACACTTTGCCGCTCGGCGAGCGCCGCATCGAAGGCTCCGCGATGGCCACCCGCTTCGATGCCCTGCGCGACAATCGCGTCCGCGCCGGCTTCCTGTGCGGCAAGAGCCTCGGAGAGGGTCGTGGCGCAGGCAAACCACCCAATCCCTTTTGCCTTGAGCGCGGTCACAAATTCGGGTGGAAAAATCCCCATAATCGACGACACGATTTTGGGCCGCGCCTCCAACAGGGCCGCGCATTGTTGGGAGAAATCGGGCGGCCTCGCATCGCCGGCCTCCGGCGGGACCTCCGGGCCCCAGTTGGCAAGGAAACGCCGGATTTTTTCCTCATTGTCCGCATTCCGCACAGGCGGCGGACCGGGAATCCACAAATTGATCTGGAAGGGCCCGCTGCTCTGGCGCCGGAACTCTTCGGACCATGCCAGAATAGCTTCCGGCGCCGTCAACACGGCGCCCATCGCGCCCATTCCGCCGGCATCGGCAACCGCCACGCTCAAAGCCACCGGACACGCGCCGGCCATCGGAGCGAGCAGGACCGGAACATCGAGGCCATAGCGCGCGCAAAATTCTTTTGCACGAACGCGAGCAGGCTCCCTATCTTTCACAGTCATGGAGCGTATTTGTATCAGAACTTTAAAGGTAATACAGGGCCGTTCGACGCGAGGTTAGTTTATTTCCACACGCCGAAGGGCTTCATGCGGAACGCCAAGTTTTTGCGAACCAACAGCAAAGGCGCTCGCCTAAAACATGCTCCACATGGGGAGCGGTGCAATGCGAGGCGATTATTTACTATCGCCGCCGCACTCCTTTTTACACATCTTTAAATCGTAATCACACATTTCTTCCGAGCCTTGAGCATTAAGGCATTTGGTTTCTTCAGCCTTGCATTTTTCAGTACAGGCTGCGGGGTCCGGATTTGTTTGTGCGTAAGCGCCTCCAACACCATTGAACCCGCCTAACATCAAAATCGCTGCTGCGATTTTCAAGCGGTGACCTGAAAGCAGACGGACAGACCGCGAGCTGGCCCCCTCAGAGCTGATCGGTAGCATGGCATACCCTCCCTATCTGGCGTTTATCCGAAGCCGCGCGCGTGACGCTTCGCGTCAGGCGTTTGGCTCAGTCGAGCCTTTGGCGCGAGGCCACCTTGCCTCGGTACCACCTAAAAATTTGGCATTGCCATGACATTTGAGCAACTGTTTTATCAATGCGGCAGGACAAGCCAACGAATTTCGCGTCCGAAATGCCGGGGTTGGACCAGCCGCTGAACGTCGATGGAAGCGGTTTTCCAATCCGCGCTTCACATCACCGCGGCGTTTCGGCCGTCAATCGGCGCTCCGGCGGCCACTGCCTGGCGGTGACATGCCGGTCATTCATGTCCAAAGGGCCAGGTCGTAGGGCGATCGGTGCCCCCTCCCCCGATTTGAGCGCGGTGCCGCAAAAATTGGTCGGCGAGCACGCAAGCGACCATGGCTTCGCCAACCGGAACAGCGCGTATCCCCACACAGGGATCATGGCGGCCCTTGGTGACAATCTCGGTTTCGGAGCCGAAACGATCGATCGTTCGGCGCGGCTGCAGGATCGAGGACGTCGGCTTCACCGCGAAACGCGCGACGACGGGCTGACCGGTGGAGATCCCGCCGAGGATCCCGCCCGCGTGGTTCGACAAGAACAGCGGCGCGCCATCATTGCCAAGACGTATTTCGTCGGCATTGGCTTCGCCCGAAAGTTCGGCGGCGGCGAATCCCGCGCCGATTTCGACGCCTTTGACCGCATTGATCGACATCAAAGCGCTGGCGAGTTCGGCGTCGAGCTTGCCGTAAATCGGCGCCCCCCAGCCTGGCGGCACGTTCTCCGCTACGATCTCGATCACCGCGCCGATGGAAGACCCAGCTTTGCGAATGGAATCGAGATAGGTTTCGAAACGCTCCGCGGCCTTGGCATCGGGGCAGAAGAAGGGATTGCGGGAGCATCTCTTCCCAGTCCCAATTGGCGCGATCGATCTTGTGTGGACCGATCTGCACAAGCGCGCCGCGGATCAACACGCGGTGGATGATCTTGCGTGCGATCGCGCCCGCCGCCACCCGCATCGCGGTCTCCCGCGCTGAGGAACGGCCACCACCGCGATGATCCCGAATTCCATATTTGCGCGTCGTAGGTGAAATCGGCGTGGCCAGGCCGGTACGTGTCCTTGATGTCGTTGTAGTCCTTGGAGCGCTGGTCGGTGTTCTCGATCAAAAGCGCGATGGGCGTTCCCGTCGTCACCTGGCCTTGGCTTGGTTCGCCCTGAAAAACACCGGACAGGATTTTGACCCGATCGGCCTCCTGCCGCTGTGTCGTGAACCGGGTCAGGCCGGGACGGCGCTTTTCGAGAAAGGATTGGATGTCGCTGCTCTTCGAGCGGGATCAAAGGCGGACAGCCATCGACCACGCAGCCGATCGCAGGACCATGGCTTTCGCCAAAAGTCGTCACGCGAAAGAGATGGCCGAAGGTGTTGTGGGACATGGGACGCCAAGCAGATTGAGAGATGAAAACTTGCAGTCGGCCTGCCTCAGCCTTTTTCCCGCAGGAGCCGGCCCTTTTCGCGGCTCCAGTCGCGCGCCTTTTCGGTCTCGCGCTTGTCGTGCAATTGCTTGCCGCGCGCGAGCGCGATCTCGATTTTCGCTCGGCCCTTCTCGTTGAAATAGATCTTCAGCGGCACGATCGTCATGCCTTGGCGCTCGGTACCTTGCGCAAGTTTGGCGATCTCGCGCGTTTTCAGCAGCAGCTTGCGCGGCCGTTTCGGCTCATGATTGAAGCGGTTGGCCTGCAAATATTCGGGAATATTCGCATTGACGAGAAAAACTTCGCCGGCTCGATCGACGGCTGGCATAGCTTTCCGCGATGGTGGCCTTGCCGGTGCGCAAGGATTTCACCTCGGTGCCGGTGAGCATCAAGCCCGGCCTCGAACGTCTCGCCGATTTCATAATTGTAGCGCGCCCGCCGGTTTTCCGCGGCGATCTTGCGCGGGCGCTCTGGCTCTGGCTGCCACTCAAACACTCCGGGCGCGAATTCGCTTTGTCAGCTTGCAGGCAAAGCGCACTTAGGCATGAATGAGCCCGGCGTGCATCATCGCCGCCTTGATTGCCGCTTGCGCCTTCTCCGAGGCGGGCAGCATCGGAAGCCGTAATTCTTCGGAAATCTTGCCCAGAGCCGAGAGCGCATATTTGGGCCCCGCCGGATTGGGCTCGACGAACAAAGCCGCGTGCAGCGGAGCCAATCGATCCTGCAGCTTCAAGGCCGCCGCGAAATCGCCGGAAAGACACGCCTCCTGCATCTGCGAGCATTGTTTGGGCGCGACATTCGAGGTCACCGAAATGCAGCCATGGCCGCCATGCGCCATCACCGCGAGCGCCGTCATGTCCTCGCCCGAGAGCTGGATGAAGTCCGGGCCCAGCGCCTGGCGCTGCAGGGCCGTGCGGGCGATATTGCCGGTCGCATCCTTGACGCCCACGATGTTCTTCAATTCGTAAAGCCGCTTCATCGTGTCGATCGACATGTCGACGACCGAGCGCGGCGGAATATTGTAAATGATGATGGGAATGCCGACCGCATCATTGACCGCCTTGAAGTGCTGAAAGAGGCCCTCCTGCGACGGCTTGTTGTAATAGGGCGTGACAACGAGAAGACCATCGGCGCCAGCGCGCTTCCGCGAAACGCGCGAGTTCGATGGCTTCTTGCGTATTGTTCGAGCCCGCCCCGGCGATGACCGGCACCCTCCCCTTGGCCTCGCCGATGCAGGCCGCGATCACCCTGCGGTGCTCGTCGTGCGACAAGGTGGGACTTTCCCCCGTCGTTCCAGCCGGCACGAGCCCGTGCGTGCCGCTGACGATCTGCCAATCAACCAGGGCACGGAAACGCGCCTCGTCGAAGCGTCCATCTTGAAACGGCGTGACGAGCGCGGTGATCGAGCCCCTTGAAAGCCGCCTGTTTCCCAATTGCCACAGTCTTGCCTTTCCGAAATATCCGCCCAAGTGACGCCGTAATTCAGGGTCTCTGTTACTTCAAAGATGAAGCGCCAAGAGGCGCCAAACGCATCGAAGACATAGACACTAAACGCCGCTTCCGGAAAGGGCTCTCTTCACAAGACTCCGCCGGCCGGGAGTACCAGTCCGGAATTTGCCGGCACGCCGGCGGATTGCGTGCCGGAAAGGAGGTTGTTTTCGCTTTTGTTAAGGAAGAATCGTTCAGGCTTTCAACGTTTCCGCGATGCTTTGTAAGATTGGATGAACCATGCTCGCAAGGCAATTCCTCGCATCTTCGGGCGGATCCCAGGAATGGGCGCGGTCGCCTTTTGTGCCCTCACCGCGGGATGGATCGCGGGACAGCACGCGCTGTTTCGCCGGCACCCGTTACGAAGCGCCGCATCCTGACAGCGCTCTCGCCTGCCTTGCCGCCACTCGCCCGCCGGACGAGTCCAAGGCGCCGGAGTTTCCGCGAGACAAGGCGACCAGCGCGATCGAGGGTCCCGCCGCAAGCCGCTCACCGCGGCGGCGCCGCAAGAGCGGACTGTTCTCGCCCGAATTTGCTTTCGCAAGCAAGACCGTGACCTGACCGGCTTTGCCCAGGCGATCGCTTTTTACAAACCAGGCAACTTGCGCAAGGCGACGCTGCCGCGGCGACCGCGACCGATAAGATCGTCAAGACGGCTCTGGAATGGATCGCGCTTCGGAGTTTTCCGCGCGAACCGGGTTTCGAGCGGTTGCAAGCCTTCATGCAGGCGCATCCGGCCTGGCCCGCGCTCGACTGGCTGAAGAAGCGCAGCGAGGAAGCGCTGTTGCGGCGATCGCAAGAGCGATGCGCCTCATCAAGAGCCTATTTCAGCGGCGCGGATCCCGAAACGCCGGCCGGCAAGCTCGCTCTTGCGCGGGCTTTGCAGACGATGGCCAAGACCAGCGAAGCCGCCGCTGCTCGCGCGCGCGGTGTGGCGTGAAGCCGACCTCAACCCGCAGCTTGAAGCAAGGTTGAAAGCCGATTTCGGCCCTTATCTCGACAAAGCCGACCATAAATACCGGGCCGACCGCTTGCTCTACAAGGAGCAGATCGCGGCGGCTTTCCGCGCCGCCGCCCTGGCGGGGCCCGATGTCGTGGCGCTCGCCAAGGCCCGCGCCGCGGTCATCAATGAAGCCGCCGAGCGACAAGCTTCTTGCCACGGTGCCTTCGGCCCTTCGGACCGATCCCGGCTATCTGTTCGCGCAGATCCACAAATTGCGCCATGCCGACAAGATCCGCGCGGCGGCGGACCTGTCATGCTGGCTGCGCCGCGCGACCCTCTGCTTCTCATCGACGGCGATGACTGGTGGATCGAACGGCGGCTTCTCGCCCGCAAACTCCTCGATCAAAACGACGCGGCGACCGCCTACAGGCTGTGCGCCGAACATTCCGCGACGTCGCACGAAATGAAGATCGAGGCGGAATTTCACGCCGGCTGGATCGCGCTTCGCTTCCTGAACGATCCCGGCCGCGCGCGGCGGAGCATTTTGCCACGGTCGCCAAGCTCGCCGAGACGCCGATGTCGCGTGCGCGGGCGGCCTATTGGCAGGGCCGTGCCGCCGAGGCGTCCATCCGCGGCCGACGCCCTCGTAGCCGCCACACGTGCCTTCTATGAAGAAGGCGGCGAGTATCACGCAGCAGCCTATTACGGCCAGCTCGCCCGCGGCGAAACTTGGGCTTGCGACTTTGCCGATCCGCACGATTGCCAGATGAGGCCAAGGGGCGACGAGCGCGACGATTCGATCAAGGTCGTTGAACTGCTGTTACGCCGCCGGCGAAAAGGACCTGGCCGATTCCGCTTGTCATCGAGGCCGCGCGCCACCTTGCCGACGAAAGCCAAGTGGCGGCTCTTGCGAGCCTCGTGGCCCGGCAGCACGACGCGCAGCTTTCCCTCAACGTCGGCAAGATCATCAGCCAGCGCGGCATGCCGATCGATACGCTGGCCTTTCCGAGACTATGGCGTGCCTCCGTTCGAGCCCCTGCAAAACTCCGCCGGGCCGTCTGTTGTCTATTCGGTCGCACGGCAGGAAAGCGCCTTCAACACGACGGCTGTCTCCTCGGCGGGCGCCAAAGGCTTGATGCAGATGATTTTATCGACGGCGAAACGGACCGCACAGCGCGCCGGCGTCGCCTTCGACGCCAGATCGGCTCCTCACCGACGCGCGCCTTCAACGCGCAACTCGCGGCGCGTCATCTCGGCGAGCTTCATGGCCGAGCAGAAGCGGCTCCTATATCCTGACCTTCGCCGCCTATAATGCCGGCGGCAAGCGGGTTAAGGAGTGGCTCGACGCCTATGGCGATCCGACGCAAGCCCGGCGTCGATCCGATCGACTGGGTGGAGCGAATTCCCGTTCACCGAGACCCGCAACTACGTCCAGCGCGTGATCGAAAATCTGAGCGTCTATCGGGTCCGTTTCGGCGAGACGGGGCCGGTCTCGGCCGATGCCCTGCTGAAGGCGCAGGCCAAACTTTAGAGCATGTTCCGAAAAAGTTGACCGACTTTTTCGATCAGAACATGCTTCAACTCGTTGAACTTGAGCGATTCTTTTTCGATCAGATGATTCCATCCTGATCGGGAAGCGCTCTAGTGGCGGGCCTGCGGAGCCACCAAAATATACGGGTCAGCTGTCCGTCCAGTTGACCCGGCGGCTCAACGGCTGCGTCGCGTCCCCACCCCCTCATAGCCAAGCGAACAGTTCCGTTTCACCAACGGCTCACGCATGACTTCCCTGATCTCGCGTTGAAGCCAAATCCTTGTACCGCTCCCCCCTGCATCGCTGCCCCACCAACGGCTTCCATTTAAGGTCCGGCTGTTTAAATTGTTGATGAGCGTAGTAGACAGTGCAGTTTTCAGATGATTGTCTGTAACTTATCGCTGCTTTCCGCCGCGCCATTTGTCGAGCGGAGCGTTGGACGATGATATGAGCCTGGCAGAGCTTACCTATCAAAGCCGATTTGTGTCCGCGCAGGACGGTTTGAAATTACATATTCGAGACTATGGCTCAATGAGGGATCCCGGTATTCCGGTCGTATGCCTTCCTGGGCTCTCCCGCACAGCCGCAGATTTTGGCCCCTTGGCCGGCGCCTTGGCCGGTGGATTCGTGGGGCAAAAACGACGCGTGCTTGCCCTCGATTATCGCGGCCGGGGCCTTTCGGAATATGATCCCAACTGGAAGAATTACAGCCTCGAAGTTGAGAACGAAGATGTGCGGACGGTCCTCACCGCTTTGGGCATTGAGCTGGCAATCTTCATCGGAACTTCGCGCGGCGGCCTGCATACGATGACGTTGTCGGCAACCCGACCAACGGCCGTGCACGCCGTTGTCCTCAATGATATTGGCCCGGTCCTGGAGCCGCGGGGAATGGCCCGCATCCGCGGCTATGTCGGTAAAGTGCCGACGCCACGTTCGATCCCGGATGCCGTCGATCTCCTGAAAAGGATGATGAGCGAACAATTCAGTGGTCTCAGCGAGGCAGACTGGGAGACCTACGCAAAGATCACCTTTACCGATTCGGTCGGACGCATCGGCCTGCGTTATGATAAGAACTTGATGAAACCGCTTGAGAGCCTCGATCTCGAGCAGCCGCTTCCCGACCTCTGGGCGCAATTCGACGGCTTGAACGGCAAGCCGATGCTAATCCTCAGGGGTGCC
Source organism: uncultured Alphaproteobacteria bacterium (assembly GCA_963785995.1). GTDB lineage: Bacteria > Pseudomonadota > Alphaproteobacteria > Rhizobiales > Beijerinckiaceae > Methylocapsa. The sequence goes on from CAWAXL010000024.1 coordinate 33,616, forward strand.
AATTCCGATCTTTTATCCGCGCAAACTCTGAAGGAAATGGCGCGCAGACATCCGGGCGCCGAGGTCCATGTTGTCGAAGGTCAGGGCCACCCTCCGCTGCTTCTCGACACCAGATCGATCGGGCGCATCTGCGATTTTGTGATGCAAACAGATCGGCTTGAACGGCCATATTAATTGGTTGTTTCGGCCAGCAATTGTTCGATCCGGATCGGTAATTTGCGAATGCGCGTTCCCGTTGCATGGTAAATCGCGTTGGCAATGGCTGCCGAGGTTCCGACATTGGCAAGTTCGGCAAGTCCTTTGATGCCGAGCGGGTTGATGATATCGTCCCGCTCAGGCACGAAGATAACCTCGACCGCTTTGATGTCCGCGTTGACCGGCACGAGATAGTCGGCAAGATTATTATTGACGTAACGTGCATGCGCGGCATCGATCTCGGTTGACTCGTGCAGAGCCGAGCTTATGCCCCAGATCATCGCCCCCATCAGCTGGCTCCGCGCCGTTAGCGGGTTGACAATATGCCCAGCGGAGAAAGCCCCGATAATACGCGGGACCCTCACTTCCTTTGTTCGCGCGTGGACGCGCACCTCGACGAATTCGGCGCCAAAGGCAAGCATGATATTTTCCTTGCCCATCGCGCCGCCGACGAACGGCGGCTTGCCTTTGCGCAATTTATCCAATGCGTCCGGAGCGCTGCCACGCGGAACGAATTCCCCGATCTCTTCGATCGTGCCAGTGCCGAGCCGGGCGAATGCCGCGCTCAGCTCTTCAGTTTCACCACTTGCAAAGACAAGCCGACCCTCGCGGAGATTGAAATTGGCCGCGTCATTGGTTCCTTCCTGGCCCAATACGAAATGGTTACGGACATGATCACAAGCGATCGCGACCGCGTTGCAGACGCTCGCGGTGGTAATCGACCCTCCCGCGACCGGCGCCGGCGGCAAGCTCGAATCCCCCAACAAAACCGTGACGCGAGATAGATCGAGCCCAAGTTTTTGCGCGGCGATTTGGCCGATCACGGTATAAGCGCCGGTGCCCAAATCATGCGCGGCGGTTTCAACAAGCGCACGGCCCTCCGCGCTCAGCGTCACGCGCACGGTCGCGGGCGCCATCAAAGCCGGATGGCATGCGGTCGCACAGCCAAGACCAACCAACCAATCGCCCTCCCGCATGGAGCGCGGCCTCGGATCGCGCTGCGTCCAGTGGAACGCATGCGCGGCAGCATCGAAGCAAGGCATCAGCGAGCGGCTCGAATAGGGCAATCCCTTGACCGGCTCCGTCATCGTATCGTTGACACGGCGCAGCTCCACCGGATCCATGTCCAGCGCCACCGCAAGCTCGTCCATCGCGCTTTCGAGCGCAAACATGTAGGGAACTTCGAGCGGCGAGCGCATGAAACCCGGCGCGCTCCGGTCGGCGCGGACCAGATTAACCTTGGTGAATATATTTGGCGCCGCATAGATGCGGGCGGTCGTTTCGGTGCCGGCCACATAATAATCATCGGCCCGCGAGGTCAGCTCGAACGCTTCATGCCAGAGCGCTTGCAGTTTGCCATCGCGCGACGCGCCGAGCCGAACATGATGGCGCGTCTCGGCGCGGTAGGTCGAAATCGTGAATCCTTGATCGCGGCTCGCGACCAGTTTCACTGGGCGCCCTAATGCGCGCGCGGCAAGGGCGACCAACGCGCTGCGCGGGGTCACGGCAGCCTTGCCGCCAAAGCCACCTCCGACAAATGGGCTTATGACCCGGACATCGGCCGGATCGATGCCAAGCTCCTGAGCAAGTCCGAATTGCAGCCCTAAGACGGTTTGGCTCGGCTCGTAGATGGTGAGCTTCGGTCCATCCCAGACACAGGTGGTAGCATAGAGTTCAATCGGATTATGATGCTGCGTCGGCGTCTCATATTCCGCGTCGATCTTTACTTCAGCTTTGGAGAGCGCCGTCGCGGCGTCGCCGACAACCGGATCCTCGTAGTCCTTTTTGGACTCGGCCAAGGCAATCGTCTCGGTCCCTTTTGAGTTCGAACCCCGCCACGGCTGGTTCGGCGCGATATGAAATCTTGAGCTTGCGCGCAGCCTCGCGGGCGGCTTCGAAAGTTTCAGCGACGACCATCGCCACAATCTGGCTGTCGTGCCATATTTTTTTTGACTCGAATGGCTGGACGGTCGTCGATGCGAAACCCCTGCCCATGAACATGGCCGGCTTATGCAGTTTCCCCGCGCAATTCAGATGACTGAAAATGTCCAGAACGCCATCGACCGCACGGGCCTCGACAGAGTTGATTTCCTCGAGCGACCCGAGAGCGATCGTGCTGGTCACCAGGACCGCATAGGCCAAATTGTCGAGTGCGAAATCGGCGGCGTATTTTGCGCTGCCGGTTACTTTCGCGGCCGCATCAATCCGCAGTGTGGGCTGGCCCATATTGGCTTCTGGCTGAGACGTCGAAGACATGTGGGTTAGTCCTCCAGCTTTGCCACTTCAAGCAGAGCGCGTATCAGCGTCTCCTTGCCGAGCGCGACCTTGAACGCATTATGGAGGCGCGGCCGTGCTGCGGCGAAAGCGGCTTCCGCCGCTTGGCCTGCCGAAGCCTCGTCGAGGACGCCGCCCGTCAAGATCATTTCCGCCTCTCGGGCGCGCCACGGCACTGTCGCGACGCCCCCCAATGCGATCCGTATGTGCCGCACGATACCATCTTGGCGATCCATGGCCACGGCGGCCGAAGCCAGCGCAAATTCATAAGATTCGCGGTCGCGGATCTTGAGATAAAGGGAACGCTTTGTGGAGGCGCCGGCGGGAACCTCAATTGCGGCGATCAATTCGCCGGGCGTAAGCGAAGTCTCCACCTCGGGCGTGCTTTCGGGACGTTTGTGCAATTGCGCGAACGGGATGCTACGCGGACCATTTGGCCCCAGCACCTCGATCTTCGCATCGAGTGCAAGCAGGGCTTGCGCGAAATCTCCCGGGTAGGTCGCGATACAAGCGTCGCTGCCGCCAAAGATCGCATGATGGCGATTAAAACCGTTCATCGCCGCACATCCGCTGCCGGGGCGGCGCTTGTTGCAGGCTTCATAGCTTATGTCCCGGAAATAGGAACAGCGCGTTCGTTGCAGCAGATTGCCGCCGAGCGTTGCCATGTTGCGCAATTGCGAGCTTGCCGCCAACAGCAGGCTTTGCGAAAGAACCGGATAATTGCGCTTGATCTCCGGATGCTCGGCGGCATCCGACATGCGGACGAGCGCGCCGAGCCGCAGGCCGTGTTCACTAACGCTCATGCGGCCGAGATCCCCGTCCGCCAGAGGGTTTATGTCCACGATGCATTCCGGGCGCATCACATCGAGCTTCATCAGATCGAGGAGCGTTGTGCCGCCGGCAAGAAATTGTACCGTGGCATTCTCATGCGATAGGTCCGCCCTACCCGAGATCTCTGAAACCGCCGCGATGGCATCGGGCGCCTCCCGTGCCCTCAGATATTCGAAGGGCCGCATGCTAATGCTCCAAGGAGGGGCGAACCTCCATCTTTCCCATAGCCAGCTGGATAGCGGTGACGATGTTGGGATAGGCGGCGCAGCGGCATAGATTGCCGCTCATATATTCCCGGATGGCATCCGGAGATATGGCCTGGCCCGATTGGACGCAGACAATCGCGGACATGATCTGGCCTGGCGTGCAATAGCCGCATTGCAAGGCATCCTGATCGATGAACGCCTGCTGCATCGGATGCAGGGATCCGTCCGAGTCCGCGAGCCCTTCGATTGTCGTGATTGGGTGACCCTGCGTTGCCACAGCCAAAGTCAGACAGGAAAGCACGTTGCGGCCGTCGACATGAACTGTACAGGCCCCGCATTGGCCATGGTCGCAGCCCTTTTTCGTACCTGTCAGAGCAAGATGTTCGCGCAAGGCATCGAGCAAGGAAGTCCGCGGATCCAGGACCAATCGGTGATCTTCGCCGTTGACGGTGAGTGTGCAAGGCATGATTTTTTGCGGGGAGCCGGCGTTGATCGCCGTTGGAGGGCGCTGCGTCCCAGGTTTTGACAAGAATTTCGCCAAAAATTCCCGCCAGCTGAACCGTGCGGTTTGCGATGGGGTGGAAGGCATGAAAGTCCTCGCGCCGGCGGCGCAGCCTGCAAAAGAGAACCGCAAGAGCCCGTGAATGGTTCCGGTCGGGGTGGGCCGAAACCCTGGCCTGCTGCCGCCGACCGGCGCGGCCTTCTTCGTTTTACCTCAAGGGGACGCTGGACAATCGGCGGAAGGCTCCTCTATAACCCGGCTTGCGTCGGGCCAGCTTGGCCCCGGCGGCGCCCAGGTAGCTCAGTTGGTAGAGCATGCGACTGAAAATCGCAGTGTCGGTGGTTCGATTCCGCCCCTGGGCACCAGTAAAATCAATGACTTACGATTCTAATTTTCGCCGTGTAGACACTTTTCAGTCCGGTGTAGACACTTTTGGACGCGATTTGTTTCCGTCCAGGTTCAAATTGACGACGATTCCCTTGGCCTTTTGCGAGAGTTTCGCGCCGCTCGAATAGTGCCGCGGGATGGTGTTGCCGAGGATGTCCGCGATCATCCCGTCATCGGCGCCGGCCTCTTTCAGGCGCGTTCCCAAGGTATGGCGAAGACCGTGGATCGTCAGGCCGGGACCAATCAAGCCCTGACTCCGAAGGCTATTGCGGAATTTCGACCAGGACGAATTAAAGCCGGTCTCCGACCATGGCTGACCATATGAGTTCACGGCGATCTGCACTGCATCGCTTGCTGGAAGCGCCATTATGGCGTCGGCCAGGAGCGGATGAATGGGCGCCGAAATTTCTTTTTCCCGTTTGGCTGTCGTCACCGTAATCATGCCGCCGGCGATCGCCGCCTTGGTCACGGTCAACACGTCGGCCTTGCGGAGACCGGCACACATGGCGAGGGCTATCGGGACGCGAAGATGAGGAGGCGCTTTCTCCAGAACGATTCGGCATTCTTCCTCCGTCCAGGGTCGATTCTGGACAAAGCCATCGCGCGGCTTGCGGATCTTTTTAACCCGCTCGGCCAGCGGATTGTCCTTGATGAAATTATAGTCCCGGCAAAACGGCAGCAGAATGCCCAGGAACGTGACGACATAGTTCGCCATCCATCGGCCGTGCCTGGGAAAAATCTTCTCGTCGCGAAGGCGTATGATCGTCGAGCGATTTAGCGCGATCAGAGGCATGTCGCGGAGCGGCTCAAGGATGGCGATGGCCCGCTCATACGAGACTCGGGTTTTAGGTCTCAGGGCGGCCCAGGCTGGAGTCCGGTGATAGGCGTCTATCGCGAGACCCAATGTTCCTGGCTTGGCGGTCTTTACTTGCTGACTTTTCTCAACAGCGGCCAGCTCGGCGAAAAAAGCCGACGATCCAAATTCGGCGTGGATCGGCGTCGCGGACTTACGATGGTAGCAATACCATATGCCGGTCTTGGGATGTCGCCAGCGCCTAATACCTTTTACCCGAACGATCGTTCCCATTGGGGGCGTCCATCTTTTCGAGCCAATCCACGGTTTCAGAGGACGCGCTGCGCGCGCCAAGCCTGTCTATCCATTCGTCCAGGTCGCGGATATCATAGCGTTCCAGCCTCTTCCCCTGCCCCATCGCAAGAGGCCGTACCGGACAACGCGCCGTGAAAACGGCGAGGCTTATACCACAATAGGCCGCTGCCTGGGAGCGATCCAGCAAACGAGGCTCTATGGTGCGAACGCGAGCCATCGGGTCATTCCCCCTGCGGCCGGCGCGCGGTTTCAGACTTTTTCTCGGAGCCCGGTGCTCGGTTCATATGCGCTGCTTCGCGTCGGCAAACGGCGTCAAGTGCCGTCATGCTCAACGTAGTGGCGCAGCAGCCCGAATTCCTGGTCGCGATCTGGTCAAAGTTGCCCCTGCCGTTCCCCGTCCATCTGTGTTCGTTCTTTGCCGGTCATTTGTAGCGGCTGTCCTGGTGGCAAGCGTGAAGCTCCTCCTCTGACGTTGCGGCCCTTACAGGGTGCGGTTTGGCCCGCCGCTGTTCCAACGCCCGTGAACGAACACCATGGACGAAAGGAACGACAATGACGAACCGGACCAGACACAGAACCGAAGCCGAACTGAAGGCGCTCTTTGAGCAAGCCGTCCGCGCGATCGGCTTCTACGAAGCGCAGCGCAAGGAAGCGCTGATGGCCCTCGAAAGTCTGAGACGGGCGCTCAACGCCCGCAGGCCAAAGCCGCCGACGCCATAACGGGTCACGCGCATTGTTTTGGGAGATTAACCGACCCGGATACACCAGCCGAACATGCTCAATGCTGGGCCTCGCTACACGACCCGGGAGGCGACATCAGTTGCTCGTGAAATTCGCCACAAACTCGCCACAGGCCAAAGCGGACCAAGAGGGACAGTTGAGGATTTCTGCGGGTTTCAGCGGATCGCTTTTTTGTGGCAAATTTCGCCGAATTCGCCGATTTGTTTCTATAATATTCAGCTAAGTCTTTGATTTAAAAATGGTCGGAGTGACAAGATTCGAACTTGCGACCCCTTGCACCCCATGCAAGAAAAGTTCAAGGTTTCTGCGGTTCTTAGGCCTGTCTCGCCACAAACTCGCCACAACTTTTCTCAAGCATTCCGCTTAGCAACCCTACTGATCCTATTTTATCGCGGTCGCTGTCTTCGAGCAAATGTCCGTAGACGTTGAGGGTTGTCTCGATATTGGTGTGGCCCATCAGGGCCTGTATCTTCTTCAGGTTGGTTTTCTTTTCGATCAGCATCGATGCAAAGAAGTGCCGCAGATCGTAGGGGCGGTACTTCGCCTGCTCGACATCCTCGCCGTCCACGGTCACGGTCTCAACCAGACCGGCCTCCTCACAGGCGATATCGAACCCGCGCCGCTGCCAGTTGCGGCGGGACTGCCACCGCCCGTTCTCCGACGGGAAGATCAGATCATACTTGTTGTCGGCGGCATGGTTGCTTGCGTAATGGTCGACCATATCGAGCGTGTCGGGGCTCAGCTCTATGAACCGTCGCCCGGCTGGCGTCTTCGTGACTGAAATCTCGCTGCCGCCGCCTTCGATGGCACGATCGACGTAGATGCCATTGTCGCGAAGAGCCGATCGGCTGGCCGCCAGATATTCCTGCGGCCGCATCCCGGAATCCACTGCAAGATAGAGCATCGGGCGATAGCGTCGCCACGTCTTCGCAGTCAGTTTGTTCTTTGAATTGGCCAGCCGGTCTGCGGCAGCCAGAAGCGCGATAATCTCCTGTTTCGTCGGTATGCTGACGGGCTCCTGATAACGGGAATCGGCCCGCACCGAGACTCCCATGGCCGGGTTGTGCGCAAGAAGGCCGCGGATGGTCATTTCCTTCATCACCGAGTGAAAAGACGACAGAACCTTGCTGGCGACCGCACGGCTCACCTCGCCGCTTAGCAGCCAGGAGCGGAACGCCACGATGTCGGGCGCGGTAAGATCGGCCAGCGGCTTCGGCCATTCATAGGCTTTGATGAAACCGGCCCGGTACTCGTAGTTCTCGTAGGTGTATTTCGTGACGGGCTCCCGGCCGTTGAGCCCCTCTTTCTCGCATATGCGCAGCCACATATCCGTGGCCTGCGCGACTGTCCGACGTCACCAGACCGCGCATGCCCTCTTTTTCGCGCAACGATCCGCTTTCCAGAAAACGCGCGCGCCTCCTTCAGCGTGTCGAAGGTGGCATAGGTGTAGCCGGATTTTCGTCGTGCTGCCGGGATAGCGGACCTGGTAAGTTGTGCCCTTCGCTCCGGTTCTTTTTCTTATGTCTGACATAGTATATTCATAGCAAATCTGTTGGATAAACTGCAATCTTAGAAAGATCAGTTATCACAATTACGCTCTGCTTCGACCTGTCTATTGAAATAAGCGCTCAGCAGCGCGTTCCTCTCGATTTTGAGCCGTCCCTCGATGGGATCGATGAACCAGGGCAGCTTGCGCTTTCCTCTGCGCGTCCATGTCGGACGAGCGTTTGATCTGGCGCGGCGTCAGGTGAATATTCATCTCGGCAAGAAGCTGGCGGGCCTCCTCAAGATCGAGATAGTGAGGTCTTTGACCGACAAAACCCCGCTTGCCGGATCGGCTGCCTTTCGGTAGCCGGTCATCGCGACGTTCTTGCCTTCCAGTGTCATCGCACGTCTGTTTCCGTCACGGTGCTTTCTGCGATCCCGGCGCCAAATGTTCCCGATTGTCCAATTATAAACCTGCTTTCCGATCTACCTACGGTCGTATGCAGCCGCTCAATCGCAGCCGTAACGATTGTGCTGCGGGTTTGGAGAAACTCGATCTGGAACATTGCCCCTAATGACGTTTTCGCAAGGTCTCCTCAAGCTGCGTGACCAGCCGGGCGCGGGCTTGCGGCGAAAGCCGGTCCAGATTGAGCTGCTTCCACTTTACTGCCGGCAGGTCCGCCGCGTCCGGCACGCCTAGAAGCGGCCAGTCAGGCTCTCCACGCTTGAACCCCAAAAGAAACCTCTTATGGGCGTCTGGCATGCCTCCCGCACGGCGGCAACCAGCGTTTCGCGTGCTACAAGCAGATTCGTCCAGCGTCACGGGCTCGGCCGTCATACCTTCAAAGCCCTGTGCAAACTCCTGTGCAATATCCTTGCGCCGGGGAACGAGCACTTCCGCAATCGGCCTGTCGTGACTAATAAGATAAACGATAAAGGCACGGCGCAAATCGTCGTCGATGCCTTCTTTCTCCAACAGGTCACGAACATCAAAAAGGTCACGCGGGTGCTGCCGGTCGAGGGCTGCCATGATCTTCCCCGCATAAAGGTCTGCAAAAGAGACGACCTGGACTTCTGCAAAGCCGAAGACAGCCTCCACGCCCGGTGACACCGTGCGCAATCGGGGCTCGAAAACGCAACCGCGCAGGACCGGTGTCACTTCTATCTTGATCTGCGCATCCTGCCGCTGGGCCGTCAGCTTGGTTACGATCTGCTCGCGGGCATTAACGATTTCTGTTACGCGCACGCCGGGTAATCCCACCCGGATCGCGGCTGCCATGCGTTTCATAGCGGCGTCTATGGCCGCAAGCGATTCCGGTCGCGGCGCCACCGGCAGGTATGTCAGGTCGATATCGACTGAAAGGCGCGGCATGTCCCTGACGAACAGGTTGATGGCGGTGCCACCTTTCAAGGCGAAATCCTTTTCGGCGGCAACAAATGGCATGACCGCGATCAACAATGCGACCTGTCGCCGATAGCGTTCAGACAGGGGCATTGAGGTCGTCCGGTACTGTGATGAGATATTTGGGATCGAGCTTGCCGCCTTTGACGAGCATGCGTTTCCCGGTTCCGAGATCGATGCTCGCGCGGTCTATCTGCTTTAACCACGGGGGCTGGTGCCGCTCGGAGAACCAGAAGAACAGCCGCTTGACCTTGATACTCCTGCAGTCGGCAAGCAGCGTTTGAAGTCTTCGCGGGCTCAGGGTCCGCAATCCTTCGACGAGCATATCGACCTGATGAAAGCTCTCGCGGCGCGGCAGTTCATCCAGCAATTCAAGCAGGGCGCGCTCGGGAGTCGACACCGTGAGCGGCCATTCGGACGGCCCCGGCAATTGTTGCAATGTGCCGTCCTGCAATCCCGGCGCATGCGCGAGCGATTTGAACAGGACGTGCGCGCGGTGAAACCGGAATGTCTCTTTCAACGGAAGCTTGGCGAGCCAGCCGGGCGGCGGGTGCGTCCCGTAGAGATGGATGGTGGAGGGTCCGGAAGCGGACAAATAATGGCTGAAGCCCTGGAGGTCGATTGCCGTGCGCCCGCCCACGGTCAGATCGCTTCCAAGCAGCTTTTGCAAAGAAACGACTACCCTTTCCCAGCTAAGCTCGCCAAGTGGGCGTTTATAGGTGCCGCGAACCGGCTGAACCAGCCAGCCGGCGGAGACATACTGGCTGCGCAAGCCTGTTGAATAGCCATGTTGCTCCATCCAGCCCGCATCGACCAGGAGGCCTTCGGGCAAGGTGCGCTCAAGTTGGTTTAACTTACTGTTCTTTTGCTCAGTCACACTTAGTAAAATAGCATAAATTCAAACTAGGCTCAAGGTTTGAATACAAGGCGTTTTACACAGCCACACTTAGCAAAACTGAGCTAACTTCAAACTATGGCGGCTTGGGGTCTCCGGGTATGGCGCAAAGTCAATCGTGGTCGTACCGATCGCGCTGCCGGCTGCGCCCGCCGTCATCCTTGCCTCTGTCTCGCTTTTTGTACGATCCATCGGCTTTGCGCTCCGCCGCCGACCGTCTGGCGCGCCAGTCCCGCCGGGGTGATTTTTCGGTGGGCGGCGCACGGTCGGTTCCATTTCCCCGGTTCTGATCGGCCTTCCGCTCTCGTTCCGGGTTGGCGGTTCCCGAGGCGGCTTCCCGGAACTCGTCGCGATGAGATTGCTGCTGGCTGGCTTTGTCCTGCTCGGCTTCTGGAATGGCGAATTCCTTGCGATAGTCCGACCAGACCTTCTCACGTTCAGCGGCGAGCTGCCGCCAGACCGCCTTCTGTGCGGCAACCTCGGAAGCGTGACGGGCTTTCATGGCTTCCCGGTTTTTCTGGAACTCCTGTGAGAGTTTCGCCAGTTCAACCCGGCGCGCCGCCTTCAGGGTCGCCGCTCTTTCATTGCGGCTCTGCGCCTGACGTTGTCGCAGGGCCTGCTTCTGGGTTTCTTGCTGCCGCTCAAACTGCTTCCGGCGTTCGATCGGGCTGATCATCAGCTTGAACAGATTGGCAAGGCCGCCCCGCTCTCTCATGGCCGCATAGTGAAGGCGCACGGCGTTGCCGATCGCGCCAAGGAGGGAGCGTTCGCGGGCATTGAAGAGGCGGCGCTGCGCGAACTGCGTGCGCCCGAGTTGCTTCCACTCGGCGCTTTCCTGAAGGTCGTGAAGCGCCTGCTCGGTATAGGGATGCGGCGGGTTGCTTCCGCTTGCTTTTCCAGATGGCGTCGATGAACGGCTGATAGCGGTCGTTCACGGCCTTGCGGTCGGCTGTATAGCTGTTCCACAGTTTCTCGGACTCGGCGTTGCGCGCTTTGAACGCGCTGGCCTGCGCTGCCTTCAGATTGGCGACATGGGCGGCATAGGCGGCTTTGATTTCGGCGGCGCGCTGTTTTGCTTTTTCGCCGTTGAGTTTCCGGGTGGCTTCCCATTCCTCGCGCGACTTCGCCTGGGCCGGTCGCTTCGGCGGCTCGATGCCGTTGTCGAGCGCATGAAACTTTGCCCGCCGGTCGGGGCTCCGGATGACGCCCTGGCGTCTACCTCGTAGTCGTCGGCCCACCGGTCGAGTTTGTGGGCGTCGTTCGACAGGGACGCGGCCTGACCGGTTTCAGGGTTGACCAGATTGACGATGACATGGACATGCTTGTGGGGCCGGTCGGTGTGTTCGACGATGACCGCCTGACAATGCTCCATGCCGAGGGTGCGCAAGGCGTCGAAGGCGGTCTCGCGCATGTGGGCTGCGTCGGGGTTGTCGGCCTCGTGCCAGTTGAGGGTAAAGGCGTAAACCGGCTTGGTCAGCTTGCGCCCGGTCGCCCTGATGCCGGAACGCTTTTTCAAGTCATCGGCCGCATCGCACAGGGCTTTCATTTCGCGCCAGGCGCGGTGCGGGTCGTCGGTCGCCAGATTGTGCAGCTCCACGAAACCGACGCGCTCGGAGGTTTGGGCGTCCTTGTCGTGCAGGACGTAAACCAGCGCGCCCTTGAATGACGTCCCGCGCCCTTTGGTGCTCTACCCTTCGCCCAGTTCATCGGAGGCCTGCCCCGGCGCGTCGATGCGCCTGAGCAGGCGGCGCAACTCGTCCAGGGTGGACTCGATGTGGCGCGCCCGGAATGTGTCGCCGGTCGCGTTGCAGGCGCGGGCGATCTGGTTGAGGTTCGAGCCGATCCGGGCGAGGTCGTGCCGGTCGATCGCGCTTAACGTGCGCGACTTGCGGACCAGGATCGCGCCGGACAACGCCTGCTCCCGGACGAAGTCCGAAAGCGGGATATTGTTTTCCGCAGCGCGTCCCTCGATGATCGCCATCTCGTCCTGACGCACGCGCGCCGAAATGAGCAGCCTGCGTTTTTCGGAGTCGGGTTTGCGAGGCCTTCCGCCTCTGCGGAAGGGTGGTGTTCGTTGAGTCATGTGTCATGGCCGCTTACCAGCGGGGTTTCAGGGGGTGCCCCCCTGACGAGCGTTTTTGTCAGACAAAAACATTGCTCGCTATCCCCTATACTTAGTATATGGCCATACAACTCACGATTTCAACAGATATGGAGGCAGCTTATGTGAGTATAAGAACTCATATCACTGCAATTTGTACAATATTGAATATTTCAGCACTTTTCAAATCAACCGAATGTTGAATTTGAGTTTGCTAATATTATCAGATGTATACGCAAGAACGTAGATTTTATAGAAGCGAATACGCGGAAACAGAAGGGCATATTTGCAGAATTGATATGGTGATTTGGAGGGATTCGCAGTGGGATCAGCGCGTGCATACGGGGGTAGGCAAAGCCGCGACGCTGCCGGGATAGAGACCGTTTAAACGCCCTCGGCCCGGGCTTCGGCTTCCGCGATGAAATCGCAGAGTTCTTCGCTCACTTCGCACTCGGCGGCTATTGTCGTCGGCATCCGGCCCTGCTTGTCGGGCACGAACGATGCGCCGCGCTCGACAAGGATTGCGCGAATTCCAGGTTATTCCTTCCGACCGCCATGTGAAGGGCTGTCATTCCTGTCTTCTCGTCTAGGGTGTCAACGGAAACCCCGTTTTCAAGCGACCAGACAATGCTCTTGGACAGGCCTTGGTAGGCTGAGTCGAGAAATGCATAGCCTAATTGACGATCGCTAAGGTGCTTCTGATATTCGTGCTCAGGGATGAATGGCATGGCTATCTCCCCAGAGTTATTTCGAATAAATGTGTTTGCGGGCGCACGCGTTCGTCAGGATCGAAGCTCACGAGGACCATTGTGCCGCAACCATGTAATTTGTCATCTGACCGGGGCCATACAGTATAGGTGCGGGGCAGGTCTCGTAGCCGGTCCTTCATCACGGCAATAACGGCCTTCCCGGAGCAAACGAGAACGCCATCATAGATGGCATAGTCTGGATCTCCCGTTGTTTCAGTTATACGCCAAAACCCGGCGTCGCTGCTTATTACGACCTGCGAATTAAAGGGCCGTTCAAAGTCCTCGCTTATCGATACGCGTACGCCATTTCCGGAATATACGCCCGCATAATCTTTTTCACCGGGCGCTCCGTAGAACGCAGCCATGCTTTTTCCAACTTCAAGAAGCGGAGCGTCGACAAGACTGAATTGCATCAGACGACGATAGGAGCGGTTGCAGGGGCTGTTGCGCCCGGCGGAAGCGCTCCGGGTCCGGACTGAGGACGTGGATGTCTCGACGGTGTCCTGCGCCTGGTGCGCGGCAGACTCAGGCTGGACGCTCTGCGCCAAATGCAAAACGATGGTCTGCCGCGCTCGCAGCTCCGGCCATTCCTTCACCTGCCGCGACAGCTGCGGCGCGAAATCCTGGACAGAGCCGCTCGAAGCCCTCGATGCGGCGCGGTCCGGATCGTCCGCGCGGCTCGCGATCGGGCAGAGCCGGACGCTGCTGCCGGGGAAAGGTCCGCGAAAATGACGGACAGCGTGGCGCAGTCATGGGACCATGTGGACATTTCCTGCTCTTTTATCCATCCGGCCGAAGGCGAACCGGCGGAGGTCATTGTGCCAACGGCGGAAACACAGGCAGCCGTCCGGGAAATGCTGAAAGACCATTTCCCGGAGGGTCCGGCTTCGGCCGTGGAGTCGCACAAGGCCTATTGCGAATGGAGGCAGGCCAACGCCACCATCTTCTTCAAGGCGGATAAAGACAGGCCGCAGATCGCAGAGATCGGCAGACGGTGGCGGGCCTTCGTGAATGCGTGGCAAAACTTCAATGCAAAGGAGCAATGGATGGCGGGCCGCGTCCATGCGCGGCCCGAGTTGGGGAGCGGCATGAAGTTTGGTCAAGCGCAGGCAATGCAGAGATCGTCGTGGCGCGATCGCCGGACCAATGCGCGCAACAGCAATGACAAGGCGAAGGAGCGAGAACGATGATTGATGACGTTCCGCAGGAAGCGCGGAAAACGCGCTCCCGGGTCCATGTACATAATGACGAAAGAGGATAGCCATGAAGATCGGCGGCGCGGTCGCGGTGCTTGGAATTTGCATGGCGGCGTCGCTGATCGGCACGCCGCATTTGCTGTACGAGTATGAATGCCAGGGCTCCGACATCCGAGCATGCGCTACACAAGCTGCACATACATTGGTGTGCAGGGATGGCGTAAATCCTATCCAGGATTTGTCGGCCGAAGGCTGTCCGGCCTTGAAGTTGTTTGCGCTGGATTGGCCGCCGTTCACCTGGCACAAGGGCTGAACGGTGGATAAGCCCGCGCGCGGCTGCATTCGGAATGGTTCAAAGGACGTGCGCGTAAAGAACATCCTTGCAAAGTATAGTTTATAGTGCTATAGTTTATATTGTTATGAGGGTTGTTTGCGAATTTTTAAAACGAAATGGTTCGTGCGCTACGCACGGCGGGAACGGATCGACGACGACAGCTTGCGCGAAGCGATAGAGCGCGCGGAGCACGGCCTTGTCGATGGGGACCTCGGCGGTGACGTCATTAAACAGAGGGTCGCCAGAAAGGGACAGGGCCGCTCGGGCGGTTACCGCGTGCTGATCGCGTATCGGCGGGGCAATCGGGCGATATTCCTTTACGGCTTCGCCAAAAGCGAGCGCGAGAACATCGATGACGACGAACTGGCGACGCTGCGAGACATCGCAGCAGGGCTGGCTCAAAGCGAATGACGCAAAGCTCGCTCGCGCGATCGCGGACGGCTTTGTGCAGGAGATAGACAATGACCAAAGCAAAAATGACCAGAGAAAAAAAGAAACCTAGCCGGCTGACGAAAGCACTGCTTGAAACAGCCAGGGACATGCGGCGCGGCGAGCTGCTCGATGAGGGCAGCTTACGCGAAAATCACCATGCGGCATCTCGGGGAAAGCTGAGGTGCCGAAAGCCGAGCCGATAACGGGCGAGGAAATTCGCGCGTTGCAGGGAGAAGGCGCATTTGAGCCAGGCGGTGTTCGCCCGTCATCTCAATCTGACGGTCGGCTATGTCTCGCAACTGGAACGCGGCGCGAAACGGCCGACAGGCGCGGCGCTCGTTCTGCTGAACGTGATCCGCCGCAAGGGACTTGAAGTGATCCTGTAGATTTCAGCCTCCGGGCGCGCGGCGACAAGCGAAAGAGAGAGAAAGGAGCCGGGCGAACCCGGCTCCTCTTCGTTCAGGCCTGTTCGTCCTCCTTCGGTTTGCGGAGAACGATGCGGCCGCCTGCGACCGGGAGCAGATCGAGCTGCAGGGTCAGGCCCTCGCCGTCCTCGTGCTCCCACGCCGCGCCGATGCGGTTCCAGAACTTCTTTTCCCCGCGCTCTGAAACGTGCCAGGCGATCAGTGCCGGCGGTGTGGTTTCGCGTTGCGGTGCTTTCTTCGTGTTGTTTTTGCCGTAAGCCATTGTCTTGCTCCTTTAAGTTTCGGGCTGACCCCATGCCAGCCGTGCCTTTCCGCGAGCGGAGCGCATCAGGCCCGGGCGCAAGCACTTGTTTGGGGGGACCGTCTTCGGGGGAGCCAAAGAAGTGCTTGCGGCCATCAGGGCCGCGTTCCGATAGGTTGGCACTCTAAGGCTGGCGTGCGGGATCAAGCCCGATGATGGAGCGCAATGGCGGGAGGAAAACACGACCGGGGAAGCCCTGCGAAATCGCCACCGGCAAGCGTCGTCCGGCTACCTGCGTTTAGAGAGGGAAAACATGTTGGAGCCATCCTCGCCGTCGATGGGATTGTTGTACGGCGTCTGCGGGCCTGTCCTGCGCAGGGGCATGCATCCGTACGGGCCAATGCCGGATCGACCGGACCGAAGGGGAGGACAGGGTCAACAAAACGCCTGCGGAATTGAGCGGGGATTTTCCCGGCACCTGGCCTGCGGCTGCCCGATGCGGGATCATGGCGCTTGACATTATACCGACTAGTCGGTATAAATAAGAGCATGAGCATCCCTCCTCCACCCAAACGCCGCCCCATGACGGCGGCGCGACAAAAGTTGCTGGACACCGCCCTGTCGGTGATCCGCACCAAGGGCTACGACGCGACGACGATCGATGAACTGTGCGCGAAAGCGGGAGTCGCGAAGGGCTCGTTCTTTCATCATTTCAAGAACAAGGAAGCGGTTGCTGTCGCGGCTGCCGAATATTGGTCAGACATGACGGGCGCGTTTTTCGAGGCTGCGCCCTACCACAAGCACAAAGACCCGCTCGACCGGGTTCTGGGCTACATCGATTTCCGCAAGGCGATCCTTACGGGCAGCGTTCCTGAATTCACCTGCCTCGTCGGAACGATGGTGCAGGAGGTTTACGAAACCTGCCCCGCGATCCGCGAAGCCTGCGACGCCAGCATCAGCGCCCACGCGGTGAAGGTCGAAGCCGACATTGCCGAAGCGATCAAACGTCACGGCATTCGCGCCGACTGGACGGCGCGCAGCCTCGCGCTCCACACGCAAGCGGTTCTGCAGGGCGCATTCATTCTGGCGAAGGCGAAAGGCGACGCCGCCGTTGCCGGCGAAAGCATCGATCATCTGCGTCGCTATATCGAACTGCTGTTTCAACAGCGAACCAGGAAAGGACCGAAAGCATGACGACCGACCTTGTGACATACCTTAGCTTTGATGGTCAGTGTGAAGCAGCGTTTAAATACTACGAGAAGGTGTTAGCCCGTCTTATTCACCCACCCGGCGCGCCCTAGCGATTTTCTTTGCGACATGATTGCGGACGCAATTCCACGTCGCGTCCTTGCCGCTGGGTCGATCCGCACTTTTCGAACGCGTTGGAGTTGGATGGGTGGGTGATCTGGGGCGAGCGGACACTGTCTCTGCCCCGTCGTTCACGGTCCCGCGGGCTGCAAGGCGCCGGCGAGGTGTCGGAATACCCTGGCCTGAGGACAGGTGGTGGCAAGCGCAAGCTTGATGCGGCTTGCGGTCTCGACGATGCGCGCGCCTATCTTCAGAAGTTTTTCGCGCAAGGTCACAAATTCGGCGACGGCGAGCGGATGGGTTTTGGGGATAGCGTCACGCAGTTCGAGCATTAGCCAATAGGCGGCCGTATGCAGAATAAGCCGCATCTGATTGGCGAGCGGCGCACGACAGGAAGTGCGGTCAGACGCCAGCTGGCTCTTGTGCAATTTGATCAAATTTTCCATCTGTCCGCGCGCGCAATAGAGCGTGTCGTAGATATGTTCGGGCGAGCCATTGGCGATGTTGGTGACGACGTAGCGGATATCCAGCCCCAGTTCCGTTGCTTCGATGCGAGCGCAGACGCGACGCTCGACTTTCCAGGATTTGGCAGCGTAGTTCGTCTGTGTGTAGCCTCTCAGGACCGGTGCCTGTTCCAGCGCGCGACGGGTGCGGATGTCGTCGGCTTTGTCTTCGACGGCGGCAGCGAGAATTCTTGTTGCCGGGCAGTCCAAAAACGTAATCGAGGCCGTTGTCCTCGCACCAATCCATCACCTCGCGGCGGCCATAATGGCCATCGCCTCGGATGGTGATCTTGGTTGTTGGCCAGTGAGCGCGGATGCGGCGGACAATCCGGCGCAAATGGCCGCGCACTTCCTTGCCGGACGGCGTTTTGCCTGGCCGCAGAATGATTGCGACGGGGCGTCCGGCAGCGGTGTCGTAAACATGGATCGGAAGGAAGCAGCGCTCATCATAATGCGTATTGAACAGCGACAGTTGCTGATGACCGTGCGCGACATCGCAGGTATCATCGATATCGAGCGTGACGGCTTGCGGAGGCGCGGCGTAACTGGCGCAATAAAGATCGATGAGGACGCCGCTCAGCTTCACGATTTCGCGCAAGGTCGGCGCGTTCTCCCAACGCGACATGGTCGGCTGCGAGCATAGATCGTTCCCCGTATCGGGCAATCGCCCGCAGGCAAGCTTGAAGGCTGGATCCTTGCGCAGATGATCGAGGTCGTCCGCATCCTCGTAGCCGCAGGCGATGGCAAGAATGCGAGCGCGAAAGATGCTGCCGAGTGAATGGGTGATCAGCAATGGATTGCGCGGATCCGCGATGACGGCGGCGAGCTTGTCCGCCACTCCGAGCCGGCGCTCGGCTTGCCCCAGCAACATCACGCCAGCATCCGAAGTGATGCGCCCGCCGTCGAAAGCAGCGGTGATCTTCTTGCGGCCAACGGCTGGAAACGAGAACGGGAGAAGGCTATCTTCGATCATGGCGGCTGTGGCTTCGATGCGATGGCTGAAGGATCGGTGTAAGCAACCAATACATACGCTATATCAACATCTTACGCTACATCCGCCCGCCCAAAATCAAGCCCTCGGTGAATAAGACGGGTTAGCCCGTCTTATTCACCCACCCGGCGCGCCCTAGCGATTTTCTTTGCGACATGATTGCGGACGCAATTCCACGTCGCGTCCTTGCCGCTGGGTCGATCCGCACTTTTCGAACGCGTTGGAGTTGGATGGGTGGGTGATCTGGGGCGAGCGGACACTGTCTCTGCCCCGTCGTTCACGGTCCCGCGGGCTGCAAGGCGCCGGCGAGGTGTCGGAATACCCTGGCCTGAGGACAGGTGGTGGCAAGCGCAAGCTTGATGCGGCTTGCGGTCTCGACGATGCGCGCGCCTATCTTCAGAAGTTTTTCGCGCAAGGTCACAAATTCGGCGACGGCGAGCGGATGGGTTTTGGGGATAGCGTCACGCAGTTCGAGCATTAGCCAATAGGCGGCCGTATGCAGAATAAGCCGCATCTGATTGGCGAGCGGCGCACGACAGGAAGTGCGGTCAGACGCCAGCTGGCTCTTGTGCAATTTGATCAAATTTTCCATCTGTCCGCGCGCGCAATAGAGCGTGTCGTAGATATGTTCGGGCGAGCCATTGGCGATGTTGGTGACGACGTAGCGGATATCCAGCCCCAGTTCCGTTGCTTCGATGCGAGCGCAGACGCGACGCTCGACTTTCCAGGATTTGGCAGCGTAGTTCGTCTGTGTGTAGCCTCTCAGGACCGGTGCCTGTTCCAGCGCGCGACGGGTGCGGATGTCGTCGGCTTTGTCTTCGACGGCGGCAGCGAGAATCTTGTTGCCGGGCAGTCCAAAAACGTAATCGAGGCCGTTGTCCTCGCACCAATCCATCACCTCGCGGCGGCCATAATGGCCATCGCCTCGGATGGTGATCTTGGTTGTTGGCCAGTGAGCGCGGATGCGGCGGACAATCCGGCGCAAATGGCCGCGCACTTCCTTGCCGGACGGCGTTTTGCCTGGCCGCAGAATGATTGCGACGGGGCGTCCGGCAGCGGTGTCGTAAACATGGATCGGAAGGAAGCAGCGCTCATCATAATGCGTATTGAACAGCGACAGTTGCTGATGACCGTGCGCGACATCGCAGGTATCATCGATATCGAGCGTGACGGCTTGCGGAGGCGCGGCGTAACTGGCGCAATAAAGATCGATGAGGACGCCGCTCAGCTTCACGATTTCGCGCAAGGTCGGCGCGTTCTCCCAACGCGACATGGTCGGCTGCGAGCATAGATCGTTCCCCGTATCGGGCAATCGCCCGCAGGCAAGCTTGAAGGCTGGATCCTTGCGCAGATGATCGAGGTCGTCCGCATCCTCGTAGCCGCAGGCGATGGCAAGAATGCGAGCGCGAAAGATGCTGCCGAGTGAATGGGTGATCAGCAATGGATTGCGCGGATCCGCGATGACGGCGGCGAGCTTGTCCGCCACTCCGAGCCGGCGCTCGGCTTGCCCCAGCAACATCACGCCAGCATCCGAAGTGATGCGCCCGCCGTCGAAAGCAGCGGTGATCTTCTTGCGGCCAACGGCTGGAAACGAGAACGGGAGAAGGCTATCTTCGATCATGGCGGCTGTGGCTTCGATGCGATGGCTGAAGGATCGGTGTAAGCAACCAATACATACGCTATATCAACATCTTACGCTACATCAGCCCGCCCAAAATCAAGCCCTCGGTGAATAAGACGGGTTAGCGTGGCATTTATTAGTCTACTAATTTACTTGGCTATTGCCTCATACGAGGCGAAAGCTTGACCAGCCACCGAGCCTCCGGAGAGCCTGAATAACTTCAAAGAGCCCGTCAATTCTAGTGGCAAAAGAAGCCAGGTGACGGACGGTGACGGACTAAAAGGAGGGTAAATACACTGCTCAGAGGCCACCTGCCGTCATCACTTGCTAACCAATTGATTTCATTTATGTTACCAGTTCGGCCTCAAAAACGGAGACGGAACGCACTCTACTGTCTCTTTACGTCAACTCGGCTGCTTAAATGTCCGGCCGCTCCTTTGCCTCGTAGCGCTCCGGCGCTATCCATCTTCGAACTCGATTTAGTGCGCTCTTGCTTAAACCCCAGCGCCTCAAGGTTGAACCTGGGGTCTTTCGCCATGAGCTGTTCCTCGATCTCAGACACCCTGATGCGGCCATCAAGCCCAACTTCAAGCTCTCCGGCCTCCAGCATCTCCTTGAGCCTCGTGTAGAAGACACTCCGGCTATCCTCGACGATGGCCTCCTTGTGTTCCGTCGCCAGCGGCTGTGCAAATGGCTTAAACCGGCCGGTGCAGTCGATCTCCTCCATGCGCGTCTCGAACCATCTCCTTAGGCTCCCCAGCGCTCCCCAGTGTGGCAATCCACCTTTCGGGTTCTTCAGGTACTTCCATTTGTCCGTCCACCACTCCGCAGGCATTGCCTCTTTCTGGGGGCTCGCAAAGACGAACCATCGCCGATCACCATCCTCCAGGTGCACGGGCATTGTGTTGTTTGAAAAGGCCAGAAAATGGCACATGTTCTTCACGTTCTCTTGTGGTCCATACTTGAGATTCACGAAGAGCTCGTCCTCGGATTGCAACGTCTTCAGGCTATCCGCAAACGAATAGTTCCCTGTTTCGTAAAGCTCACTAATGACCACCAGCGATGTCCCAGGGATGAACGATTGGAACGAGCCTTTAAGCGCTCCGGCTGTGACACTTTTGACGTTCCTCTCGCCACATCCACTTGAGCGCCTCCGCCATGAAGTTCTTCCCGGCCCCATTGAGGCTTGAAATGAGAAGCGCCGAGGCGGGCATCTTAACATCGGGCCTACAGATCAGGTGCGTACACCAGTCCAAGAACCATTCGCGCTCTGTTCCGTAGCCGCCAAAGAACCGCTCGACCACATCAAGAAACCACCGGGGCTCTTGGTACCCCTCAGCGCCGATAGGCTTCACCTTAGGCTCAGTCCACAGGTTGAACGCCCTCGTTCCGCCTTCCAGCTCCACGATGCGCGGCTTTCCTGGATATGTGTCCCAAAAGTCAACAATCAGCCTCTGTGCCAAATCAAGAGGAACCTCTACGTCATCGGGTTCGGGTTGCTGCCCAAACATTCGCGCCAGACCGACCTCGGCAATCTCCGCTAGCTGTGGGCTCTCCCGGCTCATTCGCACTTGGCCGTCGTTACGCCCATACCTCAGGACCGGAACCTTTGTTTTAAAGTCTACATCCACGCTTCTCTGGGCCGCGTAGTCCGCAATAAGCCCTCGGTCGGTCCCCTTCTCCTTGAATGTCCACTTACCTGCACTCACGACATAAACAAATTTCTTAGCGACTTGCTCCCATAGCTCAGCCATCATTTGCCCATGTTCAACCGATCCGGCCGTTACGGCCTTGTTTGCTTCCAGCAGTTCCTTGGCCTGAGCCGTCGAGATTAGTTTCGATTTTGACATTTAGTGCTCGGGTCCGTCAGTTTGACAATAAAAAGGGACACACAGCCTTTTGGCCATGTGCCCCACAGGCCTAACGCCCACCTGCCAGAGCGCCTTGGAGCCGCTTGCGTCCCTAAAATACGACCCGCTACCTTGTCTCTTGTGATTTGGCGATTGCCTCTTCAACCGGTTTGAAAGCCACCTTGGGAAGGTTGGAATAGAGTTCGCCAAACTTCTTCGACTGCGCCACGAAGTCCTCGAAAGACGTCTTCGCATATTCGGACTGGATCTGAATCACTGCGTCGAACGACTTGGCACCCAGCAGTTTTTCGACGAAAGCAAGGCTACTATCCAGGTACTTTTTCGTGTAGTTAGTCGTTTCGGTAACGATGGCTAGTATATTGCTATTAAATGCAGCATTTTGCGCTGTTAACGCCTTGAATGGTACAATATTAGTTGTTTCTGTTACATTATTAGCTTTAACGATACCATCTGATTTAGCGATGTCATCGGCTTTAGTCATCTCGGTATCTTTTGCCATTCTCATCTAACCCCTTCATCCGATTTAATAACATTGTCCCAACGCTAGGTGTGCGCTGACTTGGTGCACGCGTCGTTTGTTATTTTTGTCTGTTGAGTTTTATCAAACGGGTCAAGTTTACTAACGCAGCGCAACAGTTTTATGATGCGGTGCAATATAGGCGCAAATAGGACTGCCTTGCATGCTGCGGCACTTCGGCGAATGAGGCGTTCTAGCGGGATGAAGCCATATTGATGGCTCTCGCCTCTTTCAGCACCCTGTAGACACTCGCAACACCTATCCCTAGCTTGTCAGCAATTGCTTCCCTGGTGTCCCCTTGCGCCGCTAGCGCCAGCACTTCGGCAGCCTTAGCCTTGGCCGTTGGCTTCCTGCCCTTATATTTTTGTTCAGCTTTCGCCTTCGCGATGCCTTCCCTTTGCCGCTCCAGCATGATTTCTCTCTCGAACTGGGCTATCGAGCCAAGAAGATTGAGCATCAGCCTTCCCGTAGGCGTTCCCGTGTCCAACCCGATGCCAAGGATGCGCAGCGCAATCCCCCGCGCCTCTAAGCCTGCCACAATCTCCGCTAGGTGCCTCACGGACCGCGCTAGCCTGTCGAGCTTGGTAACCACAAGGACGTCGCCAGCCCTAAGAAACTCAAGCGCCTCTGAAAGCGCCCTACGCGGCCCTACGGAGCTTGTCTGCTCTTTGAACACCTTTTCAGCACCTACACTGCCTAGCTCACGCTCTTAAGTCTCCAGCCCCGCTTTCTGCTCGATCGTCGAAGTTCTGGCATAACCGACTATCATTGCTGTGTCCCGTCAGGCTGCGGTTAAGGTGGCGGAGCTGCGATTCCTATCGCTAGCCCTCTAGACATAGTGATCGATAGTCTACCAAAATGCAAGACAAACTTGTGTGATAGGCATTATTTGGCCGTCCGCTACCAATCGCTGGAGCAGGGCCTAAAGACAGGGTGAGGTCACCGGAGTGGTGCTGGCTTCCCGCTTAGCCGCGCCTCTCAGCCACCTCTTGCATCCTCTTACCTTCAGCAATTCCGCGCTCAATGCTCTTTTGTATCGCTGCGGCTTGACGTGCCAGCATCCATGGGTTCGTCGGGCGTTGCTTGTGGCCTTTGGCACTGCGGCGCTGCCGGTAGCTGCTGGCGCTTTGGTGTTGTGGGTGGGTGTCGCATGGGAAGCGAGTGGTGCGATAGCACCTGTCGGTGCGCTGGGGGTCGCAACAGCTGAACTTGGGGATGAGTTGAACGAAAACCAAAGTCAGATCGAACTCATGGGTCCCGGGCCATGAAACCAATCCGGGGTTCTTAGGGGGCACCCGACTTCGGAAAAAGAGGCTTCGCTTGGGCGTTGTTGTTCGCTTGCGCAGTGGTGTTTTTCTCCGGGGAAACACAATGGGTCACCCGCTGATTTCCCAAGTGCCCCCCTTCAGTGCAGGGAGCACCCATTTTGCAATTGGTCCCATCAGCCAAAGGGCGACGGTGCCTGGTGGAGCTTTACAATTAGGCCCTGGCGAACTCCCCGTACAATTCCGGTGGCCATGGTGACATAGGCTGCGTGGGCTTCCCCCAGGGTCGCGAGGGTCTCAGAGTAAATCAGAGAGCTGGCCTAGCCTTCAAAATAGATTTCATGTTCAAAGCTAGCCCGTCTTATTCGCCGAGGGCTTGATTTTGGGCTGGCGGATGTAGCGTAAGATGTTGATTTAGCCTATGGATTAGTTGCTTACACCGATCCTTCACGCCATCGCATCGAAGCCACGCCCGCCATGATCGAAGATAGCCTTCTCCCATTCTCGTTTCCAGCCGTTGGCCGCAAGAAGATCACCGCCGCTTTCGACGGTGGGCGCATCACTTCGGATGCTGGCGTGATGTTGCTGGGGCAAGCCGAACGCCGGCTCGGAGTGGCGGACAAACTCGCCGCCGTCATCGCCGATCCGCGCAATCCCTTGCTGATCACCCATTCACTCGGCAGCATCTTTCGCGCTCGCATTCTCGCCATCGCCTGCGGCTATGAGGATGCGGACGACCTCGACCATCTGCGCAAGGATCCTGCCTTCAAGCTTGTCTGCGGGCGATTGCCCGATACGGGAACCGACCTGTGTTCGCAGCCCACCATGTCGCGTTGGGAGAACGCGCCGAGCTTGCGCGAAATCGTGAAACTGAGTGGCGTGCTCATCGATCTTTATTGCGC
Source organism: uncultured Alphaproteobacteria bacterium (assembly GCA_963785995.1). Taxonomy (GTDB): domain Bacteria; phylum Pseudomonadota; class Alphaproteobacteria; order Rhizobiales; family Beijerinckiaceae; genus Methylocapsa. The sequence goes on from CAWAXL010000024.1 coordinate 58,098, forward strand.
CAGTTACGCCGCGCCTCCGCAAGCCGTCACGCTCGATATCGACGACACCTGCGATGTCGCGCATGGTCATCAGCAACTGTCGCTGTTCAATGCGCATTATGATGAGCGCTGCTTCCTTCCGATCCATGTTTACGACACCGCCACTGGGCGTCCCGTCGCAATCATTCTGCGTCCGGGCAAGACGCCGTCCGGCAAGGAAGTGCGCGGCCATTTGTGCCGGATCGTCCGCCGCATCCGCGTGCACTGGCCGACAACCAAGATCACCATCCGAGGCGATGGCCATTATGGACGCCGCGAGGTGATGGATTGGTGCGAGGACAACGGCCTCGATTACGTTTTTGGACTGCCCGGCAACAAGAAATTCTCGCTGCCGCCGTCGAAGACAAAGCCGACGACATCCGCACCCGTCGCGCGCTGGAACAGGCACCGGTCCTGAGAGGCTACACACAGACGAACTACGCTGCCAAATCCTGGAAAGTCGAGCGTCGCGTCTGCGCT
>CAWAXL010000025.1:0-6791 GCA_963785995.1 uncultured Alphaproteobacteria bacterium
GCGCGAACCGACCTCGCATCAATTGATGCAAGGTCGCAGGTCGAAGCTGAACTCATGAATGTGTCGCGCGCTTCCGTGCAGCGTGCAACTGAGGTCCGCGCATATGCTGTTCCCGAGCTTGTCGAAAAGGTCGAGCGCGGGCAGGAGAAGACAAAGGATGTCTGAAGGCGGAAAGAGCAAAGGGGTGGGATTAATCTCAACCCTTCAAGATGCCGGCAAGGCCCGCGACAAGGCCGCGATCTTTTGCGCCAGCGCCGATTCCCTCTTGTCCAAGCCAATGTCGTGAAGAGTTGGGGTGTCGTCACGCAGTTCCAAATACGAACCGCGTGAAATCACCTTCCTGTATTGTCCCGGGCCCTGCCGCTTTGTTTCATGCAGCATTTCGATCAGCAGTGAGTTGAATGCCGAGCATGTGAGACTGCGCACGCCGTTGAATAGCTGCATCGCCTAAACGTGTAGGCGTTAAGCACCTAACCATTTCCAAGTCCTGTGGGCGTGTCTCCTTGCCGTAACGGCACGCCCGCAGTGCCGGCTGTCTTCGTTTGCTGTTTCCAAATGTTGTAGATCGGCGGCCCGAAGTCAGTCGCATGGTCAGCAAGTGATTTGTCGGATTTTGGCAAATCTGCCATTTTCCGACAAATCTCATTCACAGTGTCCTTATGAACGTCTTCACGCTCCGCGATCTCTTACTGCGTCGCGCACGCCATCCACATGTCGAATATTTTGCGGTCGTGGGACTCAGAGAAGCCCGGGAAGCAAGCGGCCAAAATGACCACTTGAAAGCCTCGGCGGCGGCCATTGGAAATGTACGCGCAGATCGTGGCGTACGTTTCTCGTCTACGCTCTCCCGCCACCAGCGGACGAATAGAGTTCTGTCGTGCCATGCCTTGCCAAAAAGGCCAAATGGAGCCAACCTGAAGCATCCAATCCCTTGAGGGAGGGGGCTCGTGATCCGTGCATTGAGATTTTGGGCATCGGCGATGATCGCCGCCCTCGCGATGGTCCCTGCCGCAGCAGCGGATTTGGCTGCGCCGGTCGAGCCGTTGCCGCTCCCACCGCCGAGCTTCTATGTCCATGCGGGAGCTCTCGGTGTTTTCCCAGAAACCAATGCTCAGCCGACCGGAGGCGGCTCATTCTCGGCGACGAATATAGCCATCAGGCCGATTTACACCTTGGCTTTGGAAGCAGGCTATTTCGTCACGCCCAATATCGCCATCGCACTATCCTCGGGCGTGCCGCCGATTGCGCATATCAAGGCGACGGGGTTCGGCAATGCCTTGGGAACGAACCTTCTAGGTAGCGTGCGTTACGACTCAGTCACGCTCCTTCTTCAGTACCACTTTACCAATTTCGGTCCTATTCAGCCCTATGCCGGCATTGGCGCCGGCTATGTGTTCAGTCTTGGCAACATCAGCGACGGAATTCTTAACAATTTCAGTGTCGATCAGAATTTCGGATTTGTTTTACAGGGCGGCGCCGATTTGATGCTCACTCCCAACTGGGGCGTGTTTGTCGATGGCAAGAAAGTATTCTTTTCTACCGATGCGCAAGGGTTCGCGGGAACTGTCCCGGTTCGCACTCATGTGACGCTCGATCCATGGCTCGCTTCCGCCGGCATCACCTTCAAGTACTAGGCTGCTCACTTCCGCTTTCCTTTCGCTTTGAGCTTCACGCCCGGTTCGTTGCCGTTGGTGAACTCGACGCCGACGCCACGCATTGGACAGGGCCGGCAGTCACAAGCTCTTGCAGCGCGGGCCTGATCTGTCGGCTTTCAGTCCGATGGTTTTGACGGCGCCTTTTACCGACTGATACGGTTTCCGGGTAATTAATTCGGATTGATTGGCTTTGGCCACCAATGGAAGCCGGTGCGCGTTCGGATTTGCTCGCGCTGTTCGGAAAGGGCAACGCATTGGCGGGCAATTTGTGCGTCGAGCTCCTCGATGTTTGCAATGTGTTTGTTGACGATCGGTTCATCGACAAGCGCCCATAGGGTTTCGGCAGGCTGCAGCTCTGGACTATAGGGTGGCAGATAAACAAGGCGAATCCCATCCGGGATTTTCAGATTGGCTGCGCCATGCCATCCCGCATTGTCGAGCACGAGCACGATGATGCGCGCCAAGCCTGCTTCGGCTTCCCGCGCGAAGGTTTCGAGCAAAGCCTCGAAAAATTCTTTCGACACCCCGTTGGAAAGATACCAGAAGGTTTCACCGGTGGCCGGTGATGCGAAGGCCGTGACATAGAGCCAGTCGAACCGGTGATGGCCATGCGCAATCGGACGTTCGCCGATCGGTGCCCAGACACGGCGCGTGACGGGCTTCAGGCCGATGCGATGCTCGTCCGTGGCAAAGACCTCGACCGGCTTGCCGGGGTGCTTCGCGGCCTCTTCGGCAACAGCGTCCGCGAGCTTTTTTTGAACGCGGCAGCCTCTTCGGGCGTGGCCGATTTCGGGTTCTTTGGACGCGGCTTCTGGATCGACCAGCCGATCGCCTTCAAAGCCTCCCAGCCCCGCTGCGGCGCGACCGATATGAGGCCAAGCTCCTCGGCCATCCAGTTTGAAACCTTGCGGCTCGACCAGAGCCCGCCATCGGGCGGCGGTGCGCGAAGGCGATCGCGCAGCTTCGCCAGAAGATCGGGTTTCAGGATCGTTGCCGATGCGCCATTGCGGCAGCGCAAATCGCCGAGGGCCTTAGGTCCCTCGGCGTTGTAACGGGCGAGCAATTGTTCGATCCAGCGCTCGCCATAGGCCGTCGTCTCCGACACTTGCGAAACCGTGTGACCACGCGCAAGAAGCCAGATCACCTGAAAATGCCGCGATGCGGTGGCATCCTGACATCTCACGTAACGCGCTTCCAACTCCTCCACACTCAAATGCTTGTAGACCGTCGCCATGCGTCCAATCCCCCGACTCATGGCGATCCAGCCTAGCTGCTTCGCAAAGCCGCGTGAATCCCCTCTGCAACGTCGAGTTGATCAGCCGGAAATCGTATGATACGGCCAATACCCGAGTGACCAAAACAGCCTTTTAGCGTCGTCGGACAGGCCTTCCAAAGCAGGCAAGGTGATACGTGCGGGCCGGTCGAGATCCACATTATCAACCGCGCAAAGAGGCCCGCGGACGGCGGCAACGTCCATGAATGGATCATCTCCAATTTGCACCGGCCGTGCGCTAACCTTCTCGCCCGACCTGGCGCGGGTTATCAGGTGTTCGCGCTGAGTCGGTTCCAGCTTTGCCAGAGCGTCCAGTTCAACGCCCTTATCAAGGCTTGTTCCGATAACGGCATCGATGTCATCGCCGAGCTTTTCAGCACGATTTATTGATCGCTATATCTGCCGCTCCGATTTTCCGGTGATTTGGCAGTTTCTTTGGTGAAGGATCAGGAGGCCGTCCAGACCTAGATTTGTGATCGTCAGAATTAGGTTCGCCAAATTGGCGAACCTTTCCTCTTCCTCGGCCCGCGCCCCCTAGTCGCCGGGGGAAGATGCGCGGTATCAATTTGAGGCGCGGTAATAGTTGGATTTCCATACGATTCCTGAACGATTTTGCCGGTGATTCCCCTGCCAGGCCGGACGCTCGAGGCACGCACCCCATCGGCAAGCCCCAACACGCCGGAGTGAACCAACATGAGCTATCACCGCAACTATCTCTCCGCCAGACGCGACGAAGGCCCGCCGCCGCAATCTCTCGCCGGATCAATTCGCCTACTTCATTGGCCGAAAGTACGAGAGGACGAAGAAACAGGGCGAGAGAACAGATTTAACTTCGGATCAAAATGATCTTAAGTTGAATACAGCAGAGAAAATCGCCGCGCAGCGAAGAATTTTCAAAGGATCAAAATGATACTTGGACCTTGACGAAAGTCAGCGCGCCATTGTGGCAGCGCGGATCGCAACGCTGTCGAAGGGCTCAAACCCGCATTCGCCAATTGGCGAATGCGGGTTTGAGCGCCTGTGCGGATGGTTGCGTCGGAATAACCGTAGCACTGCGGGCGCCCTGTTACGGTAGGCGGAAGGACGCCCGCAGGCCATCAAAATTGATAGGTGCTGAGACACCGGGCCGTAACGAAGCAACTATAGAGTAAACTTAATACCGTAGCAAGGTTAATCGCAGCATCTTATGGGTAAAGCTCCGCCAGTCGCGGCCGTTTGCGAGAACTCATGACAGGCCTTCGCCGACGTGCCGCACCAATGGTAGCGCGGGGCCCGAGTTAGCCCTTGGCCTCATCCTCAATGGGTTCAATCAAGCTCTGGTCATCGTCTCCTCGGCCAGACACATTGACCCGCGTCGAGACCGGCCACATGCGCAGGAAGTCATTCGGCGCCGGCCCCAACAGCTCGACGCCGGCCTTTCCGGTCAACCAGGTGTCATGATCCTGACGGGCTAACAACACCGGCATGCGATCGTGAATGCACTGCGTGAAGTCGTTGGCAGCAGTCACGATCAACGTGCAACTGAAAATCGTCTCGCCCACTTGCGGGTCTTTCCATTCATGCCAGAGGCCCGCGATTGACAACACCGCACCATCCGCCGCGCTAATAAAATAGGGCTGCTTGACGCCGTCGGCTGATCGCCATTCGTAATAGCCGGACGCCGGCACGATGCAGCGGGTGCGTTTGAAGGCCGAGCGAAACATCGGCTTCTCTGCGACCGTCTCGGCCCGCGCATTGAACGTCGCAGGCACTTCCTTGATCGCCTTCTTCCACCAACTTGGAATGAGGCCCCAGCGCATCGGAACAAGCTCTGGCCCGGCATCCGCCAAACGTACGACGTCGATCGTCGTCGTCGGGGCTATGGGCCGGGCAGGCTGCGTCAGCCGATACAGCTCGACGAGTTCGCGCCACGTGAAAAATTGAGTGAAGCGTCCGCACATAACGTGACAATATCACAGGGGGAAAATCGCCCAAATCTTCCGTACAAGGGTGCATCCTCACTTCCGAAGTCAGCAAACAAGAGGAAATGGCCGAATCGTGCAGCTACTTCGCAGTTTGACCCGGAGCGGACAAAGCGTACGCGAAGTCGGACAGCTCGTTCCCGGCCAGTCGGATTTTTCAACAATCCATCCAACGACTCCGAATTTCAGACGACAGAGCTGGCTCGGCCAAGCGCAGCACTGTCTGGGTCTTGATCCGCATCTTGATCTCGAAGGGTTGCTATGTTGGTAGTAGGTCTCCACGTCTGGCTGGTTGTGTTCGTCAGAGGTTAACCAAAAAGCGCCGCTTCGTAGCGTCTATCCCTTGGAGAGCGTCCCAATGACCGATTATGAACCGCATCCAGAACATTCGCCATTTCCCCAGGAGATCGCGCGGGGCGGCGTCGTATTGACGCTAGTTCCGAACCAGGTGTTCGCCGAGTTCGCGGACACCCTATCGCCAGCAGAGATCGAGGCCTTTCTCGAGCAGTATCGCCTCCAACCCGTGGAGAGAGCGTCCGGCATTGTTCCTTACAGGGACGCTGGCGAGGCGCCGCTCCACAGGGGACTGTTCCAACGGAACACGGGCGGGGACACGGCTCGCCTCATCGAGGAACTTCGCGCGGACGACAGGGTGCGGACCGCGAGTCCCTTGTATCACCGCGCCGACCGCTTGCCGGCGGATACCGCCACCAGCTTCTCCGACCAAGTGCTGGTGCATTTTGGCCCCGGCGCCTCCGAAGAGGAGATCAACACGCTCATCACAGCATCGGACACAGAAAAAGTCGCGGCGGAGCCTTTTGTGCGGACGGGGGTCGTGTATCAATTGCGGCTCCGGCATCCCAAACAGCAAGACATCTTTGCGATCGTCGACGCGTTCGCCCGGTCCCCGCTGGTGCGATACGCCGGTCCGGACTGGATACAGCTGCAGTCACCGGTCAGTTCGACGCCCGACGATCCGTTGTTTGGTGATCAGTGGAACCTACGCCAGATCGAGGCGCCCCGTGGCTGGGACTACACGCAAGGAACCCGACGCGTCGTTATCGCCATTATCGACTCGGGATGTGACTTGCATCACCCCGATCTCGTGAACAAGTACGTGCCGCAAGCTGATTGCTACGATGTCCTCACGGGGACGAACACCCCGAACGATCTTTTTGGCCACGGCACCTGGTGCGCCGGCATCGCGGCAGCCGAGACGGACAACACCATCGGAGTCGCCGGGGTCGCGCCGAACTGCTCAATCATGCCCATTCGTCTCTACGACGGAAGGCCAAGTACGGGTGGCATCCGATCACAGCAAGATATCGTAAGCGCGATCAACTGGGCCCGGACGCATGGTGCCGATGTCATCAATATGAGCTGGCATTACGACGGTCCTCCTCACTCACTCGCGGACATCGCACTCATGGACGCCTATGACGCGAACATAGTGTTGGTGGCGGCTTCTGGAAATTGCATCCCGCCGGGATGCATCAGCCCGACATTCATCCAGTACCCGGCAAGCCATAGGGCTGTCATGGCCGTTGGCGCCTCTGACCAAAACGATCGACGCCAGGCAAAAACCAATGGGTTCACTCCAGCGTGGGACAGCATGTACGGACCGAAGCTCAGCGTCGTGGCTCCTGGAATACATTGCCCGACGACTAATATTGGTGGCGGATATACCAAGTTTTATGGAACGTCAGCCGCCGCGCCACACGTGGCGGGCCGGCCGCTCCCCTATTGCGAACGTGGCGGTTGTCTTGGCGCCGCGCATTTTCTGAGGCATGAGCGCCAATCTGTTATGGCTTCTCGCCGTTCTTGATCGCATCGCGTTCAACTTTGGCCTGTCGTTGCTGCTCCGTCATCACCGAACCCGAGCCTAGAAGTATTCAGGATCTC
>CAWAXL010000026.1:0-54747 GCA_963785995.1 uncultured Alphaproteobacteria bacterium
GCACCCGCTGGTCGGACTATGAGGCGGCGATCGAGGATATGATCGAGGAAACCTCAACGGACTATGCGCCCTGGTATCTCATTCCGGCGAACGATAAGCCCTTCGCCAGGGTCGCGGCGTGTCGCATCATTGCCGACCGGCTCGGCAAGGACGTGTCGCTGGAGCCGCGTCCGGTGGACCCCGATCTTCTCAAGGAAGCGGCACGCGCACTGAATCTCTCCGCTTCGGATATCGAGCGCGCCTCTCACCCGCCCAAAGGCAAGGCGAAGTTGAAGCGGAAAAAAAGCGAGGAGTTTTAATCGCCCTCGGCTTTGTCGCGCCGCCCAGATGCGCGCGGCGATTTCACTGGCGCCCGGATGCATCGACAACAAGCCCGAGCCGCCTATATTTGCAAGGCCATCGTTTGGCACTTGTCAGCATCGATCACGCTATGACTCGCTGAATTGCCAGTCATCATCGGGAGGTTCACGTGGACAGCGCGCAGGCTTCAATCGGTTTCAGGCTGAAGTCGTTATGGGCGACGATCGACCGATATGGCTTTCAACCCGTCATCGCTTTCTTTTGCGTCTCAAGCGCGTTTCTGTTCGCCCATATTTTAGAGCAAGTGCGGGATGGCGATACCACCGCCTCGGACCACGCGATCCTGCTCGCATTTCGTCGCGCCGACGATCCGTCAACGCCGATCGGACCATCCTGGCTGGTACAATCGGCCATCGACATTTCTGCATTGGGCGGGACGACATTTATCACTCTGTTGACCATTGCCGCGGCCGGATTTCTGGCGCTCCATAAGCGCTGGAGACGGATGTTCACTTTGATCAGCGCCGTCGGCGGCGCCGCTATCCTCAGCAGCACAATCAAGTTGAGCCTGCTTCGCGAGCGCCCGGACATCGCGGCTCATCTCACGGAGTTCTGGAGTTACAGCTTCCCAAGCGGCCATGCAATGGTTTCCGCGGCCGCCTATTTGACTGTCGGAATGATGCTGGCCAGCACACAAGAGACCAAGCGTGCGCGAATTTATCTGGTATCTCTCGCCGTGGGCATGACCGTCCTGATCGGAGTTACGCGAATTTACCTCGGCGTGCATTGGCCTTCGGACGTGGTAGGTGGCTGGTGCGCCGGTGCGGCGTGGGCACTGTTGTTTTGGGTGTTCATGCGGCGGGCCGCGGAATTGAAAGAAAACGAGGCCGGCGCATAAGCCTCTAGCCCCCTTGCCGCTTTTCAAGGGAACCGAGACCCTTGCCCGGCATTCTCCTTTGCATGAATCAGCAAATATTCTCCGAGACCACGACTGCTCCACCGACCGCTGGCGTCCAGATTCGACGTGTGGAAGCCATTGTGAACGTGGCTGGGGGCAGCGTCGAATCCGGCGCGGCGGAGGAGCTTGAGGCTCTTGTCGCAGAATTTGGCATCGCCGTTCATGTCGCGAGCGTGGAACCAAAAAAGATTGAAACCGCAGTGCGCCACGCTGTGTCAGCCGATCCCGACCTCGTCGTGGTCTTGGCTGGGGACGGTACGGCTCGTCTGGCAGCGCAATTATGCGGCGCTCACGGCCCCTTGATCGCGTCCTTGCCAGGGGGAACCATGAATGTCCTGCCAAATGCGCTCTACAACGGACTTTCCTGGCGCGAAGCCTTGAAGGCCTCCTTGAGCGACCGCAGGATCAGGCCCGTGGCCGGCGGCGTTGTCGATGGACAGGCTGCCTTTTACGTTGCGGCGGTTCTGGGGGCGCCGGCCCTTTGGGCGCCGGCTCGGGAGGCCGTCCGCAACATGGAGCTGAAGGCTGCATGGGATAAGGCACGCCACGCACTGTCACATGCGTTTTCCCGCAAACTCCATTTTTCCTTGGATGATGGGCCAGAACTCAAAGCAGAGGCTCTGGCAGTCATGTGTCCCATGGTTTCCAGCGCGTGCGAGGATGAGACGGCTTTCGAGGCCGCAGCGCTTGATCCCCAAGGCGCCGCTGATGCATTCCGTCTCGGGGTGAATATGCTACGCGGGGAATGGCGCAGCGATCCGTCCGTGCTCGCCGAGCGTTGCCTGCATGCGCATGCCTGGGCGCGGCGGCCTGTCCCCTGTATCCTTGATGGCGAGATGCACATGCTCGGGCGCACGGTGGAAATTGAATTCAAGCCGACCGCTTTCCGTGCTTTGGTTCCGGCGAGCGAAACGAACCCAAACCACGGGCCTGGCACCTCGGCAAACGGCCCTGAAAGCGCTTCAACCCGTTGAGCGTACGTCTCGTCCATCTCAGCGATATTCATTTCGGAGCGGAAAATCCCATCGCAACGGAGGCTGCGATTTTCGCGACGCGCGCTCTTTCACCCGATGCCGTGATTCTGACCGGGGATCTCACCCTTCGCGGAAGGTCGCGCGAATTCAAGGCGGCGCGCAATTGGTTGTGTCGGTTGCCAAAGCCCCTTCTGGTGACCCCTGGCAATCATGATACGCCCTATTGGAATCTTATGCTGAGGACGATGGCCCCCTTCGACCGCTATCGCCGCTATGTCGCCCCGTTGAGTGAAACTAAGATCGACTTGCCTGACCTCGTTGTGCGGGCGGTGAATACAGCGCGCGGCGCGCAACCGAGACTCAATTGGTCGAAGGGCGCGGTGAACTTGGCCGCAATCCGTCAAGCCGCCAGCGAAATGAAGCGGACAAAGGCCGCGCTGAAAGTCTTGGTCTGCCACCATCCGCTGATCGAAACCGAGTATGTCACTGTTTCCGGTGGCGTGCATCGCGGCGAGGCCGCTGCGCTATTGCTTGCCGATGCCGGGATCGACCTGATCCTCACCGGCCACGTCCACAATCCATTTGCTGTTCTTCTCCCTTACCCTGGTGGCATGACCTATGCCGTTGGCGGCGGAACTCTTTCGCTGCGCACGCGGGGAACCCCAGAGGGATTCTCCGTCATCGAAGCGGATGCGGTTAGGATCAAAATCTCGGCGCTAGCCTGGTCCGGCTCTGCCTTCGAGCCTTTCCTGTCCTGGTCATTGCCACGCCGTTCCTGGAGTTGAATCAAACATGAAAAGCGGCGGCGTAACTTCGCGAAATCTACATTTTGCTGCTGGTTTTTTCTTGGAAACCAATCAACCCGCTCGGCAATTTCTTGACGGTAACAGCCTCGCATTCTGAAACTTGCGCCCTAACTATGACCGAGGCGCTAACCCAAGGAGATTATGGTGTCGAACATCATCTGGATCATCGCGATCGGCTTCATCGCCGGTATTATTGCCCGTATTATTTCGCCCGGTCCGAATACCGTGCAGGGCTTTATCCTGACGACGCTTCTTGGAATTGCGGGAGCGTTCGTGGCCACCTTCATTGGTCAGACCATCGGTTGGTACCGCCTCGATCAGGGTGCGGGTCTCGTCGGCGCGACCATTGGAGCCCTGCTCGTGTTGTTTATTTGGAACCGGCTTTCAACTCACCGCGTTATTTCTGACCCAAGCAATACGGGCGCACCACCGCGACGGTGGCTCTAGGAAACGCCAATTTACCTTAGCACATATGCGTCGGTCATATCCCGAAGGCGGGGAATCAGGAGATACTCATGGGACTGCGCGATATATTTATCGGCATGATGAACGGCCCTCGCGGACGGCGTCAGCCTACCACGAGCAGCAGCGGCGGCGGGATGTCGCCCATCATGATAGCCCTCCTTGGTCTTCTCGCCTATAAGGCGATGAAGGGGAGCGGTGCTCAGGCTGCCCCTCCCCCCGTTGTCCCCAATTCCGCTGGTGGGCTCAGCGACATCCTGGGCGGGCTATTGGGCAGCGGCGGCAGATCGGCGCCGCCGCCTCCGGCGCCCAATGGCAACCTTGCCGACATGATACGGGAAAGATTTGGCGGGGTCCTTGGCCCGGCAGCCGGCGGCGTACTGAGCGGCGGCCTCGGCAATCTCGTCAATGATTTTCAAAAGGGCGGACTGGGACGCTTGGCGCAATCTTGGATCGGCACCGGCCCGAACCAGAATATTACGCCGGCTGACTTGGAAAAAGTGCTGGGCAGCGAGGCGCTTGCCGCATTGAGCCAGCGGACGGGCCTCGGCAAGGAGGAATTGCTGGCCTCCCTGGCTCAGCATCTGCCCGAGCTGATCGATCAGCTCACGCCCAAAGGTCGGCTCCCGACCCCGGAGGAAGCCGCTCGGATGGCCTAACCGCGGAGCGTTCTTGCCGTGGTTGCAGCAAAAGATTGGACAAGGCGGAGACTTAAAACTCCGCCTTGATCGAATTCGAGGAGTCAGCCAAGTCTGCCCGACATGACCAAACGGGTCACCCTGTCCACCAGGCGATCAGGTACCAGCGCGCGACCGAACGGACCAAGTTTTGCGATGAAACCGACGCTGTAGCGTGGGCGCGGACGCGACACCGTACTCGCCTTGAAAACAACACTCGCGACATGCTCGGCCGTCATGACGCCGAAGCCGCCCGGTGTGAGAAATCTATGCATCCGCCGCGCAAGATTTTTCTTGAACGGCCTATAGGCGCTGCCCGCGTCGCTATTCGGGATGGTACTTAGCAGCGTCGTCTCGAAATGAGTTGCAACCGGCCCCGGCAGCACGTTCACGACGTCGATGCCGAAGGGTTCGACTTCGGGGCGCAGCGCATCGGCGAGAGCCTCGATGGCGAATTTGCTTGCGTGATAGGCCCCGCCGCCCATGATGCTGACGCGACCCGCGACGGAACTCACGGTGATAATGCGACCCCTTCCCGCGCGGCGCATACCCGGCAATACCAGCTGAGACAAACGCATCGCGCCGAAACGTCGCCGCATCGCCTCGAGCGATATTTCCTCGAGGGGGCCGTATTGGCCGTAGCCCGCATTGTTCACGAGAATGCCGATCGAGCCAAATTGCCTCTCGATTGTTTCGACCGCGGCCTGCCGGGAGACTTCATCCGTCACGTCGAGAGCAAGAGTCCGGCAGCCGGCGACGCGCAGCTCTTCAAGCGTGGCAGGATTTCGCGCGGTGGCGAAGGTCACAAAGCCGGCAGCCCGGAACATGATCGCCGCGGCGCGGCCGACACCTGTCGAGCAGCCGGTGATGAGAACGGGGTCGCGCGCGCGAGCCTCGGCTTGAACATGGGTCGTCATCATGGGAAGGCCTGAGTTACGCCAGCCGGAGGGCTTGATCATCCGAGTTCTGCTTGCCGCATCGACCGAGGCCGGCGCGACCTTCAAATCCCCGCGTACCACTGATAGGCCGCAGAGTCCTCCCAATATCATTATCATAGGTTTTTACTACGTTTATTGCGCCCGGCATGAGCAGCTGGCCTTCGCCTGGATTCCGGCGTTCGGCCGCATTGCGGCCCTGTTATTGTTTTCCGTCCTCGCTCTAGCCTACGGGCTCCCAACGCTCGTTATCTTCGGATTGCCGGATCTTGCTAGCGCGATTTGGACTTTCTGGGCGTTTCATCGTACCGCCCGGTTGGCAGCTCTTAAAACTTCCAATTGAGTTCGTAGACTTAAACGAGCTACTCGATCCGGCGTTACACATCGAGAAGCGACCGAAAAAAGGGAGAGGCCTTGAGGGGACGCACAATCGATGTAATCCGCTTCCCTCTCGAATCAGCAGATATCCAATTCATCCCAAAAATGCCTTGGACCTGGCATCAGATTGCTGAAGGCTTCGAACAAAAGAGGGGCAAGTGAAGCGGATGGCGCCGATCTTATTTTAAGTTTTGCTGACGGCCACTCTGTTCCTCGGCTCGTTCGCAATTTGCTTGGTCGGTCCGGCCCCGGTCTTCGTTATTCCCGTCAGTTGCACCGCCGCCACAGTTGTTCAAAAAGCAAGGGTTCAAAGACGGAAAAAGATTGCTGGCCTTCAGAAAGGGCGTAGCTTTGTCAGAATTCATACGATTTCCGGCTGATCGACTCGACGTTGCAGAGGGGATTCACGCGGCTTTGCGAAGCAGCTAGGCTGGATCGCCATGAGTTGGGGGATTGGACGCATGGCGACGGTCTACAAGCATTTGAGTGTGGAGGAGTTGGAAGCGCGTTACGTGAGATGTCAGGATGCCACCGCATCGCGGCATTTTCAGGTGATCTGGCTTCTTGCGCGTGGTCACACGGTTTCGCAAGTGTCGGAGACGACGGCCTATGGCGAGCGCTGGATCGAACAATTGCTCGCCCGTTACAACGCCGAGGGACCTAAGGCCCTCGGCGATTTGCGCTGCCGCAATGGCGCATCGGCAACGATCCTGAAACCCGATCTTCTGGCGAAGCTGCGCGATCGCCTTCGCGCACCGCCGCCCGATGGCGGGCTCTGGTCGAGCCGCAAGGTTTCAAACTGGATGGCCGAGGAGCTTGGCCTCATATCGGTCGCGCCGCAGCGGGGCTGGGAGGCTTTGAAGGCGATCGGCTGGTCGATCCAGAAGCCGCGTCCAAAGAACCCGAAATCGGCCACGCCCGAAGAGGCTGCCGCGTTCAAAAAAAGCTCGCGGACGCTGTTGCCGAAGAGGCCGCGAAGCACCCCGGCAAGCCGGTCGAGGTCTTTGCCACGGACGAGCATCGCATCGGCCTGAAGCCCGTCACGCGCCGTGTCTGGGCACCGATCGGCGAACGTCCGATTGCGCATGGCCATCACCGGTTCGACTGGCTCTATGTCACGGCCTTCGCATCACCGGCCACCGGTGAAACCTTCTGGTATCTTTCCAACGGGGTGTCGAAAGAATTTTTCGAGGCTTTGCTCGAAACCTTCGCGCGGGAAGCCGAAGCAGGCTTGGCGCGCATCATCGTGCTCGTGCTCGACAATGCGGGATGGCATGGCGCAGCCAATCTGAAAATCCCGGATGGGATTCGCCTTGTTTATCTGCCGCCCTATAGTCCAGAGCTGCAGCCTGCCGAAACCCTATGGGCGCTTGTCGATGAACCGATCGTCAACAAACACATTGCAAACATCGAGGAGCTCGACGCACAAATTGCCCGCCAATGCGTTGCCCTTTCCGAACAGCGCGAGCAAATCCGAACGCGCACCGGCTTCCATTGGTGGCCAAAGCCAATCAATCCGAATTAATTACCCGGAAACCGTATCACGCTCCCTTAAGGAGAGGCTCATGTTCCGTAAAGTCCTCATGGCGGCGGCTGGTGCCGTTGCCCTCACTGGATCGGCGGCGCTAGCGGCTCCACCGCAGCCCGTTCCGTTGTTCAGCTGGACCGGCCTCTATCTTGGTGGTCAAATCGGATACGCCTGGGCAGACGATGCCGCCAATGCGACTTCGTTCGTTCCTGGAACACCCGGGACGCCTGGGACGCCCGCCGTACTGGTTCCAAACTGCGATTTCCCTCCTGGGAGCCCGCAATGTATCCTAACCCCGGCAGTCCCCGCGACGCCGGGTACCCCAGGCACGTCTGCGCTATTCCTCTCCGCCCCATCCGGCACAAAACCGCAAGGAGTGATCGGCGGCGCCCATGTCGGATATAATCTGCAGATCAACCAATGGGTGATTGGTCTTGAAGGCACGGTCGACGGAACGAGCGTGAGCAAGACAGTTTTCATTCCCTTCGGCATCACCTCGACAAACCGCGAGCAGGTTCAAGGTTCGATCCGCGCCCGCGCCGGCGTCGCGTTCGATCGGGTCCTGTTGTACGCAACCGGCGGTGCTGCTTTCACCGGCATCAAGAACACCTATTCGTTCGGCCTTGCCGGCCCCCTGTTCCTCAACGAAAGCATTTCGAAAACACGCGCCGGATGGACGGTCGGCGGCGGTCTCGAATATGCGGTCACCAACAATTGGTCGGTCCGGGCGGAATACCGCTATTCCGATTTCGGCAGCACCACGGACTATCCGTTCGCGGCTTTGTTTGCGCCCATGGGCGGCCTCCTTTCCGTGCGCCATCATTTGACGCAGAACCAGGTGCAGGTCGGCTTCAGCTACAAGTTTGACACTTTGGCTCCGTATTAAGCCGCCCAGGTTCCGGGTTATCCGCTAATAAAAGTCCTATGTGCGGACGCTTCACCTAGAGCTACGCGTGGCGTGAGCTGGTCGAGCTTTACCGGCTGACCCAGCCGGCGCGGAACTTGCCACCTCGATACAACATCGCGCCAACTACGACGATCGATGTGGAGCGTTCGGGAGATGGCGCCCCGGAACTTGTGCCGATACGCTGGGGCCTCATTCCTTGCCGGCGATGATGTTCTCGCCTGCGATGGCCCATAATCAATAAGGACGAGCGAGGAAACGGCCGAACTTCTCGGATCGTCTCCTATGTAGTCTGATGGTGCGTTCCGGGTTTATTTTGCCAGGTACGCCGACTATTCCCGACCAAATCGTCAACGACAGAAGGCATATTTCGCCGCTCTGGATCACGCCGATGCAGCAAGGAAAGACGGACACGTGGACGCGTCTGCTATGGAAGAGCTCCTAGGTGGGATGCTGGCGCGCCAGTTGGCAGCCTTCTATCAAAGCGCGGGCAGCCAAACTGCCGTCTCTCAGGGCGATGAAGACAAATAGGGGCTACCAGCCGCTGGGCACCTTGGGTGGTGTCGTATGAAGCGTCCGATTTTCCCCGAATTTCCGATTTCTGCTTACCGCACGCTTACCAAGCCAGCGCCTCGCCTGACTATCTTTCGTAAATGCGATATAATGTTTTGATTTTGTTGGTGAGCGCGATGGGATTCGAACCCATGACCCTCTGATTAAAAGTCCCGTCGCGCTTCATATCGCCTCTTAACACTGAACAACATCTCAGCAGCTTTAGACCTTGTTATCACAACACGTTAACGCCCACAATCCAATCACCCGTTAATATCCGTTAACATCCGTTGACACGCCATGAGTGTTGCCCCATAGTTGACCTATATCAGCATCTGATTTTTTGGGCGACATGAAAACCCTATTAACCGACCGAGCCCTGCGGGGGCTTAAACCCGCCCCGGCTGGCAAGCGCACTGTAATTTGGGATAGCGCGGTTCCCAGCTTGTGCGTCCGGGTGACCGACACCGGGGCCGCAAGTTTCAATGTAATGCGGCGCCTGCCAAATGGGAGGCTGATTTGCCGCCTAGTCGGCTTCGGCTGGACCGTACCGTTCCCAGCGGGACATCCTTTGCCTTATGCATTGGCTGACGCCAGGGCCGACGCCAGGGCAGCGATCCTCGATATAAGTCGCGGCATCGATCCCAAAGCCAAACGAGAGGCGGCAAAAGAGGCTGAGGAACTAGCCGCGAAACAGACTTTCGGATCTGTCGCTAAGGACTTCTTTGAGGATCACGTTGCTGGCTTGCGATCCGCCGCCGAGGTCGAGGCCGCGTTCGGGCGTGAAATCCTGCCATCCTTTGGCAAACGCCCCGTTGCCTCCATCACGGACCTCGAAATCGCAAAGCTACTGAAGGCGGTTGCGAAGGACCGCCCCTATCAAGCGCGGCACCTCTTCGCATACCTCTCGAAGTTTTATCGCTGGGCGCTGGCGCAGCGCTGCTACGGCCTGGCAGCGTCGCCGTGCGCCGCGCTCTCCGCCAAGGACTTGATTGGCAAGCCCAGCCCACGAGTTCGGGTTCTCACGGATAGTGAGCTGGCGGCGCTATGGAAGGCTGCGGGCGACCTATCTTATCCGACTGGCCCATTCGTGCGCCTTTTGCTTTTGACCGGTCAACGCCTTCGCGAGGTCGGGGAAATGGCGTGGTCCGAAATCGACCTCGCGAAAGGCTTATGGGTCATTCCAGCCGATCGCATGAAGGCTGATACGGCGCATATTGTGCCCCTGGCGCCGGAAGCCATTGCGATCCTCGCCGGCCTGCCGCGGTGGCCTGGCCCCTTCGTCCTCACGACGACCGGCGGGCGCCGGCCGATCGCAAATTTCAGCGGCTTGAAAGCCAAGATCGACGCCCTGATCCCCGACGTAGCTCCTTGGCGGTTCCATGATCTGCGGCGAACAATGCGAACCGGGCTTTCTTCGCTGCGGATCGCGGATAACGTCAGCGAGCTTTGCATCGCTCATAGCCAAAAGGGCCTGCACAAGATTCTATGATCAACACAGCTATCTTGACGAGAAAAGGCACGCGTTCGAGGCGTGGGCCAATCGCGTCATGTCGATCGTCGAACCTGGCGATCCCACGAACGTCATCAAGATGAGGGAGCAAGGATGAGCGAAAGCCGCGATTGCAAGGCAGGCGCGCTAACGATGCTCGATTATCTCGAAAAGATGGCACTTGGTGCGCTGTCGCCGAAAGCTGAAAAAGTCGTAACGCCTGCCGATCGAGCTAGACTTGAAGCCGCGCTGACCCGATTGCGTCCGGCGTTTGATGAGCTCGCAAAATGGTTCATCGAGCCGTTGAGACAGACAAAGCCATCCCGTGCGGATTACGGGTACGAACAGATCCACCACTTCATAGCAGCGGCGGTCTCGATCAGCAGCATGGGAACGATGAGCGACAGTGCGCAAAAGCTTGCCGAATTCGAGAAGCTCGGGCGCGCCCGCGATCGACGTGCGGCCAACTCGCCCCAAAGAAGGGAACGGCAACTCTCGATCTTGCGGGCGGAGCTTGCGAAAGGGGGAAGCAGGCGGGAGATAACTGACAGAGTCAACATTCGTCTAGAAGCGGACAAGCTGCCTCGCAGAGATGAGAAGACCATCATGGACCGATGGGTAAAAAAGTTGTCCACATGACGTTCCTTAAGAGTGTCCGGACATTCTTAAGAGTGTCCTAACCAGTTGATATACAAGAGGTTTCTGTCGTGCATATTCAGTTCACATGAGCAACGCCGTGGTCGCGGTTGCGCAATGAGGATTGAATATGTCGAAGCAGTATGTCCGCTATAAAGAGCTCGCCGAGCGGGGCGTTTTTCGTGATCGCATGGACGCGGCCCGAAAGGTGGCGGCCGGGTTTCCTAAACCTATCGAAATGGGCCCGAACAGCATCGCGTGGGATATCCACGAAGTCGAAGCATGGCTTGCCCAGCGTCCGCGGCGGACGCCGAAGCAGCGGTCCAAGCCTCCCTGACGGAAACCGTTTGACGCCATGCATCAAAGGGAAAAGCCGCCGGCGGTTGCGACGCCAGCGGCTCTGGATCTGCGTGTCATTTCCGGCAGGACTGACGATGCGGAAAATAGCAAAAACGACGTTGATAAGCAAGGGGGAAATGACGGCGCTATCGCCTTCTCAAATTCCCTCCCGGAACTCGCGGCCCGGATTCGAGCCGAGCATACCGCAGTATCGTTGGCCCTGCGCGAAAGTCTCGGTCACTCGATCGCCGCCGGAGAATTGCTGATTGAACCCAAGGAATTGGGGCCGAATGCGCAATGCGTTGCGGATTTGAGCCTAAACGAGGCCGCGGCCTTGCCAAGATCGCAAAATAAACGGCGTTGCCGCAAAGGGGGCGCACAATGAGCGACCCCCATGCAGCCGAGATCTGTCGGGATCTCCTTCGTCAAAGTATCGCCGACGCAATCGATGCTCTTTGCCGCGAGCTCGACGCCGCGATGCCCTGCGTCACCGTCAAATCGGACGCTGCCCTCCTTCATTTTTTGAGGCGGGCGCGGGCGCATTGGCAATCAATATCGGCCGATGCCAAAGAACTTGCCGAGCGGGTGGAAGGGGGCGCGAAATGAACGCGCTCTTCCAAACCCCGCCGGCGAAACCGCGCGAGCTTTACGACCACCAAAAGTTAGCCATCGATCTCCTGCGGGAGTCGATCGCGGCTGGAAAAAGGCGGCCGATGCTTCAACTGGCGACCGGATCCGGCAAGACCGAGATCGCAATGAATATCGCCCGCAGCGCGGCAGCTAAGGGCCGTCGCGTAGCCTTCTTGGTGCCGCGCACGGTGCTAATCGAACAGGCAATAGAAAGCTTCGAGCGTGGCGGCATCTCCGATGTCGGAGTCCTTCAGGGGATGAGGGGCAGAGATAGCCGCCAAAAGCAGGTTCTGGTCGCCTCGGAACAAACGCTCGTACGGCGTCCGACGCAAAATTTCGGTCTCGTCATTGTCGACGAGGCGCACATGCTGTTCGACGCAGTGAGGAGATGGTTTGCTTCTCCGGAGATGCAACACACCGTTGTTGTCGGGTTAAGCGCAACGCCCTGGTCGCGAGGGCTTGGGAAGGTTTACGACGACCTGATCAAGTCGGTGTCGATGCAGGAACTCATGAGCGTCGGACGGCTATCTCCGTTCAAGATCTTCGCGCCGCCGCCACCGGAACTGGGCTCGGTTCATATAGACAAGGGCGAGTTCAGGAACAAAGAGCTTTCCGAAATCTGCAATCGGCGCGAAATCATTGCCGACGTCATCGACACATGGAAAAAGCGCGGCGAAGGAAGGCCAACCGTTTGCTATGGCGTTGACCGAAAGCACGCGCGGCACCTGCAAGAGAGATTTGTTGAGGCTGGTGTCCGCGCTGAATATTTGGATTGCGATACGATCCAGCTCGACCGGGATGACATGTTCAGTCGCTTTGCGTCTGGCGAGACAAAGATCCTTTGCAATGTTGGAACCATCGACACCGGGTTCGATGCCGACGTTCGATGCATTATTGACGCCCGGCCAACGCGGTCCCGCATACGACACGTTCAAAGCATCGGTCGCGGATTGCGGATTGCACAAGGCAAGGACCATTGCGTTATCCTCGATCATGCCGGCAATTCTGAACGCCTTGGCATTGCTACCGAAATAGATTTTCCGGATCTTGATGACGGAGAAGGAAACACGAACTTCGACACTGGTAAGATCGCTTCCGAACCTGGAGTAAAGCTGTGCCCAGAATGCCGTGCTGTCGTGCCGCCAGCGGTGAGGGTCTGTCCAGAGTGCGGCCACGTTTTTTACGCGATAACCAAGGTCGCAGAGATCGACGGGGAATTGGTCGAATATGGCTCCGGAGACCGTGGCGACAGCGAGTTAAAGGCCGACCCCTCTACCTTCATCAAGATGGCAAAGGGCTACGCCGTGGAACGAGGCTATAAAAATCCATCTGGGTTCGCCTGGTATAAGTTCCATGAAAAATTCGGGCGAAAAGCGTCTTGGGGCTATGCTCAGGCGGCCCAACCGATGCCGCCAGATGTGAAAACTCGAAACTGGATTCGGTCGCGGCACATCGCCTTCTCAAAAGGTGGCGGAGCATGAGTCGCTCGTCCCAGCGGCGGGACATCGCAATCAAGCTTTCGCAGCTCTACAGGGTCGCGCGGCTTCACCAGCAAAGAGGGGAGCTCCTCGACCCCGCGCCCTGGCTCATTGTGTTCGCCAACCTCCTCAGCGCCGCACCTGAGAAATGGCTCGGCGACAGGAAGGCGCGAAGCGCCCCAGAATGGTTTGGCCTCTCTGTGTCCACCCTGTCGCTGGCGACAAGGCGAGCTGGACTTAGCGTCGGTCTTGATCAAATCAGCGCCCAGGTAGCAGCTACCGAGGCCTGGCGGCAGAAAGAAAGCGAGCGTCTTGGCCGGAACCATTACGTTGCTATGCGCGGAGACACTATAGGGCGCCTGCTCGGGATCACCACCGAAATCCGGCGGGATGTGAAGGCTTGGAGCATCGTTCCGTACGGCGCGACGAGGGAGCAAATGATGGAGCAATATAGGACGCGGGAAAAGGAGCGCAAAGAAGCTGACCGACGCGCCAAAAGCGTTAAGCCGCGCAGCCAGTCACTAAGCCGGACAAAGCCGTGGGAACAGCTCGGCATGTCGCGGCCAACCTGGTATCGGAAAGGGAAGCCTGAGGCGTCGGGGACGAACGTATTACACGAAATGAATTGTAATGAGACAAGTACGTCCGCGACCATATAGGTGAGACAATTACGTCCGAGACAACTACGGGCGCAACCAATAAAGCCCCGTGAGACGAATACGGCCGCGACCAATTAAGATCTACAGAAGAAACGCTGCTTGCGCAGCTCAGAGACTGCAAATGCGACAGGGGAAGCTTGTCCAAATATTCCAAAAAGGGCTTTCCGAGAACGGTCTTGAGGGAAGCGCCGAGGCCAGGGCCATAGTCGTCGCCATCGTCCTGCATAAGACACGGCTTGAGCCACATAATTGCCGGTTCTGCGGAACGGCGCGTATTGATTCAGAGTTGACCACACTGATTGCTACGGCAGCATTAAGGGAGGGGTCGATGTCGGCAGGATGGAATGTTCGTACTACGACGTTCAGTTGCGTCGGCAACCCGGAGCTCGTGCGGTATTTCCTGTCCTACGAGGCTGATAAGCAAACCGCCCTAGAGCTGGTGATAGCTTACGTTCCCGTAAATCAGGGCGAACTCGCTGAGGCCGTCGAGGAAGTTTCCGAGAGTGAATTGATCGGCCAAGGAATGAGTCCCGGCAGCGTCAAGGAGATTACCCCCGGACCCTTCGCGAAAAGCTAAGCTTACCCATCATTTTCTTCGGCTCCGAAAGCCTGAGCGCAGCCTCGGCCTATCCACATGCCACGCACGTTGAATTGCGCCGGACCTTGGCCGTCGCCTGACACTGCATCACGTGCTGTACAAATAAATCTCTATGTTAATCAATGATATCTGCTGTGGATATTGCTCTTTTTGTGGTTTAGGGCAACAATTGGGCATCGATTCTGGCTATTTGGACGTCGAAAATAGTTTTGGACGCAGCTCAAATAACACCCGTGATAGCGCCGCCTTCGCGGTCGCATAGGTCTTCCGTCAGCAACGGTTCACGTTTGTTTGCTGTCGCAGGCCTCGACGGCCGCAGCCAAACTGCGCGGCGGTTCCGTGACCTTATCGAGATCTGGACATCGGATCTCGGCGGGGCCGACCGTCTCAGCGAGGGGCAGCGACAACTCATCCGCCGTGCGGCGTCGCTTAGCATCATGGCGGAGGCCATCGAGGCCGACCTGGCGCGCGACCTTGATTGCGACGTCACCGTTTACGGCACAGTCTGCGACCGGCTGCGCCGAATCGTTGAGACGCTTGGGCTCGAGCGCAAGACGCGTGACGCGGCCATTGACCTGAAGTCGTATCTCGCGGCCAAGGCTGGCCCGAAATGAATATCCTCGAGGACATCGACGACCCGCACTTGCTCGGGGCAAGCATCAGAGATCCAGAGTCATGGAAGCCCTGGCGCGCCTTTCTTGCGGCTGCTTTCGGGGCGCCGATGGATGCCTCCGAGGCAGCGATTTATCGCCAATGCACGGGGCGGACAGAGCTTCCTGCGGCTGCCTTCAGGTTCCTTTGGCTGATAATAGGACGAAGGGGCGGCAAGAGTTTCGCCATGGC
Source organism: uncultured Alphaproteobacteria bacterium (assembly GCA_963785995.1). Classification (GTDB taxonomy): domain Bacteria; phylum Pseudomonadota; class Alphaproteobacteria; order Rhizobiales; family Beijerinckiaceae; genus Methylocapsa. Next base: position 15,150 of record CAWAXL010000026.1, read on the forward strand.
TCTGCTGGCCACATTCATGGGGTGCTTCCGCGATTGGCGGCCCTTTCTGAGCCCTGGCGAAAAGGCGGTCATCCTGGTCGTCGCTGGTGATCGCGAGCAAGCGAAAATCTTAACGAGATACGTCAAGGGAATTCTTGAGACGCCGTTGCTGGCCCCGCTGGTGGAAGGTGTGACCGCGGACAGTGTTGAGCTCCGCGGTAACGTCGTTATCGAGGTCGTGACGAGGAGTTTTAGAGCCGTCCGCGGACGGTCGGTCTGTGGGGCTATCCTCGACGAACTTGCCTTCTGGCGCGACGATTCCAGCGCCAACCCGGACGAAGAGGTGCTTAGTGCCATCATCGCCAGCATGGCAACATTTGGCGACCACGGGCTCGTCATTGGCGCAAGCTCGCCTTATGCAAAATCAGGTGTTCTCTACGGCGCTTACAAGAAGTTTTACGGCGTCGATGACTTGCACAATTTGGTCTGGAAGGCACCCACTCGGGTCATGAACCCTTCGGTCCCACAATCCTTCATCGATAGGGAGTACGCCCGCGATGCCGCCAAGGCATCGGGTGAGTATGGCGCCGAGTTTCGGAGTGACATCGAGAGCTTTGTCAGTCTTGAGGTTGTCGAGGGATGCGTCATCGAGGGCAGATTTGAACTGCCGCCTGCGAAGGGTGTGAAATACATTGCGTTCACCGATCCCAGTGGCGGCTCGCAGGACTCGATGACGCTTGCGATTGCTCACAATGAGAATGGCAAAGCCGTTGTCGACGCCATCCGCGAAGCAAAGCCGCCATTCAGTCCGGATCAGGTCGTCGAGGAGTTTTGCAGCCTCATCAAGAGCTACGGAATCTATGAGGTCGAGGGCGATAACTACGGCTCAGAATGGCCGAAAGAGCGGTTTCGCAAGCACGGCGTAAAATACAATCGCTGCCTTCGGGTTCGGTCTGACCTTTATAAGGATCTGCTGCCCTTATTGAATTCCCAGCAGGTCGAATTGCTCCACAATCAAAAGGCGACGGCCCAGATCGCGACCTTGGAACGCCGGACGACCAAGAGCGGCAAGGATTCCATCAACCATGCTGATGGCTGCCATGACGACGTGGCCAATGCTATCGCCGGCGCTGCAACGATTGCTGTGGGCTTTCAGAAGAAGGGCCCAGTTGCTGCCTTCGGCCAATTCCGGCTCGCTGCCTATGATTTAAGTTCGCGCAGCGGCGGTCGCCAATTCAGGCGCGGTATGTATGGCGGAATTGTCGAGGTCGTGCCGGCTTGGGCCGAACGCGGTGAGAAGTTTGCTGCCGATGACGATCGCAATGAACTCGACACCCACGATATTGAACACGACCATAATCGCATGATTAACCTTGAGGAGAAACTCAATTGAACCCGAGCGCAAAAGCTGAATTACTGAGACGATTTTCTAGCGCCCCGCATGTTCCGGGCTTAAAGAGTGTTGTCGAAACCCTGGATGCACTTTCGGCGATGATTGACAGTGCGACGCGCAAAACGGCGAATGATCCGCATCTCAGTGATCAGGGCCGGCGGGCGTACGTCGCGAAGATCGCGGTCGACAATATTAAGCCAGTGGTTGAGGCTGCTAAGTCGGCACGGCAGGCCATGCGCTGGAACGCGACCCGCAAAGAGGCATTGAAGCCGCCAACACCGCCTCGCGATGATATCGTAGGCGAGATGAAACGGCAAGAAATCAGAGCCTTCGTGCGGGGGCTTACCATGGCCGAAAAGTACGCCGTCGCCTCCCAGCACCCCGAGGCGATTCTTGACGCTCCTGCGGTCCTGTCTGGCCTACCTGACGACCGATACGGCGAGATCCGCGACGCATTTATCAAAGCGAAATTCGGCCCCGAACTTGCGGAAATTGAAACCCTGGACTTGGACTTGGAATTGGTCGGCGCGGCATACGATTTGGCCGTCAACGAATTGCGTGACAACGCCGGTTTGAGCGAAGCAGCATTTGCTAAATTGGTCGACAAACACGTTCACGAAACGGATGGGATTAACCGATGAATGACCCATTTTTTATGCTCACGCCCGCTGACTCCGAGTTGTTTGAACACTTTTTCATGCCGCTTGGAGACTTCGTCTCGATTCTTACGGACGGCAGTTGCATGTCGGACCCAGAAATCGTTTTTATCGTCGAGCACCTAATCCGGGCTGCGTTGATTGGTGGCGGTACAGATCCGACCGAAGCCGGTGTCCGTGCCAGAGCAATCGTTCACAATCAGCTCGGGTCGTTGCACCGTGCACGTGAGCTGGCCATGGAAATCATAGTCAATGCAAGCGCGTAATGGTGATCGATCGCGGCGTTCCTTGGCGCTGTGGTTAGAGATGGGAGTCATGGCGTCTATGGCCTCGATCGGCACCGGCTGGTGCAAAGTGTCAGACGCTGCGTAAGATTTCATAAAATGAATGGCCTCTTGACGGGCGCTAAGGTTCAGCGAGGATTTCAGGCGCGCGCGCGCCTCTGACTTAGCTTTCAGATTTTTAGTTCTAGATTGTCCAGTCTGGCGAGAAGCTCCTGCAATTCCTCGACACACGACTGGATGTCTTGGCGAATATTGTCTCTCTGTTTGGCGGTCGCCTTCCGAGACGAAAGATCCTTCCAATGAAGACGGATCGTTTCTCTTAAAGTTTCGATATCTTGGCGCAAATCTTTTATTTTGGTCACAGCGGTTCCTATGTCTTCGAGGCATCAAATCTATTCGGTCCAGCTTTCGCGATCATGCAACGCGCCCTTCCGCACCCCAATAGAGTTCTTTCGCCGGGTCGCTGCGTAATTCTTTGGCGCGTTGAATAATCGCATTACGATTGGAGGGATTTTGCCATTCTGTGATGATATCAAGTTCCGCATCGCCGGTAATTTCGATGATCGCCAATATGATTTCGCGCGAGGTTTTGAGTGTGCGTGTGAGTCGGTCTAGGGCCCTCAATGATTGTGCCTCGTCGGTACCGGTCCTAAGCGATTGATACGGATTTTGCGCCGGAAGGTATTGTTGAGGCTACCTCTTGATCTTCGTCAGATTAGCGAGCCTTTGGGACGGCTGTGATGCGTTTGGCGGCCTATCTTCCAACAGACGCTCTGCGGTCGCGGCCACCAATAGCCACACTGTGTATCCCTGTGAATCCCCAACATTTTGAAAGGCAAGTGCACGCTGGCGTGCATAGGTAGGAGCCTCTTTATCCAATCTGTGCTTCAGTACACGGGCATGGATTTCGATTGATCCATAGAAACGTTCATGAAATCTACTCACGACGCAACTTCTAAAGACATTACCCCAGCCTGGGAGGTCAACCAGGCTGGGGCTAAGGCCTGGGGTCGGAGAGAAAACCATCAGGACGTCGCAGCAAGTTACTACGACCGTGGTTATGTTCTCCGGCGTTTAAAAGTTTCAGCTTAGCAGCAAGAACAGCTCAATTTGATTACAAACTCGCCGCCTTCTTCGATTTGATAAGTTTAAATTACGCCGCACTATTTCCACAAGCGGTTTTTTTTCCCGTATGTTGCAGGATCGTAATTACCGCTTGCTGGCCCATTCAAGTTCATTCCTGTGAGCGCTATATATACTGTTGTAACCAAGGTGACGGTTCCTATAAACGCGCTGATGATAATCAATCTTTTCATCTGGTATCCCCCCTCAAGGGTCCATCGAAAATTCCTAGCCACTCGTCGATAACCGCAGCGAATACCACGCGACTGCGATATGGCCGCGAACAACGGAATCTGTAAGTGCATGGCGGGTATCATGACGTCTCCGCATGTAACTGCTCACCCCTACCTTCCAGATGGGATTGGGGTGCGGTGAATTCGACTCGGGCGTTTGAACGGACTGGCTTCGCGGCGGGGAATGTGAGTCAACCTATGGATAACTCCGCCGCCTGATTTGCCTTCACTTGATTCGCCTGAGAAAGAGGCGTTGATTGTCGCGCTGATAGCGCGGATCGACGCTCTGGTTGCGGAGAACGCCGCGCTTCGGACACGCGTCGCCGAACTCGAAGCGAAACTTGGCCTGCCACCCAAGACGCCGAACAATTCGAGCACTCCACCATCGCAGGGGCGCAAGGCGTCGGATGAAGCGGCGAGCAAGCCAACCCTTCGACCGAAGCTCAGGGGCAAGCCGCATGCTGGCGCGCATCGGCCGCTGCATCCAAATCCCACAGCCCGGCGCGATATGATGGCGACCGCTTGCCAGCATTGCGGCGCGGACGTTTCCAGCGCGCCGCAGATCGTCTGCGAGGCCTACGATCACGTCGGAATCCCCGAGATCAAGCCCGATATCACGCGCGTCACTCTGTCTAGCGGAACCTGCCCGTGTTGCGCGAAAAGGTTCAAGGCCCCGCCGCCGCAAGGGCTGGAACCAGGCTCGCCCTTCGGGCCGAACCTGCGCGCATTCGTGGTCTATCTGCGCTTCACGCAAGGCATCTCATTCGAGCGTCTGGCAAAGCTTTTGTCCGATATTCTCGAACTCGACATCAGCGAAGGCGCGCTGGTCAACATGCTGGAGGCGGCCCGCCATCCCTTCGCCGCGCAGACAAGCCTGATCCGCGCGCGGCTCCTGTCAGGAACCGCGCTGGAATCGGACGAGACCGGCGTGCGGGTCGGCAAACGGAACTGGTGGCTATGGGTCTTTCACCACAAAGACAGCGCCGTCTTCGTCGCTGATCCCTCGCGCGGCAAAAGCGTGGTTTCGACTTTCCTCGGCGATTTCCGCCCTGATTTCTGGGTCTCCGACCGCTACGGCGGCCAGTTCGGTTGGGCGGAAAAGGAAAATCAGGTCTGCCTCTCCCATTTCATTCGTGATGTGCAATATGCCATCGACGCGGGCGACAGCGTCTTCGCTCCCGAACTGCGTCATCTGCTGGGCCGCGCCTGCCGCATCGGACGACGGCGAGAACGTCTCACCGATGCGACCCTGAAGGTTTATGCCGCACGTCTTGAGGCTCGCCTCGACGAACTTATGGCTCGCACGCCGACGCACGCGGCCGGCGTCAAGCTCCAGCGCATCGTCAAGAAGATCCGGCGGCATCTGTTCATCTTCGTCACCAACCGCGACATCCCGGCGACCAACAACGGCTCCGAGCGAGCGCTACGCCCCTGCGCGGTGTTCCGGAAAATCACCAACGGTTTTCGCACCGAATGGGGCGCGAAGCTTTATGCCGATATCCGCTCCGTCATCGAGACCGCCCGCCGCCGCGCCGTCGGAGCGCTCGAAGCCATTCGCCTCACACTGGCCGGAATGCCGCTCCCGAACCTTGCCTGAACCGCACGCTGCAGCCGGGGGGCTGAGCAATTACCTCCGCATCAAGTTCTTTTTTGGGGCGAAAGGCGACCGTCACCCAAGTCTAAATTGGCGCTGCAAAAAGGTACGGGAAGAGGTACTATCGGCGTCCTCCTGATTTTCCGATCATCGTCATGCTGGAAATTACCGGTGCAGCGTTATCACCGACGTCTCCAGAACGTTTGATTGGAGAACCCAAATGATTCGCCTCGTGACGCTTGCAAACCAACACCATTATCGAAACGAGATGGATCAGGCCTACCGGTTACAAAATCGAATCTCGGTAGGAAATAAGCGTTTGCGCGGCCGGGCCCCACTTCCAGGGCGCGAGTTTGATCGCTTCGATAACATCCACGCCGTGCATATGCTTTACATTAATCGTAGCAAGGTGCGTGGATATCAGCGAATAGTTCCTACCACCCGGCCAAATTTATTGTCGGAGGTTTCGCCGGAACTTTGCGAAGGCAGCCCACCAGTTGGCGCTCACGTTTGGGAACTTTCGCGTCAATGCGTTCAACCGAATTATAGGGCCCCAGGAAGTTGTAAAATAGCTACCGCCCTTTGGGCTGGTTTGGTCGAATGGGGACTTGAGTGCGGCATTTCCAACTTCATCACAGAAATTGAGCCTGACTGTTTAATTCCTCTCGTCAGCCTCCACTTCAAGCCGATTCCTCTTGGCCTCCCGCAGAAAATTGGTGGGCAAGAGATGTTGGCGGTTATACTTAGCTTCGATGAACGGACGCTCAACCGCATCCATGAGATAAGAGCTGATAAAAAGAAGGTCCTTGTTGGAAGTTCCCACTATCCCGATCCGCTTTATGCGTGAAATGCAGAGACTGCGTTCCATGGGTGCCTAACAAAGCAGGCGCCAGCAAGCGGCGTTGCTTATCTCCAGGTGACCAGCCACAACAAAGTCCCCTTCCGGTACGCGTCGAGGGCAACGAGGGCGGAGACGGTAGCTGCGGCTGTAAGAAGAGCCGTCAGTCCAAATTCCCAAAAGGATATCCGTGGGGTCAGCTTCACCGCATCCTCAGAGGTTGTTACGATCCGGCGTCGATAGGCAGGACCGTGCCGCCCCTCTCTTGCTGACATCGCCGCCGCACAATGAGGGAAAATTCATAGGTGCTTAAATTGGCACACCTTTAGCCACTCCCATCTCTGCTCGTAGTGGGCAGATTGCCGCGCGGCATCGACGTCGTCATTCAATCGTCGTAGTGGCCCCTTGCACGTTACGAGCTCGCAAAAATCGCTAGCTTAAACTAGAGGCGCCGTTCGATCAGCGTGAACTTGGCAAATTACGGAACAGACAAGTGCTTGTTCGCACGTGGTCCCGTTCAATTCCTGTCATACAAGACAAATGAGCAACAACCTTAATGGTACAGACAAAACCCGCGCTGTCGCGGACGATTATTACCTCGATTGGGACGAGGGGTATGGCGTTTGCGCGCCTCCAACCTATGCACGCCAAACGCTTCCGGCTTCTTTGCGATGTTGCTCTGTTTGGCTGCGGCCTGACGCTCTGCCTTTCGCGAAGAACGTGAATTAGGCGTCGAAGTCACGATGCTCACGCTGCATTGGCCTCTGTAATAGCCTCCATCGCCTATGACGTTCCCAATTAACCTCTAAAAGCTGCTGCCTTGGATGACGAGCCAAGCAACAGGGTAGTAGCGATGACGCGAACATTTCCTTGAACTCCGATCATTGCTTCGTGGCAAGCTCTCAACGCCTGATTAGGACACCTTCGTTCAGGCGGCATATTGAGGCGTCAGATCCGCTGATGGAGCGCGCGGTCAATTGGCAAGGGAGTCTCGTACGGGCCAATAAGGGGCTTTTTTGCAGCATGTTTTTTCTTTGGCGCATTATAGCAGTGGAGGTCAAAAGCTTAGCCATGCAATTGGAAACGATCTGTAGCTCAGAATTATCAAGGCAATCATATGGCGCAAAGTATGCTGTAGGTGGTCGAACAAAACGCGTATTCGATGTTGTAAGTGCTTTGTAAGTGCTTTGCTCTTTTTTTTGTTAACGCTTCCTTTGTTTTTTATAGTGGCCGTGGTGTTGAAAGTGACGGATCCTGCTCCGGTTATCCAAAGGCATGTCCGGATCGGGCTTCGGGGACGTAGATTCACCTGCTTCAAGTTTAGAACCATCGCGAGCGACAATACTGGCGCCCACAGGGACCAAAATTATAGTTTTTCAAAGATCCGCGCGTAACGGCTATCGGGAAATTGCTGAGATTGTCAGGCCTCGATGAGTTACCTCAGCTGTTCAATGTAATCCGCGGCGACATGAGTTTGGTCGGACCGCGGCCGATCGCGCCATCGGAAATGGCACGTTATGGCGACAAGCTTAGTTTGTGTTTATCGGCCCGGGCTGGCCTGACAGGAGCTTGGCAAATCAGCGACTGCAACGACCGAGGTTACGATCAGCGAGTTGAATTGGATGCAAATTATGTATGCAATTGGCGCTTCTTGACTGACCTATCCATATTGCTGCGAACCGTGAGGGCCGTCGCTTTCCAAGAAGGAAGCTATTGACGGCCTAGCAATATCCTCGGACCTTTCATGATTTCATTTTCATTGCGCGTCTACGGCGCCGGGAGGTTTCACACGACAATGTTCCGGCGCCGCAACATTTCACCCGCCAAGCATAGGAGGAACATATGGCGAGCCAATTTAAATCCCCGAGCCCCGCCGAGCAGAAGCGCCTTTTGGAGAAGAGATAGACCGGAATGTCGCGCAGTTAGGGATGACAGCGGCCCGAGTTCATTGAAGACCTGCTGACCGCCACCAATTGGGTGATCGCTGACTATCGCTGTGGTCGAAGAAAAGGCCGGGGAGCCTCGAACAATATTGCGGGCGCCGGTGGGCCCTAATGATGGCGCGCGGGCTGAGAGGCTGGCAGGGCCGAGGGAGGACGTTTAGGATGAAGCCCCTGGCCTAGCTGTGCGTCCAGACCAGGGGCTGCGCCCTGAGCACGAAACGGGGAGAAACGGCCCTTGGCGTCTTCGCGTGGCGGCCTTGGAGCAACCCCGCGAATGTTAGACATCGCTTCTGGGCTCTAAAGGTTCCGCCTGTGGCGCCGAAAAAAAGTAACGCCAAAGGCCAATCAGGCCTCCACTGGGCTCATAGTGCTGCTGCATCCGTCTCACCGGTACGAATTCGCATGCTGCTGGCGATACTCAAGACGAAAATCTTGCCGTCACCGATCTGGCCCGTGCGTGCCGACCTCATAATTGCGTCGACGACCTGGTCGACTACACCGGCGGGAACCGCGACTTCGATCTGGACTTTTGGAAGAAAGCTCACAGCATATTCGGCACCGCGATAAATTTCGGTATGCCCCTTCTGATTCCCGAACCCTTGGACCTCGGTTACGGTCATGCCACTGACGCCGACCTGCGTGAGTGCAGCCCGCACTTCTTCGAGCTTGAATGGCTGAATGATGGCAATGACGAGCTTCATGTGGGATCGCTCCCAGCTGTTGTTTCGGTGAAAGGGGGATCGGGCGTCGCCCGCGCATCCAGACATCGCCGAATATGAATATGATGATCAAGACTCGTGCCATGTTCGTGGACCTACGATCTCCAGCACAAGCGTGTTGCTACGATTGATAATCAGTGCGGATAAGTTTCCGCTGGCGAGCACCTGGACGGTTTCGCGGCGTTTGCCAAATAAGTAAGCTGCTGGCTAGAGCGGCGGATATTCAGGTTGAATCGAAGGGATTCCGGTGAGGCGGGTTTTGTGATTCACTTTCATAAGGAGGTGAGTCGCGATGCCGAAAGCCTATTCGCTCGATCTGCGTGAACGTGTTGCCCGCTTTGTCGAGGCTGGCCAGTCACGCCATGCCGCCGCCGCACATTTTCAGGTGTCGGTATCCTTCGTCGTCAATCTGATGAAGACCTATTATTCGAGCGGACGGCTCGCGCCTAAGCCCGGTGGTGGGCGGCGACACGCCAAGCTCGATCCGCATCGGGCGTTTCTGCTGGCCTGTGTTGCCGAGAAGGACGATATCACCATGCCGGAGCTGGCGGCCGAACTGGCGGCTACCACGGGCACAAGGGCCGATCCTGCCTCGATCTCGCGCTGGCTCATTCGAAACGGCTACCGCTTCAAAAAAAACGCTGCTGGCCAGCGAACAAGATCGGCCCGACGTCCGGCAAGCGCGCGAGGAATGGACGGCCACACGGCAACCCTGGATGCGGCTTGAACCGCACAGACTGGTCTTCCTGGACGAGACCGGAACCACCACCAAGATGACCCGCCTGCGCGGCCGCTGCCTGAAGGGCCAACGGCTTCGCTCCAAAGTCCCGTTCGGCCATTGGAAAACACAGACCTTCGTCGCTGGCCTGCGCTGCCACGGCCTCACCGCGCCTTTCGTCGTCGATGCTCCGATGAACCGCCGCATCTTCGAGACCTATGTCGAAACCCAGCTCGCGCCGACCCTCGAAAAGGGCGATGTCGTCATCATGGACAATTTGTCAGCCCACAAAAGCCCGGCCGCCGAAAAGGCCATAAGAGCTAAGGGGGCATGGATCCTGTTCCTGCCGCCCTACAGCCCCGACCTCAATCCCATCGAAATGGCTTTTGCAAAACTCAAAGCCCATCTCCGTGCCAAGGCCATCAGGACCATCGACGCCCTCTGGCAGGCAATCGGCCAAATCTGCGACCTGTTCGAGCCCGCCGAATGTCAAAACTACTTCGCCGCCGCAGGATATGGATTCACTTGAGTGTCCGATGCTCTAGAAATTACGCCGAACGGGCGTTTGCCGGTCCAGCGAACTCGCAAGTAGGCAAACGGGGCTGCTCCATCGGGCGGCTTTTCGTTTGCGTTGCGAGGCCGCCTACTGGGATGTCGCCCCCCTAGAGAAGCGGCACGGCGCACTTTTGCGCCATGCTCTGTTATCCTTGCCTAAATGATGCGCTGACCTAACTATCCAAAGGGCCTCCCGTTAGGAGAATAAATTTTTGAACACGATTCCATCAAACGCAAAGGTCGAACGGGCGATACTCGACGAGATTTCAAAATGTGATGTTGGGCCAAACGAGGTTGTGCCACTCGGTGCCCTTCAGGCGAAGCTCCTGCAAACGGGTTTTCTCATTGAGGAAATCTTTGACGCGATGCAGTCTTTGCAGGACCAGGGCTTCATCGCTCCGGGCCCGTCACCGGCGATGATCGTGATCACTGCTACTGGGTTTGCTAAACTCTAACATCCCAGCCTCACGGCGCTCGCTGCCAACGCCGTGCGATGCTCTGCTTGCAGTTCCCGACCTATCGACGTACGGCCAAACTGGCGAGAACATAAGGCGCAGGGTAAGGGTGCCCACGCGACAAGCTAATGTTGCCCCAACTGTTGCCCCGGCAAAAAACTTGCTTGGCAATTGAGGCGAAAAACTAGGATAACTTGTTGATTTTGTTGGTGAGCGCGATGGGATTCGAACCCATGACCCTCTGATTAAAAGTCAGATGCTCTACCAACTGAGCTACGCGCTCCTCAAGGGGCGTCGCTGAAGTAGCCTCATCGGTGCGGGGGGTCAATAGGACCTTCAGCCAGCATAATGAGCGTAGGCGGCCAATCCCCCGAAAATAACGGCGGAGATCAAAGTTGTCCAAATCATTTTCGGGAGCAGCCGAGGCGCGACCGGCGCGCCGGGATCCGTTCCAGCGACGAAATCGCCCCGCTCATGCTGCGAGTGGACACCGAAAGGAAGCACTGCAAACAAAACCGTAAACCAGATGGTCAAATAAATTGCAGCGGCCATCGGCGTCGAAAAAGGCATGGATCGATCCTGAAATCAGCAGCGCAACTCTGCGCTATATAAATCTTGGGACGGCCTGAGCCCAGACCGTTTGTCGTCATGGCCCAAAGTAGCGGAAAAAGCGGTTCGAATGCGCCTTCTTGGCTCGGTATTCGAGCTCTAGGCTTGTCCCTGCCTGTCGCGGCTCAATCCCTTGGCTTGAAGTTCCGATTGATAGGAGCCCCATTTCTCATCATAGCGAGAACCAAGCTCGTAGAGATAGGTCCAGGTGAAGATTCCGGTCGAATGCAGATCGTCGAAGATGAGCCGCACCGCATAGGTGCCGACACGCTCGATTCCGATGATCCCGGCATTGACGTTTGCCGCCAATGGTCAAGCGCTCCTCCGGCCGATGGCCCTGCACTTCCGCGCTCTGGCTCATGACCCGCAAATATTCCGCCGATCAGATCGAAAATGCGCGCCATTTTCGAAACTGATCCGCAGGACGCGGCCGTTCTCCGCAGCCGCAGTTCGCTTGGCCAGGGTTGACGATTTTCGTGCACCTTGCCTCGATTTACCCGCCTCGAATTTTTGACCTGTCGCGATGCTCGCCTTGCGGCGCCGGGCATCTATGTAGCATTTAGTCGTGGCATTCCTGCCCCGCCTCTGTAAATGTTGGTCCATGAGCATTTCCCAGATCTCCTGCATACCAAATCCGAACGGTTGCTCGGCCGCAGGCCCCAGCGCCGCTCATCGATCCCTTTGGACGTGACGATTACCTATGTTCGCGTCTCGGTGACCGACCGCTGCGATATGCGCTGCGTCTATTGCATGTCGGAAGACATGAATTTCTTGCCGAAGCGCGATTTGCTCAGCTTGGAAGAACTCGACCGTCTATGCACCGCTTTCGTCGCCGCGGCGTCCGCAAGCTCAGGATCACCGGCGGCGAACCGCTGGTTCGCCGCAATATCATGCAATTGTTCCGCGCGCTCGGCCGCCATATCGAGTCCGGCGCGCTCTCCGAATTGACGCTCACCACAAATGGCTCGCAGCTCGCGCATCATGCGCATGGACGCTCGCGGAGGCCGGCGTGCGCCGCATCAATGTGTCGCTCGATACGCTCGATCCGGTCAAATACAAGGCGATCACCCGCTGGGGCGATCCATGCAAAGACGATGGCCGGGATCGATGCCGCGCAAGCGGCGGGATTGTCGGTCAAGATCAATATGGTCGCGCTCAAGGAGATGAACGACGACAGAGATCGTCCCGATGCTCGAGTGGGCGCATGGGCGCGGGCTTCGATCTCACCTTGATCGAAGTCATGCCGCTGGGCGCGATCGAGGCCGAGCGCGCCGATCAGTTCTTGCCTTTGAACCTGGTCGAGGCGCGGCTCAGGGAACGCTTCACCTTGCGCGAGATCGACTATCAGACCGGCGGCCCCGCCCGCTATGTGCAGGTCGCCGAAACCGGCGGCCGTCTCGGCTTCATCACCCCGCTCACCCATAATTTTTGCGAAGGCTGCAATCGCGTGCGGGTGACCTGCACCGGAACGCTTTATATGTGCCTTGGCCAGGAACGATGCGGCCGATCTGCGCGCGCCGCTGCGCGCGTCGCCCATCCGACGAGCTCTTGCATGAGGCGCTCGAAGCCGCCATCGCCCGCAAGCCCAAGGGCCATGATTTCATCATCGATCGCGAACACACCCAGCCTGCGGTCGCGCGTCACATGAGTGTCACCGGCGGATGAAAGCTTGCAGCAGGTCGATGCCCCTGCGCCTGACGTGAACTTGAAAACCCGCCGCGTGCGGGAGCAAAGAAAACCCCTGGGGGTCGCTCATGAAGTGGCAGGATTTTGGCCGTTCGGCCAATGTCGAGGACCGGCGCGGGCAACGGCGGCATCCCCGGCGGCCGGGGCGGTCTTGGTATCGGGACGGTGTGGTCCTCGGTCTCCTCGGCTGGGCGCTCGGCATCGATCCGCGGCTTTTGATCGGCGGCGCCGAAATGGTGAACAAGATGCGCCAGGGCTCGCAAACCGAGACGAGGCAGCCGGGGCAGACCGGCACGCCATCCGATGACATGGGCCAATTCGTCGCCGCCGTTCTTGCCGGCGAACGAGACGGTGTGGTCGGAGGTTCTGCCGGACCAGAAGGGCATTGCCTATGATCAAGCCGAAGCTCGTCCTCTATAGTGGCAGCACGGCCTCGGCCTGCGGCGGCGCCCAGGCCGCGATGGGGCCGTTTTATTGTCCGATGGACCAAAAGGTCTATCTCGATACGGCGTTTTTCCAGGACATGAAGCGGCGCCTCGGCGGCGGCGGCGATTTCGCCTATGCCTATGTCATTGCGCATGAGATCGGCCACCACGTCCAAAATCTGCTCGGCATTTTGCCGAAGGTTCAGGCGGCGCAGCAGCGCGCTGCGAGCATGGGCAAGAGGGCACCGCCAATAATCTGTCGGTGCGTGCTCGAACTCATGGCCGATTGCCTCGCCGGCGTCTGGGCCGCCAATGCGGAGCGCAAATATCAGTTTCTTCAGCCGGGCGACATCGAAAAGGCGGTCGCGACCGCTCAGGCGATCGGCGACGATCGCTTGCAGAAAGCCTCGCAGGGATATGCGGTGCCGGATTCTTTTACGCATGGCTCGTCGGCCCAACGCGTTCAATGGCTGAACGCCGGCTTGAAATCCGGCGAAATCGATACCTGCAATACATTTGCGCGGTAAACAGGAACGCCGTCGAGCCAGCAATTTCCGAAGCGATCATCCACGGCAGAGCCCGCTTCTCATCAGACGATAGGACGTGTCCGCACCCGAAAGGTCGTTGCCGGTGCGACAAAGCTTGCAAGGCCTTGAAAACCGCTGCGCGGCGCGCGCAGCATAAGATCGCGCGTGGCAATCAGGCCGGAAGCCGGCGCGAAAGTTGGAAAAATCCGCTCAAAAAAAGTTTCGGGTGCCGCTCGAAGAAGCGCCGCGCTCGACTTGTCTCTTTGCCGCCGCGTCAGAAAATCGCCGGCTTCCTCGATAAAGGCCGGCTCGAGCGCCTGTCCGGAACGCAGCAACAAAACATCGGATCCGCGCGCGGCCGTCAGCCCGAGATGAAGCCTGTCTGCTTCCTTCTCGGCTTCGACGAAGGCACAGCCGGCGTGATTAGCGAGAATGCCAAGGTTCATCTCGAACGGTCCGGCAATCCGAACATCGGCAAGCAGGCCATGAACTTTTGCCGTCACCAGAGAGGCCAGCGTACGGGCCAAAATCTCCGCCGCATCGACGCCTCCTGGCCGTCCGGCTGGCGGCTTATCTTCGCAAAGGATGATCGCGGACAACATGGGAAATATGAACTCAAGATAGGTGGGAAGACGGCCCAGCGATGGCTTTGCCGAAGGACTGTAACGTGCAATTCGGATGGCGCCCTAGACCGGCTCGACCACGACCGCCGTGCCATAGGCGAGGACTTCGGTAATGCCATCCATGATATCATTGGCATCATACCGCATACCAATGACCGCATTGGCGCCAGCCTGGTTCGCATGCGCGCACATGTGATCGAAGGCCTCCTGCCTGGCGGCTTCGGCAAGTTCGACATAAGCGCCAATCTGACCTCCGAAAAGGGATTGAATGCCGCCGACGAAATTGCCCACGACGCTGCGCGAACGCACGGTAATCCCACGCACGATCCCAAGATGCCGGACAACCTTGAAGCCTTGCTAGATCGTTTGTCGTTGAAACCATCATGGGAAAAGCTCGAGCTGAAATTTGTTGCGTTCTTGAGAGAACCATGGATCGAGCTTTTGTCAAGCTACCGCCTGCGGCAAGGCTCGGGGTCCCCCGCTCGCTGTTTTCGCGCTTGACGGGATTTTGCCTCGCCCCCACTCTTGTGACATGAGCCGTGCCCGCGACCAGTTCGAAATTACCAGCGATATTTTGCTGCGCGCCTATTCTATCGGCCTGTTCCCGATGGCGGAGAGCGCCGAGGACGAAAATCTGTTCTGGGTCGATCCGGAACTGCGCGGCATTTTCCCGCTCGACGGTTTGATCGTATCGCAAAGCCTCGCCAAGGCCGTTCGCTCGGATCGTTTCGAGGTTAAAATAGATTACGACTTCGATGCTGTGATCGACGCCTGCGCGGCCTCATATGAGGGACGCGACAAGACCTGGATCAACCGGCGAATTCGCGCTCTTTATCGGCAATTGTTCGACATGGGCCGTGTGCATACGGTGGAGACATGGGCCGATGGCGAGCTCGTCGGCGGACTCTATGGCGTCCATTTGGGCGCCGCGTTTTTCGGCGAAAGCATGTTTCATCGCAAAAGCGATGCCTCGAAGGTCGCGCTGGTCCATCTCGTCGCGCGGCTGGCGCGCGGCAGCTTTCGCCTGCTCGATACGCAATTTGTGACGCCCCACCTCGCCTCGCTCGGCGCCGTCGAAGTGTCGAAGGAAACCTACCGGCGACGGCTTGCCGATGCGATGGAGCATCTCGGCAATTTTTGGAGTTGGCCGAAAGAAAAATGCGTTTCCGGCCGCGAAGCGCTCGCGGCTCTGCCGAACTCCGCCCGTTGACGTCGGAGATAGGCACGCTTTTCCGCAGTCACCGCGATCATAAAGAAACCCCTGCCCTCCTTGGCATCGAGAGCTTGCGCGACTATCTGACAAGGCCGAGTCGACACCGACGAACCTACGTGCGCAGATTTAGCGGATTATGGCGGAGCCAACCAATGTCGAAGCATGACCACGCCCACCATGAAACGCGTCCGGACGCGCAAGATCGTGGCGAAGACCCGGATCGTCCCAAGCCGCCGGAGGGAACGATCTACACCTGTCCCGATGCATCCGCAAATTCGTCAGATCGGTCCCGGCCTTGTCCGATCTGCGGCATGGCCCTCGAGCCGGAACTGGCCGGCGCCGATGAGCGGTCCAAATCCCGAACTTGCGGATATGACGCGGCGCTTCTGGGTCGGGCTCGCGCTCAGCCTGCCGGTTGTCGTTCTGGAAATGGGCGGTCATCTTTTCAATCTTCATATGTTGATTGAGCAGAAGACCTCGAATTGGATCCAGCTGCTTCTGGCGACGCCCGTCGTGCTTGTGGGCCGGCTGGCCGTTCTTTGAGCGCGGCGCGAAATCGCTCGTCACGCGCAATCTCAATATGTTCACGCTGATCGCCCTCGGCACCGGGGTCGCCTGGCTCTACAGCATCGTCGCGACCGTGGCGCCGGGTCTTTTCCCGCAGGCCTTCCGGGCCGCGGATGGCTCGGTTGCCATTTATTTCGAGGCGGCCGCGGTCATTACCGTTCTCGTCCTGCTCGGCCAGGTGCTGGAACTGCGGGCGCGCGAGCAGACCTCCAACGCGATCAAGGCCTTGCTCGACCTCGCGCCGAAGACCGCGCGGCGTATCCGCGCGGATGGCGACGGACGAGGAGGTGCCGCTCGATAGCATCGGCGTTGGCGATCGCCTTCGCGTGCGGCCGGGCGAGAAAGTGCCGGTTGATGGAACGATTGTCGAGGGGCATGCGACCATCGACGAATCGCATGGTCACCGGCAAATCCATGCCGGTGAGCAAGGAGGCGGGCGCCAAGGTGATTGCGGGCACGCTCAATCAGAGCGGCTCCTTCATCATGCGGGCGGAGAAGGTCGGCGCCGATACGCTGCTGTCCCAGATCGTGCAATTGGTAGCGAAGGCGCAAAGAAGCCGGGCGCCGATCCAGCGCCTCGCCGATCAGGTCTCCACCTGGTTCGTGCCTTTGGTGATCGGCATCGCTTTGCTCGCCTTCGCCGCCTGGGCGCTGTTAGGCCCCGAGCCGCGCCTGGCCTATGCAATCGTCGCGGCGGTTTCGGTTTTGATCATCGCTTGTCCTTGCGCGCTCGGGCTCGCGACGCCGATGTCGATCATGGTCGGCGTCGGGCGTGGCGCCGGGTCGGGAGTTCTGATCAAGAACGCGGAGGCGCTGGAGCGCATGGAAAAGATCGACACGGTGGTCATCGACAAGACGGGAACTCTTACCGAAGGCAAGCCCAAGGTCGCAGCGGTACGAGCACGGGCGAATTACCGCGAAGATGAACTTCTGCGCCTTGCAGCCAGCCTCGAGCGCGCGAGCGAGCATCCGCTGGCCAGCGCGATCGTCGAAGGCCGCAAAGGAGCGGACGCTCGACTTATCGGAACCGTCGGGCTTCGATGCGCCCGCCGGAAAAGGCGTTCTCGGCGACGTCGAGGGCCATAAGGTCACGATCGGCAACTGCCGACTTTCTCGAAGCTAGCGGCGATCGCGACGGCGGAGCTCGCCAAGCAAGCGGATGAATTGCGCGCCGAAGGCGCCACCGTTATTTTTGTCGGAATTGACGGCAAGGCCGTTGGGCTCATCGGCAATCGCCGATCCGATCAAGTCGACGACGCCTGAGGCCGTCAAGGCGCTGCGAAAGCGAAGGCCTGCGCGTCGTGATGCTCACCGGCGACAATAAGATCACCGCCGAGGCGGTCGCGCGCCGGCTTGGCATCGAAGATGTCAAGTCGGAGGTTCTGCCCGAGCAAAAGAGCGCCGTGGTCGAAAAATTGCGCGCGCAAGGCTGTATCGTCGCAATGGCCGGCGATGGCGTCAACGATGCCCCGGCACTGGCCGCGGCGGATGTTGGCATCGCCATGGGGACCGGCACCGATGTAGCAATGGAGAGTGCGGGCGTTACACTGCTCAAGGGCGATTTGCAGGGGATCGTGCGCGCGCGCCGCCTGTCGCAAGCGACGATGCGCAACATCAGGCAGAATCTGTTCTTCGCGTTCATTTACAATGGAGCGGGCGTGCCGGTCGCCGCCGGCGTTCTCTATCCGAGCTTCGGCATTGTTCTGTCGCCGATCATCGCGGCGGCGGCCATGGCGCTGTCCTCGGTCAGCGTGATCGGCAATGCGCTCCGGCTGCGGACCGTCAAGATCGACTAGCGCATGAATATGGGCATGAGAAGTATTTCTTCAGCCAATCCAGTGAACCTCCGGCTCCTTGCGCGGGACCGGCGGCGATATGCCTTTTGGATGACCGACGATGATCGGCGCAACCGGTACGCAGCCGGCAGATAGGTCGAGCGCTTTCTTCCCTTCCGGTGTGTTGAGGAAGCTCTGGGCGAAGCCGATCCAGCAGGTGCCAAGCCCCGCGGCATATGCCGCGAGCATGAGATTCTCGGCGGCCAACGCGCAGTCCTCGATGATCCAAGGACCTTGTGCCTCTGCCGAGATCAGGATGAGCACGGGCGCGCGGTAGAAAATTTGAAAATTAGGGTCATTGAGCATGGACTGGAAATGGTCCGAATGCGGGCTCGCGGCCATCGTCCCAGCCATCGTCTTGACCATGTGCGACTTGGCATCACGCGAGATGCTGTCGAGCAGCGCCTGATCACGCACGACCGTAAAAGTCCAGGGCTGCTGGTTTACCGCACTCGGCGCGAGTATGGCGGCATTGATGAGTCGATGGATCGTTTGCTCGTCGACGGCTTGTGGGGAGTATTCGCGCACCGAGCGGCGACCGGAGATTGCCTTATCGATATCCATTGCGCGGTCCCTTCCACGAAGCTGTGCCCATAATTAATAGCTCACCTTCAGGCGTCGCGCATTGACACTGCTCAAGTCGCAGAAGCGACCCCAAAATCTCTGATAGGATGCGACAGCGATTTCCGGCAGATTTATGATCTCGCCTTTGATAGGGTTTTGAAAGGCTGACGGCCGGGGATCGGCTCATGGCCGGAGGAAAGGGAAATCCGTGACGTCTCGTGGTCTCTTCCCGCATTGGCATAAGCGGTTCCACTCGTCCGGGTATTAATCACCGTAGAGGAAACGAGATCATCATGGAAAGTGAAACCTTACGTCAATGGCTGTCCGAGCGTGGCTGCACCTTCGAAGCTGGTAAGGACACGGTTGGAGCACACGGACACGCCTATGTGACCGTGCGCCGGGGGGAACGAAGAGCGATTCTCCCCGAGATCGGGACTAAGAAGCGGCTCGATCCAAGAATTGTGAGGGAAATCGTCGACGAGCTCGGCCTCGACTGGAACGAATTACCGGGTCCCGCGTCTCGCGTCTGAGGCCTTTGAGCTGAAAAGGAATGTCGTCATGCTGACGTTCAAAGTCCGAGGTCTTGGAGCGCTCGCCCAAGGCGATTGTCAGCAGCTACGCCATACTTGGACCTTGCGATTATCTGGGTATATTTCGCGCCAAGGATATCGAGACGGCGAGCAAGGTTTCGACGCTGGTCCGCACCTTTGGTCATGCCCATACCGAGATTTGGACAGCGACCAAGTGGAGTCATTTCAAAGAGATCGTGCGGACTCTTTAAAGGCACGCCCGAAGGGGCCATTAATCGGCCGAGTTTCGATCAGCAGGTCACGTGCATGAGGCCGATCTTTTTCTTCCGCGACTGGTTGAATGATCGAATGGCCTCCGGCGTCGGCTGCACTATGACCTGGCAGCCCTTGTTTTCGAAATAGTCGCCGGCCTCCGGAGACAGCTGCACGTTCCCCTCCTGACCGCTGCCGATGATCAACAGATCGCAGCCATCCTCGAAAACGGACTTGGCTTCAGCTTTAGATATGATGTGCGATGTTCCATATTGCTCTTTCGAAAGCTTCTTTTTCCGTTTGTCCACTTTGCCCGAAAGATGAATGATCACATCGTGGTCATAGGTTTTTCCATCGATGGTGATGCTTCCGAATTCACTTTGGTTGATTGGCATTTTTGGTTCCATTGTTCAATTGTAAATTCATTTTGAAAAAACAATCTGGCCTCAATTCTATCTTGCGCTCTGGGTCGAGACCACCCAAAACAGACAGAGGGGACGCATGAGGTGTCAATCGTACCAAAAGGTTTCACGTGAAACATTTTAGTACGATCCGCCCGCGAAATCGGACAATCGTGTGGACCGATGTCTCACCGACCTCAAATATGAATCGCTCTCTTGTCCACCGCGAGCGCGGCTTCCTTGACCGCTTCCGACATGGTCGGATGCGCATGGCAGGTGCGGGCCAAGTCCTCCGCCGAGCCACCGAACTCCATCAGCAGGGTCGCTTCGGCGATGAGTTCGCCCGCCCCCGCGCCAATAATGTGCACGCCGAGCACCCGGTCCGACGTTGCATCGGCAAGGATTTTCGTAAAGCCTTCCATCTTCCGCATCGCCCGCGCCCGCCCATTGGCGGTGAACGGAAATTTGCCGACCTTATAGGCAATGCCCTTGGCTTTGAGTTCTTCCTCCGTCGCGCCGACACTCGCCACTTCCGGCATGGTGTAGACGACCGAGGGGATGGCCTCGTAATTCACATGGCCATGTTGGCCGGCGATGATTTCGGCCACCGCAATCCCTTCGTCTTCGGCCTTGTGGGCCAGCATGGGGCCACGCACGACATCGCCGATCGCATAAATCCCGGCGACATTGGTTGCGAACCGATCGTCGATCACGACCCGCCCACGATCCAGCGCGACGCCGATGGCGTCCAAGCCCAGACCTTCGGTCACGGGGCGCCGGCCGATCGCCACCAGCACGATATCGGCCGGCATGACGGCGGTCTCGCCCCCGTTCGACGGCTCGATACTGACCTCCAACCCCGCCTTCTGTTTATCAACCTTCACGACCTTATGGCCGAGATGGAAGCGAAAGCCCTGTTTCTCCAGCATGCGCTGAAATTGCTTGGCAACTTCGCCATCCATACCCGGCAAAATGCGGTCCAAATATTCGACGACGGTCACTTCGGCGCCGAGGCGGCTCCAGACCGAGCCGAGTTCGAGGCCGATCACACCGGCGCCGACGACGAGAAGCTTTGCCGGCACTTGTTCAAGCGAAAGCGCACCGGTCGACGACACGATGGTTTTTTCGTCGATCTCGACGCCCGGAAGCTGCGCCACATCGGAGCCGGTGGCGATAACGATGTTCTTGGTCTCAAGCTTTTGGGCTGACCCGTCCGCCGCCTTCACAACAATCTCACCCGGAGCCACGATGACCCCGTGGCCAATAAAGGATTCGATCTTGTTCTTCTTGAAGAGGAAGCCGACGCCATTGACATTGGCTGCGACCGTCTCGTCCTTGTGCTTCATCATCGCTTGCAGATCGAGCTGCGGCTTGCCGGTGATGACGCCGAAGGCGGCAAGATCATGCTCCGCTTCTGCGAATTTATCCGAAGCATGGAGCAGCGCCTTTGAGGGGATGCAGCCAATGTTGAGGCACGTGCCGCCATGCGTCTTGCGCTTTTCAACGACCCCGACTTTGAGGCCGAGCTGCGCGGCGCGGATCGCGCAAACATAGCCCCCCGGGCCGGTTCCGATGACGATCAGATCGTAGGACATGTAATCTCCCAGGTGTTAACTGGCGAGCCGGAGAATTTCGGCTTGGCGTTCGGCGCGCCGTCGAAGCTGGCCGGAGCCAAAATCGACTTCGTCGCCATCGTTGTCGAGCCAGTAGATCGCATGCCCAAATTCGTCGAGCTTTACCGTGTTGAAGCGTTCAGGTGAGCCGCGAAGAAACGCAAAAATGTCACCTTCGTCGATCACCGGACGAAGGTCTACGACGGCCTCGTAGCCATCCAGCCAAACGATTTTTACGACGCCATGGAGGATAGGCTCTACGGATTTCATGCGAATGATTTCGCTCATGATAGCCTCGCTGGCTTCTGGCCGGCCGCGATGGCCGCCCAGGCACTCATCAACCCGACACGATTCTTCGATGCCCAAGCCAGCACCGCGGGAAACTTCGCCGGTGGAAGCGATCCTCGCAAGACTTGCGTTGGATCGATTTGGATTTGCGCCACATACTCAGCGAAAACAGCGTGGAAATGTGGTGGCGGGTGTTCATCGAAATAGAACTGGATTTTCACACCATCGACGATAGCGACTGTTGGCATCACCAGCCCATACTCTGACGTTTAAAAGCACGAAAAGCAGGCATAGCAATAATCCAGGTCGGTGCCCATGAGGTGGCAAATACTCATGCTATTTCCCGCTGAGTTTATCGATGCCACCGCATCCGCTTTCTGGTTTTTGGTGCTCTGATAGTTGCTTTTGTCCCGTGACAGCTCGTAAGCCAAACCAAGAAAAATGGGGCCATCGATCACGCAAATACCCTTGGGAATGTTGCCTCAATCGCAACATTAATCGCTGGTCGCCGGATCCTGTTTGACCAACATAGACAGCCTCCCGATTCGAAGTGAAAAGGATATAGACGGCAATTTGTTCTTTGAAATCGACTACAAACGGCTTTCGATCACGCGTCTGATAGCCAAGAAGGCGTCCAGCCCCTCCTTTGCCTCGCGTGCCCCAATCCACGAGATCTTTACTCCAAAAATGTCCAAAGCAACGAATTGCAAGCATGGCGTCGGGCGCTCCCTGAGGAATTTTTTCTTAAAGATCAAGCACGAGCCGCGCCGGATCGTCCAGCGCTTCCTTGATGCGAACGAGGAAGGTCACCGCCTCCTTGCCGTCGACAATGCGGTGGTCATAGGTGAGCGCAAGATACATCATCGGCCGGATCTCTATTTTGCCGTCGATGGCCACCGGCCGCTCCTGGATTTTGTGCATGCCCAGGATGCCCGACTGCGGCGCGTTCAAAATCGGTGTCGACATCAGCGAGCCATAGACCCCGCCGTTGGTAATGGTGAAAGTTCCGCCCTGCATCTCTTCGATTTTGAGCTGGCCGGCGCGGGCACGCTTGCCGACATCGGTGATCGATTTCTCGACCTCGGCAAGACTCATCTTGTCGCAATCGCGCACGACCGGCACGACCAGGCCCTTGTCGGTGCCGACGGCGACGCCGAGATGATAATAATTCTTGTAAATAATATCGGCCCCGTCGATCTCTGCATTGACGGAGGGAATTTCCTTCAGGGCGGCCACGCACGCCTTGACGAAGAAACCCATGAAGCCGAGTTTCACGCCATGCTTCTTCTCGAAGGCATCCTTGTAGCGGCCGCGCAAGGCCATCACCTCGGTCATGTCGACCTCGTTGAAGGTCGTCAGCATGGCAGCCGTATTTTGCGCATCCTTGAGGCGGCGTGCGATGGTCTGGCGCAGCCGCGTCATGGGAACGCGTTCCTCGCGATCGGCGTCCGAGGCTGGAGCCGGCACGCGGGCCAACGGCGGGGCTAGCGGCGCGGCCGGAGCCGGCGCAGGCGGCTTTGCGATATAATCGAGAACATCGCCCTTGAGGACCTGACCGCGCTTGCCGGAGCCCTCCATGACCAGGGTATCGACCCCGTGATCGGCGGCAATTTTGGCCGCTGCAGGTGACGCGGGCATCGCAGGCTGTGCTGGGGCGGGTTTTGCCGCAGCGGCAGCGACGGGCGCCGCCGGCGCGGAGGGGGGCGGCGTTGGCTTCGCTTCGGCCTTGGCGGGCGCGGCGGATTTGCCCTCGCCGTCGCCGATGCGTCCGAGGAGCGCGCCGACGCTCACCGTCTCGCCATCCTTGGCGGTGATTTCGTTCAGCACGCCCGAGGCCGGGGCATTGACTTCAAGCGTGACTTTGTCGGTTTCCAGTTCGACGATGGGTTCATCCACATAAACCTCGTCGCCCGCGTTCTTGAACCATCGTCCAACGGTCGCTTCGGTGACCGATTCGCCCAAGGTTGGCACGCGGATTTCAGATGCCATTTTGTACCGCCCTAAGCCCTGCGGCTTTTTTACAAGAGGTTAATTTCGTTGCGCCGAAGGTCACGCCATTCATAGGGTAAACACTTCGTCCATGAAGGTTTTGAGTTGGGCCAAATGCTTCGACATCAGGCCGGTTGCGGTGGAAGCCGCCGCCGGCCTTCCGACATAGAGTGGGCGCTTCGCCTTGCCGCCGGCCTGGCCAAGCACCCATTCGATATAGGGATCGACGAAGTTCCACCCGCCCATGTTCTTCGGTTCTTCCTGGCACCAGACGACCTCGGCTTGCTTGAAGCGCGATAAAGCGTTGACGAGTGCCTTGAGCGGGAAAGGATAGAGCTGTTCCACGCGGATGAGATAGATGTCGTTGATGCCCCGCTTCTCGCGTTCGTCGTAGAGATCGTAATAGACTTTCCCCGAGCATAGAACCACGCGGCAAATCTTGGCGTCCTCGACGAGGCTGGTGGTGCCATCCCCGACGCCATCCGCATCGTCCATCAAAATACGATGGAAGGACGAGCCGTTCACCAACTGATCGAGCTTCGAGACGGCGCGCTTGTGCCGCAGCAGTGATTTGGGCGTCATCAGAATGAGTGGCTTGCGAATGTCGCGCTTCAACTGGCGCCGCAGAATATGGAAATAATTCGCTGGCGTCGTGCAGTTGGCGACCTGCATATTATCCTCGGCGCATAATTGCAGATAGCGCTCGAGCCGGGCGGAGGAATGTTCGGGCCCCTGGCCCTCATAGCCATGCGGCAGCAGGCAGACGAGCCCCGACATGCGCAGCCATTTGCGTTCGCCAGAAGAAATGAACTGGTCGAACAGCACCTGTGCGCCATTGGCGAAGTCGCCGAACTGGGCTTCCCAAACCGTCAGGGCGTTGGGCTCGGACAGCGAATAGCCATATTCGAAGCCAAGCACGGCCTCCTCGGACAGCATCGAATTGATGACTTCGAAATGCGCCTGCTCGTCGCGGATGTTGTTCAAGGGGACGTAGCGTTCTTCGGTCTCCTGATCGATCAGCACCGCGTGGCGCTGCGAAAAGGTTCCGCGCTCGCTGTCCTGGCCGGAAAGTCGGACCGGATAGCCCTCGTCGACCAGAGCCGCGAAGGCAAGCCCCTCCGCCATCGCCCAGTCGACGCCTTCGCCCGTTTCGATCATCTTGCGCCGATTGTCGAGCAAACGGCGGATGGTGCGATGGGGTTCGAACCCTGGCGGAACCGTGGTGAGGCGATTGCCTATCTCGATCAGCCGCGCGCGCTCGACAGCGGTGCGGCCGCGGCGGGCGTCTTCGACGCCGGGCTGCGCGGGTTTGAGACCCGCCCAGCGGCCATCGAGCCAATCGGCCTTGTTGGGCTTGAAGGACACGCTCGCCTGGAACGCCGTTTCCAAATGATGATGCCAATTAGCCTGCAGGCGTAAAACCTCGCCCTCGGTCAGAACTTCTTCCGCAATGAGTTTTTCGGCATAGATTTGCAGCGTTGTCTTATGCGAGCGGATTTTCTTGTACATGAGCGGCTGGGTGAAGGCAGGCTCATCGCCTTCGTTGTGGCCGAAGCGGCGATAACAGAACATGTCGATCACCACCGGCTTGTGAAATTTTTGCCGGAATTCGATCGCGATCTTCGCGGCATAGACAACCGCTTCCGGATCATCGCCGTTGACGTGAATGATCGGCGCCTCGATCATTTTGGCGGTGTCCGACGGATAGGGCGACGAGCGCGAATGGCGCGGCGACGTGGTGAAGCCGATCTGATTATTGATGATGAAATGGATCGACCCGCCGGTCCGGTAGCCCTTGAGGCCGGACAAGCCAAAACATTCGGCGATCACGCCCTGTCCCGCGAAAGCGGCGTCTCCATGAATCAGCAAAGGCAGAACCTTGGTGCGCTCGACCACATCGTGCAATTGGTCCTGCTTGGCGCGGACCTTGCCGAGCACCACCGGATCGACAATTTCGAGATGCGAGGGATTCGCAGTCAGCGAAAGATGAACTTTGTTGTTGTCGAAATCGCGGTCGGCCGAAGCGCCAAGATGATATTTGACGTCGCCGGAACCCTCAACGTCGTCGGGCGTAAACGAGCCGCCCTTGAATTCGTTGAAGATCGCCCGATGCGGCTTGCCCATCACTTGGGACAGCACGTTGAGGCGGCCACGATGGGCCATTCCGAGCACGATGTCCTGGACCCCCAAGGCGCCGCCCCGTTTGATGATCTGTTCGAGCGCCGGGACCATGGCTTCGGCCCCGTCGAGTCCGAAGCGCTTGGTGCCGGTGTATTTGATATCGAGAAACTTCTCGAATCCCTCGGCTTCCGCAAGCTTGTTGAGGATGGCGCGCTTGCCCTCCTTGGTGAAGCTGATTTCCTTGCCGGGACCTTCGATCCGCTGCTGCATCCAACCCTTTTCAGCCGGATCGGAAATATGCATGAATTCAAAGCCGATATTGTCGCAATAGGTTCGGCGCAGAATTTTCAGCATCTCGGGAATGGTCGCAAACTCAAGCCCGAGAACGCCATCGATCAAAATCTTGCGGGTGTAGTCGGCTTCGGTGAACCCATATGCCGCAGGATGCAGTTCCTCGTGATCCTTCGGCGGCTCAAGTCCGAGCGGATCGAGATTGGCATGAAGATGCCCGCGCATGCGATAGGCGCGGATCATCATCAAGGCCCGCACCGAATCGCGCGTGGCACGAAGTATCTCGTCCGCCGAGACGAGGCCATCGGTTCCGGCCCGCGCCTTGACCTTGGCGCCGACTAAGGCTTGCGTCTCCGCCCAATTGCCGTCGAGCGCGGAAATCAACTCGTCCTGGGGACCAAGCGCTTGACCCGCCTGTTTCCAAAGCGGTCCTTGCACGGTTTTTTCGATGGCTCTCTCATCATCGTCCATCTTGGCGAAGAATTCGCGCCATGAGGGGTCCAGCGAAGCTGGATCACGCCGATAGAGATCCTGAAGCTGTTCGACATAGGCGGCGTTGCCGCCATAAAGGAACGAGGTCAACGCCAAAGCCGTGTTCGGAGCCGACCGGCCGCTCGCCGAACCGCCGGACCCGTTTGCATTTCCATTCGTATCCTGGCGCGCCATTCGCGTCTCCTTCGAGCCCAAGTTCAAACCCCCTGGCGGCCATGGATCAGCACATGGGGCTGGACCGGACGATCGTGGCCTCGGCAATTTACGGAGGCAGTCGGTCATTAACTGGGGCTATCTGCTCAATTCATTTGAAACTGGTTTATTTCTTCTCAATTTCGAAGTTCCGCGTTGTTCCCGTAAGAGAACCGCGACGCATTGATTCGCCTCAATAGCCGCGCTTGCGCATGAAGCCGTTCGTCGGACCCTGACCTTTACATGCGGACGCCGACCGCTTTTCTCAAGTCCGTTTCATCCCCGGAGCACCTCCGCGAGGGTCTTGCCAAGCCTGGCTGGCAACTCCGAGACGCGGATCCCGGCCGCCTCCATCGCCGCGATCTTGTCTTCGGCGCCGCCTTTGCCCCCGGCGATGATTGCGCCGGCGTGGCCCATGCGCCGGCCGGGCGGCGCGGTGCGCCCGGCTATGAAGCCGACAATCGGCTTCTTCCGGCCGCGCTTGGCCTCGTCGGCGATGAATTGCGCCGCGTCTTCCTCGGCCGAACCGCCGATCTCCCCAATCATGACGATCGACTGGGTCGCATCATCGGCGAGAAACATTTCCAGCATATCGATGAATTCGGTTCCCTTGACCGGATCTCCGCCGATGCCGACTGCGGTCGTCTGACCGAGACCTTCGCGGGTCGTCTGAAACACAGCCTCGTAGGTCAAGGTTCCCGAACGCGAGACGATCCCAACCGAGCCCGCCTTGAAGATATTGCCGGGCATGATGCCGATCTTGCATTCGCCGGCGGTCATGACCCCCGGGCAATTGGGTCCGATGAGCCGTGACTTTGATCCCGATAGAGCCCGTTTGACCTTGATCATGTCCGCAACCGGCACGCCCTCGGTGATGCAAACGATCAGCGGCACTTCGGCGTCGATCGATTCACAGATCGCGTCGGCGGCGCCCGGAGGCGGAACGTAAACGACACTGGCGTCGGCACCGGTCGCTTCGCGCGCCTCGGCAACCGTATCATAGACCGGCAGGCCAAGATGGGTCGCGCCCCCCTTCCCCGGCGAGGTGCCGCCGACCATCCAGGTGCCATAGGCGATCGCCTGCTCGGAATGGAAAGTGCCATTCTTGCCGGTAAAGCCCTGACAAATGACCTTGGTGTCCTTGTTGATCAGGATCGACATAGATTCACGCCTTTCGGGTGGCCGCGACGATTTTCTGGGCGGCGGCGTCGAGGTCATCCGCGGAGATAACATTGAGCCCGGATTGGGCGATGATTTTCTTGCCGAGATCGACATTCGTTCCTTCGAGGCGGACAACCAGCGGCACTTCGAGGCCAACCTCTTTCACAGCAGCGATGACCCCCTCCGCGATCACGTCGCATTTCATGATGCCGCCGAAGATATTCACCAAAATGCCCTTCACCTGCTTGTCGGAACTGATGATCTTGAAGGCCTCGGTGACCTTGTCCTTGCTGGCCCCGCCGCCGACATCCAGGAAATTCGCCGGCTCCGCGCCGTAAAGCTTGATGATGTCCATCGTGGCCATGGCGAGTCCGGCGCCATTGACCATGCAGCCGATGGTCCCCGACAGGGCGATATAGTTCAGATCATGCTTCGACGCCTCGATCTCCTTGGCATTTTCTTCGGTTTCATCACGTAGAGCGACGATATCTGGATGACGGTATAGCGCATTGGAATCAAATGAGATTTTGGCGTCAAGACATTTAAGCTGCCCATCCGTCGAGACAATGAGCGGGTTTATCTCGAGCATGGCCATGTCCTTGGCGACGAAGGCCGTATAGAGCTGCGCGGTCAGCTTTTCCGCCTGTTTGGCAAGCTCGTCCGAAAGACCCAGCGCCTTGGCGACGGTCCGGCCATGGTGAGGCATGATGCCGGTTGCCGGATCGACGGAAAAACTGGTGATCCTGTCCGGCTTATGATGTGCGACTTCCTCGATTTCCATGCCGCCTTCGGTCGAAACAACGAAAGCCACCCGGCTCGTCGCCCGATCGACCAGCAGGGAGACATAGAATTCCTTGACGATCTGGGCGGCGTCCTCAAGGTAGATCCGGTTGACCTGCTTGCCCGCCGGACCCGTTTGTACGGTGACCAGCGTTCTGCCGAACATTTCGGCAACGAAGGTTTCGACTTCGGCCAGGGATTTGGCGAGTCTCACCCCGCCCTTGCTGCCCGCCTCCGGCTCCTTGAACTTGCCTTTGCCACGGCCGCCCGCATGGATCTGCGACTTCACCACCCATGCTGGCCCGCCAAGTTCCTGAGCCGCGGCCTTCGCGTCCGCGGCGCGCAGCACCGCGATGCCGCGCGAGACGGGCACGCCGAATTCCTTGAGGACTGCCTTAGCCTGGTACTCATGAATATTCATCAGGATCTCTTCTTAGCTGCGACCCCAAGCAGGTTCCACGCCAGTTCGGCCCGGTTCACTGCCAGAAAATGCGCGAAGGCAAAGAGGGGAATTCAGCCTCTCGCCAAATCCCCTCATTTCGAACGGCGCGCCGCATGAATTTGCCAGCCCCGGTTGGCCTTTGGCTTGCCGCCTCATTTCGCCGTCTGCGGCCAATAGGGAAGGCACCGAGCCAAGACAGTTCCGGGATCATTGCTCCTTGAAAATCAATTCGCGAGGGCGGGGTTGATCGTCTTGCAGGCATCGACCAAGCCTCGCACAGAGCCCACTGATTTTTCAAACATAAGCTTTTCAGTTGGATCGAGTGTGACCTCGACGATTTTCTCGACACCATTGGCACCGATGACGACCGGCACCCCGATATAAAGCCCATCGACACCATATTCGCCATTGAGCTTTGCCGCGCAAGGAAACACCCGGCGCTTGTCCTTCAGATAGGAGTCGGCCATCGCAATTGCCGACGCCGCGGGGGCATAAAATGCCGACCCGGTCTTGAGAAGCGCGACGATCTCACCGCCGCCCTTGCGGGTCCGGTCAACGATCGCGTCGAGCCGCTCCTGTGTCGTCCAACCCATTTTGACAAGGTCCGGCAAGGGAATCCCGGCAACCGTCGAGTAACGCAACGAGGGCACCATATCGTCGCCATGCCCACCCAGTACGAATGCCGTGATGTCTTCAACAGAGATTTTGAATTCTTCCGAAAGAAAATGCCGGAACCTTGCCGAATCGAGGACGCCGGCCATGCCGACGATTTTGGAGGCTGAAAGGCCGGAGGCCTTTTGAAGCGCCCAGACCATCGCATCGAGCGGATTGGTAATGCAGATCACAAACGCATTCGGCGCATATTGCTTGATCCCATCGCCGACCGCTTCCATCACCTTGAGATTGATGCCGAGCAGATCGTCGCGGCTCATCCCCGGTTTGCGCGGCACGCCGGCCGTCACGATGACGACGTCGGCGCCGGCGATGGCCTCATAGGTGTTGGCACCGCGCAAAGCCGCGTTGAAACCATTGACCGGACCGGATTGAGCAAGATCGAGCGCCTTTCCTTGGGGCGTCCCTTCCGCAATATCAAACAGCACTATATCGCCAAGTTCCTTGAGCGCCGCGAGGTGAGCCAGGGTTCCGCCGATCTGTCCGGCTCCGATCAATGCGATCTTACTGCGCGCCATTTCTTGTCCGTCCTTCTCTCTCGCATGACCGCGAAAGCTCTAAATGAAGAATGCCTGAAGAAACCAGAAGATTATCAATCCTGTCGAAGCGGGGAGGCAGGAGCTGGAACGGTCGAAGCAAGGATTGGGCCCTGCGATTTCGAGCCGTCCAATTCATACTAACAGCTGGATCTTTAGCCGTGAACCTATGTTCATCGCCGGCGCGCGCCAAGCCGTAAATTCCGTGATGAAGCCCATTATGCAACCGATTTAGGCTGACGCGGTGCACCAGCGCAGTTTTAAGTTTCGACAAGGCCGCTCGCATCTCCCGATCCGCGAGACGAAACGGGGCCATGGGGAAGGGCTAGATAGTCCACCGAGCGCATTTCCATCAGGCGCGATGCGGTCCGCTTGAATTCGAATGCCACATGTCCCTCGGTACCCGCATAGAGTTCGGCCGGTTCCGCCTGCGCGGAAGCGATGAGTTTCACATGACGGTCATAAAACGTATCAATCAATGTGATGAAGCGCTTAGCTTCGTCGCGGCGCGCCGGCTCAATGATCGGGATTCTGTCGAGGAGCACTGTATGGAATTCATGGGCGATCGCAAGAAAATCCGCCGCGCCCAGCGGCACCTGGCACAGATCCGCGAATGAGAACCGTGCCACATTGGTCCGCGCCTCGGGCACCAAAACCGGGCGGCCGAGCACTTTGAGAGTCGCCGGCGCTCCGTGCTCCGCCCCGGTCAGGGCCTCGAAGGCTCTCGTCATCGCGGCCGACGCGCGCGCATCGGCGGGGACAAAATAGACCGCGTTCTTGCGCAGCTTTTCGAGCCTAAAGTCGCCCCGAGCGTCGAGATAGATAATCTCCATCCGGGCTTTGATCAGATCGATGAATGGCAAAAACAAAACCCGATTGAGCCCATCCTGATAAAGCTCGTCCGGTTTTACGTTCGACGTCGCCACAACAACGATACCCCGCGCGAACAGGGCCTCGAAGAGACGGCCCAAAATCATCGCGTCGACGATATCGGTGACGTTGAACTCGTCGAAACAAAGGAGCCATGTTTTCTGGACGATTGCATCGGCAGCCGCCGCGATCGGATCGTCTCCTTTCACGGAGCCTTTTTGCCGAGCTTGGCGCCACGCAAATATGAAGGCGTGAACATTGGCCATGAAAGCATGAAAATGCACCCGCGATTTTTGCTCGACTTGGACGGCGTCGTAGAAGAGATCCATCAGCGTTGTTTTGCCACGCCCGGCACTGCCCCAAATGTACAAGCCCCGCGCGGAAGGTTCGTTGCGGTTGGAGCTTCTGAGCCAGCCAAGAGCGCCTCCGGAGCTGCGCGGCGGATTGAAGTCGGCGAGGGCAAGCCGCAGCTTTTCCAGCCGCTGTAGGACGCGGTCCTGGTCGGCGTCGCGCTCCAGGTGACCTTCGCTCACCATTCCGGAATAAACATCAAGCAGCGAATTCGACACCGGCAACTCGAAAACAAGGCCGGCGCTCATAGCCCGCGGCTCGGCAGGAACTCTCAACGACCAACGTTGGCACTTGCACTATCTTAATGTCGCCGCAATGCGGCAAGTAGCGGCATGATGCCGCGAGCAGCTTAGCGGTTTCGCGTAAGCCTCGCACCACGCTTTCGCCGTATTGTCGTAAGGATCAAACGGAATTTCGCGGCAAAGGTCAACCTTGCTAACAAGAGCTTGTCAGATCAGAAGCTGCCTTTTTGTTTTCGCAATGGCAAAATACTATACCGGTTCAGCTTGATCTAATGCTGTGCTCGACCCTAAACTGGTGCGGCGCAGAATCGAGGGGACAAGACATGAAGTTTCATAAGGGTGGACTATGTGCAGCCGCCGTTTGCGTTTTCCTTGTTGGGATTTCTGCTCAAGCCTCGGCTGTTCCGCTCTTTAAAACGGCCTTGTCGCAAGCCACCTCGCCCAAGATCGTGCCTGTGGTCGTGTTCGGCAAAAACAGCCGCCGCAGCGTCGAGGACTTTGCGGCCCAGCAAAAGCTTGACGCCACGGAACTTCGCACCCGCTTTGCAGCGTCCGGCCTCATCGAGTGTGGTGACGCCCATGGCGCCGGTCAGCTGACTCTCGCCAATGATCTCGTGACGACAGCCGCGCATGTATTTTTCGACGAAAGAGGCACGCCGAGAGCCAAGACCTGTTTCTTCTCGATCGAAACGCGGGGCAAGCAGGTCCGGGTACCGATCGATTCCGCATCGATCACCGCCGGCAGCACCAACCCCTACGCGATCGCCGCCGTGCATGATTGGGCCGTCGCCCGACTGGCGCGTCCGATCGATGGAGTCACGCCCTATAATCTCGCCGACACCGAAGCCCCCAACATGCCCGTCGAGTTTGTCGCGCGCGGTCACATCGACTGGGGCGAAGGACGCAGGCTTTCGATGGAAAAATGCCGCCTCCACGATCAATTGTCGGTTGGCGAAGAAGGTACCCGAGAGTTTTCCTTCGATTGCGAAACCGGAGACGGAGCCTCCGGCGGCGCGGTCGTGACGGAGTCAAACAAGCCAACGATCGGCGCTATTCTTGTCGGCTGGCGCAGCAATAAGCCGTTTCGTTCGGCCCCCTTCTCCACCACCCATTATAATTTTGCTGTGACAATTGAAGGCGCCTTCAAGAAAGCCGTCGTCGCCGCCGCCGGCAGCAAGGTTGCGGCCCAATAATGGGCGGCTAGCTTCGGCAATTAATCGCCGTTCGGTGCAGGCTCGTCTTCTGCGCGAAGTTATTTTTAGGTAGCGATACGTCGCTTACCAGCGCATCAGGGCACTGCCCCACGTCATCCCGGCACCGATCGCCATCATGGCAATCAGATCTCCTGGCTTGAGACGGCCGGCACGGTTTGCTTCATCGAGTGAAATCGGCAGCGATGCGCTCGACGTATTGCCATAGCGCTCGAGATTCAACCAACATTTCTCAAGGGGAATGCCGAGCCTTTCCAGAACCGATTCCACGATCCGGGCATTGGCCTGATGCGACACGATATGGCTGACGTCATCGACGGTCAGGCCGTTCGCACTGAGCGCTTCCAAAATCGCGGGAGGCAGAACGCGGACCGCGAATTTATAAATCTCACGCCCGTTCATTGTGATCTTGTGCATGTTGGATTCGAGCACTTCCGCGGATTGCGGATATTTGCTGCCGCCGCCCGGGATCGACAAAATTCCCGCGGCCGTTCCGTCGGAATGAAGATGCGTCGAGAGAAGTCCGCGCCCTGGATGCGGTGTCGGGCCGATCACCATCGCACCCGCCGCGTCGCCGAAGAGCACGCAGGTATTTCGGTCGGTCCAATCGACGAGACGGCTCAATAGCTCGGCGCCGATAATCAGCACCCGCTTTGCCTTGCCGCTCTGAATGAATTGATCGGCGATGCTCATGGCATAAAGCGAGCCCGCGCAAGCCGCGGCCACATCGAAGGCGAACGCCCGCGTCGCGCCAAGCTTGGCTTGCACAATCACCGCGCAGGACGGCAATGGCATATCGGCGGAGACCGTGGCGACGATGATCATGTCGAGGTCTTCAGCCTTGGTTTCAGCCATTGCCAAAGCATGCCGCGCGGCGACCACCGCCATATCGGAAGTCACTTCACCTTCGGCCGCAATCCGACGCTGCTTGATGCCTGTGCGCGCACTGATCCAGGCATCGGTGGTATCGACCAATCGTTCGAGATCTTGGTTGGTCAGAATGCGCTTCGGTGCGTAGGCACCCGTCCCGAGAACATGGGAATATATCAAAACCCGGGCCCCTTTCGCCACGGCAACGGGCCGCATAGTGCGTGGCCCTTACAATGGGATAAGCCCAATCTGCGCACTTCGCCAGCCGCCTCAACCCGACTTTCACCAAGAAGGTCGAGGCAGCCATCAAATGTGATTAATATTTTGCAATAAAGGCGGGCAACGCGTTAAGCGCCGTGGGAAGCGGACTCAGATTCTGACGCTTCATGCGCGCGGAAGCCTCTCCCGCATCGAGTTGATAGGTCTGCTGCAATAATCCAATTGTTTCGCGCGCAGCACGCAGCGAGCTATTGTCGACGCGCGGCCGCACTGCCGCCAAGGTCCAGTTGGCGCAGCCTTCTGCATTTTCGCGCGGCTGGATGAGAATCTCATTGACCTGTTCAAACCCGGGACACTGCTTCAGCGTGCGAAGACAGACTTCCTGAAGCTCCGCGGAAGTCCGGATTTCGCGCTCCATAGTTGC
Source organism: uncultured Alphaproteobacteria bacterium (assembly GCA_963785995.1). Classification (GTDB taxonomy): domain Bacteria; phylum Pseudomonadota; class Alphaproteobacteria; order Rhizobiales; family Beijerinckiaceae; genus Methylocapsa. The sequence goes on from CAWAXL010000026.1 coordinate 49,635, forward strand.
ATCACCCATCGTTTTTTCCCAACGTAATGGCGCAAGACAAACACCGAGGCATCCATTCAATCTGACGATTGCCTGGTTCAGTCGCATTCATCTCGCACGAGTGAAGCTCGGCCTTTTGCCCTCGGCGCTTCAAGTCCTTCATCCGGTGCGTTCCCGCAGCGGTTCAAAAGGAACGCCTCAATCACGGTTCCGTTCCCTGCCGCCGTCGCGGGACGAATCACCCGATAATTTACCGGTGAGTTCGCGGCTCGAAGGACCTATCGGCGGGGGGCGCGCGCTTGACCCAAGAGGAAAATAAAAGCTAGTGTATGCAGGGGCATAGGGGAAATTGTTATCGGCAAGAAGGGGCTTGAATGCGCATGTTTTTCGGGATCATCGTTGGAATTTTGCTCACGATCGGCGCGGCCTATGTTTATGATTCGATGCGGAACACAAGCGGAGCCGAAGGATCCACTGATCGTCCAGTGGTCAATTGGGAAGTCGTCAATCAGGGCGTAAAAGCGCTTTCAGCTACTGTTCAGGACGGCTGGACTCGGCTGACCGGTCACGGCAAGGACGCCTAAGCAAGCTTGAACGTGACACTTCGGTGGTCCCTGCCATCGACTTGGTCGGACCCCACAGCAAACCTGGAGGAGACTTGTTCTCCAGGCATCCCCCCTCGCCCTGAGACCCCTAGATAAACGGTGACGCGGCCTCCCGAGCGGGCCGGATGATCACGTTCCGCTGGCCGCATGATGCGGCCTTATTGATGGGGCCAGCGATCCCTTTCACTCGATTTTTTCATTCGGGTAGACGCCCCAAAGACTTCGATTGCTGAATATAGCCGTCGAAGCCCTCGCCCGAGATATGGCACCAGGCGCCGTCGCAGCCGCGCACGCTGGCAAGCACATTGGACTGTAAATTAGCCACCGGCGCGGATTTGGGACTCGCTTTGCTGTAGAGGGGCGAATCAACGCCCTTCTTCCAGGGCGCGACGAGGGCCGTGCGGCGCCCCGAAAGCAGCGAATGCAGGACCCAGCCTTCGGCACCTTCCGAATCGCGGACCTTGCGCCAGATTTCAAATTCGGCGGTAATCTCAACCGGCAATCCGGCGCGCTGGTAAATCCACAGGGTGCGATGATCCTTCGAGGGACCCTCGCGCAGATTGACGCGGTCCGACTTCAGGCTGACATAGCGCGGAATCGGTAGGCCGCTCGCAGATCCGTTTTGGTCCGCGCTGGCGATGTTCCCCACGACCAAGACCCAAAAGCTCGTGGCTGCGAGCAACCCGAAACACCGCAACGCTTTACCCCAAGATGGCGCTATCTTGCGCATCCCTACCACCATCTTCTGCTCATTGCCACGTGGGCGCACTCATGCTGCGGGTCCGCGGCGGACCTTGATCAGTCCGCGCAGCCAGCATTCTTGTCTTTGACCGGCCATCTGCTACAGAGGCCGTAAGCGATGAACGGGCCTGCCCCTCTTGTGTCCTGGGCCTCGTTAACGCCAAGTGAAGACCGAATTGGCAAAGCCCGCCGTGGCGGACCGATAATCTGCCGAAATGCGATCGGATTTGGCAAAGTCCGACGCCTTCCTGCGATCTGGTCATTTGAGGATCGTGCCCGGCAAGCCAAAGGACAGGGAAAAGAATGGGCCGAAAAAAGCCGCTCGTTGTCGTCACCCGCAAACTGCCAGACGTTGTGGAAACCCGCATGTGCGAGCTTTTCGAAACGCGGCTGAATATCGACGACAAGCCAATGTCGCGCAGCGCCCTCTCCGAGGCCTTGCAGCCTCGCCGAGGTCATCGTACCGACCGTGACCGACAGAATCGATGCCGAGTTGATCGGACAGGCCGGCGAGCAGATGAAGCTCATCGCCAATTTTGGCAATGGCGTCGACAATATCGATGTCACGGCGGCTTTGGCACGGGGAGTTACCGTGACCAATACGCCGGGCGTCCTGACCGAGGATACCGCCGACATGACGATCGCGCTTGATCCTCGCCGTGGCGCGAAGGATCGTCGAGGGCGCAAGGATTATTCCTGCAGGCGAATGGGCCGGCTGGGCGCCCACCTGGATGCTGGGACAGCGAATCACGCGGCAAGCGACTGGGTATCGTCGGCATGGGCCGTATCGGTCAGGCGGTCGCCCGCCGGGCCAGGAGCCTTCGGCCTGCAGATCCATTATCACAATCGCCGCCCGGTCGCCGCCTCGATCGCGGAAGCTCTCGAAGCGAACCTATTGGGAATCGCTCGATCAGATGCTCGCCCGCATGGACATCGTTTCGATCAATTGCCCCCATACGCCCGCGACCTATCATTTGCTTTCGGCGCGGCGGCTCAAATATCTGCGTCCACATGCGATCGTCATCAATACGGCGCGCGGTGAAATCATCGATGAAAACACACTGACGCGGATGATCGAGACGGGCGAAGCTGGCCGGCGCGGGCCTTGACGTTTTCGAACATGAACCGGCGGTTTCGCAAAAGCTCATCAGGCTCGCCAACGCCGGTAAGGTCACACTGTTGCCGCACATGGGATCGGCGACGGCGGAGGGCCGCATCGATATGGGCGAGAAGGTCATCATCAACATCAGGACCTTCATGGACGGCCACCGCCCGCCTGACAGGGTGCTGCCCGGCAATGCTGTGATCACGGGGCCAGCCGATCCGCAGGTGCGTGAAGGCCGGATGGCGATCAATGGATGTCGTGAGGGCCAGGCGGCGGGGGTGCCGGCGGTTCGCGCGCCAGCAGCGCAAGCTGACTTTCGATGACCCGCGAATCGGTCCAGCTTTGATCCTCGACGGGAAGCCAGCGCGCACGAATATAGCCCGACCGATCGATCAGGAATTCCGCGTGCGTTTCGGGAACCCGGACCACATCCTGCTGGCGGTTGTGAAACGAGCGGGTCAACAGCCCATAAGTGGCGGCGACGTCCGCCGTGTCGCGATCGGCGATCAGGATCTTGCCGGTGGCGAGGTTGCGCAAAGGATCACAGGCGGCGCCCGGCGCGATCAAAACGATCTGGGCATCGAGATCAGCCAGCCGTTGCCGCGCCGACAAGAGCTGCTCAAGCCTCGCGGTGTCTTGCGCCAAATCCTGCGTACAAGAAAACAGGACCAGAAGGAGCGCAGACTTAAGGCGGTATTCGCTCAAAAGCTTCGTTTCGCCCTTTTCGTCGGTCACTTGGAAATCCGGGGGCGCCAGCCAGTACTGGCCGGGATTGATCTTGGGTTCGATGACGCGCGCCTGATAGCCGACCGAGAAAGCGCCGAGAAAATTGATGATGTCCCAGCGATCGTCGTTGGCGAGCACGTCGCCGAAGGCCGGCATCCCCGATTTCTCGATCCCGTGGGTGACCCACCAATAGAGGTCGCCGCCGGTATGCAAGGCAGTATGCGGCGCCGACAGATCGGCCGGCTTCACCGGCAAGCCAGCCGCCGCAGGGCCGTCTCCATGACCGCTGGTGCCGTGGCACGTGGTGCAATTCTGCTCATAATGATTGAGACCGGCGGCAATCGATGTGGCCGCATAAGGGATCTCGGTGGTGAGATAGGTATCCGGATAGGCCTGCACAGAAATGGCCGGAAAAGCCAACGCGCTCCCCACCGCCGTGACAGCCACTCCTGCAAAGATACTGGCGCGCTTGGACAGCTTGTACCACGCAGGCCGGTGAGCCGGCAAAAATGCCAAACAGATCAAGGCAAAGCCGCACAATAAAAAAGTGGAGCCTGTGAAGAACAGCGTCGGAACCCAAGGGGTCGGCCAACTCGCCGCAAACGAGAAGCGGAACGGCAGCGGCCAAACAATGTCCGTGTGGGCGGGCGGGGCCAGTCCCGCCATATCGGACGCCACGACGACAATGAGAACGGCCAGCACGGTCTCGATTTTGACGCGGTTGGCATAGCCGCGAAATGTTTCGTCGCTCGGCTTACGCTCCAGCAGGGGCAAGAGGTTACGCTGAAGGTCATTGGCGATCGCCAGGACACCGGCGAGGAACAGCAGCTTGAGGACTAAGAGACGTCCATATCCGGTGCCGATGAGAACTCGAGAAATTGCCAACGAAATACCACGTCAGCAGCGCGCCGCTCGCCAGAATGACGATCATGGAATAGGTAGCGACTTTCGAAAACCGGCGGAGCACGACCGCCGCCAATTGCCGCGTGTCGTCGGGCATCGGCCCGGCCCCGATCAGCAAGATAAGCGCCGGCAGTCCGCCGAGCCAAAGGCTCAGGGCCAGGCGGTGGGCGACGGCGGCGAAAAGTCCGATCGCTTGCTGATCGAGCGTGACAGGATGGCTGTTGAAGGGAAACGCGGCGATACCAACACCCGCGCCATAGGCGGCGAGCAGCAAGGCCACGTCCGAAATCGATAATTTCTTGAGCGTGAACCAGGCGACGACGGCCGGCACGCAGACCGCCACGGCACAGGCGATCTCGACGATCGCGATCCGGCCAACCCCGGTCTTGGTCAGGAAGGTGCCGAGGACCGAGCCGGTGGCGGAAAAAACAGAGACGCCGGCGGCGGCGGTCGCAGCGCCAATAATGCCCACGCATGTGGCGACGGCGCCGACCAGAGCAGCGACCATGACCGAGATGACGACCCGGCGGCGCCAAGCGGCGCCTCCCGCCGGCAAACGCGCATCCCGCGTGTACCAGAGCAGAATACCGGACCCCAAGACGATGGCCGACCCCAGGGTCGCAAAGGCTCGAACAATTGCAAATGGATCGAGCATATCTCGCCGCCCCTAACTCGGAGCCTTGACCGTGAAGGTGAGCTTGTCCTCGACCACGTGGCCGTCGACGGAAAGCATGTGATACCCGATGACAACCGGCCCAGCTGGCAGATTATCTGGAAGCGTGGCGACGAGAAGCCGCGGGTCGGAGCTGTCGCCGCGCGTGCTCAGTTGGATTTCCGGTCCGCTTTTCTGGATGATCCAGACCTTAGCGAAGGCCGGTTCGACGCCTTCGTTGAACCACAGCTTCAATTCCTTGGGGGTCGTGTCGAGGACGGCGCGGGCGGACGGTTCCGACTTGACCAGCCGCGAATGGGCGGCGACTTCGGTAACTCCCGGCCAAACCGCATAGGCGGCAATCACAAACACCAGCAGCACCAAACCTCTAACGGTCGGTCG
>CAWAXL010000027.1:0-32233 GCA_963785995.1 uncultured Alphaproteobacteria bacterium
CCGATCCCGATCTCAATATGAAGCAGTTATTTCGCAGCGATGCCTAAGCGACATCGAGCCTGTTCCGATCGATTAGTCTAGTTAATCACCCTACTAAGTGCACTTGTTTTGTCAACTCGCTCCTACGCCGCTGGTGCCCTTGCACATAAGCGCCGCCAATGGAAAGCGCATCCGTTATTTATAGTATTTATATATACTAAAGCAAATAGAAGTTGTGTATTAATAGAAATCTTTGTCACAAAGTAAAAAAAGAAAAAAATTCTCCGCGCGCAATGTTACACGAGGCTCAGCTTGTTACTCGACCCGTTCGTAGGAGAGTTCTAAATGCCCGATGAAGTTGAGGTTCGCAGGACCTTAAGCGAGCCGGCCGCCCGCCAGCTTGCCAATGCAACAAAAACACGGGCGCAAATGGGTAGGCGATCACGCCGCGCTGGCTGGTTTCCTTCCTGCCCTGGGTACCGGTCGAGGCTGGTATTTACCGGCTTGAATAAGGTCAAGGAGACGGGAGGGCCTAGGCGACGTCGAATGCAGCCCAACCTGGGAACGCGACAGCGGATCTGCCGGAAACCTTCGTCGATTACGAAACCGACCCCGCGCGAATATTTTTTGAACGCGGTCACGACCGTTCTCGATGTTCAGACCCGCGTCTCCGATCTCTACAATCAGCCCTATGATCAGATTCAAGAACAGCTTCGCCTGCTGATCGAGAAGGTCAAGGAACGCCAGGAAAGCGAACTCATCTACAACGCGGATTACGGCCTTCTGACCAATGCCGCGCCTTCGATGAAAATCCCGACGCGCCGCGGGCCTCCGACACCCGACGATTTAGACGAATTGATCGCCAAGGTCTGGAAAGAGCCGGCGTTTTTCCTCGCCCATCCGCGTGCCATTGCCGCCTTTGGGCGCGAATGCACGCAGCGCGTGGCGTCCCGCCGCCAACCATCAATCTGTTCGGCACGCCATTCTTGACCTGGCGCGGGATTCCGCTCGTGCCGAGCGACAAGCTCAAGATAGCCGATGCCGCGAATGGGACCGGCAAGACGACGATTCTGCTCATGCGGACGGGCGAAAAGAAGCAAGGCGTGGTTGGGCTGTTCCAGCCGGGCGTGCCGGGCGAAGTGACGCCGAGCCTTTCGGTCCGCTTCATGGGAATCAATCGCAAGGCGATCGCCTCCTATCTGATCTCGCTCTACTGCTCATCGGCGATCCTCACCGAGGATGCCGCTCGGCGTGCTGGAGAATGTGGAGATGGGTCACTATTATGAATATGCCTGATCCGCGTCACGCCGCCGCCAGCGCGCCGATCGCCGACCCCGCCGCGCCCGCAATGGGGCGGGCAGGCTCCGTCCGTCATCGATCCGGGTTTGATCGCGCGCTTGGCGAATGCGTTTTTCAACGCTTCGCCCGGGCAAACGGTCGATCCCGCAGGCCTTGGCGAATTTCGCCGTCAACGCAAGAGCGTCCCCCTGCCCCGCCGACGTCGGTGCCGGGCGCGATCGGCGCGGCGGCCGCGGCGCCAGGGACGAGTATCCCCGGCGCGCTGTCCGTTCCCTTCGTCGCCGAGATCCCGCAATTCCCGCTCGGACACGGTGCGGGCGCCGGCGCAACACATACCCGCCGCCGGACTCGCCACCGGCGTCACCGGCATTCCCAGCCGGCGCAGCCGCCTCGCCGCCGCCCGTCGCCGGCCATTTCCGGCCCATCGCCGGAAAAAGGCCAGGCGGCCTGCCCCAAGGGTTTCTCGGGCGAGGCCGATCTGCGCGCTCTCCCCCAGAGCTCTCGGCCCTTTGACGTCCCTCGTCCCGACCACCTCTCCCTCGGGCTTTTCTCCAGCGGGATTTTCGCATGTGGCCGGCCCCGGCGGATATCCGGCGTCTGCCGAGGAGGCCTTCTATTTCCTCAACGGGAGCCGGCACGACGCGACGCCGACCCGGCCTCGCCGCTCCCGCTCGCCCAGCACGGCGCGCGCATCGCAAGCCCGCCGCGTCCATGACGTCGCTGGCCAGCGAGCACCGGTAGGTGCCCGAGCGCCCCGGCTCCCCCCCTTCATCGAGCAGAGCCCGACTTACGGCACGAATTATCCGACCGAAGCGGAGCTTCGTCCGCAAGCCCTCGGCGGCTCCGAACGCGTTTCCCTCAGCCACCTTCCCGGTCCGGTTTCTCGCACCGGCGACCGCCGCGATCCCCGGCGAGTTCCGGCGAATTGTATTTTCTCAATGAAGGCCAGGCCGCGAGCGCGCCGGCCACAGGCACCCGGAGACAGCCGTTCGAATCCCCGGGTGCGGCAACCTCCGTCGCGCCCAGGCTAGAGCCCGCGACTCGCGCCCGATCTCATCTCTGGCACGCGCGCCTTTGATGCTTATGCGATCAAGCGGGATTTTCCGATCCTGCATCAGCAGGTCCATGGCAAGCCGTTAATCTGGCTCGACAATGCGGCGACCACGCAAAAGCCGCAGGCAGTGATCGACCGGCTCTCGCTTTTTTATGAAAACGAGAATTCGAACATCCACCGCGGCGCCCATGCGCTCGCCGCGCGCTCGACCGACGCTTATGAGGCGGCGCGCGAAAAAGTCCGCCGCTTCCTTGGCGCGGGTTCGCCAAACGACATCGTTTTCACGCGCGGCGCGACCGAGGCCATCAATCTTGTCGCGCAGGCCTGGGGCCGCCGCAATGTCCGGCAAGGCGATGAGATCGTCATCACCTGGCTCGAACATCACGCCAATATCGTGCCGTGGCAAATGCTGTGCGCCGATGTCGGCGCGGTCTTGCGGGTCGCGCCCGGTCGATGACAGCGGCCAGGTGATTTTGGAGGAATATACCAAGCTGCTGTCGCCGAAAACGCGGCTGGTTTCGCTGCCTCAGGTCTCGAACGCGCTCGGCACGGTGACGCCGGCGCAGGAAATGGTCGCGATCGCGCATCGCCATGGCGCCTGCGTGCTCGTCGATGGCGCGCAGGCCGTGTCGCATATGCCGGTCAATGTCCAGGCGCTCGATTGCGACTTCTACGTCTTTTCCGGCCACAAGGTTTTCGGCCCGACCGGCATCGGCGTTCTTTACGGCAAGCCCGAGGTGCTCGCGGCCATGCCGCCGTGGCAGGGCGGCGGCAATATGATCGCCGATGTCACCTTCGAGAAGACCGTCTATCAGGCGCCGCCCCTGCGCTTCGAAGCCGGCACCGGCAATATCGCCGACGCGGTCGGGCTTGGCGCTGCGATCGACTATCTCGACCGGATCGGGATGGCGAATATCGCAGCCTACGAGCATGAGCTGCTTGACTATGCGACGCAGGGGCTGCTGGGCGTGCCAGGTCTCACGATCATCGGAACGGCAAAGGAAAAAGCCGGCGTGATCTCCTTCGTGCTCGATGGCTGCCGCAGCGAGGATGTCGGCGTCGCGCTCGACCGCGAAGGCATTGCGGTCCGCGCCGGCCATCATTGCGCGCAGCCGATCCTGCGCCGGTTCGGCCTTGAGACGACCGTGCGCCCTTCGCTCGCACTCTACAACACACAACGAGGATATCGACGCGCTCGTCGCCGCTCTGCATCGCATCCAAACGCAGAAATCTTATCTTAGGCGTTGAAGTTTTGGCCGTCGACGGAGTCCGGGAGGAGCGACGTTCTACCCTCACGAAAAGTCAGCGCGCTTTCCTTCAATCGAGGCGGCGTAGCGAACGCAAAAGGCAGGGCATTCTAAATATAAAAACACTAGAATTTCGCACCGCTGCCAACATTCAAAGATTCAGCGTTCAATTATACGCCAATAGTAGATTGACATTCCAGATCTGACCAAAAAAGAAAAACATTCTCTGAATTTAATGCTAGGCCTTCAGCTTCAAGCCATTTGCGCGAAGATCGAACAGCCGGCCTCGGCTCGGCGGTCGCGCGGATGTTTCAGCCCGCGGCACTGATCAACATTCTATGCTGAGTAAGATCGCACCATGGACTATCGTCTTAAAGAAAAAGACAAAGCTGGGCTCACACCGCCGGAATGGGACCTTGATCGAATTGTTTGGGAGCTGCGGGCTTCACGCAGCGCGTGGCGAAAAAGCACAAAACCCAATGGAGTAACCTACGAACTGCCATCGCAAGAAGCGCTCTCCGATATTCTCAATGGTGTATCCGCGGCGCTCTTTCCAAGGCATTACGGTCCTCCGGCTCTCACCGAGGAAGGCGTCGATTCCTTCGTGAGGGGTGCTCTCGCCGATGCTTTGCAGGCGCTGCTTGAACAGGTCCGTCGAGAATTACAACTGGCTTCAGGGCTTCCGGGCGAGAGCAGCAAGCCGCGACTGCAGCAAGCCACCGAAATCACCCGCGCGTTTGCCGCCAATCTGCCAAAGGTGCGGGCGCTGCTCGAAAGCGACATTCAGGCTGCCTACCAAGGAGATCCAGCGGCCCAGAGCATCGATGAAGTGCTGTTCTGCTATCCCGGTATCATTGCCATCACGCGGCACCGGCTGGCGCATGAGCTCTATCGACTAGGCGCTCCTCTGATCGCCCGTGTCATGTCGGAGATCGCGCACTCCGATACGGGTATTGATATCCATCCGGGCGCTGAGATTGGCGGAAACTTTTTCATCGACCACGGGACGGGCGTGGTTATCGGCGAAACTGCGGTTATCGGACGCAATGTACGCCTCTATCAGGCGGTGACGCTCGGCGCCAAGCGGTTCGCTGTGGACGAGAAAGGAGCCTTGGTCAAAGGCGGAGCCCGGCACCCCATTATTGAGGACGATGTCGTAATCTATGCCGGGGCCACGATCCTTGGCCGAATCACGATTGGTCGCGGTTCAACGATTGGCGGCAATGTCTGGCTCACCCGCAGCGTGCCACCGGGAAGCAACATCACACAGGCGCAAGCGCGCAGCGACGCCTTCGTGGATGGCGGGGAAATCTGAGTCCGGAATTGAGATGTCGCCCCAACCAAGCCCGGCGCAAAACCAACGTCTTTGCTCTTCGCGCGCAGTGCGAGACTGAACCCACCTTAAAACAGAGGCAATTTTGAATTGCCTCCGGATTTTTCCCATCAAGGTCGATTTTTGATTCGGATCAACACCCCTATTGTTCACTTATTATATAGACTATATTGTACGGTCCTTGCAGGCCACAGCGTGAGCAGGAGATCCTAATGTCACATTGGTATGAAGATAACTCGCATTCGATAGGGCGAACTCCGCTTGTCCGACTCAATCGGGTCACCGACGGCGCACCCGCGACGGTCTTGGGAAAGATCGAGGGGCGCAATCCCTCCTATTCCGTCAAGTGCCGCATCGGCGCATCAATGATATGGGACGCCGAACGTCGCGGTCTTCTGGGTCCTGGTAAGGAGCTTGTGGAGCCGACGAGCGGGAACACTGGCATTGCGCTCGCCTTCGTCGCTGCGGCCCGCGGTATTCCGCTGACCTTGACGATGCCAGAAACCATGAGCATCGAACGGCGCAAACTGCTTGTCGCCTTCGGCGCCAAACTGGTCCTCACGGAGGGCCCCAAGGGCATGAGCGGAGCCGTTGCGAAGAGCGAGGAGATCGCGGCCTCTGACCCGAGCCGTTACGTTCTACTTCAGCAATTCAAGAACCCAGCAAATCCTGCCATTCATGAAGAGACCACCGGTCCGGAAATCTGGAACGACACCGAAGGTGGCATCGATATCTTCGTATCGGGGGTGGGCACCGGCGGGACCATTACCGGCGTCTCTCGCTACATCAAGCGTACTCAAGGGAAGGCGATCGTTTCGGTCGCCGTTGAGCCGTCCGCGAGTCCTATACTCACGCAGCGCCAAGCGGGTCAGCCGCTGAAGCCCGGACCTCACAAGATCCAAGGGATCGGCGCCGGATTTGTGCCGGAGGTCCTGGATCTCTCACTGGTGGATCAGATCGAGCAGGTCGATAACGAGGAGTCGATCGAGTACGCCCGCCGCCTGACGCGCGAAGAAGGAATTCTCTCTGGCATTTCGAGCGGAGCCGCTGTTGCGGCGGCCGTGCGGATCGCCAAACGTCCTGAGAACGCCGGCAAGACCATTGTCGTCATACTCCCGGACTCGGGAGAGCGGTACCTCAGCACGGCTCTCTTCGAGGGAATCTTCGATGCGAAAGGGCTCGCGGCATGAACACGCAAGTCAAGGCAAACGACGATGGTGTCGTTACGCGCGGCTACTCGGACCTCGCCCATATCATTGCCGATCTGCACAAGCTGCGTGCTACTTCGGAACATAGCCGACACCGCGATGGCCCAATACCTCAACTGCCCTCTCGGGAAACGGTAATCCGCATTATCGATGGGCTGGTTGCGGCGCTTTTTCCAAGGCATTTCGGTCCACCGGTGCTAACCGAAGAGGGCGCCGACTGGTTCGTGGGCTACACAGTCGATGCCGCGCTACATTCACTGGAAGAACAGGTACGTCTGGAACTTCAGCTTGAATCGGACGAGGCAATCAGGCACGACGACGGTCAAGAGCAACGGGCGATTGAAATCACGAGAAAGTTCGCCACTGCCCTGCCAAAGGTGCGGGCGCTGGTCGAAAGCGATATTCAAGCGGCCTTCGATAGGGACCCGGCGGCCAAGAGCCTCGACGAGGTGGTGTTCTGCTACCCGGGCATCACCGCGATCATCCGCCATCGGCTCGCACACGAGCTTTATCTTCTGGGGGTCCCCATGCTTGCGCGCATCATCTCCGAGGTCGCGCATTCCGAGACCGGAATAGATATTCATCCTGGGGCGGAAATCGGCGAGAGCTTTTTTATCGATCACGGAACCGGCGTCGTGATTGGCGAGACGTCGATCATCGGGCGGCACGTGCGGCTGTACCAGGCGGTTACGCTGGGAGCCAAGCGGTTTGAAGTGGATGAGCACGGCGCCTTGCTCAAGAACTATGCCCGGCATCCCATCGTCGAGGATGACGTCGTGATCTATGCGGGGGCGACGATCCTAGGCCGGATCACTATCGGCCGCGGCTCGGCCATCGGCGGCAATGTCTGGCTCACGCAAAGCGTGCCGCCAGGAAGCAACATCACCCAGGCAAAGCCGCGGAGCGAAGCCTTCGATGATGGCGGCGGAATCTGAATGAGAGACATGGCGCTCTGTCCTCTCAGCCATAGAGGCTCTGGTCCAACCGGCATCCAGTTGATCCTCCACTGTCTCCGCGTTCCGAAAACCGCCCGTCCCTCGCTTGCGCAAACACCGGCGCACTCGTTGAGGGCTCTTTCGTATCCAAAGCGGGCGCTGCGACCCGCGGGCGGCGCGTCCGGAGCCGGCCCTCATCAAAGGAGAAGCCGATGGCGAAAGTTTATAATTTCAGTCCCGGGCCTTCCATGCTGCCCGCTCCGGTCTTGGAAAGGGCGCGTGAGGAATTGCAAGACTGGCACTCCACAGGGGTCTCCGTGATGGAGATGAGCCACCGCGGCCAGGATTTCATGGGCATCGCAGCGAAGGCCGAGGCTGATCTTCGCGAATTGTTGGCGGTTCCAAATGATTACAAGGTTCTGTTCTTACCGGGAGGAGCGACCGCTCAATTCGCCGCCGTGCCGATAAATCTGCGCCGCGGCAAAACGAAAGCCACATACGTGAGCACTGGCTACTGGTCGCAAAAAGCCATCGCCGAGGCGAGGCTCTTCGCGGAAGTCCAGGTGGCGGCGAGCTCCAAGGACAGCAATTTCACGACGATCCCGCCCTCGTCGAAGTGGAGTGTCGATCCTGGCGCGGCTTACTTGCATTACACCGCCAATGAGACCATTGGCGGGGTCGAGTTCCACAACGTGCCGGAAGCGGGCGGATTACCGCTGGTTGCCGACATGTCGTCCAATATCCTGTCCCGTCCGGTGGACGTGAGGCGGTTCGGGCTCATCTATGGCAGTGCCCAAAAGAATATCGGGCTAGCCGGCATAGCCGTGGTCATTGTGCGTGAGGAGCTGATCGGACAGGCGCTGCCGGGGACTCCCTCGATCTTCGATTACCGGCAGCAGACGGACAATGGGTCCATGGTTAACACGCCACCCACCTACGGCTGGTACGTGGCTGGACTTCATTTTGGAATGGCTGAAGGAGCAAGGCGGGGTTAAAGCCATCGAAGCCAGCAATATCCGCAAGGCGGAGAAGCTGTATGCCGCCATCGATGCCTCGCTATTTTATTCGAACCCCGTGGACCCGGCTGTCCGGTCCCGCATGAACGTGCCGTTTCGTCTCGCGGATGCCGCTCTGGAAAATCCGTTTCTAGCGGATGCGAAGGAGGCCGGGCTGGTGAGCCTTCGAGGGCACCGTTCCGTGGGCGGATTGCGGGCCAGCATCTACAACGCCATGCCCGAAGAGGGCGTGGATGCTTTGATCTCCTTCATGCACGAATTCGAGAGAAAGCGGGGGTAGCTCCATGTTTAAGGTTCTGACCTATGACAAAATTCCCGCCGACGGCCTGAGCTGGCTGCCGCGTGAAAAATATGCGATCGCAGCGGAATGCGCCCATCCCGACGCTATCCTCTTGCGTTCCTTCAATCTGCATGGCGTGCCAATTCCAGAACTCCGTGCTGGCGGTGGGCCGTTCGGGGAGCGGAGTAAACAATATCCCCATCGAGGAGTGTTCGAACCGCGGCATTCCCGTGTTCAATGCGCCCGGGGCCAATGCCAACGCGGTGAAAGAGCTCACCATTGCCGGCATGCTCCTCGCCTCCCGCAACGTTACTTCGGCCTGGGACTTTGCCCGCGGCCTTAAGGGCGACGATGCTGCTGTCCAGCAACAAGTGGAAAAGGAGAAGAAGCGTTTTGATGGCTTTGAGCTTGAGGGAAAGAAGCTCGGCGTTCTGGGGCTGGGCGCCGTTGGAGTTCAGGTGGCCAATGCGGCGCTCGGTTTGGGCATGCGGGTCGAGGGTTTCGATCCCCGGCTGACAGTAGAACGGGCCTGGCAGCTTTCGCCATCCGTTGTTGGCGCGGTGAGTATCGATGATTTGGTGGCCGGGGCGGATTTGATCACCCTCCACATCCCACTCGACGACCGGACCCGTCTGATCATCGACAAGCGATATCTCGGGCTCATGAAACAGGGAGCGATCCTGATCAATTTCTCGCGGGCTGGCGTGGTCGATGAACCGTCATTGTGCGCCGCCCTCGACTCCGGCAAACTGCACGCCTATGTCACCGATTTTGCAACCCGCGCCATCCTCGATCAACCTCGCGCTATTGTGCTGCCGCATCTTGGCGCATCCACTGACGAGGCGGAAGTTAATTGTGCGAGCATGGTCGCTGAGTCCCTCGCGGATTTCCTCGAAAATGGCGAGATTCGCAATTCGGTGAATTTCCCGAACGTGGCGATGCCGCGCGGTAACGGCGTGCGGTTGGCGGTCGCGAACGAAAATGTGCCAGGCATGGTGAGCCAGATTTCCGCGGCCTTGGCCGCGGCCGGCCTCAATATCGAAAATTTGGTGAACAGCTCGCGCGACAAATATGCCTACACCCTGGTCGACCTGAATGCCGACTTGCGTCCGGAAACATTGCAGCTCATTCGATCAGTCCAAGGTGTGCTGTCCGCTCGGGTTATCAAAGGGGCAGAAGATGAAGCGTAGCGAAACGGCGTGCGTCGGCGTGAGGCGGCCGGTTGTCCTGTGGGCGCCAGCCTGAACGGAGTATTCGGAAAAAGCGGTGAATCCACCCTCGCTCGCCGAGTTCCGGCGACGCCGTGAGCCACAGTAGAGAAATCCCTTTACGCGGGGAGAAAAACGGCGGCAGCGCTAGGGACATCCCCGAGAGCGCCGCTATAGCCGGCGAAATCGACCTGGATTCGCTGCTCGCCGTAGCGCTGCATTTCAAGAGGCGCTCGCCGCCGTCCGCCGCCAGGAGGCGCAGAGGACCTTAAGGGTCTGAGTCGGCCGATGACACGCCGCGCGCTAGACCGAAGCCATCTTCCCGGAAGCGGAGACCAACGCGGTCGCGGGGCTCGACGGAACAGATCGTCTCAATTGTACCAATGAAGGAGTTGCATGGCGCGTGCGTTCCGGTGTCGCCTCGTCGCGGGAAAAACCGCAAAAGCGACGGAAACTCGCTCGGTCGGCCAGCGCCTCGGCCAACGTCACGTCGGAAAGATCGTACCAAGTTGCAAGCAGCAGCGCCTTGAACATCGCCATGGGAGGCCAAGCCTTCTCGCCTTTTGCCGCCGGATAAAGCCTCGCCGGAAGCTGATCCGCACGCGACCAATCAATCAATGCGCAAAGCTCATCCAGGCTGTTTCTGCGCTCCGCCCCACGCCGAACTGAAACACTTCCTGCCCAATCCGTCGATGCGCCATGATCGCCTCCAAACCAGGATAGCCAAAACTAAATCATGGACCTGAACTCACTTCAAGCACCCCCAAAAACCCGCACACAGGTCTCAAAACATTTCGGTCGATCGGCGCTTCATAATTGGACCAAAAATTTCTTACGAGCCGTCGCCGTCGAGCAAAGTGTCGAGCTTGGCGCGTTCGGCCTTGGTCAAGGCACTTGCCAAGGCAGACTGCGATTGCCGCCGCCTTGCAAAGAGAATGATGCCGCCGCTCGCAAGCAAAATGAGAAAGGGCGCCGTCCAGAGCAACCAGGTCTCGGATTTGAACGGCGGTTTCAGCAAAATGAAATCGCCATAGCGGCGAACCAGAAAGGCGCAAATCTGTTCGTCGCTGTCACCGTCTCGAGCCCAACCCACGGGAGGATTGCGTCCAACGTCGGCATGCGCGGCCAGACGCCGCTCAGGCGGGCAAACGCCGCTAAAAACCGTCCACTCCCAGCATTCGGCCTCCGGTCCAGCCGAAAGCAGGAACTAACTGTGCCGGTTCGGCGTTTATTCGGGGGTTTCCGGCTAACGTGCTACGAAGCGGCGGGGCATATGCTCTTTTCCGCAGCCTTGGGGGGGGCATATGTGCACATCCTTAAATCAATTGATGAGAATTGCGCTCTTGTTGATCGCCATTGACGCGGCATTGGTCCTCTTTCCGGTGACGGCTCATGCGGGCTCCGGCTTCCGCAGAGCGAATGACGCGGGTGGGGCCGGAGCCAGGAGGGTCGCCGTCCTCGTCAACATCGACAAAACAAATCAACAGATGACAGTTTATTTGAATGGGGTAGAAACATATCGATGGCGGGTATCAACTGGCCGAGTAGGATATTCAACTCCATCGGGAACCTATACCGCCACCTCTATGAACGAAATTTGGTATAGCAAACAGTGGGAAAACGCCCCCATGCCCCATTCCATTTTCTTTATGAAAGACGGTCATGCCATCCACGGCAGCTACGACTTAAAGAATCTTGGCAGACCCGTCTCGCATGGCTGCGTGCGTATCTCGCCTGAGAATGCCGCCACACTTTATGAGCTGGTGAAGGAGAATGGCCTGGAGAATACGCAAGTGGTGCTGACCGGCGTTAGCCCGGGCGGCGAGTATAAGGTCGCTAGGGGTCAGACAAGTCCGCGCGGGGGTTTGCCGGGCGCTCATCTGGCGTTCCTTATTACAATGGATCCCAGGGTTACTATGGATCGCCATGGCCCTCTTCACCTTGGTGAAGGCCAAGTTGTCGCGCTTATAGGAGACGACCTCGGAAGAGTGCGTTGGCACAGACGAGGCGCATAATACGCCCATCGTACCAAAATGTGAAACATTTTGGTACGATCGGCGCTTCATAATTGGACCAAAAATTTCTTACGAGCCGTCGCCGTCGAGCAAAGTGTCGAGCTTGGCGCGTTCGGCCTCCGTCAAGGCGCTTGCCGCGGCAGACTGCGATTGCCGCCGCCTTGCAAACAGGATCACCGCCCCGCCCGCAATCAGAATCAGAAAGGGCGCGCCCCAGAGCAACCAGGTCTCGGATTTGAACGGCGGTTTCAGCAAAATGAAATCGCCATAGCGGCGAACCAGAAAGGCGCGGATCTGTTCGTCACTGTCGCCGGCCTGCAGCCGTTCACGCACGAGCAGGCGCAGATCGCGGGCCAGATCGGCGTTGGATTCGTCGATCGATTCGTTCTGGCACACCATGCAGCGCAATTCAGCGGAGAGTGCGCGGGCCCGCGCCTCCAGCTTCGGGTCCGCCATGATTTCATCGGGCTGAACCGCGCGGGCCGCGAGCGGCATCAGCAAGAGAGCGCAAGCAAGAAGGAAAGCTGCGGGCGAAACATCGTCATTCCGCTGGCTGCGGCTGCGGCGCTTGCGCCTTGCGGGCGCGGCGCGCGATGCCGACCCGGAAACTCCGGTCGCTGAGCGACAAGCCGCCGCCAAAGGCCATGACCAAGGCGCCGATCCAGATCAAGGAGACGAGCGGCTTCCAGAAAATCCGCGCATTGACCGCGCCATTGTTGCGCGACGTCGGCGATGCTCATATAGACTTGGCCAAGGCCGAGCGTCGCAATGCCCGCCTCCGACCTGGCTCATGCGGCGGGCCGGATAGAAGCGGGTCGCCGGTTCGATCGTGGCGACCAGCCGCCCCTTTGGCGCGGATTACCGTGCGGCCGACGAGTTCGGAATAATTCGGACCACATTGCGCGGCACGACGCTTTCGAATGTCAATTCGTAAGGACCGATCTCGATTTTTTCGCCAGGCTTCAAAGCGGTAATCTTTTCGGCGCCCCAGCCGGTCGCGGCAAGGCCGAGCAAGGTCACGCCGAGCCCCGCATGCGCGAAGGCCGTGCCGAAGGCATGACGCGGCAGGCCCGCGCAGGCGCTGGCTGACCATGCTGGCGGAACAGCCGCCGCCAAAGAGACGCCTGCCGAGATCGACGAAAGAGCCGACGATCACATAGAGCGCGACACCGGACAGGATCACGCTGATCGCCGGACCGCCGCGCCAGGCCGCGAGAAGGGCCATGAAGACGAGCCCGGCCGCCAAAGGCGGCGGTGAGCCTTTGCGCGACCGCCGCGAGATCGCCGCGTTTCCATGGCAGCAACTGGCCAATCGGCATCAGGATAAACAGCGGAATGAACAGAGGCACAAAGGTCAGATTGAAGAAGGGCGCGCCGACCGAGATTTTTTCCCCGGTCAGGGCTTCGAGCGCCAGCGGATACAGGGTGCCGACGAAAACCGTGGCGCAACAGGTCGTCAAGAGGAGATTGTTGAGGACGAGCGCGCCTTCCCGCGAGATCGGCGCGAAAAGGCCGCCTTGCTTCAAGCCGCCCGCCCGCAAAGCAAAGAGCGCGAAGCGATCCGCCGATGAAGACCACGAGGATGAGAAGAATGAAAACCCCCGCGTCGGGATCGTTCGCAAACGCATGGACCGAGGTCAGAACGCCGGAGCGGACCAGGAAAGTTCCGACAAGCGACAGGGAAAAGGCGAGGATCGCAAGGAAGATCGTCCAGATTTTCAAGGCTTCCCGCTTTTCCATCACCGCCGTGCAATGCAACAGCGCGGTCGCGGCAAGCCAGGGCATCAGCGAGGCATTCTCGACCGGATCCCAAAACCAGAAGCCGCCCCAGCCAAGCGTGTAATAGGCCCAATAGGATCCCATCGCGATCCCGAGCGTCAGGGATATCCAGGCGATGAGCGTCCAGGGCCGCACGAAACGCGCGAACACCGCATCGATTCGGCCCGAGATCAAAGCCGCCGCCGCGAAGGAATAGGTGATCGAAAGCCCGACATAGCCGAGATAAAGCAGAGGGCGGATGGATGGCGAGACCCGGATCCTGCAGGAGCGGGTTCAAATCATTGCCTTCCGCCGGCGGCTCGGCGAGCCGCGCGAAAGGGTTGGACGTCAGAAGAATGAACAACAGAAACGCCGCGGCGATCCAGGATTGCACGGCCAGCACATTGGCGCGCAAATCCTCCGGCATCGATCGCGAAAACAAAGCGACCGCCGCGCCAAACAGCGACAGAACCAGCACCCACAAAAGCATCGAGCCTTCGTGATTGCCCCAGACGCCGGTGATTTTATAGATCAGCGGTTTCGCGGAATGCGAATTTTCGACGACATTGACGAGCGAGAAGTCGGAAACGACATGCGCGACGGTCAAGGCGAAATAGGCATAGGCCACAAGTCCAAAGCCGATGATCGCGGACCGGCGGCGCGACGGCCATCAGCCGCTGGTCCCGCGCGATGCTCCCCCAGATCGGCAAGACCGAATTGACGAGCGCAAGCGCCAGGGCCAGGACGAGCGCGTAGTGGCCGGTTTCGACAATCATTCGAGCTCTCATTCGCAAAGTCTCACTTGCCAACATCGGCATTGCGGCACGTCCTCGCCTTCCCGCCAGACCCCCTGCTTCTTCAAGGCATCGGCGACCTCGCGCGGCATATAGCGTTCGTCATGCTTGGCAAGGACGCTGTCGGCATGAAAGATCTTGTCCGCGCCCAGCGTGCCTTCGGCGACAACGCCCTGCCCTTCCTGGAACAGATCCGGCAGCAAGCCGGTGTAGGTAACTTCGACCTGTTGCTTGGCATCGGTGACGGCAAAGCGAATGGTTTGCCCGCTTTCGCGAACCAGGGAGCCTTGCTTGACGAGGCCGCCGATGCGCAGCCTCTGGCCCGGGTGCGGCGCCTTTTGCGCAAGCTCGCTCGGCCCGTAGAAAAAAACGATATTGTCGCGTAAGGCGACCAGGACGAGGCCGACGGCGAGTCCGAGCGTGGCAAGCGCCGAAGAAATCAAAACGAGACGGCGTTGCTTGCGCGTCATGGGCGATTAACTTTCGAGTCCAAGTTCGCGCGCCAGGGCATCGATGCGCGCGATGGCGCTCGGATCGCTTGCGAGATTGCGTTTTGCATCGTTGAGAGCCGAACGAGCCTTGCCGGGTTCGTGCAAGAACCGTATAGGAGCGGACCAAGCGAAGCCAGCCTTCGAGATCCTGCCCGTTTTGAGCCAGCCGCGCGGCGAGCCCATCGACCATGGAGCGAATGGCGCTCATGCGGTCCGCATCGGGCATCGCCTCGATTTTTGCCGCCAAGTTCATTGTTGCGTGGCTCGGCGACGCCTTCGAGCGCCGCAATCCGTTTCCGCAGCACGGGCACCCAGGGCGCGTCCGCGGGCGCTTCGGCGATCGAGCTTGCTCCAAATTTCCGCGGCGCCGGCCTTGTCTCCCGCCTGCTCGGCGGCAAGCCCAAGGAAGAAGCGGGGCTTTGCGGCTGAGGGGTCCTTCGCTAGCGGCGGCTTCGAAAGATTGCTTGGCTTCCGCCGTCACGACGCCATGGGCGGCATTCACCAAGGCCTCCCCATAGAGAGTCGAGCCGCTCCGGGGTCTCGCCCGAGCAGGCGCAGTGCGGCGCGTGCGGCGCGCACGGCCTCCTCGGGCGCGCCCATCCGCAAATAAACCGGCGCCAGAACCTCATAACCGCGCCCGTCATCAGGATGTTCCGCCAAGATGCGCCTCGATCTTGGCGATGGCAGCGGCAAAATCCATGCGCGCGGGCGGAGTTTCGAGTCGGGCGGCAAGCGGCGCATCCGGCAATTCCGGACGGCCGATCGTCGTATAAAGACCGAGCGCGAGAGCCGGGACAAAGATAAGGACGGCGACGGCGGCAAGCCTGACCCTGGTTACGGATGTCGCCGGCGAGGGTTCGGCTGCCGCTTTCCGCGACGCCCATCAGCCGGCGGGCGGCTTCCGCCTTGGCGGCCTGGGCATCTTCCGGCGTCACGAGCGCTCTGCGACTTCGTCCCGCCGATTTCGGCGAGCTGAGCCTTATAGAGGGCGATATCAAGTTCGCCCGCGCCCTGCCGCGCGGGGCTTTTGCAAGCGGCCACAGCACGCCCATGACAGCAATTGCGGTCAAAACGGCGAAGATCAACCATAACATGCAGCTTTAATAGCCATTGCCCCGGCGCATGCAAGGGGCGAACCTTCGTGTTTCACGCCGAGGGAAGCCTGAGGTCGGCGCGCGAGCCGCCCTTGGGGCTATCGTCGAGGGTCAGTTGGCCACCATAAAGCGAGGCCAGATCGGCGACGATGGAGAGCCCAAGGCCGGAACCAGGCTTTGTTTCATCGAGCCTTTGGCCACGCGGCAAGCGCGGCCTGGCGCAGCTCGGCAGCAAGGCCGGGCCCGTCGTCTTCGATGGTGACGCGGAAAAAAGGACGTTCGGCGATGTTGCGCCAAGGCTCCGCCGCAATGCCGATCATGACCTGCTCATGCGCCCATTTACCGGCATTATCGACGAGATTGCCAACCATCTCCTCGAAATCCTGGCGTTCGCCCTGGAACCGCACCAGCCTCGGCATGAGAACCGAAAACTCGATCGCCCGCTGCGCATAGATTTTTTCGAAGGTGCGGACCAAGGCCTTCGACCGCTGGGACCGACCTCGGTGACGCCCCACCGGTCGTCCGCGCCCGCACCGCGACCCGGGCACGGTTCAGATAATAGGACACCTGGTCGCGCATGATCGCCGCCTGCTCCTCGACCTTGCCGGCGAGCGGGCCGGGATCGACCGCGGCCTCGTTGACGATCACGCTGAGCGGCGTTTTCAGGGCATGGGCGAGATTGCCGACTTGGGTGCGGGCGCGCTCCACCACTTCGCGATTGGCGCCGATCAGCAGATTGAGCTCGCTCGCCAGCGGCGCCAGATCCTGCGGAAAATCGCCTTCGATCTTCTCGGCTTCGCCGCGCCGGATCGCCGCGACGCCTTCCTGCAATTGCCAAAGCGGCTTCAGGCCATAGCGAAGCTGGGCCGCCGACGAGACGACGAGGGCGAGCGCAAGAACCGAAAACGTGATGACGAGTTCAATCTCGAACCGCGAGATTTGAGTATCGATTTCGTCGGTCCTCGCCGCCACTTGAACAAGATAAATGCCTTGATCGCCGGTATCGATGATGCGTTCGACCATCCGCAAAACGCGTTCGTCCGGCCCTTTTGCATAACCTCTGCGGGCACCGCCGATACCGGCCGGAATGCCGCTATCGGAAAGCCGCGGAAGCTTGGCCGCAAACAGCGAGCGCGAACTCCTGATCTCGGGCTTGTCCAAGTCGAGACGCGTGATCTGCCAATACCAGCCGGACAAGGGCAGTTCGAATTGCGGTTCGCCAAGCTGGCCCGGCGCGGTCCGGCTGTCTTCTCTCGGCGTTGCGATGTCGGCGACAAGAGCGTGCAGATAAACGCTGAGGCGTTCATCGAAATTGGCCTCGGCCGTGCGCCGGTAGATGGTCGAAAGAACCAGTCCCGCGACGAGCAGGATCGCCGAACTCAAAAGCGCCGCCGAAAAGAACAGCCGCTTCGCGATCGAGTGTGGCCTCGGCTTCTGGCCGGAACGTGCGTCCGATCGCATGGCCGCGCGGCCTCAGTTGCCGGCGGAGGGATCGGCCCGCCGGGGTTTGCCGTCCGTGATCTCTGGTTTCCGGCTCGGTCAGGAGATAGCCGAGCCCGCGGATCGTCTGGATGACATCAACGCCAAGTTTCTTGCGCAGCCGCCCGACGAACACCTCGATCGTATTGGAATCCCGATCAAAATGCTGATCGTAAAGATGTTCGACGATTTCGCTGCGTGAAACGACCCTTCCGTGATGATGCATCAAATAGGAAAGAAGCCGATATTCATGCGACGTGAGCTTGATCGGGTTGCCATCGACAGCAACCCGGCCTGAGCGGGTATCGAGATGCAGCGGACCGCAGCTGAATTCGCTCGTGCATGGCCGGCAGCGCGCCGCAGGAGCGCGCGCACCCGCGCCAGAATCTCCTCCATATGGAACGGCTTGGCCACATAATCATCGGCTCCGGCATCGAAACCTTGAACCTTGTCGGTCCATCGATCGCGCGCAGTTAGTATTAGCACCGGCATGAGCCGGCCGGCCCGCCGCCATTCCATCAGCACGGAGGTACCGTCTTTTTTGGGCAGGCCCAGATCGAGAACCACGGCGTCGTAAGGTTCGGTATCGCCCAAAAACCACCCTTCTTCACCGTCGAAGGCGCGGTCGACGACATAGCCCGCCTGCGAAAGCGCGGCGACCATCTGGCGATTGAGATCCTTGTCGTCCTCCACCACGAGCAGCCGCACGATCCGCAATCCTCCAGGCCGACGAACCGTTCACGGTCCATTTTTTAAATCGATGGCTTCGCCGGTTTTTGCATCGACAAAGGTCTTGATGACCCGTCCGTCGTGACGCAACAGGCTGATCTCATAGACGAGAATTCTCATCCAACCGACAAAGCTTTACACCTATGGCCTCGGCCTTCAACCGGCCCGCCGTGCTCCGCATTAGCTGGAAGGGCTCGGAAAGCTCATGTAGGACGATCTTTTCGCGCGTCTCAGCCGTAGAAAAGCAAATATGGGATCGCTCGGGCTCCGCCCGAACATAATTGCCAAGACTGAGATAACTCGCCAAAGCGACCACGACAAAAAAAACCATTTTTCGAGGCTGGCGCGCCGACAATGAATGAGCCATGAATATTGCGAGCATGCGCAGTTATTTTTATTCCGCCAGGGCCGCAACGGCTGGTTTGAGGGCCCAAAGCTCTGGGGTGCGCACCCTGCTGGCGTGGGTGTTCGCCATGGCTGCTTTGGCGACGCCCGCGGCCGCTCTCGTCGGTCCTGCCTACCAGGCCCCCGAATTTGCCCGCTATGTCGTGATGGTTATGAACCGGAGCGGCGGCGAGGCCGACTTTTGTACCGCCAGCGTGATTTCGCAAAATGTCGTTCTGACCGCCGCCCATTGCATTACAGACCTTGACGACACGCAAGTTTTCTACCGCGACGCGCAGGGGGAATTGGTTCCCTTCGGTGTTGCGACGATCGCCATTCATCCGGGCTATCGGCCCAACATTGGGCGCCAGCACATCGTCTCCATCGATCTTGCGCTGCTGCGGCTCGCCACGCCCCTCCCCGCCTCATTCAGGCCAGTGAAACTCTCCGACATTGGGGCGGTCCGAAATCGGTGAACTGCTGAGACTCGTGGGTTTTGGCCGCGCGGATGAAACAAAGGGCGGGACGTCGGGCGTCTTGCGGCAAGGCGTTGTGATGACCAACCCGCCGAAATCGCCGGCGCTTGTTTGGCTTAGGGACCCTGAGGACGCCGGCCTTGGCGGCTGTACGGGCGATTCGGGAGCGCCGGTGTTTGCTCTGGATGAACCGCGTCTTGTTGCGGTGGCAATCAGAGCCAAGGGGGAAAATGGCTTTCTATGCGGTGCCATGACCGAAGCGGTACAGATCACGCCGCAAATGCCCTGGATCCGTCGGACGCTGCGGGGCTGGGACTCGACCGGGCGCGCGGTGCCGTAGTGGGGCGAAGAATTCAGCGCCAAAGTCTAATATTGTTTGCTTTCCGCCGCACAAGTCCGGATCGCATCCGAGACGGCTTCACCGGTCAGGCGCGTTGATCCTAGTGAATCTTAGCCTGGGAGGGCCATGCGAGGTCCGGCGGTTCCCCCGGGAGAGCCTGGAAACGGATCAGGGAACGTTCTGCGGCGACTGACGTTTCGCCCTCGCTTTATTACGCAAGCATATTGAGACGTTTAACGGTGATGGCGCTCGAAAGGTTCGGGCGCCGCCCGCAAAAGAGGGCGTCGAAAAGGAGAATGCGATGAAACGCTTTGGCATATTGACGGCCATCGCCGCGTTTGGCGCTGTGCTGATGGCGAGCAGTCCGGCTGCGGCATTATGCTGGTAGGTGGCGGCTGGCATCGCTGCGGCTGGCATCCTGTTGATTACAGCTATGGGTACGGATACCCCTACGGCTACGGTTACGGCTATGCACCCGGATTAACGGCCCTCGCGACCGCGCCTCTGGCATTAGCCGCCGCTGCGACCGCGCCTCTGATGACCGGGCGAAGCGTGGCGGTCTCCGGAAATTATTGCGCGACTCCCGTGAAAACGTGCCTGCTCTATGAGCCGGGATGGGTTGCGACCGGTTGTTCCTGCAAGGTCCCCGGCGGTTACGCGCGCGGATTGGTGCAATAGAGTCTAGCGACGTCGAACGATACCGAAGCTTTGACGAGACTGCGGCCGAGACAACACTTGGCCGCAGTTTGAGAGTGGCCTTCGGACCACGCCGCATGGCAAGGCCGACATGCCCGCGGCGCGCCGGTCTCGTAAATGCGCTGCAAGAGGACCCCCGCGACGTATCGCCTGCCCTATTCGCTGCGGCGGATACTTATTTGGCGCACGCTCAAGGACAAGCCTCCCGGCGCTTCGGCAATTCCGGTAACCGGGACCAGCGTCACCAGCAATCCCTTTGTCTGTGCCGACAAATCGAGGTTCGAGACATCGAAACTGCGGCCAATCTCCCGGCCGCTCGATTTGTCCGCGCCATATTTGGGAGCGATCGCAATATATCCAACGAAGTGCGGATCGTCGGTCGAGGTGTTCGCGTTCGCATCGGGCTTGCCGACGAAGACGTTGATGCGCACCGGCTGGGCTGGCTGCCCGGCCACCCCTTCAATCGCCAGAACGATGGGAACCCTGTCGGCCTGCGCGTTTGCCAAGGCTGGCGCAAACGCGGGCAGCGGCGCCAAGGTCACGGTCGCCGGCGCCGCGTGAAGCATAACTCCCGTGGCAGTGGTTGTGAGCGGCAAATTCTGTCCCAGCGTGATGGATGAGGTGGCCGCAACCAGAGCGCCAAGCAAAACCGTCCAAGGAAGAAAACGGGTCATCCCCCTTATTTATGCATCGATATGCCGATATCGAGGCTCCCGGGTGGCAAATGGGCTGGCCTGCCTTTTCTCCCGACCGGATAAACGCCTCCGATCGGGACATTGCACTCTCAGGGCGAGGCTTTCGACAGGCGCTAAATTCTGTCGACGTAGATCTTTTTAAAGCTCGCGCCCTGGGCCGCAGGCTCCTCGCCTTCGGCTGCAGCCGGCACGAGGGTGACGGTCAAACTGTCCGCCAGTCCCTTGGCGACATTGGCAAGGGCTTCGGTAATATCGAAAGCGGCGTTCGTGCTGGGATGATCGTGTCCCTTCCCTTCCCCCTTATTGTTTTTCGCAAGGATCGTGACCGTTCCGACGAAATTCGGGACATCGACCCCGGTCTTCGCAGTGGCGTCCGGCAGATTGAGATAGACTTGAAAGAAAGTCTGAGCCGTGGGGGGAACCTCGATTCCCTCGATATGCAGGACATATTCAGGGGCCGCTTCCGGCACGAGACCCGCAAAGACTTCGGCGACCGGCTGGGGCAAGGCGATCGATTGCGTCACCGGCGCCGAACCTAAAGCCGTCGTCGCGGCTGCGCTTTGGGCGGTAAGGGCCGGAAGCGCCTCCGAAGCGGCAATCGCGGGGCGCAGAGGCCGCGGGGTAAACGTCCAGATCGGATTTACGCTCGGTGGCTGATAATCGCATCGCAGCGAATTTACCGGATCGATCACATCAGAAACGGCAATGCGCGTCCAGACTGAATTCTCGTCATAAAAATCCCAGCCCTGCGTCAGCCAGGACGCATCCGTGAAGTTTTGATGCTGCGACGAAAGCGCAAGCCAAACGCTCCAGAGTCGATCGATATTGCCATGATGGCTGAAAAATACCGGGTCCTGCGCTGCCGTCGCAAGAACCCCCATGTCATTATTGGCGGCGCGCAAAGTCGTGTCGCCGGTCCAGATATGCACGGGCCCATGCGGCTGGTTTTCCATTGCGCCCGAACTTCCATTTTGGGTTCCCATGAAAAGCCTGTTCGTCGGCGCATTCATGGTCAAATTCATGATCCGCGTCGACACCACGCTGGAGGGGATGCGGCTTGTCGGTCTTGCCGAGCGCAGCATGTCGAAGAGCGGGTTGGACCGGTCGTTAGGATCGCCATAGACGCGGGGGAAGGTCTGTCTGCCTTGCGAGTCCCAATCCCAATAAGGCAAGGCCAATGTGTCGTCGTTGACCAGTTTGCAGAGGATTCGTTCGTGGAAGTAAAGGAACGCCCGGTGCCAAGGGAAAAAGAGCCAGCTTCCGTGAATTTCCTCTCCCGCCTCGCCGTTGCTGCCGCCCCCGCAATACCAGCAGTGGACATGGCCTTGGCGCAGCCAGCCGCGCGGATCGCTGGGATGTTGCGTCGTCAGCTTCCGCAATGCCACATAGGCCGATTTCAGCCTGTCGACTTCCGCGGCCGAAAGTTCAAACGCGCTCTTTCGCATCCGGACCGGCAATTGCGGATTGGGGTTGAATGGAACGGGGGTCTTGCCGGCGGTACCTGGAGGCGCGCAGTCCGATGGATCGTCTGAGCCTTGCGCAAACGCCTCCAAGGATACGGTAGCGGAGCCAGCCATGGCGATCGCAGACGTACCGATGAGCTTGAGCAGGTTTCGGCGCTGAAGGCCGGCGAACGCAGGCTTGCGATGCTTTTCCATTAGTTCCTCCCTGGATAAATTTCTTTGAGAAAATCAACGACCGCCGCGAATGGACCGTTTCACGAAGTTGAATGCTCTTCGTTGAAACCCGATAGGGTCGGTTCGCGGCGTGACACCACCCAAAAGACGGCGAAAAGCTTAATACCCAGCGAAATGGCTTGGCAACTCGCGTTTGATGGCAGGGGAATGCGGAAAACGGCTTGAGGTTGCAATTTGGAAGAGCAGACCAATTTTTGCGGGTCCAAGGCTCATGCGTGCCCGTAACTCACCAAACGGCGAGAAAACCTATGGACAGCGGATAGGCTAGAAAAACGCCGAGGGCCGTACCGGCAAAAATATCGCTCGGATAATGATGCGCCGTGGCGATGCGCGACCAGGCCATGCACATCATCAATGCGACGGCCGAGAGGCCGGCCGCGGGCCACACAAGCACGATTGGCACGAGCACACCGGACAACGTCATCGCATGCCCGCTTGGAAACGAGTGCTCGTCGAGAACGGCGAGTAAGGACGGAAGGCGTGGATCAACCCGAAAGGGACGAGGACGACCGATACGGCGCTTGATGTAGGGAAAAAGGCAGTGCAGCAAGGCTGCGTTCAGACCTCCAAGGACAGCAACGCGCAATCCCGCGCGGCCCAAGCATTCGAAAATGATCAGCCCCATCAGCGGATAGAGCCAACCATTCCCCAATCGGCTGATGGAGACGGCGAAAACGCGTCCAATGGTCGAGTTTGCTGAACGAGAAATGATCCGAACCGCGGCGAGATCTGCCCTCAGAAATTTTTCCGTCCATAACGCCTTGGGAGAAGCTTCGCCTTGCACCGCGCGAAGCTGAGCAGAGTGGTCTGGCATGACCAAATGATTGGGCATAAAATCCATTTGGCAACAAATAGAGCATCGGCACGGCGTTTTCGTGACAGTGCTCGCTGCCAATGCATACCCCCTGCCGCGCTTAGTCCGCGATGCTTCAAAGAGTTCAGAGCGGCTTGATCTCGAATCGTTCGACTTGGCTCGGCTCCTCTTCCGTCGAGGAAGAGGTCTCCAGATAGCTAGCACCAAGCCGCCATATGATCACACCCGCAACGAGAATTGCCAGGAACAATACCTTGCTCATGAGGGGTGTCTTTAGTGAAAATCTCATTTTCAACCACTTTCTTGACCGATGATCGTCCCGCCGGGAAACTGGGGCCAAAATATCGGCAGTGGGCTTGATCGTCCAGTTTCGCGTACGGCAGCGGTTTAAGGGCTCGATTGGCCCCTTGGCCGCATATGTAGTGGCCAGGCCTCGCGACAGGTTCGTTCACCACCTGTCAAGTTCTCTCTGTACTTTAGCCTAAACGTAGCCATAGGATTTAAATACAGCAAAGACCCTTTGCAGTATAATTTTGAAGAGCTCGAAAATAGAGTGATCGGGGGTTAAGTCTCTCGCTTCCCAAAGAATTGTGTCTCGAAGGCGATGGTTGTCCGCAAGCTGGCTTCACCAACTTGGGTCATCCGTTGGCATTCTCAGGGTTTCAAACCCCTAAGGTGCTCACCGTTAAATCGAGCCTTCTGATAATTGCGGCCCGAGCTTCGCCGGCCAGGTCGAACCATCATCGCCATCGTACATGACGACCAATATTGCGAAATTGCCGATCGGCGGATCCGCATGGCAGAGGGCCGCATTCGTCGAGACTTGGTAGCTGCCGCTATTCGCCGCCCTCATTGACCGGCAGAGGCAAGGGATTCGAACCCGCCTTGCGCCGCAGCCATGCTCCGAGACGCCAATAAGGCGTCACCACATAGAGATGGCGTCGAAGCGGGGTTTTTATGATGGCCAAGCAGAGCGCGATGCTGAACAGGCACCAGACCGCGGGCCATTCATTGATATTGGAGGTCGTCAGATTGGCGGCGAACGGCCCCGCGACATAAGAAAATAAGATGAAACGCCAGCTGCCATAGAGAGTGGGCATCAGGAACGCGGTAAAGAGATAGCCGGGAAAGCCGTTCCCGAGCCAAGCGATCTGCGCCATGCTGTTGCCGATCCCATTGGTCGGGACAAGCCAAGCCAAATGCCATTCGCCGCGAACCGTGCAGAGGATCTTGCCGCAAAGCGGCCGGCCTGCCTCGCAATGGCCCGCCCAATCGAACGGATAAAGCTGCAAAAGCATGGTCAGAGCGCCGAAGAAGCAGGCGGTATAAGCCCAAGGCGCAATCCGCGCGGCAAGCTCCTTCGGCATGAAATACAGCGCAACCGCGTTGATAAAAAAGGGCTGAAAAGTGATGTGCAGATAACCCAGCAGGGTCAGAATCTGATTCAGCGGGGTGCCGCACTGGTTGACCACGGCATAGCTCACGCCTTGCAGCGCCTCCATGCTGGAGAAATAAATAAGGCACCCCCAAAGGGCAGGCGGCTCGGGATTGCGCTTGAGGGCAGCATATCCAGCTCCAATGATGCCGGCTGCCGCTAGGGCCCCCGACGCTTCTCCACTCCAGCACATAATTTTGTTCCAGTTTCTTAGCGGCGTTCATATAGGATTGCTCGCGTCCCGCAAATCAATCCGCATGCGCTTGGTCCGTACCCTTCGAATCGAATCGCCGCGGCGGGTTCATGATTCGTTATTTTCGGAGCCGATTCGGAGTCGCTTCTCCAATCGATTGTCATCCGCACATTGCATTGCGCGTGAATTCACGAGCGATTTGCGGGCCTAACAAATAGTGTTCCGCAGCGTCATACGGCTGAAACACAAAGTTGAAATTGTTGTTGCCTGCCGTTCGGCAACGAAACGGGGGATATTCAGCCGCCACTAACTGGAGGCAGAGCCCCGGTTCTTCGTTTATCTCTCGGCTCCCGAGCGTAGCGTTGCACCAGGATTTGTGACTTTACTTCGCTGTCACGATCCGGGCGCAATCTACAAGGTGGGAGACCTCGTGGATGAGGCGCGCGCGAATCGATGAAAGTACTTATCGCGACTGATGCTTGGCATCCCCAAGTCAACGGCGTCGTGCGCACCTTGGCGTCGCTCGCCCGCAGCGCCCGCAGCCTCGGCGTCACGATCGATTTTCTTTCGCCCGAAGGCTTTTATGCCATTCCCCTGCCGACCGATCCCAATCTGCGGCTGGCTCTGCCAGGCCGGCGGGAAATCGTGCGGCGCATCGAGCAAGCATGCCCCGACGCCATTCATATCGCGACCGAGGGTCCGATAGGTCACGTAGTGCGTGCCTATTGCGTGAAAAACGGATTGCCGTTCACCACCAGCTATACGACTCGATTTCCCGAATACATCTCGGCGCGTCTGCCGATCCCGGAGGATTGGAGCTACGCGGTGTTGCGCCGCTTCCATTCCGCCGCCACCGTCACGATGGCCGCGACCCCTTCCCTGATGACCGAGCTTGCGCACCGGGGATTTAAGAATCTCGGCATGTGGACCCGCGGCGTCGACACCGAAGCGTTCAAGCCGGAACGCGCGATCGACCTCGATTTCCCCCGCCCGATTTTCTTGAGCGTGGGGCGCCTTGCGGTCGAAAAGAACCTCGAAGCGTTTCTCTCGCTGGATCTCCCCGGCACCAAGGTCGTCATCGGCGAAGGGCCTCAGGAGGCTGAGCTGCGGCATCGCTTTCCCGACGCCAAATTTCTTGGGTTGTTGGAGGGTGAAATTTTGGCCGCGCATGTGGCTGCCGCCGACGCCTTCGTATTCCCCAGCCGGACCGACACATTCGGAATCGTGCAGCTTGAAGCGCTCGCAAGCGGCGTCCCGATTGCCGCATTCCCCGTGACCGGCCCAAGGGACGTAGTTGGAAACCATCCCATCGGAGTGCTCAACGACGATCTCCGCGCGGCTTGCTTGGGCGCGCTTCAAATTTCCCGCGAGGCGTGCCGGGCTTTCGCCCTGACCCGCTCGTGGGAGAAAAGTGCGCTGCAGTTCATCGGGCACATCAACAAAGTCGTGATCGGCGGTTCTCGCAAGCCACGGCTTGCCTAGAGCGGGATGAGGAAAAGTGGAAACCGGTTTTCCGCCAGCATCCCGCTCTAAACTTTTGGAATCGATCACGTTCATCATCGTGATCTAGAGAAACGTGAACTGGCCGCCGCTTGGTGGCCGTCCCGGGCGCAAAAGGGGTGCCTGTGGGATAAGGAGGGGCGATGGGGACGGTGGTTACTAAAGACACGATTTCGAAGGCTTATGCCCGCTGGGCGCCGATCTATGATCTGGTTTTCGGCGCGGTGTTCGCGCAGGCCCGGCGCGCGGCCATCAAGGCGGCTGAACGGATCGGCGGACGCGTCCTTGAGGTCGGAGTCGGGACCGGCATATCGCTGCCGGATTATGCACGCTCAACTCGCCTCGTGGGGGTCGACCTCTCCGAACCAATGCTGCGCAAGGCGCAGGAAAAGGTCCAGGAATTATCTTTGAAAAATGTCGAGGGCTTGGCGCTCATGGATGCCGAGCGGATGGCCTTCGCCGATCAATCCTTCGACGTCATCGTCGCCCAATTGGTCGTCACCACGGTTCCAAATCCAGAAGCGACGCTCGATGAATTCGTCCGGGTGCTCAAACCCGGCGGTGAGATCGTGCTGGTGAGCCGCGTCGGCGCGGAGAAAGGCTTCCGTCGCTTTGTCGAACAGGGCCTGACGCCGATCACCAACAGGATCGGCTGGCGGCTGGAATTCCCTTGGGCGCGCTATGCACGCTGGACGGAACGCCAGCAGGGCGTGCGCTTGCTCGAGCATACTCCAATGCCGCCGTTCGGCCATTTCTCTCTCATCCGTTTTGGCAAGGTCGCAGCGCGCGCCAAGCAAGAGATTCGGTTGGAGGAGCCCGTCTAAAACGCAATTCTTCATTTCTCGCTTCACCGCGAAACGCCGCTTGGACCTTCCCAACAGCGCTCTCTCCTGTCGTCCGACAGGAACCGAGCAGAACTTCCACACAGTCGATGTTCGTTGGGAAACCGTTCCGGGACTGTCACATTTGGTGCTTAGACCAAGAAGTAAATAGGGGAGGATTATGGCCCGCTTTCTTGAGGTACTTAGGATGCAGCGATGGGACGATCATCGCTATTATCATCACAGCCGGATCAACCAGGCCCTGCATCTGGTCAGCGCAATCAGCTTCATTTGCGCCTATGTGCTGGTGTTCACCGATCCGGTCGCGGCCGCATTGGCAGGCTGGCTGGCAGCCATGACGACTCGGCAGATCGGCCACTTCTTCTTCGAGCCCGACGGCTACGACGAAGTGAATCATGCGACGCATGAGTACAAGGAAGACGTGAAGGTTGGCTATAATTTGAAGCGCAAAGCCATCCTGTTGGCGATTTGGGCGCTGTCCCCGCTCGTGCTTTATTTCTATCCGACACTGTTTGGTATTTTTAACCCGCCGGCCAATACCGAAGAATTCGTGCGGCACATGGGGCTGCTCTGGCTATTCCTTGCCGCGGCCGGGCTCCTTTACCGGACCGTGCAATTGTTTTTTATCAAAGACGTCCAGACCGGGCTGGTATGGATGACAAAGATTTTGACCGATCCCTATCACGATATCAAACTGTATCACCGCGCCCCTCTTTATCTGCTGCGGGGCGAATTGTTCGATACGATGACCCCCGAACAGCACGTCTATGATTAGTGGCTGCGGCGGGTTTGCGACAACTCACCGGGGCGCCGCCCCCGGTGAGAAGCGGCGAACGATCATTTCGCGCAGGATCTGCCGTCTGATCGATTTGTTCGTCGTAACCCCGTCGCCCCACCACCAGCCGTCATTCTGCATGGCTTTGGCGGCAGCCACAAAGCGCTCCGTAACCGCTTCAAAATCCGCATCGGTATAATTCAAACTGAAAATGATCCGCCCCGTTCCAACCCAGCTCAGCGCCAATCCCTCGGCACGCAGATAGAATTGGAACATCCAATTGTAACGCGAGGGCTGCGTGTAAAAGACGCTCCAGATGGAGGACATATTCGCCACCTGCACGGGCAGCCCCTTGTTCCCCAGCAACCGATTGAGCCGGTCGGCCCGATCTGTCCACACCGCATCGAGATTTCGATACAATCCACGAATCTCAGGCGTGTCGAGCCGTTCAAGAAACTCATGCATCGCGCCCATCACATAGGGATGGGAGTTGAATGTTCCGCGGGCAAAGCAGATGTCCACCGGGCGGTCGTCGCGGTAGCGCCTCATCAGCTCACGGCGGCCGCAGACGGCGCCGATCGGGAGGCCGCCGCCCAGAGTCTTCCCGTAGGTGACAAGATCGGCCCGTACGCCGAAATATTCCTGCGCCCCGCCGGGCGCCAGGCGGAAGCCGACGAAGACCTCGTCGAAGATCAGGACGATGTTGCGCTCGCTGCAGACCGCCCGCAGGCGTTTCAGCCAATCCGTGTAGGCGTCTTTGTCGAAATGCATGCTCCGGGAGCTGTCGACCAAAGCGGAATCGGCCGGCGCACCGGCGTTCGGGTGAAGCGCCTGGAGAGGATTGATCAAGACGCACGCAATATCACGGCGGCTCCGCAGCACATGAAGCGCAGCGTCGGACATGTCCTGCAAAGTATATGTCTCATGCGCGGGAACGGGATTGCCCATGCCCGGCTGCACGTCGCCCCACCAACCATGATAGGCGCCACAGAAGCGCACCAGATGCGATCGCCGCGTGTGGTAGCGTGCGAGCCGGACCGCCTGCATGACCGCCTCGGTTCCGGACATGTGAAACGATACTTCGTCGAGCCCGGAAATCTCCTTCAGCCGCCTCACATTGTAGGCAATCACGGGATGATAAGGGCCAAGAACCGGACCAAGCTCGCGGACAAGTTGACTGCCACGCTCGATGCAAGTCTTATAAAAATCATAGCCAAAGACATTGACGCCATAGGAGCCCGTCAGATCGTAGAAGCAATTGCCGTCCAGATCGGTGAGGGTGACACCGGAAGAGGATTGCACAAATGCACCGGCGCTGAGATGTTCGCGCACGAAACGGCTATATTGGAATGGCACCCGATAGGCGTCGGTGAATTGAAGGTCGGAAATGCTTTCCTTGACCTCTTCCGTGAGCTTTCGCGTCTTTGCGAACCGATCGCAATAGAGTTCCGACAGGCGCTGAAACCCGGTACGTCGCAGCGCCGCGATTTCTTCGGGCGGATTGTCGGAGCGAAAGAACCGCGCCTCGTCATATTCGTAGAAGGGTATGAGCGACGCGATCCGTCGCGCCATTCGGGCGTGCCCGGTCAAGGACCGGTGCTTTGCCTTCGACAGCTCAAGCCTGGTCTTCAATTTCGCCAGCGCCACCGTCACAGCGGCCGCACCCAGGGCGTACAATGCGATTGTTGTGTAGTCCGACGCCATCAATTCAATGCCTATTGCGACAGGGTTTGCGCATCATGAGTTTTCGATCTCTCATCAACCAGGTCTCCCAACAGGAGGACCTCAATTTTCTTCTGACCAACCGAATTCCCCGCCGTCTGGCGACGCAGTTCATGGGATGGTTCAGCCAAATTGAGCAGCCCCTTATTCGAGATTTGTCAATCGGCATTTGGCGGCTCTTCTCGGACCTTGATCTCAGCGAAGCCAAGACGACGCAGTTCAAGAGTATGCATGATTGCTTCACCCGGCAGCTTAAGGACGGCGCCCGCCCGATCGATACCGACGCGACTGTGCTCGTCAGCCCGTGCGATGCAATCATTGGTGCGTCCGGCTCGATCGCCGGCACCGAATTGCTCCAGATTAAAGGGTTTCCCTACACGCTGCCGGATCTGCTTTGTGATCCCGATCTCGTGCGCCTCTATCGCAATGGGCGCTACGTGACCTTGCGGCTGACATCCAGCATGTACCATCGCTTCCACGCCCCTTACGACTGCCACGTGGAACAGGTGACCTATATTTCGGGAGACACCTGGAACGTCAATCCAATCGCGCTGAAACGGATCGAGAGACTGTTTTGCAAGAATGAGCGCGCCTTGCTCAAAACCAGGCTGACAAAGACCGACCACGTCGTCACATTGGTCCCGGTCGCGGCGATCCTCGTCGCAAGCATCCGGCTGCATTTTCTCAATGCTCTGCTCAACGCGAAGCATCGAGGGCCCGATATTTTTATCTGCGACGCACCGTTCCGGAAGGGTGAGGAGATGGGCTGGTTCGAGCACGGATCCACAATCATTGTTTTCGCGCCTGACGGTTTTACGCTGTGCGAAAATATTCGGGAGGGAAGCACTATTCGTGTTGGGCAAAGGCTGATGCGATTACCTGGAGAGTTTGTTTCTCGATAAACGCCGAGCCGCCGCATGTTTTTTTTCGCGCGCGGTTTTTGCTGACGGAGGACGTTGAGGCGCGAGGGCATAGGTGCGCGACCTCAAGGCGTCAGCCAGCAGCTGGCGATCCTTGATGTCGGCAATTTCCTCGAATGAAATCGGAGCCCCGATCACCACTGGCAGTGTCGCGCCGATCCTCGTTTTGACTTCGCGAAAGATCAACGAAAGACGCAATGTCTGGCTAATGTGGCTGGCGATTTGGAACAGACGGCTGTTCTGACCGCCGAACCAGAACGGCACAATCGTTGCCTTCGATCTTTGAATGAGCTGGGCGACGAATGGCTGCCAGCGGGAGTCGACCGCTGGGCGGAGTCCCAGCCGATCGGGCGCGGTCGACACGGCACCGGCGGGAAACACCACTACTGCGCCGCCATTGTCCAAATGAGCCCGGGCCGCGGCGCGCGATTTAATATTGATCTCGCGAGCCTCAGGCGTGTCGGAAAAATCAATCGGAAGAATGAAGTCGCGGATTTCCTCGGCGCGCATCAACACCGCATTGGTGAGCACCACGAAATCCGGCCTCACCTTCTGTACAAGCCAGGAAATCACGATGCCGTCCAGTACGCCATAAGGATGGTTGGCGACCACGACCACCGGCCCCGTGCTGGGCAGCTGCGCCAAAGCTGCCGCGTCGTAGACCACATTGAGCGCCAAACAGCGGATCGCCGCCGCCCAAAAGCTTTCGGCCGGCCGTGGAGATCGGTGATTGTCAAGATAAAGGCGCTTAAGAGCCGGCTGACCCGTCGCCTTTTCGACGAACCGGATCAGCTGGCGCTTGACGGGCGGATCCGATGGGGCGGCATAACTGAACAAATAGTCGTCCATGCGAATCGGATAATCCCGGCGCATGACCAACTGATGACGATTGCAAAAACCCCTCTGGCGCCGGGGCGGTACTGGAAGATCAGTCTACCGTCGCGGGAGCGAGCTGTTTCTTGAACTGGTCATAGGCCTCGACAGCTTGCGCCGCATACATGACGGAAGGGCCGGCGCCCATATAGACGGCCATTCCCATGGTCTCCATGACTTCGTCGCGGGTCGCTCCCTGCTTGACCGCGGACTCCGCATGGAACGCAATGCAAGCGTCGCATCGCGTCGCCACGGAAATTGCCAGGGCAATCAGTTCCTTGGTTTTGACATCCAGAGCCTGTGGTTCGAGAGCCGCGCGCGCCAGCGCCGAGAAGCCCTTCATGACGTTTGGCGTCCCGGCGCGGAGTTCCCTGACCGCGGCCGACATTTCCACGGTGATATCAGACCAGTCCTTATTCATATTGCCTCTCTCTACCACTTCAACGCGCACCCATTCACACGGGGCCAGGCGCCGCCGGCGGCGTTTCAGGGTGCAGCCGGTTGACACCAATGGCCTTCATGATCAGGCGCTCGTAAACAGGTTCGGTCAGACCCTTGCGGACTTTGCGCATGAAGTATTTTTCGAACGCCACTTTCGCCAAATGGACCCAGTAGCCTTCCCCAGTCCAATTGATATCGCGCGGCGGATTCTGCGGCACAGCGACGAAGGCGACGCCACTATTGCCGAAATCCGCGAGGCAAACGGCGCTCCAGGTCGGTTTCCGGCACGGCTCCTTGCCGGCGATCAGATCACGAATGTTTTCGGCGACAGCGGCGACCATCGATTTCATCATGTATCCGGTTTTTGGAACGCCGACCGGCACTGGCGTTGGCTCGAACGGTGGAATGGCGATGCAAACGCCGACCGCGAATATGTTCTTATAGGCTGGATTGCGCTGATATTTGTCGACCAGGACAAAGCCGCGCGGATTAGCAAGACCGGCGATCCCCT